>NZ_CP035951.1:0-1200000 GCF_013376875.1 Acidovorax sp. JMULE5
CGCCGCCGCGCCCCACCGGCGCCTGCGCACCATCCGCGCGCTGGCCGAGGCGGGTGTGCCCGTGGGCGTGAGCGTGGCGCCACAGATCCCCTTCATCACCGAAGACATGGAGCAGGTGCTGGAGGCTGCGCGCGACGCGGGCGCGCGCAGCGCCTTCTACACCGTGCTGCGCCTGCCGTGGGAGCTGGATACGCTCTTCCGCGAATGGCTGCAGGTGCACTACCCCCAGCGCGCCGCGCGCGTGATGGCCCGTGTGCAAGACCTGCACCACCTGAGCGACGCCGAGCGCCGCGCGGGCAAAACCTACAACAGCGACTTCGCCACCCGCATGAAAGGCACCGGCCTGTGGGCCGACCTGGTGCGCCAGCGTTTTGCCACCACCTGCCGCAAGCTGGGCCTGAACCGCGAACGCGTGGAGCTGGACCTGGGCCAGTTCCGCCCCGGGCTGCTGCAGGGGCAAAGCAGCCTGTTCTGACCAGCTGTGTGGCGCAGTGGGTTGAAAATTTGAATAAAAATGGCCGTTTCCGCCCGTCCAGTATGCCTCAATAGCTATTTAAATGATAGCTATTGAGCCAGGCTTCGCAAGCGCACGCCAGGGGCCACGTGGGGGCTGTATGCATCGCCCCCTCACACGGCCCACAGGCTTTGCACCACCTGCGTGTACAGCGGAATCCCCAGCACGATGTTGAGCGGAAACGTCAGCCCCAGCGACAGGCTCACATACAGCGACGGGTCGGCCTCAGGGATGGCATAGCGCACCACCGCAGGTACGGCGATGTATGAGGCACTGGCCGCCAGCACCATCAGCAGCACCGCATCGCCTGCAGGCACCGCCACCAGCCAGGCCAGGCCCAGCGCCAGTGTGGCGTGGGTGATGGGGCCCAGCACCGCATAGGCCAGCAGCCAGGGCGACTGCTGGCGCACCGCAGGCAGGTTGCGTGCGGTCGATAGGCCCATGTCCAGAAGGAACAGGCACAACATGCCCTTGAACAGATCACCCGAAAACGGCTGCATGGCCGCCTTGCCCGCATCGCCAGTCAGCAGGCCAATCAGCATCGCGCCCAGCAGCAGCAACTGCGTGCCATCGGTGAACGACTCGTGCAGGATCTTGCCCACCGACAGGTGCGGGCCGCCCTTGCCCTGGCCATGACCGCCCAGCGTGGCGGCGCCCCCGCCTGTCATCGCCACCACGGGCGGGGCGGCGGTGGCCATGGCCACCGCCTGCTGTTTTTGCCGCAGCGCATTCGCCAGCAGCACTGCGAGGATGATGGCGGGCGACTCCATCAGCGCCATCGCCGCCGCCATGTGGCCGCCGTAGGCGATGTGTTGCGACTCCAGGTACTGCGTGGCCGTCACAAACGTCACCGCGCTCACCGATCCATAGGTGGCTGCCACCGCCGCCGCATTGAAGCCCGACAGCACCCGCCGCAAGAGCGCATAGCCCACCAGCGGCACCACGATGGCCAGCAGCACCGCCAGCCCCAGGCTGGTGGCCACGTTGGACGTAAAGCCCGATGCCGCCAGCGCAAACCCGCCCTTGAGGCCCAGCGCCATCAGCAGGTAGATCGACAAGAACTTCGAGATCGCCGCAGGCATCTCCAGGTTGGACCGCACCAGGCCCGCAAACACACCCAGGGCAAAAAACAGGATCGCAGGGTCCAGCAAGCTTTGCATCATTCAACTCCTTGGGCGCCAATGCTATGCAGTGCAGGGTGCAAAGTAAAATCGATTCGAATGCGCTTATCTATAGATAAAAATCTATGAACATCACCTTTCGCCAGCTGCGCCTTTTTCTGGCGCTGGCCGAAACCGGCAGCGTCAGCGCCGCCGCCCGGGTCATGCACGTCACCCAGCCCACCGCCTCCATGCAGTTGCGCGAGGTGTCTCAGGCCGTGGGCCTGCCGCTGTACGAAGTCATCTCGCGCCGCGTGTACCTCACCGAAGCGGGGCATGCCCTGGCCCGCACCGCGCGCGCCATTGCGGGCGAGTGGGATGCGTTTGAGCAGCGGGTGTCTGGCGCCAAGGGCCTCACCAGCGGACGCCTCAAGGTCGCCGTGGTCAGCACCGCCAAGTACTTTGTGCCGCGTCTGCTGGGCAGCTTCTGCAAGCTGCACCCGCAGATCGACATCTCGCTGGAGGTGCTCAACCGCGACCATGTCATCAACCGGCTGCGCAGCAACCTGGACGACCTCTACGTCATGTCCATGCCGCCGGCCGATTTGCCGCTGGAGGATCACATCCTCATGCCCAACCCCCTGGTCGTCATTGCCGCCGCAGGCCACAAGCTGGCCGCCAAAATGCGCATCAAGCTCAATCAACTGCAGGCCGAGCGCTTCATCCTGCGCGAGAAAGGCTCCGGCACCCGTATGGCCACCGACGCGCACCTTCGCCAGATGGGCTTTGCGCCCAGCGCCGTGCTGGAGCTGGGCAGCAACGAGGCCATCAAGGAATCGGTGGAAGGCCAGTTGGGCGTTTCCATCGTTTCCCGCCACAGCCTCGGTCCCCACCACGAAGGCCTGGCCGTGCTCAACGTGCAGGGCTTCCCCATCCAGTCGCAATGGCACCTGGTCTGGCCCAAGGGCAAGCAGCTGTCACCGATTGCGGAGGTGTTCCGGGGGCATCTGATGGGCGAGGTGAAGGGGTGGATGGAAGGACGGTGAGGGCGACGCTTCTGGCTTGAATGGCTGATATCGGCCACCCAACACCCCATCACCGACGTGGAGCCCTCTGCACAGCCGCATTCACTGATGGGCGTTGCAAGCCAGGCTTGGGTTCTGGCAGATCACGGTCCAGCAGGCAGTCGATAAAAGCTGTCAATGCCGGAGATGGATGGCGCCGGTTAGAGTAGTACAGGAACAGGCCGGGCTTTGCCACCGACCAGTCGGCAAGCACCTGCACCAGCCGCCCCTGGTCGATGTGGTTGTCCACCCGCTCACGGTCAAACGCATAGGCAATGCCCAGGCCCTGCACGGCCGCAGCCACGCCAATGTCCGAGTGGTTGGTCACCAGCGGTCCTTCTGCGGCAATCTCCACCCGTTTTCCTTTTTTCTCGAACTCCCAGCGGTAGGTCCGGCCATCCATCTGAAGCCGCCAGTTGATGCACGCGTGGTCGTGCAGGTCGGCGGGCGCCTTGGGCGTGCCGCGCTGCGCCAGGTAGTCGGGCGAGGCCACGGCAATCATCTTCACGTCCGGTGTCAGGCGCACGGCGATCATGTCTTTTTCCAGCCGCCCGCCCACGCGGATGCCCGCATCAAAGCGGCCCGCAACGATGTCGCTCAGCCCGTCGTCCACCACGATGTCCAGCACCACATCCGGGTGGGCCTGGTGGAACCGCCCAAGCCGTGGCGCGATGACCTGTGTGGCGGCCATGCCCAGCGTGTTGATGCGCAGCGTGCCCCCCATCTGGCTGGCCGACGCACTGGCTTCGGCCACTGCGTCGGCCATGTCCCGAAATAGCGGTGCCATGCGCGCATACAGCTGCGCCCCGGTGGCCGTGGGCGCCACACTGCGCGTGGTGCGGTTCAGCAATCGCGCGCCCAAGCGGGCTTCCAGCTGGCGAATTGTCTGGCTCAGCGCCGACGGCGACAGCCCCAGGTGATCCGCCGCGCGCGCAAAGCTCGCGCGCTCGACCACGGCGGCAAAGGCCTTCAGTTCTGCAAAATCCGATCCGCGCATTCTGTGTTGTTTTCTACATAGCCTATTCAAATTCTAGGCCATTCACTAATTGGTTCTGCAGGCGCATCCTGACGACTCCACCAACCCAACGACTAGGGGTGACCTGCATAACCCTCGCGAGGCGGTGGTAGTGCGGATCGGGATGGGTCACAAGGTGTCTTTTTGCAGCCAATAGCCGCGCTATTGGCAAGAAAAGCAACGCAGTGGACCGCTCGAGACCGCGCTATCACAGACCGCAGGGAGTTGTGCAGGTCATCCCTAAACCAAGGAGATCGTCACCATGACCCCTTTGAGCCTCCCCGACCCCATTGCCGCCTACTTTGCGGCCGACCAACAAAAGGACGCTGAGGCCATTGCCCGGTGCTTCGCGGCACAGGCCGTCGTCAAGGACGAGGGCCGCACCCATTCGGGCATCGACGCCATCAAGGCCTGGAAGGCCGCGGCATCGACAAAGTACAGGTACACCACCGAACCCTTCGCGCTGCAGCAGAGCGACGGCCACCAGGTCGTCACCAGCCGCGTCGAGGGCAACTTCCCTGGTAGCCCGGTCGATCTGCGCTACCGCTTTCGCCTTGAGCGTGGCCTGATTGCGTCGCTGGAGATCACGGTATGAGCTTCGACCTTCAACTGCGCGGCCAGCGCGCACTCGTCACGGGCGGCACCAAAGGCGTGGGCGCTGCAGTGGTGCAGGCTTTGGTGGACGCCGGTGTGCAGGTGATGGCTACCGCGCGTTCAGCCCCTGCGCACTCGATTGGCGGCGTGCTGTACGTGCCTGCCGACGTCTCCACTGCAGAGGGCGCTGCAGAGGTTGCGCAGGCGGTGCTCACGCACTGGGGCGGCGTGGGCATTCTGGTCAACGTGGTGGGCGGCTCCAGCGCGCCTGGCGGGGGTTTTGCGGCGCTGGACGATGCGCAGTGGTTCAACGAACTGAACCAGAACCTGATGCCCGCCGTGCGCCTGGACCGCGCTCTGTTGCCCGCCATGCTGGCCCAAGGCGCGGGCGTCATCGTCCACGTCAGCTCTATCCAGCGTGTGCTGCCGCTGCCCGAGTCCACCACCGCCTACGCCGCTGCCAAGGCGGCCCTGTCCACCTACAGCAAGGCCTTGTCGAAAGAGGTCACGCCACAAGGCGTTCGCGTTCTGAGCGTCTCGCCCGGCTGGGTCGAAACCGAAGCCGCCGTCGCCCTGGCCGAGCGCGTGGCCACCCAGGCGGGCACGGACTATGAAGGCGGTAAGCAGATCATCATGCAGTCGCTGGGCGGCATCCCGCTGGGCCGCCCCGCCAGACCGCAAGAGGTGGCCGACCTGATCACGTTTTTGGTGTCACCGCGTGCGGGAGCGATATCGGGCTCGGAGCACGTGATTGATGGGGGGACGGTGCCGACGGTCTAGGCGGGCACGGTCGGCAAGGCGCAGCGACAAAAGCACCGCAGTCAAAAAATAAGTCAAATTTCTAGGTCAGGAGTACTGCGCGGCTTTGTCGCGCAGTACTCCTGCACAGCAGTGTTAGCCAGCAGATTTGGACGACTACGACCATTTTGCAAGCACTCGCTGAATACGCGAACAGAATAGCTCGATTTCGGCTGGCGCTAAATGCTCTGCCTTGTAGAGCGACAGCATCTCGAATCTGCAAGCCGGCGCACACGTTCCCAAGAGAGCGGTTTTCAGCACGCGCTTTACGGGTTGCCAGAGCACCAGCCGATCAACCCACCAAGGCGAGCCGAGCGTAGTAATAGCAAGAGTCTTCCCAAGTTTGTGGAGCCTCGGCTTGATTGGGCCGAGATCGCTCGCATGATCGTAGGCGATACCTGGCGCCCAGACTCGGTCAAACCAGCCTTTCAAGATTGCGGGGAAGCTGAACCACCAAGTAGGGAAAACAAGCACGATGGCTTCGGCGGAGAGCAATCGGTCGGCCTGTGACTGAACGGCCGCAGAGTCAAAGGCGGGGCCGTAGTAGCTCCGGCGCTCACTGGTTGTTAACGAAGGCGAAAACTCAGATTGGTAGAGGTCTTCGATCTGCACTTCGTGCCCGGCTTTGGTCAGAGCATCGACGGCGCTACGCGCCATGGCGTGGCAAGCACTGTCCGTAAGCGGGTGGGCTACAACAACGAGACACTTCATGGAGTGAATGACCGAGGAGCTAAGGCGCTCGTGCTGGCTAACGTAAAGGTGACCGGCAGTTGCGGCAAACCTGCGGGATAAACTGGACCGTGAGGGATACTCTGGACACTGATTGCTCCTGGAAGTCGCTTGCAGCACAGGTTTTCAGGTGATAGCCTGTTCAAATACCCAGGTACAAAAATTCCGCGAAACCGGGCAGGCATCAACCTGGCTAACTATAGCTTGCCAGTAGGCAGAGACCGGGATTTCCAACAGCATGTTTGGGACTGTGAGCCAGCGGGCAGCAAATCGATGGCAGCTTCCGAATGGCGTTTTCAACGGCAGCTTCGGGCCCTGAGCAGGCACTTGGAGCCAACGCTGCACGATCTCACCCCGTTCTTCAATACCAGCGCGTGCAGGAAAATCAAGCCAAATTGGGCTCCAGCGCTTATCCATAAAGCGCTACCAGCTATTCAATCAATAGCATCATCCGCCCATCCTAGGATCGCGTTTGCGCGGCTGTTGCGTGCCTTCTGCGGGCTGCCTAAACCAGCACATCCCGGATAGATGCATCCTTGTCGAACTGTGCCTTGGCAAACGGGCACAGCGGGACTACCTTGGTGCCCGTAGCTCGCGCCCACTGCACCAGCGCGCCCAGCAACTCGCGCCCGACACCTTGCCCGCTGAGGGAGGGGTCCACTTCGGTGTGGTCCACGATGATCATCGTGGCGTTGGTGCGGCTGTAGGTCATCTCTGCAAGGCGCTGGCCGCCGTTCTCTACGTAAAAGGCGCCTTTGGCGTCTTGTTCCTGGTGCTGGATGGTGTGGGGCATGGCTTCGCGAATAGATAAAGCTGAGGGGTTGGCGTTGAGTATGGCGGAGCAGCTTGTGCCCGCCGCTGCTTGTTGGATTAGTTGGTTGTTTGCTTGCTTGCTGATGCGCTTTGGGGCCCAAGTCGACGTTCAGCCGCCTGCCGCTTTCTATCTACTGGGCCCCAAAAGCCTCTGACAGAAACTCTGCCGTGGCGCGGACGCGGGCGGTGCGCTGCAGGTCGGGGTGCATGACTTGCCAGACCTCGTAATCGGTGGCGCGGCGGCGTTGGGGCCAGATGCGGACCAGGCCTTCGCGCTCGCCCATCCACATCGGCATTTCACCCAGGCCAATGCCCGCTGCCACCGCCTTGCGCACCAGCAGGCTGGAGCGCACGGCCATGGCGATGCGGGCTTGGCGGGCGGGCACACCGGCCATGGTCAGAAACGGGCTGTGCTCCAGGTAGGGGCCATAGGCCACCAGGTGGTGGCCGCGCAGTTCGTCGTCGGGCACGGGTTCGCCAAAGTGCTCGATATAGCCCGCGCTGGCAAACAGGCCCACCGGCCATGACACCACGCGGCGCACGACCAGGTCGGGCGTCTCCGGGCGGACGTTGCGAAACGCTATGTCCACCTGCCTGCGGCTGAGGCTGAGCAACTGGGTGGAGACCTCCAGGTCCACACGGATGTGGGGCCAGTGCCGCTGCAGGCGCTCGACGGCGGGCAGCAGCAGGTCGATGGCGATGGAGTCGGTACTGGTGACGCGCACGATGCCGCCGGGGTTTTCGTCCTGGCCTTCGATTTTGGTGCGCAGGTCGAGGGCTGCGCTTTCCATGCGGCGGGCGGCTGCCAGGGCCGTTTCGCCTGCCGGCGTGAGCAGGTATCCATCTTTGGCACGCAGGAACAACTTGGCGCCCAACTCGGCCTCCAGTGCATTCAGCCGCCGCCCCACGGTGGCCTGGTCGATGCCAAGGCTGCGCGCTGCGGCGCGCAAGGAGGGGGCTCTTGTCAGCGCGAGAAAGATGCGGGTGTCGTCCCAGTTCATGGTGGTGTTCATCGGGTGGGAGTGATGCAATTTTGCATCAATACAGAGCGAAATTGCTGCGTTTTAATGGTGTGTTGGCGCTGTAACCTTGCAGGCCTGTATGACATTTTTGAGGACTGCAACCCATGCCCACCGCTTTGAGTGAACAACATCCCGCCACTGTGCAAACCGCCGTACCACCCACCATGCAGGCCATCGTGTTCGACGACTTCGGTGGGCCTGAGGTGCTGGTGGCCCGTGAGGTCACGACCCCCGAGGTGCGCCCGCATGACCTGTTGGTGCGCAACGCTTCCATCGGCGTGAACCGCGCTGATCTGTTGCACCGCAAAGGGGCTTACGGTCGCGCCTACTTTGGCGATGCGGACACCATGGGGCTGGAGATCGCGGGCAAGGTGGTCGCGGTGGGCCCGCTGGTGCGCGGCTTTGCCGTGGGCGACCGTGTGATGGGCATTGTGGGCGGCGGGGCCTACGCCGAGCTGTCGCGCATTGACCACCGCATGGCCATGCATGTGCCGGAGGGCCTGGGCCTGGTGGCTGCGGGTGCGGTGGCGGAGGTGTTTGTGACTGCACACGAGGCGCTGTTCCACCTGGCCAACCTGCAGGCGGGCGAGTCGGTGCTGATCCACGCAGCCGCAGGCGGCGTGGGCTCGGCGGCGGTGCAACTGGCGAAAGCGGCAGGCGCACGGGTGTTTGGCACAGCAAGCGGTGACAAGCGCGATGCAGTGCTGGGCTTTGGCGCGGATGTGTTCATTGATTACCGCAGCGAGGACTTTGCGGCCGTGGTGGCGCAGGCAACGGACGGCAAAGGTGTGGACGTGGTGATCGACTTCATTGGTGCGCCCTACCTGGAGCGCAACGTGCGATCGCTGGCCGTGGGCGGGCGCATGGTGGCCGTGGGCTTGCTGGGTGGCGCGCAAGGCGCCACGTTGCCGATGGACGCCGTGCTGTACCGCCATCTGCAGATCTTTGGCACGGTGATGAAGTCGCGCGCGCCCGAGGTCAAGCAGGCCATGGTGCAGCGCTTTGCCGAGCGGTGGCTGCCTGCGCTGGCGGCCGGTGCGATCCGGCCGGTGATTGACAGCACCTACCCGTTGGCAGATGCCGCGCAGGCCCACAGTCGCATGGAATCTGGCGTCAACGTCGGCAAGATTCTGCTGCTGCCAGGGGTGGCGTGAGGCGCGCAGAAGTTCATAGTTGCGGTTGGGGCATGGCGCCCGGGTAGGCCCGACTCCGCGTCAGCCCGCCGCTCTGGCCGCCCCCGCCGTCTGTCGGCAACCTGCAAACATGTCCAGCCCCGCGCTGTACGCCCCGGTCTTCACATCCATCAACCCCAGCACCGAGTGAAAGTAGTTGTCGTGGGTGATGCGCCGCTCGGCCAGCTCATGCTGCAGGCAGCCGGTGGCGACCTGGGTGCGCGCCTGCATGGCGGGCGAGAGCCAGGTGATCCACGGCACATGCTTTTGCACGTCAGGCGCAATGGAGTAGGGCAGGCCGTGCAGGTAGAGGTTGTTCTCGCCCAGTGATTCGCCGTGGTCTGCTGCATAAATCATAGCTGTTTGCGCTTTGCTATCCTGCGCTGTGAGCCATTTGAGCACTGAATCGAGGAAAAAGTCCGTCTCCACGACGCTGTTGTCATACGCGTTGACGACCTGCTGGCGCTCACACTCCTGCAGGGATGTGGATGTGCATTCGGGGCCAAACTTCTTGTTGTCGGGCGCCGAGCGTTTGTAGTACGCGGGGCCGTGGCTGCCCATCTGGTGCAGCACGACCACGGTGCCGCGCTGGCGCTGTTCCGCGGGCAGGGCGGCGATGCGGGTGTCCAGGTCTTGCAGCATCACGCGGTCCAGGCATTCGCCGCCGGGGCACAGGGCGGGGTCTGGCGTCGGGCTTTTTGGCGCGCTGGTGAGGGTCTCGCCAATGCGGTCGCACACGCCTTTGCAGCCAGACTGGTTGTCCACCCACAGCACGGCCAGGCCTGCGTGGTGCAGCACGTCGATAAGGCTTTCAAAGTTGGCAGCGCGCGCTTCATAGCCCGTGCGGCCCAGGTGCGAGAACATGCAGGGCACCGATGCAGCGGTGCTGGTGCCGCACGACCACGCATTGCGGGCGCTGACGAGGTCCGTGCGGGCCGCGAGCAGCGGTGTGGTGTTGCGCTCATAGCCGTTGATGCCGAAGTTGCCGCTGCGGCCGGTTTCGCCCAGCACCAGTACCAGCAGCGGGGGCTTGGCCTGGCCCGCATAGCTGGCGCCCAGTTGTGCATCGCGCCCCAGGGGCAGCAGCTTGCTGGTGTCCATGCGCAGGGGCTTGGTGGCGATGTTGCCCAGCGCGTACACGCTGTTGAGCGGGTTGATCAGGTAGCGCAGCTTGGTGTGGTTGCGCATGGTCGATGCAAAGTCCTGGAACACCAGCAGCAGGCACACCACGATGACGGCGATGGCGCCCGCCAGCAGCAGCCCGTTGTGCGCCGCGTGGCGCAGGGTGCTCAGCCGCAACACGGGGCGGCGCAGCAGCCACCACAGTGGTGGTACGGCCAGCGCCAGTACGGTGGCCAGCATGCGCCAGTTGAGCAGGTCACCCGCCTCTTTCACGTCGGTTTGCAGCACGTTGGTGAGCATGCTGGCGTCAATGGCCACGCCGTAGGCCAGCATGAAATACGCGCCAAACGCAGCCATCACCACCAGCACGGTGGCTGCGGGCTTGAGCGTCCAGCGCCAGGCCAGCAGGCTCAGCAGTGCGGCATTGCCCGCCGCCACGATGAGCGCAAACGCGATGGCAAAGCCCCAGCCGCGCAGGCTGCCCTGGCCCGGCAACTGCGCCACCTCGCGCCACAGCGGCACATTGCAGGCCGTGGCCAGCCAGGTGCTGATGAGCACCACCACCCAGGCGGGGTGCAGGTGGCGTGTTGTGGTGGAGGCGGGCCGGGGCGCGGTGCCCGTGGCCAGGTGGGGAAGCAGCAGGCGCTGCAGTATCAAAGGCATGGGGCGCACTGTGGCGCCCGAGGCTTAAGGCCGCATTAACGTTCGGACTGCGGCAGCAGGTTTCTGGCGTGGTGCGCCAGGTGGTCGGCCATGAAGGTTTGAATGAAGTAGTAGCCGTGGTCGTAGCCCGCGTGGCGGCGCAGGCTGAGCGGCTGGCCGATGGCCTGGCACGCAGCTTCGAACAGGTGTGGGTGCAGTTGGTCGGCCAGAAACTTGTCGGACAGGCCTTGGTCGATGAGGATGCCCGCAGGGTAAGGCGCGACCGGCTGGTGCTGCATGAGCACCGTGGCGTCGTGCTCGATCCAGCTCGTGCGGTCTGCGCCCAGGTAGCCCGTGAAGGCTTTCTCACCCCATGGGCATTGGGTGGGCGCGCAGATGGGGGCAAAGGCCGACAGGCTCTGGAACCGGCCCGGATGGCGCAGCGCCAGCGTGAGCGCGCCATGCCCGCCCATCGAGTGGCCGGTGATGCCCAGGCGGGTGCCGTCGATGGGCAACTGGGCTGAGACCAGCGGCAGCAGCTCTTTCAGGAGGTAGCTTTCCATGCGCCAGTGGCGTGCCCAGGGCTCGGCCGTGGCGTCCAGATAAAAGCCTGCGCCCACGCCGAAGTCCCAGCTGTCGGCCTCACCCGGCGCATTGGCCCCGCGAGGGCTGGTGTCGGGCGCGATGAGCGCCAGGCCCAGTTCGGCGGCCAGGCGCTGGGCACCGGCCTTGACCATGAAAGTCTCTTCGGTGCAGGTGAGGCCCGCCAGGAAGAGCAGGGCGGGCACGGGCCCTTGCTGCGCCTGCGGGGGCAGGAACACCGAGAACTTCATGGGCAGCCCGATTTCGGTGGAGGCGTGCTGGTAGAAGCGCTGCTCGCCGCCAAAGCAGGCGTGGCTGCTGAGGAGTTCCAGGGAGGTGGTCATGGTGGATGCTCTAAAAATAATAGCTGCTAGCGCTCGATGGATAAGCGCTGGAGGTCTTTTTTGCTTGCATTGAAAATTGACCTTAGACCGAGCCCGTTTGCCCTGAGCCTGTCGAAGGGTTGGTGGCAAGGCGTGCCATGGCTTCGACAGGCTCAGCCCGAACGGGTAAAGGGGCGTTCGGGCGTCTCAGACGTTGGCTGCTCTGCAGGGGTCAGGCCACTGCGTATTTAACGACGGAGCGGATGGACTTGCCTTCGTGCATCAAATCAAACGCTTCGTTGATGTCCTTGAGGCCCATGGTGTGCGTGACAAACGGCGCGAGCTGGATCTTGCCCGCCATCGCGTCTTCGACCATGCCGGGCAGCTCGCTGCGGCCCTTGACGCCGCCGAACGCCGTGCCCATCCACTTGCGGCCGGTGACGAGCTGGAAGGGGCGGGTGCTGATCTCTTGCCCCGCGCCTGCCACGCCGATGATGACCGACTGGCCCCAGCCGCGGTGCGCGCATTCGAGGGCGGCGCGCATCACGTTGACGTTGCCAATGCACTCAAAGCTGTGGTCCACGCCCCAGGTCGTCATCTCCACAATGACTTGCTGGATAGGCTTGTCATGGTCCTTGGGGTTCACGCAGTCGGTGGCGCCAAAGGTGCGGGCCAGATCGAACTTGGAGGGGTTGGTGTCCACGGCGATGATGCGGCCGGCCTTGGCCAGCTTGGCGCCCTGGATCACGGCCAGGCCAATGCCGCCGAGGCCAAACACGGCCACGGTGTCGCCCTCTTGCACCTTGGCGGTGTTCTTCACGGCACCCAGGCCTGTGGTCACGCCGCAGCCCAGCAGGCAGACCTGCTCGGGGTTGGCGTCGGGGCTGACCTTGGCGAGCGACACCTCGGCCACCACGGTGTATTCGCTGAAGGTGCTGCAGCCCATGTAGTGGTAGATGGGCTGGCCGTTGTAGCTGAAGCGCGTGGTGCCGTCGGGCATCACACCCTTACCCTGTGTGGCGCGCACGCTCACGCACAGGTTGGTCTTGCCGCTCTTGCAGAACAGGCACTCGCCACATTCGGCGGTGTAGAGCGGGATCACATGGTCGCCGGGCTTCACGCTGGTCACGCCTTCGCCCACTTCCACCACAATGCCCGCGCCTTCATGGCCCAGCACCACGGGGAACAGGCCCTCGGGGTCGTCACCGCTGAGGGTGAAGGCGTCGGTGTGGCACACACCGGTGTCTGTGATCTTGATGAGCACTTCGCCCTTCTTGGGCGGGGCCACGTCGATCTCGACGATCTGCAGGGGTTCTCCGGCTTTGAAGGCTACGGCGGCACGGGATTTCATGGGGTGTTCCTTTCGGTCAATCGGATGGGGACGGTCTATTTGAGGTAGGAGCGAAGCAACGCCAGTGTTTCGTCAATGGCCTGCTGCGACGGCGCTGGTTTTTCCGCCAGCGTCTCGCGCACATGGCCGTCGAGCAGGTCGGCCATCAGTCCGTGCACGGCGCCACGCATGGCCGCCAGCTGCTGCAGGATGGGGGCACAGTCGCTGCCCGCCTCCACCGCGCGCTCCAGCGCCTCGGCCTGGCCCTTGATGCGGCGCAGTCGGGTGATGGCGCGTTGCTTGTCTTCGGGGGTGTGGGGCATGGGTTGCGGGTGTGGGGTGCGGGGGCTGTCTTTGTACTGGGCGGCAGTATAAAAGATAACCCCATACTGGTCGTGCGCTAGGTCGTCAAAAAACATTTTAACTAGGGGGGAGTATGTGCATCCAGCAGGGCTTGGCCCGTGTGGGGCGCCCATGAAAAAAGCCCGCAGGCACTGCCAGCGGGCTTCGGGAGGGGGTGGACGGCGCGCGGGGCGCCGTACCGGTCAACGCTTGGCCAGTGGTGGCACGTCGCGGCGCTCGGAGCCGGTGAACAGCTGGCGGGGGCGGCCGATCTTGTACTCGGGGTCGCCGATCATTTCGTTCAGCTGGGCGATCCAGCCCACGGTGCGGGCCAGGCTGAAGATGCCGGTGAACAGGTTCACAGGAATGCCGATGGCGCGCTGCACGATGCCGGAGTAGAAGTCCACGTTCGGGTAGAGCTTGCGCTGCACGAAGTAGTCGTCTTCCAGGGCGATCTTTTCCAGTTCCTTGGCCAGCTTGAACAGCGGGTCGTTTTCCAGGCCCAGCTCGGCCAGCACTTCATTGCAAGTCTCTTGCATGAGCTTGGCGCGGGGGTCGTAGTTCTTGTACACGCGGTGGCCAAAGCCCATGAGCTTGACGCCGGAGTTCTTGTCCTTGACCTGCTTGATGAAGTCGCCGATCTTTTCCACACCGCCTTGGGCCTGGATGTCGTACAGCATGTTCAGTGCTGCTTCGTTGGCGCCGCCGTGGGCAGGGCCCCACAGGCAGGCCACGCCCGCCGCGATAGCCGCAAACGGGTTGGTGCCCGACGAGCCGCACAGGCGCACGGTGGAAGTCGAAGCGTTCTGCTCGTGGTCTGCGTGCAGGATGAAGATGCGGTCCAGCGCGCGTTCCAGCACGGGGTTGACCTTGTACTCTTCGCAGGGCGTACCGAACATCATGCGCAGGAAGTTGCCTGCATACGAGAGGTTGTTCTGCGGGTACATGTAGGGCTGGCCCATGCCGTACTTGTAGGCCATGGCGACCAGCGTGGGCATCTTGGCGATCAGGCGGATTGCGGCGATCTCACGGTGCTGCGGATTGTTGATGTCCGTGCTGTCGTGGTAGAAGGCCGACAGGGCGCCCACCAGGCCGGTCAGCACGGCCATGGGGTGCGCGTCACGGCGGAAGCCACGCAGGAAGAACTGCATCTGCTCGTTGACCATGGTGTGGTTGGTCACGCGGCTCGTGAAGTCGGTCTTCTGCGCTTCGTTGGGCAGGTCGCCGTACAGCAGCAGGTGGCAGGTTTCCAGGAAGTCGCAGTTTTCAGCCAGCTGCTCAATGGGGTAGCCGCGGTACAGCAGTTCGCCCTTGTCGCCGTCAATGTAGGTGATGGCCGACTGGGTGGCTGCCGTTGACAGGAAGCCTGGGTCATAGGTGAACATGCCCGTCTGCGCATACAGCTTGCGGATGTCGATGACATCCGGGCCAATGGTGCCCTGGTAGACCGGCAGGTCCACGCTGGGACCGCCGTTACTGAACGACAGGGTGGCTTTGTTGTCAGCTAGCTTCATTGTTACTTTCCTTAGGTTTGCCGATGATCATCCGGTCTGGTGGGGCTGGGATCTTTTCAGAGCGAGAAAACCCGCTCGTCAGGTGCCCAGCACGGGGGTGCCGCCGCTTTCCCGCAGCATGCCCAGCACTTCATGCACCTCGGGCGCATCCAGCGTCTCACTGGGTTCCTTGCGGCAAAGCAGCAGGTCCAGGAGGTCGTTGTCGGCGAGGTCCATCAGGGCCGCAAGGCCCTGGGCGTGGCGCTGGTTCAGCTCAGGCTCGAAACGGGTGAAGAACTGTTCGATGAACAGATCGTTTTCCAGCAGGCCGCGCCGGCAGCGCCAGTGCAGCTTGCTGAGTTCGCGTTCCGTCAGCAGCGGCGAGGCTGCCGAGGGGGCGGTGGTGGCGGTTGCACCCATGGCGGTCCTGGGCCCCGGTCAGATGGCGCGACGCACCATCAGTTCCTTGATCTTGCCGATGGCCTTCGTGGGGTTCAGGCCCTTGGGGCACACGTCCACGCAGTTCATGATGGTGTGGCAACGGAACAGGCGGTACGGGTCTTCGAGGTTATCGAGGCGCTGGCCGGTGGCGTCATCGCGGCTGTCGGCGATGAAGCGGTAGGCCTGCAGCAGTCCGGCAGGGCCCACGAACTTGTCGGGGTTCCACCAGAAGCTGGGGCAGCTCGTGGAGCAACTGGCACACAGGATGCACTCGTACAGGCCGTTGAGCTCTTCGCGCTCTTCGGGAGACTGCAGGCGCTCGCGGTCGGGTGGAATCTGCTCGTTGATCAGGTAGGGCTTGATCGAGTTGTACTGCTTGAAGAACTGCGTCATGTCCACGATCAGGTCGCGGATCACGGGCAGGCCGGGCAGGGGCTTGAGAACAATCGTGCCCTTCAGGGTGTTCATGTTCGTCAGGCACGCCAGGCCATTCTTGCCATTGATGTTCATCGCGTCGGAGCCACAGACGCCTTCGCGGCACGAGCGGCGGAACGACAGCGTGGGGTCCTGCTCCTTGAGCTTCATCAGGGCGTCCAGCAGCATGCGTTCATGGCCGTCGAGTTCGATCTCGATGGTCTGCATGTAAGGCTTGGCGTCCTTGTCCGGGTCGTAGCGGTAGATTTGGAATGTGCGCTTTTGCATGGTTCTTCTCTCGTGGGGCTACTGTTTAGAACGTACGGACCTTGGGGGGCACGCTGTCCACCGTCAGGGGCTTGAGGTTGACCGGCTTGTAGGCGAGGCGGTTGCCTTCGCTGTACCACAGGGTGTGCTTCATCCACTCCTGGTCATTGCGGCCCAAGGGGAACTCGGCGTGGTCGGCAGGGTGCTCGTAGTCGTACACGGTGTGGGCGCCACGGCATTCCTTGCGGGCGGCGGCCGACACCATGGTGGCCTGCGCCACTTCGATCAGGTTGTCCACTTCCAGCGCTTCGATGCGGGCGGTGTTGAACACCTTGGACTTGTCCTTCAGCGTCACGTTGGCCACGCGGCTGCGGATCTCGGCGATCTTCTTGACGCCTTCGTCCATGCTGGCCTGGGTGCGGAACACGCCGGCATGCTGCTGCATGGTGGAGCGGATGTCGCCTGCCAGGTTTTGCGCGTAGATGCCTTCGTTCGACTTGTCGAGCTGGTTCAAGCGCTCCAAGGTGCGGTCGGCCGCATCCTTGGGCAGGGGCTTGTGCTCCTTGTTCTTGTTGTTGAACTCGACGATGTGGCGGCCAGCGGCCTTGCCGAACACCAGCAGGTCCAGCAGCGAGTTGGTGCCCAGGCGGTTGGCGCCGTGCACCGACACGCAGGCGCATTCGCCCACGGCGTACAGGCCGTTGACCACTTCGTTGTTGATGCCGTTGGCTTGTGCAACCACCTGGCCGTTGATGTTGGTAGGCACGCCACCCATCTGGTAGTGGATGGTGGGCACCACAGGAATAGGTTCCTTGGTGATGTCCACGTTGGCGAAGTTGACGCCGATTTCGTACACCGAAGGCAGGCGTTTATGGATGGTGTCTGCACCCAGGTGGTCGAGCTTGAGCAGGATGTAGTCCTTGTTGGGACCGCAGCCGCGACCTTCCTTGATTTCCTGGTCCATGCAGCGGGACACGAAGTCGCGCGGGGCCAGGTCCTTCATGGTGGGCGCATAACGCTCCATGAAGCGCTCGCCGTTGCTGTTGAGCAAAATAGCGCCTTCGCCACGGCAGCCTTCGGTCAGCAGCACGCCAGCGCCGGCCACGCCCGTGGGGTGGAACTGCCAGAACTCCATGTCCTGCAGCGCAATGCCGGCACGTGCCGCCATGCCCAGGCCGTCACCGGTGTTGATGAAGGCGTTGGTCGATGCCGCAAAGATGCGGCCAGCACCGCCGGTGGCCAGCAGCACGGTCTTGGCTTCCAGGATGTACAGGTCGCCGGTTTCCATTTCCAGGGCGGTCACGCCCACCACGTCGCCGTCGGCGTCGCGGACCAGGTCCAGCGCCATCCATTCGACGAAGAAGTTGGTCTTGGCCTTCACGTTCTGCTGGTACAGCGTGTGCAGCATGGCGTGGCCGGTGCGGTCGGCGGCTGCGCAGGCACGTTGCACGGGCTTTTCGCCATAGTTGGCGGTGTGGCCGCCAAAGGGGCGCTGGTAGATGGTGCCGTCGGGGTTGCGGTCGAACGGCATGCCGAAGTGCTCCAGCTCATACACCACCTTGGGGGCTTCGCGGCACATGAACTCGATGGCGTCCTGGTCGCCCAGCCAGTCGGAGCCCTTGATGGTGTCGTAGAAGTGGTAGTGCCAGTTGTCTTCGGACATGTTGCCCAGCGATGCGCTCACGCCGCCTTGTGCAGCCACGGTGTGCGAACGGGTGGGGAACACCTTGGACAGCGAGGCCACGTTCAGGCCTGCGCGGGAGAGTTCAAGCGCGGCACGCATGCCGGAGCCGCCTGCGCCGACGATGACGACATCGAACTTGCGGCGGGTGATGTTAGCGTTGGTGTAGCTCATTATTTTTTGCCTTCAGTCGCGGGGATCAATCAGAGACGCCACAAAACCTGGATACCCCAGCCGGCACAGCCGACCAGCCAGACGATGCTGAACACCTGCAGTGCCAGGCGCAGGCCCACGGGCTTGATGTAGTCCATCAAGACTTCACGCAGGCCGATCCAGGCGTGCCAAGCCAGTGCAACGATCACGGAGAAGGTCAGCACCTTCATCCACTGGGCCGAGAAGATACCGGCCCATTTGTCGTAGCCGATGGGGCCTTTGGAGAAGATCACCTGGGCCAGCAGTGCCAGGGTGAACAGGGCCATCAGGACTGCCGTGACGCGCTGGCTGAGCCAGTCGCGCAGGCCGTAGTGGGCGCCGACGACGACGCGCTTGGAACCGTAATTGACGGACATGGGAATTTCCTCTCGTTCTTCGGCGGGCACTGCCTGGCAGCAGCCGCCGCTTTTTGGGGTTGATCGATCAGTACAGGCCGAAAAGCTTGGCGCCCAGCACCAGGGTCAGCGTGATGCTGATGGCCAGGACGGCAAAGGCCGAGGACTTGCCGAATTCCTTGTTCACGGCGCTGTGGCTCACGTCCATCCACAGGTGGCGCAGGCCGGCGGTGAAGTGGTGCAGGTAGGCCCAGATCAGTGCCAGGGCCACCAGTTTGATGAACCAGCCGGGCACGAAGCCAATGCCGATGTTGAAGGCCGCCGAGAACCGGGCGAACGAGATTTCAGACGACACCGAGGTGTCGAACATCCAGATGATGAAAGGCAGCAGCAGGAACATGATCAGCCCGCTGCCGCGGTGCAGGATCGAAACCCACGCTGCAGGAGTCATGCGGTAGGTGGTCAGGTCCTTGAAGGCATTGATGTTGCGGAATTCAGGCCGTTTTTTGGCGAGTTCTGTCATGTTGTGTGCTTTCGTGGATGTAACTGCTTTGTAATTTGAAGATGCAAAGAACGCAAAATTCTATTGCAACGCAACAAGAAGGGTTTGCTCCAGCCCGAATGTTCTACGTTTCCGCTCAGTTGCCAGGGTGGTGTCAGCTCAGTTCGTTACGGTAATGGTGCGTGTCGGTCAGGTACAGGCCGCGCCGTAACTCCATCGGAACGTCGTTGTAGGTGTAGGCGATGCGCTCCACGCTCAGCAGCGGCGTGGCCTGTGGGATCTGCAGCATCGCCGCCTGGTCGGCATCGGGCAGTACGGCACGTATTTTCTCCTCAGCACGTACCATGCGTACGCCGAAGTCGAGTTCAAACATGGCGTAAGTAGGGCCTTGGTAGTTGGCCAACTGTTCGGCCGTCAGCCCTTTGAAAGCCTGGCCGGGCAGCCAGATGTCTTCCAGGATGGTGGGTACGCCTGCGAATGACAGGACTCGCCGCGCCTGGACCACCGGGTCGGCGCTGCGCAGTGCCAGTGCGCGCGCCACGTCAGCGCTGGCACGCACACGTCGACAATCGATCACCTTGCGCTGTGCGGGCCCCTCCACGCGGACGTCACCCGTGTCGGGCATGAGCTTGAGAAAACGGTACTGCACATGCTGCTCGGCATGGGTTGCCACAAAGGTGCCCTTGCCCTGGCGCCGCATCACGAGGTTTTCGGCCGCCAGCTCGTCAATGGCCTTGCGCACCGTGCCCTGGCTCACGCGAAAGCGTGCGGCCAGCTCCATCTCGCTGGGGATGGATTCGCCCGGTTTCCACTCGCCCTGTTGCAGACTTTGCAGGATGAGCCCTTTGATCTGCTGGTACAGCGGGCTGAACGCGGGCGTGGCAGAGCCCGTGCCTGCCAAAGGCTGCGCAGGGTTGTCGGCGTTGAGCGGAAGCGAGGACATGGCGATCGGGAGAAGGGCGGGCCGCACACGAAGTGATACGCGGACTGTGTCAGGGTGTTAATCATATCTTATATAAGACATAAGACAAATTGACCGAGGTGTCCAATCAGCGGTACACTCCAAGGCTGTTTTGCGGGGCACGGGCTGCTGGTAACAGGCGCTGGTGCTTGCGTTGCACTCACACCTGTTTTCCTCACTTCCCTGGAGTTTTCACCATGAGCAAGAAGCCTGTTCGCGTCGCCGTCACCGGTGCCGCTGGTCAAATTGGTTACGCCCTGCTGTTCCGCATCGCCTCCGGCGAAATGCTGGGCAAGGACCAGCCCGTCATCCTGCAATTGCTCGAAGTGCCTGTCGAAGGCCCCCAGAAGGCGCTCAAGGGCGTGATGATGGAACTGGACGATTGCGCGTTCCCCCTGCTGGTGGGCATGGAAGCCCACAGTGACCCCATGACCGCTTTCAAGGACGCCGACTACGCCCTGTTGGTCGGTTCGCGCCCCCGTGGCCCGGGCATGGAACGCGCTGAACTGCTGGCTGTCAACGGCGCCATCTTCACGGCACAGGGCAAGGCCCTGAATGCCGTGGCTTCGCGCAACGTGAAGGTGCTGGTTGTCGGCAACCCTGCCAACACCAACGCCTACATCGCCATGAAGTCGGCCCCCGACCTGCCACGCAAGAACTTCACCGCCATGCTGCGCCTGGACCACAACCGCGCTGCCAGCCAGATCGCTGCCAAGACCGGCAAGGCCGTGGCGGACATCGAAAAGCTGACCGTCTGGGGCAACCATTCGCCCACGATGTACGCCGACTACCGCTTCGCCACCATCAACGGTGAAAGCGTCGCCAAGATGATCAACGACCAGGAATGGAACGCCAACACCTTCCTGCCCACCGTGGGCAAGCGCGGCGCTGCCATCATCGAAGCGCGTGGCCTGTCGTCAGCTGCTTCGGCTGCCAACGCCGCCATCGACCACATGCGTGACTGGGCCCTGGGCACCAACGGCAAGTGGGTCACCATGGGCATTCCTTCGGACGGCCAGTACGGCATCCCCAAGGACACCATGTTCGGTTTCCCCGTGACGTGCGAAAACGGCGAGTACAAGATCGTTGAAGGTCTGGAAATCGACGTGTTCTCGCAAGAGCGCATCAACATCACGCTGGCTGAGCTGCAAGGCGAGCAAGACGGCGTCAAGCACCTGCTGTAAACCAGGTGAGCGCCATGCAGCCGACGCCACAGGCATCGGGCCTTCGGGCCGCCCGGGTCCCCGCGCAGGGGCAGGGCGCTGCGCCATCCCATCCACGCGATGTGTTGCTGGGCGCCCAGGCGCAGACAGGCTTCCTGCCGGTCTGTGACCACTACAGCGGCGTCGAAGCGCGCATGCGCAAGAGCCTGCAGCTGCAGGCCGAGATGACGCAGGAGTTCGGTACCTGCGTCTTTGATGTCACCCTCGATTGCGAAGACGGCGCCCCCGTCGGCCTTGAAGCCGACCACGCCCGGCTGGTTGCCCGTCTGGCCCTGGGCGCTGCACCCGGTGCCCGCGTGGCAGCCCGCGTCCACGCGGTGGACCACCTCGCATTCGCCAACGATGTCGCCACGATAGCGGGCGAAGCAGGCCATCGGCTCAGCCACATCATGGTTCCCAAGGTGGAATCTGTGGACGACGTACTGGCAGCGGAGCGGGCGCTGGAGAAAGCCTCTGCCGCCCCGGTACCGATCCATGTCCTCATCGAATCCCCTGCTGCGGTGCACCGTGCTTTTGAGATCGCAGCCCACCCGCGCGTGCAGAGCCTGAGTTTTGGCCTCATGGATTTTGTGTCGGCCCATGGTGGCGCCATCCCTGCGCATGGCATGACTTCGGCGGGGCAGTTTTCTCACCCACTGGTGGTGCGTGCCAAGCTGGAGATTGCCGCTGCCTGCCATGCCCACGGCAAGGTGCCATCGCACTGTGTGGTGACGGAGTTCGCCGATACGGTGGCCATGCAAGGCGCCGCCAGCCGTGCCGCGCGCGAGCTGGGCTATACCCGCATGTGGAGCATCCATCCCGCACAGATCCGACCCATCCTGCAGGCGTTTGCGCCTCAGCAGGATGACATCGAAGTTGCTTCAAAAATAATAGCTGCTGCCGCAGATTCTGATTGGGCTCCCATTAGTTTTGAAGGCACGTTGCACGACCGCGCCAGCTATCGCTTTTACTGGCAGGTGCTGGAGCGCGCCCACCGTACCGGGCGCGCACTTCCTCTTGCCGTGCGCCATTGGTTTGGCGCGTCGGCCTCCGTTCCGTTGTGAACATTCCTGAATTTTTCCACGCAGGACCTCCCATGAAATCCTTTATCGCCTCTGCCCTGATGCTGCTGGCTCCAGCCCTCGCCCTGGCGCAAACCCCTGCCAAGACCGAAGCCAAACCCGAGACCAAGGCTGCCGCCAAACCTGCAGCAAAGCCCGCTGCCAAGTCCGATACGAAGTCTGCCAAGGCTGCGGACAAGACGCCTGCCGCCAAGAAATCTTCGGTGGCCAAAACCGAAGGCACCAGCAGCCGCAGCCAGCTCAAGAGCGCGGCGAACCAGGTGGCCACCGGCATCATTGCTGCCGAAGCTGCGCTGTCCCCCGAAGAACTGGCCATTGCCGAACGTGTGCACGTGGGCCGCATTCCCTGCGAACTCGGTGCCTTTGTCACCGTGACCGCCGAGCCCGCGAGCCCAGGCCACTTCCATGTGGAAGGCAAGGGCTTCAAGTACTTCATGGCCCCGGTCGCTACCACCACGGGCACGGTGCGCCTGGAAGACCAGAAGGGTGGCGCCGTCTGGCTGCAGATCGCCAACAAGTCCATGCTGATGAACCAGAAACTGGGTCAACGCCTGGCCGACGAATGCATGAGCCCGCAGCAGGTGGTGGTGGCCGAGGCCATCAAGAAAAACCCGCCCGTGAGTGTGCTGGAACCCCTGAAGTAAGCCCTTCACCAGCGCAGCGCCACGGAGAAGAAAACCGCACGACCCCGCGCATGCAGGCGCCCTGGCTATCGAAAAACGCCGCGGCACTGCACGCCGCCCCACTTTAGAACGCAACCGGAGAAAAATGATGTTGAAAGCCTACCGTGACCACGTGGCCGAGCGCGCCGCCCTCGGCATCCCGCCCTTGCCACTGACCGCCAAGCAGACGGGCGAGCTGATCGAGCTGCTCAAGAACCCCCCTGCGGGCGAAGAAGCCACGCTGGTGGACCTGATCACGCACCGCGTGCCTGCCGGTGTGGACGACGCCGCCAAGGTCAAGGCCAGCTACCTGGCTGCCGTGGCGCACGGTACTGAAGTGTGCACGCTGATTGGCCGCGAGCGCGCCACGCAGCTTTTGGGCACCATGCTGGGCGGCTACAACCTCACCCCCCTGATCGACCTGCTGGACGACGCTGCGGTGGCCTCCGTCGCCGCTGAAGCGCTCAAGAAGACGCTCTTGATGTTCGACCAGTTCCATGACGTCAAGGAAAAGGCCGACAAGGGCAACACCTTCGCCAAGGCCGTGCTGCAAAGCTGGGCCGATGCCGAGTGGTTCACCAGCCGTCCCGAAGTGCCCCAGAGCATCAAGCTCACCGTGCTCAAGGTCACTGGTGAAACCAACACCGACGACCTGTCGCCCGCACCGGACGCGTGGAGCCGCCCCGACATCCCGCTGCACGCGTTGGCCATGCTCAAGAACAAGCGCGACGGCATCACGCCCGAAGAAGACGGCAAGCGCGGCCCGGTGAAGTTCATCGAAGACCTGCGCGCGCGTGGCAACCTGGTGGCCTACGTGGGCGACGTGGTCGGCACGGGTTCGAGCCGCAAGTCCGCCACCAACAGCGTGCTGTGGTTCACGGGCGAAGACATCCCTTTCGTGCCCAACAAGCGCTTCGGCGGCGTGTGCCTGGGCAGCAAGATTGCGCCCATCTTCTACAACACCATGGAAGACGCTGGTGCACTGCCCATCGAACTGGATGTAAGCCAGATGCACATGGGCGACGAGATCGAACTGCTGCCCTACGCTGGCAAGGCGCTCAAGGACGGTAACGTGATTGCCGAATTCGAAGTCAAGAGCGAAGTCCTGTTCGACGAAGTGCGTGCCGGTGGCCGCATTCCGCTGATCATTGGCCGTGGCTTGACTGCCAAGGCCCGCGAAGCCCTGGGCCTGCCGCCTTCCACGCTGTTCCGCCTGCCGCAAGTGCCTGCCGCCACCGGCAAGGGTTTCACGCTGGCCCAGAAGATGGTCGGCCGCGCCTGCGGACTGCCCGAAGGCCTGGGTGTGGTGCCCGGCACCTACTGCGAACCCCGCATGACCTCGGTGGGCTCGCAGGACACCACCGGACCCATGACCCGCGACGAACTCAAGGACCTAGCCTGCCTGGGCTTCAGCTCCGATCTGGTGATGCAGTCCTTCTGCCACACGGCTGCGTACCCCAAGCCCGTGGACGTGAAGATGCACCACGAGCTGCCTGACTTCATCAGCACGCGCGGCGGCATCTCGCTCAAGCCTGGCGACGGCATCATCCACAGCTGGCTCAACCGCATGCTGCTCCCTGACACCGTGGGAACGGGCGGCGACTCGCACACGCGTTTCCCCATCGGCATCAGCTTCCCTGCAGGTTCGGGCCTGGTGGCGTTCGCCGCAGCCACGGGCGTGATGCCCCTGGACATGCCTGAATCGGTGCTGGTGCGCTTCAAGGGCCAGATGCAGCCCGGCGTCACGCTGCGTGACCTGGTGCACGCGATTCCGCTGTACGCCATCAAGCAAGGCCTGCTCACAGTGGCCAAGCAGGGCAAGAAGAACATCTTCTCGGGCCGCATCCTCGAAATCGAAGGCCTGCCTGACATGAAGGTCGAGCAAGCGTTCGAACTGTCTGACGCCTCGGCCGAGCGCTCTGCCGCTGGCTGCACGGTGCGCCTGAACAAGGAACCCGTGATCGAGTACATCAACTCGAACATCGTGTTGCTCAAGAACATGATCGCCCAGGGCTATGCTGACGCACGCACCATCGGCCGCCGTATCAAGGCCATGGAAGCCTGGCTGGCCAACCCCCAGCTGCTGGCACCTGATGAAGATGCCGAGTACGCGGCCGTCATCGAGATCGACCTGGCCGAAATCACCGAGCCCATCGTTTGCTGCCCCAACGATCCCGACGACGCCAAGACGCTGTCGGACGTGGCGGGTGCTGCCATCGACGAAGTGTTCATCGGCTCGTGCATGACCAACATCGGCCACTTCCGTGCAGCCTCCAAGCTGCTCGAAGGCAAGAAGGACATCCCCGTCAAGCTGTGGATGGCCCCGCCCACGAAGATGGATGCGCACCAGCTCACCGAAGAAGGCCACTACGGCGTGTTCGGCGCGGCCGGTGCCCGCATGGAAATGCCCGGCTGCTCGCTGTGCATGGGCAACCAGGCGCAGGTGAAGGAAGGCGCTACCGTGATGTCCACCAGCACGCGCAATTTCCCCAACCGTCTGGGCAAGAACACCAACGTGTACCTGGGCTCGGCCGAACTCTCGGCCATCTGCTCCAAGCTGGGTCGCATTCCTTCCAAGGAAGAGTACCTGGCCGACATTGGTGTCATCAACCAGAATGGTGACAAGATCTACAAGTACATGAACTTCGACCAGATCGCCGAGTTCAAGGAAGTGGCAGACGGCGTGACCGCCTGATCCTTCCCCTCGGGGATGGATCGACCAGCAAAAAGCGGCTCCATGGAGCCGCTTTTTTTATGGCGATGGATGGCGGTTGCAGCCCACGCAGTCACCATGCCAATCCACACCGTGCCACGCAACGCATGCGGAGTTGTCACGCAAATGTCACGATTCCGTCGCTATGCTCCAGCCATAAAACAACAAAAAATGGAGGGACATCCATGGGCCAAGAGGGAAACAATGTCGGCAAAACCAGCGGCCTGGGGGCACGCGTCGGGGCGCTGCTGTTTAGCGCGGTCTTCGCGCTGGGCTTTGGGCTGGGTGGGTACTACGCGGGGCTCAAACCGTTGGCCCACACGCTGCAAATGGCCCTGCAGGTGCGCAGCTGGCACCCCGTGCAGGCCGAACTCCTGTCGGCTGAACTCAAGACACACCAAGGCAGTGAGGGCCCCACTTACGAAGTGCAGGCCCGCTACCGCTATCAGGTGGCGGGCAAGGCCTACGAAGGCACCCGCGTCGGCCTGGACGCGCGGGGCAACAGCGACAACATCGACGACTGGCCACGGCAGTGGGCGGGGCGTCTTCAGAGCGCGCAGGCACGGGGGCTGGGCATCACGGTCCTGGTCAATCCCAACGATCCGTCGCAGTCGCTTATCGATCCCTCCATCCGCTGGTCGCTGCAGATTTTCCGCATTCCGTTTGCCCTGGTTTTTACCTTGGTGGGGCTGGTGGCGGCCTGGTTTTTTCTGCACACCCTGCTGGGTCTGGTCAGGGCCGGTGGGGCATCGCCGGAAGCTGGCAGCGGTGGCCTGCAGCCGGGCTCGTCGCCCACCAGCTTGTTTGCGAAGGGCGCTTCCGGCACTTCGGTGGGGACCATCTGGTTTTTCACCATCTTCTGGTGCGGCATTGCGTTCCCTATGGCAGCCCTGCTGTGGACCCAATCCAGCGCCCCCTGGTTTGCCAAGGCCTTCATCTCCCTCTTCGTGATGATCGGCCTGGGGCTGGTGGCCCTGTCGGTGCGCCATACCCACATGGCCTGGCGCTACGCGGGCGCAGAGCTGACCGCACTGCCCACAGTCCCGCGTGCGGGCCACCCGGTCGAGATGACACTGCTCCTGCCCGAGCGTGCCGCCGCCTACCAGCAGGGCCAGCAGTTGCAACTGCGCCTGGCCCAGTACCGGGTGGATGAATCGAGTTCCGGCTCGCCGGAGCGTTGTGTGGAGTCTTTCTCTGAACTCGCACGTGTGCAGCCCACGGCCGATGGCGGCCTGCGGCTGACGGCCCGTTTTGAACTGCCACCCGACGCGCCCCCGCACGGCGCGCAGCGCTCTGGTGAACGTGTGGACTGGCGGCTGGAGTTGCTGCGCACCCCGGGCGGGGACGTAGAGCTGACCTACGACGTGCCCGTGCAGGCGGCCCCACAGGCGTTTGGCCACGAGCAGGCCGATCGCTTTGACCGGCGCGCTATCTGGAAGAAAGTGACCCCCATCGCGCCCGCTGATCCGGCCCACGGAGAAGGAGAAGCGGGCGTGGCCGGTGAGGGCGCCTTGCTCCTGCCCGCTTCCGTTACGCTGCTGGAGACCCCGCATGCGTGGCAGTTTGAGTTCAGCCGTCGCGGCTGGCGCTGGGCTGCGGGCCTGGTGCTGGCGGGTCTTGTGGTGGAGGCCTTCCTGAACGGCCGCTTCGGCTCTGGCGGCATCGGATTGCCACCATTCTTTGTGGCCACCGGCGCCTGGTGGCTGCTGGTCGCCTTTGTCCTGCAGGCTGCCACCTGCCGCTGGACTCTGTCTGTGCGGGATGAGGGCATCACCGTGCGCCGCTACTCTGCGCTGTGGTCGCGGGCAAACGCCCTGCCCGGACAGGCCAGCCAGAGCCTGGTGCACAAGCTGCTGTATTCCACCGGCAGCGGCGCCAGCGAGACCCCTTACTTCGCTGTCTATGCGCGCGAGGGCGATGGCACGCTGGTTCGGTTGACCCCCGGCGTCAGTGGCGAAGGGGCTGCCACTGCGTTGGGCCAATCCATCGCGCGGGCCTGGTCGCACCGCCGGGGCCATTTCAGCCCTGGCGCACAGCGGCCTGCCCGCGCCGCGCATTCGCGCCCGGCCTGGGGATTGCTGCTGCTGGCAGGTGCTCTGGTCTGGTGGATCTGGGGGCCGTCCCTTGTCGGCGTGGTGCGCCCGGCTCTGCCCGGTCCATCCGCTGCGCCCGTCGCCGCCGTACAGCCATCTGCGTCGTATTCTGCTGCGGACGACGCGCTGCTCGACGCGCAGGACGCCGGTGATGCCCGGGCCCTGGGCGCAGCCCTGGCAGCAGGCGCCAACCCCAACCTGCTCGCGCCCAGCGGCTCGTCCGTGCTCATGCTGGCGGCCCACCGGGGGCAGCTCGAACACATCGAGCTGCTTTTGCAGGCTGGTGCCCAGCCCGACCTTCGCCAGACACACAAAGACAGCGAGCGTGGCGACACCGCGTTGTTGCGCGCCTTTTATGGCGGCCACCTCGCTGCCGCCCAACGCCTGATGCAGGCCGGAGCCAGCCTGGCGGCCCGCAACCGGTGGGACTGGGGCCCGGCGCATATGGCGGCGCAAAGTGGTTGTGTGCCTTGTTTGCAGTGGCTGGCCGAACAAGGGCAGCCCCTGGACGAGCCTGCGCCCGCAAGCCGGGGTGAGACGCCTGCGATGCTGGCTGCTGCCAAAGGGCGCATCCAGACGCTGGAGTGGTTGGAGGTGCGGGGTGTGGACCTTTGGCGCAAAGACCCGCATGGCAAGAATGCGCTGGATTGGGCGCGGTTTGGAAAGCAGCAGGAGGCGGAGCACTGGCTGGTGCAGCGCCAGCGCTGATGTGCGGCCAGGCCTCAGGCGCAAAGGGTGTCTATGGATGGGCTGAGGTGGTTGATGGCTGCCCATGAGTTTTGCTATAAAATATATAGCTAACAATGACGCCCTTTAAGCGCTAGCGGCCAATTCCTCTTGAAATACCGAGCCTTGGTTCCGGTGCCCGCCTAACGAACCTGCTTCTTTTCCAGCTTGCGGGTCAGGGTGCGGCGGTGCATGCCCAGGCGCCTTGCCGCTTCGGAGAGATTGAAGCCGGTTTCTGCCAGCACCTCGTTGATGCGCTCCCATTCCAGCGTCTTGATGGAACTGGAGCGGTTGGTCAGCTCCACTTCGGTGTTGCCCGCCTTCAGGCCAAAAGCGGCCTCGATGTCGTCGGTATTGGACGGCTTGGCGAGGTAGTGGCAGGCGCCCAGTTTCACGGCCTCCACGGCGGTGGCGATGCTGGCAAAGCCGGTCAGCACCACGATCAGCATGTCTTCGCTGGCGGCATGCAGCTTTTGCACGCAGGCCAGGCCCGAGGCTTCGCCCTTTAGCTTGAGGTCCACCACCGCAAAGCCGGGCGTGTGTTGTGCGAGCAGCGTTTCGACCTCGGGCAGGCTGGCAGCCTGCAGCACGCGGTAGCCGCGCCGTTCGAACGAACGGGCGAGCGTGCGGGCAAAGGCCTCGTCGTCTTCCACGATGAGCAGCAGTGGTTGCGCTTGTTCTCGTTCTTCGTCGTCGGTAGGGCTCATGGCTTCAGGCTTTGGCTTCAGGCAGTGCGATCGCCGCCAGTGGCAGTTCGATGGTTACTTCGGCACCCCCTTCGGGGCGGTTGCGTGCCGCCACGCTGCCACCCAGCGTGCGTGCCACGTTGAGCACAAGGTACAGGCCCAGCCCACCGCCCGGGCGGTTTTTGGAGGACTGGTAGGGCGTGCCCAGCTTGGCCAGCATGTCGGGGGCAAAGCCCGGCCCTGCGTCGGTCACCGTGATGCGCAGTGCATCGGCGTTGCGGGTGACGGCCAGGCGCACCCAGCCGGGCGAGGCGTCGCGTGCATTGTCCAGCACATTGAAAACCATCTGCTGCAGCGTGGTGTCTGACACCATGGGCGTATCCGCGCCAAAGTCGTTGTCGTAGATGAACTGCGGCATTGACCGGGTGCTGCGCCATTCTTCGGCCAGGGCATCCACAAAGGTGCGCACGGTGGTCTGCATGGAGGCCTCGCCGCGTGTCTCTCCGGCCGAAAGCAGGATGCCGCTCACGATGCTCTTGCAGCGCTGCACCTGGGCCTGCATTTCGTCGATGTCCTCCTTCAGCGCTGGGTGGGCTGCCAGCTGCTTGTCATGCTGCCAGTCCCCCAGGATCACGGCCAGCGTGGACAGCGGCGTGCCCAGCTCGTGGGCCGCGCCTGAGGCCAGCAGGCCCATGCGCACGATGTGCTCTTCTTCCACGCGGCGGCGGCGTGCTGCGGCCAGGCGCGCATCGCGTTCACGCAGGTTCAGGTTGATGCGGGTGATGAAGACCACCACCAGCGTGGCGTTGAGCACAAAGCACACCAGCAACCCGATCACGTATAGGCTCGACAGGCCCTGGTGCAGGTCCTGCGGCAACTCCAGGGGCAGATGGTGTGTGGCCAGCACGCCAAAACACAGCAGCGTGATGATCACGATGGACCAGATGTAGGCGCCGCGCAGCAGCACGGCCCCCAGCGTGATCTGCAGCAGGTACAGGAAGACGAACGGATTGCTGGTGCCCCCGCTCAGGTACAGCTGCACTGTGAGCACGGCCACATCGATCAGCAGGGCCAGAAAAAGCTCCACGTTGCGCACCACCACACCGGTGCGCAGCCGCAGCAGGCTCACTACGTTGAACACCGCCAGGCAGCCCACCACCAGCAGCATCTCGCGCACAGGCAGCGTGAGGTTCAGGCTGTAGTGCGCCATCTCGATGGTGAACACCTGGCCGACCACGGCAATCCAGCGCAGCTCGATCAGCTGCTGCAGGTTCTTGATGCCTGCGGCGGCATTGGCCGAGCGTGCGTTGCGCTGCGGCGCGGCGGTCGCAGTATCAGGACGAAGAGGTGTCATCAGGGGCGAAGGTGGTGGCAGGGCGCGCAAAGCCGCGCAGGCGGCGCTCGTAGCGTGCCACATACCAGCCAGCACCCGCAACCATGAGGGCCAGACCGTACCAGGTCAGTGCGTAGACCAGGTGGCTGTTATGGAAACGGATCACCGTCATGCCAGCGCGCGGCCAACTGGTATCCGCTGCCGGGGGCGCAGCGGCGCCTTGTGCGGGAGGCAACCCCGCATCGATGAAGAAGGGGGCAGTCTCGGGCAACTGCAGCCAATGGCCGATGGCCGTAATGTCGCGCGAGTACCAGCGCTGCTCAGCCGGGGCATTGGTGCGCAGAAAACCACCGTCAGGCTCGCTCATGCGCAGCAGGCCCTGGACAGTCGCGGTGGTGGAGGTAGGGGTAGAGGCGGGCATGGGCGTTGCCAGCCATTGGGCGCGCTGCTCCTGCGGCACAAAACCCCGATTCACCAGCAACTGCGATCCATCGGCCAGCTGCAAGGGCGTCATCACCCAGAAGCCCGAGCCCAGCTCGGTCAGGGCCTGGGTAAGCACGGTTTTCTCGGGCAGCCACCGGCCCTGCGCGGTGACAGGCAGGTATTCGTGGGTGGCCGCACTCACCTGGGGCCACTCTGGGCGCAGGGGCAGGGCCTTGGGGGCTGCATGCACGCGCTGTTCCACGCGCTCGATCAACGCGAGCTTCCATGCGCGGCGCTGCACCTGCCAGGTACCCAGCGCGATAAAGCCCAAAAACAAGGCGATGCCCACCACTGCGAGCACCGCCTGGCGAAGCCGCCGGGCCTGGGGGGGCGGGGCTGTGGGATGGGACGGCATCAGGGCGTCGAGTGGCCCGGCGCCTCATGCGTTGCGGGCGTGGGGGTGGGGTGCTCGGGCATCATGTTCGCGTTCATGTGGAACATGACCCACAGGGTGCCGGCGATGGCGATGGCCACAAACACCACCGTGAAGATGGTGGACAGCATGGTCCAGCCGCCTTCGACCTTGCCGTTCATGTGCAGGAAATACACCATGTGCACAAGGATCTGGATCACGGCGAAGCCGCCCAGCACGAGCACGGCGGTGTTGCGGTCGGCGATGACCTTGGCCATGACGAGCCAGAAGGGAATGGCCGTGAGGATGACCGAGAGCACGAAGCCGATCGTGTAGTCGCGCAGGCTGCTGTGCGGTTCCGCGTCGCCATGGTGGTCGTCGTGGCCGCCATGGTCATGGGCGCCGTGTGCGTGTGTTGTGTGTTGTGCGCTCATAGTTACAGCACTCCCATCAGGTACACAAAGGTGAAGACGCCAATCCAGACCACGTCCAGAAAGTGCCAGAACATCGACAGGCACATCAGGCGGCGGGTGTTGGCAGGGATCAGGCCGTGTTTGCCGATCTGCACCATCAGCACCACCAGCCAGATCAGACCGAATGTCACGTGCAGGCCGTGGGTGCCCACCAGCGTGAAGAAGGCTGACAGGAAGGCGCTGCGCTGGGGCGTGGCGCCCTGGTGGATCAGGTGGGCAAACTCATAGAGTTCGAGGCCCAGGAAGCACAGGCCGAAGAAGCCGGTGACGGCCAGCCACAGCAGCGTGCCTTTCACATCCTTTTGCTGCTTGCGCAGCATGGCAAAACCGAAGGTGATGGACGACAGCAGCAGGAAGGCCGTATTGATGGCCACCAGCGTCAGGTCGAACAGCTGCGCACCGGTGGGGCCGGCCGCATAGCTGCGGCCCAGCACGCCATAGGTGGCAAACAGGGCGGCAAAGATGAGGCAGTCGCTCATCAGGTAGAGCCAGAAGCCCAGTGCGGTGCCGTTTTCGGGATGGGGCTCGTGCGCAAGGTGGTAGTCGCGCGGGGCCAGGGCGCCTGTGGCGGCGCCAGCGTTGAGGCGGAGTTCAGACATGGCGTGCCAGTTGGAGTGTGCGGGCTTCTTCGGTGGCGGCGACTTGGGACGCCGGGATGTAGAAGTCACGCTTGTAGTTGAACGTGTGGATGATCGAAGCCAGCAGCAGCGCCGCGAACGAAACGCCCGCAAGCAGCCACATGTGCCAGATCAGCGCGAAGCCAAAGACCAGCGACAAGGCCGAGATGACCGCGCCCGAGCCGGTGTTGGCAGGCATGTGGATGGGCGCAAAGCCGGCGAGCGGGCGCTTGTACCCATGCTTCTTCATGTCCCACCACGCATCGATTTCATGCACGACGGGGGTGAAGGCAAAGTTGTAGTCGGGCGGGGGCGATGAGGTGGCCCATTCGAGCGTGCGCGCATCCCACGGGTCGCCCGTGTGGTCGCGCAGCTGGTCGCGCTTGAGGTAGCTCACCACCAGCTGGATCAGGAAGCAGGCGATGCCCGCAGCAATCATTGCGGCGCCGATGGCGGCGATCACGAACCAGATCTGCAGCGACGGGTCTTCAAAATGGTTGGCGCGGCGCGTGACACCCATCAGACCCAGTACATACAGCGGGCCGAACGCCACCCAGAAGCCCACCACCCACAGCCAGAAGGAGCGCACGCCCCAGGTGCGATCGAGCTTGTAGCCAAAGGCCTTGGGATACCAGTAGTTGATGCCGGCGAACAGCCCGAACAGCACACCACCGATGATCACGTTGTGGAAGTGGGCGATCAGGAACAGGCTGTTGTGCAGCACGAAGTCGGCCGGGGGCACGGCCAGCAGCACGCCGGTCATGCCGCCAATGGCAAAGGTCACCATGAAGGCCACGGTCCACATCATGGGCAGCTCGAAACGGATGCGGCCCTTGTACATGGTGAACAGCCAGTTGAAGATCTTCGCGCCCGTGGGGATCGAGATGATCATCGTCGTGATGCCGAAGAAGGTGTTGACGCTCGCACCCGAGCCCATGGTGAAGAAGTGGTGCAGCCACACCAGGTACGACAGGATGGTGATCACCACCGTGGCGTAGACCATGGAGGTGTAGCCGAACAGGCGCTTGCGGCAGAACGTGGCCACCACTTCCGAGAAGATGCCGAAGCAAGGCAGGATCAGGATGTAGACCTCGGGGTGGCCCCAGATCCAGATCAGGTTCACGTACAGCATGGGGTTGCCGCCCAGGTCGTTCGTGAAGAAGTTGGTGCCCGCATAGCGATCCAGCGACATCAGCACGAGCGCTGCCGTCAGCACGGGGAACGAGGCCACGATGAGCGCGTTGGTGCACAGGGCCGTCCAGGTGAAGACAGGCATGCGCATCAGGTTCATGCCGGGGGCACGCATCTTGATGATGGTGACGATCAGGTTGATGCCCGAGAGCGTGGTGCCCACCCCCGCTATCTGCAGCGCCCAGATGTAGTAGTCCAGCCCCACGCCCGGGTTCTGCGCCCCCAGGTTGGAGAGCGCCAGCCAGCCCGCGGTGGAGAACTCGCCCAGGAACAGCGACACCATCACCAGCACGGCGCCGGCGGTGGTCATCCAGAAGCTGAAGTTGTTCAGGAACGGGAAGGACACGTCGCGCGCGCCAATCTGCAGCGGCACCAGGTAGTTCATCAGGCCCGTGACCAGTGGCATCGCCACGAAGAAGATCATGATCACGCCGTGGGCGGTGAAGATCTGGTCGTAGTGGTGCGGCGGCAGGTAGCCCATGTTGTCGCCAAAGGCCATGGCCTGCTGCAGGCGCATCATCACGGCGTCGGCAAAGCCGCGCAGCAGCATCACCAGGCCCAGGATCATGTACATGATGCCGATGCGCTTGTGGTCAATGCTGCAGATCCAGTCACGCCAGAGCGTGCCCCAGAGCTTGAATTTGGTGATGGCGGCCATCACGGCCAGGCCACCCAGCAGGGTGGCAATGAAGGTCCACAGCACGATGGGCTCGTGCGCCATCGGTATGGAATCCCAGGTGATTCGGCCCAGGGCCCAATGCGGTTCGGTTACAACGGGTGAGGTGGACATGTTCGTCAGTCTCTTATGCGCGGATCATTGGCGGGAGAGGGTGCGGTCGTAGACCGTGGCGTGGCGCGCTTCGAGTGCTGCCACCACCTGGGCGGCGTTGTCCACGGTGCAGACGTCCTGGGGCAGGTTCAGGCCCTGGGCCTTCATGAAGGCCTCGCCACCGCGCTCGTCGATGGACATCATGTGGTGCATGCACATCTTGCCGTCCTCGACGCAGCGGTTGAGCACCTTGTCGTACAAACCGTCTTCCACGCTGGCAAAGCGCTGCACGGGGTCGCGCTCGCTGGGCTTGACCAAGTCCAGGTAGGCCTGGCGCGTGAGTGGCTTGCCTTCGGACTTGTTCTTGGCCACCCATTGATCGAAGTCACCCTGGCTCAGGCCATGGAACTTGAACGTCATGCCCGAGAAGCCGGAGCCGCTGTAGTGCGAGGACATGCCCTTGTACACGCCGGGCTGGTTGATCACGGCGTTCAGCTCGGTCTGCATGCCGGGCATCGCGTAGATCATGCCGGCGAGGTCGGGCACGTAAAACGCGTTCATCGTGGACGTGGCCGTGAGCTTGAACAGGATGGGGCGGTCCACCGGCGCAGCCAGTTCATTCACGGTGGCAATGCCCAGTTCGGGGTAGAAGAACAGCCACTTCCAGTCCATGGCCACCACCTGCACTTCCATGGGGGTGGATTGGGCGTCCAGCGGTTTGCTGGCCGAGATGCGGTCCAGCGGGCGGTAGGGGTCGAGCTTGTGGGTGCCGATCCAGGTCAGGGCGCCGAGGGCGATGACGATCAAGAGCGGCACCGTCCAGATCACCAACTCCAGCGTGGTGGAGTGGTGCCAGTCGGGGTCGTAGTCGGCCTCGGTGTTGGCAGTGTTGTTCTGGCGGTACTTCCAGGCAAACCACAGGGTGAGGGCAATCACCGGAACGATGATGATCAGCATCAGCAGCGTGGCCTGGATGACCATGTGGCCTTGCTGGGCCGCGATGTCGCCGGCAGGGTTGAGGACGACCGCCTTGCTGCAGCCAGCCAGGCTGCCCAGGGCGGCCATGGCGGCGAGCCAGACAGGCACGCGAGGTAAAGGTAGTTTGGACATGTGACAGGCGCAACCAAGGCGTTTAAGGGTAAACGCGGATAACGAAGTGCAGTCGAATGTAATAGCCCTAGCTTTTTTGTACATTGGACATTTTGTCCAAGGTCAAAGTAATGCGCCCCACTTTGGTGCATTTCCGGCCCCTGCGGTTGTTGTCCTGCACACGGCATAGTGAAACCGCACTTGTCCCAGATCAAACTTGCGTGTAGAACCAGAATGTCTTATCCAAACAACGACAAGGAGCCCTGTTCATGAGCAGCCCCGCCTCTGCCACTTACCCTGCGGCCGGCTTTGAAGAAAGCCCCGCCTCTCTCTCGCGGGCTGATACGCATGAAGACGTGACCCCCAGCGAAATTGCTGTGGGCGTGATCATCGGACGCTCGTCCGAGTATTTCGACTTCTTCGTTTTCGGGATCGCCTGCGTTCTCGTCTTCCCGTCCTTCCTCTTTCCATTCCTCTCGCGCCTGGATGGCACGCTGATGGCGTTTGCGCTGCTGGCGGTCGCTTTTGTCGTGCGCCCGGTGGGCACGGCCATTTCCATGGCCATCCAGCGGCGGTGGGGCCGGGGCACCAAGCTGACCATTGCACTGTTCCTGCTGGGCGTGTGCACGGTGGGGATGGCGTTCTTGCCGGGCTACAAGGACGCGGGCCTGACCGCCGTGGTGGCGCTGCTGATCCTGCGCATTGGCCAGGGTCTGGCGCTCGGCGGCTCGTGGGACGGCCTGCCGTCGCTGCTGGCCATGTCGGCGCCCAAGGAACGGCGGGGCTGGTTTGCCATGATCGGGCAGTTGGGCGCGCCTGTCGGGTTTGTGCTGGCGGCGGGTCTGTTTGCCTATCTGTACAGCAGCCTCAGCGTGCAGGAATTTCTGGCCTGGGGCTGGCGCTATCCCTTCTTCGTAGCCTTTGCCGTGAACGTGGTGGCCCTGTTTGCTCGCCTGCGTCTGGTGGTGGGGCAGTCGTACGCAGAGCTGCTGCAAGAGCGTGAACTGCAGCCCGTGCCTGTGAGCCGAGTGATACGTGACGAAGGCAGCAATGTGGTGCTGGGTGCTTTTGCCGCGCTGGCCAGCTTTGCTCTGTTCCACCTGGTCACGGTGTTCCCGCTGTCTTGGATCACGCTGTATTCGGACCAGCCGGTGACCCAGATTCTGGGCGTGCAGATCGTAGGCGCCTTCCTGGCAGCTGGGGCTATCATGGTGTCTGGCTGGCTGTCGGACCATCTGGGCCGCCGCAAGCTGCTGGGCGGCATGGCGGTGTTGATCGGCGCGTTCAGCTTTATGGCCCCCGTGCTGCTCAACTCGGGCGAGGTGGGCAGCACCATGTTCCTGCTACTCGGTTTTGTGCTGCTGGGCTTGTCGTATGGCCAGGCGTCGGGCACGGTAACGGCCAATTTTTCGCCCCAATACCGCTACACGGGCGCCGCTCTCTCAGCAGACTTGGCCTGGATCATTGGCGCCGCGTTTGCACCGCTGGTGGCCCTGTACCTGTCGGCCCAGTTCGGGCTGCTGGCTGTCACGGTGTATTTACTGTCGGGCGTGGCCTGCACGCTGGGAGCGCTGAACCTGAATCGGCGCATGGAGCGCCGGGACCGCTAAGGGGCAGAGATTTGCTATTGTTTATATAGCTATTTACGCTTGTCTATAAAGCGCTAGAGGCCAAAAAGGCTCTAAAAAATCGCCCGGTAGTACCGGGCGATTTTTTGTTGTGGAGGCTCAGTCCTGTGGTCTGAAGCCAATGGTCAGTGAAGGCGGCACGCGGCCATCCACATCGCGCGGCAGGGTCTCGGTCTTGTCCAGGGCGCGGAGTACTGCGTCATCCCAGGCCTTGTTGCCGCTGGACTGCACCAGGCGTTTGCCCACGATGGTGCCATCGGGCGAAAGGCGGACTTCCACCTCGGCGCGCGGGTTGCCTGAGATCGCGTCGGGGTACACGATGTTGGGCTTGACCTTGGCTGCAACCTTGCCGCCATAGCTGCCCGACGGACCAGCGCTGCGCTGGGCTGTGCCTGTGGCGTTCTCGCCGCCCGTGGCCCCCGCCAGGCCCTGGAGGCGGCGCAGGTTGGCTTCCCGCTGTTCTGCCAGCTGTTTGGCCTCCGCGTCGGCCTTGCGCTTGGCGGCTTCGTCCGCCTTGCGCTTGTCTTCGGCCAGCTTCTTTTGCTTGTCCTGCTCGGCCTTCTTCTGCTCGGCCAGCTGCTTTTCGCGCTGTTCCTTTTCTTTTTCCTTTTGCAGGCGTTCCTTCTTTTCCTGCTCCAGGCGGTCGCGGCGTTCGTCTTCCTTGCGCTCACGTTCGCGCTTTTCACGTTCCAGCTGCTGCTCGCGCGCCTTCTTCTCCTGCTCCAGGCGCTTTTTTTCGCGTTCGATGGCGATGTCCGCCTCGCGCGTGTCGGGCGGCTCCACGGCGCGGGGAGGCGGTGGTGGTGGCGGAGCGGGCGGACGCACTTCCGGGGGAGCGGGTGGTGGCGGCGGAGGCTCCACGGCGCGTGGTGCGGCCTGCTGGGGCACCGCAGCCCACAGTTCGGCCTCCACCGCAGGCTGGTCGGCGCTGTTCTTCCAGTTCACGCCCCAGGTGAGCGCACCGATGAGCACGACATGCACAAGCACCGCCAGTGAAATGGCGCGCAAGCGTGCCGGGGGGCGGGGCGGGGAAAACTGGTCGCGGTCGTTGTGGGCGTGCATGGGCTTCAGAGCGGCGGGCGTGCGTTCGGTTCAACCACCCTGTTTGACGGAAAGACCCACACGTTGCACGCCCGCCTTTTGCAAGGCATCCATGGCTTTCACCACGTTTTCGTACTGCACGCCCTTGTCGGCGCTGATGACCACGGCACTGGCGCTGTCAGCACCCTGGGCCTTCTGCCAGCGGCTGGCCGCGTCGCCGATCTCGCGCTGGTTCAGACTGCGTGTGGCTTCGGGCGTCTTGAACTGCAGCGTGCCGTCCTTGTTGACGATGACCTGGGCCACCACCTTGGGCATGTTCTTGCCTTTGCCCACGCTGGGCACATCAACAACGCCCGGCGTCAGCATGGGCGCCGTCACCATGAAGATGATGAGCAGCACCAGCATGACGTCGATGAACGGGACCATGTTGATCTCGTTGATGGTGCGGCGGCCTCGACCGCGGGATGCCATGGCGGGCATGTGGGCCTCCGTGCTCAGTGGCCCGAGGCCGTATGGCCTGCGGGTGCGGGCTGGGCGCCCAGGTTGCGCTGCAGGATGTTGGAGAACTCTTCGATGAAGGTCTCCTGGTGCGTGGCCACACGGTCGATGTCGCGGGCAAAGCGGTTGTAGGCGATCACAGCGGGGATGGCGGCAAACAGGCCAATGGCGGTGGCCACCAGGGCTTCGGCAATGCCAGGCGCCACGGTGGCCAGCGTGACCTGTTCCATGCCCGCAAAGCCGGTGAACGCATGCATGATGCCCCACACGGTGCCAAACAGGCCTACGTACGGCGACACGGAGCCGACCGACGCCAGGAATGACAGGCTCGATTCGACCACGTCCATCTCGCGCTGGAAGCTCGCACGCATGGCGCGGCGAGCGCCGTCAAGCAGGGTGCCGGGGTCCACGATGCGGCGCTCGCGCAGCTTCTGGTATTCACGCATGCCGCTGGCAAAAATACGTTCCATGGGCCCCGCCTGCTTGGCGTTTTGTGCGGCGCTGGCGTACAGGTCGTTCAGGCTGGTGCCCGACCAGAACTCGCGCTCGAAATCCTCATTGAGCGCTTTCACGCGCTTGAGCGAAAACAGCTTGCGGAAGATGGCTGCCCAACTGGCGACGGAGACGCCCAGCAACAGCAGCATCACGAGTTGCACCACCCAGCTGGCGTGCAGCACCAGGGTGATGATGGACATGTCTTGGGAGTTCATGGTGAGAGTTGTTCCAGCAGGGTGTTCGGAATTCTTGCGGGGCGCATGGTGGCAGCATCAACCCATCCGATGCGGATGGTGCCTTCGCTCAGCAACAAAGGGGCTTGTTCGGTCATCTGCTCTGGTTTCAGGAGCGCGCGCTGCACTATTGTCAATGATGCGCGGCCCGAGGCCTGCAGGGCGGCGGTAACAATCAGTTCATCGTCCAGCCGTGCAGGCCGGTGGTAGCGAAGCTGGGCATCGGTTACGACAAACATGCCCCCGGTTTGTTCCCGCAATCGCTGCTGACCCACGCCCAGCGACCGCAGCCATTCGGTGCGAGCGCGCTCGAAGAACTTGAGGTAGTTGGCATAGAACACGATGCCGCCGGCATCGGTGTCCTCCCAATACACGCGGATGGGAAACTCGAATGCCATCGCGCGTTACCCCAGCACGCTGCGCAGCCGCGCCACAGACTCTTGGAGTTGCGCCATGGAGTTGGCGGTGGAAAAGCGCACAAAACGTTCTGGCTCGGCCGTGCCGAAGTCACGCCCTGGCGTCACGGCGATGTGCGCACGGCGCATCAGCTCAAAAGCAAAGTCCCAGCTGCCGCTGACACCCAGGCGCTCGGCGGCCTGCGTGCAGTCCGCCCAGGCGTAGAAGGCGCCGTCGGGCATCACCGGCACCGAAAGGCCCATGGACTGCAGGGCGGGGATAAAGAAGTCCCGCCGGGCCTTGAACTCGGCGCGGCGGCGTTCGTATTCAGCAATGCTCTCTGCCTCGAAGCAGGCCAGCGCCGCGTGTTGCGACACGGTGCTGGCACAGATGAACAGGTTCTGCGCCAGGCGCTCGACCACCGGCACCATGGCTTCGGGCACTACCATCCAGCCCAGGCGCCAGCCGGTCATGTTGAAGTATTTGCTGAAGCTGTTGATGCTGATGATGTTGTCGTCGATGGCCAGTGCGGTGTGGCCAAACTCTTCCTCGTACGACAGGCCCAGGTAGATCTCGTCGATCATCGTGATGCCGTCGTGCGCACGCACCACGTCGTGGATGCGGCGCAGCTCATCGGGCGCAATCGAAGTACCCGTGGGGTTGGATGGCGATGCCAGCAACACCCCCCGCGTCTTCTCGCCCCAGGCGGCGCGCACCTTATCGGCGCTCAACTGGTAGCGCTCGGCCGCCGTGGTGGGCAGCAGCACGGCCTTGCCTTCTGCGGCGCTCACGAAGTGGCGGTTGCAGGGGTAGCTCGGGTCGGGCATCAGGATCTCGTCGCCCGACTCGATGAGCGCCAGGCACGCCAGCTGCAGCGCGGCCGAAGCACCGGCCGTGACGACGATGCGGCGTGCAGGCACATTGACGCCAAAGCGGCTCTGGTACCAGCCGCTGATGCGTTCGCGCAAGGCGTCCAGGCCCAGCGCATTGGTGTACTGCGTGGCGCCGCTGTGCACGGCGCGGGCTGCGGCCTCTTGCACCAGGGGCGGCGCGGTGAAGTCCGGCTCGCCGATGTTCAGGAAGATCATCGGCTCGCGCGTGCCCACCACCTCGCGGGCCAGGGCCTGCGCGGCCTTGGCGACCTCCATCACATAGAACGGTTCGATGCGCTCAGCGCGCGTGGAAAACTTCATGGGAAGGTGTCCTGCCCGTGCGGGTCGGGTGTTGCTCGGAAACTCAAGAAAGAAGGCCCCGTGCGTGGCAGTGGGTTGCACGCGCGGGAGCCTTTCGGCGGGGTGCGCTCAGGCTTCGTCGACGGGCGCGCCAGGCATTGCGCCCGGAGCCTTGTCGGCCGCCACTTCCAGCGCACGCAGCTTGGGGGCCAGGCCGTTGAGCACGGCGTTCACGTACTTGTGGCCGTCGGTGCCGCCAAACTCTTTGGCAAGCTCAATGCACTCGTTGAGCACCACACGCCATGGCACGTCCAGGCAGTGCTGAAACTCGTACACGCCGATCCACATCACTGCATGCTCGATGGGCGAGATCTCGGCCATCTTGCGGTCCAGCAGCGGGGTGATCAGCGCGTCCAGGTCGGCGGCGGTGTTGATGCAGCCGTGCAGCAGTGCGTCGTAGTGCACCGAATCGGCCTTGTGAAAGCCCGCCAGGTCGCGGGTGAACGCGTCGATGGCGTGCGCATCGTTCCCGCCCACCAGGTGCTGGTACAGCGCCTGTAGCGCGAATTCGCGCGCGCGGCTGCGGTTGGACTTGGAGGCTGCCTTGCGCGTGCCCGTGCTCTTGAGCCCGGTGCGGGCCTGCTTGGGCGGGCGTGCCGAGGACGGCGTGGGGGTGTTTTCGCTCATGACAGCTCGTCCAGCAGGTTGGCCATTTCCACCGCAACGCGGGCGGCATCGGTGCCTTTTTCGGTCTGGCGGGCGATGGCCTGCTCGACGTTTTCGGTGGTGATGATGGCGTTGGCAATCGGGATCTGGTAGTCCAGCGACAGGCGCGTGACGCCCGCGCCGGATTCGTTGGCCACCAGTTCGAAGTGATAGGTCTCGCCACGGATGATGCAGCCCAGCGCAATCAGCGCGTCGAATTCATCGCTTTCGGCCATGGCCTGCAAGGCCACGGGCACCTCCAGCGCGCCGGGCACCAGCACATGCTTGATGTTTTTCTCTTGCACGCCCAGCGCCAGCAGCTCGGCGCGGCAGGCGGCCGCCAGCGTGTTGGTGATGCTCTCGTTGAAGCGGGCCTGCACGATACCGATGTGCAGTTTCTTGCCGTCCAGCTTGTCCGCTGTTCCTTTGTCTGCGCCAAACATGTTCTTTATTCCTTGGGGATGAAGCCGGTGATTTCGAGGCCATAGCCCGCCATGCTGGGCATGCGGCGCGGCTGGCCCATCAGGGCCATCTTGTGCACGCCACATTCGCGCAGGATCTGCGCGCCCACGCCATAGGTGCGCAGGTCCATGCGGCCGCGTTCGGGGGCCTGCGCCGCGCGGGCGGTGCCTTCAAACTGGGCCAGCAGCTGGGCGGCGCTTTCACCGCAGTTGAGCAGCACGGCCACGCCCTTGCCTTGCTTGACGAGGTATTGCAGGCTGGTATCGAGGCCCCACGAGTGCATGGAGCGGTTGATTTCGAGCGCGTCGAACACCGACAGGGGCTCGTGCACGCGCACAGGTACCACGTCGTCGGCGCTCCACTGGCCCTTGACCAGCGCCAGGTGCACGGCCTGGCTGGGTTTGTCGCGGAAGGCGTGGGCGGTAAATTCGCCGTAGGCGGTCTGCAGCGTGCGCGTGCCGACCTTTTCGACCAGCGACTCGTTGCGACTGCGGTATTCGATGAGGTCGGCAATGGTGCCGATCTTCAGGCCGTGCTCAGCCGCAAACAGCTGCAGGTCGGGCAGGCGGGCCATGGTGCCGTCGTCCTTCATGATCTCGCAGATCACCGATGCGGGGCTGCAGCCTGCCATGGCGGCCAGGTCGCAGCCGGCTTCGGTATGGCCTGCGCGCATGAGCACGCCACCGTCCACCGCCTGCAGCGGGAAGATGTGGCCAGGCTGCACCAGATCGGCGGGTTTGGAGTTGCGGTCCACCGCCACCTGCACGGTGCGGGCACGGTCGGCCGCCGAGATGCCGGTGGTCACACCCTCGGCCGCCTCGATGGAGACGGTGAACGCCGTGCTGTACACCGTGCCATTGCGCGCGGCCATGGGGGGCAGCTTGAGGAACTCGCAGCGCTCACGGCTCAATGTCAGGCAGATCAGGCCCCGGCCGAAGCGGGCCATGAAGTTGATGGCCTCGGGCGTCACGTGGTCGGCGGCCAGGACGAGGTCGCCTTCGTTTTCGCGGTCTTCTTCATCCACCAGGATGACGATGCGCCCGGCGCGCATCTCGGCCACGATGTCCTCGACGGGGGAGATCGGCACGGGGGTGAGGGGGGAAGTCATGGAAGGGCGGGCTTTCGGTGGGCCGCGCGGGTGGCGCGCACCGCACGCTGTCCGGCCACGACCCGGGCGGGTCGATTCCAAAGAGCGGGCAGTGCGGGGCTGGCCGCACGGTGCGGGAGCGCTCTGCGCCCCAAAAGCCGAGATTTTAGTTCACTTGGGGCGCGGCCAAAGCGGATCACGCAGTCGAGCGGCCGCCGTCATGCCCGGCCAGCGCGCCGGCCACGATCAAGCCGGTCAGCAGCATCAGGGACAGCATCTTGATGCCGCTGGCCACCGTCAGCACTGTGGGCCAGTGGGCGAGGTGCATGTGCAGCGTGGCAAAGTTTTCCACGAGGTCCGACACCACGAGCGTGCCCATCGCCCAGTGTGCATGGCGTGAAAGGCCACCCAGGGCCCGGCCCGGCGGCACGGCCCGCGCGACCAGCCGCCGCACGGCCCACGCCACCGGGTAGGCCAGCCACAGGGTGTAGCAGGCGAGCAGGGCCCAGTCCAAGGCGATGGCGCGGCGCACGCCCTCGGCGTTGCACATCACCTCCCAGCTGGCATGCCAGTGGGCCGACAGCTGAAAGCCCGTGGGCAGGATCTGCAGCCACAACGGCGCGGTATCCAGGTCGCAGGCGCGGTAGCCAGCGAGGGTGGTGATGGCGTACAGCACGGCCGTGGCGGCTGCCAGCGCTATGCCCATCCAGCGCCAGGGTTGCGTGCGCGGCACGGTGCTGGCGGGCACGGCGCCGTCCACCCGGCGGGCCGTGGGGTCGATGAAGTCGCTGGTCTCACGGCCACGGGCATTCAGGCCGGTCCAGACCCAGTAGGGGCAGTCATACGCCTGGTCGTGCATGGCGGTGAGCGGGTCGCCGGGCTGCAGCCGGCTCTTGTCCACCCGCAAGCCGTGGGCAGCGGCTTCGTCCACCATCCAGGCCAGCGTGATGTTGGACAGCCCGTCGCGCGCGTACGAGCCGCCCACGTCGCTGTGCACGCCGCGGAACCAGCGCTGGTCGTAGCTGCGCCAGGGCTGCTCCTCGGCGGTGAAGTGCGGGTCTTCGTAGCGGCGGGGCGTGTACTTGCTGCGCGATTCATACAGCGACATGGCATGGCGCACGTGGGCAAAGCGCTTGCGGTCGAAGTCGGTGGAGTTGCTGATCTTGATGCTGCCCAGTCCGCCCAGGCCGATGGCCTCCACCGTGTCCCACACGCCCACGAAGTGCACCAGCGGCGTGCGGCCCAGCGAGAAGTTGTTGATCACGTCCTCCGCAAATTTCTCCCGGTCTTTGGTGCCGGCCTGGTTTTTGTGGCCGCGCGGCGCAAAGTAGGTGCGCACCAGCGTTTCGATGAGCGGCAGCCCCTCGGTGTGGATCAGGCCGTACATGTTGATCATCCCGGCCACCGACCGCGCCGTGAATGCGCCGCGCGAGAAACCGAACAGGTAGATGCGGTCGCCCCGCTGGTAGGTATTGACGAGGAACCGGTAGGCCTCTGCGATGTTGGGGAACACGCCGTTGCCCAGTGCCAGCCCTGCCAGTTGCCGCAGCTGGTTCTTGGCCTCGGACACGATCCCGTCCGCCGGGAACTCGTTGGTCGTGCCCACGCCGGGGTCGTAGTAAACGAGCTGGGTGGGCTCCTTGCCCGATGGGTCGTGGCCCTTGCCGAGCATGCGCAGCAGTTTGACCACGTTGGTGTCCTGCTGGTTGCCCAGAATGTTGCCGGTGCCGTCGAACAGCAGCACCAGGTTGCGGCCGGGCTTTTCGGCCCATTGCGCGTCCGCGGCGATGCACTGGGTCAGGATGTCCTCGCGGGTGGGGGGACGGTAGGCGGCGCGCGGTGGATTCGTGGCTACTGCGACCGGTGTGGCAAATGCGTTCATGAAGTCCCCCCTCGCTCTGCAACCAATCATGACTGACGCAAACAGTGCTCAGGCAAGCGACACGCCCACGGCAAAGCCGGTTGCTGCATCCCGATTGGCGTAAGTCTTCAATGTATGTGCCGCAGATTCTGGGTGACTACTGCCGGGCATGGCAAGCAGGAAAGCGCCATTCGGGGGGGCGGGCCGGGGCAGGGGGCAGGCCCCTTCAGCCAACGTCAGATGCTTTGCGCTTGCAACCGCACGTCGCTTGCCGGGTAGGCCACGCAGGGCAGCACGCAGCCCTCGGCCTTTTCTTCGGCAGACAGGCCGGGCCACTCGATGGCATAACGCACTTCGCCTTCGATCAGCATGCCGAGGCAGGTGCGGCAGGTGCCGTTGCGGCAGGAGCTGGGCCAGTCGATGCCGCCTTGCTCCAGCGACAACAGCAGGGGCTGCTCGGGCCAGGCGTCGCATTGCTGGCCGTCGGGCTCGACCTTGGCGATGAAAAAGGGGGCTGCGGTGGGTGTGTTCATGGGGTGCGTTTCTTCAAGCGTTGCGGGAGGCGTGTGTCCAAACCAGCAGCAGGTTGTTGGCGGGCATCGCATGCCGTGCGGCCAGTTGCAGGTCGGCCTGGGCGGCGACGGCGGCCACGTCTTCGATGCGGCGGATGCCCCAGTCGCCGTCTTGTGCGCGCAGGCTGGCGTCGAAAGACAGGTTGCCAGGCGCGGTGGGCACGCCATCTTCCAGGTACGGGCCGTAGGTGACGAGGTGGCCGCCCGGCGTCAGGTGGCGGGCGGCGCCTTGCATCAGCCCCGTGCAGCAGGCCCAGGGCGCGATGTGCAGCATGTTGGCGCAGTAGACCAGGTCGAACGACGCGGCGCCGAACGCCGGGCCTTCGCTGGGCCAGCGGTCATGCAGCACGTCCAGCCGCTGTGGCGCCCGCACGTTGCGGGCACTGGCCTGCTCGGCCCAGGCGGTGATCGATGCGAAGTGGGTGTTGTGCAGGTCTGTGGGCTGCCAGGTCCAGCCGGGCAGGGCGCTTGCAAAGTGCGCGGCGTGCTGGCCGGTGCCGCTGGCAATCTCCAGCGCGGCGCCGGTAGGTGGCAACAGGGCCTGCAGCTTCGCCAGGATGGGGCCCTGGTTGCGTTCGGCGGCGGGGCTGTGCTGGAGGGGGGCTGTGGTCACTGAGTATTTTGGTATTTTTAGCCTCTAGCGCTTATCTGGTAAGCGCTAGTAGCTATGAAATAGGGAGCACTTCGAAGAATGCCGACGGGGACTGTACCCCAGATGCTTTGTCCAGGTTGCACTGCCTGTTTTTTAGGCGGCATAAGAAGTTTCCTTGTAAATCAATGACTTAAAACTGTCATACAAGGCTTGTTCAGAGTTATCCACAAGATTGTCCAGTCCGGGAAGGGATAACCGGGGGTTCTTGGGGCCGTTTGAGGGGGTTGGCAGCGGGGGCGGATCGGGTTTTGGAATTGCCTGTTTTTTGAGCGCCACAAGGATATTCCTTGTAAATCAGTCACTTAAAGCGGCCATACAAGGCTTATCCAGGGTTATCCACAACATTGTCCAGTACAGAACGGGATAACCATCGCCATGCTGTCCTGCATTGCCTAAAAATGAGGCGGTGCAGGGTGATCCTTTACAAATCAAGCACTTGGCGTTGTCATACAGGGCTTGTCAAAACTTATCCACATGATTGTCCAGTGCTGGCAGGGATAACCCGCAGGTGGTGGGCTGCGGGGTGTTCAGGGGGTGACCTTCACGCCCTTCCAGAACGCCACGCGGCCTTTGATTTCTTCTGCTTCGGGCTTGGGGTCCGCGTAGAACCAGGCGGCGTCGGTGTTCATTTCGCCGTTGACCAGCAGCGACAGGTAGCTGGCCTGGCCCTTCCAGGCGCAGGTGGTCTTGTGGTTGCTGAAGGTGAAGTAGTCGCGGTGTAGTGCGCTTTCGGGGAAGTAGTGGTTGCCCTCCACCACCACGGTGTCGTCGCTTTCGGCAACTACTACGCCGTTCCAGACTGCTTTCATGGGAAATCCTTGGTAAAAATGGCCGCTGGCGCTTGATTTATAAGCGCTGTTAGCTATGAAATTGTGAGCAATGGGGTGCCGCTGCGGCAGCAAGCCCCCGGAACGGGACTGCGAGGCCGATTATTCCCAATGCGCCGCAGCTGTGCACGGGCCTCTGGGAACGCAGGGCTTTAGGCGGATATTGCCTTCATTTATTCAGTCGCCTGCGCAACCGGCGGCCAGCGCCGCGTGGCTTACAGTGCAGCGCGCGGTGCCCGCACATTGGGGCTGGGCGCCAGAGGCGGTTTAGAGAGATGCGTTTCTATTCCACTGATTGATGGACCAACCAAGACAACAGGACAGGAGAACCTTCACCATGGGTATTGATTTCAAAGGCCGTGTGGCCATCGTGACGGGCGCAGGCGGTGGCCTGGGCCGCCAGCATGCATTGGCTTTGGCAGCGCGCGGCGCCAAGGTGCTGGTCAACGATCTGGGCGGCGCGGTGGACGGCAGCGGCGGTACCGTGAGTGCTGCGCAGGCCGTGGTCGATGAGATCCGTGCTGCGGGCGGCGAGGCGCTGGCCAACGGCGCATCCGTCACCGACTTGGCCGCAGTCGAGGCCATGGTGCAGCAGGCCATCGATGCCTGGGGCCGGGTGGATGTGCTGGTGAATAACGCAGGCATCCTGCGGGACAAGTCATTTTCCAAGATGAGCATGGACGACTTCCGCCTGGTGGTGGACGTGCACCTGATGGGCGCCGCCAACTGCTGCAAGGCCGTGTGGCCGCACATGGTGGCCCAGCAATATGGCCGCATCGTGATGACCACGTCGTCCACCGGCCTGTACGGCAACTTCGGCCAGGCCAACTATGGCGCGGCCAAGCTGGCCCAGGTGGGGCTGATGCAGACCCTGGCCATCGAGGGCGCCAAGTACAACATCCACGTGAACGCCCTGGCCCCCACGGCCGCCACGCGCATGACCGAGGGCCTGATGCCCCAGGAAGTGCTGGACGCCCTGAAGCCCGAGGCCGTGGTGCCCGCCATGCTGGTACTGGCGCACGAAAGCGCACCCACGCGCACCATCCTGTGTGCGGGCGCGGGCACGTTCGAGGCCGCCCACATCACCCTGACGCAGGGCGTTCATCTGGGCATTGGCGCCGATGTGCCCGAGCAACTGGCGGCCCACCTGGCCCAGGTGACGGACCGTGCCGGCGAGCAAGTACCACAAAGCGGCGCAGCCCAAGGAACCAACGAAGTTGGAAAGGCCTTGGCCGCAAGGGCTTGATTTCCCCAGAGGCGGGCCAGCGCCCAACGTGCTAAGTTCCGGGCCGACAGAAGTTGGATCGGTACATACATATGAGCAAACTGCACGAGAGACTGGCCGCCTACCCGGCGGACGCCCTGGGGGGGATTCGCCGCGGCATCGAAAAGGAAGGGCTGCGCGTGCTGCCCACTGGCGGCCTGGCCCTCACGCCCCACCCGCTGGCCCTGGGCTCTGCCCTCACGCACCCGCTGATCACGACCGATTACAGCGAGTCGCAGCTGGAGCTGATCACCGGCGCCCACAAGGGCGTGCAGCAGTGCCTGGATGAGCTGACCGAGGTGCACCAGTTCGTGCACCACACCCTGAAGGACAGCGGCGGCGAGCTGCTGTGGGCCTCCAGCATGCCCTGCGGCCTGCCCACCGACGAGACGATTCCGATTGGCCGCTACGGCAGCTCCAATGTGGGCCGCGCCAAGAGCGTGTACCGCATGGGCCTGGGCCACCGCTATGGCCGCCGCATGCAGACCATCTCGGGCATTCACTACAACTGGTCGCTGCCGGGCGTGGACAGCGAGCAGTATTTCGCACTCATCCGCAACTTCCGCCGCCACGCGTTTGTGCTGCTTTACCTGTTCGGCGCGTCGCCCGCCTTGTGCCCCTGTTTTGTGGAAGGGCGCGAGCACCGCCTGGAGCGCATGGAGGGCGGCAGCGCGCTGTACCTGCCCCACGCCACGTCGCTGCGCATGGGCCGCCTGGGCTACCAGAGCGACGCGCAGGCCACGCTGGCCGTGAGCTACAACGGCCTCACGGGCTACGCCAACTCGCTGCATGAGGCGCTGACCAAGCCGTACCCCGCCTACGAAACCGTGGGCGTGCGCAACCCCGGTGGCGACTACAACCAGCTGGGCACCAGCCTGCTGCAGATCGAAAATGAGTTCTACGGCACCATCCGCCCCAAGCGCACCGTGCGCACCGGTGAGCGCCCGCTGCACGCGCTGCGCGAACGGGGTGTTGAATACGTGGAAGTGCGCCTGATGGACCTGGACCCGTTCGTGCCCGTGGGCATTACCGCGCCCACCATGCGCCTGCTGGACGTGTTTCTGCTGCACTGCCTGCTGTCCGACAGCCCTCCCGACACACCGGCCGAAATTGCCGAACTTAAGCAGAACCAGCACCTCACCGCAGAGCGTGGCCGCGAGCCCGGTTTGCACCTGTCGCGCAACGGCCAGAGCGTGCCGCTGACCGAATGGGGTGCCGAGGTGCTGGCCGCCTGCGAGCCGCTGGCCGCTTCGCTGGATGCCGCCCATGGCACCGACGACTACAGCACCGCGCTGCGCGATGCCCGCGCGCTGATGGCTGCGCCCGAGCGCACACCATCGGCCCGCGTGCTCGACAGCATCGTGCAGAGTCACCACAACAGCTTTGAATCCTTTGCCCGCCAACAGTCCATCGCTGCGCGCGACGCGTTGCTGGGCCTGCCGTGGACGCCTGAACAGCAGGCGCGCTACCTGGCGATGGCAGATGAATCGATTGCCGCGCAGAAAGCCATCGAGGCGGCAGACACGCTGCCGTTTGAGGAATGGCGCGAGCAGTACATGGCGGTGAAGGAGCTCGGGTGATGGGGCGCGCAGGCGTCAGGAAACTCCTTATTTGATAGCTGCTTGCGCTTATCCATCAAGCGCTAGAGGCTATTTTGGCGCTAATTTCAGCCTTGCAGCTGCAGCAGCGCCTCTTGCCGCCAGTATTCGGCCGCGTCCAGAAACCCCTCCCATACGCAGCCATTGCACCCGCGCCCACAGCAGGTGGTGGGCTCGGGCGGCGGGGTGCGCAGCGTAATGCCCATGTCTGCAGCGCATTGCTGCAGCGACAGGAACATCTGCTGCGCGGTCGCGCCGTCCACAGCGCGGGCCGGGGTTGCCATGGTGAGTGAAGTCACGGCTTGTGGCGCCCGGACTTGGCGCGGCGCACGGCGTACTGCACCCCAAACGCAATGCCCAGCACCAGCGCAAACCAGCCCACCAGGGCCGCCTGGCCCATCAGATCGCGCACGCTGGCAGAGCGGGCGACGTACGGCGCCAGCAGGATGACCAGACCAATCAGGGCCAAGGTCACGCTCTTGAACAGCAGCTCCTTGTGGGCCTTGGCGGCGGTGGCTTTGCGCGGGGTGTCGAGAGGGGCTGGCATGAAGGTCAAACAACGCCGTGGCGTAGGGCAAGTGGGACCGCGATTATCCTTGCCACCCTCAGATTGATTTGAAAACACAAGAAAGTACCTCGCATGGCCATCCAGTGGTTCCCCGGTCACATGCACCTGACCCGCAAAGCCATCACCGAACGCATCAAGGACATTGACGTGGTGATCGAGGTGCTGGACGCCCGCCTGCCCGGCTCCAGCGCCAACCCGCTGCTGGCGGAGATCACGGGCCACAAGCCCACGCTCAAGGTGCTCAACAAGCAGGACGTGGCCGACCCCGAGCGCACGGCGCAGTGGGTGGACTGGTACAACGCCCAGAGCGACACGCGCGCCTTGCCACTCGATGCGTCCGACCCGGCCCCCACGCGCAAGCTGATTGACGCCTGCCACCTGCTGTCGCCAAACCGGGGCGGCATGGCCAAGCCCATGCGGGTGCTGATCTGCGGCGTGCCCAACGTGGGCAAGTCCACGCTCATCAACACGCTCAGCAACAAGCGCCAGGCCAAGACGGGCGACGAGGCGGGCATCACCAAGCTGGAACAGCGTATCACCCTGGCCGACGACTTCTACCTGTGGGACACACCCGGCATGCTGTGGCCGCGCATTGTGGTGCCCGAAAGCGGCTACAACCTGGCCGCCAGCGGCGCCGTGGGCCGCAACGCGTACGACGAGGAGCTGGTGGCGCTGGAGCTGCTACGCCGCCTGCAGAAAAACTACGCCCCACTGTTGGAGGCTCGCTACAAACTGGGCCTGCCCGATGGGGCCGTGGCAACGATGCACGACGAGGAACTGCTCGAAGCCATTGGCCGCAAACGCGGTGCCATGCTGGGCGGCGGCAAGGTCAACCTGCAAAAGACGGCCGAGATCGTGATGACGGATTTCCGCACCGCCATCCTGGGCCGCATCACGCTGGAGACGCCCACCGAGTTTGAAGCCTGGCGCGCTGCGGGCCTGGCCGAAGACGCCAAGCGCCAGGCCAAGAAGGATGCGCGCGCCAAGTCCAAAGGCAAGGGCTCGGGTGTGCGCGAGCCTGCACCGGGCAGCGACGGCAGCACGGACTGACCGGGTTCCCGGCGCATCCCAGCGGGCGCACAGGATGCCCGCCGTCGGCGTTGCGTGGCCGCCGCTGCTGGCGTTTTGCTGGTAGCCGATCCGTAAGAACTTGAACAGGTTCTAAGGCTGCGGTTACGATGGCCTTCCTCCCGCTACCCTCGTCGCCATGGCCGAAGCCCCCGCTGTTCCGCTGCCCGACCACGAAGACGCCACCACACGCCATCTGGTGCGTGTGGCAGGGTGGGCCGTGATGCTGCTCGGTGGCGTCATCGGCGTGCTGCTGATGTTTGACGACCCCGTGCAGCCTGCGCGTGTGGCGCTCAATCTGGTGGCGGGCCTGGTGGGGGGCTCAGCGCTGTGGCTGGCGCGCCAGCAGCGCTGGACGCAGGCGGCCCACCTGCTGGTGTGGGGCGTGTGGGTATCGGTGTCGCTGGTGGCGGCCCGCAATGGCGGTGTGAACGGCCCCAACCTGCTCAACTACCCGGTGATCATCGTGCTGGCCGGCTGGCTGCTGGGGGCCAGGGCCACCCTGACACTGGTGGGGCTCACGGCGCTGCTGTTCCTGGGGTTCATCTGGGCCGACATCCAGGGCATGTTCAAGCCGGTGCAGGTGGCCAACCGGGTGGCAGGTGCGGTGTACCTGGCGGGCATTCTGGTGCTGACGGCCGCGGCCACGCTGCTGTCGCGCCGCAACTACATGAGCCGGGTGCAGGAGGCGCAGCAGACCGCCACCAACTTGGCTGCCAGCGAGGCCGCACTGCGCAAGCTGCTGCGGGCGGTGGAGCAAAGCCCCGAGAGCATCGTCATTACCGATCTGAATGAAGACATCGAGTATGTGAATGACGCCTTCTTGCGCCGCACGGGTTATGAGCGCGATGAAGTGGTGGGCAAGGCATCGGCCGACTATTCCAGCAATGGCCTGGCTCCTGCTCAGCGGGACGGCCTGCGCGCCACCCTGGCACGCGGCGAGAGCTGGGCGGGCGAGCAGGTCAATCGCCGCAAGGACGGCGCCGAGATTGCCGAGGCCGTGGTGGTGGCCCCCATTCGCCAGCCTGACGGCCACATCAGCCACTATGTAGAGCTCAAGCAGGACGTCACCGAACGCAAGCGCGCAGCGCAGGAGATCCACCGCCTGGCGCATTTCGACAGCCTCACCAGCCTGCCCAACCGATTCACGCTGATGGAGCGGCTGTCTGCGCTGCAGGGCCGCGCGGGCCGCCCGCCCAGCACGCAGCACGCACTGCTGCTGCTGGACCTGGACCGCTTCACCACCTTCAACGATGCACGCGGCAGCGAGATGGGCGACCGCCTGCTGTGCGCCGTGGCGCTGCGCCTGTCCGAGATACTGCCGCCCCAGGGCCTGCTGGTGCGTGTGGCGGGCGACGAATTTGCCGTGGTGCTGCACGGCTTGGGCGCCGATGCCTCGCTGGCGGGCCGGCGTGCCCTGGCCTTTGCCGAAAAGCTGCAGACAGCGCTGCTGCGGCCGCTGCACCTGCAAGACAACGACGCTGAACAAGCCCAGCTGAGTGCGAGCGTGGGCATCACGCTCTATCCGCAAAGCGCCAACGATGTTGCGCACGACGCCCTGCGCCGTGCAGGCACGGCGCTGCACCGCGCTAAGCAGGCTGGTGGTGGGCGGGCGGCCTTCTTCGAGCAGGGCATGGGCGAGGCGGCCGAGCAGCGCTTTCGCGTGGAGCGCGAGCTGCGCCAGGCCATCGGCGCGGGCGAGCTGCGGCTGTACCTGCAGTCGCAGGTGGACGTGTTGGGCCAGATCACCGGGGCTGAGGTGCTGGTGCGCTGGCAGCATCCGCGCGACGGCCTGGTGGCGCCGGGGGTGTTCATCCCCGTGGCGGAAGAGTCGGACCTGATCGTGAGCCTGGGCGGCTGGGTACTCTCCCATGCCTGCGCGCTGCTGGCGCAGCCGTTGTTTCAGGAGCGGCGGCTGCGGCTGTCGGTCAACCTGAGTGCCCGGCAGTTCCGGCAGGCGGGTTTTGTGCCGCAGCTGCGCGCCATGCTGGCTGCCAGCGGTGCCGACCCGCGCCTGCTCACCCTGGAGGTGACCGAAGGCCTGGTGATCGACGACTTTGACGACGCCGTGGCCAAGATGGGCGAGCTGGCGGCGCTGGGGGTGGACATGTCGCTGGACGACTTTGGCACGGGCTATTCGTCGCTGGCCTATCTCAAGCGCCTGCCGATCCAGGAGATCAAGATCGACCGCTCCTTTGTGCGCGACGCCCCCACCAATGCCGACGATGGCGTGCTGGTGGAAGGCATCCTGTCAGTGGCCCGCCACTTCGGCCTGCGCGTGGTGGCGGAAGGGGTCGAGACCCGCGATCAGGCGGATTTCTTGAGCCAACGCGCACCCGATATCGTGTACCAGGGCTACCTCTTCGGGCGCCCCGAGCCCGACACCGACTGGCTGGCCCGTGCGGCGCTGGTGGGCACCGCCACCGTGGAGGACGAGGGCTGAATTTCAAGCAAACACACCTGATGAGGTATCTATCTCCGATGGTCCTCACTCCCTCTCCCCTTGTGGGAGAGGGCCGGGGAGAGGGGTGCGAAACGGGCACGGCGCGGGTGCAGGCCCCCTCTCCCCAACCCTCTCCCGCGAGGGGCGAGGGGGAAATCCCCAGCGCTGCTGCTGCTGCGCAAGCTGATGTCCCCATCTGAGATAGGTGCTGAATCAAGCAAAAATAGCTGCCAGCGCTTATTGGTAAAGCGATGGTAGCTATTTTTATGATAGCAATCGGTGTGTTGGCGCTTCAGCGCCACCGCGTTGCGGGTGCTGGCTACTTGTTCTTGTCCTTGCCACGCGGAATGACGGCGGTCATCGGTGGCATGGGGCGGTCAGAGCCGCCGCTTTCCTTGGGCAGCGAAGTGTCCTTCTTGGGTTTCTTTGCCATCTTGTTGCTGCGTTGTTCGCCTTTGGCCATGGTGCCTCCTGTAAAGGTCTCGGAATGGGACCGTGCCAGGATGGTACGTCACAAACCGGCCCCTTTCAGCGTATGGCGGGCTGCGCCGCAGCGGGGTTCGCTGCCGCAGGCTGCGCTCGCAGAGCCAGGCGCTGGTCATGCACCAGTGCCAGCGCGTTGAGCACCGCGATGCCCCCACCCAGCGCACAGGTGGCGGCCCAGCCGCCCCATAGCCAGGCCACAGACCCGAGAGCCGACCCGCTGGCCGCGCCCGTGAAGTAGCTGGTCATGTACACCGCATTGATGCGCGCACGGGCCGTGGGGTCCAGCCGGTAGATCACGTTCTGGTTGCTGATGTGCACGCCCTGCAGCGCCAGGTCCACCACCAGCATGCCCACTACAAACCACACCAGGCTGGTGGCGCCCAGCCACAGCGCGCCCCATCCCAGCAGCAGCAACCCCACCGAAACGGCCGTGGCCACCTGGGCCTGCCCACGGTCGGCCATGCGGCCCGCCACATTGGCCATGAGCGCACCGGCCACGCCCGCCAGCCCCACCAGGCCGATGCCCGCATCGCCCAGGCGGTGGGCAGGCCCCGCCAGCAACAGCGCCATGGTGGAGAACAACACGCTGACCGACGCAAACGACAGCCCGCCCAGCAAGGCCCGGCTGCGCAGCCGGGGGTGGCGCAGGGCCAGCGTGCCCAGAGAGCGCAGCACCTGGCCATACCCCTGGGCCCGCCCAGCGTTTCGCGAGCGGGGCATTACCCACCACAGCGCCAGCGCCACGGCCACCATGGCCACGCCCGCCACGCGGTACACCAGCGTCCAGCCACCCAGTTCAGACAACAGCCCCGCCACGCTGCGCGCCGCCAGAATGCCCACAAGCAGCCCGCTCATCACCAGCCCCACCGCTCGCCCACTGCGGCCCGGCGCAGCCAGCGTGGCCGCCAACGGCACCAGCACCTGCGCCGCCACCGAGAACAGCCCCGTCAGCACCGTGCCCAGCGCCAGCAGGGCGTAGCTGCCTGCAAACCCGCTGGTGAACAGCCCCAGGGCCGCCAGCAACATCAGCGTGGTGATGAGCCGCCGCCGCTCCAGCATGTCACCCAGCGGCACCAACAACAACAAACCCGCCGCGTAGGCCACCTGCGCCAGCGTGACGATGAGCGCCGCCGAGGCGTCACGCACCTGCAACTGCGTGGCAATGGAGTGCAGAAGGGGCTGGTTGAAGTAATTGCTGCCCGCGCACAACCCGCAGGCCACGGCCATGAGCAGCAGCACCGGCGTGCTGAGGCCTGGCGCCTCTGCGCGGGGCGTGCTGGGCGGTGTGGTGGATGCGGAGCGGGAGTACGGTGGAGTGCTCATCTTGGGGACAGTGGTTGCCTGGGGTGGTGTGCATGCACAGCTCATGCCTGCATCACTGCTGTGGCCTCGATTTCAATCAGCATGCCGTCGAGCGCCAGCCGGGGCACCGGGATCAGCGTGCAGGCTGGTGCCGCCCCATCGGGCCACAGGCTGCGCACCGCCTGGCTGAACAGTGCCAGCCGCTGCTCGGTGTGGTCCACCACCAGCACGGTGAGCTTTGCCACATCGTGCACGCTGGCCCCCGCGCCTGCCAATGCGATACGCAGGTTGGTGAACGCCTGGCGCAGCTGCTCGCCAAAGTCGGCAGACAGCTGGCCCGCCGCGTTCTCGCCACCTTGGCCCGCCACAAAGACAGTGCGTGCCGGGGCGGGCGCCACCACCACATGGGTGTAGCCATTGGCACGCGGGTCGTACAGGCCCGGCGGGTTGATGAAGCGCAGCGTGGAAGTTGCCGTGGCGGGGTGCTGGGTTGTTGCGGTATCAAGGCGCATGGTGCAGAAATCCTGAGAAGGGATGTGAAGGTGAAACCCAAGGTGGAATTGCCGGAAAGCCTGGGCGACCGCAGTCGCAGCGGCATCGGCGGCGGTTGCAAGGGCTTCGTGGGTTAGTATCAAACCTCAAGTTAAATTGAGGTCAATCGCCGTGAAGAAAGCCCTTGCAGAAGTTGTTGTGAAACCAGGCAAGCCCCGCATTCCCGTTGCCCGCGTGGTAGCGGACGCGCATGCTGATCCGTCCGAGCTGTGCGAAAAATCCGAGCTGTCGGTGGGCGAGGTCGCCAGCCGCAGCGGGCTGGCCGTGTCGGCCCTGCATTTTTATGAATCGCGCGGGCTGATCGCCAGCGTCCGCAATGCGGGCAACCAGCGGCGCTACCCTCGCTCCGTGCTGCGCCGCGTGGCGGTGATCAAGGTTGCGCAGCGCATGGGCGTGCCGCTGGCCGCCATCGCCGAGGCCTTGCAGGCGCTGCCCGCCGGGCGCACGCCCACGGTGGCCGACTGGCGCCGCCTGTCCGCCCGCTGGCGCGACGATCTGGACGAGCGCATCCGCACGCTCATGGCTCTGCGTGACCAGCTGGATGGCTGCATTGGCTGCGGTTGTTTGTCGCTCAAGGTCTGCCCGCTGCGCAATGCGCAGGATGCGCTGGCCCAGGAAGGGCCTGGGCCGCATTTTTGAGGGAGGGGTTGTGGGGGTGGCTGCGCCTATCGGCGCATGGGTAGCGGTCAGCGTTCCTTGCGATCATGGCTGGCAGCCATCGCGTTGAAAGCCGTGCCAATAGCCACCGTGCGGATGAGGACTATCAACCCGTTGCCATCTCGCATCTTCAAGATCTGGATGACGTCGATGCAGCGGTTGCTGCCTGTGATGTCGGCCCTCTGCGACCACGGTCTGGGCCACTCAGCGCTCATTCGTGCGCCAGTAACTCTCGGACCCAGTGGCCAATTTCAAAGCACTGCTGACCTTGTCAGCCAGCCGGTACGTTCATGACGCCTGAACGTCTGCTGACCTCGACCAATTCGGCTCGAACTGGCTTGTTGCCTATTGAACCCGCAGTACCTCAAATTGCTGACGGATGAGAGCGACCTGTATCGACACCTCATCACCCTCGCATTTACCCAGCATGGCCCTGCCCAAAGGGGCTTCGCTGCTGATGACCTGAACGAGCTGTGCGCCGCTGACCAACTTCATGCTGCCCCCATCCGGGCCGAGAAAGACCTGTTGCTGCTTGTCGTCGGAATCGACCAGACAGACCAGTGCGCCGAGCTGTATACCTTTGCTGGCGTCGTAGGGGCCTGGGCGGAATTGGCGCCAATTGGCCATCGCCTGGCGTATGGCTTCAGCGCGCCGAGCTTGGCCGGTGGCCAGGTAGGCGGCTTCGAGTCCCAATGTGTCGTATTTGTTTTCGGCGATATTTTCTTCGTGAGTCGCCGTTTCATGCGCCGCCCGAACTGCCTGTTCGGCTTGCAGCAGGTCTTCGGCGAGCCGTTCCAGCACCTGCTGCAGCAGCAAGAATTTGTTCTTCATGAGAAGTAGGCATCTCGAAAAAAGTGGGCTGGACTTTATTGTGAAGGGCTCCACGAGCATTCGACACTTTTGTTGGCTGCAGGTTAACTTCAGCTAAGGGCCCAAAGCCGTCTGCCACCATCACCGCATGGCCTGTGCATGTCGCACCCGTTCAATAAACACACACGGTATCCGACCGTATAGTCCAACAAACCTCTCAAGTCGTTGAGTAGTCGTGGCTAGGAGCCTATTCGCGGTGATGGCTATCGAAACTCTGTCGAGCTTCCCGGAAGCGGTCGGCATTTTCGACAATCCATGTCCAAAGCGGGACCATGCGCACAAGCAACTCCATGCCCGCATCAGTCAGCTCGTACTCGACTCGGGGGGGCACCTCTTCGAAGTCGTGACGGAGCACCAACCCGTCGCGCTCTAGCTGCCGCAGTGTCAGCGTCAGCATGCGCTGAGTCACTCCGTGCATGCGCCTGCCGATTTCCGCGTGGCGCAGCCTGCCATAAACGCCCAGTGTGTGGACGATGCCAAGCGACCAGCGGCTTCCCGCATGCGCCAGCACCTCGCGCCGAACACCGTCATCATCGTCCCGCAGGCCGTCGCAAACGGTCTGCGCGTACTGAAGAATTTCGTTTCGATTCACTGTGGTTTTGCTCCCGGTATCACGCGTGTGCCTTCTTACATTGCAAGCGAGGCGTGGCTAGACTGGCCCAACTTTCTACTTTGTAAACCACACGATGAACCCGTCAGATCCTAACGCTACCTCTCAAAACATTCTCGTCCTCGGTGCCGGCGAACTCGGCATGCCGGTGCTCCGCAACCTCGCACGTCGCGCCACGAGAGTGGACGGTGCAAAGATCAGCGTGCTGCTGCGCGCCAGTGCCGTGGAATCCTTCGAGCCTGCCAAGCAGCGGGATGTCGCCGAGATTCGCGACCTCGACATCGAGATCGTCCTGGGCGATCTGGTGAAAAGCTCCATTGATGAGCTGGCCGTGGTGTTCGCCCGCTACGACACGGTGATCGGTTGCGCGGGCTACGCCGCCGGCATCAACACGCCGATGAAGCTGGCGCGCGCTGCGCTGCTGTCAGGCATTCCCCGCTACTTCCCTTGGCAGTTCGGTGTCGACTTCGACGTGATTGGCCGTGGCGGCCCACAGGACATCTTCGATGCACAGCTCGATGTGCGCGAGCTGCTGCGCAGCCAGGACAACATGGAGTGGGTCGTCATCTCCACCGGCATGTTCATGAGCTATCTATTCGAGCCAGAGTTTGGCGTCGTCGACCTGCAGAACCATGCAGTCCACGGCCTGGGTAGCCTGGACACCGCTGTGACGCTGACCACGCCCGACGATATTGGCGCGCTCACGGCCGAGGTGGTGTTTGCCCAGCCACGCATCCGCAATGAGATTGTGTTTCTGGCTGGCGACACGGTGACCTACGGTGAGGTGGCGGACAAACTGCAAGCAGCTCTTGGCCATCCCTTCAGTCGGTCGGAGTGGACTGAGAAGTACCTTATGGACGAGTTGGCGTGCGACCCGCAGAACATGATGCGCAAGTACCGCGCGGCTTTTGCCCAAGGACGCGGCGTGGCATGGGACAAGAGCGGGACGTTCAATCAACGACATGCCATTGCGGTAACTGATGTGTCGTCTTGGATTCAATCCAACCTGGCAACAGGTCATCTCCACTAAACAAGTTGCCACCTCTACCTGATTAGCCTCGTCTTTGAAGGCCTTATGGAAAACGCCGGCTATAGCCAGGCGGCTGCTTCTGGCCGGATTCTGCCCCAAGGCGAGGGACGCTAGCGGGCCCGAAGCGGACATACCTAATTTGAGAATCGTGTGACCAGAGCAGCACACGCAGTACGGACCTCCCGACCCCAAAAAGCTTCCAGCCGTGCGGTTTGTAGATCACATTCTTTCAACCAGGCTTGGCTGCAGAGGTGCCGCTGCTCCGCTCCTGGTAGGTGGTCAGATTCGCTGTCCACGACAACAAAGATGGAGAAGTCAGGGTCATGATCAAGTTGAGATACCGACCACTTGAGCGACATGATTCGTCGAATGCCATCAAGGAAATTGACATGTCCTGCATCGAGTTCTTTGGCGGCTTCTACCAGATAGCCTTTTGCAACATTTAGTTGATCGGGGCTGTTCAACTTCGCTCCAATTTCCGTTTTGGCCGGATGCGGCCTACCAGTACAAAGCCAAAACTGCGGCTTCCCCAACGAACCCTCGCTCCCAAACTTGCAACTCCTGACCCTCGGTAATGCGAGTCCTCACGATATCCGGGCTGAGGAATTTCACGGGCACGACGCGCGACTCTCCTGGCCGCAGCGGCCCCGTTTCGGAAAGGTCAAACCTTCCGTCAAAGAGTTCACCACTGATGCTCAACGGGCAGCCCCACCAGCCGGTGGGAGTCGGCCCCGCTCGCCCGCCTGCGTCCGACGGGAAAAATCGCACCTCGACGAGAGCATCAGGAGCCCAAAGCGCCACCAAGTTCCTTTCAACGTGCGGTTACCAATCACCGCGAGTGACCGCAGCCGAGCGAATTCTGCACATCTGGCGACGTCCGCTTCTGGCCGAGGCTGTGTGAAAACTCCACCCACGATTGCGGTCCAAAACTAAAATAGCAGCACCCGATTCAAGCGAGGTGCCCCCATGAAGCGATTCATCGAAGGCGAAGACCGACAACAGATCACTATGCTGCCGGAGTGCTTGGACGACTACATCGCAGAGGACAACCCGGTGCGTGTTGTGGATGTGTTTGTCGAAGAACTGGATCTTCGGGCACTTGGTTTCGATGGGATCAATCCGGCAGTCACTGGCCGGCCTTCGTACCACCCCGCTGTCCTGCTCAAGCTCTACATCTACGGGTACCTCAACCGCATCCAATCGAGCCGCAGGCTGGAGCGTGAAGCCCAGCGCAATGTCGAGCTGATGTGGCTGACCGGGCGCCTTGCGCCGGACTTCAAGACCATTGCGGACTTCCGTCGAAGCAACGGCGCTGGCATCCGCAACGTCTGCAAGCGCTTCATCGCCATGTGCCGACAGTTGAACCTCTTCTCGCAGGCCATCGTGGCCATCGACGGCAGCAAGTTCAAGGCCGTCAACAGCCGTGACCGCAACTTCACCGCCGGCAAGATCGAGGCCCGCCAGCAGCAGATCGAGCAGAGTATCCAGCGTTACCTGGACGCGCTGGAGACCGCTGACCGCACGCAGCCGGCAGAGGTCGAAGCCAAGACAGAACGACTGCAGGAGAAGCTAAAAAAGCTGCGTGAGCAGATGCGGCAACTCGACGGTCTCAAGGAGCAATTGAAGAGCCTGCCCGATGGCCAGATCTCCCTCACGGATCCCGATGCACGTTCGATGGCAACCCAGGCCAAGGGATCGGGCCTGGTGGGCTACAACGTGCAGACCGCTGTCGATGCCAAGCACCACTTGGTCGTCGCGCACGAGGTGACGAACGTTGGCAATGACCGTGCGCAGTTGCACAACATGGCCTGTGCCGCAGACCAGGCTATGGGGAGCCAGGGCTTGCAAGCCTTCGCCGACCGAGGCTACTTCAGCGGCCCGCAACTCAAGGCCTGCGAAGACTCTGGCATCACGACCTTCGTGCCCAAACCGATGACGTCAAACGCAAAGGCTGAAGGGCGCTTCGACAAGGCCGACTTCATCTACATCGCTAAGGATGACGAGTACCAGTGCCCTGCAGGCGAGCGTGCGATCCATCGCTTCAAAACGCTCGAGAAGGGTCTGAATCTGAGCGTCTATTGGTCTAGTGCCTGCCCAAAGTGTCCGCTCAAATCCAAGTGCACGACCAGTAGCAACCGGCGCATTCGCCGATGGGAGCACGAAGATGTTCTGGCGCGCGTTCAGCAACGGCTAGACGGTAACCCCGAGGCCATGACGTTGCGCAGGTCCACCGTGGAGCATGTCTTCGGGACACTCAAGCACTGGATGGGCTCAATTCACTTCTTGATGAAGACCCTCAAGCACGTGGGCACCGAGATGAGCCTGCATGTGCTGGCCTACAACCTCAAGCGGGTGATGAGCGTGATGGGTATCGCGCAGATGATGCTGGCGATGCGGATGGTGAAGGCGTAAAGCCTTTGTTGGCTTTTACAGGCCGAGAAAGGCCTCAGAAATGCGTCGCAAGGCCCAAGGTGCTCCAAAACGACTACTCAACAGAGCTGCTGGAAAATGCGGCTCAGTGACGCGTGACGGGACTGGCACACATACTCGTTGAGCGTTTCCACACAGCCTCGGCCGATAGTACGCATTCGCAAAGACGGAGCGAGTGCCCGCAACCAGCCTGAAGCGGTGCGCCATGGATGTGGCATGTTGAACTTCCCAGGCCGTTGCAGACGCATCCGGTCTCATGATTTACCCATTCCTTTCGCACCTCTGTATCGAGCGTCCGAAGCTGACGCCTAGCCGTCAAAGTGCGACATCGCCTACCACCGCAACGGCCCGGTTTCATCGCTCCAGAAGATCCACCGCCGCACCTCCGCATACGGCGATGTGCCGATGGAATACGGGTCCATCCCCGTCTCCACGCGCTCCAGGTGCACCAGGTAGCCGCCGTAGCTGGCGGCCCACAGCGTGCTGCCGTCGGGCGACATGTCCATGGCACTGATGGTGCTGCCGATGTGGTGGCGCCACAGCGGGCGCCCGTCGTCGCTGATGGCGTGCAGGTAGCCATTGGCATCGCCCAGCACCACCATGCCCGGCAGGGTGGCAGATGCATACACGCGCCACTGGGTGTTGATGGCCGGGGCTTCGTGCGTTTCTTCTTCTCCACTGTCTGCCGCGAGGTCTGGCAACGCTGCACTCACTGGCGCGGCCAGCGTGCAACCCCCGTAGAAGTGGCAGGAGTTGGCAAACAGCTGCGTGCCGTCGTGTGAGAAGGTGGTGTGGTGCGGGTAGGACGACAGGGGCTCGTAGCGGCGCACCACCTGGCCTCGGGCGTTCAGCAGGATGTGCACGCTGTCCTGGTCGCCCACGGCGATGTAGCGCTCGTCCGGTGACAGGGCCATGTGCAGCATGTCGAGCGCCAGCATCGTGACCTCGGCGCCGTTCACCGATTCGTCCTGCTGGTTCTTGGGCCAGGTGTAGGGGCCGTCTTCGTCAAAGGTTTGCGGGTGGATGCGCTGCACGGGGCTGCTGGCTCCCGCGGCACCCTCGGCGTGCAACAGATAGACGCCCGTGGGGTTGCGCAGCAGCACGCGCTGGCCGTTGTTGAAGGGGATCAACTCATCGCACCGTTGGCCCAAGGGCCCTGCGACCACCTGCACATGTGGCGGCAGGGCCTCGTTGCCCTGCGGCAGCGCAAAACGGGCGATGACCGGGCCGCCAAAGCCCTGGTGCGTGGTGATGTGCTGGCCGTCACTTTGCGCAAAGCAGCGCCGGTCGGGTGAGCGGCCCAGGCCTTTGAGGGCAGGGAGCGGTGTGTGCTGAAGGCCTTGCAGCACCAGCCAGTGGGCAGCGTCGTCGTACACCGGGCCGATGCGTGCGACCACACGGCCGTCGTCCAGCGCGAACACGGGGCCGATGAAGCTTCCAGCGTCGGCGGCGTGCTGCATGAAAGCGTCGGGAGCAAACGCAAAGCGCTGGCGAAAACGGTCGGCCAGGTCTTCGTCGGCGTGGGTGTTGACCACGCGGGCCAACTGCAGCACGGTGGGGGCGGCGGCCTTGCGCGGGTCTTCCGGGAGGTCGTTCTCGGAATCACCTTCTTCGTTATCGCCATCGTCGCCTTCTGCAGCGGTCTCCGCGCTGTCTGCGTTGCCTGACTCGGCAGCATCCATGGCCAACTGGTGGGCACGGATGGCGGCCACGTAGCCCTGCCCATCGGCCTGCCATTGGTCTGACAGCGTCATCAGCTCGACGGGGAAGACCGCTGCATCGGGCACATCGGGCGCCATGGGCGGTGTGGCCAGCAGGTGCACGGCTGCCGCAATGCGCTGCGCCTCGGCCTGGCGGGCCTGCTCCTGTTCGTGCTGGGCGCGCACGCGCGATTGGGCCGCACCGTAAAAACGAAGCAGCCGCACAATGTGGTCGGCTGCGCTGCGGGGCAGTGTGGTGCGGGCGTCGCTCTGGCGCTGCGCGCAGGTGAACTCCACCACGGCAGGCCCGTTCAGTGCGGCTTCCACGTTGATCTGGTAGGCGCTGTGGGCGTTGTCGTCTTCGTCGCCGGGGGCTTCGTCGCCGTTTTCCCAGCTGAGCTTGAGGGCGCGGCCCCAAGGCTCGCCTTCGTGCATGCAGGGCTGGCGCGCACCCACCCACACGTCGCCTTCCCACCAGCCGTTCTTGTCGCTGTCCCACCAGTCGTTGTAGCGCTCGGTGAACACGGGCAGGGTGGTGAAGTCTTCGATGCGCTCTGCGGTCAGTTCGGCCACCAGGCGCTGGTGCAGCGGGTAGCGGGCGCGGTGCTGGCCCACGGCCTTGCGCAGGTAGTCCAGCACGCCGCGCCATGCTTTTGTGCAGGCCTGCCAGGCTTCGGGATGGGTGTCGGGCGCCAGGGGCAGCCACTCGCCGGGTTCGCCTTCGCTGTAGGCGCGGTGCACCAGCGTGAGCTGCGCGGTGGTCGGCACCTTGCGGCCCAGCATGGCGGCGGCCAGGCGCGCCAGCAGCCCCTGGCGTTCGGGCCCCTGCGACACCGACAGGTAAAAGTCCCAGGTCTTCCAGACGGTGATGAACACGTTGTCGTCGCGCTGGTCGCCGTCTGCGTCCACATGCCGCTGGCACAGCGAAAAATCGGTCTGCTGAAACCACCCGGTGGCCGTGTGCTCCTTGGGGGCGATCACGGGCGTGTGCACTGCGGCCAGGATGTTCTGCACGTTGATCGCTTCGTCGGCAAACAGGCCTGGCTCCAGCGGCAGGGCGGCATGGATCTCGGCGCTGCTGCGCGTGGCGTTCTCGCCCGCGCGCACGGCGGCCACCACGCGGGGGCGGTCGAGCATGCTGCTGATGCCGCTCTCGCCATCGTCGATGCCGTCATGGAACTCGGGCGGGAACACGATGCCTGCGATCTCGCTGGAAAACTCCGCCAGGTGCGGCACGCTGCGCACTTCGTCGATGAGGAACTCCACCTGCTCGGGCCCGGTGATGTCCACGTGGTATTCATCCGTGAACAGCGCCACCCGCGCCGTGAGCCCGCCCCGCACGGTGAGCCCGCCATGGTTGTAGTCGCCCCACAGCAGGTCGGCCACTTGCAGCGCGCCCTGCACATAAAGCAGCTGGCCGCCCACCACGGCGTTGTGCATGCGCGCGTCGCCCAGCACGACCAGGTGCGTGGTGCCATCGGTGTCGTCGCAGGTGAGCGCGCCGTCGATCTGCAGATGCCCTTCGATCAGGATCAGAAAGGGCTGGCCCGTGGGAGCTTGGTTGGTGTTGTTGCCGCCCTGCAGCAGCGCCCGCAGCGGGCTGCCGCTGGCCAGGGGCGCATCCAGGTGCAGTTCGGGCACCTGCACATCGCCGGTGATGCAGAGCACGGTTTCCGTGGCCAGCGCATCCGGGTCCTCTGCAAGGCGCTGGGCGATCCAGCTGTCGGCGGGCAGCAAGGCGGCCGCATCGGCCAGCGGGCAAAGTCGTGCAGGGGGCATGGTGCGGCAGGGCGGTGGAACAAACGGGCGGGGCATCGTACACCGCATGCAGTGTGGTTTCTGTTTTGCGCAGAAAATGATGTGTTGTCTTATTAATTGCCCGCCATGACACAAAACTCTCCCGTTTTCGAAGTCCTTCCCCGCGACCTTTCTGCCTACCGCCAGGGCAATGTGGGCATCGACTACGTGCACCGTTTTGAATCGGGCCAGCCAGGCCCCCACGTGCTCATCAATGCGCTCACGCATGGCAACGAGATCTGCGGCATGGTGGCGGCCACGCATCTGCTGGACACGGGCGTGCGCCCGCGGATTGGCACGCTGACCATCAGCTTTGCCAACGTGGCGGCGTATGCATCGTTTGACCCATCCCGTCCGTTTGAAAGCCGCCAGCTGGTGCACAACCTCAACCGCATCTGGTCCGCCGGTGAACTGGACGGCACGGCCGCAAGCCCCGAGCTGGACCGCGCCCGTGCGTTGCGCCCGGTGGTGGCTGCGGCCGATCACATCCTGGACATCCACTCCACCAGCCAGGACGTACAGCCTTTCTGGGTGTACCCCGCCTATCCGCGCAATGCGCAGGTGGCGCTGGCCATTGGCCGTCCGCCCGTGCACCTGGTGATGCCCAGCGGGCTGGGCTCGGGCACGCCGCTCATCCAGCACGGCCGCCATGGGCTGGCTGAGAGCGATGGGGTGGCTTTGGTGGTGGAGTGTGGCCAGCATTTCCGCCAGTCGACGGCCGACGTGGCCACGGCCGTGGCGCTGGATTTTCTGGCGCATTTCGGGCTGGTCGAAGCCGCTGCCAACCGCCCCGCGCCAGGCCCGCAGCGCCGTTACGAGCTGCTGGAGACCTGTATGGTGCGCACGCCGGACTTTCGCTTCACGCGGCCTGTGCAGGGCTTTGAGGTGTTTGCCCAGGGCGAACTCATCGCCACCGATGGCCCGCACGAGATCCGCGCGCTGTGCGACGACTGTACGGTGATGATGCCCACGCGCGAGCCCATCGTGGGCCGCGAGGCGGTGTACCTGACCCGGCCGATCTGACCGGCAAGGACCGGCAAGCTCAGAAGGACGAGCCGGGCTGCGCGAGGAAGGCCAGCTCCTGCGCTGTGGACGTGCGCCCCAGCACGGCGTTGCGGTGCGGGTAGCGCCCGAAGCGCGCAATGATGTCGCGGTGCGCCACCTCGAACTTCAGGTTGTTTTCCAGCCCAGGCTGGTCAAACAGCACCATCGCCTGGGCGTGCACCACCAGCGATTCGCTGTGCATGTAGGGCATGTAGGCAAAGGCGCGTTCGGTGGGGGCCAGTGCCTTGTCGTGCTGCCCGGTCACCAGCTCCTGCGCCAGCACGAGCGCCTGGGCATCTTGCGCAAATGCAAGTGGCGAGCCCCGGTGGATGTTGCGCGAGAACTGGTCCAGCACCAGGATCTCCGCCAGGCGGCCTTGGGGTGTGCCGCGCCAGCTCCACAACTCGCACTGCCGCGCTGCCTGCCAGGTGGCACCGAAGCGGACACGGATCATCGCGTCGATGGCGTCCTCTTGTACGAAGTGCTGGGCGGGGGTGAGTTCTTCGAACCAGAAATGAAGGATGTCTTCGGCTTGCATCGTGAATATCGCATGAAATAGGGCTCTGGCGCTTGATCATAAAGCGCTGGCCGCTATTAATTTCATAGTACCCGATGCTGACCGCTCAGTTCTGGATGCGGATTTTTCCCTCGCGCACGTACTGGTTGAACTGGTCCTTCGGGATCGCGGCGGAGCCCACGGCATCGTTGTCTGCGGTCCAGCTCAAGGTGGTGCTGTCTTTGGAAGGCTCCAGCTCCACGGGGCCTTTCGGAATGGTCAACGGGGCTCCGTCACCCGGGGTGTAAGTAACGTGGCCTGCAATGGTGGCGTGCTGGGTCATGGTGAATTCCTTTTTGGTGGTGCCGATGTGATGGACCTCCTATTGCACCGCCCATGCGCCTGCCGGGGTGTAAGACCATGCCGTGCGACGGCGCGGGCAGGTGCCGCCACCTGCAAGGTCGTCGTTGTCCCTGGCGCCGCTCAAGAAACTGGCACAACCCAGGCCAGCGCCACCGTGGAACTGGCTTTGCCAGGCCACCGGTGGCGTCCCCCTCCCGCGCAGCGAGAGAGGGGGAAGGCGCCGAAGGCGACTCAGGGGGAGCTTCACCTCATGGAGGCACCACCGCCTGCGTCCGCTCCTGCCGCACCAGATACAACCCGCTGCCGATGATGATCGCGCCGCCCAGCAATGTGGAAACCCCCGGCACGGCCTGCCACAGCACCCAGTCGAGCCCCATGCCCCAGGCCAGGGCCGTGTATTCAAACGGCGCCACCACCGACGCCTGCCCGTGCCGGAACGCCTCGGTGATCGCCAGCTGCCCCAGAAACCCCGTGACCGCCAGGCCCGCCACCAGCGGCCAGTGCGCCTGCGCCACACCCACCCAGTTGGGCCAGGCCAGCGTGCCCGCGCCCAGCGCCAGCAAGGCGGTGGTCCAGAAGACCAGGCTGGCGCTGGAGTCTGTGCGACTGAGCACGCGCCCCGTGATGGCCGAAACGGCGTATCCACACGCTGCGCCCAGCACCGCCAGCGCGCCCAGCGTGAAAAAGGCGTCCTGGCTGGGCCGCAGGGCCACCACCACGCCCACCATGCCCAGCACGATCGCCACCCAGTGAGCGGCGCGCACCTTCTCGCCCAGCACCACGGTGGACAGCGCCGTGATCAGCAACGGGGCGATGAAAAACAGCGTGTAGGCCTCGGCCAGGCCCAGCTCCTTGAGTGCGTAGGTGAACAGGCCCAGCATGGTCACGTTGAGCACGCCACGCAGCAGGTGCAGCGGCCAGCGCACCTTGAGCAAGCCCCGCACCTCGCCGCGCCACAGCACATACAGCGCCACCAGCGGCAATGCAGCCCAGCCGCGCAGCGCCGCGACCTGCATGGCGGGGTAGCTGGCCGACAGGGTCTTGAGCAGGGCGTCCATCAGCGAAAAACACCCCCACCGCCGCGACCATGGCGACGATGCCGCGCAGGTTGCCCGAGGCTGCCGCCTGCGCTGTGGTGGCCGTCGCAGTCGCAGTTGTGGTCGCGGCTGCAGATGCGGCAGGCTGAGCCTCGGTGTCGCTCGTCCGCGTCATGGTTGTACCACCACAGGAAGGCTGCAGGCTGTGGCGGGTGGCAGGGTGGCAAACGGCGCAGGAGCTGTGCCGCCAAGGCAGCGGTGCTGCGCTGGAAGACTGTGCATGGGGTAACGAGATGTGGCTGCCTGCGGCGCGTGGGCCTGCGCCGCAGCCAGGGGGTTGGTGGGCGAAAAAGTGTAGCGCAGCCCGCGCCAGCGGGCTGCCTCGGCTCGGCTCAGTCCGCCTCGTGGTTGGCTGCGTTGTGGCTCACCTTGTCGTGCAGCATCGGAATGGCCCACAGCACCACCAGCGCCAGCACCGTGCTCAGCACCGCCGTGGCTTCGCGGCCCAGCCCGGCGGCCACGCCGATGGCGGCAGTGAGCCATATGCCAGCGGCTGTGGTCAGGCCCTTGACCTGGCTTTCGGCATCGCCCTTGAGGATGGTGCCCGCGCCCAGGAACCCCACGCCCGCGATGATGCCCTGCAGCACGCGGCTGTTGTCTGCCGCTTCAATGCCGGCCTGCTGCGCCACCAGCACGAACAGGGCCGCGCCCATGGCCACCAGCATGTGCGTGCGCACGCCAGCGGCCTTGCCCGCGTGTTCGCGTTCCCAACCCAGCAGCCCGCCCAGCAGCGCTGCCATGGCCAGGCGCACCACGATGCGCGTGGCCTGTGCCGCATCGGGCACGTCCGAGAATTCCGAGGCCACCGTGCTGGCGATCTCCTGCCAGAGGTCAGCCATGGCCATGTTCCTTGCACCCGGTGACCGGCGTTGTGGCGAGGGCGGGCGGTGTGCCCAGAGAGCGGTGCGCGTGTGGTGGCATGGCGGGGAGTCCAGCGGAGGAGGGGGCGCAGCAACAGTGCTGCCCTGCGACTGTGCTGCTCCGGCGCGGCAGCGTCTACCGGTGGCGGGCGAGCGCGGTGGTAGGACACTGCCGACGCACGCCAACGACTGCTTGGCTGGGTGTGGGCGCCAGGTTTTGATAGAAATTGGCATCTAGCGCTTGATGGTAAAGCGCTGGTAGCTATCAAAAGTGAAGCGCCTGACGGTTGCCGCCCATAGCCATGTTCCTCCCGCGCCTCCCCAACCCGTCCCTGCGGGTGGCGCCACCTGCTCGGCGCTTGCACCCCGGGGTTGCGCGTGTCACGATTTGCCTTGGTGCCTGCAGCGGCCGCCATCACCGGCGGGCCTGGCGCCGCGAGGAGTTTTTGCCATGACGCCCCAACGCATTCTTCTGATACAGGGCCACCCGGACGCGAGTGCGCCCCACCTGTGCCACGCGCTGGCGCAGGCCTATGCGCAAGGGGCCATCGCGGCGGGCCACGAGGTGCGCGAGATCGAGGTGGCTGCCATCGACTTTGCGCTGCTGCGCAGCCAGCACGAGTGGGAGCTGGGCCTGCTGCCCGCATCGCTCAAGCCTGCTCAGGCGGACATCGGCTGGGCGCAGCACATCGTGCTGTTCTTTCCGCTGTGGCTGGGCGACATGCCAGCCCTGCTCAAGGGTTTTCTGGAGCAGGTGGCACGACCCGGGTTTGCCTTCAATACCGAAGGCAGCAACCCCTTTGGCCGCAAGGGGCTCACAGGGCGCAGTGCGCGGGTGGTAGTCACCATGGGCATGCCAGCGCTGGTCTACCGCTGGTACTTCCGCGCGCACAGCGTGAAGTCGCTGGAGCGCAATATCCTGGGCTTTGTGGGCATTGCGCCGGTGCATGAGACGCTGGTGGGCAGCGTGGAGCAACTGGGCGACGATGGGATTGCCAAGTGGAAGGCGCGCATGCGTGCGCTGGGCGCGAAGGCGGCGTAGAGCCCTGGCCCTACCCCTGCGCTGCGATGGCGATCAGCCAAATGACCGCGCTGCAGCCAAGGCGCCCATGCGTTGGCTGATCGCAAAGAACTCTTGCACCGTGTCGTCAATGATCTGCTGCGCGGTCTTGACGGAATCGATGAGCCCGGCGGTCTGGCCCGCGAGGGCCGGTGCGGCCTCCATGTCGCCATCAAAGTACACGCGCTGGATGCCCGCAAAGCTGTCGGCGGGCATGAGGCCTGCCTCATGGATGGCCTGGGTTCGCTGCGACTTGAGCGCTCGGATGCAGGGGCTGGCCTTGGTGTTGAGCATCCAGGTGCCGGTCACGCCCGCATCGACGATGGCGTTCTTGTAGTTGGCGTGCACGGGGCTCTCGGCGCAGCTTACAAACCGCGTGCCCATCTGCACTGCCTCGGCCCCCAGCGCAAAGGCCGCTGCCATGCCACGCCCGTCGCAGATGCCGCCTGCCGCCACCAGCGGCACATCCACCCGCGCGCGGATGGCTTGCAGCAGCACCAGGGTGGAGACCTCTTCGGGGTTCTTGAAGCCACCGCCTTCACCACCTTCGACCACCAGGCCGTCGATGCCTGCGTCCACGCATTTGAGCGCCGCGTCCACCGTGGGCACCGCGTGGTACACGGTGATGCCCGCATCCTTGAGCGGCGCAATGAACTTGGCCGGGCTGCCTGCCGAGGTGGTCACAAACTTCACGCCCGACGCGCACACAAAGCGCAGCATGGCGTCGTCCTTCAAAAAGCGGATGGGCAGATTCACGCCAAACGGCAGGCCCAGTGCGCTCATCTTGGTGATCTCGGCTTGGCAGTTGGCGGTCTCGCCCGACGATGTCTCGATGATGCCAAGCCCGCCCGCGCGGGACACTGCCGATGCCAGCTGCGTGCGCGCGATCCAGCCCATTGGCGCCTGGATGATGGGGTAGCGCGCGCCCGTGTGGGCGAGGACGCGGTTGGTGGCGGGTGCGGTCATGGGCGGAGTCTCCTGATTTTTGGAGTGCCCATTATTTCGACGGGTGCGCTGTCGTCGTGTCGCCCGGGTTACGGTGCAGTGGGCGTGCCTTGCGTCTCTTCCCACGGCAAGCGTGCAAACAGCCGCTGCCAATCGGAGACGGGGCTGGCGTTGGCAATCTCTGCCGTGTCGTGCCCGGGGCCCCAGCCCGCAGGCCCCGGCCATGGCAGCCCGCTGTCAAACGTCATCACAGCGCCCGACACCGGGTGCGGCACCGCCAGCTGCCACGCATGCAGCCACAGCCTTTGCAGCCCCAGCCGCTCGGCCCACCAGCGGTTGAGGGGGCCTTTGCCGTGTGTCGCGTCGCCGATGATGGGGTGGGCCAGGTGCTTGAGGTGGCGGCGTATCTGGTGGCGCCGCCCGGTGGTGGGGATGGCCTCGACCAGCGAGGCGCGGGTGGTGGCAAAACGCGCATCACTGGCCTCGGGCAGCGTGAGCTGCGCCAGGCGCCGAAAGCGGGTGTGGGCGTCCTGCACGGCCGCATCGGCCGGGGCATCGTCGGGCTTCAAGGCGTGGTCCACCTCGATGGCCTCGGGCGCCCAGCCGCGCACCAGGGCCAGGTAGCGCTTGTGCGTGGCGCCGTGCTCGAAGGCTTGCGACAACGCCCGCGCCGCATCGCTGTGCAGCGCCATCACCAGCACGCCGCAGGTACCCTTGTCCAGCCGGTGCACGGGGTACACATGCTGGCCCAACTGGTCGCGCAGGGTCTGCATCACAAACCGTGTTTCTCCCGCGTCCAGCCCCGTGCGGTGCACCAGCCAGCCCGCAGGCTTGTAGACGGCCACCAGGTGCTCGTCGCGCCAGAGGATGTGCAGGGGAGGGTACATGAAGGAGGGCGTTGCCGCCGGGGAAGACAAGGGACGATAAGGGAAGGCGCGGATTGTGCCGCACGCGCTGCTGCCTACACTGGCCCCGTTCAACCCTTGCAAAGGATGCCCAGGTATGTCCGCTGGAGACTGGAAAGACATGTACGCCGCCGCCGTGGCGGGCGACCTGGCGCTGGTGCGCCACCACATCAACGCGGGCGTCAACCCCAACTACCAGCACCCCGAGATTTTGTGCACGCCACTGGTTGCCAGCCTGATCCACGGCCACAGCGAGATCGCGCACTACCTGCTGGCGCACGGCGCTGATCCGCACCTCAAGTCCGATTTTGATGACATGACGCCCCTGCAGGCTGCCCGGCGCCATCAGCGCAGCGAGTTCATTGCGTTTCTGCAAGCGCGAGGCGCCAAGGAAGAGCGCAAACCGTTCTGGTGGCGCTGGCTGCCGGTGTAGACGCGAAGCGCAGGCGCACCCTTAGAGCCCGCGCAGTCCAGGCCAGCAGCCGCCTCGCCGCACGGACGGGGGGCGTCCCACTCGGATGGAAGGGCCGAAAGCGACTCAGAGTGGGCTTCCTTCCTTTGCCCGCATCTTGGCCGCGATGTACTCGCCGTGCGTTACGTGCAATAGCCCGGCCACCTTGCTGATGGTGTGCATCTCGTTTTCATCCAGGCGCGAGTCGGCGTACGCCACCTGCCACATGGCCTCGACCAATTGCACTTTCTGCGGTTGTGTGAAGTGGTCGTTCAGGCTGCCGGTGAAGCGCTGGTAGTCGTATGCGCTGCGGGACGTGTTCACAGCCAGTTCCAGCAGGCGCTCCAGCTCATCATCGCTCAGCGCAAATTTACTGCGCAGGGCGGTCACCATGGTGGAGCGCTCGGCGTCGTCCATGGCGGCATCAAACCGCACCACCTCCACCAGCAGCACGGCGGCTGCCAGTTGCACGGCGTGGGCGCGCGCGGCGGGCGACTGGGTGGTGGAGGGCTGCGTGAAGCTGTCAAACAGGTCTTTGAGGGTTCGGAACATCGGGGGCTTTTCGGTGTGCGGGGCAAATGGGGTGGAGGCGCGGTGCATGGGTTGGTTCCCGCAGCGCGCGCGGGCGGACTGCGAACTTTGCGCTCGCATGGTGCACTGCCCCGGCGACAATCGGGGGCCATGACGAAGAAAACCATCCTCCCCCTGCAACTCCTGGTTGCCCCCGACAAGAACGATCCCGCGCCGCTGATCCTGTACCACGGCCGCAACTGCCCCGATGGCTTTGGCGCGGCGCTGGCCGCATGGCTGTACTACGGCGACAGTGCTGAATACGTGGGGCTCGACCACGGCGATGTCAAGTCTGTGGACGACCTGCCGCCCCTGCAAGGCCGTGCGGTGTACATCCTCGACTTTTCTTTTGCCGCCGAGGTGATGGCTGCCATCAACGAGCGTGCCGCCAAGCTGGTGATGCTGGACCACCACAAGAGCGCCGCCGAGAAACTCACCGGTTTTGCCTGCCGCTGCGGTGTGGTGCACTTCGACATGAGCAAGTCGGGCGCGCGCCTGGCGTGGGAGTTCTTTCACCCGCACGAGCCCATCCCTGAGCTGCTCAAGTACGTGGAAGACCGCGACATCTGGAAGTGGGAATTTGCCGAGAGCGCCGCGTTCTTGTCGGCCCTCGACATGGAAGAACAGGACTTTGCGCGCTGGCGCGAGATCGCGGCCTTCACGCCCGAGCAACTCAAGGAGTTCATGGTGCGCGGCGAGGCCATGGACGAGAAGTACAAGAAGCTCTGCGCCGACATTGCCGAAGGCGCGCAGCCGCTGGTGTTCAACGGCATCACCGGGCTGATGGTGAATGCGCCCGGCATGTTCCACAGCCTGGTGGGCGACATCCTCTCGGCCAAGACCGGCACCTTTGCGCTGATGTGGAGCGCTGGCGAAAAAGGTGTGAAGGTGGGGCTGCGTGCGCAGCGCAACTTTGACTGCATCGCGCTGGCCGAAAGCATGGGCGGCGGCGGCCATGCGCAAGCTTGCGGCTTCAAGATGAGGGTCGAGCGACTGCCCGAGCTGCTCACGGGCACGTTCAATGCCTGATGCAAAGGTGAAAGTTTGAATGAAAAGTGCCTCCAGCGCTTGTTGGGTATGTGCTGGTAGCTATCAAAATAGTAGTTTCTGAGTTCGGAGAAAGGCGGCCTACTGCGCCCTGGCGGTCGCTTGCGCCGCCTCTTCAAACCGGTCCACCTTGCGCAGCGTCTGGAACGCCAGCATCCAGCCGCCCACCACGCCCAGCGTGCACAGGCCACCCACCACGGCGGCGGGCACCACGCCCAGCCAGGCGGCGCTGGTGCCCGCGCGAAACTCTCCCAGCTCGTTGGACGAGCCGATGAACAGCATGTTCACCGCGTTTACCCGCCCGCGCATGGTGTCGGGCGTGGAGAACTGCACCAGCGCGCCGCGGATGTACACGCTCACCATGTCGGCCGCGCCCGCCACCATCAGCGCCACAAACGACAGCCAGAACCAGTGCGAGAGCGCAAACACCAGGTTGGCCACGCCAAACACCGCTACCGCAATGAACATGGTGCGGCCCACATGGCGGTTGAAGGGCCGCATGCTCAGGTACAGCCCCGCACCCACCTCGCCCACGGCCATGGCGCTGCGCAGCGCGCCCAGGCCGGCCGGGCCCACATGCAGCACCTCTTGCGCGTAGATGGGCAGCAGGGCCACCACGCCGCCCAGCAGCACGGCGAACAGGTCCAGCGAAATGGTGCCCAGGATGATGGGCCGGGTGCGGATGAAGGTGATGCCTGCGCCAAAGCGCTCGAACATCGTTCCCTGCGCGGGGCCGGGCGCAGTGGCATGGGCCACCACCACACGCAGCAGGAGCGCCACGCCCAGCACAAAACACGCGCAGCACACGGCGTAGGTCAGCTCGCCGCCGCCCAGCGCATACAGCAGCCCGCCCAGCAGCGGCCCGCCAATGCTGGCCACGCGCATCAGCATGCTGTTGGCGGCAATGGCCTGCGCGAGCTGGCCGCGCGGCACGATCTGCGGCAGCAGGCTTTGCATGGCTGGGCCCGAGAACGCGCGTGCGCAGCCGTACAGCACCAGCACGGCGTAGATACCCGCCACGCCGCTGGCCCCGTGGCCCGACAACCACCACAGCAATGCACTGCACACGCCGCCCACCGACCAGGCCAGCGCCAGGATGCGCCTGCGGTCAAAGCGGTCGATCAAATCGCCTGCTGGCAGCAGCAGGGCCAGCATGGGCAGAAACTGCGCCAGACCCACATAGGCCAGTGCCAGCGGCTCGCGGGTGAGGTCATACACCTGCCAGGCCACCACCACGGCCTGCACCTGGGTGGCGACCACGGCCACCACGCGGGCGATCAGAAACGACACAAAACCGGCGTGGCGATAGACGCTTGCGGGCGTGGCGCCCACATCAGGTTTGGGTGGTGCGGAGGGCGGGGCAGAAGGGGCTGTCACAGAGCGGAGCGAGGCAAGAGGTTGGCGGAGAAAACAGAAAACCAAAGCACAGAAGCCAGAGGCGCGGTTGCCAAAATGCAGCTTGCAGGGTGCCCTGGGCGGCCCACGCAAATCAGTGAACAAAGGCCAGCGAGGGCAAGCATGGGCAAGCGGGCTATGCTATCGGTTTCGGGCCACGTCTGCTGAGCGCGCGGCGCCGCTCAACGCGTGTGCCGGTGCCGGTAGGTCCACGGCGCCAGGGGCCGCTTCTGTGACCACAAACCCGCTCCACTGCTGCGCGCCTGGCGCTGCAGCGCCACCAGTTGCGGCCGGGATTCGGCATAGGGCGTGTACACCCAGGCCAGGCCAGCGCGCACCTGGGCCGTGGCCACATCGGTGCTGCCGCAGCGCACATGGGCCACCGTGCGGCCGTAGCTGTCTTCGTCCACGGGCTGCAGCGTGGCGCGCTGCCGGAAGCACAGCCGCGCCAGGTGCTGCCGTGACTTCTGGCCAAAGGCCTGGCGCGACTCGGGCGCGTCGATGGCGGCGATACGCACCTTCACCTGCTGGTAGGCGCCGGGCGCGCCGCAGCGCACGGTCAGGGTGTCGCCGTCGCTGATGGCGACGACCAGGCAAAGCAGGGAGGCAAGGGGCACGGCAGCAGGGGAGAGAGGAATGGTGAAAGGCGCGCAAGAAGGCAGGTGACAGATCGTTGTGCCAAATTGCCACTTGGCGCTTGATGGATAAGCGCTAGCAGCTATCAATAGTGTAGCATTTGGCGTGTTGCCTTTACGGGCTGCTGCAAATTGATACCTTGACGCGTGCAATGCCCGAAATGGTGTGCAGGGCGTGCGTGCAGGGCTTTGGGCTGTGGTTACCACGCTTTCAGCCCCTCCACGGGCAAGGGCGTTGTGCCAGGCTGGGCATAGGGCTTTCTAGAATCAACGGGAACCGGGTGTGGTGCAGACTGTCAGAACGCCATGGCAGCCGTTCTGCGCCGCTATGGCAACCGGAAATGCCCCCCGCAATGACGACTTTCTTGATGATGTTGATGACCCCGAAGGAGTGCCCGCCCTTGCGTTTGTGCCTTTTCCCGACCCGCTTCACTGTTCGTTCTGGCGCCGCTGCAGGTGGCGTGGCCTTGGCCGCATTGCTGGCAGGCTGTGTGGGCACCACGCCCAAGACGTTTGGGGTGCAGGAGAGTTTTGGCTCGGTGGCCACCTACTCGCGCCTGTTTGATGCCACGCCCGCCCAGACCTGCGAGGCATCGCGCCGCGCGCTGCTGAGCCAAGGCTACGTCATCTCCACCCAGCAGACCGAGCTGATTGAGGGCAAGAAGAGCTTTCAGCCCGAAGCCGAATCGCATCTGCAGATGGTGGTGCGCGTGGTGTGTGTGCCCGAGGCCAATGACGGCAAGGTGAGCCTGGGCTTTGTGACGGCGCTGCAGGACACCTATGCCCTGCGCAAGACCAACAACTCGGCCAGCGTGGGCGTGGGCGCCATCGGGTCCGTGTCGCTGCCGTTTTCTTCCAGCAGCGAATCGCTGGTCAAGGTGGGCAGCGAGACCATCTCCAAGGACGCTTTCTACGAGAGCTTCTTCGATCTGGTCAAGCGCTACCTCGTGATGGACCAGGCGCAAGCCATCGGTGGCTGACGCGGAGGTTCCAGGCACTGGGGCCCGAGCGCTCTGGGCCTGCGCTCTCAGAGGGGCGTGGCAATCCCCGCAGCGGTTCTCACTCTCCGCGCCAGCGCGCCACCAGCTCCCATCCCTGCGGCCAGTCACCCAGGCCACTGTCGGCATTGAGGTGGCCCCGCTCACCCAGCACCACGTGCTCGGCGTTCCAGGCGCTGGCGCACTGCGCCGAAAAGTTGGGGGTGGAATACGGGTCGCTGGTGCTGCTCATCAGCACCCGTCTTGGCAGGTCGGGCTGGGCGGGCAGCACGGCAGGCAGTGGGGCAAAGCCTTTGGCGTCGGCCGGAAAATTCGGCCCCCCGGGGTCTGGCACCGCCACCAGCAGCAGCGCATGCACGGGCCGGTGGTGGCGCGCGGCCCAGTGCACCGCGACCAGGCAGCCCAGGCTGTGTGCCACCAGGATGGGGGGCTGGGGCGATGCATCAATGGCGTCATCGAGCGTGCGCACCCAGGTGTCGCAATCGGGGTGGTCCCAGTCGGCCTGCTCCACCCGCGCCACGCCCGCGTGCCGGGTTTGCCACAATGACTGCCAATGTGTGGGGCCCGAGTTGTAGATGCCCGGAATCAGCAAAACAGGTCGCGTCGTCATTCAATGTCCTTGTTCTCAAAGCAGATCCATCACTGCCCGCCAACAATAGGAAACCGCCGCAGTTGCGGCCAGGGGGGCTCATCGGAAATCGCCCGCCCAAACCTTGAAGTCATCGTTAAGAGCCTGTTCAAAGAAAGCACCCCGTGGAACTGGACAAAAAAGACCGGCAGATCCTCATGGCCCTGCAGCACGATGCGCGGCAAAGCCTGTCGGCGCTGGGCAAGCAGATCGGCCTGTCGCAGCCTGCGATGAGCGAGCGTGTGAAAAAGCTCGAAGACGCGGGCGTGATTGCAGGCTACGCGGCCCGCATCAACCTGGCCGCCGTGGGCCTGGGCCTGCAAGCGGTGGTGCGGGTGCGCACCACGCACGAACACATCCAGCGCTATGTGTTGCTGTTCCAGTCCCTGCCCGAAGTGCTGGATGTTGTGCGCGTGACCGGCGAAGACTGCTTTGTGGTGCGCTGCGCCTTCGGCCAGCCCGCCGACCTGGAGCGCGTGGTGGATGTGCTGGCCGCGTTTGGCAGCGTCTCCACCTCGCTGGTGCTGTCGCACCCGGTGAACAAGGCGGTGCCGCTGGGTTGATTTTTTTTTACATCCAAAGTGACTCTGGCGCTTGATGGATAAGCATAAGTAGCTATAAAAACAATAGCTTAAAGAGGGGTGGCTATGGGTTGCGTTGCGAGGCTGGCGGCACCTTGTACCGCAGCTCTGCAAAGAGGCCGCCCAGCGTTGCCACCGACTGCAGGCGCAGCGCCGATTGTGTGATCCGGCGTGGCAACAGCGGCTTGCCCGCACCCAGTGTGACCGGTGCGATCTGCACGATCAACTCGTCCAGCAGGCCCGCGTCATAAAACTGCCCCACCAGCTCGCCCCCGCCCACGATCCACACATTGCGCCCCACTGCCGCCTGCACCATGGACTGGTGCATGGTCCGCACATCGCCACGCACAAAGCGCACATCGGCGCCCGGGATGGCGCGCAGCGTGCGCGTGCTGAACACCCATGTGGGCTGCACGTAGGGCCAGGGCTGGCCCGCGTCGATGGCGTGTTTCAGCATCCATTCGTAGGTGTGCGAGCCCATGGCCAGCGCACCCACGTCGCGGATGAAAGCAGGGTAGCTGGAGCCCTCGATCTCGCCGAACTGCAAGAGCCAGCCAAGGTCATGGTCTGCCGTGGCAATGAAGCCATCGAGGCTGGATGCGCCGTAGAACTGTGTGAGGGTCATGGCGGCGCACTGTAGAGACCGGCTGCTGACAACATGCTGGCAGCAGGCGCGGAGCGCGGCCTGTCCCGCGGATTTATTGGCCGGAAGGCCGGCGTGCATCAAGGCAGCTGCACCGTCTCCGCCAGATGCCCGTACACCGTGGCAATGCGCCGCAGGTGCCGCGACTCGGGGTGCGTCAGCAGCCACAGCTCGGTTTCACAGTCGGCCAGCGACCCGGTGAGGGGGCGCAGGTCGCTGCGGCCCTGGGCCAGAAAGAGGGGCAGCACCCCCACGCCCATGCCCAGGGCCACCAGCTCCATCACGGTGAGCAGGCTGTTGACGCGGTAGGTGGGCTGCGCCTTGGGGTATTGCTTTTTGCGCCAGCGCACCGAGGGGTGGTCGGGCAGCGCGTCGTCGGGCGCAATCCAGGCTGCGCGGCCCGCCTCTACGTCGGACAGGACCAGCGGGCTGGCGGTGCCTGCGTACAGCGCGGAGCGGATCATGCCCAGCTGCCGACCCACCAGGTGTTGTGCCGGACGCTTGGTGGCGCGCACGGCGATGTCGGTATCTCGCCGCGTCAGGCTCACCAGTTCATTGCCCGCATGCAGTTCGTACACCAGTGCCGGGTGCCGGGGCTGCAGCACCTGCAAGGCGGGGGCGATAAGGCCGTGCAGAAGGGTGTCGGTGGTGGAGATGCGCACCGTGCCCGACACCTGTTCGGGCTGCGCCTGCGTGGCCGTGCGGGCGGCCTCCAGGGCGGCTTCCACACGCTCGGCCTGTTCGGCCAATGCCTGGGCCAGTTCGGAGGGGCGGTAGCCGGCGCGCGAGCGCTCGAACAGCGACTGGCCCAGCCCCCGTTCGATGCGCTGGATGGCGCGGAACACCGTGGATGCATCCACGCCAAGCCGTTCACCGGCTGCTGCCAAGGTGCCGGTGCGCACCATGGCCAGCAGTACTTCCAGCTCTGCGGCGCCCAATTGGTATTGCGTGGATGCAATTAATGTTTTCATGTGTGCTTATTTTGTTTGCGTAGATGCAATCATAAATTCTGCTGGTCGCCATACGTCGGTAGAAACACCAACGGGCGATGCCCACTCCTCTTGCCATAGAAAGCCCGCCCCATGAAACGCACCTGCACCTGCATTGCCTGCCTTTTGAACACCCTCTGTGCCCCACACGCTCAAGGATGGGCCGCATGAGCTCGCGAACAGCCGCACCCGCACTCACCCTGGTCTCGCATGCGCTGTGCCCCTATGTGCAGCGCGTGGCCATCGTGCTGCACGAAAAGGGCCTGGCGTTCGAGCGCCGCACCATCGACCTGGTCCGCAAGCCCGACTGGTTCCTGGCCCTCTCGCCGCTGGGCAAGACCCCGGTCCTGCAGGTGCGCGGCCAGAGCCTGTTCGAGTCGGCCGTGATCTGCGAATACCTGGACGAGGTGGCCATGCCCGTGCTGCACCCGCCAGATCCGCTGCAGCGCGCACGCCACCGGGCGTGGATGGAGTTTGGCTCTGCGGTGCTGAACACCATCGGCGGCTTCTACGCCGCGCCGGATGAGGCCACGCTGCAGGCCCGCGCGCAGGACCTGCGCAGCCGCTTTGTGCAGATCGAAGAGGCCCTGGGCCAGCGCAGCGCGCCGGGGCCGTACTTTGCCGGGCCGGACTTTGGCATGGTGGATGCGGTGTTCGGCCCCGTGTTCCGGTACTTCGACGTCATCGACACCTTGCCGGGCGTGGATGACCTGGGGCTCTGGCACGGCTTGCCGCTGGTGCAACAGTGGCGTGCTGCGCTGGCTGCGCGCCCTTCGGTGCAGCAGGCCGTGGGGGCCGACTATGCCGAGGGCTTGCGGGCCTTTTTGCTCGCGCGTGGGTCCGCGTTGTCGCGGCGCATGCAGGCGGTGGCCGCGTAGGCCCCGCACGCCTACCGGTTCAATCCGCCCAGGTGCCCGGCGCCAGCCCGTCCAGCGTGTACGGCCCGATGGCCGCACGGATGAGCCGCAGCGTGGGGTGGCCCACGGCGGCCGTCATGCGGCGCACCTGGCGGTTGCGGCCTTCGCGGATGACCAGCTCGATCCAGGCAGTGGGTATGGCCTTGCGTTCGCGGATAGGCGGGTTGCGGTCCCACACCGCAGGCGCGGGCTCCAGCAGCCGTGCGCGGGCGGGCAGGGTGGGGCCGTCGTTCAGCACCACGCCGCTGCGCAGCGCGGCCAGCGCGGCCTCATCGGGGACGCCCTCCACCTGCACCCAGTAGGTCTTCTCCATCTTGAAGCGTGGGTCGGCAATGCGGGCCTGTTGCTTGCCGTCGTTGGTCAGCAGCAGCAGGCCCTCGCTGTCGGCATCCAGTCGCCCGGCCACGTATACGCCGGGCAGGTCGATGTAGTCCTTCAGGCCCTGCCATTTGCCCTCGGCCGTGAACTGGCTGAGCACGCCGTAGGGTTTGTTGAAACGGATCAGGCGGGTTGTCATCGACGACGCGGTGGGAGCGGTGAGGGTGGATCGGGGGGCGCAGGGCTGCCGAGCATAGCCGCAGCGAGGGAGGAAAGAACCAGTGCCGCGCTGAGTGAACAGGGTGGCGTCTGACACCCGCTTCATCCTCCGGCCTGGCCGAGGGGGCGGAGCTTGACAGGTAAAATAGGCCTCCAGCGCAAAGCTAGCTTGCGCTGGCAGCTATTTAATCCATAGCTGATTCATCTGGGCAAGTGTTGCCTGACCCTCTCATCCAGGCCTCAAGGAGACACCGCCATGACCACCATTGAACTCGACATTGCCCAGACCATCGGCATCGCCGCCGTGCTGCTGGTGGTGGGCGATTTCATCAAAAACCGCGTCGGCTTGCTCTCGCGTTACTTCATTCCCGGGCCCATCATCGGCGGACTGGTGTTTTCGCTGATTGCGCTGGTGGGCTACCAGACGGGCCTGTTCACCTTTCAGTTCTACGACAACATGCGCGCCTTTTTGCTGCTGGTGTTTTTCACCACCATCGGCTTTTCGGCCAGCTTCGAGCTGCTCAAGAAAGGCGGTGTCGGCGTAGCGCTGTTTCTGGCCGCCGCCGTGGGCCTGGTGGTGCTGCAGAACCTGCTGGGCGCCGGGCTGGCTGCTGCGCTGGGCGTGCATCCGCTCATCGGCGTGGCGGCGGGGTCCATATCGCTCACGGGTGGGCACGGCACCTCGGCCGCGTTTGGCCCACTGCTGGAGCAGGCGGGCGCCGCAGGTGCGTTGCCCGCCGCCATTGCGGCGGCCACCTATGGCCTGGTGGCAGGTTGTGTGATTGGCGGCCCGCTGGGCACCCTGCTGATGCGGCGCAATGGCCTGCACACCTCGGGGTTGGCTGCGGGCACGCCAGCCGCTGCCACCGCCACGGCGGCTGGCGCCGTCGACGCCGCCAATGCCTCCACCGCCCGCCTTGCAGCCCCGGCCCCCATGGGCAACAGCGACACTGTGATGTACGCCAGCATCCTGATTGCCGTGTCCATCGGGGCAGGCACGTTGCTGGTCAACTGGCTCAAGGGCCTGGGCATTACGCTGCCTTCGTACCTTGGCCCGATGCTGGTGGCGGCGGTGGTGCGCAACATCATCGACTGGCGCGACAGTGCGCTGCCCCTGCGCCAGTTCGAGGTAGTGGGCAACGTGTCGCTGGCGTTCTTCTTGGCCATGGCGTTGATGTCGATGAAGCTGTGGGAGCTGGCCGAGGTGGCCGGGCCGCTGCTGGTCATCCTGCTTGCCCAGACCATGCTGATGTTTGCGTATGGCTACTTTGTCACCTTCCGTGTGATGGGGCGTGACTATGACGCCGCCGTCATCGCCGCCGGCCACTGCGGCTTTGGCATGGGCGCCACGCCCAACGCCATGGCCAACATGCAGGCGTTCACCGCCGTCAATGGCCCATCGGTGAAGGCATTTTTTGTGATCCCGCTCGTGGGCTCGCTCTTCATCGACTTTTTCAACGCCGTGATCATCACGGGCTTCATGAATTATTTGAAGTGACCCCCTGAACCGCTTCGCGTCTTCCCCCGTAGGGGGACGCCTCCAGCGGCCCGGCGAAGCCGGTTCCGCGGTGGCGCTGGTAGGGGCGCGCCCCCTTCAAGCGCTGTTGGCCCGCAGCGACGGTGGATACCGAAACTACACAGCCAAAAACAGCGCAGGGTCCACCATGGTTCTGTTCAGCATCACGCCCCAGTGCAGGTGCGGCCCGGTCACGCGGCCGGTGGCGCCCACCTTGCAGAACGCGTTGCCCGCCTGCAGCACATCGCCCACGCGCACGTCCATGCTGCTCAGGTGGCAGTACATCGTCAGCAGGCCCTGGCCGTGGTCCAGCCACACAGTGCCGCCATTGAAGAAGTAGTCGCCCACGTCAATCACCCGGCCTGGCAACGGTGCCACGATGGGCGTGCCCGTGGCGGCGGCAATGTCCATGCCGCTGTGCGGATTGCGCGGCTGGCCGTTGAACACGCGCCGCAGCCCGAACGAGCTGGACCGCCGCCCAGGCACCGGCACCCGCATGCGCAGCGATGGCAGGGCCACACCTGCGGGCTGCTCGGTGAAGGTCGCCATCACTTGCGCCTGGTGGTTGCGCTCGCTCTCGTAGCGGGCCTGGTCCTCGGGTGAAAGGTCTACCGTGCGCGGCGATACCTTGAGGTGCTGCTCCTTGTATTGCTTGGGGGCTACGGCGTAGTGCACCAGGCGCGGGCTGCCGCCGCCTTCGGCCAGCACCGTGATAAACGCATCGCCGGGTGCTGCGGCCAGCGGTATGCCCACGATGGCTGTCCACTCAATGGCATCGCCCACCACCCGCAGCGGCACATCCACATCGCCCTGGCGCACCTGCGCCACCGGCCGTGTGGCCGCCGGGCCCAGCGACAGCCGCGCCACACCCCCGGGCACCTGCAGCGCCTGGGGCCACACCGTGGGCGCGGGTGGCAAGGGCTTGGCGTGCAGCAGCCCCACCAGGGCGGGCTGGGCGAGAAGGCCCGCCGTGCCGATCAAGGCGCTGCGGCGGTTGATGGGGGTTGCTGGGCGGATGAGGGCAGGGCGGGCAGGTTCAGACACGGCAGGGCAACGGTAAGAAAGAAGCGCAATTGGGGGGATGGCAAGCGTGCTGCAGCCGCGCGTGCACGGCGAGCACCCCGCAATTGTGCCGCCCAGCGTTGGCGGCGTCCGCCTACATCGCCACCCCCAGGCCGCCACCTACCATCGCGCCATGCCACCTGCCGCCCACCGCCGCCGCTTCACCATGCTCACTGTCTTGCTCACGGCCCTGGCCACGGGGGCCCTTGTCTTGTTGGCGCTCAACTTCACGGCGGGCGAGAAAAAGGTGCAGCAACAACTGCCACGCCTGTACAACACCGCCCACCCGCAGTTTGAGCGTGCGCTGGGCAGCCTGCTGGGCCCGGGCATTGTGGGAGGCAATGCGGTGACCGAGCTGCTCAACGGCGACCAGATCTTTCCGCCCATGCTGGCCGCGATCAAATCCGCGCAGAAAAGCGTTACCTTCGAAACCTACATCTACTGGTCGGGCGACATCGGCAAGCAGTTTGCCGACGCCCTGAGCGAGCGCGCCCGCGCCGGTGTGCCCGTGCATGTGCTGCTCGACTGGGTAGGCAGCGCCAAGATGGAAGAGAGCTACCTGGCCGAGATGAAGGCGGCCGGGGTGCAGATCGAAAAATTCCACAAACCCCACTGGTACAACCTGGCCCGCCTGAACAACCGCACCCACCGCAAGCTTTTGGTGGTGGACGGACAGGTGGGCTTTACCGGTGGCGTGGGCATTGCGCCTGAGTGGACGGGCCACGCGCAAGACCCAGACCACTGGCGCGACTCGCACTACCTGGTGCGTGGCCCCGTGGTGGCGCAGATGCAGGCCACGTTTCTGGACAACTGGCTCAAGGTCACCGGCAAGGTGCTGCATGGCGAGGCGTACTTTCCGGCCATCGCACAAGACCCTCCCGTGGGCACGCAAAAGGCGCAGATGTTCTCCAGCTCGCCATCGAGTGGCAGCGAGAGCATGCAGCTCATGTACCACCTGGCCATCACCGCGGCCGAGCGCAGCATCGACCTATCGGTGGCGTACTTCGTGCCCGATGAGCTGACCCACAAGTTGCTGATGGACGCCTTGGCGCGCGGCGTGCGCCTGCGCCTGGTGACCCCCGGCGAACACACCGACACCGAAACGGTGAAGGCTGCATCCCGCGCCACCTGGGGCCCGCTGCTGCAGGCGGGCGCCGAGATTTATGAATACACGCCCACCATGTACCACTGCAAGGTCATGATCGTGGACCAGCTGCTGGTGTCCGTGGGCTCCACCAATTTTGACAACCGCTCGTTCCGCCTGAACGACGAGGCCAACCTGAACGTGTACGACGCGGCGTTTGCACAGCGCCAGACCCAGGTGTTTGAAGACGATATCCAGCGGTCACGCCGCGTGACGTATCAGGCCTGGTTGGACCGGCCGCTGCGCGAGAAGGCGCACGAGAAACTGACGGCCTTGCTGCGGTCGCAGTTGTGATCTTGTGATCGGGTTTGAATGAAATCAGGTGCTAGCGCTTTGGGGTAAAGCGCCAGACGCTATCAATAGTGTAGTTTTCTGCGTCTGAAGCGGGGGGCGAAGACGCAGCCTGGATTCTTCAACCCAAGCAGGCATCTCCCCCTTGCCCATCAGTGCGTCACAAACTCGTACGTCACTGCCTCGCTGTCCACCATGTCGAGGATGTCGTCCAGCACATCTTCATCTTCGGTGCTGGCCCACAAGTCTTCGGGGTCTGCCGCAAACAGGGGTTCGATGGCAATGTCCATGAACTTGCCGTCGGGCAGCTTGATGACAGGCGTGCCCTCAGAGGTGTCGACCAGCTCCCAGTCGTCGGGCACGGTCATTTCGAGTTGGATGGTGACGTTGAGTTTTTTCATGGCGATTCCTTGTTGCTAACCGGGCAGGGTAACCCACTTTGAGAAGAATGGGCGTGTAGCGCTTATTGCACCAGCGCAATGTGCTATAAAAAATAGAGCATTTGAAGAGGCCTTGTACCTGCGCAGCCTGGCACCGGTACGGGGCGGGCTGCATGGCACGCCACTTGCGTTGCTTGGAGCCTGCTGGTGTCGAAGCCCGCAGGTGCTCATGACCCCCCGCAAATGCTCGCGCAGAAACCACCAACGACCACCCCGTGCATAACGCTGCGGGATGCACGCAGGCCTGCTGTATTGTTGGTGGCGATTCCCGTGCCAGGCACCCCCTTCACCAAACTGTCCCTCACCCACCGGAGAACCTCGAAATGATCACCCAAAAAATCTTCGCCGTGGCCGCAGCTGCCGTGGCCGCCACCCTCGCCTTCAGCCAGGCCGCACAAGCCGGTCCCCGGCTCGACAAGATCATGGAGGCCAAGGTCATCCGCGTGGGCACGCCCGGCGACTACCGCCCGTTTGCCATCAAGACCGACGCGGGCTACAGCGGCCACGACATCGACGTGATCGAAACCATGGCCAAGGAGCTGGGCGTGAAGATCGAATACGTGCCCACCACCTGGCCCAACCTGGTGAAGGACCTGCAGGGCGACAAGTTTGATGTGGCGGTGGGCGGCATCACCCGCAACGTCAACCGCATGCGCATCTTTGACATGCTGCCCGGCTACGCTCCCTTTGGCAAAGTGGCCCTGGTGCGCGCGGCCGACAAGGCCAAATACACCAGCGTGGACGCCATGAACCAGCCCGCCGTGCGCGTCATCAAGAACCCCGGTGGCACCAACGAAACCTATGTGCTGGCCAACCTCAAGGCCGCCCAGGTCAGCACGCACGACAAGAACGCCGAGATCCCCGCGCTGATCGCCGAGGGCAAGGGCGACGTGATGATCACCGAGACGTATGAAGCCCTGCACTACGCCAAGGCCGACCCGCGCCTGGCTGCCGCGTTTGTGGATGCGCCGCTCACGCCCAAGAACTACCTGGGCTTCATGTTGCCCACCGACGACGCTGACTATGTGCGTGTGATGGGCTTTGTGTGGGGCCTGGTGGACAGCCGGGGCACCATCAAGCAGGCCGCTGACAAGTGGTTGAAGTGATCAGGGCCTGAGGCTATGGGCGTCTGAGTTATTCGCCCGGAATCTCTGGCTCCACCAGCAGCGCCAGCAGCTGCAGCGACTCCTGCCAGCCCACGTAGCACATCTCGGTGGGGATCACCGCCGGGATGCCCGCCTGCACGATGGACACCTCGGTCCCCGCGATCACCTTTGTCAGCTGGATCGTGGTGCGCATCTCGCCCGGCAGGTTGGGGTCGTCAAACCGGTCGGTGTGCACGATGCGCTCGCCCGTCACCAGCTCCACATACTCGCCGCCAAATGCATGCGTGCCGCCACTGCTGAAGTTGGTGAACTGCATGCGGTAGCTGCCGCCCACGCGTGCGTCCATGCTCAGCACCCGGCCGGTAAACCCGTGGGGCGGCAGCCATTTGCACATGGCGTCTGGGTCCAGAAAGGCGCGGTAGATGCGCTCTGCCGGGGCGCGCAGCACGCGGTGCAGGGTGACGGTACCGGTGTTGGTGTTGGTCGTCATGCTCGGGTCTCCTTGGGATGCAGTTCTGTGGTGGATGAAAGCGTGAACCGCCAAACCATATCGGTTATTCAACGTGTTCACCCCCTACGACGAACGGACCTGCGCGTTTTCGACACGCCGCTGTTGTAACGGCCAACTTTTGGGCAAAGCCTCAGCCTTTCAGGCCAAAACCGTCCGCACCCCAAAGCTCTCGCTGCCCTGCGCCCAGGCCAGCAGCCGGTCAATGTTGGGGTGCTTGCCGGGGAAGGTGCGCGCATCGGCTACATGCTCGGCATACCACTCCAACCCCAGGGTGGCGGCCGCAGGCGTGATGCGGCCGCCGTATAAAGCCGCCAACGCGGCATACACCACCAGCGACCCTGTCTGTCCGGGCTTGTTCTCGATGGTGGCCAGCACTTGCCCATCTGCGCCCAGCAGGTGCAGGGCGGCGAGGTGGCTGGCGGAGGGGAGTTGCTTGAGGCGGTCTGCGAAGTTCATGGTTGTCAATGAAAAATATGAATGAAATTGGTCTCTAGCGCTTTATGGGTAAGCGCTAGTAGCTATGAATAGATGAGTATTTTGGCGATTGACTGCATCAAGCCGCTGCGGCCGCGATGCAGCTTCTCAAGGGAAGTGTTCGATGGAGCCACCAGCTTGCCCGGCATGAGGGTTTGGTGGAGTGCGCTGCCATCCCCATAGTGGGGTGGATCATTCCCTTTTTGGGTTTCTTCGGGTCGGAATGAACCCAGACTCTCTAGCACGCACGCATCACGCCTGCCACACCCCAAACCCCGCCGACCGCAGGTCGATGCCAATCTCGATTTCACGGTCCACTGCATCCTCGTAGCTCATGGGGTTGAAGCCTTCGTACAGATCGGGCAGCAGGCGCAGGCCGTATTGCGTCACAAACCGGTTGGCCTGGATGCCCGCCTTGTGCTTGTCAAAGCGCACATCCGGGTCCAGCCCGGTCATGCCCACATACACGCAGGGCTTGCCCTCGATGTAGCCCGGGTTGCACCGGCGAAAGCGCGGCTCCAGCAGCACGTCCTTGGAGAGTTCGACCACGTAGACGTGGTGGTGGAGCTTGCGGCGGCGCATGGGTGGATGGGATAGATGCGGGTAGTAGGGCTGCGGTGAAGCGCTCTGCGCGGTGCTACTTTTTACTCGTCATCGTCCGCCTGGCCGTCATCGCTCAGGCGGCGGTCCAGCTTGCTGCGCAGCGACTCGGTTTCTTGCAGAAACTGCTCTACTGGCACGGCCGGGGCCACGCGCAGGCTGGGCGGGAACAGGCTGCTCATGTAGAGCGTTTGCGACAAGCGCATGTTGTTGAGCCACTGCGCACCCAGCCACGACGGCACGCCCAGGGCCACCACCGCAGCCACCATCCACGCCAGGCCCACGCGGCGGCGCGGCAGCACGGTCGCCAGGTGGGCATTCAGCGCACCAGCCAGCACCAGCACGATCAACACACTGGCGAACTGCGAAAAAACCTCCAGCGAGAAAACGAATGCAGTCAGGTGGGCCACCAGATGCACCACATCCACCCCCAGGGCCGCAGCGCAGGCAATGCGCACGTGGCGCCAGAACTGCAGGTGGCCCGCAAACACCTTGTTGGCCGCCGCCCACACACCCGACCAGGCGCCCAGCACCACCAGCAGCGTGAGCAACACGCCCGGCACAGCCTTCAGGTATTGCGAAGTGTCACGTGCATCCAGCCACGACTCCCCGAGCCCCGCCAGCAGCACCAGCGCGACCAGCGCCGCCGTGGTGCCCACCGTGCGCCACGGAAACTCCGGCAGCGGCTGCTCGTCAGCAATCGGCGCATCAGCCAGGCGCAGCGTGATGTGGGTGTGGCCCAAGTCGATGGGCGCGCCAGCGGGCCAGTCAAAGCGCTCGCCCTGGCCGTGCTGCTTGCGCTGCAGGCGCGCGCCATTGCGCGTCTCCAGCACCTCCACCTGCACGGTGCGTGGCTCGTTCACCGCGCGGTCGATGCGCAGGTGCCGGGGCGCCACAAAGGGGTCGTCCAGCACCAGGTCGCAGTCCAGTGCCCGGCCTACTGTGACGGGCCAGCGCGTGATGGGCGCGCGCGCCAGCAACGCGCCGTGGCGGTCAAAGGCTTCGATAAGACCCAGGGTCGTCGGCATCGTGCTCATGGTGCGGCCTCCCAGCGGAAGGCCTTGAGGTAGTGGCTGGCCAGCTTCATGCCGTTGTCAAAAGCAATGCCCTGCACGTCCAGGCGGCCCAGCACGCCTTGCGTAGGCTGGTTGATGGACGCGGCCAGGACAGTCATGTTGTACAGACCGGGCAGCTTGCGATAGGCCGACAGGCAGACCACCGCGCGCAGCGGCAGGCTGCCGGGGTCCACAAAGCGCTCGCTGCACTCTGCGGCCGTTTGGTGGCGGTTGCCGCGCCGTTGCAGCTGTTCGTTGGCAAAACTCTGGGAAAACATCCGGGCGAACCGTGCAGCGCCCAGGGTGGGGGCGTTGTAGGCCTCGTAACTCAGGCGCACTGCGCCGGTGTTGAATTCACCCGCCACCACATCGCTGTCGGCCCGGCATTGCGTGCGCTCCAGGTTCAGGCCCGGAAACGCCGGGTCGCGCCCCGATCCCCAGCACCGCGCCAGCGCGTCGTCTGGCACCGGCACGCGGTAGTTGCCGTGGCGCTGCTCGCGAAATGGCGCTTTCAGGAACCGGTCTGTCAGAAGCTGCTGGTGCTCCATCAGTTGCCGCGTCATCTCGGCATGCGCGGCCTGGGTGATGGGCTGGGCGTTGGCCGCACGCTGCACCAGCGCCTGCGCAAACTCGGCCGGGATCAGAAAGCTCACTTGCTCGCCGTCGAGCCGCTTGGCCACGTTCACGCCCAGCGCCCGGCCCGCGTCGTCCACCGCCGGGCCGCCGCTCATGCCGGGGTTGAGCGTGCCGCCAAAAAAGATGCGTGGGTAAAAGCTGCGCTTGACCAGCCCGTTGTAGGTGCCCTCGGTCACGGCAAAGCCGATATCGAGCGGGTTGCCCAGCGAGTAGATGCGCTCGCCCTGTGCCAGCGCCTCGTCGGCGGGCCGAAAGCCCAGCACCGGCGCAGCGGCCGTGCGGCCCTTGGCGCGCAGCACGGCCAGGTCGCGCTGCAAATCAAACGCCAGCAGCTCCACCTCACCCTCCTGGCCTTCCATCGTCACGTACACACCCCGGTAGCGCTCGGGCTCCAGCGCCAGCTGGCTGGCCACGTGGAAGTTCGTCACGATCAGCCCATCGGCCGATACAAAAAAACCCGAGCCAATCGACGCCTGCGTGTTGGCATTGCGCAGCAGCGTGCGGATCTGCACCAGCTTGTCGCGCGACAGCTCATAAATGCGCCGGGCATCGCGCGACAGCAGGGCTGCATCCGCCCCGGTGGGGGCAGAGGCTGCAGCGGCCCCCGGTGGCGGTGTGGTGCCGTCTGCCGGGTCACTGCCCGCAGGGCGAGTTGCCGGGGGGGCGGCGGGTGGAGGGGCATTCTGTGCGTGGGCGACCAGGGCGCAGAGCAGCAGAACCAAGGACGAGGTAGCCTGCCGCAGGGGCCGGATCAGGGGGAAGGGCATCGCGGTATTCTATGAATGCCCTGCACCGCCCCAGGTTCTGCCTGGGCAACCCATCCAATATCTACGCACCCACGCACCCATGTCAGAAATCCACACCTATCCCATCGGCACGCCCGGCCAGCCCTGGGGCGCCGCAGAGCGCGACCAGTGGCGCGCGCGCCAGGTGCGCCAGCGCAGCTACGCCGACGATGTGCTCACCGCCATCGAGGCACTGCGGGGCCGGTTTGATGTGGAGCTGTATGGCGATGTTGTCTATGCGGATGCTCAGCACCCGGCCGAGCGCTTTCCCCTGCGGGCGCTGCGCAGCCGCGATTGGCAACCCGGCCTGCCCAGCGTGCTCGTCACCGGCGGCGTGCACGGCTACGAAACCAGCGGCGTGCACGGCGCACTGCGTTTTGTAGATACCCAGGCCGAACGCTTTGCAGGCCGTGCCAACCTTCTGGTGGTGCCCTGCGTCAGCCCCTGGGCCTACGAACGGTTTCAGCGCTGGAACTTTGACGCCATCGACCCCAACCGCTCGTTCAAAGAAGGCTCCTCCGCGCAGGAATCCCTCGCCCTCATGCGGCTGGTGGCGCAGCACCAAGGCCAATATGGCCAGTTCACTGCCCACATCGATCTGCATGAAACCACCGACACCGACGAATCCGAATACCGCCCCGCCGTGGCCGCGCGCGACGGCAAGGTGTTCGAGCCCGGCAGCATCCCTGACGGCTTCTACCTGGTGGACGACACCGAGAACCCGCAGCCCGCCTTCCAGCAAGCCATCATCGAGGCCGTGGGCCGCGTCACGCACATCGCGCCTGCGGATGACAAGAACGAAATCATCGGCTCGCCCGTGACCGAGCCCGGCGTGATCCGCTACGAATTCAAGGCCTGGGGCCTGTGCGCGAGCGTCACGGGTGCGCGCTACACCACCACCACCGAGGTCTACCCCGACAGCCCGCGCGCCACACCCGAGCAGTGCATCGCGGCGCAGGTGGCGGCGGTGTGCGCGGCGGTGGAGTTTGTGTGCCAGTCCAGCTCTTCGCCAGATTGAGTCTGGATTTGAGGTCAAATTGGCCTCTAGCGCTTGATGGATAAGCGCTGAAAGCTATGAAATTGATAGTTATTAAGTGAGCGTATTTACCCACCAGCCGAAGGCATAGCCCCGCACCCAAGGCGCTTGCTTTGGCAGCCTGATGGCGGCGCGAAGCACGCCCTACAGGTGGTAGTGGCCCGCCGCTTCGGGCTGGTACAGCACCTTGCCGATCCGGATGTGGCAGGTGCGATTCGGCATCCGCCAGCTGAAGGCATCGCCCGCTCGGTAGCCCAGGATCGCGGTGCCAATGTCGGAGAACACCGAAAGCTTTCCGGCGCATTCGTCTGCGTCTTCGGGGTACACCAGCGCGACCTCGCGTTCCTCGTCGTCCACGTGCAGCAGGGCTTTGGAGTTCATCGTGATCACATCATCGGCCACGTTCCACGGATCGACCACGATGGCGCGCTCGATCTCATGCTCCAGCTCAAACACCGTCGGACCTCGCTCGACCTCCACCAGATTTTTGAGCCGGGCTTTGTCGATCTCGGTGATGTAAATGTCCGAGGTGTGTGCTGCAGGGCTTTCCCGCAGAAGCCTCAGATAACGTTCCGAACTCATCGACAACGACTTCATCACTGGCGACTCGCTCTCCAGCACAAAACCGCCATGCAGAAACGCTTTGAGCGAGCGCACGTTGTCCGGGTGGATCTTGGCGATGAGCTTCTCGGCCCGCATGTCAAAGAAAGCGAGTTTCAAGCCCTCGCGGATGGCGCTGGCGCCCAGTTTGCGGCCCCAGTTGTCGCGGTTGCCGATGACCAGGACCATCTCGCACTCCGCCCCCTGCTTGACGAGGCGCACAAACCCCACAGGAACGTCGTGGCGGTCATAGGCCATGAAGAAGCGGCCACCCTGATTGAACAAATGCGTCAAGACGGGCAGTTGCACCCGCCCGATGACCTGCTCGATGAAGCGGGAAACGTGGCGCGAGTCGCTCAGGAAGCGCGTCACATCCTCGTCTTCCAACCAGTCCATCAATGTCAGCGCGTCGGCCCGAGTGATCTCCGGGCACAGAGAAATGAAAGGCTTGTCCATCTTCACCCCCATTGGGTCCAAAGTATGAAAGCCTTCCATGGGCATGGCATGGCCATGACGGTTCTTTCGAAGAACGCGGATTCTAGCGGGGTTGGCAATTGCGCAGGTGCCACCGGTGCATCGGCTGGCTCCGCCTGGGGGGCATTCAGCGGGGACTACTGCCTGCCGGTTGCTGGTGGTGCCTCCAACGGGAGGGTTCGTGGCTTTCTTTCGGCAGCGCTTAGCGCTGATCGTCCTGCGCACCGAGCAACCGCGCGCTCACCTCAGCCGCGTCAGGCGTGGCGAACTGCATGTTGTGCTGGTCCGTCAGCGGGCCGTGGCCTGGCTCCATGCGACCAGCAGCGTCGTAGCCCATGGCCTTGAACTTCCAGACTCCACCGACCAGCTTGAGCGAGCCCACATGCGCGCCGGTGGCTGTGTGTACGGACACCACGGCGGCGTTGATGGGCAGCAACTGCAAGGGGCCTGCCACTGGGCCGGGCGGTACGTGGGCGAATGTGGGGGTGGAGGTAGGTGGCTGGCTCAGGGGCATGGCGGGATTTGTATCTCAAAAGTGCGGTGCCCACTGGCTAACGACACGCTGCCCTGAGCTTTGCCGCGAAAGATGATGCGTCGTGGGCCGCAGGTGCGATCCGCATCGCGAGACATGGAGGGTCGCATGGCTGGTGTCTGCGCATATGTCGGCAAAGAGGTCTAGATCGCTGTCGGCTGTATCGTCCCAATGCAGCATCGATCCACACACGGTTCGAAGTTTGGAGGTAGTGCATGATTTTGGATCAAATAGGCCCCTAGCGCTTGATAGATAAGCGCGATGTGCTATCAAAACAGGAGTCTTCCAAAAGGCTTCGTTCGGTTTCGTTTGCGCTTACTTTAAATGTCGCATCCCGGACGATCATATGGTCGCTTGAGAAACAGGTGCGGGTGGGTCTGGTACCACTCTTTCATCGCCTGCATCGGCGTACTGCTCTTGAGCGCTGACTGCGGTAGCTGGTGGTTGTACAACGCCACATAGCGCAACAAGGTCTGCTCCATGTCTTCGCGGCTGTTGAATCGGTGGGTCTTCAGAACGTCCGCAATGCGGCCGTTAAATCGCTCCACCATGCCGTTGGTTCTGGGTGTTCTGGGCTTGGTCAGTCGGTGCTCGATGCCTAACTCCTGGCACAGTTGATCGAATTCATGGTTGCCGCTGGGTTCGCGTTCCCGGCTGGCAAACAGACGGTCCGTGAACTCTTTGCCGTTGTCGGTCAACAGCTTGTTGATCCTGATCGGACAGGCCTTGTGCAACGCCTTGAGGAAGGCCTGTGCACTGGCGGCGGTCTTGTTGGACTTGAGCTGCACAAACACCCAACGCGTGGCCCTATCGATAGCCACGAACAGGTAGCGCCGGCTGCTCTCATCCTGCATCTGGGGCAGGTACTTCACGTCCATGTGCACGTAGCCTGGCTCGTAGCTCTTGAAGGTCTTGTAGGCCAGCGCAGGCTGCTGGGGCTTTAGAGCATTGAGGTTGCCCGCTCCATGGCGGCGCAAGCACCTGTCCAGCCCGGAGCGCGAGACATGGGGACAGATGAACTCCCGTGTCACGGCCAGCAGGTCATCCAAAGGCAGCAGCAAGGTACGCCGCAAGTGAACCACCACTGTTTCTTGTGCTGGCGTAAGCACGGTCTGCAGGTGGTGGGCAGTGTGAGAGCGGTCTGCAAAGACGGAACGCTTCTTCCACTTGTAGACCGTCTGCTCAGTGATCCCAAAGCGCTGGGCCAGGACGCTGGCTGGTTCATCGCTGGCTGCGATCTCGGCACGCACGGCGGGCGTGGTGCGGGCGTTCTTGTGCAGGGCTATCAACATGGCTTCACTCCCTGGGTGGATTGCAAGGACTCTATCAACTCCTTTAGAACCGCTCGCGCCATGAAGAGTGGATAGCGTTTGGAGTCTATGCAATCGTCCGGGATGCGACATTTAAAGACGCTACGACAGCTTGGAGTTTTGGCAATTTTCGCGCATCAATTTTTGATCCGCGCAGACTTAAATTGCGTTTTAGTTTGTCTAAAAACGATCGCACCCGTACTTGATTTCTGGGGCTGGAACTTGACTCATCATCTGCAGACAATATGTTGACTGCAATATCAGTATAGAGTTCTAACGCAAGTTTCGCGTATTTCATAACTACGTTATTAAACTCTTCGCGTTTCATTTTCTCAAGGCTGAGTTTTGTAAAATCGGTTCCAACGCGATTTAGCAGGTGGGTGCAAACATAGATGCCCCAAGGGGTTCCATGTATACCCAGAATTGCCCGCATTACAGGGTCATCGTCATCTTGTTGATCTGCCAGAAGAGTAGTGCGCTCTTTTTCGACAGCTGTACCAAGCAACCAATAGAGAAAAACAAACTCAGCGCGAAGTCCCCTTGGGAACAATGATTTGTAATGTTTGTCAAACAGCTCTGTCTTCTTGCTTACCGCATCAAGAACAGTTGCCTCTGAAGCGGATGCCAGGAATTGAGTAATTTTGTCGAGATCAATGCGATTCGCAGTCTTCGGTGATCGAGCGCCCTCTTGCTTAGGCGCATATTTAAAGTCGATCTCGGAGAACCTCAATCGCAAACTTTCCTGCACCGGGTCGAGCAGTCGAACTGCCGATAGTTTTACTGGATTCTGTGTATTGTTGTATCGAACAATATCAGTTACCAGTGTTTTCTTTGCGCCAACGATTCTAACTAAAACCAGAGCTTTGGAATTCAATCCCACTTTTGAAAGACTAACTGTTGTTTGACAGCCGTTGACGATGGAGAATTGAGTTAACTGGTATTTTTGTTCGGTTAAACCCTCAAAACGCTCTGCAACAATAGTGATGCCATTATTCAAGGCCCAAAATATTCCAGGTCTGTCCCTTGCGGTTTCAATGATTTTTTCGTTGATGCCTCCTTTGCGTTCGCCGATAAAGAGACGCACATTACCCTCAAAGAGGGTGTTCTGATGTGCACCATGCAAACGAACTAGTTCACTGGCGGGTACTGTCCCAACAAGGGCTTGGCCGAATTCCCCCTTTACCTCGGCAACCTGTCCAACAAACTCAATCGTGTCTAGTGGAACACTTCTCTCTGTCGTTTTTGCTATCAGGTATTTGTCATATAGACCGTCTTGGTGCTCGTAAAAGAATGAAACGTTCTCGCCGTATGCTTTTGTGCGGTTTGCCGTGTCGCAGGCTCTATCTATTTGGTCTGATTTCGCTGCAAGTGTTACTACGCCCAAAACAAGGGAAAAAGAGTCGACATCGACTCCATCAAATTTATCTGCAATGTCCGGTCTGCCGCCATGGCGAAAAGACTCTGGATCCTTCAGATTTGCAATTGCAGCTGTTATTGCATCCCATTTTTTCTTGCTCGCACTTCGATCAGCCCGATCTGAAACATAGCCCTGCAATACGTAGACCGTTTCGGCATCCTCATCGATGTAAACGAAGTCGCATCCATTGTCTTCGGAACCATCAACAGATGCTGCATCGATCGCTTCATCCTCGTCTATCCCAAATATCGTTACCGCATACCAAGCAGTTATGGCTTTATCCCTAGAAATACCTGATCTTTTTGCGATTGCATCGATGGATGCTGTCAGTTCTTTTCGCGCTTCATTTGAGCGCGTCTTTATAGTTGCCACGACTTGTCTCCCTTTGTATTTCACCTATTGCCCCCCTCATAATCCTGCAGCAACATCGCCAAGCATAATTTCGTTGCTCATGCCACGGGATTTTTCACTGTGGAGCTTGTCCAGCTTTGCGTCGGTAGCTTGAGCCCGTTGGCGATAAGTTTCTTCTTTGCCTGCTTGGAGGCCTGCTTGAGAGCGTCTTCCACCCGGTCCTGCATGGATGCCGCGGGCTTGGGTGCGGCGCGTACTACTGCCCGAGTTGTTGAAGATTCAGCCATTTGTCCGGGTCCTCTACATAAGTGCGGTGTGCAGTGCCGCGTGCGATGGATGTTAGCGCGCCGGTTGCGTTATTCAGCACGCGCCAGCGGTCTGCCAAAGGTAAATACAGGGCAAACAGGTTGTGCAGGCTGCGCTGAAAGCGGCGGGCAATGTCGGCAGGCGGGATGTTGTGCCCGCCCAGTTTGACGCGCAGAGCGACGCGTTGGGTGGCCAGCTCTGCGCTGGGCAAGGCGACGTAATAGATATGCACTTGGTAGCCCTGCGCTTTGCAGCGGGCCAGAAACAGCGCGAAGGTGCGGCTGGAGAGCGTGGATTCAAAGGCAAAGCTGACTTTGGCTGCAGCCAGCGTGCGCAGGCGCTGCAGCATGATGCGCCCCGCCTCAAACGCTACCGTTTCTGGGGCATAGGCCGAGAGGCCTGCCGCAATCTGGTCTGCGTTGACGAACTCCAAGATGCCCAAGGCGTCTTTGAGCAGATAGGGTGCCGCAGTGGATTTTCCCGCGCCATTGGGCCCGGCAATCACCACCACAGTGGGCTGCTTGGGCCTAGGTTGTGGCTTTGTGGCGCGGGCGGGCATGTTTACTTGCCCCAGCTGTCTTTCAACCCCACCGCCAAGTTAAACACCGGCTTCCCCGCCGCGTGATCCACGCGGTCCGCCACAAAGTACCCATGCCGCTCAAACTGGAACTTGTCGTCCGGCTTGGCATTGGCCAGTGACGGCTCCACGATGGCGGTCACCACCTTCAGGCTGTTCGGGTTCAGGCTTTCAATAAAGTCCTTGCCGCCCGCGTCGGGGTGGGCGTCCAGGAACAGGCGGTCGTACATGCGCACTTCGGCGTTCACGCCGTCGGCTACGCCCACCCAGGTGATGGCGGCTTTCACCTTGACGGTGTCGGCGCCGGGGGTGCCGCTTTTGGTGTCGGGCACCACGGTGGCCAGCACTTCGGTGATGTTGCCGTTGGCGTCTTTGTTGGCGCCGGTGCATTCGATGACGTAGCCGCCCTTCAAGCGCACTTTGTTGCCGGGGAACAAGCGCTTGTAGCCCTTTGGGGGCACTTCTTCAAAGTCTTCGCGTTCGATCCAGACTTCCTTGCCGATAGTGAAGTGGCGCACGGGGCTTTCCACACCCTCTGGTGGGTGGGGCAGGGCGGGCAGGGTGCAGGGCTCCAGGTGGCCTGCGCCCATCACGTCGTCCCAGTTGGTCAGCACCAGCTTGACGGGGTTGAGCACGGCCATGCCGCGGTGGGCCTTCAGCTCCAGGTCTTCGCGCAGGCAGCCTTCCAGGGTGCTGTAGTCGATCCAGCTGTCGGATTTGGTCACGCCAATGCGTTCGGCAAAGGTCTGGATGGAGGCGGGCGTGTAGCCACGGCGGCGCAGGCCGACGATGGTGGGCATGCGGGGGTCGTCCCAGCCGCTCACTTTATGGTCGTACACCAGCTGGGCGAGCTTGCGCTTGCTGGTGATGACGTAGGTGAGGTTCAGGCGCGCAAATTCGTACTGGCGGGGGGGCGGGCTGGCCAGCAGGCCGCCTTCGGTCAGGCGCTCCAGCAGCCAGTCGTAGAAGGGGCGCTGGTCTTCAAACTCCAGCGTGCACAGGCTGTGGGTGATCTGCTCCAGCGCGTCCTCGATGGGGTGCGCGTAGGTGTACATGGGGTAGATGCACCAGGTGTCGCCCGTGTTGTGGTGGGTGGCGCGGCGGATGCGGTAGATGGCCGGGTCGCGCATGTTGATGTTGGGGCTGGCCATGTCGATCTTGGCGCGCAGCACCATCGATCCATCTTCATGCTTGCCGTCGCGCATCTCGCGGAACCTGGCCAGGTTCTCGGCTGGGGTGCGGCTGCGGAAGGGGCTGTCCACGCCGGGCTTGCTGAAGTCGCCCCGGTTGATGCGGATCTGCTCCACCGTCTGTTCGTCCACGTAGGCGTGGCCGGCTTCGATCAGGTATTCGGCCGCGCGGTACATGAAGTTGAAGTAGTCGCTGGCCTGGTAGGGAGCGGCGTCGGGTGCGCCGTTCCAGTCAAAGCCCAGCCATTTCACCGCGTCGATGATGCTGTTGACGTATTCGGTGTCTTCTTTTTCGGGGTTGGTGTCGTCAAAGCGCAGGTGGCAGATGCCGCCGTAGTCGCGCGCCAGGCCAAAGTTGATGCAGATGCTCTTGGCATGGCCCACGTGCAGGTAGCCGTTGGGCTCGGGCGGGAAGCGGGTGCGGATCTTGGCGGGGTCGGGCTCGCCCTGGGCGTGGTGGGCGGCGTCGCCGGGGGTGCCCGCCCAGCGGCGGGTTGTGTAGGTGCCTTTTTCCAGGTCATGCTCGATGATCTGGCGCAAAAAGTTGCTGGGCTTGACAGTTTCAGGGGCCGCAGAAGTGGCAGTGGCGGCGGTATTGGCGGGGGAGGGGGTGCTCATACAGCCATTTTAGGCGCCGGTTTCGTGATGGTTTACGCATAGAAACAGGCGCGTATACGTCCAGACACAACGTAAAGACGATTTTGTGCCATCCTTTTGCCTACTTGGTGCGTTATGTACCGGTGAGGTGAGTCCATTTGGCTGGCTGCCCTCGCTCAAACAGGAGATTTCCATGACGAAAACCCGTTCTATCTATGCCATGGCCGCTTCGGCTGGCGTGGCGCTGGCATTGCTGGCCGGCACGGGCGCAGCCCAGGCCCGCGACGTAAATTGGTCGGTTGGCATTGGCGTGCCTGGCGTGGTGGTGGGGGCCAGCAATGGCTACTACGCCCCTGCCCCCACCTATTACGCGCCTCCACCACCCGTGTACTACGCACCACCCAGGCCTGTGTATTACGCTCCTCCCCGGCCCGTTTATTACGCGCCTCCCCCAGCGTATTACGCACCGCCCCCTGTCGTGTACTACGGTGATCGCGGCTACCGCCACCATCGGCACCACCGCCACCACGGATATGGCCATGGGTATGGCCACGGCCGCTGGGACCGTTGATCCCTGAGCTGATCCGCAGGCAGCCTGACCGGGTTGCCGCGTTGTGTAACCAACCTCTTGGGCGCCAGTCGCTCACAGGCAGCGTCTTTGCACAGGCTGCCTTTTACAGCGGTCCTTCGGGGCCGCTTTTCTTTGGGCGCAGACATTTGGGAGGGCGCACGGGGCGCCGCATAATCGCGCACTCTGGCCTGCCAGCGTGGCAGGCGCAACGCCCTCGGAGTGCCGCATGTCTGTGAATAAAAAAACCGTTTTTGTCCTGAATGGCCCCAACCTGAACCTGCTGGGCACGCGCGAGCCCGCTGTGTATGGCGCGGCCACGCTGGCCGATGTCGAAAAGCTGTGCGCCGACGCGTGCGAGCGCCATGGTTTTGCGCTGCGTTTTCACCAAAGCAACCACGAAGGCGCGCTGGTGGACTGGATTCACGAGGCAGGCCGCCTGCACGCGGCGGGCGAGCTGGCCGGCGTGGTGATCAACGCCGGGGCCTACACCCACACCAGCATTGCGCTGCACGATGCCACCAAGGGCACGGGCATCACGCTGATCGAGCTGCATATCAGCAATGTGCATGCGCGCGAGGCTTTCCGCCACCATTCGTACATGGCGGCGGCTGCCAAGGCAGTGATGTGCGGCTTTGGCGTGCTGGGCTATGGCCTGGCGATTGACGGCCTGGCACAACTGCTGGCCCAGCAGCCAGCGGCCTGACGCCGCACAGGCAAGGGGGTAGATAGATATATGAATCCCCCATTGCCCCTGCAGGTGTCTGAGGACGAGGTAGAAATCACCGCCATGCGCGCCCAGGGCGCGGGTGGGCAGAACGTCAACAAGGTATCCAGCGCGGTGCACCTGCGCTTTGACGTGTCGGCATCGTCCTTGCCTGAGGACGTGAAAGAGCGCCTGCTGGCCCTGCGCGACACGCGCATCACGCAAGAGGGTGTGGTGGTGATCAAGGCCCAGCAGTACCGCAGCCAGGACCAGAACCGCACCGATGCGCTCGCGCGGCTGAACGCGCTGGTCAACACTGTGGCCGTGCCGCCCCGGGTGCGCCGCGCCACCAAACCCACCTACGGGTCGAAACAGCGGCGGCTGGAGGGCAAAACCCAGCGCAGCGAGACCAAGGCACTGCGGGGCAGGGTGCGCGACGGGTCTTGAACCGGGGCTCCCTGTGTGGTGGGTATCTACACGGCCCTCGTCCATGGCGCATTGGCATCACCTGTAGAACAATCTGTCCGGCCAGCAGGGCTTGGTATCAGGTGCTATCAGTCCTACATTCATTGCATTCACGGATGGAATTGCCATGACTGCTTTTGCCCAAGCCCCTCTCACTGCTCCCGCTGTGGTTCCCGCCTTGTTCGTATCGCACGGCGCGCCGCTGTTTGCCATCGATGCTGGCACGACCGGCCCGGCGCTCACGCAGTGGGGTGAAAACCTCAAGGCGCAGTACCCTGGCCTGCGCGGCGTGGTCATCATGTCGCCGCACTGGATGGCGCGTTCTGCCCAGGTCATGACCGGCCCGCAGCCCGCCACGTGGCACGACTTTGGCGGTTTTCCTCCCGCGCTGTACCAGTTGCAATACCCCGCCGCAGGCTCGCCTGCGCTGGCGCAAGAGGTGCTGGGCCTGCTGCAGGCCGCTGGTGTGGCCGCACAGGGCGATGCCGCGCGCCCCTTTGACCATGGCGCCTGGGTGCCGCTGATGCATTTGTTCCCGCAGGCCGACGTGCCCGTGGTGCAGGTGGCTCTGCCCGTGGGCGCAGGCCCGGCCGATGTGTATGCACTGGGTGCCGCGCTACGCAGCCTGCGCAGCCAGGGCGTGCTGGTGGTGGGGTCCGGCAGCATGACGCACAACCTGGCCGAATTCTTTGGCGGCGAGCGTGCGCCCGCGCCCTACGTGCTGGAGTTCAGCCGCTGGATCGAGGACGCGCTGGCCCGTGGCGACACGGCCGCGCTGTTCAACTACCGTACCCAGGCCCCCCATGCCAGCCGCGCCCACCCGACCGAAGACCATTTCTTGCCCATCTTCTTCGCGCTGGGCGCGGCGGGCGACGATCTGCACGCAAACTACTTGAGCCGCGAGGTGATGTACAGCATGCTGTCGATGGATGCTTTTGCCCTGGAGCCTGTCGCAGGACGGGCGGGTTAAGTCAGTTTTTTAGCTAAAAATGCCGCTGGCGCTTGTCTATGCTCAATCTACCGCTCACATTTTTGCAGCGTCCCGCTGCTTCCACCACCCCCCGCCCCTGGCTGCTGGTGCTGATGCACGGCGTGGGCAGCAACGAGCAGGACCTGTTCAGCCTGGCGCCGCAGATCCCGGATCGGTTCCACGTGCTCAGCCTGCGCGCGCCGTTTCGCATGGGGCCGGGCGCGCACGCGTGGTTTGATTTTTCGATCGAGCCCGGTGGCGAGCGCACCATCAACGAAGAGCAAGAGGCGCAAAGCCGAGCCTTGGTGGCCCAGGCGGTCGAGTCTGCCGCCGAGCAACTGGGCATTCCGCCCGAGCGGGTGGTGGTGGGCGGCTTCAGCCAGGGCGGCATCATGGCGCTGTCGCTGCTGCTGACCCGGCCCGCGCTGATGCAGGCCGCGCTGGTGTGGCACAGCCGGCTGCTGCAGCAGGTGGTGCCTTTGAGTGCGCCCGCCGATGCGCTGCGGGGCAAACGGCTGTGGCTGAGCCACGGCACGCACGACAACGTGATCCCGCTGGCCCATGCGCAGGCCATTGCGCACCACATGGCGCCGCTGCCGGTGACGGTGACGTACCACGAGTTCCCCAGCGCGCACGAGATCCGGCCGTCTGAGCTGGCGGCCACGGTGGCGTGGCTGGAGTCGTTGTCTACGACACCGACGGCGTTTTAGTCGCGGGCTTCCGGGGCGCGGTCTACATCGCGTTACCGGCGCCTCATCCAGCAGGTTTCCAATCAAGCAGATCCCCAGGGGGGATTGATAGGGAACGCCCGGCGCCGCAGCCGCTCGGACAAGGGTTGTTCCCGTCTTGAAGGAGATCCGATGCCTGACAACGAAACCGCCGAGTTCCGCCCCGCGCCACCGCGCGCATCCTCCGCACCGTGGATCATTGCCGCCGTGCTGGCCTGCGCGGTCGGCGCCGGAGCCGCCTGGTGGTTCTGGCTGCGCCCGGTGGAGGCCCCGGTGGCGCCGCCCCCCGTGGCCAGCGCGCCCGAAGCGCCCGTGGCCCCACCGCCCATGCCCGAGGCGTCTGGTCCCCAGAACCCTGTGGATGCGCTGGCCCCGGCAGACACCGCCTTGCCCGCACTGGCTGAATCCGACAAGCGAGTGGCGGAGCTGCTGGCCGAATTGCTGGGTAGCGACAAGGTCGCGTCGTTCTTGTTGACCGAAGGTTTTGTCCGTCGGGTGGTGGCCACGGTAGACAACCTGGGCCGCGCCCAGGCCCCGTCTCGGATGTGGCCGGTGCAGCCCATGCCGCAGCGCTTTGTGGTGGATGGCGAGGGCGATGCACCCACCACGATAGCCACCGCCAACGCCGCCCGCTACAGCGCCTTTTTGACTTTTGCCGAAGCCGTGCCCCTGGAGCCCGCCGTGGCCTTGTATGCACGGCTGTACCCGTTGTTCCAGCAGGCGTATGAAGAGCTGGGCTACCCCAAGCGCTACTTCAACGACCGCCTGGTGGCCGTACTGGACCACTTGCTGCTGGCGCCCGAGCCCAAAAGCCCGCTGCGCGTGAAGCTCACGCCCGTCAACACCGATGTGCCCAACCTGCGCCCGTGGGTGCGCTATGAGTTTGTGGACCCGGCACTCGAATCGCTCACCAGCGGGCAAAAAATTCTGGTGCGGATGGGGCCTGCGAACCAAGCGCGCGCGAAAGCGCTGGTCCGTGATCTGCGCAAGCGCGTGGCAACCAGCGAGTTGCAGCTCCCCCAGCGGTGAAGGATGTGAGGGGCTGCTGCGCGGTGGCTACAGCGGCAGTGCCATGGTGCGCTTGACCTCCTTGAGCGAGAAGCTGGTGGAAATCTCACGCACGCCGGGCAGGCTGCGCACATGGGTGCGCACATAGTCGGCAAACGATGCGAGGTCGGCCGCCACCACCTCCAGCTGGTAGTCGTAGCGGCCCGAAAGGTTGTGGCACGACAACACCTGGGGCATCGCCATGACCTCGCGCTCCAGGGCCGATGTGGTGTCAGCCGTGTGGTCGTGCAGCGCCAGCTGCACAAAGCCCAGTACGCCCCAGCCCACACGCTGGCGGTTCAGATGGGCGTGGTAGCCCGCAATCACGCCCGCATCCTCCAGCGCGCGCACGCGCCTCCAGCACGGGGAGGTGGACAGCGAAACCGCTTCGGCCAGATCGCCCACGGTGGCGCGACCATCGCGTTGCAGGGCGTTGAGGATCGTGCGGTCCACGGGGTCGAGTGGATGAGGGTGCATGGCAGTGTGTCCTGCAGATTGGGCAATTTGAGGCAAATTTTGCCTTCTTTGATCGCAAGAAGGGCAAATAAGGCGAAAACTTACCCGTTGATGGGTTGAAGAATCTCCCTATTCCAAGGAGACCACCATGACCCGCACATCCGCCACCGGCTTCAGCACACGCGCCATCCACCACGGCTACAACCCGGCCGACCACCAGGGCGCACTGGTGCCGCCCATCCACACCTCGGCCACCTTTGCCTTCCCCGATGTGGCCTATGGCGCGCGCTGCTTTGCAGGCGAGGAGCCCGGCTACTTCTACACCCGCATCGCCAACCCCACGCTGGCGCTGCTGGAGGGGCGCCTGGCCAGCCTGGAGCAGGGCGCAGGCGCCGTGGTGTTCGGCTCGGGCATGGGGGCCATCACGGCCACGCTGTGGTCCATGCTGGAGCCGGGCGATGAAATCCTGGCCGACCTTACGCTGTATGGCTGCACCTTCTCGTTTTTGCACCACGGGCTGGGCCGCTTTGGCGTGAGCGTGCGCCATGTGGACATGACCGACCCGGCCCACGTGGCCGCCGCGCTGAGCCAGAAGACGCGCGTGGTCTACCTGGAAACCCCGGCCAACCCCAACATGCGGCTGGTGGACATTGCCGCCGTTTCGGCCCTGGCCCACGCCCAGGGCGCCAAGGTGGTGGTGGACAACACCTACTGCACGCCCTACCTGCAGCAGCCCCTGCTGCTGGGTGCCGATGTGAGCGTGCATTCCATGACCAAATACCTCGGCGGCCATGGTGACCTGACCGCAGGCGCGGCCGTGTTTGCCGATGCCGAACTGGCCCAGCGCGTGCGCCTGTATGGTCTTAAAGACATGACGGGTGCTGTGATGTCGGCGCAGGACGCGCACCTTGTGATGCGCGGCCTCAAGACGCTGGCGCTGCGCATGGACCGTCACTGCCAGAGCGCTCAGAAAGTGGCCGAGTTCATCGCCGCCCACCCGGCTGCGGCGGCCGTGCACTACCCCGGCCTGCCCAGCTTTGCCCAGCACGCGCTGGCAAAGCAGCAGATGCGCCAGATGGGCGGGATGATCGCTTTTGAGCTGCGTGGTGGCCTGCAGGCGGGCGTGCGCTTCATGGACGCGTTGCAGCTCGTCACCCGCGCCGTGAGCCTGGGCGATGCCGAGACGCTGGCCCAGCACCCGGCCAGCATGACGCATTCCACCTACACGCCCGAGCAGCGTGCCGCCCACGGCATTGCCGAAGGGCTGGTGCGCCTGTCGGTCGGCCTGGAGGACCTGGATGACCTGCTGGCCGATATTGGCCAGGCACTGGACCTGGTGCAGGCGCTGGATTTCAAGGCCGAGCCCACTACGGGGAAGACTGCGGCAGCGGCAGCGCCGTCTTGTAACGCACCTGCTTGAGCGCGAAGCTGGAGCGGATCTTCTCCAGCCCTGGAATGGGGGAAAGCTGTTCGACGATGAAGCGCTCCAGCGCCGCAATGTCGGGCAGTGCCACGCGGATGAGGTAGTCCGAGTCGCCGCTCATCAGGTAGCACTCCATCACCTCATCGTGCTCGGCAATGCGTTGTTCAAAGTCGGCCAGCGCTTCCTTGCTCTGGCTTTTCAGGCTGATGCTGATGAACACGTTCAGTCCCAGCCCCAGTGCGGCGGCGTTGGCCAGCGCTACATAACGGGCGATGACACCCTCGGTCTCCAGTGCCTTCACGCGTGCCAGGCAGGGAGACGGCGAGAGATGCACACGCCGGGCCAGCTCCACGTTGGAGAGCGAGCCATCGGCCTGCAGTTCGGCCAGTATGCGCAGATCGGTGGTGTCAAGCTTCATGTGCTGCAATATTGGTTTTTGGTGGAATATTGTGCTGCTATTGATGGCCAATTTTCGCGATTCGGCATCACATTTTTTGCAAATCCTTCTAGAGTGTGCTCCTATGAATGCCCCCTTGCCTTCCCATCTGCTCCACACCCAGGATGCCCTGGCCGACACTGACCCCCAGGAGACCGCCGAATGGCGCGACGCCTTTCTGGCCCTGGTTGCCACCGAAGGCCCCGAGCGGGCGCGGCACATGCTGCAGGAGCTGGTGCGGGTGGCGCGTGCGCAGCGAATTGGCTGGCAGCCCGACCTGAACACGCCGTACGTGAACACCGTGGCGGTACAGGACCAGCCCGTGTTCCCCGGCGACTTGGCCATCGAAGAGCGCGTGGCTTCCATCGTGCGCTGGAACGCGCTGGCCATGGTGGTGCGCGCGAACCAGGCGTATGGCGAACTGGGTGGCCACATCGCCAGTTATGCGAGCGCGGCCGACTTGTTCGAGAGCGGCTTCAACCATTTCTTCCGTGCACGTGAGGGTGTGGGTGAAGGCCAGCACCGGGGAGATCTGGTGTTCTTCCAGCCTCACAGCGCGCCGGGCGTATATGCCCGCGCATTCCTCGAAGGGCGCTTGTCCGAAAAAGATCTCATGCATTACCGCCAGGAGCTGACCGCTCCTGCTGCGGGCGCACAAGGCCTTTCGAGCTACCCGCATCCCTGGCTGATGCCGGACTTCTGGCAGTTTCCCACGGGGTCCATGGGCATCGGCCCCATCAGCAGCATCTACCACGCGCGCTTCATGCGCTACCTCACGCACCGCAATCTGCTGGACTGCAGCCAACGCAAGGTGTGGGGCGTGTTTGGCGACGGCGAAATGGACGAGCCCGAGAGCATGAGCGCGCTGACCCTGGCCGCGCGCGAGGGGCTCGATAACCTCGTCTGGGTGGTCAACTGCAACCTGCAGCGCCTCGACGGCCCCGTGCGTGGCAACGGCCGCATCATCGACGAGCTGGAGCGCCTGTTCGCGGGTGCTGGCTGGAACGTGGTCAAGCTGGTGTGGGGCAGCGACTGGGACGGCCTGTTCGCCCGCGACCTGACCGGCGCGCTGGTGCGCACGCTCGAAGGCACGGTGGACGGCCAGATGCAGACCTTTGCTGCCAAGGACGGCCGCTTCAACCGCGACAACTTCTTCGGCCAGAACCCCGAGCTAGCGGCACTGGCCCAGGGCATGACGGACGAGCAGATTGATCGCTTGAAGCGCGGTGGGCACGACCTGGTAAAGATCCACGCCGCCTACGCTGCAGCCAGCGCCCACAAGGGCCAGCCCACAGTGATCCTGGCGCACACCAAGAAGGGCTACGGCATGGGCACGGCCGGCCAGGGCAAGATGACCACGCACAGCCAGAAGAAGCTGGACGAGACGGACCTCATCGAGTTCCGCAACCGCTTCAACCTGCCGCTGTCCGACGAGCAGGCTACGAGCCTCGCCTTCTTCAAACCTGCCGAAGACAGCCCCGAGATGCGCTACCTGCGCAGCCATCGCCAGAACCTGGGCGGCTACCTGCCGCGCCGCGAGACGGCCTGCGAGGCGCTGCCCGTGCCGGCGATCGAAAGCTACGCCCAGTTCGCGCTACAAGCCGATGGCAAGGAGATGAGCACCACCATGGCCTTCGTGCGCATGCTGGGCACCTTGCTCAAGGACGCCACGCTGGGCCCGCGCATCGTACCCATCGTGGCCGACGAGGCGCGCACCTTCGGCATGGCCAATCTGTTCAAGCAGGTCGGCATCTACAGCAGCGTGGGCCAGCGCTACGCGCCCGAGGACATCGGCTCGGTGCTGAGCTACCGCGAGGCGCTGGACGGCCAGATTCTGGAAGAAGGCATCAGCGAAGCCGGCGCCATCGCCAGCTGGACCGCTGCGGCCACCAGCTACAGCGTGCACGGCCTGGCCATGCTGCCGTTTTACATCTACTACTCGATGTTCGGCTTCCAGCGCGTGGGCGATGCCATCTGGGCCGCGGCCGACCAGCGTGCGCGCGGCTTCTTGCTGGGCGCCACGTCGGGCCGCACCACGCTGGGTGGAGAGGGCCTGCAGCACCAGGATGGATCGAGCCACTTGGTGGCAGCCACCATCCCCAACTGCAAGGCCTACGACCCGGCCTACGCAGGCGAGATGGCCGTGATCATCGATGCTGGCATGCGCGAGATGGTGACCGAGCAGCGGGACGTTTTCTACTACGTGACACTGATGAACGAGAACTACGCCCAGCCCGACCTGCCCGCCGGTGCGGCAGAAGGTGTGTTGCGTGGTTGCTATGTTTTTAAGAGCTACTCGCGCTTGATAGATAAGCGCGATAGCACGATTTCATCCGAATCCGTCACCCTGATGGGCTCTGGCGCCATCCTGACCGAGGTGGTCAAGGCTGCCGAACTGCTGGCCGCAGAAGGCGTGGATGTGACCGTGCTCAGCGTGACCAGCTGGAGCGAGCTGGCGCGCGACGGTGTTGCGTGCGAACAGCGTTGGCTCGCGGGCGAATCTGCGCCTGCATCCGCATGGCTGACGCAACAACTGGCCACAACACGCGGGCCCGTGATTGCAGCCACCGACTACGTGCGCGCCGTGCCCGAGACGGTGCGGGCGCTTGTCCCCGAGGGCCGCAAGTATGTGACCCTGGGCACGGACGGATTTGGACGCAGCGACACGCGCGCTGCACTGCGCCAATTTTTTGGCGTAGACGCTTCCAGCGTGGCCCAAGCTGCACGACGTGCGATGACCGCTGACTGACGAACACGGGCGCCGTGTGGGCGCCTGCTGTCGTTCCGTGATTCCGCAATTCCGCCCTCGGGGTGGGGTGGGTGAATGCCGTTGCCCAATTCGGTACAGGCTTCCTACAATGGCCCAGCAACCGCAAGAGGGCGCCATGACACACGTCACCTGGGACCACAACCCGCCGACCACCTGGACAGCCATGGCGGACGGGCAAGCACTTTGCTCCGTCAAGCGCAAGGACATTGGAGGGTGGACGGCGGTCTGGACGGACGAGCGCCTGTGGCCAGCGCCACCCCATCTGCCCAAGGCCATGCCCCAGCCCACACGGTTTTTCAGCAGTCTGGAAGAAGCCAAACTGGCGGTCGAGCAGGCGCTGTCGGCGTGAACCGTTGTCGGGCCTGAATCCGTCAGGCATCCAGCAGCTGGCTGGATTCCATCAGGTGTTGGATTGCTTTGTTTTTTATAGCGGCCAACGCAATACCAACGGGCGCCAGGGCCGACACTGATTCGTGAAGCTGTTTTTTGCAGCGCCCACCCGCCATACCGACTGCAAGGCGCCAAAGGGCCTTGCACCTTGGCCCCTTCGGTGCGCCAGGGGCCGTAGCCACATGGTCAGGGCAGTTTGACGGCCGCCACGGCGTTGGACGTGGAGATGAAGAGTGTGGTGTCGCGCACGGCAAGGCCCCAGGGCTCGTCGATGAGGCCGGGCAGGTCTCCTGCCGCAAATCCCTGGCCCCAGGGTTTGCCCACCAGCGTGCTGACCTGGCCATCGACGCCAATCTTGCGCACCACATGGTGGCGCGGATCGGTCACATAGACGTTGCCCTTTGCGTCGGCTGCCAGGTGGGCCTGAGAGTCGGAGAGTGCCGCGCCTGTGTCCACGGCCAGTTGCGCCGACGATACGGGGCCATTCACCAGCCCGGGGGGCATGTCCGCGCGGCCTGCAACGGTGCTCACGCTGCCTGCGGGGGTGATCTTGCGGATGGTGGGGCCCACGCCCGTGATGTTGTGGTAGCGCCCATCGACCACATACAGGTTGCCCGCAGGGTCGAGCGCCATATGGCCCAGCGCCGAGAACAGCGCCGAACCGGCAGGGCCGTCTGCATGCCCCCGTGCGTTGGGGTTGCCTGCAAACAGGCTGACGGCACCGGTCGGGCTGATCTTGAAGATCACGCCTTGCAGCGACGATGCGTACAAGGTGCCCGCATCGTCGGCGACCAGGCCCGTGATGCCAAGATCCAGGAATGCTGGGATGGCATTCAACTGGGCGGACAGGTCCGCAAAAACTGCGACGTTGCCTGCGGGCGTGGCCTTCAGGATGCGCTTGAGAGAGTAGGAGTAGATGTTTCCGGCACCATCCACGGTGAGTGCTTCAGGGCCGCAGAAGGCGACTTCGTTGATTGGCCCCGTGATTTGCGAGCACGGGTTTTTAACTCTGCCCAGGGTGCCCACCATGCCATCCGGCTGAATGGTTCGAATGGCTGCATTGTTGCGGTCGCGCACATACAGGGTGCCTGATTTGCCCACGGCCAGCGCCCCCGGGCCGTCGAAACGGGCTGTGCTCCCGCTACCATCGGCCCAGCCAGGGCTGGGTGCCGTTCCCACTTTCAAGTCGGCAGCGCCATCGCGGGGGTAGCGGTGGATCAGTGCGTAGCTTTGGAAACTGCTGGACGCGCTGTTTTCGGTGACGAGGAAGCGCCCTTGGGCATCCACCGCGAGGCGTTTGGCAGCGCAAAAGGCAGGCGGCAGGCCATCGGCGCCGAAGGCGCAGTCCGCTGCGCGCCGCACGGTGGTGACGGAACCATCGGCCGCGATCTCGCGCAGCGGCGTGCCCAGGTGCCTGTCCAGCACAAATATCCGGTTGGAGCGGTCTATGGCAATAGCTTGCAGTTCGCCAAACTTGGCCGCTGATGCCGAACCGTCCACATGGCCAGCGTTGCCCTGGGCCACGGTGCCTGAGAGCACCGTGGCCTGTCCACCGGGCGCAAATTTGCGCACCACATGGTCGTTGGGATCGGCGGCGTACAAGGCCCCGGCGGAGTCGGTCGCCAATTGCACCGGGTAGAAGCGCGCGGGGTTGTTGCGCCCTTGTCCTGGCGTCGGAATCTGGCTGACCTTGAACACCACGGTGCTGACCACGCCGGCTGGTGTGATTTTGCGGATGGGGTTGCCCGTGGGCTCGGCAGGCAGGGTCTGCGTCAAAGGTGCCCATTCAGAGACATAGACATTGCCATCCTTGTCCACGGCAATGCTGGTGGGGCTACACAGCGTAGCCGCCGTGCCGGTGCCGTCGGCATTGCCACACACGCCCACCTGGCCAGCCAGCGTGGTGACGTTGCCGGATGCATCGATCTTGCGCACCAGGTGGTTCCCGGCGTCGGCCACGTAGGCGTTGCCCGCCGCATCCACCGCCACGGCCAGCGGCGCGTTGAAACGGGATGCGGTGCCTGCGGCGTCCAGGTAGCGCGTCTCGGTGCTGCTCGCGTCACTCCGTGTGGGGCCGCCGCCTGCGACCGTGGTGAGCTGCCCGGTGGGGGAGAGTTTGCGAATGGTGTTGTTGCCGGTGTCTGCCATCAGCACATCGCCCGTGGGGGTGAGCGCCATACCGCCCATTTCGACGCTGATCTTTGCAGAAGTCCCGGTGTCATCCTGGTTGCCCGGGCCATCGGTGCTGCCTGCCAACAAGGACAGGGCTGTGGCGGGCGGCGGTGGCGGGGCTGGTGTATCGCTGGAACCCCCGCCGCAGGATGCAAGCACAGGGATTGCCAGCGAGGCCAGCAGCCTCCAGCGGGCTCGGTGTGGGGTGCATGGTTTGCTTTGCATAAAAATCCTATGAAAAAGTTGGGTCAGAGTCGCAGACTGGCCATCAGCCCGATGAAAACGCATGGGAGGGGAAGTTGGTCACCGCCATCTCATCCAGGCTGACTCCAAAGCGGGCCGTGGCGAGTGCGGCGCTGGCGGTGGGGTAGGGGTGTCAGAGGAGCTGTCCCCAGACGCGGCGACCACGGGGACTCCCAATGCGGCAAGCAGGCCAATGCGTCGCAGTCGATCCTTGGATGCGGTGTTGGGCATGAAGCTCCCTATCGCGAATTTCGGTTTTGACTTTCGCAAAACAGTGCCCAGGCAGACAGCGCGCCTCAAGACAAGGCGGTTGTTGCATCCCTGTTTGCTAAGAGCGGCTAACAAAACTCTTCTGGCGTGGTTGCCGCGTCTTGTCGTACTGCTCGTACTGCCTGCGACGCAACGCCTAGCCAGAACCGCTTCGCTGAGTTTGTTAGCCGCTCTAAGTCCTATCGGTGATGTTGGGGCAACGATACATGACGGGAGGAGTTTATGGACTGTGTATGACAGCCGCCAAGTAACTGTCGGTTACGGCAGGCGGGCATACGTTAAAACACCCGGCCCTCCCCAATTGACATGAGGATTTTGAGATGGCTGTTGGGGTTAGCGCACAGGCGGGCAGAAAAATGCATCCAGCACCGGCATCAGCGCCGGAAACTCCTGCGCAAAACGCTCGCGGTTCACAAAGTACGCCTCGCAGGCCACCGCAAAAAACTCGGACTGTGATGTGGCTCCGTAGGCGTCCAGCCAGGGGCGTTCTGCGCCGAAGCGCTCGGCCAGGATCACGCGCTCGCGGAACTGCTCGTACGCCGGCTCCCAGGCGGCCCACCAGGCTTCGTAGGCCGCGCGCCCGGTGCGTGTTCCCATGAAGCCTGCGGGCAAGGGCGGGCAGCCGTTGGGTTCGCCGCTCTTCATGTCGAGCTTGTGCACAAACTCGTGCACCACCACGTTGTGGCCGCGCGCGGTGTTCTCGGCGGCGTTGGCGATGTGCTGCCAACTGAGCATGATGGGGCCGCGCTCCATGGCCTCGCCCAGCAGCACCTGCGTGTGTTCGTGCACCACACCGGCTTCGTCCACGGTCTGGCGGCGCGCCACGGCCTCACCCGGGTGCAGCACGATGGTGACGAAATCGTCGTACCAGCCGAGCGCCTTGGCCGGGTCGCCCCAATGCAGCAGAGGCAGGCAGGCTTGCGCCGCAATGTCGATGGCCATGGCGTCGGTCACCACCAGGCCGTGCGCGCCGTGGAACTCCTTGTGGTGCAGAAAGAGGGCGCTCAAGGCGCGCAGCTTGGACTGGTCGTGCAGCGAGAGCGCCGCCAGAAACGGGTAACGCTGTAGGGTCTGGAGCCACAGCGTGGCCGAGATGTCGGGCACGGGGGCCACCGTGGCGCGGACGCGGCTCCAGAGCCGATGGAAAAGAGGGGGCATGGCGATCAGGCAGCGGGTGGTGAAACCCCGCGCAGTTCAGGATCGCGAGTACTTGGGGGCCAGGGACCGCCGTTCCAAGCCCGTGTGCGACAAACGCAGTGTTTCCGCGCGGGGCGGTAGTGCAGCGGCATCCCAGTCGCTGAGCACCACGCGCTGCAGGCCGGGCGCCAGCACATGGTCGGCGGGTCGGTGGGTGTGGCCGTGAATGAGCGTATGCGCCTGGGCCGCCTGCAGCCAGGTGATGGCGACCGGGCCGTCTACGTCGGCATAGGTGACGCCCGACTGTTTGCGTGCCTCGCTCTCCTGGCGGATGCCACGGGCCTGCGCGCGACGTGTGGCCAGGGGCTGCGCCAGAAACTGCTGCTGCCACTCGGCACTGCGGGCCTGCACGCGAAAGCGCTGGTACTCGACATCGTCCAGGCACAGCAGGTCGCCGTGGCTGAGCACGAAGCGCTGGCCGCCAAACACCAGCACCGTCGGGTCTGCCAGGCCAGTGATGCCACACTGCGCCAGGAACGCAGGGCCCGCCAGAAAGTCGCGGTTGCCGTGCATGAAGTACACGGGCAGGCGCTGCGCGGCGGCCCGCAGGGCGGCGCAGCCTTCGGCCTCGAAACTACCAGGTTCGCCCATGGCGTCATCGCCCACCCACACCTCGAACAGGTCGCCCAGGATGAAGAGGGCATCGGCCGTGGTGGTGGCCAGGTAGTGCTCGAAAGCGGCCACTGTGGCGGGCTCGCTGGCCTGTAGATGCAGGTCCGAAATGAAATCGACCGTGCGCCAGTGCGATGGAGCTGCAAGCTCCTCGAACCGGGGCACGGTCGTGGTCACGGACTTGGCAGTCAGATCAGAGAGCGACTGCCTTCTCGATGATCACGTCTTCCTTCGGCACGTCGTCATGGAAACCCTTGCGGCCCGTCTTCACGGCCTTGATCTTGTCCACCACGTCGGTGCCCGATACGACCTTGCCGAACACGGCATAGCCCCAGCCCTGGGCCGAGGGGGCCGTATGGTTCAGGAAGCCGTTGTCGGCCACGTTGATGAAGAACTGGGCGGTGGCCGAGTGCGGGTCGCTGGTGCGGGCCATGGCCACGGTGTAGTTGGCGTTCTTGAGGCCATTGTTGGCTTCGTTTTCGATGGGCGCGTCAGTGCCCTTCTGGGTCATGCCGGGCTCAAAGCCGCCGCCTTGCACCATGAAGCCAGGAATCACGCGGTGGAAGATGGTGTTGTTGTAATGGCCCTTGTTCACATAGGCCAGAAAGTTCTCGACCGACTTGGGGGCCTTGGCGGCATCGAGTTCGAGGGTGATGACACCGTAGCCGGTGATGTGCAGTTCGACCTGGGGGTTGCTCATGGCAATGCTTCCTTCAAAAAAATGGCGGGTTCACTTCACCAGGGTGGCGGAGTTGATGGTGACGGGAGTGGTGGGCACGTTCTGGTGCGGGCCCTTGTTGCCGGTGGCCACGGCCTTGATCTTGTCCACCACGGCCGTGCCTTCGACCACCTTGCCGAACACGGCATAGCCGTGGCCGTCGGGGCTCGGTGCGTTGAGCATGGCGTTGTCCTTCACGTTGATGAAGAACTGCGATGTGGCCGAGTTGGGGTTGCCCGTGCGCGCCATCGCGATGGTGTAGGTGTCGTTCTTGAGGCCGTTGTTGGCTTCAAGGGGAATAGGGGCCTTGGTGGGCTTGGGAATGAGGTCAGCGGTGTAGCCACCGCCCTGGATCATGAAACCATCGATCACGCGGTGGAACACGGTGCCGTCATAGGTCTTGTCCTTGACGTAGCCCAGGAAGTTTTCTACCGTCTTGGGTGCCTTGGCCGGGTCGAGTTGCACCACGATGTCCCCCATCGAGGTGGACAGCTTCACCTTGGGGGCGTCTTGCGCCTGTGTAGGTGCTACTGAAAAAATAGCTGTCAGCGCAATACCAGCAAGCGCCAGGGTCGAATTTCTTCTGGAAATCATCCAATCACTCCTTCGAAAAATATCTGCCATTGTTGGCCCCGCCGCGCCCAGTACTGGCGTTTGACGGGACCCGTGCGGGCGCCTTCGGCGACTTCGCCGAACGTTACCACCATGGTGTCGGCAGAGTCTGTCCAGCGCAGGTAAGACTTGTCCTTGAGGTGGAGTTCCCGGCCTTTCAGGGCGCGGGTCTCCGCCTGGAGCACCTGGGTCCATTCGTTGAGCGGTTTTTTGCGGTAACTCTGGAAGTCTGGCGCGTAAAAGCCGAGCAACCGGTTCATGTCGCCCTGGGTCTTGGCGTTGCGCCAGGCATTGAGCACCGCGTCGAAAGACTTGCGGTCCGCCTGCACGGCGTGGGGCGCTACCCACTGCAGCTGGCGCGCAATGACCACGGGGGTGGAACGGGGCTCCACCGTGCGCAGAATGCGTTCCAGGTCGGGATTGGCCAGCACCAGGCAGCCATCGGTGGCCAGGGGCGCGCGGGCAAACTGGTCGGGTGGCGTGCCATGCAGCCAGATGCCGCTGCCGGTCTTGCCCCGGCTCTGGTCCAGCGGGTTGGGGTAGTTGATGGGCAGCGCGCCTGCGCCGTAGAAGTCCTTGAGCGTGGCGGGGTCCAGGCGGCTGGTGATGAAGTACACACCAAGCGGTGTGCGCTGGTCGCCCTCCAGGCTTTTCTCGATACCCAGCTTGCCGACCGAGGCGTAGTAGTCGGCCACCAACTGCAGGCCCTTGGGCGTGTTCTCGAAAAGGTACAGGCGCGAGCGCGAAGCGTCCACTGCAATTGCATGGCGCGAGCGGGGCGAGAGTTCCAGGAACTGGGCGGGAATGCTGTGCGCGGGTGGGCGGCTGCGCTGGGCGTCCACGCGCTGGCGCGATTCGTTGCGCAGCTCTTCCAGGGTGGTGGCTACCTGCAGGCTGCGTGCTGTGTCGGGCTCTGGCACATCGCCCATGCGGCGGATGGGCCGCGTGCGCGACATCAGCAGGTCGCCCACGGCCAGTTGCGCCAGCTGGAAGTTGGGATAGTCACGCGCCAGGGTTTCGGCCTGGGCCAGTGCCTCGCGGCTGCGGCCTTCTGCGATGAGCTTGTACACGGCCAGCAGGCGTGTTTCCGCCTGTCCGTCGCGCAGGTTGGGCGCCTTGGTGTCGGCTGGCTCTGTCGAAGGCTGGGTGGCGGCGCGGCGTACTTTTCCGCTCTGGGCGTGCGCCGGTGCTGCCTGCAGCAGTGCGGCGAGGAACAGGGTGCCTGCCGCAGCCCGGCGGCTTGGTGCGGACAACTCCACAAACATGCGCGGTTTCAGGTTCAGGCCTTCAGGGGCACGGCAGCAGGCACAGCCCGCGCACGCTGCGCAGGCCCAGGGTCGGGGCTCACGGTCAACCGCCTGTGGATTCGCGGACGATGGTCCAGCGGCCGTTGTGGTTCACCAGGTCCAGCGTCTTGCGGCTCGTGACGTTGAGTGCATCAGCGGTATAGGCCTGCCGAAAACGGGCGGTGGCCTTGTCGCCATTGACCGCAACGGTAACGTCTGACAGCTGCACGTTGATCTTGGACTTGCCCACGATGCGCGCCTCGCGCTCCTTTTCCCACGCGGAACGCGTCTGGCGGCCGGGTGGATCGAACGATTTGTCGTAGGCGCCCAGATAGGCCTGCATGTCTTTGGCCGACCAGGCGGCCGCCCATGCCTGCACGGCCGAGGTCACAGCCTGAACGGCTGCGGCGTCGCTTGCTGCTGCCGGGGTGGCTGCGGGTGCTGCGGTGGGGGCTTGGGCGATAGCAGGCGCAGGAGCAGGAGCTGCACTGGGCGCAGATGCGGGTACGGGTGTGGCTGCCGGGGTCGGTGCAGGGGCGGGGGCCACTGCTGCGGGTTGCGCTGGCCGCTGCGTGGCCACCACGGCAGGGGGCGTTGGAGGGGCTGCGGCGGCGGGGCGGCCTGGCTTGCCGGCGGCTTCTGGCGCGAACAGCTCGCGGATCAGTGCCAGCTTGGGCTTGACGGAATTGGCGTTGGTGGCGTCCAGCTGCAGCGCCTTGTTGTAGGCCTGGCTGGCCAGCTTGGCGTAGATGTCGCCTAGATTTTCGTGGGCAGTGGCGTAGCTGGGGTTGGTGCGGATTGCCATCTCCAGCGCCGTGCGTGCCTTGTCCAGCTGGTTCTGGTTGGCGTAGAGCACCGCCAGATTGTTGTAGGGTTCGGGCAGCTCGGGATACTCTTCCGTCAGCTTGGTGAAGGTGGTGATGGCATCAGCAGGCTTGCCCGAATCTGCCTGTGCCACGCCACGCAGGAAGCGCAGCTGCGGGTCGCGTGGGTTGGCGGCCAGGCGCTGATCGGCCTTGGCGAGCGCGTCGGCGGGCTTGCCTGCTTTGATCAGCTGGGTGATTTCTGTGTAGTCGTCGGCCTGGGCCGCGCCAGTGCCCAGCAGCGCGGTCAGTGCCAGCAGGCGCAGGAGGCGTGGAAGTGTGCGGCGGACTTGCTTCATGGGGGCTTCAAAGGTGTGGGGCAGCGTCTGTCCCGGGCGGGGGCTTATACTGCGGCGGATTGTAGCTGAGGGGGTTGTCATGACGGAACGCTGTTGCCGCGGGTGATTTCGCTGTAGGCCCCTCGCTGGGCCAACCCTTCGCCAGGGGCCTTTGCCCCCAGCTGCCGGGTGGATTTTCATTCACCCACCACCCCATCCCCCGTTACTGAAATCCCATGAGTTTGCGCATCTACAACACGCTGTCGCGTGCATTGGAAGACTTTTCCCCGCTCGAACCTGGCCATGTGCGCATGTATGTGTGCGGCATGACCATCTATGACCTGTGCCACATCGGCCACGCCCGCATGATGATGGCCTTTGACGTGGTGCAGCGCTGGCTCAAAAGCAGCGGCTACCGCGTCACCTACGTGCGCAACATCACGGACATTGACGACAAGATCATCAAGCGCGCGCTGGAGCGCGGCATCACCATCCGTCAGCTCACCGACGAGATGATTGCCGCCATGCACCAGGACATCGGCCTGCTGGGCATCGAGCCGCCTTCGGCCGAGCCCCGCGCCACCGAATATGTGCCCCAGATGCTGTCGCTGATCGGCCAGCTTGAGGGCAAAGGCCTAGCCTACCGTGCCAGCAATGGCGATGTGAATTACTCCGTGCGCAAGTTCGACGGCTACGGCAAGCTCTCGGGCAAGTCGCTTGATGAACTGCGTGCGGGTGAACGCGTGGCCGTGCTCGATGGCAAGGAAGACCCGCTCGACTTCGTGCTGTGGAAGTCCGCCAAGGCCGAGGAACCACCTGAGGCCAAGTGGGAAAGCGCTTTTGGCGCCGGCCGCCCCGGCTGGCACATCGAATGCTCGGCCATGAGCTGCGCCACGCTGGGCGAGACGTTTGACATCCACGGCGGCGGGGCTGATTTGCAGTTCCCCCACCACGAAAACGAAATCGCCCAGAGCGAAGGCGCCACGGGCAAGCCGCTCGCGAAGTTCTGGGTGCACAACGGTTTTGTGCGCGTGGACAACGAGAAGATGTCCAAGAGTCTGGGCAACTTCTTCACCATCCGCGATGTGCTCCAGCAGTACGACGCCGAGACGGTGCGTTTCTTCATCGTGCGGGCCCATTACCGCAGCGCGCTGAACTACAGCGATGCCCATCTGGACGACGCGCGCCAGGCCCTCAAGCGCCTGTACACGGCGCTGAGCCTGGTGGCGCCCGCCGATGTGGCGACCATCAACTGGGCCGACCCCTATGCCGCGCGGTTCAAGGCCGCGATGGACGAGGACTTTGGCACGCCCGAGGCCGTGGCCGTGCTGTTTGATCTGGCAGGCGAAGTCAACAAGACGCGATCTGCCGCGCTGGCGGGGCTGCTTAAGGCGCTGGGGGGATGCCTGGGCATTCTTCAAGGCGATCCACAAGCTTTTCTTCAATGGATGCCTCAGACGTCGGTTGTTACGCAGGGGTTGTCAGCCCATCCACTCGAATTAGGGGAGGGCAAGGCTGTGTTACGGCCGTCTAAGGATCAAATTGAGGTCCAGATCGCTGCCCGCGCCGCCGCCAAGGCTGCCAAGAACTTCGCCGAGGCCGACCGCATCCGCCAGGCGCTGCTTGCCCAGGGCATCGTGCTCAAGGATTCCGCCGCAGGCACGACCTGGGAAGCTGCGCAGTGAAGCTGGTTTTTATGTCAAATATGCCTTTGGCGCAGGTGGGGTAAGCGGTGGCAGCTCTTAAAAAGATAGCGAGCGATGCCGCAACGCCGCCGCTGGTGCTGGCCACGCCCGACTATTGGGCGGAGGCCTGCAAGCACTTGGTGAAGAAGGACCGGGTGATGAAGCGCCTGATCCCGCAGTTGGGCGATGCCGCGCTGCGTACGCGGGGTGATGCGTTCGTCACGCTGGCGCGCAGCATCGTGGGCCAGCAGGTGTCCGTCACGGCGGCGCAGGCCGTGTGGGAGCGCTTCGTCGCGCTGCTGCCGCGCGGCATGAAGCCCGCCAGCGTGCTCAAGCTCAAGATCGACGACATGCGGGCCGCAGGCCTGTCGGCCCGCAAGGTGGATTACCTGGTGGACCTGGCCATCCACTTTGAGCAAGGCAAGCTGCACGTGAAGGACTGGGCGGCGATGGACGACGAAGCCATCATTGCCGAACTGGTGGCCATCCGGGGCATTGGCCGCTGGACGGCCGAGATGTTCCTGATCTTCTACCTGATGCGCCCCAACGTATTGCCCCTGGATGACCCAGGGTTGATCGCAGGGATCAGTCACAACTATTTCTCGGGCGATCCCGTCAGCCGCAGCGATGCGCGCGAGGTGGCCGAGGCCTGGAAGCCATGGTGCAGCGTTGCAACTTGGTATATTTGGCGATCGCTCGACCCCCTGCCGGTGGCTTACTGAAAACGGCTGACCCAGCCTGACGTGCTTTACAAAACTCGTTAACCGTCGGTTACAGTGCGTGCCATTCGTATTCGTGGCAGCCGCAACCGGCGCGATCCCCTAGGAGAAAAACGTTGGCGAAAAAGACCTTTCTGGATTTCGAGCAGCCCATCGCCGAACTCGAATCCAAAATTGAAGAACTGCGCTACGTGCAGACCGAGAGTGCCGTCGATATCTCGGAAGAAATCGACCAGCTGAGCAAGAAGAGCCAGCAACTCACCAAAGACATCTACAGCGAACTGTCGCCCTGGCAGATAACCAAGATTGCCCGGCATCCCGAGCGCCCCTACACGCTCGACTACGTGCGCGACATCTTCACCGACTTCGTGGAGCTGCACGGCGACCGCCATTACGCGGACGACCTGTCCATCGTGGGCGGCCTGGCGCGTTTCAACGGCCACGCCTGCATGGTGCTGGGCCACCAGAAGGGGCGCGACACCAAGGAGCGCGCCATGCGCAACTTCGGAATGAGCAAGCCCGAGGGCTATCGCAAGGCCCTGCGCTTGATGAAGACGGCCGAGAAGTTCAAGCTGCCCGTGTTCACCTTTGTGGACACGCCCGGCGCCTACCCCGGCATCGACGCCGAAGAACGCGGCCAGTCTGAAGCCATCGGCCGCAACATCTTCGAGATGGCGCAGCTCGAAGTGCCCATCATCACCACCATCATTGGTGAAGGCGGCTCCGGCGGTGCACTGGCCATCAGCGTGGGTGACCAGGTCGTCATGCTGCAATACGCCATCTACTCCGTAATCAGCCCTGAGGGCTGCGCTTCCATCCTCTGGAAGACCAGCGACAAGGCCCAGGAGGCGGCCGATGCCCTGGGCATCACCGCCCACCGCTTGAAGGCCCTGGGCCTGGTGGACAAGATCGTGAGCGAGCCCGTGGGCGGCGCCCACCGCGACCACAAGCAGATGGCGGCCTTCTTGAAGCGTGCCCTGGGCGATGCCTTCCGCCAGGTGGCCGACCTCAAGACCAAAGACCTGCTGGACCGCCGCTACGAGCGTCTGCAGAGCTACGGCCGCTTCAGCGACACCAAGGCCGATAGCCGCTGAGCGGTTGACTGCCCACGGCGCATTGCGCCCACGGCCCTTCGGGGCCGTTGTTGTTTTTGTGGTCAGAACCTAGCGCTCTGCGGGCTAACCACCACTGGCGCACAGGCTGATACCGGATGTAACATGGCGCAATCCGCCCGCACGTGCGGGTGGATCAAGAAGGGGTGCCCCATGTCGCTTCTGAAGACGCTCAAAGGCCAGATTCTGGTGTTGTCCGCCCTGTGTATGGTGGCCGCCCTGCTGGTACTGACCCTGGTCAACTACTTTTCGGCGCGCGGGCAGGCGCAAGTGTCGCTGGCGGAAGAGGGGCTGGCCACGGCCAAAAGCCACGCCGAGACCATTGAGGAATGGGCACGGGGCAAGTCGGCGATCATTGCGGCGTCCGTCACCGCCTTTGACGAGCCCGAGCCCGCCAAGCCGCTGGCCATGCTGCGGGATGCTGGCAAGTTCAGTACCGCCTACTTTGGCTATGCCGACAAAAAATACGTGTTCTCTGAAACGCGCAATTTGCCGGCAGATTACGACCCCACTGCGCGGCCCTGGTACAAGCAGGCGGCGCAGGCGGGAACGTCGGTCGTCACGCCGCCCTACATTTCAGCGTCGGACCAGAAGCTCGTTGTGACGTTTGCCACCCCGGTGGGCGCAGGCGCCGCCCTCAAGGGGGTGGCGGCGGGCGATGTGTATATGGAGTCGGTGGTGGCCAATGTGGCCTCCATCCGGCCCACGCCCCAGAGCTTTGGGTTCCTGGTGTCAGCCGACGGAAAGATCATTGCCCACCGCGATCCGGCGCTCACCCTCAAGCCCATTGCGGAGCTGTCCAAAGACCTTGCGGTGGACAAATTGGTCGCAGCCGCCAAGGACAGCACCAGCCTGTTGCAAGCCGACATTGGGGGGCGCAACCGCCTGCTGAGTGTGGTTCCCATCGCTGGCACCTCGTGGATGCTGGTGGTGGCCCTGGATGAGAGCGAAGCGATGGCGCCCATCCGCTCCATGCTGGCCACATCCCTGGTCTCTAGCGTGTTGGTGTTGTTGGTAGCCGTCGGGTTGCTGGGCGTGATCTTGACCCGGCGCCTGCGCCAGTTGAGCCTGGTGCGCGACGCCATGCACGAAATCGGCACAGGCGACGGTGATCTGTCGCGCCGCATCGACGCGCAGGGCGAGGATGAACTGGCGCAAATTGCTGCCAGCTTCAACAGCTTTGCGGGCAAGCTCTCGGGTGTGCTGGCGCAGATCCGTGATGCCAGCAGCTCGGTGCGCGTGGCTGCCGAAGAGATTGCCACCGGCAACCAGGACCTGAGCGGGCGCACCGAACTCACGGCCTCCAGCCTGGAGGAGACATCCGCCTCCATGCAGCAGCTGACCGAAACCGTGCGCCACAACGCGGATTCAGCTCGCCAGGCCAACCAGCTGGTGGCCCAGGCATCCAGCGTGGCGCAGCACGGTGGCCAGGTGGTGGGCAATGTGGTGACCACCATGGAGCAGATCAATGCCGCGTCGCGCAAGATCAACGACATCATCGGAGTCATTGACGGCATCGCCTTCCAGACCAACATCCTCGCACTGAATGCGGCGGTAGAGGCAGCGCGCGCTGGCGAGCAGGGCCGGGGCTTTGCGGTGGTGGCCAGCGAAGTGCGCAGCCTGGCCGGGCGCAGTGCGGAGGCTGCCAAGGAAATCAAGCAGCTCATCAGCGCGTCGGTGGAGCAGGTGGAAAACGGCTCGCGCCTGGTGCATGACGCGGGCACCACGATGAAAGACATCGTGACCTCGGTGCAGCGCGTCACAGACATCATGGCCGAGATCACGGCCTCGACCAACGAGCAAAGCACCAGCATCAACGAGGTCGGGCAGGCGGTATCGCACCTGGACCAGATGACCCAGCAGAACGCTGCGCTGGTGGAACAAAGCGCCGCCGCCGCGCAGAGCCTCAAGGACCAGTCAGTGCGGCTGTCGGAGGTGGTGGGCACGTTCCGCCTGTCCGCCGATGCCTCACGCGCCGGGCCGCGTTTGTCCGCGCCAGCCGGTTGATGGGATGGATGGGGCAGGCAAGGGGAGGGCGCCCGCGATAATCGGCGCCCATGCATTCCCGCTCCGTCCAACGCTTTTGCGCGCTTGATGCGCCACCACCGCTCCGTGGCGCAGGCCGGGTGCTGCAATGACCCAGTCTTTCGACGCTGCCATGCAGGCCTTTGCGCCCGCACTGCCACTGGCTGTGGGGCTGAGTGGCGGAGCCGACTCCACGGCGCTGCTGCTGGCTTGTGCGCGCCGGTGGCCTGGGCAGGTGCAGGCCATCCATGTGCACCACGGCCTGCAGGCGGCGGCCGATGGGTTTGAGCGGCATTGCACCGCCTTGTGCCAGGGCCTTGGCGTGCCGCTGTGGGTGGAACGGTTGGATGCCCGCCATGCCCCGGGCCAGAGCCCCGAAGATGCCGCCCGGCAGGCAAGATACAAGGCTTTTGAGGCTGTAGCGCTTGCCAGTCAATCGCAAATAGCTATCAAATCAATAGCAATTGCGCAACATGCGGACGACCAGGTCGAGACGCTGTTGCTGGCGCTGTCGCGTGGTGCAGGCGTTGCCGGGCTGGCCGCCATGCCTGCCCGCTGGGAACGCGCTGGCGTGGTGTGGCACCGCCCGTTGCTGCCAGTGGCCGCCGGAGACATTCGCAGCTGGCTGCGAGCGCAAGAACAGGGCTGGGTGGAAGACCCCACCAACACCGACGAGCGCTACACCCGCAACCGCATCCGCGCGCAGCTGCTGCCTGCGCTGGAGGCCGCCTTTCCGGCGTTTCGCGACACGTTCGCCCGCTCGGCCTCCAACGCCGCGCAGGCCGCTGAGCTGCTGGAAGAACTGGCGCAGCAGGACTTGGCGCGCGTCGGTGCACCGCCGCAGATCGCTGCACTGCAGGGCTTGAGCCGCTCGCGCCAGGCCAACGTGCTGCGCCACTGGTTGCGCCAGTTCCACCACACCACACCCGCGGCGGCGCAATTGGGCGAGCTGTTGGTCCAGATTGCGGCCTGCACCACGCGCGGCCACCGCATCCACATCAAGGTGGGGCGTGGCTTTGTAGTGCGGACCGGGCCAGCCCTTGGCTGGTGCGGCCCCCAAGTTGGGGAGCTCTAGTTGCCCGAACATCGCAAGGCACCCTGCGAGGAAGACAAAAAATGGAACAAGCCGTCGTACCCGGCATCGTGGTCAACCGCGACGAGGCCAAGATCTCCGTGCTGGGCGTGCCCGGCAAGCGCGGCCTTGCCCGCGAGATCCTGGGCGCAGTGGGCGATGCCAACATCCAAGTCGGTGTGATCATCCAGAACGTGAACAAGGACGGAAAAACCGACTTCAGCTTCACCGTGCACTGCAATGACTACGCCCGCACCATGAACCTGCTCCACGAGAAGGTGGTACCCACACTGGGAGTGCAGGAACTGGTGGGGGACACCACCATCTGCGCGGTGAGCATCGCCGGTATCGGCATGCACAGCCCTGTGGGGATGGCCAGCAAGATGTTTAGTGCCCTGAGAGAAGAGGGCATCAACATCCAGATGATCTCCACGTCCGCAATCAAGACCTCGGTGGTGATCGACGAAAAGTACGCCGAGTTGGCCGCGCAAAGCCTGTGCAGAGCATTCGAGTGTGACCAGCAAGCCGTACCAGACTCCCAGAAACGGCTCAGAAATGGGGCATAATAGTGGGATTGGAAACGTGACCGAGTGGCCGAAGGTGCTCCCCTGCTAAGGGAGTATGGGGTGTAGAGCCTCATCGAGGGTTCGAATCCCTCCGTTTCCGCCAAGATAAAGCCCAAGTGATTCATTCACTTGGGCTTTTTTCTTGTGATGCATCCGTCTTGGCGCCTTGTCTGCCGCGCCTGGCGAATCCGCCTGACCGACGCTGCGCTCATTCGTCGATGGACGCGCTCCAGCGGCTGCCCCAATCGCCCCCCTTGTTGCTCACCTTGTCGATCTCGCGCCGATCCCGTTTGGTGGGGCGGCCTTCGTGCAGTGTGGCCGCAGGTTCGGGTGCCAGGCGGCGCAACTCCGCAGCCTTTTCGCGGGTGGCGATGCTATCGGGCGTTTCCTGGTATAGCTGCTGGGCGACAGGTGCCGGGCCGCGCGCTCCGCTCAGGCCCATCACCAGCACCGTACGGGCAACCGGCCCCTGGCGCAGCGCGACGGTGTCGCCGCAGCGCAGGTCCCGCGCGGGTTTGGCCAGTTGGCCATTGACGGTGACGCGGCCTTTGCCGATTTCTTCGGTGGCCAGGCTGCGGGTTTTGTAAAAGCGCGCGCACCAGAGCCACTTGTCCAGCCGCATTGTCTCCAGGGTGTTCATGCCGGGGATTGTGCCGCGTGTGCGGGGTTGCCCATGTCAGCCGACGGCGCGGCTAGTGGCAGGCGCACCACGGCGTCCAGCCCTGTCAGTCTGCTGCCCACCATGCGGTTGGTTAAGGCGATGCTGCCACCGAGGGCTTGCACGATCTCATGGCAGATCGCCAGGCCCAGGCCGCTGCCCGCGCGCACGTCGCCGGCCGAAAAGGGCTGAAAGAGGCGTGTCGCCAGTTCGTCGTCGATGCCGGGGCCGTGGTCGCTGATGGTCAGCGCCACATGGTGGCTGTCGGTGCGCAGATCCACCGTGAGTTCACTGCCCTGTGGGGCGTGGCGCACGGCGTTGTGCAACAGGTTGCGGCTCAGCTCGCGCAGCATCCACTCATGGGCCTGCACCCGTGCGGGCTCGGTGTGTATGCCGAAATCCAGGTCGCGCTGGGCGATCAGTGGCGAGATTTCTAGCGCCACGGTACGCAGCATTTCGTCCAGCCGTGTGGTCGGTGGGGTACTTTGCTGGCGCAGTTGCTCCACCTTGGCGAGTGCCAGCATCTGGTTCGCCAGCTGGGTTGCCCGGTCCACGGTGTCGCTGATTTCATGCAGGGCCTGCTGGGGCTCCACATCGCCGCGCAGTGCAGACTGCACCTGGGTCTTGAGCACCGCCAAGGGCGTGCGCAACTGGTGCGAGGCGTCGCGCACAAAGCGCTTCTGGTGCCGCAGCAGGTGGCGCAGGCGCTGCATGACCTCGTTGGTGGCATCGATCAGCGGCTGCAGCTCGCGCGGGGTGGAGGGGGCTGCGATGGGGCTCAGGTCGCCCTCTCTGCGCCCTTGTAGCTGCAGGCTCAGCTGCCGCACAGGGTGGATGGCCCGCTGTACCACCAGCACCACGGTCAACGCGATCACGGCGACGAGCAGGGCCTGGCGCAGCAGGGTATTGCGCAGAATCTGCAAGGCCAGGGTTTCGCGCACCTCCAGGGTTTCGGCCACCTGGATCACGGCCATGGTGCGGCCTTCCGAGCTTGCCACGGGCTGCAGCAGCACGGCCACGCGCACATCGCGATCCCGAAAGCGGTCGTCGTAGAAATCCACCAATGCCGCATACGGCGGGCGGGCCGGTATCTGGCCGCGCCATACCGGCAGTTCGGCAAATCCAGAAACCAGGTCGCCTTGCAAGGTTGACACGCGGTAGAACATCTGGCTCTGGTTGTCCGCCTCAAAGGCTTCCAGCGCGGAATAGGGCACCGTGGCGCGCAACTCTGCCGCTTCGTCGTAGCCCCGCACATCGAGTTGCTCGCTGATGCTTTTGGCCGATGCCAGCAGGGTGCGGTCATAGGCTGTATTGAGCGAGGCCAGGGTCTGCTGGTAGAGGCTGTAGGTGTTGAACCCGATGAACAGCACCACCGGCAGCAGAATGCCCAGCAGCAGGCGCCTGCGCAACGAAGGGTGGCGGCCCGGGTCCGTTGCAGCGGTCATGTGTCGGCCCGCAGCAGGTAGCCCAGCCCGCGCAGGGTCATCAGGGTCAGGCCCGTGCCTGCCAGCTTCTTGCGCAGGCGGTACACCACGACCTCGATGGCCTCGTACTGCACATCCAGCTGGCCGGGGAACACGAGTTCGTACAGCCGCTCCTTCGTTACGGCATGGCCGGGCTGGGCGAGCAGGGCGTGCATCAGTGCCAGTTCGCGCGGTGTCAGCTCCATCACTTCGCCATTCAGGTAGAGCGCGCCGCTGTCCTTGTCATAACGGATGGCGCCGATCTGCACGGTGCTGGGCGCCAGCGGCGCCACGGTGGGATCTGCGCTGCGCCGCACCAAGGCGCGCAGGCGCGCCTCCAGCTCGTCCAGGTCAAAGGGTTTGGGCAGGTAGTCATCGGCACCCGCGTTCAGGCCCATCACGCGGTCGCCCACAGTGCCGCGTGCAGTGAGGATGAGCACGGGGGTGCGCAGCCCGCGCGAGCGCGCCTGCTGCAGCACCTGCAGGCCGTCGAGCCCGGGCAGGGTCAGGTCCAGGATCACCGCGTCGGGCTGCCGTGCGGCCCACTGGCTAAGCGCCGCGCGGCCGTCGCCCACGGCGGTGACTTCCATGCCACGGCGTGTCAGGGCGCGGTGCAGCGTGGCTTGCATGGTGGGGTCGTCTTCAACAAGAAGCAATTGCATGCGCGGAACATTAGCAGAAGCCCCCCTGAGGCCCTTTGGGCCTTCCCCCCGCTCTCGCATCGCTGCGCAATGCGGGCAGGGGGACGCAGCCAGCGCGGCGGGGCGGCCCTTGCGCGGCTGCCATCGCTTGGGGCGCGCCAGTTTCATGGAGTGGCGGGACTTGAAACCACCGCATGAGTGTTTTCCCTGAGTCCATGGACAGCCGTTTGACAGGCAGGGCGCGCATCATCGAGCGGTTCGCAAACCTTACAAGGAGACACCATGCGTCGCGATACCTTCCTCAAATCACTGGCTGCCATGGCCGCCGCAGGCGTGTTGCCTGTGTCGGCCCAGAGCGCTCCGGCCCTCAAGATGATGATTCCCGCCAACCCCGGTGGTGGCTGGGATTCCACCGGCCGTGCCCTGGGCAAGGCCATGCAGGATGCGGGCGCAGCGGCGTCGGTGTCCTATGACAACAAGGGTGGAGCCGCCGGCGCGATCGGTCTGGCCCAGTTCGTCAATGCCAGCAAGGGCGATCCCAACGCGATGATGGTGATGGGCGCCGTGATGCTGGGCGGCATCATCACCGGCAAGCCGCCGGTCGGCCTGGACAAGGTCACGCCCCTGGCGCGCCTGACCAGCGAATACAACGTGTTCGTGCTGCCCGCCAACTCGCCTTTCAAGACCATGAAGGATGTGGTGGACCAACTCAAGAAGGACCCCGGCAGCGTGAAGTGGGGCGGTGGTTCGCGCGGCTCTACCGAGCACATTGCGGCGGCCATGATTGCGCGCGAAGTGGGCGTGGACCCTGCCAAGATCAACTACGTGGCGTTCCGTGGGGGTGGTGAGGCCACCGCCGCCATCCTGGGCGGCAACGTCACCGTGGGCGGCAGCGGCTACAGCGAGTTTGCCGAGTACATCTCTGCGGGCAAGATGCGCGCCGTGGGCGTCACCTCGGGCTCGCGCCTGAAGGGCGTGAACGTGGCCACGCTCAAGGAGCAGGGCATCAACGTGGAAATCGGCAACTGGCGCGGCGTGTATGGCGCGCCCGGCATCACGGCCGAGCAGCGCAAGGCACTGATCGACGCCCTGTCCAAGACCTTCAAGCACAAGGCCTGGCAGGATGCCATGGAGAAGAACGGCTGGACCCCTGCCTGGATGGCGGGTGACGAGTTTGCCAACTTTGTGGACGCCGAGTTCGCCAGCATGCGCGCCACGATGGCCAAGTCTGGAATGATCTGATCTGAGACAAGCAAGCAGGTCAAGGCGCTGGCTGCGCGCCCCTGAAAGGGGGGTGCGGCCTTGTCGCCGACCGCTCGGTGCGAAAGAAAAACATGACACAACAACATTCATCGCGCTCCAAGCCTTTGCAGACCCTGATCGGTGCGGGGCTGGTGGTGCTGGCGCTGTGCCTGGCCTGGGGGGCCAGTTCGGTCAGCTCTGAGGCTGGCTATGGCGGTGTAGGCCCCAATTTCTTTCCCTGGGTGGTCAGCATTGCCATCTTGATTTGTGGTGTGCTTTGCGTGGTGCACGCGCTGACAGGCGGGTTTCGCGACCTGGAAGAAGGTTCCGGCGACACGCATGCTCACTGGAAGGGCTTCATCTGGGTGTCGGCCGGGCTGCTGCTCAATGCCTTGCTCATCACCACGCTGGGCTTCATCCTGAGTTGCGCACTGTGCTTTGTGCTGTCGGTGCGGGGCTTCAGGAGTTCGGAAGGCGAGTTGGACCTGCGCCTGCAGGCCTGGATCAAAGACTCCGCCATCGGCGTGGCCGTGTCTGCGCCCGTGTTCTGGATGTTTACGCAATTGCTGGCCATCAACCTGCCCGGCCTGACCAATACGGGGTGGCTGTAAAGCCTGCATGTTATGGAAACCTTAAACCTTTTGATGCAGGGTTTTGCGACCGCTGCAACACCCATCAACCTGATGTGGGCCTTTGTGGGCTGCATCATCGGCACCGCCGTGGGCGTGTTGCCTGGCATTGGCCCGGCCGTGGCGGTGGCCATGCTGCTGCCCATCACCGTCAAGGTCGAGGCCACGGCCTCCATGATCTTCTTTGCGGGCATCTACTACGGCGCCATGTACGGCGGCTCCACCACCTCCATCCTGCTCAATACGCCCGGTGAGGCAGGGTCCATGGTCACGGCCATGGAGGGCAACAAGATGGCCAAAAGCGGCCGCGCTGGCGCGGCGCTGGCCACCGCTGCCATTGGCTCGTTTGTGGCGGGCACCATTGCCACCATCCTGGTCACGTTCTTTGCGCCCCTGGTCGCCGAATACGCTGTGCGCCTCGGTCCGCCCGAATACTTCATGCTGATGGTGCTGGCCTTCACCACCGTGAGCGCGGTGCTGGGCAAGAGCACGCTGCGTGGCATGGTCGCGCTGTTCGTTGGCCTGGCCATGGGCCTCATTGGTATCGACCAGCTCACCGGGCAAGCCCGCTACACCGGCGGTGTGCCAGAGTTGATGGACGGCATCGAGGTCGTGCTGATCGCCGTGGGCCTGTTTGCCGTGGGCGAAGCCCTGTACAACGTGATGTACGAAGGCCGCACCGACGAAACGCAGAACCGCCTGACCAGCACGCACATGACCAAGGAAGAGTGGAAGCGCTCCTGGCCCGCGTGGATTCGCGCCACGTTCATCGGTTTTCCGTTTGGCACCGTGCCCGCTGGCGGTAGCGAGATTCCGACCTTCCTGAGCTATGCCGCTGAAAAGAAGCTGAGCAAGAACCCCGAAGAGTTCGGCACCACCGGCGCCATCGAAGGTGTGGCCGGCCCCGAAGCCGCCAACAACGCGGCCATCACAGCCACGCTGATCCCGCTGCTCACGCTGGGCATTCCCACATCGAATACCACGGCCATCCTGCTTGGCGCGTTCCAGAACTACGGCATCCAGCCCGGCCCCCAGTTGTTTGACACCAACGGTGCGCTGGTGTGGGCGCTGATCGCGTCGATGTACATCGGCAACGTGATGCTGCTCATCCTGAACCTGCCTTTGGTGGGCCTGTGGGTCAAGCTGCTGAACATTCCCAAGTCGTACCTGTACGCGGGCATTCTGGTGTTCTCCACGCTCGGTGTGTATGGCATGCGCCAAAGCGCGTTCGACCTGGTGCTGCTGTACGCCATTGGCCTGTTGGGAGTGGTGATGCGCCGCTTTGACTTCCCGGCTGCGCCGGTGGTGGTGGGCATGATCCTGGGCCCCTTGGCGGAAGCCCAGATGCGCAATGCCGTGGCCATTGGCGAAGGCAAGTGGAGCATCTTCGTGGAGCGTCCAGGCTCGCTGACCCTGATCGTCATCGTGCTGGCCGTGCTGATCGTGCCGCGCCTGCTGCGGCGCTGGGCGGCGCGCAAGCTGGCATTGGTGCAGACCTGACCGACGCGCAGCGCGCGCCCTTCACCCAAAAAAACCGCGCTGCAATGGCGCGGTTTTTTGTTTTTTGGGGCACCCGTTGGCACGAATGTTTTTTCAGCATCTGCGCAAGCCAGACACCGGGGGCTTGACGCCCCCGGTGCCCTCCCCACCAAGGTGACTTGCGTGCTCACAAGCCGTGGATCGTACCATAAAATGCGAATAGTTCTTATTTGCAAAGGTGGCGCATGCATTCACTTCCGCAGGAGTTTCTGGCACTTTGCCGCCAATTGGGCGATGTGCAAAAGCGCTGCAGTGCCACGGTGGCCGCCCAGGCGGCGCAGATCGAGGCCCTCCAGGCCCAGGTGCTGCGGCTGCGTGCCGAGGTGATCGTGCGGGACACGCGCCTGGCCATGGCGCAGGATGCGCTGGCGCAGTGGAAAGCGGCCCACCCCAGCCTGCCGCGCCGCAAGGCGATGGCCCGCCACATCAGCGTGCTGGTCGAACGCATTGCCAGCCTGTCGCGCGAATGCCTGCGCTGGCGGCTGGCGGCCGGGGCGCCCGCCCAGCCCGTGCAGCCCGAAGGTAGTCTGGACGTGGCGGGCCATCCTTCTGCGGCCAAGGGCAAAGGCTGGGCCGAGCCCGAGCCCGATGCCGCGCCAGACGGCACCCTGGACGCCAATCTGGCCGCTGCCGACCTGGTGATCTGCCAGACGGGCTGCATCAGCCATGACGAGTACTGGCGCGTGCAGGACCACTGCCGCCGCACGGGCAAGCCCTGCATCCTGGTGGACCAACCCCTGGCCGTGCGCGAGGCCGAGGCGCTGGCCGCCGTTCAGCCCATGGTGGTTCTGCGCATGACACGCGCGCAGCGCCCGGTGGGCAATGCACAGGCGACCGACGGGTATGTGGTTCTGGATAAAAATAGCCTCTAGCGCTTGATGATATTGCGCTAATAGCTATAAAAATAGTAGCATTTGGATTTGCAGGTAAATGCGCGGCAGCTGCGCGGTGACAGCGGCGTGACTGTTCTTCGGCCCACCCCGCCGCGCTACCATCCGCAGATGCCTTTGCTCACCGATGACGCCCCCGCACTGCCGCTGGATGCCCAGGGCATCCTGGAATTGGCGGCGCGCTCCATGTTCCAGCTGTTTTCCAGCGTCAGCCAGGGCATGTTCCTGGTGGACCGCAGCGGCCGCATCGTGTGGGTGAACGAGGGCTACCAGCGTTTTCTGCCCGACCTTGGGTTCTCTTCGGTGGACCAGTTTGTCGGCCGCACCGTGGAGGAGGTCATCCCCAACACCCAGATGCGCCGCGTGCTGGAGACCGGCCAGCCCGTGCTGATTGACCTGCTCACCAACAAGGCTGGCACCTTCGTGGTCAGCCGCATCCCGCTGCGCGACGATGCGGACCGCGTGATCGGCGCCATCGGCATCGTGCTGTTCGACCACCCCGAGACCACGCTGCAGCCGCTGATCAGCAAGTTTGCCCTGCTGCAGCGCGACCTGGACGATGCCCGGCGCGAGCTGGCCAGCCAGCGGCGGCGCAGCCTGACGGTGGCGGGCGACGGCGAGCGGCGGTCCAAATACACCTTTGCCAGCTTCATCGGGTCGAGCCCCGCTGCGGCCGAGGTCAAGCGCCAGGCGCGCCGTGCAGCGCAGTCCACCAGCCCGGTGCTGCTGCTGGGCGAAACGGGCACCGGCAAAGAGCTGCTGGCCCACGCCATCCACGCTGCATCCAGCCGTGCCAGCGGACCGTTCGTCAGCGTCAACATCGCTGCCGTGCCCGACACGCTGCTGGAGGCCGAGTTCTTTGGCGTGGCGCCCGGCGCCTACACCGGCGCATCGGCCAAGGGGCGCGACGGCAAGTTCAAGCTGGCCGACGGCGGCACGCTGTTCCTCGACGAAATCGGCGATATGCCCCAAAGCCTGCAGGCCAAGCTGCTGCGCGCGCTGCAGGAAGGGGAGATCGAGCCGCTGGGCAGCAACAAGCTCGTGCCCTTCAACGTACGCATCCTGGCCGCCACCTCGCGCGACCTGGCTGGCCTGGTGCGTGAAGGCAAGTTCCGCGAAGACCTGTTTTACCGCCTGCACGTGCTGCCGGTGCGCGTGCCGCCGCTGCGTGCCCGGCGCAGCGACATTCCGGCACTGGTCGAGGCTCTGGGCGATGACCTGGCGCTGCGCAACGGCACGCCACCGCCCGAGCTGCTGCCCGAGGCCATGGCCTTGCTCGCTGGCCAGCCCTGGCGCGGCAACATCCGCGAGCTGCGCAACGTGCTGGAGCAGGCCGTGATGCGCAGCGAGGGCCAGTCCATCGACGCGGCGCAGCTCGAACGCATCCTGCGCGAAGCGGGCGTGGAGCCCGCCGCGCCGGTGCAGGACACCACCGCCGTGGTGGTCGAGGCCGAGGACGAGTCGCGCTACCTGCGGCCCCTGGCCGAACAGGTGGCCGAACTGGAGCAGCGGGCCATCCATGCCGCCATGAAGGCCCATGGCGGCAACAAGCTGGCCACGGCGCGGCAGCTTGGTATTTCACGCGCCACGCTCTATGGACGTCTGGAAAACCCTGAATAAATTTCAGGCAATTGTCTGAAAATTAGACATTTATTGTGTATTGAATTCAGGCATCGCCTCCGGTGTGTGAGAAAAAGTTTCTTTGAAATCAAGCACTTGGCTGCTGGCACAGACTGTGCAATAAAGAAGCATCACAACAGGAGACATCGCCATGCACCGTCGCACTCTGGTCGCCCTCGCTTCCGCAGCCGTTACCGCCGCCACACTTTCCGCCCCCGCATTCGCACAGACCGGCGAAATTCGCATTGCCCACGTGTACAGCAAGACCGGCCCTCTGGAGGCCTATGGCAAGCAGACCCAGACCGGCCTGATGATGGGCCTGAACTACGCCACCGGCGGCAGCATGACGGTCAATGGCAAAAAGCTGGTCGTGATCGAAAAAGACGACCAGGGCAAGCCAGACCTGGGCAAGAGCCTGCTGGCCACCGCGTACTCTGACGACAAGGCCGACATCGCCGTCGGCCCCACCGCATCGGGCGTGGCCCTGGCCATGCTGCCGGTGGCCGAGGAATACAAAAAGATCCTGCTGGTCGAGCCCGCCGTGGCCGACTCGATCACCGGCGACAAATGGAACAAGTACATCTTCCGCACAGGCCGCAACAGCAGCCAGGATGCCATCTCCAACGCCGTGGCGGTGGACAAGGAAGGCGTGACGATTGCCACTCTCGCGCAAGACAACGCGTTTGGCCGCGATGGCGTGAAAGCCTTCAAGGACTCGGTCAAGAAGGCCAAGCTTGCCCACGAGGAATACCTGCCCGCTGCCACCACCGACTTCACCGCCGGTGCCCAGCGCCTGATCGACAAGCTCAAGGACCAGCCCGGCCGCAAGATCATCTGGGTGGTCTGGGCCGGTGCAGGCAACCCCTTCAAGATCGCCGACATGGACTTGAAGCGCTATGGCATCGAGATCTCCACGGGCGGCAACATCCTGCCCGCCATGGCCGCGTACAAGAACTTCCCCGGTATGGAAGGCGCCACGTACTACTACTTCGGCATCCCCAAGAACCCCGTGAACGAAGCCCTGGTGGCTGCGCACTACAAGGAGTTCAAGACTCCGCCAGACTTCTTCACCGCCGGTGGTTTCAGCTCGGCCATGGCGCTGGTCACGGCGCTCAAGGCCACGGGTGGCGACACCAACACCAACAAGCTCATCAAGACCATGGAGGGCATGAGCTTTGATACCCCCAAGGGCAAGATGACTTTCCGCAAGGAAGACCACCAGGCCATGCAGAGCATGTACCACTTCAAGATCAAGGTGGACCCGGCCTTTGCCTGGGGCGTGCCCGAGCTGGTGCGCGAGATCAAGCCTGAAGAAATGAACGTGCCGATTCGCAACAAGCGATAAGCCGGTCTTTTCGATGCGTTAGCGAGGCCCGACAGGCAGGATAACCATTCTGCTTCGTCGGGGTTCATCCCGCAGGGGCGGCCGCCCCTCTTTTTCCAGTGAATTGATGCATGAACTCCCGGGTTGACACGGGGGCTGGGTCAGACTTTCTCAAAATTATTTGGAGACAAGACAACATGGCTTTCAATTTCATCCGGGCGGCTGCAGCAGGTGCTGCCATCGCGCTGTGCGCTGCTGGTGGTGCCTACGCGGCGGTCAACCTCCCCGCACTCAAGATCGACAAGACACAGACCACCGTTTCCGGCCTGTCCTCGGGCGGCTTCATGGCCGTGCAGTTGCATGTGGCGTACTCGGCCACGTTTGCCAAAGGCGTGGGGGTGGTGGCGGGCGGGCCGTTCTATTGCGCCGAGGGCTCAGTCGTCAATGCCACGGGGCGCTGCATGGCCAGCCCCACGGGCATTCCCACCAGCACGCTGGTGAACACCACCAACACCTGGGCCGGCCAGGGCGTGATCGACCCCGTGGCCAACCTGCAGAACTCCAAGGTCTACCTGTTCTCGGGCACGCTCGACAGCGTGGTGAAGACCGGGGTGATGGATGCACTGCGCACCTACTACAACAGCTTCGTGCCAGCGGCCAACGTGGTCTACAAGAAGGACATCGCAGCCGAGCACGCCATGGTCACCGACGACTACGGCAACGGCTGCTCCACCAAGGGCGCGCCCTACATCAGTGACTGCAACTTTGACCTGGCTGGCACCATGCTGCAGCATCTGTACGGCCCGCTCAATGCGCGCAACAACGCCACGCTGCCGGCCGCCAACTTCGTCGAGTTCAACCAGAGCCAGTTCATCAGCAACCACGGCATGGCCACCACCGGCTGGGCTTACATCCCGCAGGCCTGCCAGGTGGGCGGCAGCGCCACCTGCAAGCTGCATGTGGTGCTGCATGGCTGCAAGCAGAACGTCAGCGATGTGCAGCAGCAGTACGTGCGCAACACCGGCTACAACCGCTGGGCCGACACGAACAACATCGTGATGCTTTACCCCCAGACCAGCCTGGCGGCCACAAACAGCTGCTTTGATTGGTGGGGCTACGACAACGCCAACTACGCCAAGAAGTCCGGCCCGCAGATGGTGGCCATCAAGGCCATGGTGGACCAAGTCTCAAGTGGCGGCGGCACCACCAACCCACCCACCAACCCGGCCTTGCCCGCCCCCACGGGCGTGAGCACCTCGGGCGCCACCGCCAACAGCATGGTGGTGGGCTGGGGCGCTGTCTCGGGCGCGGCCAGCTACAACGTGTACCGCAATGCCAATAAGGTCAATGCCCTGCCGGTGAGTGGCACCAGCTACAGCGACACGGGCCTGGCAGCGTCCACCACCTACAACTGGACGGTGCGTGCCGCCGATGCCAATGGTGCCGAAGGCGCCACGTCGGCGGCTGCCAGCGGCACCACGCTGGCTGCACCCGGCGGCGGATCCACCTGCACTACTGCCAGCAACTACGCCCACACCATGGCAGGCCGTGCCTACGTGGCCGGTGGCTACACCTTTGCGCTCGGATCCAACCAGGCGATGGGGCTGTGGAACATCTTCTTGACCAAGACGCTGAAGCAGACCGGCCCCAACTACTACGTGATCGGCACTTGCCCCTAACCTTTGGCCACCGCCCAGACTGCATCGTAGGCCGGGCGGTGAGCTTCTCTACCGACTGACGACGACCGTGAAAGTGAAACACCACCCATGAGCACCTTGGCCACCAAGGACTTGACCATCCGCTTTGGCGGCCACGTGGCAGTCAACAACGTGACCTGCTCTTTCGAGCCCGGCACGCTGACCGCCATCGTGGGCCCCAACGGCGCTGGCAAGACCACGTACTTCAATCTCATCTCGGGCCAGCTGCGCGCGAGCAGCGGCACCGTCACGCTGGGCGGGCAGGACATCACGGGGATGTCTGTGTCGGCGCGCACGCACGCAGGGCTGGGCCGGGCGTTTCAGCTGACCAACCTGTTCCCCAACCTCAGCGTGCTGGAGAACGTGCGCCTGGCCGTGCAGGCCACGCAAGAAGGCAAACACCGCCGGGGCCTGAACCTGTGGAGCATCTGGAGCGACCACGCCGCGCTGGTCCAGCGCGCCCGCGTCATCCTGCAGGCCGTGGCCATGAATGACCGTGCCGATACGCCTGTGGCCAGCCTGCCCCACGGCGACCAGCGCAAGCTCGAAGTAGCGCTGCTGATGGCGCTGGAGCCGCAGGTATACATGTTCGACGAACCCACCGCGGGCATGAGCCACGACGAGGCGCCCGTGATCCTGAACCTGATCCGCGAGCTGAAAAAGGACAAGACCAAGATCATCCTGCTGGTGGAGCACAAGATGGACGTGGTGCGCGAGCTGGCCGACCGCATCATCGTGTTGACCAACGGCACACTGGTGGCCGACGGACCACCGGCCGAGGTGATCGCATCGCCCGTGGTGCAAGAGGCCTACCTGGGCGTCACCAAGGACGCAGAGAAGGAGGCCGCATGAGCAGCAGCAATCTTTTGGAGCTTCGTGGCGTGCACACCCACATCGGGGCGTACCACATCCTGCACGGGGTTGACCTGGCTGTGCCCAAGGGCCAGCTCACCATGCTGCTCGGCCGCAACGGCGCGGGCAAGACGACCACACTGCGCACCATCATGGGCCTGTGGCACGCGTCCAAGGGCAGCATCCACTTTGGTGGCAAAGACATCACGGCGCTGAACACCCCCGCCATCGCGGGCATGAACATCGCCTACGTGCCCGAGAACATGGGCATCTTTTCTGACCTCACGGTGAAAGAAAACATGCTGCTGGCCGCTCGCAGCGCGCGCAATGCCGCGCAGATGGACGAGGCGCGGCTGCAGTGGATCTTCAAGCTCTTTCCCGCTGTGGAGAAGTTCTGGAACCACCCGGCCGGCAAGCTCAGTGGCGGACAAAAGCAGATGGTGGCCGTGAGCCGCGCCATCGTCGAGCCGCGCGACCTGCTCATCGTGGACGAGCCCAGCAAGGGCCTGGCGCCCGCCATCATCAACAACATGATCGAGGCGTTCGACCAGCTCAAAAAGAGCGGCGTGACCATCCTGCTGGTCGAGCAGAACATCAACTTTGCCACGCGGCTCGGCGACACCGTGGCCGTGATGGACAACGGCCAGGTGGTGCATGCAGGCAGCATGGCTGCGCTGGCCGAAGACGAAGCACTGCAGCGCTCGCTGCTGGGGTTGGCACTATGAGTTTTGCACCAGATTTCAAGTATTTTGGGCTGCTAGCGCTTGATGGTAAAGCGCTGGTAGCTATTAAAAATGTAGCAAATGCGCAGATGTCGCCTGCCATGCAAGGAGGCCGCGTATGAGCGCCATCACCCGTGACTTCGACTGGAAGCCCCTGGCCCTGGTGCCCGCGCTCGCGCTGCTGGTGCTGCCCTTCATCGGCTCACCCAGCACCTGGCTCACGCTCACCGTGGCGGGCCTGGCGATGGGCATGATCATCTTCATCATCGCCTCGGGCCTCACGCTGGTGTTCGGCCTGATGGACGTGCTCAACTTCGGCCACGGCGTGTTCATCGCCTTGGGCGCCTTCGTGGCCACCAGCGTGCTGGGCGCCATGGGCGACTACACCCAAAGCGCTGACCTGTGGCGCAACCTGATGGCTGTGCTGCCCGCCATGCTGGTGGCCATGGCCGTGGCGGGGGCAGTGGGCCTGGCGTTCGAGCGCTTCATCGTGCGGCCCGTGTACGGCCAGCATTTGAAGCAGATCCTCATCACCATGGGCGGCATGATCATTGGTGAAGAACTCATCAAGGTCATCTGGGGCCCCGCGCAGATTCCGCTGCCGCTGCCCGAAGCCATGCGCGGTTCGCTGCTGGTGGGCGACGCCGCCATCGAAAAATACCGCCTGATCGCCGTGGCGGTGGGCCTGGTGGTCTTCGGCGTACTGGCCTGGACGCTGTCGCGCACCAAGGTCGGCCTGCTCATCCGCGCTGGCGTGCAAGACCGCGAGATGGTGGAGAGCCTGGGCTACCGCATCCGCCGCCTGTTCGTGGGCGTGTTCGTGGTGGGCTCGGCCCTGGCGGGCCTGGGCGGCGTGATGTGGGGGCTTTACCAGCAGAACGTGATCCCGCAGATGGGCGCACAGGTCAATGTGCTGATCTTCATCGTCATCATCATCGGAGGCCTCGGCAGCACGGGTGGCGCGCTCATCGGCGCGCTGCTGGTGGGGCTGATGGCGAATTACACCGGCTTCCTGGTGCCCAAGGTGGCGCTGTTCTCCAACATCGCGTTGATGGTGGCCATCTTGCTGTGGCGCCCGCAGGGGGTGTACCCCGTGGCTAATCGCTGAAGCGAAGGAAACAAGACCATGTTGAACCGTCTTCTTTCCAACGACTACCCGCGCAGCAAGGTGCTGGCGGTGATCCTGGTGGCCATCCTCATCGGGTTGGCGTTTGCCCCGTTCCTGTTCCCGGGCGTCAAGGCGCTGTCGGTGGCGGCCAAGGTGCTGATCTTTGTGGTGCTGGTCGCCAGTTTTGACCTGCTGCTGGGCTACACCGGCATCGTGAGCTTTGCGCACACCATGTTCTTTGGCATCGGGGCCTATGGCATCGCGGTGGCCACCACGCGCCTGGGCCCCACCTGGACGGCGCTGGGCGTGGGCATTGGTGGCGCGCTGTTGTTGTCGCTGCTGCTGTCGCTGGCGGTGGGGCTGTTCTCGCTGCGCGTGCGTGCCATCTTCTTTGCCATGATCACGCTGGCCGTGGCGGCGGCGTTCCAGACGCTGGCCTCGCAGCTGTCGGACATCACCGGCGGTGAAGACGGCCTCACCTTCAAGGTGCCCGAATTCCTGTCACCCAGTTTCGAACCCTTCGAAGAGCCCTTTCTGGGCGTGACCATCGACGGGCGCCTGATCTGCTACTACCTGCTGTTCGTCACCGCCGTGGCGCTGGTGCTGGCCCTGCTGCGCATCGTCAACTCGCCGTTTGGCCGCGTGCTGCAGGCCATCCGCGAGAACGAATTCCGTGCAGAGGCCATTGGCTACCGCGTGGTGGTGTACCGCACCACATCGAGCGTGCTGTCGGCCCTGTTCGCCACGCTGGCGGGCTGCATGCTGGCGCTCTGGCTGCGCTACAACGGGCCGGACACTTCGCTGAGCTTCGAAATCATGATGGACTGCCTGCTCATCGTGGTGATCGGTGGCATGGGCACCATCTATGGCTCTGCCATCGGGGCGGTGCTTTTCCTGGTGGCGCAAAGCTACCTGCAAGACTTGCTGCGGCTAGGCAGCGAGGCTGCCACGGGGTTTCCCTGGCTGTCGGCATTGCTCTCGCCCGACCGCTGGCTGCTGTGGCTGGGCGTGCTCTTTGTTCTTTCGGTTTATTACTTCCCTACCGGTGTGGTGGGGCGCCTGCGCGCGGCAGCTGCGCGCAAGGCGGGGTGAATGTCCCCGGCCGCGCCGAAGGACCGGCGTGGCCTGGGTGTGTGGGTGAGCTGCGCAACAAGACGCAAAGAAAAAATCCAGGAGACAAGCACATGAAGATGAACATCAAGAACCCGCGTTTCCGTCCCCTTTCTCGCCCGTTCATGCCCGCAGCGCTGGCTGCTGCGGTGCTGGCTGCCTGCGGCGGCAGCAGCGGCGACAGTGCCGCCCCCAACACCAAGCCCGGCTACCTGGGCACCATCAGCGAGACCACCTACGACGGCAGCAGCAATGACTTGCTCACGGCGGGCCTGGGCGCCACGGGTCTGGCCGCTGCCGTGCCCCCCGCGTTTGCCGACCCCCTCAAGCCCACGGCGGCTGAGCTGCGCCGCACCGCCATCCACACCAACTACCGCGCCATGCTCGACATGACGGCAGCCGGTGGTTACGGCACGCTCTACGGCCCCAATGTGGATGCGCAGGGCAAGGTCACCACGGGCGAAGGCAAGGTGGCGGGCACCGAATACATCGCGTTTGCCGATGACGGCACAGGCCGCAAGAACGTCACCCTCATGGTGCAGGTGCCCGCCAGCTTCGACCCCAAGAAGCCCTGCATGATCACCGCCACCACCTCGGGCTCGCGCGGCGTATACGGCGGCATTTCCACCGGAGAGTGGGGCCTCAAGAAGGGCTGCGCCGTGGCCTACTCGGACAAGGGCACGGGCGGCGCGCCGCACGACCTCATGAACGACACCGTGCCGCTGATCGACGGCACACGCACCACGGCCGCCGCAGCGGGCAAGGCCGCAGCCTTCAACGCAGGCCTCACGGCCACCGAGCTGGCCGCCTTCAACACCGCCACCCCCAACCGCTTTGCCTTCAAGCACGCCCACTCGGGCCAGAACCCTGAGAAGGACTGGGGCACGAGCACGCTGCAGGCCGTGGAGTTTGGCTACTACGTGCTCAACCAGCGCTATGGCGCCACCGACGCAGCGGGCCAGCGCCTCAAGACGCTGACCCCGGCCAACACCATCGTGATTGCGTCCAGCATCTCCAACGGCGGTGGCGCGGCCATTGCGGCGGCCGAGCTGGACACGCAGGGCCTGATCAGCGGCGTGGCCGTGTCCGAGCCTGCCATCGAGATGCCCGCCAACCCCGGCGTCACGGTACGCCGTGGCAGTGCCGACGTGGCCGTCACCGGCAAGACGCTGGTGGACTTCACCACCTACGCCAACCTCTACCAGGCCTGCGCGTCGCTTGCGCCCTCGGTCAGCACCAGTCCGTTTGCCGCCGCGTTTGCTGCCGGGTTTGCCAGCGCTGCGTTGCCCATAGCGCCCAACCGCTGCGCGTCGCTCAAGGCGGCAGGACTGCTCACTGCCAGCACCATGCCCGCGCAGGCTGAAGAGGCATTGCAAAAGCTGCGCGCCTACGGTTGGGAGCCCGAGTCCAACGACCTGCATGCCTCCATGGCGGCGTTTGAAGTGTCCCCCGCCGTGGCCGTGACCTTTGCCAACGGCCTCTCGCGCGCCAGTGTGCAGGACAACCTCTGCGGCTTCAGCTACGCCGCCACGGCGGCCACCGGCGGGGTCATCCCGCTGGCCGCCGCTGCATTGCCAGGCATGTTTGCCACCGGCAACGGCGTGCCTCCCTCGGGCGGCATCAACCTGGTCAACAACCTTGGCAAGTTCGGACCCGCGCGAGACTTTCTGTCGTTCTCGGACGCTGGCGTGGCCGACTGGAACCTGAGCGGCGCCCAGTGCCTGCGCAACCTCGTCACCGGCAACGACGCTGCTGCCAAGAAGCTGCAGGCCGGTGTGGACGAAACCCGCCGCAACGGCAACCTGCGCGGCAAGCCCGCCGTGATCGTGCATGGCCGTGCCGATGCGCTGCTGCCCGTGAGCCACACCTCGCGCCCATACGCCGCGCTGAACAAGAAGGTCGAAGGCGCCGCCAGCAAGCTCAGCTATATGGAAGTGGCCAACGCCCAGCACTTCGACAGCTTCATCGGCCTGCCCACGGTGCTGCCGGGCTATGACAGCCGCTACGTGCCGCTGCATGTGTACCTGAACCACGCGCTCGACGCCGTGTACGACCACCTCGCCAGCGGCAAGGCGCTGCCCGCCAGCCAGGTGGTGCGCACCGTGCCGCGCGGCGGCACACCGGGCAGCGCCCCGGCCATCACCGCCGCCAACGTGCCGCCGCTGGCTACCACGCCTGCTGCCGCCAACGCCATCGCCATCACGGCGGGCGCCATTGCCATCCCCGACTGACCCAAGGAGCTTTGCCAGACGACACACCGTCACCGCCGCCCACCGGGCACGCGTGGGGGCCATCGGCCCTTGCGCCGCCCGTGGGCGCGGCTGCAAGCAACACAAACAGGGGATGAACCGAATGGACAAGGTCAAGACATGGAGCCGCCGTGCGGCGGCAGCACTGGCGGTGCTGTGGGGCGGGGCCACGGCGCCCTCGCTGCACGCCGCCGAGATTGTGGTGGGGCAGGTGGCACCGCTCACCGGCGTGCTGGCCAGCACTGGCGCACAGATGGTGCTGGGCGGCAAGATCTACTTTGACTGGGTGAACGCCCAGGGCGGCGTGCACGGCGCGACCATCCGCCAGGAGGTGGCCGACGACGCTTACAAGGTGGCCGACACCGTGAAGCTCACCCGCGAGATGCTGGCCAAGCCCGAGGTGGTGGCGCTGTATGGCTTTGCGGGCACGGCCAACATCACCCAGCTGCTGGCAGACGGCGTGTTGCAAGAGGGCGGTGCGGCGCTGGTGGCGCCTTACACGGGGGGCGAATCGCTGCGCAACCCGTTCAACCCCTGGATCTTTCATGTGCGCGCAGGCTATGTCGATGAGACCGAGCACATGGTGCAGCAGCTCACCACCCTGGGCATGAACCGTGTGGCCGTGATGTACCAGGACGACGGTTTTGGCAAGGCGGGCCTGGTGGGGGTGGAGGCTGCCTTGGCCAAGCGCAACCTCAAGCTGGTGGTGGCAGCAGGCTACGAACGCAACACTGATAAGGTGGATGAGGCCGTCAAGGCCATCAAGGCCGCCGATGTGCACGCGGTCATCATGATCGCGGTGAACAAGCCTGCGGCGGCCTTTATCCAGCGCTACCGCGAGCAGGGCGGTGGCGCTCAGCTGTACAACATCTCGGTGGTGGACCCGACCGAGCTGGTCAAGCTCGCGGGCCTGAAGAACGCGCACGGCCTGGGCATCAGCCAGGTGGTGCCGTACCCCTACCGGCCCCAGCTGCCGGTGGTGCGCGAATACCAGTCGCTGCTCAAGAAATATGCGCCCGAAGCCGAGGTCAACTACACCAGCTTCGAGCAGTTTTTGGGCGCCAAGGTGTTGGTCGAGGCCCTGCGCCGCGCAGGCCCCGCGCCCACACGCGCCAAGGTCGTCAAGGCGCTGGAGTCGCTGCAGAGCTTTGACCTCGGCGGCATCACGCTGGGCTACTCCCCCACCAACCGCATCGGCTCACGGTATGTCGAGGTCACTGTCATTGGCAGCAATGGCCGCCTCATGAAGTGAGCCGCCGATCCTTTTTTATTCTCTGTTCCACAAGGTCGCCATCATGTCCCCCACCTCGCGCTACCTCACCTGCGCTGGCTATGAAATCCACACCACGGAGTGGGGTGCGCCCGACGCGCCGGTGGTGATTGCCTGGCACGGCTTGGCGCGCACCGGGCGCGACATGGACCCCCTGGCCGCCCACCTGGCGTCACGCTACCGCGTGATCTGCCCCGACACCCTGGGCCGGGGCCTGAGCCAGTGGGCGCGTGCACCGCAGGACGAATACCGGCTCTCGTTCTACGCGCGCATTGCTGCCGATCTGTTCGACCAACTAGGTGTCGAGAAAGCGCACTGGGTGGGCACGTCGATGGGCGGGGCCATCGGCACCGTGTGCGCCTCGGGTTTGTTCGAGCCGCAGCTCAAGGGCCGCATCCAGAGCCTGCTGCTCAATGACAACGCCCCGCGCCTGGCAGATGCCGCGCTGGAGCGCATCAAGGCCTACGCAGGCCACCCGCCCGCGTTCGACACCGTGCGGGAACTGGAGGCGTTCTTCCGACAGGTCTACACGCCCTACGGCTGGCTCAGCGATGCGCAGTGGCGCCTGCTGACCGAGAGCAGTACCCGCCGCCTGCCCGACGGCCGCGTGACGCCGCACTACGACCCGGCCATGGTGCAGCAGTTCACCCACCACGCCAACGACTACCTGATCTGGGACCACTACGACGCGCTCGACATCCCCGTGTTGTGCCTGCGTGGCGAAGAGTCGGACCTGGTGCTGCGCGACACCACCGCCGAGATGCTGACCCGGGGCCCCGGCGCACGCGGCTTGGCCCAGGTGGTGGAGGTGCCCGGCTGCGGCCATGCGCCCGCGCTCAATGTGCCGGAGCACTACGCGCTGGTGGATGGCTTCCTAGCCCGCGCATCCTGATCGGACAGCGGGAGCGGCGCAGCGTTGAACGGGAGGGCGCTGCGCAGTACATTGGGCTCAGTCCACTGAACCCGTTGCCATGAAACCTCTGCTGCTCATCGCCTCGCACCTTATCACCCTGGCCATCGGGTTCGTGCTGGGTGTGTATGTGCTGCCGATCCTGATCGCGCCCGACGCCCCCACGCTGCAGCAAATCCAGTCAAGCCAGCCCGCTGCGCAATGGACTGCCACGTTCCGCCGTGACCTGAAAGACAGCGACGCCCTGCACTGGGGCGAAGGCGCCGTGTCCATCAGCCCGCAGGCCATCAGCCTGGTGGGCAAGCTGGCCCCGGGGCCGGACTACAAGCTCTACCTGTCGCCCGAGTTTGTCGAGACCGAGGCGGACTTCAAGCGCCTCAAACCGCAGATGCAGCGCGTGGGCGATGTGAAGACGTTCAACAACTTCATCGTCCCGGTGCCGCAGGGGGTGGATCCGGCCAAGTTCAACACCGTGATCGTGTGGTGCGAAACCTTCAGCGAGTTCATCACCGCTGCGAAGTACCAATAACCAGGGGAGGGACGAAAGCGGGTGTCACTGGCCGATCTGCGCCAGCGCTGCCTGCAGCCCCGCCAGCCCACCCACGCGCTGGTTGTTGATGAAGATCTGCGGCATCTGCCGCACCGAAGGCCCGCATTTGGCATAAAACGCCAGGCGTTCGGCCTCGTCGTCGATCTTGATTTCCTCAAAGGGCAGCGAACGCGACTGCAACAGCTTCTTGGCCGAATCGCATTGGGGGCAGGCGGACTTGGAGTAAACGGTGATTTGAAAAGTCATGGCTGGAGTTTACGGGCGGGCCATGACACCCGCTGCTGCCGGGCTTTGGGCACAACAGCGTTTGTGGTGACAGAATACCAATTGGTTTGTTTTGTGACCAATTGGTAATTTATGCTCTTCTTTCTATCCTGCTTTCGCCGCTGCGCCTGGTTGGGGCTGGCCGTGGCGGTGCTTGCCTTGAGTGGCTGCTCGTCCACCCGCCCGCCCGAGGGCATCACGCCCGTCACCCCGTTTGACCTGGCCCGCTACGAGGGCCGCTGGTATGAAGTCGCGCGGCTCGACCACTCGTTCGAGCGCGGCATGACGGACGTGAGTGCCACCTACCAGCGCCAGGCGGACGGCAGCGTGCGCGTGCTCAACCGGGGTTTTGACACCGGCAAGAACGACTGGCGCCAGGCCGAGGGCAAGGCTCTGTTCACGGGCGATGCCAACACTGCCTCGCTCAAGGTGTCGTTCTTTGGCCCGTTCTACGGCGGCTACCACGTGGCCGCGCTGGATGCCAACTACCAGTGGGCTCTGGTGGTGGGGCCGGATCGCAGCTACTGCTGGATCCTGTCGCGCACCAAGCAGCTGCCCCCTGACGTACGCGAACAACTCATCGCCCGTGCACAGGCGCTGGGTATCGACACCCAGGCGCTGATCTGGGTGACCCACGAACGAACCGACCCACAACCATGAGCCTTGCTACGCCACAAACCATCGCCGTCATTGGCGCAGGCCTGGCGGGCTTGTCGTGCGCGCAGGCGTTGCTGCAGGCGGGCCACACGGTGCATGTGTTCGACAAAGCCCGGGGCCCGTCTGGCCGCATGAGCACCCGCCGCGCTGAAGACGACAACGGCCCCTGGCAGTGCGACCACGGCGCGCAGTATTTCACCGCCCGCGACCCTGCCTTTCGCGCCGAGGTGGCCCGCTGGCAGCAGGCCGGCGTGGCTGCGTTGTGGAATGCTCGGCTGGCCAGCTTTGACGGCAATGCCTGGACCACCCCGGCCACCCCGCTGGAGCGATTTGTGGGCACACCGCGCATGACGTCGCCCGCCGCCTGGCTGGTGCAGCACCTGGGCGAGCCTGCGCTGGCGCAGTGGCAAACCACTGTGCAGCGGCTGGACCACACCGAGGGCGGGTGGGCCATCACCTCGGCAGAACATGGCCTGCACAGCCCGCGTTACAGCGCAGTGCTGCTGGCCGTGCCCGCCCCGCAGGCCGTACCCTTGCTGGCCCCCGTGTCCCCCGCAGCCGCCGCCATTGCTGCCAGCGCACGCATGCGTGGCAGCTGGGCCGTGATGCTGCGCTACGCCAGCCCCGTGGCCCTGCCGTGGGAGGGGGCCTTTATCAACACCAGCCCCCTGCGCTGGGTGGCGCGCGACAGCAGCAAACCCGGCCGCACGGGGCAAGAAACCTGGCTGCTGCACGCCAGCCCCGAATGGAGCGAAGCCCACATCGAAGACAGTGCTGAGGCCGTCACGACCGCACTGCTTGCCGCCTTTGCTGTCCTGGGTGGCCCCGCACCTTTGGCCGCCACTGCTCACCGCTGGCGCTATGCCGACACCGAGCCCGCGCTCACGCAGGGCAGCTGGTGGGATGCGCAAATGCGCCTGGGCCTGTGTGGCGACTGGCTCCATGGCGGCAAGGTCGAAGGTGCGTGGCTCAGCGGGCGTGCGCTGGCCCAGCAGGTGTTGATGCCTGCGTAACCCACCCACAGGCCCGCCATGCGCATGCGCAAAAAATCTGACCTGCCGCAAAAAACCTGCCTTCACTGCGGCCTGCCCTTCGCCTGGCGCAAGAAGTGGGAGAAGGTGTGGGACGAGGTGAAGTACTGCTCCGACCGCTGCCGCAGTGAACGCAAGCGCAGCAGCACTTCGCAAGGCGTGGCAGGGGAGGGCACCGCATGAGTACCGTGCTCTTCTGGTTTCGCAACGACCTGCGCCTGCACGACCAGCCCGCGCTGCGCGCAGCGCTCACCAGCGGGGCCACCCACCTGCTGCCCGTGGCTTGCCTGCCTGCCTCTGATGAGACCACCCCCTGGGGCTTTGCCTGCGTAGGCTCCCACCGCCGCGCCTTCGCCGCCGCAGCGCTGCGCGGTCTGCATCAACAGAAGAGTGCACTGGGCAACCCGCTGTTGATCTGCCAGGCCCCACCCGCCACCGCCTTGCCGCAACTGGCGGAGGCTGTGGGGGCCACCACCGTGGTGTGCGAAGACATCGCCGCCCCCTTCGAGCAGGCCGAGGTGGCCGCACTGCGCGCAGCAGGCCTGCAGGTGCGCACCGTGCGGCACAGCAGCCTGCTGCCCCCGGCACGCATGCCGTGGCCTGTGGACCAGTTGCCCGGCGCGTTCACCAGCTTTCGCCAGAAGTTGGAGCGCGCAGACATCTCCCCCGCCGCGCCATTGCCCGCACCTTCCCAACTGCTGCCACCGCCCGATGTGCCCGCCGCCTTGCTGCAGGCCGTGGGCGCAGAGCAGGGCGCTGCCAGCATCCAGCAAGCCGCATCGCCCCAGGGCAGTGATGCCCGCTCATCCTTCCCCTACGGCACGCCTGCATGCGACGGCAGCGAGGCCGCCGCGCTGGCCCATCTGGCGCAGTACCTGGCCCGCAAGCTGCCGCACAGCTACAAGGCCACGCGCAACGGGCTCACGGGGCTGGATTACTCCAGCAAGTTCTCGCCCTGGCTGGCCACGGGCGCGCTCTCGCCCCGGCAGGTCTACGCCGACTTGAAAACCTTTGAGCGCGACCACGGCGCCAACGATGGCAGCTACTGGCTGTGGTTTGAACTGCTGTGGCGCGACTACTTTCGGCTGCTGCACCTGCAATACGGCGCAGCGTTGTACCGTGCACGGGGGCTGTCAGAACTGCCGCCCGCCCCACACAACCCGCGCGGCTTTGAGCGCTGGTGCCAGGGTGCGACAGGCGAGCCGCTGGTCGATGCCGCCATGCGCGAGCTGGCAGCCACCGGCTATCTCAGCAACCGCCTGCGCCAGGTGGCGGCCAGCTACCTCATCTACGACCTGCACAGCGACTGGCGCGCTGGCGCCGCATGGTTTGAATCGCAACTGGTGGACTACGACGTGTACAGCAACCAGGCCAACTGGCTCTACATTGCCGGGCGCGGCACCGACCCGCGCGGGGGCCGCCGCTTCAACCCCATCAAGCAGGCGCAAGACCACGATGCCGACGGCAGCTACCGCCGTATGTGGGGCACAGCATGAGCACGCAGCAACCCCGCACCCATACGTTGCGCCTGCTGCTGGGCGACCAGCTCAACCCCGAGCATTCATGGTTCGCCGCACAGGACGAAGGCGTGGTCTATGTGCTGATGGAAGTGCGGCAAGAGACCGACTACGTACTGCACCATGCGCAAAAAATCCTCGCCATCTTTGCGGCGATGCGCGACCTGGCCCGTTACTTGCGCGAGGCAGGGCACCGCGTGCGCTACGTGGTGATTGACGACGCCAGCAACCGCCAGTCGATGCCCGACAACCTGGCCGCCCTCATGGCCCACTACGGTGCGCACACGCTGCAATACCAGCACCCCGACGAATGGCGGCTGGACGAGCAACTGCGCACCTGGGGTGCAGAGCAACCATTTACCGTGCAGGCCGTCAGCAGCGAGCACTTCTACACCACCCGCACCGAAATGGCTGAGGTGTTCAAAGGCCGCAAGCAGTGGCTCATGGAGCACTTCTACCGCCGCATGCGCCAGCGCCACAGCGTGCTGATCGACGAGGCAGGCGAGCCCGAAGGCGGCCAGTGGAACTACGACCACGACAACCGCAAGCCCTGGCCAGATACCAAGGACGCGCCCGCATTGCCGCCCGACGCCCGCCCCACGCACGACCACAGCGCCCTGTGGGCCACCATCCAGGCCGCAGGCGTGCAGAGCTTTGGCAACCCGCAGGCCCATGCACTGCGCTGGCCGCTGAACCGCGCCGAGGCGCTGGCGTGGCTGGATCACTTCATCACCACCACACTGCCGCACTTTGGCGCGTATGAAGACGCCATGAGCACGAAGAGCAGCAGGCTCTTCCACTCCCTGCTGTCCTTCGCGCTCAACACCAAAATGCTGCGCCCGCACGAGGTAGTGCGACGCGCCCAAGCCGCCTACCACGCAGGCGCTGCACCTCTGCCTGCGGTGGAGGGCTTCATCCGCCAGATCCTCGGCTGGCGAGAATATGTGCGCGGCATCTACTGGGCCCACATGCCCGGCTACGACGAGCGCAACGCCCTGGGCCACAGCACACCACTGCCGGAGTGGTTCTGGACGGGCAAGACCCGCATGCGCTGCATGCAGCACGCCGTGGGCCAGTCGTTGGAGCATGCGTACGCCCACCACATCCAGCGCCTCATGGTCATCGGCAACTTTGCATTGCTGGCGGGGCTTGATCCTGCCGCCGTGCACCGCTGGTACCTGGGCGTGTACATCGACGCCTTTGAGTGGGTGGAGGTTCCCAACACCGTGGGCATGAGCCAGTTTGCCGACGGCGGCCTGTTGGCCACCAAACCGTATGTGAGCAGCGCCGCCTACATCGACCGCATGAGCGATTACTGCAGCGGCTGCCACTACGACAAAAAACAAAAGTTGGGTGAGCGCGCCTGCCCGTACAACGCGCTGTACTGGGATTTTTTTGCACGCAACGAAGGAACGCTGGGCAACAACTTCCGCCTCGGCATGGTGTACCGCCAGGTGCAAAAGATGCAGGGCCCGCAGCTCGATGCGTTGCGCGAGCATGCGGCCAGCCTGCGCACGCGGCTGGATGCGCTATAGCCCGCTTGCCGAACCACCCACGACACCCTAATCGCAGAACCGCGCCATGTCTCAAGCACAACCCGCCGTAACGCCGTTCACTTCTTTGCAGTCGCTGCCGGATGGCTACCGCGCCATCGTCATCGGCTCCACCGGCGCCATCGGCAACGCCTTCCTCGCCCACCTGCAGGCCGACCCGCGCTGCGCACTGGTTGTGGGCCTGGGCCGCCACACCAGCCCGGCGGTCGATTTGGACGATGAAGCCACCATCGCCGCCGCCGCCCAGCAGCTCAAGGCCCGGGGGCCATGGCACTGCATCGTCCACGCCGCTGGCCTGCTGCATGGCCCCCACGGTATGCCTGAAAAGCGCCTGGGTCAGTTGAACTACGCACAGATGGACGCCACTTTCCGCACCAACACCTTCGGCCCCGCCTTGGTGCTGGCCCACTTTGCACCGCTACTGCCCAAGCAGGGCCGCGGCTTGCTGGGCGTGCTCTCGGCCAAGGTGGGCAGCATTGGCGACAACCGCCTGGGCGGCTGGTACAGCTACCGCGCCAGCAAGGCGGCACTCAATATGCTGGTCAAAACCGCATCCATCGAAGTGGCCCGCACCCACCCCCAGGCCGTGCTGGTGGCGCTGCACCCGGGCACCGTCAACTCGGCGCTGTCGGCCCCGTTCAACGGTGCAGAAATTGGCCGCCCGGCAGCCGATGCGGCGGGCGACATGCTGCGCGTGCTGGATGGGTTACCGGTGGAGGAAACGGGTGGCTTTTGCGCGTACAGCGGGGACAAGCTGCCATGGTGATGGAGGCGTGGATTGCTATAGTTTTGATACCGGTAGTGCAATACCAGCGTGCGGTAGCAGCCCTTTTAGACATTTTTTGTGATGTAGCTGTTTTCCCGCTTGCATCAGCCTCGGTGGTTCAGCAAGAAATTCTTGGCGCAACCCCATCGAACCACGCCGCACGGGTGTTTCATGCTGCATCCATGGAGAATGCCGCATGCTTTCCTCCCCCTCTCATGACCTCAACCTGGTCGCCTCCCACACCACAGCCGCTGCCTCTTCCGTGAGTGATTGGGTAGCGCAGCACTACGGCCTGCCAGTGCAGCAGTGCTACCTGATCCGCCGCAACCTCAACGACAACTACGCCGTGCGGGCCACGGATGGCAGCCGCTACGTGGCGCGGCTTTGCGCCATCCGGCCGCGCGGTGCGTTCAATGTGGATTTTGAAGTTGCGCTGCTGGCCCACCTGCACGCACAGGGCGTGGGCGTGGCCACGCCGGTGCTGGCTGCGAACGGAGCTGCCAGCATTACCCTGCCGTTCCCCGAGGGGCCGCGTGCGCTGGTCTTGTTTCGCCACTGTGATGGCGCCGTGCCCGATACGCCCGAAGAACTCCACCTGACCGGCGCCACGCTGGCCCAGATTCACAGCGCCGCGCAAAGCTACACAGGCCCCGCAAGCCGCTATGTACTGGACGGCCACCACCTTGCAGGCCGCACGCTGGACTACCTTGCCGCCCATCCCGAGCTGGCCCCCACCGTGCTGGATGCCTACCGGCAACTGATTGAGCGCCTTCTGAGCGAGTTGGCGAATGTTGAGGGCACCTTGACCCGCGTGATGTGCCACGGCGACACGCATGGCTTCAACAACCATGTGACCACCGATGCCGATGGTGTGCAGCGCGCCGCCTTCTTTGACTTTGACGACGCCGGACCAGGGTTCCTGACCTATGACCTGTGTGTGTGGCTGTGGTCGAACCTGCCGCGCAAGGCCCCCATGGAGCCCGACGACGCCTTGCTCAAGCGCTGGCAGCAGTACCTGGCCGGCTACCGCGCAGGGGGCGGCCTTGTCACCGATGCCGACCTCGCTGCCTTGCCCCTGTTCCTGCAGTTGCGGCACCTGTGGAACATGGGGGAGGGCGTGGCGCGCATCCACCACTGGGGCGCCAACATGATGTCTGCCGACTGGATCAAGAAGCAGCTCGATGTGATGGCCGCTTGGGCCCGTCTGGAGCTGCCACCCGGCTGATGCGGCAATCTCCTCGTGCAGGCCATCCCTAAATCGCAGGGTAGCTGCCCGTGCCCCCCGGCCACGCTGTCAGCACCTCATAGCCGCTGTCCGTCACAGCCACCATGTGCTCCCACTGGGCGGAGAGCGAGCGGTCCTTGGTCACCACCGTCCAGCCATCGGCCAGCTCCTTGGTCTCGCGCTGGCCTGCGTTCAGCATGGGCTCAATGGTGAAGACCACGCCTGCCTCCAGCCGCAGCCCCTGGCCGCGCCGCCCGTAGTGCAGCACCTGCGGCTCATCGTGGTACACGGTGCCAATGCCGTGGCCGCAGTACTCGCGCACCACGCTGAAGTTCTCGCGCTGCGCCACGGTGGCAATCGCATGGCCCACATCGCCCAGTGTGGCGCCGGGTTTTACCTCGCGGATGCCTGCGCACAGCGCCTCGTACGTGGTGCGCACCAGCCGCTGGGCCAGCACGCTGGGCGTGCCCACGCAGAACATGCGGCTCGTGTCGCCGTACCAGCCGTCTTTTTCCACCGCCACATCAATGTTCACGATGTCGCCCTTCTTCAGCATCTGCTGGGGCGAGGGGATGCCGTGGCATACGACATGGTTCACCGAGGTCAGCACCGTCTTGGGGTAACCCAGATAGCCCACATTGGCAGGCCGCGCGCCCTGCACGTTCACGATGTGGTTGTGGCACAGGCGGTCCAGCGCATCGGTGGTCACGCCCGGCACCACATGCGGCTCGATCATCGCCAGCACCTCGGCGGCCAGCTGCGCAGCCCGCCGCGCCATCACAAGTTCATCGGCCGAGCGGATCGGCACCCCACGATCAGCGCGGGCCATCAGTGCGGCTGCTTTCTGGTGCGTGCGGTGGGGGCGACGGCTGCAGCAGGCTTGCTGTCCAGCTCACCCCGCGCCGCCAGCGCCACATCCAGCCCGCCCGCCAGTTCGGCCCGCACCAGCATCTGGCAAATCTCGCGGTGGTCCAGGTCGGGGTACATCTCGGCCAGCATGCCCACGCGCATCCAGTGCTCGGCCTGAGAGTTGATGGAACGGCTCAGCGCCGTGCTGGCCAGACGCAGGTTTTCGTGCATCTGGTCGGAAATTTTGACTATGCCCATGGGCTACCTATATATAAAACGTAGTCGAATTATATATTTTCGTCTGTTGGGCAGGTCGCAGTGGGGTGGTGGCACCGGGCTCGTTGATCTTGCTTGTAGGTCGTCGCGGTACCTTTGCCCCCGGCGATGAACAGAGGATGAATGCGCCATTCAGCAGGCATTCAAGGGGAGGCTTCCACAATGCCCTCCAACACGCATGCAGACACCTCATGGATAGCGAAGTTGCCGCTGGAAGGAGCCGATGGGTGCCCACTTTGCATGAGCAACCACACGCTGCGATACGGGCTGGGCGGGCCTACATTGCGCAACCCTGCGCAGCCTCAACCATGAACCGTGTGGGATGTGTTAAGTCATGTATTACCGACTTCAAGGAGCCTCTCATGAAACACCGCCTCTCTTTGCCGCGCGGCCTGCTGATTCTTTCACTGGGCCTGGCTGCATCGCCCACATGGGCCGGTGACGATTGCGACGCGCCGTTGCACCGCTGGCAGAACCGTGAAGCGGTGCTGCAGATGGCAGCCGCGCAGGGCTGGCAGATCCAGCGCCTGAAGATTGACGACGGTTGCTATGAAATTCGTGGCACGGACGTCCAAGGCCGCGCTTTCAAAGCCAAGATCGATCCGGAAACACTGAAGGTGTTGAAGATGAAGCAAGACAACCACCAGCGTGCCCGGGAACGTGATCGTGATCGTGATGACGACGGTGCTGCACGGCAGCCCCGACCACTGCAACCGGACGGCGCCGCCGTGCCATCGCCTTTGTTGACGCCTGGCACCGCGCCACGCGGCCAGATCGAGTAACCACCTTTCTCACAGGAGCATCACCATGTCCAAACCTCTTTTGACCCTTTTGGCCACCGCCTGCGCGCTGGCGCTTCCGGCCCTGGCGCACAGCCGCCCACTCACGCTGACCGCCCAGCTCAAAAACTACGGTGGCGACGGCGCCTACGTGGCGGCCTACCTGACCGACGCCAAAGGCAACTATGTGCGCACGCTGTGGGTCGCCGGCGGCAAGGCCAAGTACCACAAGCACTTGTCTGACTGGAGCCGCCTCTCGGCCGGCGACGCCAAGCGCCTGGATGGCGTCACCGGTGCCAGCGTGGGCGCGGGGCGCACACTCAAGGTCACCGCCGATCTGGCGGATGCACTGATGGATGCGGGTTATGAAATCCGCATCGATGCCGCTGTGGAAGACATGCGGGACAGCCCGTCGGAGGTCCGCATCCCGCTGTCCAAAGCGAACGTCGGCAAGCCGCAGGCTGGCAAGCAGTACATCCAGTCGGTGACCTTCCAACTTCAGTAAAGGGGCTTGCATGAGCTGGAAAGTCATCCACCGCTGGCTGGGCCTGACCGTTGGCACCCTGGCTGTGGTGCTGGGCATCACCGGCTCTGTCTTGGCGATCGACCCAGTGCAGAAGGCGTGGCAGGCCCCCGTCGCACCAGGCGATTTGCCCGTGGCCAAGCTGGTGGAGCGCGTGACGCGCAGCGTCCCGGGTGTGGAGGAAATTCGCCGTCTGCCTTCGGGTGCCATCGCGGTGTTCAGCTTTGCTGGCGACCAGCCGCAGGCGTCTTACGTGGACCCGGCCGATGGCAAGGTGCTGGGTGCGTGGCAACCCTCGGCGCTTCCGCGCTGGGTGAAGAACCTGCACCGCTCACTGTTGCTGGGCGACGCCGGGCGCTGGGGTGCTGCGGGCATTGCGCTGGCCATGGCCTTGTTGTGCGTCTCTGCCCTGGTGCTGTTGTTGCGGCGCATGGGCGGCTGGCAGCGGCTGGCGGCACGGGTGCGTGGCTCGCTGGCGCAGCGGATCCATGTGGTCACGGGCCGTGTGGTGCTCGCGGTCCTGTGCCTGACATCACTCACGGCGCTGACCATGAGCGCCTCGACCCTGGGGCTGGTGGCGCTGGACACCAGAACCGAGCCGGAGGTGGTCTCCGTGGTCACCGGCAAACCGGACTTGCCAGGCGCGCAGCTTGCCACGCTGCAAAGCCTTGCTGTGCAGGATTTGCGCAAACTGAATTTTCCCGGCGCCACCGACCCGGAGGACACCTGGAAGGTCGCCACCGCCAAAGGTCAAGGTTGGATCGACCGGTACTCTGGCCAGATGCTGGCCTGGCAGGACGCCACCCTGGCTCAGCGCGTCTATGACTGGGCTGTGGTGCTGCACACGGGCGAAGCGGCCTGGCCCTGGGCCGTGGTGCTGGGGCTCGTGGGCGCCAGCGTGCTGCTGTTCTGGCTGTCAGGCGTTGTCATATGGTGGCAAGCACGCCGCCAGGCTCCACACATCACGGGCAATACCCCGCTGGCACAGGCCGACGTGCTTATCTTCGTGGCCAGCGAAGGCGGCAGCACCTGGGGGTTTGCCCAAACGCTGCAAGACGCGCTGAGCCAGCGCGGCCACCGCGTTCACACCAGCGCGCTGGAGAATTTTCAAACCACCGCCCCCACGCGGCAGGTGTTTGTGCTTGCAGCCACCTATGGCGAAGGCCAGGCCCCCGCACACGCCAGCCACGCTCTGGAGCACATCGCCAAGCTGAACGTCAGCGCCGTGCCAGTGACGGTACTGGGCTTTGGCGACCGGCAGTTTCCGGCCTTCTGCGCCTTTGCCGAGGCGCTGGATCGGACGCTGCGCGCACGGGGCTGGCCCGCGTTGCTGCCGCTGGAGTGCATCCACCAGCAATCGGGCCAGCAGTTTGCACGGTGGGGCATTGCGCTGGCGCAGGCGCTGAACGAACCCCTGGTGCTGGAGCATGTACCGCGCCTGCCGCCCACCGCCGTGCTCACGCTCATCGCACGCCAAGACTACCCCGGTGTTACCGGACAGCCCACGGCGATCCTGCGTTTTGCGTGGCCTTCACAGGGCCTAGTCACGCGTTTGCGCGGGCACGGTCTGGCGCGGTTTGCGGCAGGCGATCTTGTGGGCATAGTGCCACCGGGTTCAGCCGTGCCGCGGTATTACTCGCTGGCGTCGGGCTGGGAGGACGGATTTCTGGAAATCTGCGTGCGCCAGATGCCCGGTGGCCTGTGCTCCATGCACCTGCTGGGCCTGCAGGTGGGGGACAGCATCACCGCCTTCATCCGCACCAACCCCGGATTTTCGCTACCGCGAACGCGGCGGCCTGTGTTGCTGATTGGGGCGGGTACAGGTGTGGCGCCGCTGGTCGGCTTCATACGCCGCAACGACAGACGCAGCCCCATGCATCTGTATTTCGGCGGGCGCGACCCGGCGCGCGATTTTTTCTTCGGTGCCGAAATCCAGCGCTGGCTTGGCGAGGGACGCCTGGCAACTTTGCAAACGGTTTTCTCTCGCGTGCCCGACGGCGGCGGCTATGTGCAGGACGCCCTGCGCCGAGACGCCGAGCACGTGCGTGACCTGGTGGCACAGGGTGCCATCGTGCGCGTCTGCGGTAGCCGCGCCATGGCGCAGGGCGTGGCCGAGGCGCTGGACGCGGTGCTGGAACCACTGCAGTTGAGCGTCGCGGCGCTGAAAGCCAAGGAGCGCTATGCCGAAGATATCTTCTGACACCACTGCGGCCCACAAGCGCACCACCTTGCACGGCCCCACCATGGGCACACGCTGGTCGGCCAGTGTCGATGCCGACAACTCCATGGACCTGGCTGCCTTGCGCCAGGACCTTGCCGCTGCGGCCGAGCAGGTGGACGAGCAGATGTCGCCCTGGAAGCCGGACAGCGACCTCATGCGCCTGAACCGCGCGCCTGTGGACGCGTGGGTCGACCTGCCCGCTGAAATACTGGAGGTACTCGACTGTGCGCTCGATGTCCAGCTACTGAGCGGGGGCGCTTTCGATCCGTGCGTGGGGGCGCTGGTCGATGCCTGGGGGTTTGGCGCGGTGCGCGATGCACCCGACGCGGATGCGATCCGGGCCGCACGCCAACCCCCACCGCGAACTGTGCACGGGAGCCTGGAGCTGGACAGGCCCGCAGGCCGCGCCCGAAAGCGTGTGCCCGTGCAACTCGACTTGTGCGGCATTGCCAAGGGCTACGCGGTGGACCGCATGGCCAATGTGCTGCAACTGCACGGTGCGCGGCACGCGCTGGCCGCGCTGGATGGTGAGCTGCGCGCCGTGGGCAGCCAGGCGAGCGGATCGCCCTGGGCTGTGGCTCTCGAACGGCCCGAGGCAGGGCGCCGCGGGGTGCATGGGGTCATCGAGCTGGAGGATCTGGCTGTGGCCACCTCAGGCGACTACAGGCGCTATCTGGAAGTGGGTGGTGCGCGCCTTGCGCACACCATGGACCCGCGCCGCTGCGCACCCGTGAACAACGCCGTGGCATCGGTCACCGTGCTGGCGCGCACCTGTATGCACGCGGACGCTTGGGCCACGGCTTTGCTGGTGGCAGGCCCCGACGAAGGTCTGGCCATGGCACAGCGCATGGGGATGGATGTGCTGTTCCTGTTGCGCCGTGCTGAGGGTTTGGTCAATGTGGGGCTGGGTCGTTTTGGCAGATCCGGTGGCGCTATACCGCAGTAGCGTCCCGTCTCCGGATAGCTTCTCAGGCCACGCCTTGGGCGCGCAACAGGACTTACTCAGCGGGGCTCCGTGGCTGTCGGCCTTTCGCAGGGCCCACTGTATGCCATCGAACCACAGCTCACTCCGCAAGCCATACCGCAGTCTGCAGCCAGCTTGAGCGTGGTTGTGGGGCGCGATCCGCCGCATCTTGGCGTTGCCTGCCGAACTGGTCTGCAACCTCGCTCGAAGGCTCACCTCTGTGGCGGTCATGGACCGACGATTCGCGGGGCTGCTTCACTGCTTGACGGTCAACTCATTGTGGATGGAGTGGGCGCCCTCGGCGGCCCGCGCAGCGCTGGCGGCGGCGTCGATCTGCGTCTGGCTTGCCGCCGCTCCCGTTAGCCGAACGTCGCCCTTGGTGGTGACGACTGTGATGTCCAACCCCTCCAAACCAGGCTCGTTGTTCAGTGCAGATTTGACATGGGTCGTGGTGTCGGCGTCTGAAACGTTGACGGCTGCGCTGGCAGCCTGGGCTTGCTTCGGACTCGCGGTGTCTGTTCCGTTGCATGCGGTCAGCAACACCGCGCAGCAGGCGGTCAATAGAAAGACTTGGTGGATAGATTTCATGGGATTCTTTCGTGGGATGCGGGCAAGAGCAGGGCTGCGCTGCTTCGCTCGGTGCGCATAGAGGCACTGGCCGCCATCGCGACTTTCAGGTCGTCGGCTAGGTGAGTGTCATTTCGATGACCGCAGCGACGACTGCAGCGGGTGTTACGCCGGCGCACTGGCTGCCGAGTCGAAGTCAATAGCAGGAAGGGTTCAGGTCAGGTGGCGCAGGTTGGTTTGACGCGACGTCAACTGAGGATCGCCCGGGTGCTGCTCAAGCGCGTAAGGAACTGAAAAGAAGGCCACGGTAAACACGAAAAACAGTGTTGCGGCGATAGTTCGTGCGATGGGTTGGATAAAGTTCTTGAGGTCGGCGTTCATGGTGGATCCTTTGACGGCTGAAGGTTGAAGGGGTTGAGGACCGTTTGCCTGCTTAGTCCTTGGAGCCATGTTGCAGGTGTGTGGCTGAACACACGCTGAACGGCCGCTTCTGCGGACCATCACCCTCGGATCGTGGCGATAGCGCTGACTACGGCTTGTCGATGCCCAATGAGCCTGCACGAGGGCGACCTGGCGACACACCACCGACCCATGGTGTGTCAGGGGCCAGCGCTTCGCCGCCGTGCTCGCATCGCTGTCCCCTCAGATCCCAAACTTCCTCACCCGATAAGCCATCGTCGCCCGGCTTATCCCTAACAACCGCCCAGCCAGCGCCACATTTCCCCCCGCGCTCTGCAACGCCTGCCGCAGCATCTGCTCTTCCGCTTGGTGCAGCGGTGCCACCACGGGCGCTACTGCTGGCGCTAGCGCCACACCGGCCCGCGCACTTGCTGCCGCAGCGGCCTGCATCGCAGCCCCCCCACCCGCCACCCCCTGCGCATGCAATGTCCCCCCGCTGTTCCCCTGCAAGTGCAGCGACATCACACCACCACCACTTTGCTCACCCCCCGCAAACAGGTGGTGCGGCTCAATCGGTTCGCCATCCGTCGCCAAGATCACCGCCCGCTCAATCAGGTTCTGCAGCTCGCGGATGTTGCCGGGGAAGGGGTAGTGAAACATCGCCTTCACGGCGGCCTGGCTAAAGCCGGGCACCTGCCGCTGGTGCTTGCGCTGGTAGTGGGCCAAGAAGTGGCTCATCAGCAGGGGGATGTCGTCGCGCCGATCGCGCAGCGGGGGCAGGTGGATGGGGAAGACGTTGAGGCGGTAGAACAGGTCTTCGCGGAATGTGCCTTCGTGCACGGCCTGGCGCAGGTCCACGTTGGTGGCGGCCACCAGGCGCACGTCCACGCGCACGGTGCGGGTGCCGCCCACGCGCTCCACCTCGCCTTCTTGCAGGGCGCGCAGCAGCTTGCCCTGGGCCACCAGGCTGAGCGTGCCGATTTCGTCGAGGAAGAGGGTGCCGCCGTGCGCGCGCTCAAACCGGCCGGGGCGCGATGTGCCTGCGCCGGTGTAGGCGCCGCGCTCCACGCCAAACAGTTCGGATTCGACCAGCGTCTCAGGGATGGCCGCGCAGTTGATGGCCACAAAGGGCTGGCTGCTGCGCGGGCTGATGCGGTGCAGCATGCTGGCAAACATCTCCTTGCCCACGCCCGATTCGCCGGTGAACAGCACGGTGGCGGCAGTGGGGGCCACGCGCTGCAGCATGTGGCAGGCGGCGTTGAAGGCGGATGACGCGCCGACCATGGTGGCGTGGGCCGTGGGCTCGGCGGCGGTGCCTGCATCGCTGGATGCCGTCGCCTTGCCCGGTGGCACGCCCAGGTAGGTGGTGCGGGCCTTGCCCTGCGCACCTGCGGGCATCGAGGTGGGCAGCGTGGCGGGCGGGGTGCCCACAAAGTCTTGCGCGTTCAGGTAGAACAGGTCTTGCTCGGGGTCGTCCCACAGGTGGGCTGATTTGCCCACCACGCGGCAGTGCGCCGCACCGGAGGATCGGCAGTCCACCTCGCGGAATACGATCATGCGGCCAAACAGGGTGCTGACGTAGCCGGTGGCGTAGCCCACCTGCATCCAGCACGCGGGCGAGCCTCCCACGCCATAGGCGGCAATGTGCTCATCGTCTTCGCTGGAGTTGTGCCAGAGGAATTCGCCGTCGTATTCGCCCAGCTCGGCGTTGTAGCGGGCGTGCACCACCTCCACCTGCACCACGCCCTCCAGCGCGTGCAGGCGGGTGCCCGCCATGGCGGCGGCGGTGGGTTCAGCATCGGGCCACTGCTGGCGCACCAGGCGGGCGTCGCGCGCGCCGCTGACGTAGCCCGCGCGGGTCAGCAGGCCGCGTGCCTTGTCCAGGCCAATGCTGTCGATCAGCTCGCGCCGCAGCGAGCCCAGGGCCTCGGAGTGCAGCAGGATCATGCGCTGGTCTTGCAGCCAGATGCGCCCGTCGCCGGGCGAGAAGAACAGGCATTCGCTGATGTCGGCCACCGTGGGGTGGGTGTGCTGGCTGATGCCATGGGTGTCAAACCCGCCCAGGGCGCGGGGGGCTTCGGCAGGCACGGTGCCCAGCAGGGCCTGGCCTTGGCCCACGGCGGTGCGGTGCAGGTCGGCCAGAGAGACGCGGCGGCGGGGCATGGGGTTCTCCGGTGGTTGATCAGAAATTGATCAAAAAGTGATCATTTGATCGATTGGTGCAGTGCCATTTGTTTATGAATGGTAACTATTTGGCCGCAAAAAGTCGCCCATGCCAGGCGTGTTTTGGCCTAGGGAAAGTCCGTAGCGCTCCCTCTCAAATAGCCCGTGTTTCAGGCGTTTTGGGGCTTGGTGGCAGGTGGGGCTGGTACGCCCGTTGCAATTTCAGACCACGCCGCTGCAGCCATGCGGTGGGTTTTGATTTCAACCAAGGAGCAATGCAATGGGTGTTTCAGAAAAACCAGGCCTGCTGGACAACCGCCTGTGGGCGGGCAAGGCCTTTGATGGTGCATGGTCTACCGCGCTGAGCACGGCGCGTGATGCGGTCGAGCCCGCTACGGGCCAGGTATTGAGCCGCGTGGGCATTGCCAGCGCTGCCGACATGCAGGCCGCCATTGGCCGGGCGCAGCAAGCTCAGGCCGCGTGGGCGGCCACGGGGCCGCGCGAGCGTGCGGCGGTGTTCCACCGTGCGGCCAGCATTTTTGAGCAGCACTTTGACGAGCTGGCCATGACGGTGGCCCGCGAAACCGGCGGCATCGTGCCCAAGGGCCAGCACGAGGTGCGCGAGGCCATCACGCTGTGCCACCTGGCTGCAGCCCTGCCCATGCAGGCGCAGGGCCAGGTGCTGCCCAGCACGCCGGGACGCCTGTCGATTGCGCGGCGCGTGCCGCACGGCGTGGTGGGCGTGATCTCGCCGTTCAACTTCCCGCTCATCCTGGGCCTGCGCTCGGTGGCTCCGGCGCTGGCGCTGGGCAACGCGGTGGTGCTCAAGCCCGACACGCGCACGCCGGTGAGTGGCGGCTTCATCATGGCCCGCGTGTTTGAAGAAGCGGGCCTGCCCAAGGGGCTGCTGCAGGTGGTGCCCGGCGATGCCGAGGCGGGCGAGGCGCTGGTGGTGGACGAGCGCGTGCCCATGATCGCCTTCACCGGCTCGCCCACGGTGGGCCGCCGCATTGGCGCGTTGGCCGGGCAGCATCTCAAGAAGGTGTCGCTGGAGCTGGGCGGCGCCAACAACCTCATCATTCTGGAAGACGCCGACCTGGACGCCGCCGCCAGCGCCGCAGCGTTTGGCGCGTGGTTCCACCAGGGGCAGATCTGCATGGCATCGAACCGCATCCTGGTGCACGAGTCGATTGCGGAAGGCATCCTGCAGCGCATGGTGGGCAAGGCCACGCACCTGCCCGTGGGCGATGGTGCCAGCGGCCAGGTGGCCCTGGGGCCGATGATCGATGCCAAGCAACTGCAGCGCTTTGACCAGCTCATCAAAGACAGCGTGGCCCAGGGTGCCAAGCTCGAAGCGGGTGGCACCTACGACGGCCTTTGCTACAAGCCCACGGTGCTCTCGGGCGTCAAGCCCGGCATTCGTTCGTTTGACGAAGAGCCGTTTGGACCGGTGGTCAACCTGGTCACGTTCCGCACCGATGACGAGGCCGTGCAACTGGCCAACACCAGCCAGGGCGGCCTGGCTGCGGCCGTCATCAGCCCCAGCGTGGGTCGCGCCATGGCCATCGGCCAGCGGCTGCGCGCGGGCATGGTCCACATCAACGACCAGACCGTGAACGACGAGTGCACCAACCCCTTTGGTGGCCCCGGCGTGGGCGGCAACGGCGGCAGTGTGGGTGGGCCTGCGGACATTGACGAGTACACGCAATGGCAGTGGATCACCGTGAAGGACGCGCTGCCCGCGTTCCCGTTCTGAAGTCGCAAGCCCTCGGTGCGGTTGGGCCGCGCCGAGGGCTTGTGCCACCAATCACAAAAATCAGGAGACAACTTTCATGACCCTACACAACAAAACCATCGTCGTCACCGGCTGCTGCTCCGGCATCGGCGCAGACTTTGCCAAGCTCGCCCGCCAGCAGGGCGCCCGCGTGATCGGTGTGGACCGCAATGCGCCCACGCTCACGCTCGACGGCTTTGTGCAGGTGGATTTGGGCGACCCTGCCGCCATCAACGATGCTGTGGCGCAATTGCCTGCCAAGGTGGATGCGCTGGCCAACATTGCGGGCGTGCCGGGCACATCGCCCGCCGAGCTGGTCGGCCGCGTCAACTACCTGGGCCTGCGGCACTTCACACACCGCGTGCTGGAACGCATGGGCGAGGGCGGTTCCATCGTGAATATCTCTTCCATCCTGGGGGCCGAGTGGCCCCAGCGCCTGGAGCAGCACCGCGCCCTGGGCGCCACCACCAGCTTTGACGAAGGCGCCAAGTGGCTGGCAGCCCACCCCGTGCCGCAGGAGACCTGCTACCAGTACTTCAAGGAAGCGCTGATCGTGTGGACGTACACCCAGTCGCAAAAGATCTTCATGGAGCGCGGCGTGCGCATGAACTGCGTGGCCCCCGGCCCGGTGTTCACGCCCATCCTGGGCGACTTTGTGCAGATGCTGGGCCAGGAGCGCGTGGAGAAAGACGCGCACCGCATGAAGCGCCCGGCGTTCAGTGACGAAGTGGCGCCGGTGATCGCCTTCCTGTGCAGCGACGCGGCACGCTGGGTGAGCGGCATCAACCTGCCGGTGGATGGCGGTCTCGCCTCCACCTACCTCTGAGCGAAGGGGCGACACATGTCCGCACAACAGCTTGAGGCCATCTTGCAGATGGCCGCGCAAAACCCGCCGCCACCACAAGCCACCCCCGCGCAGCTGCGTGCGTGGTTTGACGCCAGCAACTCGCGAATGCCCCTGGCCCAGGGGCTTCCCATCCAGACGCTGCGCATCCCCAACGGGGCGGGCGGCACCATGGCGGCGGAGCTGCTGAGCACGCCGCAGGCGGACCCCCGCAGGCTGGTCATCTACTACCACGCGGGTGGCTTTGTGTTCGGCTCGCTCACATCACACCGGGCGCTGTGCTCGTACCTGGCGCAGTTCAGCGGCGCACAGGTGCTGAACGTGGACTACCGCCTGGCACCAGAGCACCCGGCCCCCGCAGCACACGACGATGCGCTGGCGGCCTACCAGTGGGCGCTGGCCAACGGCTATGCCGCTTCGGCCATCGCGCTGATGGGTGACTCGGCGGGCGGTAACCTGGCCTTGTCCACGGCGGTGCGTGCCCGCAACCAGGGCCTGCCCCTGCCTGCGGCCATCGTGGCCTTGTCGCCCGCGCTGGACCTGGCGTCCGAAGGTGCGTCCCACCACACGGTGGACGACCCGTTCATCACGCGCGAGCTCATGGGCTTTTTCAACGCCATGTACGTGCCCGGTGGCGATGTGCGTTCACCCACAGTCACGCCGTTCTACAGCGCCGATCTGCAAGGGTTGCCCCCTGTGCAACTGCAAGTGGGCGGCTGGGAACGCCTGCGCGACGATGCCGTGACCATGGCCGCACGCCTGAAGGCGGCGGGTGTGGCGGCGGACTGCACTGTGTGGGACGGCATGGTGCATTGCTGGCAGCTGTTTGCGCCGGTGCTGGATGAAGCGCTGGCCTCGCTGGAGCAGGCGGGCCGGTTCATTGCCGCGCACCAGCGCACGGCGGTGGCGGCTGCTGCATAGCGCAGCGGCGTCCTCCAACCCCAACCACCCCAAGGGCCGACGCATCGGCCGCGCCCCACCGGCACAGGCCGGGGCGCGAGCCTGCGCGCCACCAAGCCATGCCCTGCGCGGAGCCACAGAAAACCGATCGACATAACAACGAGGAGACAAACGACATGAAAACACTGCAGAGACTGAAAGCATCGCCCCCCAAAACAAGCCGCCTCGCCGCGCTGGCCCTGGCCAGCACGCTGGGTGCAGCGGCCTTCGCCACCGAGGGCGGGGGCTCCACCTACCCGCTAGGCACTGAGAACTTCGTGGCAGGCGCTGCGCCGCCGCCCGGGCTGTATGTGCTGGAGTACGTCAACTACTACACCACCAGCCGCGTGAACGATGGCCAGGGAAACGCCGTGCCCATCCCCGGTTTCAAGGTGCGGGCCGCCGCCGCTGCCACGCGCCTGATCTGGATCACCCCCCAGCAGGCGCTGGGCGGCCATGTGGCGGCCCACGCCATCTTCCCGCTGGTGGATCTGTCGGTGCGAGCCGGGGGCGCGAGCGATTCGCGCACCGGACTGGGCGATGTGACGGTGGGGGGCTCGGTGGCCTGGCACCACTCCCCGCAGCTTCACAGCGTGCTGGGGCTCGATGCCGTGCTGCCCACCGGGGCGTATGACCGCACGCGCCAGGCCAACATTGGGCGCAACTACCTGTCGCTGCAGCCCCTGGGCGTGCTGACCTGGATGGACCCCAGCGGCTTCAACGGCGACGTGAAGGCCACCCTCAACTTCAACCGCACCAACAGCGACACCAACTACCGCTCGGGCCGCGAGCTGATCGTGGACTACGCCGCAGGCTGGGGCCTGGGCAATGGCTGGGTAGTGGGTGTGGGCGGCTATGTCTACCGGCAGTGGAGCGACGACAAGGTGGGCGGTGTGGCGCTGGCGGGATCGCGTGGCCGCAGCCAGTCCATCGGCCCCTCGGTGCGCTACGCCAATGGCAAGGGCTGGCTCATCACCGCCAAGGTGGAGAAGGAGTTCGGCGTGCGCAACCGCGCCCAGGGCTCGCAGTTCTGGCTCAAGACCACCATCCCTTTCTGAACCCCGCAACCGATCGCTGGAGAACTTCACCATGACAACCAACACCCCTGAATCCACGGTACCCGCCGCAGACGCTGCGCAGGCCGCATCCCCCACCATCTCGCGCCGTGGGCTGATCGCTGCTGCAGGCGCTGGCAGCCTCGCACTGGGTGCCCGCCCGCTATGGGCCCAGGCCGCAGGCGCCGCGCCCGTGCTCAAGGTCGGCTTCATCAGCCCACGCACCGGCCCGCTAGGCGCCCTGGGCGAGACCGACACCTTCATCCTCGCCCAGGTGCGCAAGACGCTGGCGGCGGGCCTGACCATTGGCGGCGTGAAGTACGCGGTGGAGATCCTGGACCGCGACACGCAGTCCGACCCGGCCCGTGCCAGCCAGCTGGCTAAGGCGTTGATCAACAGCGACAAGATCGACCTCATGCTGACCACCACCACACCCGAAACGGTGAACCCGGTGTCGGATGCGTGCGAGGCGGCGGGCGTGCCCTGCCTGTCTACGGTGATGCCGTGGGAGGCCTGGTACTTTGGCCGGGGCGCCAAGCCCGGCGCGCCATCGCCCTTCAAGTGGACGTACCACTTCTCGTTTGGCGGCGGCAGCTTCACCACGTCGTATACGTCGCAGTTCGCGGCATTGCCCACCAACAAGAAGATTGGCGTGCTGTACCCCAACGATGCCGATGGCAACGCGATTCGCGCCACGTTGGCGCCTGAGCTGGCCAAGGCGGGCTTTACCGTGGTGGACGCCGGGCCGTATGAGAACGGCACCACCGACTACTCAGCACAGATCGCCAAGTTCAAGGCCGAGCGCTGCGAGATCTTCAACACCTTCCCCATTCCGCCAGACTTCGCCACCTTCTGGCGGCAGGCGGCGCAGCAGGGCTACACGCGCATGGTGAAGATTGCGCAGATCGCGAAGACGGGCCTTGTGCCCTCGCAGGTGGAGGCCCTGGGCCCGCTGGCGCTGAACCTAGGCGCTGGATGCTTCTGGCACAAGAGCTTTCCCTACGCGTCAGCGCTCACAGGCCTCACGGGCGTGCAGCTGGCCGATGCGTACGAGGCCAGCACCGGCAAGCAGTGGACACAGATGCTGGGCTCCACCATGTCGCTGTTCGATGCAGGCACCGAGGCGCTGAAAGCCAGCACCAACCCGCGCGACAAGGCGGCGCTGGCCAAGGCCATCAGCACGCTCAAGGCCACCACCATGCAAGGCCCGGTGGACTTTGCCAAGGGGCCTGTGCCCAACGTGTCGGTGACACCGGTGGTGGGCGCGCAGTGGGTCAAGCCCGCAGCGGGCAGCAAGTTCAAGCTCGACCTCCTCATCACCGAGAACGCCACCGACCGCAACATCCCCGTGGCGGCGGCGCTCAAGTCCTACAGCTGATCTCCATGCGACATCCACAACCCCTTTGGAGCCCGCCAACGGGCGGGCCAGAGCAGCAGCCGTTACTACTGCAGGCGCAGGGCATCGACATGCGATTTGGTGCGCTCAAAGTGCTGGACCGGCTCGATTTTTCGGTGGGCAGTGACGAGGCCGTGGGCATCGTCGGCCCCAATGGTGCGGGCAAGACCACGCTGCTGAACGTGTTGGCCGGAGCGTTTGCGCCAAGCCAGGGCACCGTCTGGTTCCAGGGGGGGGATGTGAGCGCCCGCAGTGCGGCAGACCGCTGCCGTGCAGGTATTGCGCGCACCCACCAGGTGCCCCGGCCGTTTCTGGGCATGACGGTGTTTGAAAACGTGCTCACCGGCGCCACGCACGGCGCAGGCCTGCATGCCCGCGACGCGGGTGACCGGGCCATGGAGTGTCTGCGCCTGTGTGGCATGGAGGCGCTGGCCAACCGCCGTGCAGAGACGCTGGGCCTGCTGGGCCGCAAGCGGCTGGAGCTGGTGCGGGCGCTGGCCACCGGCCCCCAGGTGCTGCTGCTCGACGAAATCGGCGGCGGGCTGACCGATGCCGAGGCCAGTGAACTGGTGGACCTGGTGCGCACCCTTCGCAGCCAGCGCATCGCCATCGTCTGGATCGAACACATGGTGCATGTGCTGCTGCAAGTGGCAACGCGCCTGGTGTGCATGGACGGCGGACGGATCATTGCCAGCGGCGACCCGCAGGCCGTGCTGAGCGATGCGACCGTGGTCGAGGCCTATCTGGGCGGGGTGGCGGCATGAGCGCGTTGTTGAGCATTGAGGGCCTGAACGCCCACCACGGGCAGCTGCCTGCCGTGCGCAATGTGTCGCTGCAGGTGCACACGAGCGACGTCCTGGCCCTGGTGGGGGCCAACGGCGCGGGCAAGACCACGCTGCTGCGCACGCTGGCCGGCGCCCACCGCGCCAGCAGCGGCACGGTGCGGTGGGAGGGCGTGGACATCACGCGCCTGCCCGCCCACCAACGCGTGGCCGAGGGCCTGGCCCTGGTGCCCGAGGGGCGGCGCCTGTTTGCGGGCATGACGGTGCGCGAAAACCTGCTGGTGGCCCGCGCGGCGGGGCGGCGCGGGCAGTGGAGTTTTGACACCGTGCTGGACGCTTTCCCGCAGCTGGCCCCCAAGCTGAATGCCAAGGCGGGCGAACTGTCGGGCGGGCAGCAGCAGGCCGTGGCCATTGGCCGCGCGCTCATGACCAACCCGCGCGTGCTGCTGCTCGATGAGGTCTCGCTCGGCCTGTCGCCCCTGGCCGTGCAGGGCGTGTACGACGCGCTGCGCGGCGTGGTGGGGCAGGGCACCACGCTGGTATTGGTAGAGCAGGATTTGCAGCGCGTGCAGGCCGTGGCCAGCCGCATCGTGTGCATGCTGGAAGGCAGCGTGGTGGCCGATGCGCCCGCCGACCAACTCACCCGCGCGCAGATCACTGCGTTTTACTTTGGCGCGCAGCGGCCCGAAGGTGCGCCCGGTAGCCACACCGCGGGCTGTGCCGACGGCGAAGCTGCCAACCACGCAAGCCACACCCACCCTGCCCACAAGGAGGCCGCATGAACCTTCTCAACCAAGTCATCCAGGGCATCTTGCTGGGCGGCTATTACGCCTTGCTGGCCTGCGGGCTGTCGTTCATGTTCGGGGTGATGCGCATCATCAACCTGGCCCACGGCAGCCTGACTGTGGTGGCGGCCTACCTGCTGTGGGTGCTGGCCGAACCGATGGGCTGGCACCCGCTGCTGGCCCTGCTGGCGGTGGTGCCTGCCATGGCGCTGCTGGGCTGGCTGCTGCACAAGCTGGTGCTGGAGCGCAGCGCGCGCCTGGGCGCCCTGGTGCCCCTGCTGGCCACGTTTGGCCTGGCCAGCGTGATCGACAACGTGTTGTTCCAGCACTTTGGCGCTGACACGCGGTCGCTGGCCACCTCCATCGGCACGCTGGCGTATGACAGCTGGGAGCTGCCCGGCGGCCTGTATGTGGGGCAGCTGCCCACCCTGGTGCTGGTGCTGGCCATTGTGCTGCTGGGCGGCCTGCACGCCATGCTGGCGCACACCCCGCTGGGGCGGCAGATCCGCGCTGCGTCGGAAGACGCCGACACCGCGCGCCTGGTGGGCGTGCGCACCGGCACGGTGTTTGCGGCGGCCTCGGCCATCACCATGGTCACCGTCACGCTGGCCGGGGCATCGTTGGCCCTGAGGGCCACGTTCGATCCGTTCTCGGGCCCGCAGCAGCTGATCTTTGCGTTCGAGGCCGTGATCATCGGCGGCGCGGGATCGCTGTGGGGTACCTTGCTGGGCGGCGTGGTGCTGGGCGTGGCGCAGAACCTGGGGGCGCAGGTGCATCCCCAGGGGTTTTTGATCGCCGGGCACGCCACCTTTCTTGTCATCCTGCTGGCCCGGCTCTACGCGAGCGGTGCGCTGCGCAGGTTCTTCTCCACCCGCCGCAGGGCTGCGCCATGACTGTTCCCGTGATTTCTGTACCTCCCGCACCCACGGGCTCATCCCCATGGGTCATAGAGCGCTGGACGCGCGCGTCCATCACCTTCGCCAGCGCCACCGTGCTGCTGCTGGCCGTGCTCTGCCTGGGGCCGCTGTGGCTGCAGGCGGGCACGGTAGACCGGCTCACCACGCTGTTCATCTACGTGATCCTGGCCGTGATGTGGAACGCCCTGGCGGGCTACGCCGGCCTGGTGTCGATTGGCCACCAGGCATTTTTTGGCCTGGGGGCCTATGCCATGGTGCGCTTGGCCGATGCGGGCATGGGCCCTTACCCCGCGCTGCTGGTGGGGGCCGTGCTGGTGGCCCTGGTGGCGGTGCCGCTGGCGGCTTTCATGCTGCGCCTGCAGGGCGGCGAATTCGCCATCGGCATGTGGGTGGTGGCCGCGCTGGCGCATCTGTGCGTCAACCTTGATAACCTGGTGCAGGGCGAGACCGGCACCTCGATGATCGCGCTGCAGCAATACGCCGCCGACGACCGGCGTGCCTATACCTACTGGGCAGCACTCGCTGCGATGGCAGGGCTGTGCTGGGTGGTCTTCCTGCTTTTGCGCAGCAAGGTGGGCACGGCCGCGCAGGCCATTCGCGACAACGAGGTGGCCGCCATCTCCCTCGGCGTGCGCGTGGTCGCCATCAAGCGGCTGGTGTTTGTGCTGTCGGCGTTTGGCTGCGCGCTGGCCGGCGGGCTGTGGCTGGCCACATCCATCAGCTTTCAGCCCAAGACCTATTTCAGCGTGCAGTGGACGGCCTACATGATCTTCATGGTGTTGGTGGGGGGGATAGGCACCATGGAAGGCCCCATCCTCGGCGCGCTGCTTTTCTTTGCGGTAGAGACTGCGTGGGGCGGGCAGGGTGTGCTGTACCTCATCGGCCTGGGCGCCATTGCCATGCTGTTTGCGCTGTTTTTGCCCAAGGGCATATGGGGGGCGGTACAGCAGCGCTGGGATGTCCACTTGCTGTCGGCGGGGTACCGGGTGCGCTCGCGGGCGCCACACAGGGGCGATGCAGGACAGGCCACAGCAGGGGCGGGCGCGAGAGAGGGACACCCATAGGCACTACCAGCCTTGGCCGGTGTCGCGCTCAGTTCTCATCCAGCAACCCCTCCGCCAGCGCCTCAAACACCACCCGAATCCGCCGCGAGGTGCGCAGCTCGCGGTGGGACACCAGCCAGATGGGAAAGCGCACTGGCGGCAGGTCGTCCAGCACCCGGACCATGCCCGGCGTCTTGCGGGCGATCTCGGTCATCATGGCGCCAATGCCCATGCCCTGGCACACCAGCGCCCAGTGGGCCACGGTGTGGTCGGAATAGCAGCTGAAGTTGTCCTCGCTCAGGTTCAGCCCGTGCTGGCGCAGGTACGCCAGGTATTGGCCATTGCGGTCTGAGCCCACAAAGGGCAGGCGTGCGGCCTCCTGTGCGTTGCGTGGATGGCCGTGGGCCTGGACCCAGTCCTCTGAGGCGTAGAAGTAGGCCTGTGCCTCACGGATCAGGCGGGCGATCAGGTCGGGCTGCTCGGGCTGGACGTGGCGGATGGCAATGTCGGCCTCGCGGCGCAGCAGGTCGCTCAGCGCGTTGGACGAGATCACTTCAATGGCAATGCCTGGCTCCTGCGCGCGCAGGCGTTGCACGATGGGAGGCAGCATGTAGGCGGCCACGGCGTCGGTGGCCGACACCGATACCACGCCCCCTACCGCTTGTGACCGCCCGCTGGCAGCCAGGCCCAGGGCCTCGGCGGCGGCGCCCATGGCGCGGGCGTGTTCCAGCAGGTCCAGCCCGGTGGGCGTGAGCACCATGGCCTTGCCCACGCGCTCGAACAGCGTCACCCCCATCTGCTGCTCAATGGCGGCCACCTGCCGGCTCAGGGTGGGCTGGGTCAGGCCCAGCTTGCGCGCGGCGGCCGACAGTGAGCCGGTCTGGGCCGTTTGCAAAAACGCCTTTAGCTGATTCCAGTCGAGGTTATCCATGCGTAAATGTATATGTTCACTGCAATTTACCGCAGTTTCCTGCGCTTCAATGCATGGATAGCATCCGGGTGTTGTTCGTTGCATTCCTGCATTCCACCGCCTCAGCACTTCCCCCGAACCGTATCCATGTCTTTGCCCGCCATTGCTCCCGCCTCCAGCGCTTCTCCCTCTGCGGTCCGTTCGGCTGCGGCATCCCAAGCGCGGTTCTGGGACCGCATCGCGCCCAAGTACGCAGCCGACCCCATTGCCGACCTGGCGGGGTATGAGGCCACACTGCAGCGTGTGCAGGGCCTGCTGTCCACCCAGCATGACGTGCTGGAGATTGGCTGCGGCACGGGCAGCACGGCGCTGCGCCTGGCGCCTTTCACCCGCAGCTTGCTGGCCACCGATGTCTCGCCCCAGATGATTGCCATTGCCCACCAGCGGCTGGCCGCGCAGCCCTCGCCACAGCTGAGTTTTGCCGTGGCCGACGCCGAGGCAGAGGCCTTTGGGCACGGGGCGTACGACGCGGTGCTGGCCTTCAACGTGCTGCACCTGGCGAGCGACCTCGACGGTGCGCTGAAGCAGGTGGTGCAGGTGCTGCGGCCGGGTGGGTTGCTGATCTCCAAGACGGCCTGCCTTGCCGAGATGAACCCGCTGATTCCCTACCTGGCCGTGCCGCTGATGCGCGCCATCGGCAAGGCGCCGCCCGTGCTGTGTTTTGGCGAACAGCGGCTGCGGTCGGCCATGGTGCAGCAGGGCTTGCAAATCGTCTGTATCGAGCGGCATGGCACGCGCGGCAAGGACATCCGCGCCTTTGTCGTGGCCCGCAAACCGGGCTGATTTTTCCTCCTCCTTTCACCGCAACGCATGCGGCCCTTTTTTGGGGGCGCAGGGAGTTGTTTTGCCTGCTGGTTTTTGCCGAGCCGTTTTGTTCATTCCCCATTGATCCCAAGGAGCCTGTCATGTCTGTTTCTTCCCACTCATTGCACCGCACCCGCTTTGTTCGCTGGTCTGCGGGGGCGCTGACCCTGGCGCTCTTCGCCGGTTGCGCTTCCACCCTCGACCAGTCGGGCCTGGAGCAGCGTACGGCGCAAGCCATCGGGCGGACTGCCGACCAGTTCACCATCACCGATCGCCAGGAGGAAACCGGTGGCCGGCTCAACTACACCGTCAACACCCGCGACGGCGCCACCTATCGGTGTTACGTGTACGGCGCCACAGGCTTTCAGAAGGCCATGAGCTTTGGGCAAACACCCCATTCCGACGCCATCTGCACAGCCATGGTGGGCAGCACGGGCAACAGTAGCAACCCGGCACCAGCGGCGGCCGCAGAGCAGCGGGGCCGCAGCGCGGGCAAGGAGTGCAATGCGCTGCTGCGCACGGCGGGGCGCTGCTGAATGCTGTCGCGCAGCCGCTTTATCCCGCACACCTTCCACCGCCCCGCGAGCCACACAGCATGAAAGGATGGCGCTGGGCCGGCATGCTGCTGGCGCTTGTTTTGAGCGGCTGCGCCACGGTGCCGGGCACAACCACCGACATCGTGGGTGGGCGCCAGGTGGAGTTCGTTCTGGCAGGGCAGGGGGCACCCGTGGTGGTGTTCGAGAACGGGCTGGGGGCCACAATGGACTGGTGGTCCAAGGTCTGGCCTGACGCCATGGCGGAAAGCCGGTCGTTGGCCTACCACCGTGCGGGCTATGGCCACAGCGATGCGTCTGCGCAGCCGCGCGATGGCACCCATGTGGTGGAGGAGTTGAGGGCGTTGTTGCAGGCCCGCAACCTTCCCCCGCCGTATGTTCTGGTGGGGCATTCGCTGGGTGGCCTGTACATGCAGCTGTTCGCGCGCAAGCACCCCAGCGAGGTGGCGGCACTGGTGCTGGTGGACTCGACCCATCCCGACCAGGTGAAGGGCGCAGGCAACCCGGAGCACTGGCCCACGTGGCTGAAAGTGGTGTTCCGCGCAACCACATCGGACACGGCCAAGCAAGAGCTGGCAGCGCTGGATGCTACGGGCAACCAGGTGTCCCACCTGCCGGTGGACCCGTCCGTGCCCGTGTGGGTGCTCAGCGCATTGCGCGCCACAGGTGCGCCTTCTGCGCTGGCCGATGATGCCAACCGAAAGCGGGCCGACATCGCGCACCTGTACCCGGGCTCCACCCAGGTGTGGGTGGACAGCGGCCACGGCATTCCGCTGGAGAAGCCCGAGGCTGTAGTCAGTGCGGTTCGAGAGGCGGTTCGGGCCGCCCGTGCATCCCGCGATACGCAGAAGGCGCAGTAGCCGCCTGTGCCGGATGCCGTCATGGTGGGGGAGCCACTGTGGGCCATCACGCGCCAGGAGCGGGCCGTGCACCATGGAGGGTGGGGTCATTTGCTATCAATTGGATAGCTAAATATCAAGTATGGATAAGCGCTAGATGTCAATTTGATTCAAAGAACACCCGCGCGCACCGCCCAAGCTGGCGGGGCGCTATGTGTGGGTAAGGACGGGGAATCACTGGCCCCAGAACGCGTCTTCCTGTGCCGGATTGCTGGAGAACAGGCGGACTTCAACGATCTTTCCATCGGCGATGCGCAGCAGATCCACGCCCGCCTGCTGGAGCGTGAGGCCGTCGCGCTCGCCAGCAAATTCAATGCTCACGGCCACCCAGTCGCCGTTGGCCATGTAGTGGTCGGCCCGGGTGATCGCAAACGTCCCTTTCGACACGGCCATCATTTGCCCCAGCATCTGGCCCACAGCGGCCATGCCACGGTGGGTGCCTGAGAACTGGTTGTGGCCCGGCTGGTGCCAGACCACGTCGGGCGAGATGACGCGGGCGAGGGTGGCCTGGTCGCCGGTTTGTGCGGCTTGGATGTAGGTCTTGGCGATTTCAATGGCGTGCATGTGGATTCCTTGGTGGTTTTGGGGCAACGCCCCTGGGGCGCTGTGAGGTCATTGTTGGACAATCACAGCCACTGCAGACGGTGAAAACTCGGCGATTTACTGTCACTTCAGGACAAACCCCTGCGCCCCGTTGTTGCTGACCCATGACCTCACGCCACCACAAACCCACCGCAGCCCGCCACCCCGACATCCAGCACCTGAGCTACCAGCCCGAGGGGCTGTACCCGCTCGACCTGGAGATATTCCGGGTGTCGGACCTGCGGCAACGGGTGGGCGGCGAGGCGCTGGCGTCCACCTACCGCTACGCCTTTCCAACCCTGATCTTTGTGACGCAGGGAACCTGCCTCCACCTGGTGGACTTCGAGCACGTGCGCTGCGGCCCGGGGTCGGTGCTGGTCCTGCGGCCTGGCAAAGCCCACAGTTTTGGAGACACCCAGGACTGGGATGGCTGGATGGTGCTGTTCCGCCCCGAGTTTCTGTGGGCAGCCGCACCCGCCGCGCAGGCGCAGGCCCCGATCGACGGGCTGGACGGCCTGCCCACCGCGTGGGCGCTGGGCAGCGACAGCGCACCGGTGATCGCCCACGCCATTGCGCAGATGCACCAGGACACGCAGACCCACGCCGCATCGCTGCATGCCCATGCCCTGTTGCGCTACCAGCTCTATGCGTTGCTGACGCGGCTGCGCATGGCGCACGAGCAGCAGTCCGCGCAGCGCGTTCCTCCGGGGCGCGCGCTGCAGAGATTCAAGGCATTCGAGTTGCTGGTGGAGAAGCACTTTGCCACCTGGCACCAGCTGCCCCGGTACGCACAGCAGCTGGGCTGCTCCGAGAAAAGCCTGGTGCGCGCGTCGCTGGAAGCAGCCGGCGTCACACCCAAGGCCTTCATTTCTGCCCGCATCGTTCTGGAGGCCAAGCGCCTGCTGGCCCACACCACCTGGCCGGTGGCGCGCGTAGCCGAGGGGCTGGGTTATAGCGATCTGGCGAACTTCGCCAAGTTCTTCAAGCGGGAGGCGGGGTGCACCCCGACCGAATTTCGCTGCAGGCAGACGGCCAATCAACAGGGGATGGCGGGGCGCCTGCAGGCAACGGCTTCGCACCCGATTCCCCCACGGCCCACAGGCTGAATGGCCCGGCCGCCGCGCCGGGGCATGCCCTGCCGAGACACACGGTGCCCGCAGCTGCGCAGCCAGCAAGCAGCAAGCAGCAAGCAGCAAGCTACCCTAGCAGTTGGACCGTGCGCGGGTCTTTTGCCCCGCCGAAATACTTTTGCAGCACCGCCTCGAACACGCTGCCCGGCGCAGAAGCTTCGCCAAACAGCGTCATGCTGGAGCGCAGCTTGAGGTCGTCTGGCGAGCCCAACACATCCAGCGCAGAAGACGTCTCCAGGTCCAGCAGGATCTGGCAGCACTCACGCAAACGGCCTGCGAGCACCGGGTGCGCCAGGTAAGCCTGCGCCTCGGCCATCGATTGAATGGCATAGCGCTGGGCCATGTCGCTGTGCCCCAGCCCCTGTATCTGCGGAAACACAAACCACATCCAATGCGTGCGCTTTTTGCCCGCCCGCAGCTCAGCGATCACACGGGGCCAGACGGGCTCCTGGGCTTGGAGGAAACGGTCGAGAACTGGGGGGAGCGGCATGCTGGGGTGGGTGGTGGGCTGGTTGCAGTGGATGGTGACTGCGAACCCGTGGCAGGGCAAGAATTGAATGGTGATGGCAGTGCAGGGGAGGGGGCGCGTGCGCGTGACACGCAGTCAGACCCCATGCCAGAATGAACCGATGAGCACCACCACCTCCTCCTTCCAGTCCAACGCAGACGGCACCCAGGTCACCACCTACACCTGGGCCCAAACCCCGGGCCAACCTGTGGGCGTCGTTCAACTCTCCCACGGCCTTGCCGAGCATGGCGAGCGCTACGACCGCTTTGCGCGGGCCCTGAACGCCGCAGGCTTCATCGTCCACGCCGTGGACCATCGCGGCCACGGGCGCACTGCTGGTGGGCGGCTGGGGCACTTTGGCAGCGCTGGCTTCAGCGGCCTCATTGCCGACGTCGCCCAGTTCGGCGCACTGCTGCGCGCGCAGCATGGGCCGCAGCAGCTGCCGCTCTTTTTGTTCGGCCACTCCATGGGCTCGTTCGCAGCGCAGGCGGCCATCCTCGATCACTCCGCCATCTGGTCCGGCGTCATCCTGTCAGGCTCCACCGCCCTCGACCTGTTCGCCGCCGCCATGGCCAACGCCCCCGCCGATGCGCCCGCCGGGCTCGCGGCATTTAACGCAGGCTTCGAGCACCGCACCGGCTACGAATGGCTGTCGCGCGACGCTGCCGAGGTAGACGCCTACGTGGCCGACCCGTGGTGCGGCTGGGACGTGCCGCCCGACGTGATCCCCTCGCTCTTCGCGCCTGCGCCCCGGCTGGCCGACCCCGCACAACTCGCGCGCATTCGTAGCGACCTGCCCATCCTGATCGCATCCGGCGACGCGGACCCGCTGGCCGCAGGCGGGGTATTGATTCAGCAACTGGGGCAGCGGTATCGGGATGCCGGTGTGGCCGATGTTGCGGTCAAGCTGTACCCGGCGGCGCGGCATGAGATCTTGAATGAGACGAATCGGGATGAGGTGACGGGGGATATCGTGGCTTGGCTTCGGGGGCGTTCCCGCATTGCGTAATCACGGCTCCCACGCCAGTTCATTCGAACAGCTCTGCCACCCTCTCCAAGAATTCCTGCATGCTCAGCTCGGCATCCAGCGTTTCACGGGTGATAACGTCGGCGTTCCCGTGGCGCGCTCCGTACTCGATGCGCAGCTGCATTTGGCCATCGTCGTCCAGTGCGTTGTCGTAGCCCATCCGGTACATGCGCCAGATGTCGCCGCGGCGAGCGAGCGCCAGGAAGCGGTGCTCGTCGAGGCCCGTGATGGGTGGAAAGCAAAGGCACACCACTTTGATCGCGCCTTCACCGGCCTTGCCGGGCAGAGTGGTCACATGGCATCCGAGGCCGTCCGGGGGGATGCGTGCGGAGCCAGGCAAGGTGGAGGCCTTGTCTTGCCATGCGCACGTGAGCTCGGATGCACCATCCGGACCGGCGAACCTGGCCCAAAAGCCGCCTGGGTCTTTGCGCAGGTCCTGGTGCAAGGCTTCGGTCACTTCATAGTGGTGGCAGCGCCGCCCGCGCGGGTCGGGGGTGTGCGACTGCAGCGATGCAGGAATAGGGCGCAGTGCGGCCTGCCAGGCAGCTATGTCGTTCCAGCGGGCCAGTGGCGGCGTGTGGGCCAGCGTGGCGCGCACGGCCGCCAGGGCCTCGCGTTCCTGAGGCGCGCGCCAGTAGCTGCTGTGCTGCCAGTGGTCCTCCAGCTCGCGGGCGATGTCGGTTGTAAGTGGGTTGCCATTGAGGTGGGCAATGACGAGGCGCTGCGCATGCGGGAAGACCTCTTCACGCAGGCTGCGCGAGCCGTCGGAGCCGTCCGGGCGGTCCGACCAGGTGTAGGCGTTGCGATAGGGAGTACGCACTGTGTCGGCGCTGGCGTCGTTGAGCAGTTGGTCCAGCCCATGCAGGTCAGTGCACAGACCCGCCAGGGGCAGCACCCGACCACATACCAGCGCAAGGACCGCAGGCAATTGCGACAGACGTTCGAGTGTCCAGCGGTGCAGGGATCCCGGTCCGGGCTCGAAAAACGCCATGCCCAACTCGAAGGCGGTGTCCTGGTGGGGCTCGGGCCCCAGGGCTTGTGCCAGCACAGCGGTGCAAGCGTCATGCCACACACGCAGGGTCAGGTTCAGCACTTCATAGCGCATCAGATTGACGATCAGCACTTGCCGCACCGCACCGATCCGTCGGGCGAGGACGATGAGCGCGTCGGGCTGTTCGGGTGGTGCAGCTTCCAGCTTAAAACCGCTGCCTGCCATAGAGCGCGCCAGGGCAGGGGCCAAAACTTCTCGCACCTCGCTCTCGCCGCGCAGCGCATCTGGCGGGAGCGCCCCCCAGGGCAGCTTTTCGGCGGGCGCCACAGGCGTGGCGGCTTGCGCGAACTCGGTCGGCACTACCCGGCCGTCGGGCAGAAAACCTACGCCCAGCGTCGCGTCATACGCCACCAATCCCAGTGCACCGGCAATCTCCACAGCCGCCCGGTATGCAGGCATCTCATCCACGTTCGGGAGGTCAAACTGCCATGCCGCACGACGGCAGGCGTTGGCCTGCTGCAAGGGCGTGGTACGGCCCGTGTCCTTGAAGCGATCCTCGAACCGCAGCGCGAACTCGACAAAGCGCAGGTTCTTGCCATCGGCACGCGCGTGCAGTAACTCGCGCATGGCCTCCAGCGCCGCAAAGTTTTCGGGCAGCGGTAGGGCATGGCGATCGGGGTCGAAGAGGTGAAGGCTAGAGGGCATGGCTGAGCGAAAACAAAGGGTTGGCTCGCGCAGCTTAGCCGGGATCAGGGTCGGGCAGCTTCGCCGCCCGAGAGAGACTTCACGCTCGCGTCGCGTCGCGTAGCAGCATGCCGGCCTCCCGCTCTTCCTGTTCGGGCACTCCATGGGCTCGTTCGCAGCGCAGGCGGCGATTCTGGACCAAGCATCCACCTGGTCCGGCGCCGTCCTGTCAGGCTCCACCGCTCTCGACCTGTTCGTCGCCGCCATGGCCGATGCACCGGCCGATGCGCCCGCCGGGCTCGCGGCATTCAACGCCGGGTTCGAGCACCGCACCGGCTACGAATGGCTGTCGCGCGACGCTGCCGAGGTGGACGCCTACGTGGCCGACCCGTGGTGCGGCTGGGACGTGCCTGAGGGCCTGATCCCCTCACTCTTCGCCCTCACGCCCCGGCTGGCGGACCCCGCGCAACTCGCACGCATTCGCAGCGACCTGCCCATCCTCATCGCATCCGGCGACGCGGACCCGCTGACCGCTGGCGGGGTCTTATTGGAGCAACTGGGGCAGCGGTACCGGGATGCCGGTGTGGCCGATGTGACGGTCAAGCTGTACCCGGCGGCGCGGCATGAAATCTTGAATGAGACCAATCGGGATGAGGTGACGGGGGGTGGCGTGGCTGCGGACGCCTTGGTCTATCTACTGGAACTTTAATCGCATAAGCGATTAATGCACGAGGTGCACTACTACAAAGCATGAAAGGTAGGCGTACGTGCTCACCTTCTCATATAGCAGAAATATTATGTAGATTATTGCCGCTGATGCTCATTGGGAGTAGAAAGCGCAGACTCGTTTTTTGAGGAATTCCAGCTGCTGATAAATAAGCTTCTATTTTCATGGTCGTGAATCATCGCCTTATCGAGCACCAACTCTACATCTTCCCTTGTCGCGTCTTTTGGAAAAAATGCTTTCCTCTGATAGAAGCAAGTCCATGCGGTGGTGACTCCTCTCCATCTAAGATGCTGGAGGAGGCAGTATTCCTCTATGAGTGGCTTGAATTTGCTTCCAGGGGTGGAGAGGCCGTTAAAGAATAAAATGGATATTTCTGCCGAAGATAGTTGTGCTCTTATTATTCCGGTGTAGAAGTGCTTGTCATTGATTTCGGCGTTGTTTACAAATTTAACAAGCGTGTATAAATGACGAAAGTAGTGGGCAAATCCTGACTCCACTGATTGAAATATTCCATTAAGTCGTTCGAATTCGATTTTTAAATCGTTTCTGCCTTCAATGTTGTCGATAGCGGCGCGCGGCGTAAGAATAATCGCATTTAACACTTGCTCCAATACTTGAATGGCTTCCAGGCCGCGGATGCTCGGGGAGCGCCCAAGTCCCTGAACTGAGACTAGTTCAAGAATTTTTCTTTGTTGATTGAGAAGCTGAAAGAAAGTTGATTCGAATTGCTGTAGGTGCATCGTTTCGGCTTGACGGACCATTTCACTCTTCTGATCAGCCATGAGCCTCTGTGTTTCCTGGAGCTCCTCTCGTTGAAGGCTTAGCTCTTTGCTTTGCATAAACAGGGCGTTAACCAAGGCAATAAAAGCGAGGCCACTGAATATGGTATTTAATCCGCCGAAGGTGTCGCCGAATCCATTGCTATCATTTGGCGTCTTGAAAAATGTCGTGACGACGACGAAGTACAAAATGAAGGATAAAAATATTCCTGCTAGCGAAATAATGCTTATTAATACTGTTTTGTCTTTCTGGAAATCGATCGAAGAATGTTCGCCGGAAGTTTTATCAACTAGACTTGCTGTAGCCTGAGGTTTGATTGAAGGGGCAGTCATCGGTGTTCTGATGTGGTAGTTGACTATAGGTAGTCGATCAGATCGAAATTACGTACCTGGAGAGCTAAGCGCAAGTTTGTTGGTTATTTCCTGGAATCCTGCGTATAAAAGGAATCCGAGTCTTCAATAGAAAATTCATGTGCTTCTCTTTTGTCGGATGTAGGCGTATTCATGTCAAATGGAAAAGCTTGCTCTTCATCTTTGGAGTAAAGGCCGATAATGTTCTGGAAAGAAGTTATATCGTCTTCTGCAAAAGCGTTTGTTACGGACTCAATTTTGTCTTGGGAAAGTGTGGCAATCAGGAATTTTTGCACATTGACATGTAGTGCTAAGAAACTTTCGCTTTCCGAGAATATAGATAATGCTAGCACGGTATGTAGAACAGCTGCAATCTCTTCCTGGATAGATATTCCTTGTGACTCCAGTAATTTAATGTCCGCTAGAGTGCTTCTCAAGGTGGCGGTTTTGGATGAGTTGCTGTGGACTTCTGCGGATAATTGCGCATGAAGTCTGGGTAAGTCGGAAAATAGGAGTGATAGCGGGCCATTAAAACATCTCAAGTGTTGGCAATGCTCTCGTAATGACGTTATTTCGAGGACATAATTTTCTCGATACTGAAGCCAATCAAATTCTACGGGGTGGTCGCGGAAGTAATGATGTCTCCAGAAGTTCTCTATAACGCTGCGTAAATAAAATCGCCCGCTACGCGCATCTCCGCCCGCCAGTGCGTGAACTAAATGAATGGCGTCGGAAGTCATCTCTTGGAAAAAAATCTGCTTGTGAATGTCGGCAGATTTTACCTTCATCGAATTGCTTAGATAATTTAAACAAGCTCCCAATCTGTGCGCCGCAGCGAGAATGGCCCGTTGACTGACAGGGGTTTCTAAGCGCTGCTTGTCTGTGACCTGCCAAAACTGCTCAAACTCGAATTCGACCTGATCGTGCTGAGCTAGGCGTTTGCCACTTGCAGAAGGTGTCGAAGTATTTTCGAGCGACATCACGTACCCTGGATAAGATCAGACCATTTGGATACGAAATTACCAGGAACCTTATTGACCCGTTGAGAAATTCCTTTGAGGAAAATCTGGCGCTCATCTTCTGGTAGTGAGCTAAAATGCTTCTGCATGCGGAATATATATCGATCGCGAGCTTCTTTTGGTTTTCTGTCAAATTTTGTTACTTCGCTGATTGATGAAACGGTGGGGAACCTTTTTTGATCTGCAAAGATATCTGCAAGTGATGCACTAAGGCGAGATTGCTGAGGGGTGAAATCTTTAGTCTCATTTTTTGATTCGGATGGAGAGACTTTTAATTTTTGATCGCTCGCGTGCAAGTCTTGAATAGCTCGAATTGCAGCGATTATTGCTTTGCTGTGACCGTGCAAACGGTGTTCTTCCAAAATTATGGCGAGTTCATCACTGTTGAACTCTGATGCGAGTTGATAAAGGCAAGCTGCAAAGTACAGCCCTAGCTGACGCGGTGATTGTGGTTTCATAATGAAAGCTCCTTGGCGCGATCGACGAATTCACTACATATTCCAATTAGAGAAGCTTTTACATCTGAAAAATTGCCACTCTTTTTGTAGGTTTGAAGTGGAGTATTTTCTTCAACCGCCTCTGCAACACCGGTGGTTTGCGCGATAGTATTGCGAAATACTTCGCCAACATATTGACCGCGGACTTGTTGCATTGTATTTGACATCGCTTCCGTCTGCCTAACTTGGGTAAATACAAGGCCTAATCTAGGTAAATGATGTCCCGAGCGCTCTTCGTAGTCCTTCATCGCACGATTTAGGAGGGGGAGCCCAAGAACGGAGAGTGGATCTGGTTTGACAGGTACTAAGTAGGCATCTGAAGCGAGAAAGGCGCTATAGCTAAATAGCGAAGCGGTGGGCGGGCAGTCAATCAAAACATAGTCAAAAAGATGGCGGACTTTGTCGAGATAAACTCTCAGCTTGTTTTCTGTACCTCTCGGTGCTGCATCCAGCTGCATTAAGTCAATTGTGGAGGGAAGTACATATAAGACAGAGTCCCCTTTTTGAACAGGAATTATTGAGGTGCTAGGGGTGACTTTGCCATTTTTCTCTGAGTTGCTGGAAATTGCTGGTGAGAATATATCTAAGACAGTGTGTTTTGTTCTAAGCCATTCGAGGTACTTGTCGGGGTCAACAATCCATTGAGTAGCGTTAAATTGAGGGTCAATATCTACCAGCAAAACGCGGAAACTTTTTGCAAGTTCCCACGCTAAACCTACCGCTAAAGTGGTCTTGCCAACGCCACCCTTCATATTAATTAGCGAAACAATTGTGGCCGTTGCCATAAAATCTCCTGTTGAGCTCGATGCTACCTCATAGGCTTCGCAGCTTTGCAGTTGCAGACTCTGTCCTCAAGTCCCCCAGAGCCTTAGCAGAATCAATCACTAAGGCGGTAGGTCCCGTAACGTGACCATGGGCGTTCGGGCATCAATGAAGTTGTCCAACCTTGCGTTGCGAGGTCTTGCTCCTATTCATGGGGCCTCATACCTCTGGACGAGCGCAGCAATCTTTTTTCATCGTCTTTGCCGCCTTCTTGTGTGCCCCGCACTTTGACAAGCCTTGCGATACGCACGCAATGTTTGTTCCGCCCGTTGCAATACCGTAGCTTCCAAAGCCGTCGTCCGCACACTCGTATCGCCAGCGCCGTCCTCTGCAGTCTCTGCTCCCTGCTTTAGTTCCGCCGGGCTCATGCCCGACGCCTCGCCCGTCAACAGCGCAATCCCCTCGCTCACATGTCCCATGGTGTAGACATGGAACAGCCCGCGCTCCACTGCGTCCAGCACGCTACGGTCCAGCATCAGGTGGCGCTGGTTGCGTGCGGGGATCAGTACGCCCTGCGTGCCATCGAGCCCTGCGGTGCTGCAGGCGCGGAACCAGCCTTCGATCTTTTCGTTGATGCCGCCCACGGGCAGCACCTCGCCGTGCTGGTTGAGGGCGCCGGTCACGGCAATGCCCTGGCGCAGGGGCAGGCCTGACAGGCTGGACAGCAGCGCATACAGCTCGGCGCACGAGGCAGAGTCGCCTTCCACGCCGCTGTATTCCTGCTCGAACACGATGGACGCGTTCAGCGCCAGCGGCGCCACGTGGCTGAACAGGGCAGTGAGGTAGCTGTGCAGGATGAGCACGCCCTTGTCGTGGATGGGGCCGGACATATCGACCTCGCGCTCGATGTTGAGCAGGCCCTCTTGCCCGGCAAAGGTGCGGGCGGTGATGCGCACCGGAAAGCCGAAGCGGTAGTCGCCCAGGTCGATCTGCGTCATGGCGTTGATCTGGCCGGTGATGGAGCCCGCCAGCGAGATCAGTCGCTCGCCCTCTGTGATGGAGTCGTGCAGTTCTTCTTCGGGCTGGTTGTGGCGCTGGGTGCGGGCGGCCAGGGCGGCCAACACGTCGTCTGCCTGCACCAGCGTGCCGCCGCGTGCCTTGCACAGGGCGGCGCTTTCTATGGCGAGCGCTTCGGTGTGGGCAAAGCGTGCGCTCTGGCGGCGTTGGTCGTCGGCCTCGCGGTGGGTTTGCTCCAGCAGCAGGGCCACGGCGTCGGGGCCGAAGTGGGGCAGGCCGCGCTTTTTGCAGACTTGCGCCACCAGGATGGCGGTGGCGTGGTGGGTGGCGGGCGTGGCGGCAAAGTGGTCTGAAAAGTCCACCTTCACGCGGAAGCGGCGCGCGGCGTCGGGGTCGGCGTCCTGCAGCGCGTAGTACTCGTCCACCGATCCGATCAGCACGATCTTTACGTCCACATCCACCGGCTCGGGCTGCAGCGCCACGGCGCCGCCGGGGCCATGGCCTGGGCCGCCGCCGCCTTCCTCGATCTGCAGGCGGCCGCAGCGCAAAAAGCGGCGCAGGCGCTGCCACAGGCCTTCTTCGGCGGCCAGGTCGTGCAGGTGCAGCAGGATGAAGCCGCCGTGCGCCTTGAGCAGGCTGCCCGCGTGGATGTTGGTGTGGTCGGCCTGCACGGTGTCAGCGTCCGAGCCATGCTCGATGCTGCCAAACAGCGTGCGCTGGGTAGGGTTGTCTTCCACCACCACGGGCGCGGCGGTGCGGCCGTGGTTGTCCACCACCAGGTTCACCTGGCAGCGGGCCAGCAGGTCGTCGAGCGCGTCCTTGCGGTCGTCTTCGGCATCGGCGCCCTGGTCGCTACCTCGTTCAGCGTCCAGGGGCTCGAACAGGTCGATGTCGCCCAGCACGGCCTGTTCCACCTGGTCGAGCCAGTGCGTGAGCTTGACGGTGTCCTTGATCTGCTTGCGCAGGCCCTGGCGGATGTCGTGCAGGGCGTGTTCCACCAGGGGCTTGATGGTCTGGCGGCGCAGGGCGGCCAGGGCGTCGTCGCGGGTGCGCTCCAGCGGGCGGACGGCTTCCAGAAAGCGGGCGATCTCTGTGCGCAGTTCGTGTTCGGCGGCGTCGATCTCTGCGCGGCGCTCGCGCGGCAGTGCGCGGGCTTCGGCTTCGGTCAGCGCCTGGCCCTTGGGGCCGGTGAGGGTGAACACCATTTGCCCGCCCTCGCGGGTCAGGCGGAACTGGCGCGCCTCGGCAAACGCGTCGAGCACGGCAAAGGCTTCGCCTTCTTGCGCCTGCCAAGCTTTCTCGATGCGCTCCGCCTCGGCCTTGAAGTCGGCGGCGGCCAGGCGCTTGGGGATGTCGGCCTGCAGGTTCTTGGCCATGTCGGCCATGCCTTGGCGCAGCTGGCGTCCCTGGCCCGCAGGCAGGCGCAGGGCGCGGGGCCGGTCGGGCGTGTCGAAGTTGTGCAGGTAGCACAGGTCGGGCGGCACGGCGCGTTCTGCCGCAGCAGTCTGCATGGCCTGGCGCAGCAGCGATGCGCGCCCGCTGCCCACTTCGCCCAGCACGAACAGGTGGTAGTCGGGCTGGTGCAGCCCCAGGCCAAACTGCGCGGCGGCCTGCGCGCGCTCCTGGCCGATCCAGGGCAGGGGCAGGTCTTGCAGCTCGGCCGTGCTGGCAAAGCCCAGCGTGGCGGGGTTGATCGTCAGCCGCAGCTGGTGGGGGGCGAGGGCAGAAGCGGGCATCAGTACAGGTGTTGGGGGAGGGGCAGGTCACCAAAGTTTGCCTGCCATCTCAGAATATGGGTCAAATTGGCCGCTAGCGCTTGATGGATAAGCGCAAGCAGCTATAAAAATAGTAGTAACCAGCAGTCAGTGCGCCACGGGGCACACGCCTTTGGGCGCGCCACCGGCCAGCGCATGGCTGCGCGCATCGGCCAGTGCCGCAGCGGTGGGCACCTCGGTGGGCCAGCCCGCCAGGTGCTGTTGCGCCACGCGGCTCAGCGCCGTGATCCAGTGGCTGTTGTCGTTCAGGCAGGGGATGTAGTGAAACTCCTGCCCGCCCGCGTGCAAAAAGGCCTCGCGCACTTCCATGTTGATTTCTTCCAGCGTCTCCAGGCAGTCGCTGGTGAAGCCGGGGCACACCACATCCACCCGGCGGGTGCCCGCCTTGCCCAGGGCCTCGATGGTGGGCTGGGTGTAGGGCTCGAGCCATTTGGCCTTGCCAAAGCGCGACTGGAAGGTGATGCGGTAGCGGTCTTCGCGCAGGCCCAGGCGCTCGGCCAGCAGGCGGCCGGTCTTTCGTGATTCGCAGTGGTAGGGGTCGCCCAGGTGCAGCGTGCGTTCGGGCACGCCGTGAAAGCTCATCACCAGCTGGTCGGGCTGGCCGTGGGTCTTCCAGTGCGATTCGATGGTGCGGGCCAGCGCGTCGATGTAGCCGGGGGCGTCGTGGTACCGGTTCACAAACCGCAGCTCGGGCACGTTGCGGGTGGCGGCGGCCCAGGTGTACACGGCGTCAAACACGCTGGCCGTGGTGGTGGCCGAGTACTGCGGATACAGCGGCAGGATGAGGATGCGTGTGGCGCCTTCGGCCTTGAGCGCATCGAGCTGGCTGGCGATGGACGGGTTGCCGTAGCGCATGGCATGGCGCACCAGCACCGCGTGGCCCGCCTCGCCCAGCCAGCCGCGCAACAGGGTGGCCTGCTTGGCCGTCCACACCGCCAGTGCCGATCCTTCAGGGGTCCACACGCTGGCGTATTTGGCGGCCGATTTGGCGGGGCGGGTGCGCAGGATGATGCCGTGCAGGATGGGCATCCACAGCAGCCTGGGGATCTCCACCACGCGGTGGTCGCCCAGGAACTGCGCCAGATAGCGGCGCACGGCCGAGGCCGTGGGTTCGTCAGGCGTGCCCAGGTTGCACAGCAGAACGGCTGTGCGTTCGGCCTGGCCGTGGGTGTAAGGGGGTTCGGTGTGGAAGGGTGAGCGCATGCCCCGATTGTGGCAAACGGACCGGCCCTTCGGTGACCGTGGAGTATTCTCTGCAGATCATGCCCGATTCCCCCGCTGAACTGCCCGCTGCCCAGCCCACCGCGCTGCAGCTGGACACCTCCCGCATCCGCGCCATCTCCATCGACCTGGATGACACGCTCTGGCCCATCTGGCCCACCATCACGCGGGCTGAACGCGTGCTGCTGGACTGGCTCACGCACCATGCGCCCGCCACGGCAACCTTGTTCTCCAGCACCGAATCGCTGCGCGCCATCCGCAACCAGATGGTGGCGCTGCGGCCCGACCTGCTGCACGATCTGAGCGCGCTGCGGCGCGAGTCCATCCGCCTGGCGCTGACCCAGGCGGGCGACGAGCCCGCGCTGGCCGAACCGGCGTTTGACCTGTTTTTTGCCGAGCGCATGCGCGTGGAGCTGTTTGACGATGCACACGACACGCTGGCCTTCTTGTCGGCGCGCTACCCGGTGGTGGCGGTATCCAACGGCAATGCCGACGTGCACCGCATCGGCATCGGCCACTACTTTCGCCACAGCATCAGCGCATCGGAGTTTGGCGTGGCCAAGCCCGATGCGCGCATTTTTCACGCTGCCGCCACGGCCGTCGATGTGCTGCCCCACGAGGTGCTGCACGTGGGCGACGATGCCACGCTGGATGCGCAGGGCGCGCTGAACGCGGGCATGCAGGCCGTGTGGATCAACAGCGCCAACCACCCCTGGCCGCACGACGACACACCGCCCCACGCCACGGTGGACAGCCTCACTGCGTTGTGCCGACTGCTCGCCTGACATGGATGCCCCCCTGTGTCGCCTTCGGCGCCTTCCCCCGGGGGGACGACACCTTCGCTGCGGGGCGGCCCTTGCTCGGCGTCCCTGGCTTGGGGCGCGCCAGTGTCACGGGCTCGTGCGGCAATCCACCAAGGGGTTGTGCGTGGACGGGCTCCCGCATTGTTTCTGGCCTCAGGTCAAGGTTTGGGCGTGCGGTGGTTGAAGCCGCTGCCCGATGAAGTCACACTCACCCGTCGCTGAGCGACCCCTCCCACCATGCCCCGTAATCCCCCGCCATTGCCCACCATCCGCACCATCGGCCTCATGCAACCCATGGCCTGGCTGGTGCTGGCCTGGCGTGACATGGCACGGGCGGGCTGGATCAGCTTTGCCCATGGGCTGGCACTCACGCTGTTTGGAGCTGCCATCTTTGCCGTAGCGCACCACCGCTTCTGGCTGCTGGCGGGGGCGCTGTCGGGCTTCCTGGTGGTGGCGCCGGTGCTGGCCACCAGTCTGTATGCGCTGAGCCGCGGGCTGGAGCGCCGCGAAAGCGCCAACCTGGGCGTGGTGCTCAAGACCTGGTTCAACTGGCAGAACAGCCACGTGAACAAATGGGGCAACGACTACTGGTGCATGGTGCAGTTTGGCGCCCTGCTGGCGCTGGCGGCCTCGGGCTGGGTCATGACATCGGCGGCGCTCATCACGCTGTTGGCACCGGTGCCGATCGAGACCCCGCTCGACTTTCTGCGCCACGTGGTCATGGCCCGCGACGGCTGGTTGTTTGAAATCTGGCTGGCCCTGGGCAGCCTGATGGCCGCGCCGATTTTTGCGTCCAGCGTGGTGGCCATGCCGCTGCTGCTGGACCGCCGCGCCACGCTGCTGCAGGCGGTGCTGACCAGCTGGCAGGCCGTGGTGGTCAACCCGCTGCCCATGGCGTTCTGGGCGGCGATCATCCTGGGCTTTACCTTGCTGGGCCTGGGCTCGCTGCTGCTGGGCCTGATCGCCGTGATGCCCATGCTGGGCCACGCCAGCTGGCACGCCTACCGTGACCTGGTGGACGCATCCAGCCTGCCCGAGCGCGACCTGGCTGCACCCGCTGCACCAGCGCGCACGCCTGGAGGGGCATCGTGATTTTTGGCTTCACCGAGGCGCAGATCTCGGGCTTCTTCCTCACCTATGGCGTGGGGGCGTTCATCGCCTACATGCTGTTCATCATCGGGCAGCTGGCGTGGGAGTCCAAGGCCGGGCGGTTTGGCACCTTTGTGCTCTTCCTGGGCCTGGGCGTGGGGTTTCTGGGGTTCCTGGCCAAGGTGGTGATCCAGTGGTGGCTGGAGAAGTGAGCGGGCCAGAGATCCTCTGAGACCACCGCACGGGCTCAGCAGCAGCCGCCTCAGCGCGGCCAGGACCGCAGGCCCAGCTCCTGTGCCAGTTGCCGGTAGTCGGCCAGGCTGCGTTGTACGAACTCCTCCAGCGCCGCGCCGGTGCGCGCAAACGGGTACAGGCCGTACTGGCTGCACAGCGCGGCATAACCGGGGGCGGCCAGCGCATCGGCAAACGCGGCCACCCAGGCGCGCACGGCGGCATCGGGGGCGCTGGCGGCCATGTACAGGCCGCGCACCGTGGGCCAGACCAGGTCCACGCCCTGCTCGCGCGCTGTGGGCAGGTCAGCCAGGGCGCCGGGCAGGCGGGCCTGCGCCAGCACGGCCAGAAAGCGCAGGGGCGCGCCTTTTTCCAAGGCCTGCCGGGCCTCGGCTGCATCGCCGGTGAAAACGCCGATGTGGCCGCCGCGCAGCGCCTTGAGCGCCTCGCCGCCGCCTTCGAATGACACAAAGCGCATCCGCTTGGGGTCCTGCCCGGCGGCGCGGGTCAGCAGGGCGGCTTTCATCCAGTCCTGGCTGCCCAGGGTGCCACCAGCGCCAAACACCACGCGGGCCGGGTCTTTGCGCAGCGCGTCCACCACGTCTTGCAGGCGCTGGTGGGGCGCGTCGCGGTGCACGGCCACCACGCCGTAGTCGGTGCCCAGGGTGGCGATCCAGCGCACGGCGCTCACCGGGTGCGGGCCAAAGCGGCCCTGTGCGATGTTGAGCAGCGAGCCGCTGGAGAACGCCACCAGCGTTCCCGGCCCGCCGAGCCGCCCGGTGGCGACCTGGTCAAACGCCATGGCGCCGATGCCGCCGGGCAGGTAGCGTGTGTGCAGCGGTGGGCGTGCGGGGCGCACGGCTTGCACGGCCTGTGTGGCCAGGCCGCAGGTCAGGTCGAACCCGCCGCCAGGGCGGGAAGGGGCAATGCACTCGGCGGGATCCAGCGATGCGTCGGCCGCCCACGCAGCCGGTCCGTGCGCAGCGGCTGAAGTGCCCGCCAGTGCTGCCAGCCACCGCAGGGCGCGGCGGCGGGGCAGGGTGGGGAGGGGGAGTGGTGCGGACGGCATGCGGGGCGAATTCTGGCGGAATCTGGGGGGCTGCGGGATGCGGGTTTTCAGCCCCGGGGCCACCACAGGATGGCCAGCAGGCCGGGCCCACCCGCGCGTTCTTCGAGCCGCAGGCCGCCCCGGTGCCGTTCGGCGATGGAGCGCGCAATCGCCAGCCCCAGGCCTGAGCCGCCTGCCGCCGCCTGCGAGCCACGCCGGTAGCGCTGGCCCAGTGCATCGCGTTCGCTGGCGGGCAGGCCGGGGCCGTTGTCTTCCACGCTGAGGCTCCAGCCCAGGCCGTCGCCCGCAGCCGACACGGTGACCGTGCCGTGTTCGGGCGTGTAGGCAATGGCGTTGGCGGCCAGGTTGGTGAGCGCCTCGCGCAGCAGGCCACTGTCGCCCACGGCCATGAACTCGGGCGTGGGCGTGTGGATGCCAAAGTCGATCTGCCGGGCGCGGGCGCGGGGCAGCAGTTCCAGCGCCACGGCGCGCAGCAGCGCGGCCAGGTCGAACGGGGTCAGCTCTACCGCCGCCGTGTCGCTGCGTCCCAGGGCCAGCAGCTGCTGGGTGCTGCGCGTGGCGCGCGCGATCTCGCCGCCGATGGCGTCCAGCGTGTGCTGCACCTGGGTGGCATCGGCCTCGCGCCTGGCGTAGTCGATCTGCATCTGCAGCGTGGTGAGGTGGGTGCGCAGCTGGTGCGAGGCATCGTCCAGAAACTGCCGCTGCTGGGCCACCAGGGCTTGTGTGCGCGCCATCTGCTGGTTGGCGGCGGCCACCAGGGGGCGGATGTCGGCGGGCAGGTCGGTGTCGGCCATGGGGGTCATGTCGTCGGGGCTGCGCGCCTGCACCTCGCGCGCCAGGCGCGCCAGCGGGCGCAGCGCCACGGCCAGCGTGGCCGCCGTGCCCAGCACCATGAGCGCCAGCACCAGTGTGTCGCGCAGCGCGGCCCGGCGCACAAAGCGGCGGGTGAACTCCTGGCGCGAGCGGGTGCTTTCAGCCACCTGCACCAGCACGCTGCTGGCATCGGCCCCGGGCGCAGCGCCTTCTACCGTGCGGCGGTAGGCGGCCAGCCGCACGGATTCACCGAAATAGGTCGCGTCGTAGAAGCGGGGCACGCCGGGCGTGAGCGTGCCGGGCGGCAGGGGCAGGTCGGCGTTGCCCAGCTCCACCAGCCCATCTGACGACGCGACGCGGAAGTACACGTTGCCGCTGGCCGTGAGTTCAAAAAATTCGAGCATGCTGTATGGCAGCTCGGCCGACAGGCCGCCCGAGGCGGTGGAGATGTTGGCGTCGATGGATTTGAGCGCCCCGAGCAGCGATCGGTCGTAGGCCGCGTTGGCCGCCTCCAGTGCGTCGTGCCGCGTCATCCACAGCTCCACCCCCGTCACCACGGCCAGCAGCGGCAGCAGCAGCAGGGCCAGCAGCCGCCACAGGCTGGCGCGGCGCAGGCGTTGTATCAAAGACATGGCAGCGGACTCCGCCGCAAAAAACAGTGCGCGGCCCTGAACATGCGCGTGGCCCACGCCAGTGCCACCGTGGAACTGGCTTTGCCAGGCCACGGGTGGCGTCCCCCCTCAGGGGGAAGACGCGCAGCGTCTCAGGGGGGAGCCACATCACTAGCTTCCAGCGCATAGCCCAGGCCGCGCAGCGTGGTGATGCGCACACCGCTGCCATCGAGCCGCTTGCGCAGGCGGTGCACAAACACTTCCACGGCTTCGGGGTGCACGTCCTCGTCGTCAGAGAACACGCGGTCCAGGATCTGCTGCTTGGAAAACGGCTCGCCGCTGCGCTGCACCAGCACGCGCAGCACCGCATGCTCGCGCGGCGACAGGGCCAGGGGCTCGCCGTGCAGCGTGAACTGCTTGCGCGGGTTGTCGTACACCAGCGCGCCGCAGGCCAGACGCGGGTGCTCGTTGCCGCGTGCGCGGCGCACCAGGGCATGCAGGCGGGCCTCCAGCTCGGCCAGCTCAAACGGTTTGGCTAGAAAGTCGTCGGCCCCGGCGTTGAGCGAGCGCACGCGTTCATCGAGCGAATCGCGGGCCGTGAGGATCAATGCGGGCAGCCGCTGGTCGCGGTCGCGCAGGCGCTGCAGCACGGCCTGGCCGTCCAGTCCGGGCAGGCCCAGGTCCAGCACCAGCGCATCGTAGTTGTCGTGCTGCTGCAGCGCACGGTCGGCCAGGCGCCCATCGTTCACCCATTCCACCTGGATGCCCGCATGCTCCAGCGCGCGGCTGAGCCAGGTGCCCAGGTTGTGGTCGTCTTCGGCCAGGAGGATGCGCATGGGGGGAATGCTACTGTCGTTCGGCGATAGTTCCAGGCGCCCCAGGCGGTTGCAACTGGCGAGGCCCCAGCCAGCGCCACCGCGGAACTGGCTTTGCCAGGCCACGGGTGGCGTCCCCCCTCTGGGGGCTGAGATGCCGCGGCTCCAAGCCTGCCTGCGCAGGCTTGGACGGCATCGAAGAGCTGCAGCCTCCGGCTGCGGCGCCGATCGGTTTGCGGCTCAGGGGGGCTTCCTAGTCCGGCTTGACTTGAGCGCGCTTGAGCACCTTTTGCCAGCGTGCCTGCTCGGAGGCAATGAACTGCGCAAACTGCGCGGGTGTGCCACCAATGGCTTCGGCCGCATCGGCATTGAGGCGCTTGAGCGACTCGGGGGCCTTCACGGCCTTGGCGGTTTCGGTGGCCAGCTTGTCCAGATGGTCTTGCGGCAGCGTGGCCGGGGCGAGCATGCCGTACCACTGCGTCATCTCGAAACCCGGGAAGCCCTGTTCGGCCACTGTGGCCACGTCGGGCAGCTGCGGCAGGCGCTGCGTGGAGCCCGTGGCGATGCAACGCACCTTGCCCGACTTGATGAAGGGCAGCATGGCCGCAGCGCCCACCGATGCAGCATCAAGGCGGCCTGAGAGCAGGTCGGTCATCATGGGGCCGGTGCCCCGGTAGGGCACGTGCAGCATGAAGATCTCGGCGGTCATCTTGAGGTATTCAAACGCCAGGTGGCCCGCGCTGCCGTTGCCGGCCGAGCCGTAGCTGAGCTTGCCCGGGTTCTTCTTGGCGTAGGCGATGAACTCCTTGAGGTTCTTGGCGGGCACGTCGGGGTGCACCACGTACAGGCTGGGCACCTTGGCCAGCAGGCTCACGGGCTTGAAGTCCTTGTTGGCGTCGTAGGGCAGCTTGTCGAAGATGTAGGGGTTCACGGCCAGCGTGCCGATGTGGCCCAGGATGAGGGTGTGCTGGTCTTCGGCGCGGGCGACTTCCTGCATGGCGATGTTGCCTGCGGCGCCGGGTTTGTTGTCCACAAACACGCTCTGGCCCAGGGTCTTGCTCAGTTCGGCTGCCGTGGAGCGTGCCACGATCTCGGAGCTGCCGCCCGGTGCAAAGGGCACCACAAAACGCACGGACTTGGAAGGCCACGCGGCCTGGGCCGACGCGGTGGTGGGCAGCAGGCCGCCCAGGGCCAGGGCGCTGCCTGCGCCCAGCAGCTGGCGGCGGGTGGGGTGGAAGGCGGCGGGAATGTCGTTGTTGAAAAGCATGGGTGTCTCCGTGAAAGCCATTGCGGCGTTGCCCGGCGTATGGTGTGCGCAGCGTGCTTTCGGAATGCTGTCAGTCGGCTTGGGGTTTACCCGAGGCACCCCGCACGGACAGAGCGAGGATTACGCCAGTGCCGCTACTGCCGTGCCGCTCAGCACGGCGCCTTCCAGTGTGGCGGGGTAGGGGCCATCCACATAGTCCCCACAGGCCGTCAGCCCTGGCAGCACCTGCATGCCGGGCCGCTGCAGGCCGGGGGTGCAGGCAAAGGTGGCGCGTTTCTCCACCACGGTCTGCACGGGCTGCAGGCCGGGCAGGCCCAGCTGCACGCCGGCCTGCTGCAGCACCTGCTGCTCGATCAAGGCCCGGTCTCCATCACTGGCACTCACCACAAAGGCCAGCAGCCCGCGCTGGCCGTCGAGCTGGCCCCGGTCGAACACAAACTGCGCCGGGTGGGCAGCGGTGTTGCGCAGTGCCAGCATGGGCTGGGGCAGGTGGGCGCCCGCAGCATGGGCATAGACGGTGGTGATGGCCTCAAACCGCAGGGCGCTCGTGGTGGCGCTCCAGCGGGCTGCACTGGCCAGGCCCGCCGTGCCCGCCAGGCCTTCGACCAGGCGGCTGGCCTCCCAGGACGGGCAGGCCAGGGTGACGTGGTCGAACGCTCCGGGGTCTTCTGCGCCGTTGGCCGCCACGACCGGTTGCCAACGCCCCCCGGGCAACGGCTGCAAGCGCTGAATGCGCTGGCCGGTGAGGACCTGGCCGCCTTGCTGCTGCAGCCAGCGGGCAGCGGCTTCGGGAAAGAGGGCGCCTAAGTCCGCACGTGGCAGCAATAGGTTGGAGCCGCCGCGCCCGCTGAACAGGCTGTCCTGCAGCACGCGCAGAAACACCTGGCCGCTGGCCTGGTTGGCAGGGGTGTTGAGGGCCGACACACACAGCGGGTCGATGAACTCGGTCATGAGCCGGGGCGTGAGCGGCGCGCACAGCGCGGCCACCGATGTGGCGGGCGCGCAGCGAAAGCCGCGCAGCTGCCAGGCCGTGGCTGTGCGCAGCAGTGCCAGCTTGTCGCGCCAGCCCCAGCCCTTGGCGCGGGCAGTGCCCAGCAGCGCATCGAGGGGTGGGGGCAGGTCGGGCAGTTGCAGGCCCTGGCCATCAGGGAATTGAAGCGTGAGTGGCAGGCGCAGCAGCGCGGTATCGATGTCCACGCCCACCAGCCGCATCAGGCGCAGGCTTTGGGTGTAGGCGCCAATCAGGATGTGCTGGCCGTTGTCGAGCGTGATGGTCGTGCCATCGGGCAGCGCGCCCTGCACGGCTCGCGCCCGGCCGCCGACGGTGCGGGCGGCCTCGAACACCGTGACCTGGCGGCCCGCTTGTGTGTGGGCGATGGCGGCGGCCATGCCCGCCCAGCCTGCGCCGATGACGGCGACCTTCATGGACGCGGGCCCATGGCTAGGACATCCGGCCCAGGGCCTGCACCTTCCACGCCAGCCAGAACTTGCGCAAGGGCGTGAGGCGGATGCGCTGGTGCAGCACCTGGAAGTTCTCGTGCTCGATCTCGCGCAGCAGGGTGCGGTAGATGTTGGCCATCATCAGGCCGGGCTTCTGGGCGCGGCGGTCGGCATCGGGCAGCAGGGCCAGGGCCTCGTCATACAGGCGGTGCGCGCGCTCGGCCTGAAAACGCATCAGCGCGGTGAAGCGGTCGGAATACGTGCGCTTCAGGATCTCGTGTGCCTTCACGTCAAACTGCTGCAGCTCGTTCACCGGCAGGTAGATGCGTCCCAGCATGGCATCTTCGCCCACGTCGCGGATGATGTTGGTGAGCTGGAAGGCCAGGCCCAGCTTGTGGGCGTAGTCGGTGGTGCGTGGGTCGGTCTGGCCGAAGATGCGTGCGGCGACTTCGCCCACGATGCCCGCCACCAGGTGGCAGTAGCCCTTGAGGCCCGCAAAGTCGAGGTAGCGGGTTTGCTCCAGGTCCATCCGGCAGCCGTCGATCACGGCCTGCAGGTGGCGTTGTTCAATGCCGTAGTCGGCCGCCAGCGGCATGAGCGCCAGCATCACAGGGTGGGTGGGCTGGCCCGCATAGGCCTTGGCCACCTCGGCCTGCCACCAGGCGAGCTTGGTGCGCGCCACGCCAGGGTCGGAGACTTCGTCCACCACATCGTCCACTTCGCGGCAGAAGGCATAAAACGCCGTGATCGCGGCGCGGCGCGGGGCCGGCAGGAACAGGAAGGCGTAGTAGAAGCTGCTGCCCGAGGCCACGGCTTTTTGCTGTACGTATTGCTGTGGGGTCATGGGGCGCGATTGTCCCATGGCGGACATGGCCCGCGAATGCAACCTGGCAGCTGGTGGAGGCCGCAGTTCCCCAGTTTGGCCTGCCTGTTCTGCGGCAGTTCTGCGGCAGGCCGAAGGGCATCAAAAGGCGATCTGTTCCACGCCCACGTCGCTGGGCCGCTTGAGCGCTTCGCGCATGAAGACGCTCATGGGGAGCGTGCCTTGGTCTGAGTGGAACCACTTTTTGTAGAGAGCCGCCATCTCCCCGGTCTGGATCAGGCGGCGGGTGACTTGGTCTACCAGCTCCTTGAAGCGAGGGTCTTGCCTGCGCAGACCAATGCTGTAGGGCTCTACCGAAAGGCGCTTTTCCAGAAACTGGTAGTCCCCCATGGCCTTGCCCAGCCGGGTCATGGGGCTCCACAGGCCTGCATCGTCTGCAAAAACCGCATCTGCCTCCCTGCGCGTGAGTGCATCCAGTCCCTGTGCGGTGCTGTCCACCGGCACGTAGATGAATTTGCGGTGGTAGGTGCGTTCGTTGGTGGCCAGCAGGCCGTCATTGGTGGTTTTCCGTTCGACGGCAATGCGTTTGCCGTTCAGATCGTCCACCGTCTTGATGCCCGAGTCCTTGCGCACGAGGAAGGCGGTGGTGGCAATGAAGATGTGGTGGCTGAAGGCGACTTCCTTCTGGCGTTCCAGGGTGTTGGTGGTCGTGCCGCATTCCAGGTCCACTACGTTGTTTTTCAGGTCCGCAAGGCGGTTCTTGCCGTCTACCAGTACATAGGTCAGGCGCAGGTCGGGGCGCTTGAGTTCCTTCTTGAGCTCCTCGTAAATCTTGGTGCAGATATCAACGCTGTAGCCACGCACCTGTCCAGTGGCTAGGTCTTTGTAGGAGAAGGGGTGGGATGCCTCGCGGTGCCCCAGTCGCAATTCGCCGGTCTTGGCAATGTGGGTCAGGGTGTCTTGCGCCCAGGCGCCAGGGGACATCCAGGACAGGGTAAGGATCAGTAGAAGGGCTCGCAGCGCAGAGAAGAGATGCATAGGAAACGGAAGAGGTGACGGGGCCATGCATGCCAGGCGTCGCAGGAAACGCGCGAGGTTGCACGCCGCGCATTGTGCTGCGGCATCTGTTGTTGTGTCACATTGGCGACAAGTTTGTCAGCATTCCACAACATTCACCGCCAGCCCGCCGCGCGACGTCTCCTTGTATTTGACCTTCATGTCCGCACCGGTCTGCATCATGGTCTTGATGACCTTGTCGAGCGAGACCACATGCTGCCCATCGCCACGCAGCGCCATGCGGGCGGCGTTGATGGCCTTGATGGCGCCCATGGCGTTGCGTTCGATGCAGGGGATCTGCACCAGGCCACCCACCGGGTCGCAGGTCATGCCCAGGTTGTGCTCCATGCCGATCTCGGCGGCGTTCTCGATCTGCTCGGGGGTGCCACCCATCACCGCAGCCAGCGCGCCTGCTGCCATGGAGCAGGCCACACCCACCTCGCCCTGGCAGCCCACCTCGGCCCCCGAGAGCGATGCGTTTTCTTTGTAGATGATGCCGATGGCGCCTGCCGTGAGCAAAAACGTGGCGATGCCGTCGTCGTTGGCCGGGATCGGGCCTTGCAAAAAGTTGACGTAGTAGTGCAGCACGGCCGGGATCACACCTGCTGCGCCATTGGTGGGCGCCGTCACCACGCGGCCCCCGGCGGCGTTTTCTTCGTTGACGGCCATGGCGTAGAGGTTTACCCAGTCGAGCATCGAGAGGGGGTCGCGCAGTGCGGCCTCGGGCTGCGTGCTGAGCTTGTGGTGCAGCTCGGCCGCGCGGCGGCGCACGTGCATGGGGCCAGGCAACGTACCGGTGCTGGCGCAGCCGCGCTGCACGGCGCTGGCCATGGTTTTCCAGATGGCCATGAGCTGGCGGCGCACCTCGGAGGCGCTGCGCCAGTGTTGCTCATTGGCCGCCATGAGCTGGGCCGGGGTGAGGCCGGTGGCCTGGCACTGGGCCAGCAGCTCGGCCCCGGTGCGGAAGGCGTGGGGCAGGCCCTGGGCATGCCCGGCCGCATCGGGCCCTGCCGTGGCGGCGCTGTTGAGCACACGCTCGCCCGCCGCGTCGATCACAAAACCGCCACCCACCGAGTAGTACTCACGCGCCGCAATCTCGTTGCCCTGCGCGTCGAACGCGTGAAACGCCATGCCGTTGGGGTGCAGCGGCAGGCTTTTGCGGCGAAACAGCAGATGCTCTTTTTCAACAAACGGCACCACATGCTCGCCCAGCAGCTCCAGCGTTTGCCGGGTGCGGATGTCGGCGATGGCGGGCTGGATCTGGTCCGGATCGATGTGGTCGGGCTCGTGCCCGGCCAGCCCCAGCAGCACCGCCTTGTCGGTGCCGTGGCCCACGCCCGTGGCAGACAGGGAGCCGAAGAGTTCTACGGTGACGCGGTGCACGGCGGCCAGGCCCAGCGTGTCGCGCAGATAGCAGGCAAACTGCCGAGCCGCAATCATGGGGCCCACGGTGTGGGAGCTGGACGGGCCGACGCCAATCTTGAAGAGGTCGAAAACGCTGACGGACATGGTGAAGAGGTTCTTAGGAGCGGCGCAGTGGTTTGGCCGAGGGGTGGGGGCGGACTGGCGGCCGGGTAGGCTGCGACAGGTGCGATTTCAGGGCATAGGTGGCCACGATCAGTGCCAGCCAGCCCAGCAGGACATCCCAGAACCCCATGACCAGCCACACGGGCGCCAGCAAGGGGCCTGCGAGGGGAAGGACGTACAGGGAGAGGCGGGGCGTCCAGAAGCCGGGGGCTCTCATGCAGGGGGATGAGAAGGGGTCGAAGGTGCCGGGCGAGCAGCCCTGGCTTTCGAGGATGGTGCGCGCGGTCTGGTTGCCCACGATGGGCAGGCCCAGCGCAAAGATGAACACGATGAAGCCCGCCAGCAACAGCCAGAACAGGCTGGCCACACCCCAGCGCAGTACGTCTGCTGGGGTGGCGTTGCTGCGGCGCGGCAGCCAGCGCTGCAGCAGGTCCGCTGCGGCAGCCGGGTGGCGGTCTGCCCAGCGTGCGGCATACAGTGCCAGCCCCCACGCCAGCAGCAGCGCCCAGAAGTTGCGCAGCAGCACAAAGGGGTAGTCCATGATGCTGCCTGCCGACAGGAAAGGCATCAGCCGCAGCCCGATGGCATTGGTCAGCCACGTGCAGGTGCCCAGCGTGGGGTTGGTGTGGGGTTGGCAGTGCAGCATATCCAGCACCCGCTCTGCCGCCACGCCCCCGACGATGGAAAACACCAGGCAAAAAAGGATGAGCCCCCACTGCAGGGTCTTGAAGAGATGTCTGGCGGTCAACGGTGGGCCCTCCTGGCAAGCCACGGGTAGTGGCTTGCGGACATTGTTGTCTTTGTTGTTGTGTTCCGGAACGGGTAAGTCCCGAGCGGCTGGCCGCAGTGGGCGCAAGACTAGCGCGCTGTAAAGAGGACGCCATGCGCGCTATCCCTGCCCCGCCCAGGGTTCGCCCGCCGCAGTCCCCCCGGCGCAGGCGGTTAATCGCTCATAAATTAATAGCTAATAAGGCAATATGGATGCGCGGTGAAGGCCATTTTTGCCTCAAATCCATGGGCAGAGCACGCGCAGATGTCAGCGCGCCTTGTGGCCCATGAATCTTTCTTCTTACATCACCAGCGCGCGGCCCAGCATCACGCACCAATCCCACGCATGCAGGCGTGGACGGGTGTGCAGGCTGCCGCCTTTGAGGGCGTCCACCTTGTCCAGAATGCGCAGGCCGCCTTGCACCACCAGGCGCAGCTCCCACCCGGCGCGGCCGGGCAGGCGGTGCACCAAGGGGGCGCCTATTTGCATGCTGGCGCGGGCCCAGCGGGCGCAGTCGGTGATGAGGCGCACGTTCTCGGGGGTACTTCTGAGTGCCAGCAGCTCGGCCTGGCAGGCGCCATGAACGGCGCAGTCGGCGCGGGGCAGGTAGTGGCGCCCTCGGGGGATGTCCACGGAAAGGTCCTGCCAGAAGTTGATGAGCTGCAGCGCAGTGCAGATGGCATCGCTTTCTTGCAGCGCCTGGGCGTCTGTTACGCCGTACAGGTGCAACAGCAGCCGGCCCACGGGGTTGGCTGAGCGGCGGCAGTAGTCCAGCAGCTCGGCGCGGTCGGCATAGCCCTCGGCATCACGGGTTTTTTCCACATCCTGGGCAAAGGCGCTGAGCAGGTCTTCGAGCAGAGGCACGGGCAGCTGGTGGCTGCGCAGCACGCCCTGCAGTGGCAGGAACACGCTGGCCCAGCGGGGCGAGGGCGGCTGGCCCTGGGCAATCGCGCGCAGATCGGCCAGGTAGGCCGCCAGGTCGGCCAGGCGGTCTGCGGCGGGGGCGTCCCCTTCGTCGGCAATGTCGTCAGCGGTGCGGGCAAAGCCGTAGATGGCGGCAATGGGCTGGCGCAGGTGCGGTGGGCACAGCAGGGACGCGACCGGGAAGTTCTCGTAGTGCGTGACAGGGGCGGCCAGGGTGGCAGACGCATGGTGTGGAGCAGTCTGGAGCGGCTGTGGCGCGGAAGTTGCAGCGGACGCCACTTCAGGCTGGGGAGGGGGGGATCGGTCGTTCACACCCTGGATTGTCGCTTGACAATGCCAAGGGCTTCTCATAGATTACTAACCGGTCAGTCAGTAATCAAAAAACCAATTCAATCAGGGACAAGGAGGCTGGCCGGTAACTGCTACTGCAGTTCCGTTTTCAGCGCAGGCATTCGTGCCTGCGTTTTGCGTGCAGCCCTTGCAACTCCTTGTAGCCCTTCTCTATTCACCGGATTTCCCATGCGCACATCCTCCGCCTCGCGGCCTTTTCAACGGCACTGCCGGACCTTGCTGATGGTGGCCGCCGCTGCTTTGCTGGCCGCCTGTTCCCGCCCCGCGCCGCCCGAAGAGCCGGTGCGCTCCGTCAAGTTGCTGACGGTGGGGGTGGGTGCGCTGCAGTCCAGCCTGGAGTATTCGGGCGAGGTGCGGGCGCGCGTGGAGTCGCGCTTGGGGTTCCGCGTGGCGGGCAAGATCGTGCAGCGCCAGGCCGAACTGGGCCAGCGTGTGCGGGCCGGACAGGTGCTGGCCCAGCTGGACCCCAAGGATTACCAACTGGCCACCGACGCCGCGCGCGCACAGTTGGCATCGGCCACCACGCAGCGTGATCTGGCCGCTGCCGACTACAGGCGCTACCAAGCCCTGAAGGACCAGAACTTCATCAGCGGCGCCGAGCTGGAGCGCCGCGACGCCACGCTGAAAGCCGCCCAGGCCACGCTGGACCAGGCCCGAGCGCAGCTGTCATCGCAAGGCAACCAGGCGGCCTACACCACGCTGGTGGCCGACGTGGCGGGCGTTGTCACTGGCATTGACGCCGAGCCTGGCCAGGTGGTGTCGGCCGGGACGCCTGTGGTGCGCATTGCGCAGGATGGCCCCCGCGATGTGGTGTTTGCGGTGCCAGAGGACAAGGTGGGGCAGATCACCCCAGGCTCAGAAGTGGCGGTGCGCGGCTGGTCCGGCGGCGCCAACCTGACGGGCCGCGTGCGCGAAGTGGCCGCCAGTGCCGACGCCGCCACGCGCACTTACCAAATCAAGGTGGCCATCGACGGCGCCGATGCGCCTGCGCTGGGCTCCACCGTGTACGTCACGCCCAAGGCGCTCAGCCATGCGGGCATTCCGGCCATCAAGCTGCCCACCAGTGCGCTGCGCCAGGAGGGGCAGTCCACGGCGGTGTGGGTGTATGACGCGGCCAGCAGCACGGTGAAGTCGCAGGTGGTGCAGATTGCCACGGCCGATGGCAATGAGGCCGTGGTGGCTGCGGGTCTAGCCCCCGGCATGCAGGTGGTGGCCACGGGTGTGCATGTGCTCTCACCCGGGCAGAAGGTTCTGATTTATCAGCCAAAAATGGCCTCAGCGCCCGCCAGTAAAGCGCAGACAGCTACCAATCCAGTAGCAATGCCTGCCGCGCCTGCTGCCACAGCAGCGGCACCCGCAGCTTCCACAGCCAACTGAGGCCGGCCATGACGCAAGTACAACCCAAAGAGGGGTTCAACCTCTCCAAGTGGGCGCTCGACCATCCCGCCCTCACGCGCTACCTGATGGTGGTGCTGATGCTGCTGGGGTTTGCCGCCTATTTCCAGCTGGGGCAGGACGAGGACCCGCCGTTCACCTTCCGTGCCATGGTGGTGCGTACCTACTGGCCGGGCGCCACGGCGCAGCAGGTGGCCGAGCAGGTCACAGACAAGATCGAGCGCACGCTGCAAGAGGTGCCCTACGCCGACAAGATCCGCAGTTATTCGAAGCCCGGCGAGTCGCAGATCATCTTTCAGATCAAGGATTCGTCCAAGGCCAGCGAGGTGGCCAACGTCTGGTACAGCGTGCGCAAGAAGGTGGGCGACATGCGCTACACCTTGCCGCAGGGCATCCAGGGCCCGTTCTTCAACGACGACTTTGGCGATGTGTATGGCGTGATCTACGCGCTGGAGTCCGAGGGCTTCAGCTACGCCGAACTCAAGCAGTTTGCCGATGACGCACGCCAGCAGCTGCTGCGTGTGCCCGATGTCGCCAAGGTTGAGCTGTTTGGCGTGCAAGACGAAAAACTGTTCATCGAAATCTCGCAAAAACGCCTGTCGCAACTGGGCCTGGACATGAACCAGGTGCTGGCCCAGCTGGGCCAGCAAAACGCCGTGGAGAGCGCCGGAGCTATTCAGACCCCGCAAGACCAGGTGCAGGTGCGGGTGCAGGGTCAGTTCAACGCCATTGAAGACCTGCGCGCCATGCCGATCCGTGGCCCGTCGGGCGCACAACTGCGCCTGGGCGATATCGCCGAGGTCAAGCGCGGCTATGTGGACCCGGCCACCGTGAAGGTGCGTCACCAGGGGCAGGAAGTGATTGCGCTGGGCGTCTCCATGGCCAAGGGCGGCGACATCATTGCGCTGGGCAAGGCGCTGCATGCCGCCACCGACCGCATTGGCGGCACGCTGCCAGCGGGGGTGAAGCTCGTCAACGTGCAAGACCAGCCCAAGGCGGTGGCCACCTCGGTGAACGAATTCGTCAAGGTGCTGATCGAGGCCGTGGTCATCGTGTTGGCGGTGAGCTTCATCGCGCTGGGCCTGCACAAGCGCCCCGGCAAGAACCCGCTGTGGAAGCGCTGGTACATCGATCCGCGCCCAGGGCTGGTGGTGGGCATCACCATTCCGCTGGTGCTTGCCGTGACCTTCCTGGCCATGTGGTACTGGGGCATCGGCCTGCACAAGATATCGCTGGGCTCGCTCATCATCGCACTGGGCCTGCTGGTGGATGACGCGATCATTGCGGTCGAAATGATGGTGCTCAAGCTTGAAGAGGGCTACGACAAGGTGCGTGCCGCTACCTTTGCCTACGAGATCACGGCCATGCCGATGCTGACGGGCACGCTGATCACGGCGGCGGGCTTTTTGCCCATTGGCCTGGCCAAGTCCACTACGGGCGAATACACCTTCGCCATTTTTGCGGTCACCGTGATCGCGCTGGTGCTCAGCTGGTTCGTGTCGGTGTACTTTGTGCCGTACCTGGGCACGCTGCTGCTCAAGGTGCCGCCGCATGTGCTGGCTGCGCAGGCCAACAAGGGCATCACCGACGATCCACACGAAGTGTTTGACAGCCCGTTCTACCGCACCTTCCGCCGCCTGGTGGACTGGTGTGTGTTGCACCGCTGGATCACCATCGGCGCCACGGTACTGACCTTTGCGCTGGGCATTGTGGGCATGGGCAAGGTGCAGCAGCAGTTCTTCCCCGATTCGAGCCGGCCTGAAATTCTGGTGGACATCTGGTTCCCCGAGGGCACCTCATTTGCAGGCAATGAAGAAGTGACCAAACGTGTGGAGCAGCGCTTGCTCTCTGAACCTGGTGTCAGTTCTGTCAGCACCTGGGTCGGTTCCGGCGTGCCGCGTTTCTATTTGCCGCTGGACCAGGTGTTTCCCCAGAGCAACGTGTCGCAGTTCATCGTTCTGCCCCAGGATCTGAAGGTGCGTGAGTCTCTGCGCGTGAAGTTGCCTGCTCTGCTGGCTGAGGAGTTCCCGGAGGTGCGTGGTCGCGTCAAGCTGCTGCCCAATGGACCACCGGTGCCTTACCCCGTGCAGTTCCGCGTGGTGGGGCCTGATCCGCTGGTGCTGCGTGAGCGCGCCGATGAAGTGAAAGCCCAACTGCGCAAGAACCCGGACATGCGCGGTGTGAACGACAACTGGAACGAGTCTGTGAAGGTGCTGCGCCTGGAAGTGGACCAGGCCAAGGCGCGCGCGCTGGGTGTCACCAGCCAGTCGATTGCCCAGGCGTCCAAGACCATTCTGTCGGGTACGCAGGTGGGCCAGTACCGCGAGGGTGACAAGCTCATCGACATTCTGCTGCGCCAGCCGCTGGACGAGCGCAACGCCATCACCGACATCGCCAACGCCTACCTGCCCACGGCCTCGGGCAAGTCGATCCCGCTCACGCAGATCGCCAAGCCGGTCTTCACCTGGGAGCCCGGTGTGATGTGGCGCGAGAACCGCGACTACGCCATCACCGTGCAGGGCGACGTGACTGAGGGGCTGCAGGGGGCCACGGTGACGGCGGCGCTGCTGCCTGCTCTCAAGGACATTGAGGCGAAGTGGCGTGCTGCCGGGCAGACCGGCTACCGCATCGAAGTGGCGGGTGCTGTGGAGGAAAGCTCCAAGGGCTCGGCGTCGATTGCAGCGGGCATTCCGGTCATGTTGTTCATCACCTTCACGCTGCTCATGCTGCAACTGCACAGCTTCAGCCGCGCGATGCTGGTGTTCCTGACCGGGCCGTTGGGCCTGGCGGGGGTCGCTGCGGCGCTGATTCTGCTCAACCGTCCGTTCGGCTTCGTGGCGTTGCTGGGGGTGATTGCACTCATGGGCATGATCCAGCGCAACTCGGTGATCCTGATCGACCAGATCGAACAGGACCGCGCGCGGGGCGTGCCTGCGTGGGATGCGATTGTCGAATCGGCAGTGCGCCGCCTGCGCCCCATCGTGCTGACAGCTGCCGCAGCAGTGCTCGCCATGATCCCGTTGTCACGCAGCGTGTTCTGGGGCCCGATGGCCGTGGCCATCATGGGCGGACTTGTGGTGGCCACCGTGCTGACCCTGCTCGCGCTGCCTGCGATGTATGCCGCGTGGTTCCGTGTGAAAAGGCCTGCGCCGGAGGTCCTTGGAGGGGTTTGATTCCCACCCTGCCCGCATCAGGGTAAAATAGAAGGTTGACCGATTTCACACAGGCGGCAGCTGAGGTTGCCGCCTGTTTGTTTGTTGTAGAACCGCGCGGGTGGCGAAATTGGTAGACGCACCAGGTTTAGGTCCTGACGCCAGCAATGGTGTGGGGGTTCGAGTCCCCCCCCGCGCACCACCCATGTGAGACTTTGCGGAACACGGCGCTGCTGCGCTGCAGCCAGCACGATCCACATTCATAAGAGGAATAGCCATGGCCGTTACTGTTGAAACCCTTGAGAAGCTCGAGCGCAAGATTACGCTGAGCGTGCCCGTCACCCTGATCCAGTCCGAAGTCGACACGCGCCTCAAGCGCCTGGCCCGCACGGTCAAGATGGACGGTTTCCGTCCCGGCAAGGTGCCCATGAACGTGGTGGCCCAGCGTTACGGCTACTCGGTGCAGTACGAAGTGCTGAACGACAAGGTGGGTGAAGCCTTTGCCGTGGCTGCCAACGAAGCCAATCTGCGTGTTGCTGGCCAGCCCCGCATCACCGAAAAGGAAGGCGCTCCTGAAGGTCAGGTCACTTTCGATGCCATTTTCGAAGTGTTCCCAGAAGTCAAGATTGCCGATCTGTCTGATGCCGAAGTCGAAAAGCTGTCGGCTGAAGTGACGGACGCTGCCATCGACAAGACCATCGACATCCTGCGCAAGCAGCGCCGCAGCTTCGCCCAGCGCGCCATGGATGCTGCTGCGCAAGACGGCGACCGCGTGACGGTCGATTTCGAAGGCAAGATTGACGGCGAGCCGTTTGAAGGCGGCAAGGCCGAAGACTTCCAGTTCCTGGTGGGCGAAGGCCAGATGCTCAAGGAGTTCGAAGACGCCGTGCGTGGCATGAAGTCTGGCGAAAGCAAGACCTTCCCCCTGGCATTCCCTGCGGAGTACCACGGCAAGGACGTGGCTGGCAAGACCGCTGACTTCCTGGTGACCATCAAGAAGATCGAAGCTGCCCACCTGCCCGAAGTGAACGATGCCCTGGCCAAGTCGCTCGGTATTGCCGATGGCTCCGTGGAAGGCCTGCGCGCCGACATCAAGAAGAACCTGGAGCGTGAAGTCAAGTTCCGTCTGCTGGCCCGCAACAAGCAAGCCGTGATGGACGCCCTGGTGGCCAAGGCTGAGCTGGACCTGCCCAACTCCAGCGTGCAAGCTGAAATCGCCCGCCTGCTGGAAGGTGCCCGCGCTGAACTCAAGCAGCGCGGCATCAAGGACGCCGACAAGGCTGAGATCCCTGAAGACGTGTTCCGCCCCCAGGCTGAACGTCGCGTGCGCCTGGGCCTGGTGCTGGCCGAGCTGGTGCGTGCCAATGAGCTGCAGGCCAAGCCCGAACAGCTCAAGGCCCACATTGACGAGCTGGCTGCCAGCTACGAGAAGCCTGACGATGTGGTGCGCTGGTACTTCGGTGACCGCCAGCGCCTGGCGGAAGTCGAAGCCGTTGTGATCGAAAACAACGTGACCGAATTTGTGCTGTCCAAGGCCAAGGTGGTCGAGAAGGCCGTGTCGTTTGACGAACTGATGGCCCAGCAAGGCTGATAGGCTGCAGGCCCGGCGGCTTGTTATCGAACTGCCCGGTTGTTGCCGTTACATACAGGGGCTTGTGCTTTCGTGCACAAGCCCCAATTCATTTCTGGGTACAGTACCTGCTTGTCTGGAGAAAAACATGAGCGCATTGGAAACACAAGGCCTGGGCATGGTCCCCATGGTCATCGAGCAGTCGGGCCGTGGCGAACGGTCCTATGACATCTACTCGCGCCTGCTCAAGGAGCGCGTGATTTTTCTGGTGGGTCCGGTCAACGACCAGACCGCCAACCTGGTGGTGGCGCAACTACTGTTCCTGGAGAGCGAAAACCCCGACAAGGACATTTCGTTCTACATCAACTCCCCAGGTGGCTCGGTGAGCGCCGGCATGGCGATCTTTGACACCATGAACTTCATCAAGCCTGATGTCTCGACCCTGTGCACCGGCATGGCCGCCAGCATGGGAGCCTTCCTGCTGGCCGCAGGAGCCAAGGGCAAGCGTTTTGCGCTGCCCAACTCCAAGGTCATGATCCATCAGCCTCTGGGCGGCATGCAGGGCCAGGCAACCGAGATTGAGATCCACGCCCGCGAAATCCTCAAGACCCGCGAGCAGCTCAACAAGATCCTCGCCGAACGCACGGGCCAGCCGCTGGAAAAAATCCAGCGCGACACCGAGCGTGACTATTTCCTGTCGGCTGATGAGTCCAAGGAATACGGTTTGGTCGATCAGGTGATCAGCAAGCGCTTCTGATAGCCAGAGGGTCAAACAGCGGCGTTTTCCTTTGAGGAAGACGCCGTTTTTTATTTGGTTATCATCCCGACAACTTTCCGTAACAAGCAAGGCATTGCCCCCATGGCCGAGAAAAAAGGCTCTTCCAGCGAAAAAACCCTTTACTGCTCTTTCTGCGGCAAAAGCCAGCATGAAGTGAAGAAGCTGATCGCCGGTCCGTCGGTCTTTATCTGCGACGAGTGCATTGACCTGTGCAACGAGATCATTCGCGATGAGCTCCCGGCTGGCGACTTGGCGCGCGAAGGCCGCAGTGACCTGCCCACCCCCGTAGAGATCAAGACCAACCTCGACAACTATGTGATTGGTCAGGACGTGGCCAAGCGCACGCTGGCGGTGGCGGTGTACAACCACTACAAGCGCCTGCGCCACAAGGACAAGGCCCACAAAGACGATGTGGAGCTGTCCAAGAGCAACATTTTGCTGATTGGGCCCACGGGTTCGGGCAAGACGCTGCTGGCGCAGACCCTGGCGCGCATGCTGGACGTTCCCTTTGTGATGGCCGACGCCACCACGCTGACGGAAGCCGGTTATGTGGGCGAAGATGTGGAGAACATCGTCCAGAAGCTGCTGCAAAGCTGCAACTATGAGGTGGAGCGCGCGCAGCGCGGCATCGTCTACATCGACGAGATCGACAAGATCTCGCGCAAGTCGGACAACCCCAGCATCACGCGTGACGTTTCGGGCGAGGGCGTCCAGCAGGCGCTGCTCAAGCTCATCGAAGGCACGATGGCCAGCGTGCCGCCGCAGGGCGGACGCAAGCACCCGAACCAGGACTTCCTGCAGATCGACACGACCAATATTCTGTTTATCTGTGGCGGTGCGTTTGCGGGACTGGAAAAGGTCATCGAGAACCGCACCGAAGCGTCGGGCATCGGGTTTGGCGCATCGGTCAAGAGCAAGAAGCAGCGTTCGCTGACAGAGGTGTTCACCGAGATCGAACCCGAAGATCTGATCAAGTTCGGCCTGATTCCTGAGCTGGTGGGGCGCATGCCCGTGGTGACGGCTCTGGCAGAGCTGAGCGAGGACGCGCTGGTGCAGATCCTGACGGAGCCCAAGAACGCGCTTGTCAAGCAATACAGCAAGCTCCTGGCCATGGAAGGTGTGGACCTCGAAATCCGTCCTGCCGCGCTTAAGGCCATCGCTCGCAAGGCCTTGGCCCGCAAGACCGGAGCCCGCGGCCTGCGCTCAATTCTGGAGCAATCGCTGATTGGCACGATGTTCGACTTGCCCAATACGAGCAACGTTGAAAAAGTGGTGGTGGACGAGTCCACCATCGAAGAAAACAAGCCGCCGCTGCTCGTTTATCGCGAAGCGGCCAAGAAGGCCTGAGAAGGCGTGAAGGAGTCTGCGATGCCCGCATGGACACGCCGGAATCCTTCACACCGTCTGAGATGACCGGAGCGGGCGCATTGGTGTCGCCCATTGAACCATCAACCCTTGTGCCAGCGCGGCTTGCGCGTAAGGGTTGAAAATCCCCACATGTGGACCCATTTCCACAGAGCACTTTGAGGATTTCCATGTCCGGACATACCCCCCTGCCAGCCACCCCTATCGATCTACCGCTGTTGCCTTTGCGTGACGTGGTGGTGTTTCCCCACATGGTCATCCCGCTTTTTGTGGGGCGTCCCAAGAGCATCAAGGCGCTTGAGTTGGCCATGGAGGCCGACCGCCGCATCATGCTGGTGGCACAGAAAGCTGCAGCCAAGGACGAGCCTTCGGTGTCGGACATGTTCGATGTCGGCTGCGTCTCCACCATCCTGCAGATGCTCAAGTTGCCTGACGGCACCGTGAAGGTGCTGGTTGAAGGCCAGCAGCGCGCCCTGGTGACTTCTATCGAGGACGCTGAGACCCATTTCACGGCCACCGTCACGCCGGTAGAAGCTACACCCGAGGCCAACAAGCCCAGCGAGATTGAAGCGCTGCGCCGTGCTGTGATGCAGCAGTTTGACCAGTACGTCAAACTCAACAAAAAGATTCCCCCGGAGATCCTCACATCGATCTCCAGCATCGACGATCCAGGCCGTCTGGCCGACACCATCGCCGCGCACCTGCCGCTCAAGCTCGAGAACAAGCAGGTGGTGCTGGACCTGTCGGATGTGAAGGCGCGCCTTGAAAACCTGTTCGAGCAGCTTGACCGCGAGGTGGACATCCTCAACGTGGACAAGAAGATCCGTGGGCGTGTGAAGCGCCAGATGGAGAAGAACCAGCGCGACTTCTACTTGAACGAGCAGGTCAAGGCCATCCAGAAGGAGTTGGGTGAAGGCGACGAAGGCGCCGACATCGAGGAGATCGAGAAAAAGATCAAACTCGCCAAGATGCCTGCCGAGGCGCGCAAGAAGGCTGATGCAGAACTCAAGAAGCTCAAGCTGATGTCGCCCATGTCGGCCGAGGCCACCGTGGTGCGTAACTACATTGACGTGCTCACGGCGCTGCCGTGGAGCAAGAAGACCAAGATCAAGCACGACCTGGTCAATGCCGAAGGCGTGCTCAACGAAGACCACTTTGGCCTGGACAAAGTCAAGGACCGCATCCTTGAATATCTTGCGGTGCAGCAGCGCGTGGACAAGGTGAAGGCTCCCATCCTGTGCCTGGTGGGGCCACCTGGCGTGGGCAAGACCTCGTTGGGGCAATCCATTGCCAAGGCCACGGGCCGCAAGTACGTGCGCATGGCCTTGGGTGGCATGCGCGACGAAGCTGAAATCCGTGGGCACCGCCGCACGTACATCGGCGCGCTGCCTGGCAAGGTGCTGCAGAGCCTGTCGAAGGTGGGCACGCGCAATCCGCTGTTTCTGCTGGACGAAATCGACAAGCTGGGCACGGACTTCCGAGGCGACCCGTCGAGTGCGCTGCTGGAGGTGCTGGACCCCGAGCAGAATCACACCTTTGGCGATCACTACGTCGAAGTGGACTTCGACCTGAGCGACGTGATGTTCGTCGCCACGTCGAACTCGATGAACATTCCGCCGGCCCTGCTCGACCGCATGGAAGTGATCCGCCTGTCGGGTTACACCGAGGACGAGAAGACCAGCATCGCCATGAAGTACTTGTTGCCCAAGCAGCTCAAGAACAATGGCGTGAAGGACGAAGAACTGCTGATCACCGAGCCCGCCGTGCGAGACATGGTGCGCTACTACACGCGGGAAGCCGGCGTGCGTTCGCTGGAGCGCGAGTTGTCCAAGATCTGCCGCAAGGTGGTCAAGGGTCTGCAGCTCAAGAAGCTCGAACCCCAGGTCGTTGTCACCGCCGACAACCTGCCTGACTTCCTGGGCGTGCGCAAGTACACCTACGGCCGTGCCGAGGCGCAGAACCAAGTGGGCCAGGTGGTCGGTCTGGCCTGGACCGAGGTGGGTGGCGATCTGCTGACCATCGAAGCCGCCGCCATGCCCGGCAAGGGGGTGATCACGCGCACCGGTTCTTTGGGTGATGTGATGAAGGAGTCGGTGGAGGCTGCCCGCACGGTGGTGCGCAGCCGCTCGCGCATTCTGGGCATCAAGGACGAAGCGTTTGAGAAGCGCGACATCCACATCCATGTGCCAGACGGGGCAACCCCTAAGGATGGTCCGAGTGCTGGCGCTGCGATGACGACGGCGTTTGTTTCGGCCCTCACGGGTATTCCCGTGCGCGGTGATGTTGCCATGACCGGTGAGATCACGTTGCGCGGTGAAGTTACCGCCATTGGTGGCCTCAAGGAAAAGCTGCTGGCGGCTCTGCGCGGCGGCATCAAGACGGTGCTGATCCCCGAAGAGAACGTCAAAGACCTGGCCGAGATTCCGGACAACGTGAAAAGTGGGCTGGAGATCGTGCCGGTGCGCTGGATCGACAAGGTACTGGAAGTGGCCTTGGAAACCAAGCCTCTGCCCCTGACGGATGAGGAAGTGGCGGTCGTGGCTGCTCCCTCGACGGACAAGGCCGTTGCAGCGTCGTCCGCGACAGATGGCCTGAAACATTGACGCAAATTTTTTTGAGAACCCCAAAAAATGCGCTACAATTCATTCCATCGCAGCAAACGTTGTACAATGTGAGGCTTCGGTAAAATGCGGGAATAGCTCAGTTGGTAGAGCGCAACCTTGCCAAGGTTGAGGTCGAGAGTTCGAGACTCTTTTCCCGCTCCAATTTCCACAAAAAAGGGAAGCAAATGCTTCCCTTTTTTGTCAGAGAAGTGTGAATTTCTGGCGCGGTAGCAAAGCGGTTATGCCCCGGATTGCAAATCCGGTTAGTCCGGTTCGACTCCGGACCGCGCCTCCAGATACGGTCTGTGTCTTGATGTCTGAAGATCTTCTGTGATCGTCGTAATCAAGATGACTGTTGAAGGATGGATGGTGATTGGTTGATTTTTTGGTTTGCAATCGAATAGAGCCAAAAAATAGCGATATAATTTGAGGCTTGCTGATTGGCTCTGATGGAAACGTCGGATGCAGTAGGCGAATGCGGGAATAGCTCAGTTGGTAGAGCGCAACCTTGCCAAGGTTGAGGTCGAGAGTTCGAGACTCTTTTCCCGCTCCATATTTGTAAGGGAAGCTTCGGCTTCCCTTTTTTCTTGGTGGTGCAAGGCGGGCGGCTCGGCAGGGCGTCGGCCCTGTGACCAGAGATACGACAGGGCATTGCGCGCATGCGCTGCCCGGGTTACGCTGCGACGCAGGAGTGCGTTGGGCAGCCGGCGCCCCGATGGTGAAATTGGTAGACACTGCGGACTTAAAATCCGCCGCTTTCCTGAAAAGGGGCGTGCCGGTTCGACCCCGGCTCGGGGCACCACGAAGAGCCTGTTCAATGTCCTTTTGGAGATCGCATTGGAGTGCAATCGGGATGAGTGGATGCTCCGGCTGCGCAGTATGGGCTCATGCCCATGCAAGCAGCCGGGGCGTCCAATCGCCCGATTTCACTCCAACCCTTTGGGCAAGTGCCTTGCCGGGCGGTCTGCGGCGTTGCGGCGCTTGTTGATAGCCGGGCTATCAACTGCGCACCGCGCCTAGCAGCCCATCCCGGTAAGGTACTTGTGCGACTCCAAAAGGACATTGAACAGGCTCTAGGATTCAATCATGTCAAGTTACAACGCTCCCTTCGAAATCCACGTCCACGGACAAGTCCAGCTGCGCGCTGATGCGAGCTTTGACCAACTCCAGGAGGCGCTCAAACCCCTGTGGAAGTACGCCGGAGCCCGCTCGCTGGCTGATGGCGCAGCCAGCGCCTACGAAGAAGAGCCCGGCATCAAATACGACGCGCAGGAACACTTGCTGCAGATGTGCTGGACGGTGCGGGGGGGTGAAGACTTTCGCCAAGTTCTGGACGAAATGTGCATGAGCCTCAATGAGCTTGCCGAGCAAGGTGCTGCCATCGAAGTCACGTTCTACGACGCAGATTTCGACGAGGACGAGGAAGAGCAGGGTGCGGAGTCGCGTGACGATTTCGTCATGCTGTTTGTCGGCCCCACGCCCGCCGCCATCATGCAGGTGCAGCGTGATTTGCTGGTGCAGGACGTTGTAAACATGATGGAGCGCCACTTTGATGGTGCCGAACTGGGTGGTGTGGTGGCCGAGATCGACAAGCTGTTCAGCCAGCGCTTTGATGCGCTGGTGAACTCGCTGGAGATCGGAAAACCGCCGCGTGGCCCTGGTGGGGGCGGCTCCGGCAGTGGTCATGGTGGCGGTGGTGGTCGCCGTCCGCGCCACCTGCACTGATTCTTTCATTCACCAACACACTGGTGTCCCCGTGGGGGTGGGGTTGCCTTGCATGTGCTGGTGGCGAAAGTTGATCGACAGGCTGTGGCAATGACTTGTGCCCGTGTGCGCTGGATTCAAGGCGGTCCTGCGCAGTTCTGTGATCTCTTCGAACTGTCGTGCTTTCCATGAGTTCTGATCTGCCGTATCTGCGTTCCTATCCGGTGTCTTTGCAGGACCAGGCGCGTGATCTGCTTGCGCAGGGGCGGCTGAGGGTCATGTTGCAGCGTAAGTATCCCCAGGCCCATGCGGTGCGCAGCGACAAGGCGCTGTATGACTACGCGCAGGAACTCAAGGCGCGTTACCTGCGCAATGCGGGCACGGTCAACAAGGTCCTTTTCGACAACAAGATCCACGTGGTGCGCCATGCCTTGGGGTTGCACACGGCGGTCTCGCGTGTGCAGGGCAACCGGCTGGCGGCCAAGCATGAGATCCGCATTGCGTCGATGTTCAAACAGGCACCCGACGAGTTTCTCCGCATGATTGTGGTCCACGAGCTGGCACATCTGCGTGAGAAGGACCACGGCAAGGCTTTTTACCAACTGTGTACCCACATGGAGCCGCAGTACCACCAATACGAGTTCGACCTGCGCCTGTACCTCACCCATGTGGAGCATGCGGGTGAACGGCTGTGGAGCGCTGCTGCAGAAACTAGTTCTGGGTAGAAGAAAAGTTGAACGCCACTTTGTTGATGGCGATTTGCAATTTGCGCTTGCTGGCAAAGCGCCAGGCCCTAAAACAGCGGTTGGTCAAGGCACAGACACCGTTTCACAGCAGTCTGCTGGCAAACCCAGCCAGCGCTCTGCAGCCGCCTGAAGCATGGCCACCGGCCCGGTGGTCAACAGGCGGGTGCGTGGTGCATCCGTGGCCACGGCACTATCGGGCGCGGCCTGCAGCCCCACCGTCTCCAGCAAGCGCCGCGTCTGGCGTGCGACGGGCTCACCGGTCTCGATGAACTGCACGCCCGGCCCGACCAGTGCGCGCAGCTCGTTGGCCACAAAGATGTAGTGCGTGCAGCCCAGTACCAGCGTGTCCATCTGCCCCGGGGCGGTGCCAAAACTGCCCATGGCTTGGACATAACGCGCGCACAGCCCCCCGGTCTCAGTGGCATGGACGGGGCTGCCTTGGTCGGCCACAGGCAGCGCCACGCTGCGCTCGATGGCATGGGCCAGGCCGTCACAGGGTTGCACCACAAAATGCGCCTGGTCCGCCAGCGAGGCCATGAGCTTGCCGAACTTCGCACTGGTCAGCGTGCCCCGGGTGCCGATCACGCCCACGTGACCTGTCTTTGTCACCGCGAGGGCGGGCTTGATGGCGGGCTCCAGGCCCACGAGGGGTAATTCCGGGTGGCTGCTGCGCACTTCGTGGATGGCCGCTGCCGTGGCGGTATTGCAGGCTACCACCAGCGCCTTGATGTGGTGCTGCTCGCGCAGGTACTCGGTGATGGCGTGGGTGCGGGCGGCCACAAAGGCATCGCCGCGCTCGCCATAGGGGGCGTTGGCGCTGTCTGCCAGGTACACGAAACGTTCGTGGGGCATGGCGGCCAGCAGGGCGCGCAGTACGCTCAGCCCACCGACGCCACTGTCAAAAACACCGATGGGAGAAGAGGCCTGCGGCATCGAGGAACCAAGCTCTGGCATTTGGAGGAAAGCGTGGATTGTAGGAAAGACGCAGCCTTCGTGCCGGATTGGGCGAGCCCCAAGAAAAAACCGCCCGAAGGCGGTTGGGAGAGCGATTGCCCTGGTACCAGCGTCGAGTCTGCCGCCAGGGCGACGCCGAGTGGGGCCTCAGGCCGCGGCGACCCCGATGCCCTTGAATTCGCCCGAGGCAATGCGCTTTTGCCATTCGGCCGGGCCGGTGATGTGGGCGCTGGTGCCCCCGGCATCCACGGCCACGGTCACGGGCATGTCCACCACGTCAAATTCGTAGATGGCTTCCATGCCCAGGTCTTCAAAACCCACGACCTTGGCGGCCTTGATGGCCTTGGAGACCAGGTAGGCGGCGCCGCCCACGGCCATGAGGTAGGCGCTTTGGTGCTTCTTGATGGCCTCGATGGCGACCGGGCCGCGCTCGGCCTTGCCCACCATGGCGATCAGGCCGGTCTGGGCCAGCATCATCTCGGTGAAGCCGTCCATGCGTGTGGCGGTGGTAGGGCCTGCGGGGCCCACGGCCTCGCCCTTGACGGGGTCCACGGGGCCCACGTAGTAGATGATGCGGTTGGTGAAGTCCACGGGCAGCTTCTCGCCCTTGGCCAGCATGTCCTGGATACGTTTGTGTGCGGCATCGCGGCCCGTCAGCATCTTGCCGTTGAGCAGCAGCGTGTCGCCGGGCTTCCAGCTGGCCACTTCTTCCTTGGTCAGCGTGTCGAGGTTGACCTTCTTGCTCTTGTTGTAGTCGGGCGCCCAGTTCACGTTGGGCCACAGGTCCAGGCTTGGGGGCGTGAGGTACACGGGGCCCGAGCCGTCCATCACGAAGTGCGCGTGGCGCGTGGCTGCGCAGTTGGGGATCATCGCAATGGGCTTGCTGGCCGCGTGCGTGGGGTACATCTTGATCTTGACGTCCAGCACGGTGGTCAGGCCGCCCAGGCCTTGTGCGCCAATGCCCAGGGCGTTGACCTTTTCAAACAGCTCCAGGCGCAGCTCCTCGACCTTGTCGAGCGCGGGACCGCCTGTCTTGGCGGCTTCGGCCTTGGCCTGCAGTTCGTACATGTCCAGGTCGTCCATCAGGCTTTCCTTGGCCATGAGCACTGCCTTTTCGGCCGTACCGCCAATGCCGATGCCCAGCATGCCGGGCGGGCACCAGCCAGCGCCCATGGTGGGCACGGTCTTGAGCACCCAGTCCACGACGTTGTCACCGGGGTTGAGCATGTACATCTTGGACTTGTTCTCCGAGCCGCCGCCCTTGGCTGCCACGGTGATGTCCACGGTGTTGCCGGGCACGATCTCGGTGAAGATCACGGCGGGGGTGTTGTCCTTGGTGTTCTTGCGGGCGAACTGGGGGTCGGCCACGACCGAGGCGCGCAGCGTGTTGTCGGGGTGGTTGTAGCCACGGCGCACACCTTCGTTGATGGCGTCGTCCAAGCTGCCGGTAAAGCCCTCCCACCGCACGTCCATGCCCACTTTCAGGAAGACGTTGACGATGCCGGTGTCCTGGCAGATGGGGCGCTGGCCGGTGGCGCTCATCTTGCTGTTGGTCAGGATCTGGGCTATCGCGTCCTTGGCTGCCGGGCTCTGCTCGCGCTCATAGGCACGGGCCAGGTGGGCGATGTAGTCGGTGGGGTGGTAGTAGCTGATGTACTGCAGCGCGGCAGCAATGGACTCGACGAGGTCGTCGTATTGGATTGTGGTGGTCATCGTGGTTCTGTCGTGAGGCGGGAACGAACGCATGCCGGGGCACGCAGCCCGCAATTATCCCACCCCCCTGCTGACACGGCGCTGGCGCGGCCTTGGCGCAGACTACCTGCGGACAACGCGACTATCGCAGTCTGGCCCGCCTCTCAAAGCTCAGTAGCCCCAACGGCAGATTGGCTGGAGGCCGCGCCGTGCTTTTTACGCTTCGGCACCGTCGCCGGAGTCCGGATCCAGCTCCGGGTCGTCTGCCGGGTCATCGTCCGGATAGCGGTCGGCCCCCGCCCGCACATCGCCGTTTTCAGCGGTGTCGTCGTCGGTGTCCATCGACTCCAGATGATCGGGCAGGATGTCGCGCGACTCCAGCTGCAGTTCGGGCTCCACGCTCGCGCGTTCGCCGGTTCCGTAGCGGTCGGTGTCATTGTCGGGGTCGGTGCCATACAGCCCGGTGCTGTCGCTGCCCGAGTCGGATGCATCGCTGGGGCCCAGGCTGTCGTTGCCCTTGGCGCTGTGAAGGGGAGAAAGGTTGTCGGCATCGATGCCAAGCAGGCTACTTTTGGCCATGGTGGTCTCCGTGGATTCGCGGCGAGGAAGGTTGCTGCACCGCCATGGTGTGCCCGCTGGCGCCCGTGCGGTGTAAGAACAAGCCGACGATTGAGCGCGAGAAGGTGTGGGGCCTTGTCAAGACCTCACAGCGGGCCGAAGCGAAGCCCCCACCGGCAGTGATGACGGCACCGCTTTTTGCGCTCTGCAGCGGGGCTTGCCACACACTGACGAGCGCATGTTGCGCACCAGCAGTGCAGTGTATTAAATGAGAATGGTTATTTTTTGCATTATTCTGCGGGGCGCGGCCTCATTGCCTGGTCGCACCTGTTGTTTCACTTGGAGAACCGCTGTCCATGACCACCCGCACCGAACGCGACACCTTTGGCCCCATCGAAGTCCCGGCCGACAAACTCTGGGGCGCGCAGACGCAGCGCTCGCTGCAGAACTTCGACATCTCTGGCGAGCAGCAGCCGCGCGAGATCATCAAGGCGCTGGCCCAGGTCAAGCGCGCCTCGGCCGTTGTTAACCAGGCGCTGGGCCTGCAGGACGCGAAGAAGACCGAGGCCATCGTGGCCGCCGCTGACGAGGTGATTGCTGGCAAACATCCCGGTGAGTTTCCGCTGGTGGTCTGGCAGACGGGCTCGGGCACGCAGACCAACATGAACGTCAACGAAGTGCTGGCCAACCGCGCGAGCGAACTCTTGGGCGGCGAGCGCGGAGAAGGCCGCCTGGTGCACCCCAACGACGACGTGAACCGCAGCCAGTCGAGCAACGATGTGTTCCCCACCGCCATGCACGTGGCCGCCGTGGAAGCCCTCACGCGCCGCCTGCTGCCCGCCATTGCCAAGCTGCGCGTCACGCTGGCGAAGAAGGCGCAGGACTTCGACGGCATCGTCAAGATCGGCCGCACCCATTTGCAGGACGCCACCCCGCTCACGCTGGGCCAGGAGTTCTCGGGCTACGTGGCCCAGCTCGACCATGGCGAGCGCCATGTGCGCGCGGCGCTGCCCCACCTGTACGAGCTGGCGCTGGGCGGCACCGCCGTAGGTACGGGGCTGAACGCGCCCAAGGGCTATGCCGAGCAGGCCGCCGCCGAGCTGGCGCGCCTGACGGGTCTGCCCTTCGTCACCGCGCCGAACAAGTTCGAGGCCCTGGCCTCGGTGGATGGCCTGGTGTTTGCCCACGGCGCGCTCAAAACCCTCGCCGCCAGCATGATGAAGATCGCCAACGACGTGCGCTGGCTCGCCAGCGGCCCGCGCAGCGGCATTGGCGAACTCAGCATCCCCGAGAACGAGCCCGGCTCGTCCATCATGCCCGGCAAGGTCAACCCCACGCAGAGCGAGGCCGTGACCATGCTGGCCGCCCAGGTGTTCGGCAACGACGTGGCCATCAACTTCGGCGGCGCCTCGGGCAACTTCGAGCTGAACGTGTTCCGCCCCATGGTGGCGCACAACTTTTTGCAGAGCGTGCGCCTGCTGGCCGACGGCATGGTCAGCTTCAACGATCAGTGCGCCGTGGGCATCGAGCCCAACCGCGAGCGCATCACCGAACTGGTGGACCGCTCGCTGATGCTGGTGACCGCGCTCAACACCCACATCGGCTACGACAAGGCCGCTTTCATCGCCAAGAAGGCGCACAAGGAAGGCACCAGCCTGCGCGAAGCGGCCGTGGCCTCGGGCCATGTGACGGGCGAGCAGTTCGACCAGTGGGTGGTGCCGGGCAATATGGTGGGGCGCTGAGGGCCTGGTGGCGTGGCGCGGGTCAAAAAATCAAGAAAAAATGGCCGCCAGCGCTTGTCCAATAAGCGCAAGGTGCTATTGTTTTTGATTGGCAGGTCGCAAGGCGGCGCGCTATTCCTGCTGCGCCAGCGCTTCGAGTTGGTCTTGCTGGTAGACGACGATGCTGCGCTGGTGGATGCCGATGATGCCCTCTCGCTCCATCCACTTGAGCTCCACATTGATGCGCTGGCGTGAGCCGCCCAGCAGTTGTGCCAGCTCGTCCTGCACCAGTGCCAGCCCGATGGCCCCGCGCTGGCCTGGTACGGCCGCACGCTCGCCAAAGCGGCGCAGCACGTGCAGCAGCTGCTTGGCCAGCCGCGCGCGCAGGGGCAGGGTGGCCATGTCTTCCATCATCCAGTACAGGTAGCGCATGCGGCGTGCCTGCAGCGTGAGCAGGGCCTCGCCGAACTCGGGATGTTCGCGCAGCAACTGGCGGAACACGCCCTCGGCCACGCTCAGCACCGTGGTGGGGCCGTGGGCGTGCGCGTCGTAGGTGTTGGGGCCCCGGTGCAGCACCTCGGCCTCGCCCACCCAGATGCCGGGCTCCACATAGGCCAGCGTCACCTGCTTGCCCGACGGCGTTGTGCGCCGAAACCGGATGGCACCACTGGCACAGGCAAACCAGTCCTGCGCCAGATCACCCTGCTCCACGATCATCTGGCCGTGTGCGTAGCGCGTAATGCGGCCCAGCCGGAAGATGTCATGCCGCAGCGACGGCGTCAGCGCGGCGAACCAGCGGCCTCGGTTGATGGCTTCACGCTCCGTCTGGCTGAGGAACGGGCGTTGCAGGTGGTGGTCGGCCAGGGAATGGGCGGACTCTGGCAAGGCAATGGTGGCGGTGGGCATGGCGGCAGGCTGGAGTTGGGGGGGGCGGCCTGTGCGCGGGGCCGGGCTGAAAGACGGTGACAAGGCGCAGCATGCCAGTTTAGCGAGACAGCGCTCACTGCGATGGCCCTGCACGGCACTTGTGCGACACCCCAGCGGCACCATGCTTACGCTTTGGTGGTGGGGCGCGCCTTGTGCAGCTTTTGCGGCTTGCGCAGAAACGCCAGCAGTCGGCGCTCCGCCGCGCTCAAGCCCCGTGGCGATGTGGTGCCGCCAATGTGATTCCACACCGCCTGCAGGCCGGGCCCCGCGTCAGATGCCAATCGTGTGCCCAGCTCCAACACAGCCGGGTGCACGTACGACTTCTTGCACACGGCGGGCGTGTTGCCCAGCTGGCGCGCCACCTCGGCCAGGATGGCCTTGGCGTTGTAGCGCACGTTTTTATCGGCGGCGGTGGCTACTGGTTGCGTACAGGCCAGGCGCGTCAGCTCCAGCGCCTGCGTGGTGCCGTGCCAGGTGCGAAAGTCCTTGGCAGTGAAATGATCACCTTCTGAGTCTGCCGCGCCGTGCGTGATCTCGCGCAGATAGTCGTTCACGTCGCCCGAGCCTACGGTGCGCAAACTACCGTCTTCGTCCTCGTATTGAAAGAGTTCCTGCCCCGGAAGTTGTTGGCAGCGTCGCACCACGCGGGCCACGCGCGGGTCGTCCAGCTCGACCTCGTGCAACACGCCGCTCTTGCCGCGAAATCGCAGCTTGAGCTGACTGCCCTTGAGTTGCACATGCCGCGTGCGCAGCGTGGTCAGGCCATACGAGCGGTTGGTGGCGGCGTATTCCTCATTGCCCACGCGCAGGTAGGTGGTGTCCAGCAGGCGCACCAGCGTGGCCAGCACCAGCGTGCGAGTCAGAGGCTGGCCGTTGCGGTGCGCTGCAAGGTCGCGCGCCACGCGGCTGCGCAGGCGCGGGAGCACGCGGCCAAACGCCTGCATGTGTTCGAACTTGCCCTCGTCGCGCTGCGCGCGCCACTGCGGGTGGTAACGGTATTGGCGCCGTCCGCGCGCGTCCAGCCCCGTGGCCTGCAGGTGCCCGTGGGGCAGGGGGCAAATCCACACGTCGGTATAAGCCGGTGGGATAGCCAGGCGTTTGATGCGGGCGACCTCGTCCGGGTCTTGCAGCCACTGGCCATCGGGCAAACGGTAGCGGAAAGCCTTGGCACCGCTGCGCACGCGGGTGACGCCGGGCATGGCGGGTGTGACGTACACCAGGCCTCCGGGGAGCTTCTGGGGGCGGCTGGTGGGCCGGGGTGGTGATGGTGCGCGGGGTGATGGGGGCAGGGCGGGCATCAGGGCGAACAGGTGAAAGTGGCCAGGGTGTGGCCCCGATCACACCCGTGCCCGGGCGGAGGTGGTGTAGGTGCGCTGCGTGCGTTGGGGTGAGACAGGGGCTGAATAGGCGGCCCGCCACACCACTATTTCGTGGTTAAAATGGTCCCTGCGCATATTGGATAAGCGTCAATAGCTATTAAAAATGCAGCAATCTGCCCATCGGCTCAGGCTCACTCGGCCGCCGTCGGGTCCAGCGCAAAACCCACGCCGTACACCGAACGAATCCAGTCGCTGCCATCCGCGCTGGCGGCCTTGAGTTTTTTGCGCAGATTCTTGATATGGCTGTCGATCGCGCGCTCGTTCACATCGAGGGTGTCTTCATAGGCCTGGTCCAGCAGCTGCGCGCGCGAGAAGATGCGCCCCTGCTGGCGTGCCAGCACTTGCAGCAGGCGGAACTCGCGCCGCGTCAGACCCAGCGGCGTGCCGTGCAACGTGGCCTGCCAGTGCGACTCGTCCAGCATCAGCGCTGCCACCGTAGTGGTGGCTGCCGGTGGCTCCTGCGCGGCGGCGGTGCGGCGCAGCACGGCCTTGACACGGGCCACCACCTCGCGCGGCGAAAACGGCTTGCAGATGTAGTCGTCCGCGCCAGCGCCAGCTCCAGGCCGATGAGGCGGTCTACCTCTTCGACGCGGGCGGTCAGCATGATGATGGGGTGCTGGGTGTGGCGGCGCGCCTGGCGCAGGATTTCAAGCCCATCCAGCCCGGGCAGCATGATGTCCAGCAGCGTGAGGTCCGGCGGCGCGGCCAGCATGCTGGCGAGCGCCGCGCGGCCCTCGGCCTGGTGTTCTACGGTGTAGCCTGCGTGGCGCAGGTAGTCCACCACGATGGCGGCGATGTCGGGTTCGTCTTCGATGACGAGGATGCGGTGGCTCATGAGGGGTTGTCCAGCAGTGGCAGTTGCAGCGTGATGCGCAGGCCGCCCAGGGGTGAGGTGTCGGCCGTCAGCGTGCCGCCGTGCGCGAGCACGATGGCGCGGCAGATCGCCAGGCCCAGGCCAGAGCCGCCATGGTCGCGGTTGCGCGAGGTTTCTGCGCGGTACAGGCGGTCAAAGATGCGTGGCAGCTCGTGCGCGGGCACGCCGGGCGCGCTGTCGTCCAGCTGCACCTGCAGTTGGGCGGCTCCATCGGCCGGTGGCAACAGGCGTGCCGAGAGGCGCAGCAGGCCGCCTGCGTCGGTGTAACGCAGGCTGTTTTCCAGCAAGTTCAAGAACACCTGGTGCAGTTGCTGCGCATCGCCCCGCACCAGGGGTGCGGGCTGCGCCGGAACCTGCGCGGTCAGGGCGTCCAGGCCGGTGGTGTCCACATCGATGCCCGCCTGCGCCAAGCGCGGGCGCATGGATGCGAGCGCCTCGTTCAGCAGCGACAGCGGGTGCACGGGCACCTGGGCCGAGGGCGCGCTGGTGCCCGCCGCGTCCAAGCTGGCGCGCAGGTCGCCCACCAGCTGGATCAGGCGCATCACCTGCCGGTGCAGGCGCAGCGCGGTCTTGTCGTCAAACGGGCGGATGCCGTCCTGCACGGCCTCGATTTCGGCGCGCATGGCGGCCAGGGGGGTGCGCAGCTCGTGGGCTACGTCGCCCAGCCACTGGCGGCGGCTGGCCTCGATGCTGCTCAGTTGTTCGGCCATGGTGTTGAAGGTGCGTGCCAGCTGGGCCAGTTCGTCGTTGCCGTGCACGGGCACGCGGGTGTGCAGGTGGCCCTGCGCAATGCCGCGCGCGCCGGTGGCCAGCGCCTCGACGGGGGCCAGCCAGCGCCGTGCAAGCCAGCCCGACAGCAGCAGTGCCAGTGCCAGCCCGGCCAGGCCTGTCCATGCCACAAAGCCCAGGTGTTGCGCCAGAAAGGCCTGGTCGGCTTCGCTGCGCACACCCTGCGGAGGTGCCAGCACCAGCTGGCCGATGGTCTTGCCGTCGGCTCCGGTCAGTGCCAGGCGCGCGCCACCCGGCTGGGGCGCCGTGCCAGCCACCAGGTGTTGCTGTGCGTCCACCAGACCCAGGCGGGGAAACAGGTCGTCGGGGTTGCGTTGTGGGCCACCCGCGCCGCGCTCGCCCGGGGGCGGGCTGCCATCGGGGGGTGGTGGTGGGGGCTGCTGCATGCTGCGGTCCGCTGCCGGGTTGCCGTTCGCCAGTTCGGGGGGCATGCCGGGCGAACCGCTTCGGTCGGTGGGCGGGGTGCCTTCTGCGCCTTGGGTGTTTGATCGGCGCAGGCCGCTGCCAGGGTGGCTGAGCTGGCCCCAGAGGCGGGGCTGGTTGCGCAGGGTCTCCCAACCGCCCGTCTGCGTGTGGTGGGCCTGCAGGCGCTCGGCCAGCCAGTCCATGCGGGCCAGTTCAATCTCTGCCACATACGGCCCCAGGCCCCGCTGCAAGCCCAGCCGCGAAAAGCCTGCAAAGATCAGCAACAAGGCCACCAGCAGGGCGGCCAGGGCGATGAAGGCTTTGCGGTGCAGGGTCAGGTGGGGCATCGATGGGGCAGCAGGAGTCGTCAGCGGGCAGGGGGCGGGCCGCCTGCACCGCCGGGGCCGCCAGGCCCGCCTGCGGGCATGGCCACCAGGGTGCCACCCATTGTGCGGCATGTGCCTGCGAGCGATTTGCCGTCGGGCATGGTCAGCGTCACGCTGGCGCCTTCGGTCTTGCCCTTGCAGGCGGCATAGGCTTCGGGCGGCGGAGCGGGCGGCTCTTGCCGGCCCTGCGATTGCGCCAGCACGGGGGCGGCCGATGTGGCTGCCAGTACGGTCGCGAGGGTCATGCGGGCCAGCAGGTGGAGGCGAAGAGAGTGCAAAGTCATGGTTTTTTCCGTCGGTGTAATGGAGAAAAGCGTTCAACGAGTGGATTCGCCGCCAGAAACCGGCGCGGCCCAGGCCAGTGCACCCGTAGAACCGGCTTTGGCGGGTCACCGGGTGCGTTCCCCTCTGAGGGGGGGCGCCGAAGGCGACTCAAGGGGAGCTTTCAGTCAAGCCGCAATCGAGATCGTGATGCTGGCCGAGTACCCGCCGCCGCTGTTGGCCTGCATCGAGGTCATCTCCAGCGTGGTGCCATCGCTGAAGACGTTGTCGGTGGCAAAGGTGATGGAAGCCAGGTTGCGCACGCTGGCGCTGTAGCCGGAATTGGCGCTGTAGATGCTGCTGAGCAGCTCGGTGGGGAAGGCCAGCTGCGTGGTCTTGACCTTGTTGCGCGCATTGTTGGCCGACGCGAGTGTGGGGTAGATCTCCAGGTGCATGTGCGGCATGCGGCCCGCATAACAGCCGGGCACGACGGTGGTGAAGGTCACGGTGCCGCTGGCATCCGTGGCCTGCACGCCGCGCAGGTAGTTGTCGGCAATGTTGTTCGAGCTGTAGACCGAGTAGTTGCCGTCCTGCGTGCAGTGCCACAGGTAGATGGCGTAGCCTGATAGCGCTGCGCAGCTGGCGCTGGTGTTCGTCAGCGTGATGGTGATGGTCAGCGGCACGCCACTGACCTGCGTGGACGAGCCGATGGAGCTGCGGATGTCCGAGCGCACGATGCCGCTGAGCGCCAGCACGTTGTAGGTGTTGTTGCTGGCCGTGGAGCCATCGGCGGGGTAGGGGCCTGCGGTTTCTTCGGGGACAACCGAGCAGGTGGTTGTGGTGCCTGTACCCGTTCCGGTACCTGTGCCGGTGGTGTCGGTCGTGTCCGTGGTTTCGGTGTCTCCGCCCCCGCAGCCGAACAAGGTGGCCACGCCCAGGGAACCCAGGGCGTTCAGGGCAAAACGGCGGTTGGTGGGTGCCTGCGTGGCGGTGGCGAGGGGGGCGACGATGGCTTGGGCGGCGGTGCTGCGGTCCATGGATTTCTCCTGCAAGTGGGTATGGCCTGCACTGTGCCGCCCGATTGGGGAGAAATTTGGGAGCAGATATCGATCTAATTTGCTACATTTTTTGTAGCTATAAATCAATGCCAGTTAAGCGATAGAACTATTTTCCACTCAAGAATAAGCAAAGAGGCCGCAATGGGCGGCCTCTTTCGGGTGCGGAGGGGGGAGGGCGGCCGTCAGTGGCGCGCGGGCGGTGTGGAATGCGCCATCAGGCGGTCTGTCAGGGCAATGGCCAGCGCGCTGAGCAGGAACACCACATGGATGATGGTCTGCCACATCAGCACCTTGATGTCGTAGTTGGCGGCGTTGATGAAGGTCTTGAGCAGGTGGATCGAGCTGATGCCGATGATGGCGGTGGCCAGCTTGACCTTGAGCACCGAGGCGTTCACATGGCTCAGCCACTCGGGCTGGTCGGGGTGGTCTTCCAGGTGCAGGCGCGAGACGAAGGTTTCATAGCCCCCCACGATCACCATGATCAGCAGGTTGGAGATCATCACCACGTCGATCAGCGCCAGCACCACCAGCATGATGATGGTTTCGTTGAGCGAGGTCACCTCGAAGTCGCTCTTGTAGCCAATGCTGGAGACCAGGCTCTTGAGCGCGGTGGTGTTGCCAAAAGCGGCCTCGATCAGATGCACCAGCTCCACCCAGAAGTGGAAGACGTACACCGCCTGGGCCAGGATCAGGCCCAGGTACAGGGGCAGCTGCAGCCACCGGCTGGCAAAAATCAGCGAGGGCAGGGGACGCATGGGCGCGGGGGGGACGGGTTTTTTCGGGAGGGACATGAAATGAAGGGTGGATCTTGGGTCGCGCGATTTTAGGGGTGCCGCGTGACACCCCTCATCCGCAAGCGCTCTTCCGCCCGGTTGCAGGTGGCCTATTCTGTAAGCTTCGTGCCAGTCAGTGGCTTGTAAGTGCCACGGCCGACAGTACCGCCCAATTCCAATTCCATCAGACCCAGGAGACAACACCATGAGTGCGCCCACATCCGCCATCGAGTCCGTACTGGTTGAGAACCGCGTGTTCCCGCCCTCCGATGCGATCGTCAAAGCCGCGCGCGTGTCAGGCATGGCGGGCTACGACGCGCTGTGTGCCGAAGCCGACAAGGACTTCGAGGGCTTCTGGGCGCGCCTGGCGCGCGAGAACGTGCAGTGGTCCAAGCCGTTCACGCGCACGCTGGATGAATCCAACGCACCGTTCTACCAGTGGTTTGCCGACGGCGAACTCAATGCCTCGGCCAACTGCCTGGACCGCCACATCGGCACGCCCACCGAGAACAAGACCGCCATCCTCTTTGAGGCCGACGATGGCGCGGTCACCAAGATCACCTACAAAGAGTTGCTGGCCCGTGTGAGCCAGTTTGCCAACGCCCTCAAGGCCCATGGCGTGAACAAGGGCGACCGGGTGCTGATCTACATGCCCATGACCATCGAAGGTGTGGTGGCGATGCAGGCCTGTGCCCGCATTGGCGCCACGCACAGCGTGGTGTTTGGCGGCTTCAGCGCCAAGGCGGTGCACGAGCGCATCATTGACGCGGGTGCCGTGGCCGTGATCACCGCCAACTACCAGATGCGGGGCGGCAAAGAGCTGCCGCTCAAGGCCATCATCGACGAAGCCCTGGCCATGGGCGGCTGCGACACCCTCCGCAATGTGTTTGTCTACCAGCGCACGGCCACGGCCTGCAACATGGTGGCCGGGCGCGACAAGACCTTTGCCGAAGCACTGGCTGGACAAAGCACCGAATGCCCCCCCGTGGCCGTTGGCGCCGAGCACCCGCTGTTCATCCTCTACACCAGCGGCTCTACCGGCAAGCCCAAAGGCGTGCAGCACAGCACCGGCGGCTACCTGCTGTGGGCCAAGATGACCATGGACTGGACGTTCGACCTGCGCGCTGACGATGTGTTCTGGTGCACGGCCGACATCGGCTGGATCACGGGCCACACCTACGTCGCCTATGGCCCGCTGGCAGCAGGCGCCACGCAGATCATCTTTGAAGGCATTCCCACCTTCCCGAATGCCGGCCGCTTCTGGCAGATGATCGAGCGCCACAAGTGCACCATCTTCTACACAGCACCTACGGCCATTCGTTCGCTCATCAAGGCTGCGGAAGCTGACGAGGCGGTACACCCTGCACGCTCGGACCTGTCGAGCCTGCGCATCCTGGGCAGCGTGGGCGAGCCCATCAACCCCGAAGCCTGGATGTGGTATCACAAGAACGTGGGCGGCGAGCGTTGCCCCATCGTGGACACTTTCTGGCAGACCGAAACGGGCGGCCATGTCATCACGCCGCTGCCCGGCGCCACGCCGCTGGTGCCCGGCAGCTGCACGCTGCCCCTGCCCGGCATTACCGCTGCCATCGTGGACGAAATGGGCAACGATGTGCCCAACGGCTCGGGCGGTATCCTCGTCATCAAGCGCCCCTGGCCCAGCATGATCCGCACCATCTGGAACGACCCCGAGCGTTTCAAGAAGAGCTACTTCCCCGAAGAGCTCAAGGGCTACTACCTGGCGGGGGATGGGGCGGTGCGCAGCGCCGATCGGGGCTACTTCCGCATCACTGGCCGTATCGATGACGTGCTGAACGTCTCGGGGCACCGCATGGGCACGATGGAGATCGAATCGGCCCTGGTCTCCAAGACCGACCTCGTCGCCGAGGCCGCTGTGGTGGGCCGCCCCGATGATGTGACTGGCGAGGCCATCTGCGCCTTCGTTGTGCTCAAGCGTTCCCGCCCCACGGGCGAAGAAGCCAAGCAGATTGCCAACGAACTGCGCAACTGGGTTGCCAAGGAAATCGGCCCCATCGCCAAGCCCAAGGACATCCGCTTTGGCGATAACCTGCCCAAGACCCGCAGCGGCAAGATCATGCGTCGGTTGCTGCGCAGCATCGCGAAGGGCGAGGCCATCACGCAGGACACCAGCACGTTGGAAAACCCCGCAATCCTGGATCAGTTGGCTCAGACCAACTGATCCAGAAGGCGCCGTGTAACGGCGCCAGCGCGCAGCGCTTGCGGGGTTTGGGGGCACTCATATCGCGTAGCGATGTGACGTGCCCACAAAATCGGATGGTGCTCCACTGCGGGTGATCAAAGCCCAGACCAACTGATCCAGAAGGCGCCGAAAGGCGCCAGCGCAGCGCTTGCCGGATTCAGGGGCACTCTCATCGCGTAGCGATGTGACATGGCCACACAATCCAGTCGCTGGTCCACCGCGCTTGCGGGGCTCCCTAGGGCTCCGCTCCTCCCTGGTCCTCTCTGTAGGACACCGCCTGAAATCTCCCGCCTGCGGTCGGTGACGGCCCGTGCATGCGTTACAACGGCGCATGGCGCTTGCGGATCTTCGCCTGGGCGCTGCATACAGGAGGTTTTCATGCATCTGCGTTCCATCGTTCTTTGGGTGACGGTTTTAGCCATTGCTGCACTCGCCGCCCTCAATTGGCCCGCTCTGGCCGCACCGTCCCTGGTGTCCCTCGGCATTGTGGTCTTTGAGGCTCCGCTGGGGCTCATCATGTTGGGCCTTACGGGCTTGCTGGGCATCTTTTTTATCGTCTATGTCTTGTCGCTCCAAGGTTCGGTATTGATGGAGACGCGACGTCATACCAAGGAAATGCAGGTCCAGCGCGAACTGGCGGACAAGGCGGAAGCCTCGCGTTTTACGGAGTTGCGGGCTTTTCTCGATGCTCAGCACCAGCAGGCGCACGCCACTGTGTTGGCGCGGCTGGATGAACTGGAAGCGCACCTGGCAGCGCGTGCCACCGAGTCCGACAACTCCACAGCAGCGTATGTGGGGCAGCTTGAGCACCAGCTGCGAACGCGCGGGCTGGAGGCGGTGCCGGTCGTTTCTCGGGTGTGATCAGAGGGGCTCGCAGCTTTTTGTTGCTGTGTCCTGCAATTTGCCCGCGCCCTGAAAAGCAAAACAGGTTCTAGAAACTATAAAGGCCGCGTCACAGTGCGTGGCGCGGCCTTTCACCAAGGGGCTATGCCGCCCCCGGGGTGAGGTTGAGGCGATTTACTTCTGCGTCAGCACCCACGCAGCCAGCTTCTTGGCTTCTGCATCGTTGACCTGTGCGTTGGCAGGCATCGGAACTGGACCCCACACTCCCGCGCCGCCCTTGACGATCTTGGCGGCCAGCTTGTCCACGGCATCTTTCTGACCGGAGTATTTGGCAGCCACATCCTTGTACGAAGGGCCCACCAGCTTTTTGTCCACAGCGTGGCAAGCCATGCAGTTCTTCGAGGTTGCCAAGGCCAAGTCGGCCATGGCCGGTGCCGCAACCGACAGCGTCATGGCAAGGGTGATCAGGGTACGCTTCATGGTGGGAATTCCTGTGGTTGAGTTACAGTTCTTTAATGGAATTGTAGTGGCTTGGGTTGACAGGGATTTGTCCGGGGTCAACCGGGCGGTTTCGGCCTTTTCTGGAGATCGCGATGTACCTGCTGGGTCTTTCACTGTTGCTTCTGGCATTGAAGTATTTCGAGGTTGGACCCGTGGCCGCCTGGTCCTGGTGGTGGGTGCTGGCGCCTTTTGGTGCCACGGCCTTATGGTGGGCCTGGGCTGATTCCACGGGATATACGAAACGTAAAGCCATGGAAAAGATGGAGCAACGCAAGCAGGACCGGATCAACAAGAACAAGGAAGCCCTGGGCATGCGCCCGCGCAAACCTCGTTGACTCCAAGACTCTGCAGCCGCCGGTCGCCGCTCCGATCCTGGGGCGGGTATGGCAAGGTTGTGTTACAGAAAAGAGCCCATCATCGCTGCAAGTGGCAAGACGGCCATCATCACGGGTGTCACCGGGCAGGATGGCGCCTATCTGGCAGCGTTTCTGCTGAACAAGGGTTACCAGGTCATAGGCACCCATCGACGCACCAGCAGTGTGAATACCTGGCGCCTTCAGGAGCTGGGCGTGATGGACCATCCCCATTTGCTGCTGGTTGATTTTGATCTGACCGACCCCGGCTCTGCCATTGCACTTCTGCAAAAATTCCGTCCGGACGAGTTGTATAACCTGGCGGCACAGAGCTTTGTGGGAGCGAGTTTTGACGCTCCGACCACTACGGCGCTTGTCAATGGCCAAGGGGCATTGAATCTGCTGGAAGCTGTCCGGCTGGTGGATCCCCACATACGCTACTACCAGGCCAGTTCCTCAGAGATGTTCGGTGGGGTGGGTCAAACGCCGCAGTGCGAGTCCACCCCCTTTTGTCCGCGCAGCCCTTATGCGGTGTCCAAGCTGTTTGCCCACTGGATGACCATCAACTACCGGGAAGCTTATGGCATCTATGCCGTCAGCGGTATTCTGTTCAACCATGAAAGCCCCCTTCGGGGCAGTGAATTTGTGACACGCAAGATATCGAATGCAGTGGCCCGCATGGCCCATGGCGAAAGGGGCGTGCTCGAATTGGGCAACCTGGATGCGCGTCGCGACTGGGGTTTTGCGGCCGAGTACGTCGAAGGCATGTGGCAGATGATGCAGGCAGACAGGCCTGGTACCTACGTGCTGGCAACCGGCCGCCAGCAGACCGTGCGCGACTTTGTGCGTATGGCGTTCTCGATTACCGGCATATCCCTGGAGTTTGCGGGTGCCGCTGCTTCGGAAGTGGCCGTGGATGTGGGGACGGGGCGCGTTGTGGCGAGCGTGGATCCCGGTTTCTTTCGCCCTGCAGAGGTGGATATCCTGGTGGGCGACGCCTCCCGTGCCCGGGCCGAACTGGGTTGGGAGGCGCGCACCTCCGTAGAGCAGATCTGTCGAATGATGGTGGAAGCAGACTTGCGGCGCACTTATCCCGGGGCCCGATGATGGTGAACCACTACTGTGGGCCCTGCTGGCTGCTGTGTGAGGTGGCCCGATGAGGGTAGCTTTTGGCGTCAGCGTGCTGGCACGTACTGTCCAGCAGGGTGGTGTGGATGGCATTGGTACCTACACCCGGGAGCTGATGGCTGCCATGCCGCCGTCAGCGCAACTGCAGCCGTATCTGTTCGATGCTCCGGCGAGCCTCTGGCAGGGCGCGACACCTGCGATGTCCTTTGGACCTTTTGCGCGGCAGGCCCTGGCCGCAACGCTGCCGGGGGTGGACTTTGGCAGGGTGCGCCGCGCGCTCTGCGCGGGGATTGATGTCATCCATGCCACCGACCATCTGGTTCCGCGCTTGCGTGGAACGCCGGTGGTGGCGACGATTTTTGATGCGATCCCGCTCTCTCATCCCGAGTGGGTCCGATACCGGTTCAAGGGCCTGAAAAACGAATTGTGGCGGCGTACTGCGTTCTGGGCGCAGCAGGTCATCACGATTTCCAATTACTCCCGCCAGGAGATCGCTACGCACTTCCGCCTGCCCGAAGAGCGGATCACTGCCATTCCTCTGGGTGTAGGTTCGCAGTGGTTTGCACCGGTCGATGAATCTGTGGAAAAAGCCGTGCGGGATCGGCATGCATTGCCAGACCGCTATTTTGTGAGCGTCGGTACCCTGCAGCCGCGCAAGAACATCAGCCGCCTGCTTTTGGCCCACGCCAGCCTGCCCGAGCCTCTGCAGCGGGAGTTTCCGTTGGTGGTGGTCGGCAAACCGGGCTGGGGGTGCGAAGACGTTGTCGCCCAATTCACCGGGGGCGCGCTCAAACATGTCCGCTGGCTGCAGCATTTGCCGGATGCCGATCTTCAGGTGGTTATCAAGCGTGCAACGGCCCTGGTGTTCCCGTCGCTCCACGAGGGATTCGGACTGCCGGTTCTGGAAGCCTTTGCGGCGGGGGTACCGGTGGTGGCGTCCAACACGACCTCCATCCCGGAGGTTGCGGGGGATGCGGCCTTGCTGATTGATCCTCTGCGCATCGACGAACTTGCGGATGCGATGCGGCGAGTTGCCGAGAACTCAGAACTGGCGGGCCAACTGGTTGCGCGCGGGCGTGATCGCGTGCGCGCTTTCACCTGGCAAGCGTGCGCAGAAAAAACCCTGCGCGTCTACGAGTCGATGGCTTGATATTGCTGTGATGGCTCATTCAACCGCCAATCCCCCCGTGTCTGCGCGTCAGAGGCAAATTCAATTGTTGGGGCTTGACATCTGGAGCGCCATGGTGGCGTGGCGCTTCTGGTGTTTTATGGGCTGGAACGATGTCGCCAAGCAGTATCGGCGGACCTTTCTGGGGCCTGTCTGGATTACGCTGCACACGGCCATTTTCATCGTTGCTTTTGGCTTGATCGGTGCGCAGCTGTTCAAGTACCCGGCCGAGTGGTACCTGCCGTATTTTTGTGCCGGGCATGTGCTGTTCGGGTACTTCACTGCGCTGATCAACGAGGGCTGCTTGACCTATATCGGCTCGGACGCATTTTTGAAGCAGACGCCTTACCCCAAGATGGCGTTTGTGTTCCGCACTGTGTTTCGATGCTCCATCCTGATGCTGCACAGCGCGGTCATTGTGTTGGCCGTCTTGTGGTGGGCGGGACGGCTGGGGGCTGTGCAGTGGGGGGCGCTGCTTGGCGCCACCGCCCTGACTTTGCTGGCTGCCAGTTTTGTAGTTGCCATTCTGGGGGGCCTTGCGGCCCGCTTTCGTGACGTGACGGTGGCCCTGGGCAGCCTGATGCAGGTCAGTTTTTTTGTGACCCCCGTGCTCTGGGTGCCTGACCAGCTGACCGAACGTGCACAGTGGGTGGTACGCCTGAATCCATTGGCGCTTTTTCTGGACCTGACGCGCAGCCCCTTGATGGGAGAGGTCCCCAGCCTGCAGACCTGGGGTGCCGCAGTGGGGCTGGTCCTGCTGTTGGGTTTGATTTTCTTTTGGCAGTACGTCGCGATTCGGCGGCGGATTGTGTACTGGCTGTAGGCGCCGCCACCCTTCGGTATCCCAAGATGGCCCATATCCAGTTGTCCAACGTATCCATCGACTTTCCCGTGTTCACTACGCGGTCACGGGGCCTGCTCAATACGGTGCTGGGGCTTCCTATGCGTGACAAGGCCCGTGTGGAGGCCAGCGGTTTGCGGCAGGTCAGCGTGCATGCGTTGCGTGATGTGAGCCTGTTGCTGCGTCCGGGGGATCGGGTCGGCCTGATTGGTTCGAACGGCGCTGGCAAAACCACGCTGCTGCGCGTGCTCTCGGGCGTCTATGAGCCCATGCAAGGCGAGCTGTCCTTCAGTGGCCGGATTGCAGCGCTCACAGACATCATGCTGGGCATGGATGTCGATGCCACTGGGTACGACAACATCATCATGCGGGGCATTGTGTTGGGTCTGACACGCAAGCAGGCGATGGGCCTCATACCCTCGGTGGAGGCATTCACCCAGCTGGGCGAGCATCTTCAGTTGCCGGTCAGGACGTACTCACAGGGCATGCTGCTGCGCCTGGCGTTTGCGGTGTCCACGAGCGTGGTTCCCGATATTCTGCTCATGGACGAAATGATTGGTGCTGGTGATGCCAAGTTTTTCAGCCAGGCCAAGGAGCGCATCAACGGGCTGATCGAGCAGGTCTCCATTCTGGTGCTGGCATCCCATAACGAGGTCATTCTCAAGAGCTTTTGCAACCGCGCGCTGGTCCTCAAGGATGGACGCGTGGTGATGGATGGCAGTGTGGACGATGCCTTGGCGTTTCACAACGTCCAGCAAGGGGTTTCGCCGTGAGACTGGCATGCATCGGCCCCGCAGAGGTGTTAGATGCTATTGCATCCATGGGTCGAACCGAAGATGTGAGCTGGTCGCCCGACGGGCGCCGTGTGGCGCTGGCCGCCATCACGCTGAACAGGGTGCTGGTCGTCGGGGTGGACTGCCAGTTTGAAAACGGGAAGAAGGTGGTTTGCCTGACGGATGCCGTGGAGGTCGCGTCCACCAGCCTCAAGCGCCCCCATGGCCTGTGCTGGATCAGCAACAGCATCATCGCGGTCGCCAGCCGGGAGGGTGATGTATCGCTGTTCGACATTCCCCCGGCGGGTCGTCTGACCGCGTTGCACACGTTGGAGCCCCTGTCCGTGATCGGCAAGCAGGAGACGGAGCTCCTGAGTACCCCAGGAAGCCTGTGCGCACGGGATCTGGGCGCAGGCTTGCACGAGCTGTGGGTGTGCAACGGCTTTTCCCATTACGTGACCCATCACCTGCTGAACGCTGCTGCAGGTTTTTCCCATCTGGATGCGCAGCTTCTCATGCAGCACGGGCTGGAGGTTCCGGATGGTGTGGCGCTGGACCCCAATGCTGAATGGGTGGCGGTCAGCAACCACGACCGCCACATTGTCGCACTCTACCGCAACGATGAGTTTCTTGCGCCTGGCAACGCGCCTGCGGCACAACTGCGTGGCGTCAGCTACCCCCATGGGCTGTGTTTCCTGGCGGGCGGGCGCATTCTGCTGGTGGCGGATGCTGGCGCCCCCCATGTGGCCGTGTTTCACCGAGATCCTTCCGGGTGGTGCAGCCTGGCCGAGCCGAATGCCGTGTTCCGCGTGCTGGATGACGCTGTGTTTGAGCGGGGGCACCACAACCCGCGCGAGGGCGGCCCCAAGGGCATCGATGTGCATGAGCCCTGGGGCCTGATGGTGACCACCTGTGCAGAGCAGCCCCTGGCCTTTTTCGACATCCGCGACATCGCGGCCGGTGTGGAAGCCTCGGCGCCAGAAGATGCGGTGAACCCAGGCTCGCCCAGCGCCTCACCTGCAGACCGTACGCGGGTGACCGTGCTCCGGCTGGTGCGGGATGTAGCGGCCCGTGAGGCTGCCGTGACGGCGGCCGTGCGAAAGGAAGTGGGATTGATGCGCGCAAGCTGGTCCTGGCGTGTGACCGCACCGTTGAGAGCTTTGGCGGGCGGCTGGATCCGGTGGCGGTCGAGGCGGCGCGAGTTTTAAGGCGCAAGTCACGCGGGGGCACACAACGTGGATGCCATGGTCTTGGCAGCAAAAAAAAGCCCGCCGGGAGCGGCGGGCTTTTGCTTTTTGAAAGCGCTGAACGTCAATACGCGTCGAGTACCGCACCCTTGCTGGCGCTTGATGCATTGAACGCGAACTTGGCCTGCACCCCGCGCGTGTAACGCGGTGCGGGGGCCGTCCAGGTGGCGCGGCGCTTGGCGATCTCTTCTTCGCTCACGTTCAGCTCCAGCAGCAGTTGGCGTGCGTCGATGGTGATGCTGTCGCCTTCGTTCACGAAAGCGATGGTGCCACCGGCTGCCGCTTCGGGCGCCACGTGGCCGACCACCATGCCCCAGGTGCCGCCAGAGAAGCGGCCGTCGGTGATCAGGCCCACGCTTTCACCCAGGCCAGCACCAATCAGCGCGCCAGTGGGGGCCAGCATTTCGGGCATGCCGGGGCCGCCCTTGGGGCCCAGATAGCGCAGCACCATCACGTCCCCCGCCTTGATCTTGCCGGCCAGGATGGCTTCCAGCGCCGATTGTTCGTCGTCAAACACGCGGGCCGGTCCGGTGATCACGGGGTTCTTCAGGCCCGTGATCTTGGCCACAGCGCCCTCGGGGCTCAGGTTGCCTTTGAGGATGGCCAGGTGGCCTTGGGCGTACATCGGGTTGCTGATGGGGCGGATCACGTCCTGGTCGGCGCGCGGCTCGTCCGGCACATCCTTGAGCACTTCGGCAATCGTCTTGCCTTCGATGGTGATGCAGTCGCCATGCAGCAGGCCTGCGTTCAGCAAGATCTTCATGACCTGCGGGATGCCGCCAGCGCGGTGCAGGTCCACCGCCAGGTATTTGCCGCTGGGCTTGAGGTCGCACAGCACGGGGGTCTTCACGCGCACACGTTCGAAGTCGTCAATGGTCCATTCCACGCCTGCCGCGTGGGCAATGGCCAGGAAGTGCAGCACCGCGTTGGTGGAGCCGCCCGTGGCCATGATGACGGCCACGGCGTTCTCGATGGACTTCTTGGTCACGATGTCGCGCGGCTTCAGGTCCATCTTGATGGCCTCGATCAGCACCTTGGCCGATTCCTTGGCCGAGTTCATCTTTTCGTCGTGCGGGTTGGCCATGGTGGACGAGTAGGGCAGGCTGATGCCCAGGGCCTCGAACGCGCTGGACATCGTATTGGCGGTATACATGCCGCCGCAAGAGCCGGTTCCGGGGATGGCGCGCTTCTCGATTTCCTTCAGGTCAAAGTCGCTCATCTTGCCGGCGGCGTTCTCGCCGACGGCCTCAAACACGCTCACGATGTTCAGGTCCTGGCCCTTGTAGTGCCCTGGCAGGATGGTGCCGCCGTAGACATAGATGGCGGGCACGTTGGCGCGCAGCATGCCCATCAGGCCGCCGGGCATGTTTTTGTCACAGCCGCCTACCACCAGCACGCCGTCCATCCACTGGCCGCCCACGCAGGTCTCGATGCAGTCGCTGATGACTTCGCGGCTCACCAGGCTGTACTTCATGCCTTCGGTGCCCATGGCCATGCCGTCGCTGATGGTGGGCGTGCCGAACACCTGGGCGTTGCCGCCCGCTTCCTCAATGCCTGCAATGGCTGCGTCGGCCAGCTTCTGCAGGCCGCTGTTGCAGGGGGTGATGGTGCTGTGGCCATTGGCCACGCCCACCATGGGTTTCACGAAGTCGCCTTCTTCGTAGCCCATGGCGTAGTACATGGAGCGGTTGGGCGCGCGCGACTTGCCTTGGGTGATGTTGGCGCTGCGGCGGTTGATGGGCTGGATCGGGATGACTTTGTTGTCTGCCATGGTGTGTTTTCCTTCGTGGAGCGATTCTTGTGGGGGGAGAAACTTTTCGCAGCCGCGAGTATGCGGCGATTGGCGGGCGCCATCCAATCCATTTGTACAGGGCGATTAATATGTACAGCATATGAAAGAGCCATTCATTGATATGCGCTTGTGGCGGCAATTTGCCGCAGTAGCCCAGGAGCTGCACTTTGGCCGCGCGGCGCAGCGCCTGCACATGACACAACCGCCGCTCACCCAGGCCATTGCCGGGCTGGAGCGCACGTTGGGCCTTCAGCTGTTCGACCGCACCAAACGCAGCGTGCAGCTCACTCCGGCCGGGGCTGCCCTGTTGCCGCAGGTGCTGGATTTGATCGACCGCGCCCAGGCGCTTCCCGTACAGGCGCGCGCAGCGGCAGCGGGCGAGGTGGGGCGGCTGCGGCTGGCGTTTGTCTCGACCGTGGGTTTCGGGATGCTGCCGCAGTGGGTACGTGCCTTCCGGGCGCAGTGGCCCGGGGTGCGGCTTGAACTGATCGAGGCGACGGGCGACGTGCAACTGCAGGCGCTGGCGCGGGGGGAGATTGATGCCGGGCTGCTTTTGCACACGCCCGGCCAGGCGCCCCCGGCGCTGCAAAGCCTGTGCGTGGCGCAAGAGCCGCTGGTGCTGGCGCTGCCTGAACACCATCCGCTCGCGCGTCGGCCCACCGTGCGGTTCTCCGATTTGCTGCTGGAGCCCCTGGTGATTTTCCCCCGCCCCATCCTGCCATCGCTGTACGACGCCATCGTGGCGCTGTACCACGCAGCGGGGCAGGTGCCGCAGGTGGCCCAGGAGGCCATCCAGATGCAGACCATCGTCAACTTGGTGTCGGCCGACCTGGGGCTGGCCTGGGTGCCTGCCAGCGTGCAGCAGTTTCAGCGGCCGGGCGTTGTCTACCGGGAGCTGGGCGGCAAATCTCCCCTAGCGCCCGTGTGCGAAACCAGCCTGGTCTGGGGCGCTGCCGTGCCCCCCGCACTGGCCCGGTGGATCGATTTTGTGGCCCAGGAGGTGCAGGCCAGTGCCCTGAAAGGGTAGTGCTGCGCGTGCACAATCGCCCCCATGCTGACTTATCCCCACATCGACCCTGTCGCCCTGCAGATCGGACCGCTGGCCATCCACTGGTACGGCCTGACCTATCTTGCGGCCTTTGGCCTGTTCATGCTGCTGGGCATCCGGCGCCTTCGGCACGAGCCGTTTGCCTCCATCACCGGGCCTGGCGCTTGGTCGCGCAAGGATGTGGAAGACATCCTGTTCCTGGGGGTGGCGGGTGTGGTGGTCGGGGGTAGGTTGGGGTACTGCCTGTTCTATAAACCAGCGTACTACCTGAGTCACCCCCTGGAGATTTTTGCCGTGTGGCAAGGGGGCATGGCCTTTCACGGTGGCTTGTTGGGCGTGATCGTGGCCATGTTGTGGTTCGCACATTCGCGCAAGCGCCCCTGGCTGCAGGTGGCCGACTTTGTGGCGCCCTGCGTGCCCACGGGCTTGGCCGCAGGACGGGTGGGCAACTTCATCAACGGCGAACTGTGGGGCCGTTTTTCCAGCCCGGACCTGCCGTGGGGCATGGTGTTTGCGCACAGCGGATCGATGCAGCCGCGCCATCCGTCGCAGGTCTACCAGTTCCTCATGGAGGGCTTGCTGCTGTTCATCCTGCTGTGGCTGTACGCGCGCAAAGAACGCCGCCAGGGCCAGGTGGCCGCCGCTTTCCTGGTGGGGTACGGCTCCTTCCGCTTTATTGCCGAATACTTTCGCGAGCCCGATGCGTTCCTCGGCATCCTGTCCTTGGGCATGAGCATGGGCCAGTGGCTGTGCGTGCCGATGATCGCTGCGGGCGTGGGTCTGTGGGTGTGGGCACAGCGTCAGCCCGCAGTGGCGCAAAAAATCAGGTGAAATTGGCCTCTAGCGCTTAACTGATAAGCGCTACCAGCTATGAAAATAGTAGTACTTGCCGTTGCGAGGTAAGTGCTCTGCTGGTGGGTAGGGTGGGGCGATGTGTTGACCCGCCACCGCCGCGCTCCCCATGCGGCTTTTTACCGACATGAAACGGCCCTTGTGTTGCATCTCTGCACCATGGGTGCACCGTTTGTCGCCCCATCGGCACATTTCAGGGTTTTCCTCTTGTGATTTTGCGTAATTATGAGAAATTACGAACTATTCAGAGTGATGTTGACGTTTGGCGGCATTTGAAGCCGCGTTGGCAGCAAAAGATGCAGGCGTTTTGCCTGCGCACCCTGACACCCTGGAGTTTTCCCCGCACCATGCGCCCGGTTCCCAACTCACTGCACGACGAAGCCGCCTCGCGCTTGCGCGAGCAAATCTTCGCGGGCGCCTTGCCCCCCGGGAGTTTCCTGGACGAAGCGGCCTTGTGCGAGCGGCTCGCTATTTCGCGCACGCCGCTGCGCGAGGCGCTCAAGGTGCTGGTGGCGGAGGGCTTGCTGCGCCACGAACCGCGCCGCGGCTGCTTTGTGGCTGAGATCACCGAGCGCGACCTGGACGATCTTTTTCCCGTGATCGCGCTGCTGGAGGGTCGGGCGGCCCATGAGGCTACGCGCAAGGCGGTCGCGGCGGATGTTGCGGCGCTTGAGGTGTTGCACCAGCGGCTGCAGCAGTTTGCCGCTGAAGGCCTGATCGCCGACTACTACGAAGCCAACTACGCCATCCACGAGGCCTTCATCACACTGGCGGACAACCGCTGGCTGGCCCAGGTGATTGGCGACCTGCGAAAGATCCTGCGCCTGGCCCGGGCGCAAACGCTGCATGTGCCCGGCCGTCTGCAGCAAAGCCTGGCCGAGCACCTGGCGGTGTTCGCCGCGCTCAAGGCGCGCGACTGCGACGCCGCCGAAGAGGCCATGCGCAACCATCTGTTGCGCCAGCGCGATGCGCTGCGCGACGTAGCCCGCAACCAGCAATCGAGGCTCACCCCATGATCAACAGCACCCCCGAATGGATCACCCGCAGCGTGTCGCGCCTGCGCACGGCAGCGCCCGCCGCAGACAAGCCCGCTGAAAAGACCGGCGAGAAGGCAAGCGAGAAGGCAAGCGAGAAGGCGGCCGACAAACCGGCCCGCGCCGGGCTCGACAAATCGGTGACCGATGTGGTGGCCAAGGTCGCCGTACCGCGTTCCACCAACGAGCGGCTGCAGGCCACGCTGCGGCGCGGGCAGGAGGCTCTGTCGCCCCGCGCGCTGCGCCGCCTGCTGGCCGACCTGCAGGAGGTGGTGGCCCCGCAGGTGAGCGAGATCGAAGGTGGCCGCCGCGCCCAGGCCGTGGCCGAGTGGTATGCCAAGGCCGAGCCCGAAGAGCGCCGCGATATGTGGCTGCTGATGTGCGAGCAGTTCGCCCCCGACGCCACGCGCTTCAAGTCGGCCCGCCAGCGCTACGAAGCAGCGGCTGGCACGGCCGAAGAAGGCCAGGCCGAGATCAGCCTGCGCCGTGCACTGGTGTCGCCGCGCACGCGGCTGCTGCAGCGTTTTTCTGCTTTCCCTGAAGGCATGCGGTTCTTGCTGGACATGCGTGCCGAGCTGCTGCCCCTGCTCAAGTCCGACAAGCGCCTGTTGGCGCTGGATGCCGAGCTGGAGCACCTGTTCTCGACCTGGTTTGACGTGGCCTTTCTGGAGCTAAGACGCCTGTCGTGGGACTCGCCCGCCTCGCTGATCGAAAAGCTCATCAAGTACGAGGCCGTGCATGACATCCGCAGCTGGGCCGATCTGAAAAACCGGCTCGACAGCGACCGCCGCTGCTACGGCTTCTTTCACCCGCGTTTGCCCAACGAGCCTTTGATCTTTGTGGAGGTGGCGCTGGTGGACAAAATCTCGTCCAGCATCACGCCTTTGCTCGACGAAGCGGCGGCACCCGCTGACATCGGGCGGGCCACCACGGCGATTTTCTATTCGATCAGCAACACCCAGACCGGGCTGCGTGGTGTGAGCTTTGGCGATTCACTCATCAAGCATGTGGTGGAGACCCTCACGGCCGAATTTCCCCGGCTGCGCACCTTTGCGACGTTGTCGCCGATTCCGGGTTTCCGCGCTTGGCTGGGCAAGCATGCCGGTGCGATGCTGGAGCGCCTGGATGACAAGCGCCGCACCGAGCTGGGCCGGGCCGTGGGCTTTGAACCCCCGCAGGCCACCCATCTGCTGGCTGCGCTCGACAAGGCCACCGACCTGGACGCCCGATCACCGGTACGCCAGATGCTGATGGAATGCGCCGCACGCTATCTGGCCCGTGAGCTGCAGGACGGAAAGCCGGTGGACCCGGTGGCCCGCTTCCACCTGGGCAACGGAGCGCGGGTAGAACGCCTCAACTGGGCGGGAGACCCGTCCAGCAAAGGACTGAAACAATCGTACGGGTTGATGGTGAACTACCTGTACGACCTCAAGCGCATCGACAAGCACCGCAGCTTGCTCGCGCAAGGCAAGGTGCCGGTGTCGGGGGACATCGACAGCCTGTGCCGTGACTGACTGCAGGCCCCGGTGCCGCGCAATGCCATCATCGTCATCTTCGGCGCAGACAATGGCCGATGGACCCCCTCAGAGGGGAACCAGCCGATGGTGGCACGTGCCTGGCACGGTTTTGAACGGTGGGGCACCGTAGGCCTGCTTTCCTTTTTTACAACGACGACAGGAGACAAGGAATGAAAGACATGCGAATTCAGCGCCGCGAGGTGCTGCTGGGGGCTGCTGCCACAGGTTTGGGGCTGGCCACGGGCACGGTGCCTGCATGGGCCCAGGCATCGGCCTGGCCCACCAAACCGGTGAACCTGGTGGTGCCGTTCCCTGCGGGCGGCGGCACCGATGCCTTTGCGCGCCCCTTGGCAGCGCAGTTCTCCAAGGCCACCGGCAAAACGCTGGTGATCGACAACCGAGGGGGCGCGGGCGGCACCGTGGGGGCCAGCTTTGCCTCCAAGGCCGCACCAGACGGCTACACGCTCTTCATGGGGGCCGTGCACCATGCGATCGCCCCATCGATGTACCCCAAGCTCGACTACGACCTGGAGAAAGACTTCATTCCGCTGTTCTTGCTGGCCAACGTGCCCCAGGTGCTCGTGGTCAACCCCAAGGCCGTGCCGGTCAATAACTTCCAGCAGTTCATGGACTATGTGAAGCGCAACCCCGCCAAGCTCAACTACGGGTCTGCGGGCGCTGGCACGTCGCACCACCTGGCGGGCGAGCTGTTCAAGCAGCAGACGGGCACCTTCATCACCCACATCCCTTACCGCGGCGCAGGCCCCGCTCTGCAGGACTTGATCGGTGGGCAGGTGGACATGATGTTTGACGGGCTGGGTTCCTCGGCGTCCCACATCAAAGGTGGCCGTATCAAGGCACTCATGGTGTCGGGCCCCAAGCGCAATGCCGCGTTCCCAGACGTACCCTGCGCCGCCGAAGTTGGCCTGCCCGACTACACCGTCACCACCTGGTACGGCCTGTGGGCGCCCAAGGGCACGCCCGCCGATGTGCAGGCGCGCATCGTGGACGAGGTGCGCAAGCTGGGCAGCGCTGACGAACTCAAGACGATCTGGGCCAACAACGGCGCCGAATACGGCGGCCTCACCCAGCCGCAGTTTGCGGCCATGGTCAGCAGCGAGGTCAAGCGCTGGGCGGCGGTGGTGAAGGCCTCTGGCGCGAAGCTGGATTGACCCCCTGAGGCGCTTCGCGCCATCCCCCTGAAGGGGGACGCCACCCGTGGCCCGGCAAAGCCGGTTCCACGGTGGCACGGGCGGTGGCGCTGCGCCAGTTGTTGCGGGCAGGGGATTTTGCAATCGTGATGGGCAACGAATATGTCGGGTGAAGTGTTGATGGATGCGGGTGCGCAAGGTGTGATGCATGTCACCTTGCGCCATGCCGGGAGGCTGAACGCCATGTCGCGACCTATGTGGCGGCAGCTGCGTGCGGTGTTTGAAGACATCCAGCAGCGCAGCGATGTGCGCTGCGTGCTCATTGCGGGGGAGGGCGATGCCTTCTGTGCGGGCGGTGACATTTCGGAATACCCCGGCTTTCGGTTTGACGCCGCTGCCTTGCGGGACTTTCATGAGAACGACGTCTGGGGTGGGCTCAACGCCATGCTCCAGTGCGACGTGCCTGTGGTGGCGCAGATCCGTGGCGCCTGCATGGGTGCCGGGGTGGAGATTGCCAGCTGCTGCGACATCCGGGTGGCGGGCAGTGGTGCGCGTTTTGGCGCGCCGATTGCCAAGCTGGGTTTCCCGATGGCCCCGCGCGAGGCGCAGCTGGTGGCGGGTGCTGTGGGTGACGTGACCGCACGCCAGATGCTGCTGGAGGCCGCCACCTTCAGCGCCTCTGACATGATGGCGCGCGGCTTTCTGAGTCGTGTGGTGGCCGACGACATGGTGGCCACCGAGGCCCTGGGCAGCGCACTGCGCATCGCCGCACTGGCGCCGCAGGCCGCCCGCATGAACAAGCAGACATTTCTGGCATTAAAAATGCCTCTGGCGCTTGATGGTAAAGCGCAAGCAGCTATGAAAAATATAGTAAACGGGGCGCCTGACCCCTATGCCTACGCGGACAGCGCCGAGCACCGCGAAGGCATCACCGCGTTCCTAGAAAAACGCGCGCCGTTGTTTTGACGGGCCCCGCCCGCCTTGTTGATCCAAACCTCTAAAACCGTCCATCTGCCATGAGCCAAAACAACCTCTTCAGCGCCCTGCGCGCAGCCTTCCCGTCTGACCTGGACAGCACCGCCGTCGAGACCACGGCGGCGGACGGCACGCCGCTGTTCTACACCTGGCGCGACCTGGACCGCGCCAGCGCCCGCATCGCCAACCTGCTCGCATCGCTCAAGCTGCCCGAAGGCAGCCGCGTGGCAGTGCAGGTGGAAAAGTCCGTCGAAGCCATGGCGCTGTACCTGGCCACGCTGCGCGCGGGCTACGTGTTCTTGCCCCTCAACACCGCCTACCAAAGCGCTGAGATCGAATACTTCATCGGCAACGCCGAGCCCGCCGTGGTGGTGTGCAGCCCCGGCAACTTTGGCTGGGTCAGCAAAATCGCCTTCACCCTGGGCACACAGCATGTGTTCACCCTGGGTGACGACCGCACCGGCAGCCTGCTGGAGCGCGCCACTCACCACAGCGATGAGCACACCCCTGCAGTGAAAGCCGCCGACGACCTGGCCGCCATCCTCTACACCAGCGGCACCACCGGCCGCAGCAAGGGCGCCATGCTCACGCACGGCAACATGCTCAGCAACGCGGTGATGCTGAAAGACTACTGGGGGTGGAAGGCTGGTGATGTGTTGATTCACGCCTTGCCCATCTTCCACGTCCACGGCCTGTTCGTCGCCATCCACGGCGCGCTCATCAACGGCAGCAAGATGATCTGGATGGCCAAGTTCGACCCCAAGGCCGTCATCGCCGCCATGCCCCGCGCAACAGTGTTCATGGGCGTGCCCACGCTGTACGTGCGCATGCTGGCTGAAGCGGCTTTGAACAAGCAGGCCGTGAAGAACATGCGCCTGTTCATCGCAGGCTCTGCGCCGCTGCTCATCGAAACCTTCAAGGAATGGCAGCAACGCACCGGCCACACCATTCTGGAGCGCTACGGCATGAGCGAAACCATCATGCTCACCAGCAACCCCTACGCCGCTGACAAGCGCTACCAGGGCCAGGATGAACGCCGTGGCGGCACCGTGGGCTTCCCCCTGCCGGGCGTGAGCCTGCGCGTGCAGGGCGACGATGGCAAAGACTTGCCCGTGGGCGAAATCGGCGGCATCCAGGTCAAGGGCCCCAACGTGTTCAAGGGCTACTGGCGCATGCCTGAAAAGACCGCCGAAGAGTTCACGAAAGACGGCTACTTCAAGACTGGCGACGTGGGCAAGGTCGATGAACGCGGCTACGTCCACATCGTGGGCCGCAGCAAAGACCTCATCATCAGCGGTGGCTACAACGTCTACCCCGCAGAGATCGAGGGCTACATCAACGAAATGCCCGGCGTAGCCGAAAGCGCCCTGGTCGGCGTGCACCACCCCGACTTTGGCGAAGTGGGCGTGGCCGTGGTCATTGCCAAGCCCGGCGCCCAACTGGATGCTGATGCCATCGTGGCCCAGCTCAAGTCACAACTGGCCAATTTCAAGATTCCGAAGAAGTGCTTTGTGGTGGGGGAGCTGCCGCGCAATACGATGGGGAAGGTGCAGAAGAATCTGCTGCGGGATCGGTACAAGGGGTTGTTTGTGTGAAGCTGAAAGGGCAACATCTAGGCCCGCCTTGGCGGGCCCGATCAGAGTAAGCACCGGAATGCGTCCATCCGCAAATTTTTAGGTTTGCCTAAAAGGCGAGGGAATGCATACTGCCAGCGAAATAACAGTGTTGAAATGCTTTATCAGACTTCTGTTGATTTGTTTTTGTCGCCTAAATCTAGTTAGCTTCTTGGAGAATTTCTTGACCATCGCAGATGTATTCATTATTGAGAGTCTCACAAAGACGGATGAAGCTAAGCATCGCTACGAAGGCCAGCGACTAGCCGAACTTCTAAGGTTAAGTGGTAAGAATCCAAAGTATTTTTACTTTCAATCGAAGGATGAGTTACCTCATCTGCTAAATTTGTTTAGGCTTTCTGATTACAGGTATCTGCATATTTCATGTCACGCCTCGTCTGAAATCGTTTCAACGACAAACGATGAAATTTCGTATGTTGAATTCGCCAATATATTTAAGGACTATTTAAAGCTGAGAAGAGTTTTCTTCTCTGCATGCGAACTCGGCAATGAGCTATTTACAACCTGCTTAGCCGCAAAAAATAAAGGTATGCACTCAGTTGTGGCTCCTGCAGAAGAAATTTACTTCGATCATGCTGCTGCAATCTGGGCTGCGTTCTATGTTTCAGTCTTTGCCAGAAACGCGGAAGCAATGTCAGGAAGTGATATTCGTCAACGAATAGAAATTCTGTGCAAGCTTTTTCCGGTTGATTTTCATGTCTCTACATATCAACCCAAACAAGATACCTGGAGACATCAAAAAATAACAAAATCATCTCTACAAAATAGCAATCGCAGCACTAAGGGATTTTCTGAGGCTGTAGATGTCTAACCTGGCGCTCAAGCCGACCCGCATTCTGCGGGCGGCTTATCTTGTTCGTTAGTAAATTTAAACCAAGGAGAAAAAATTGTCAGAACCAAGACGTTGCGAAGTGAATTACTCACATGAGACAAAACAAGGGAATTTCATTCAGTTTGGAAACAGCATCTACTTCGATGATGGAAACAACCCTCATCCGAAAACTGTCGCAATAGTTGAACTTGACGGAGGCCAAGTGGTTGAAGTTGATCCGTACATGGTCAGGTTCCTAAATTAATTTGTCTAACATTTCTCTCAAGCCGACCCGCATTCTGCGGGTGGTTTACCTTGGCTGTTAGGTATTTACATGTCTACGCCTCCACGCTTTCCTGAGCAAGATGCACAGCATTTGGAGCGACTTCTTCGCTTGCTAAAGCCTTCGACGGAAGACCCGACTTATTTGGTACTCAAGTCGCATCTTCTCGCTGAGGAGGTTCTCTATCGGTTTATCGAGAAGCAATCCTTTCGAAGCGAGGCGCTCAGCGACGCTCGCCTCGGCTTTGCTCAGCTATTAGCTCTATGTCGCGCCTTTCATCGTTATAGCAAAGAAGACTGGTGGGGTTGGTCGGGTCTCAAAAAGCTCAATACGTTGCGCAACTTACTCGCGCACAACCTTGAACCAAAAGACCTGAAAGAGAAGATAGTTGAATTTTCAGTTTTTGTCGCAGTAGAGATTGGAGTTACGAAAGACGGCTCAGAAATCGGACAAGAGTATGAAAAGCTCGCAACTAGCGGCACGCACCCATTCGTTCTTGCCCTCGTCGCGCTACATGTGTCCACCTACACAGCGTTGGGTTTCAGTCCAAATGAACGGTGGTCAGCTCTCCAGAGTGATGCATAGAACCCCAAAGCCCAACGATCAGCAAAGTGATTGGGGTCAGGTCTCGCCTTTTGCCACATATTCCAGCGGCGAATAATCCCAAGGGCCTTGGCCTAGCCTCAAGGCTGTTTACTTGGCCGATTTTTCGTTGTCGCCTCCATAACAGATGACCGCAAAAAAGCTATGTGTATCGCCAGATGCGGGGTAACAAATGTCGTCGGTGGTGATGTGAAATCGGTCTATTACAGCCTCGTCAGACCTCTCCAATGAATCGCTGCAACCTCGCAATCCCCCTCGCAATCGCCTTGGTCGCGATCATCGGTGCATCCCTTGCGCCCCTCTTTTTGACCCCTCCGGCTTCCCAATGTGCCTACTTGAGCACACCGGTGCGGTTTACCAAAGTTGACAGCCGCCCAGTGCAAGTGCGCAGAGGAGCGCGCCAGTTCAACGCCCAGTTTCCGGTGGTGGAATTCAGCTATGTCGTTTCCGGCAAGGGCTACACCAGCACCAGGATGTTCTGCTCAGACAGTGAAGGTTTCAGGGCGGATTGGTCCAAGGTGGACCGCTTCTTTCACATCGCCAGAAATGGCGGTGAACTGATGGCGTGGTTTCCGCCGTCATCACCCGAGTCGGCGTGCATCTCCATCGATGCGGACTTTAACTACTCCGTGGTTTCCAGCACCTCTTTGCAGTGCCGGGCGCATTGAAATCTGCCCTTGGGTGGGTGACTGGGTGGCTGAGTGGGTGATCGGGCTTCGTGCCTGTGGGGCGCATGCTGCCGAAGGCTTCGTTGGGCAGCGGTCTGTAAACAGTGGTTGCTATGTTATTAATAGCTGGTAGCGCTTGCTAGATAAGCGCTAGGGCCCTATTTGATTAAATACTGCTTGTACAGCCGCCAGAGGCTTCCATCCCACGCGCAGGCCAGCCTGCGCAGGGGTCTGGCTTCGTCAACCCGCCGTGACCTTGGCCGTGGTGACGGTGTTGGCGCTCCCCAGGCCTTGCGGTGGTTCGCAAAAAATACAGCCCGCCCCAGCCTCTGTAGTTGCAGGCGCCGCCGCCCCTTCCGCATGGTTGCAGCAGTGCTCCAGCCACCCGGCCACCAGCCGGTACACCGACAAATTGGTGCGGGCCGTGGGCGCGCACAGGTAGTAGCCCAGCGGGCTGTCAAAGCGGTCCTTCAGGGGCTCGACCAGCGTACCGGCCTGCAGTTCGTCTTCCACCAGGCAGGTGGGCACGATGCCCACGCCAAAGCCTGAGACTGCCGCGCGGATGATGAGCGAGTAGAGGTTGAAGCCCGGCCCGAAGCGGCTGGCGCTGGTGTCCAGGCCGTGGGCTTCCATCCAGTCTTGCCACGCCAGGGGCACCTCGATGTGTTGCAGCAGCGTGGCGCGCATCAGGTCTTGCGGGGTGCGCAAGGGCAGGGCGTCGCGCAGTTGGGGGCTGCAGACGATGCTGGTCTCTTTGCCGATGAGGTAGCGCGCATTGGCACTGGGCCAGTTGCCGTAGCCGTACTGGATGGCGGCGTCGAATTCGTGCGGCGTTGCAAAGTCGTGCGCGTGCTGGTAGCGCACAAAGTTCAGCGACACCTGTGGCAGCGTGCGCTTGAAGTGCCCCAGGCGCGGAAACAGCCACTGCGCCGCAAAGGTGGGCGGCACCGACAGGTTGAGCGAGCCGCCATCGCCCCCGTAGGACATGAGTTGTGCCGTGGCCGATTCCAGCGCGGCCATGGCGGGGCGGGTGGCGTTGAGGTATGTGGCGCCCGCCTCGGTCAGCTCCAGCCCCGTGGCTTTGCGGATGAACAGCTTCTGGCCCAGGTAGTCCTCCAGCGCGGCGATGTGGCGGCTGATGGCGCTTTGGGTGACGCACAGCTCGCGCGCGGCCATGGTGAAGGCTTGGTGCTTGGCAGCGGAGTGAAAGGCGTTCAGCTCAGAGATGGTGGGGCACAGGCGGCGCATAGATGTGGCCTAGGGGGTATGAGTAGGGCTCATGGGATGGTGAGATTTTAGGCGTTGCGGATAAGGGTAATTGGCCCGATAAATGCGTCCTGTGACAGCAACGTGTCAAGCGCCACACTCTGTAGTTGCTGCAATGCACCAGATGGATGCTTGATGGTCTTCATGGCCCCCTGAAAAAGCAGGCTATGAGTAATTTTGAAGCCACCGCGCCCACTTTGACGAATCTCATGACCTCTTTGTTGATTGAAAACAGCCGTGTGCTGGATGTCCACGCACTCACACTGCGTACCGGCGTGTCCGTTTTGGTGCAGGACGGCCGCATTGCGGCGGTAGGCACCGACCTGCAGGTGCCAGAAGGCATAACCACGCTCGACGCCAAGGGCCTGACCCTGATGCCCGGCCTGATCGACTGCCACGTGCACGTGGTGGCGTCTTCGTTCAACCTGGGCGCCGTGGCCAAGATGCCCAATGTGTTCACCATGCTGCGCTCGCTGCCCATCATGAAGGGCATGCTGGAGCGGGGCTTTACCACCGTGCGCGATGCGGGCGGGGCCGATTGGTCGCTGGCCGAGGCGGTGCGCACGGGGCTGGTGCAGGGGCCGCGCATCTTCCCCTCGGGCAAGGCGCTGTCGCAAACGGGTGGGCATGCGGACTTCCGCCAGCGCAACGACGACTTGGATGTGTGCTCGTGCGCCTACAAGCTGGGCAACATTGGCCGCGTGGTGGATGGCGTGGACGCCTGCCGCCTGGCGGTGCGCGAAGAAATCTTGAAGGGTGCCACGCAGATCAAGGTGATGGCATCGGGCGGCGTGGCGTCGCCCAACGACCCGATTGGCAACCTGGGCTATTCCGAGGCCGAGTTGCGCGCCATTGTGGAGGAGGCCTCCAACGCCAACACCTACGTCATGGCCCACGCCTACACGCCCCGCGCCATTGCCCGCGCCGTGCGCTGCGGCGTGCGCACCATTGAACACGGCAACCTGGTGGATGCGCCCACAGCAGAACTCATGGCCGAGATGGGGGCCTTCATGGTGCCCACGCTCATCACTTACGAAGGCCTGGCTAATGAGGGCGAGCGGTATGGCTTGCCTGCTGCGTCCGTCGCCAAGATTGACAGCGTGCGCGGGCAGGGCAAAGAGGCCATCCAGATCTTGGCCAAGGCGGGCGTGAAGATGGGCCTGGGCAGCGACCTGCTGGCCGAAACGCATTACCTGCAGTCTGACGAGCTGCGCCTGCGCGCGGAGATTCTGGGCAATGGCCCGGTGCTGCAGCAGGCCACGCTGATCGGCGCAGAGATATTGGGCCAGCAAGGTCAGCTGGGCGAGATTGCCCCCGGCGCCATTGCAGACCTCTTGCTCGTCGATGGCAACCCGCTGACCGACATCACCTGCCTGCTGAACCAGGGCGAGCACATTCGCGCCATCGTCAAGGACGGCGCCTTCGTCAAGAACACCCTCTGAATTCCAACCCTGACCTGACCGGAGATCACCATGCAACGTAGAAATTTCGTCAAGCTCGGCGGCGCAGCAGCAGCTCTGCAGCTCCTTCCCTCCATCGGCTTCAGCCAGCAGGGCGATGTGTTCCGCATCGGCTCGCTCACACCCATCACCGGCGCGGGCAGCCCTTACGGCCCTGGCATGCAGCAGGCCATTCGCATGGCGGTGGACGAGGTCAACGCCGCTGGCGGCGCAGGTGGCCGCAAGCTCGAACTTTTTACCGAAGACGACCAGACCAAGCCCGACGCTGCCGTGCTGGCCGCCAAGAAGCTGATCGAAGTGAACAAGGTGCAGGCGGTGCTGGGCACCTGGGCCTCGGGCGTGACGCTGGCGGTGATGCCGCTGACGGATGCGGCGGGCATCATCCAGATGAACGTGTCGGGCGCGCCTGCCATTTCGACGCTGGACACCAAGGATCTGGTGTGGCGCTATCAGGCCACCAACGACCGCTTTGGCGCGGCGTTTGCCGAGATCTGCGCCAAGCGCGGCTTCAAGCGCCCGGCCACCATGGCGTTCAACAACGCATCGGGCCTGGGCAATGTGGAAGGCTTTACCAAGGCCTGGGAAAAGCGCGGCGGCAAGGTGGCGGCGCACGTCACGTACGAGCCCAGCCGCCCCAGCTACCGCAGCGAGCTGCAAAAGATTCTGGCGGCCAAGCCCGACGTGATCGTGATGGGCTCGTACCTGCCCGACACCACCATCATCCTGCGCGAGTGGTTCCAGTCCGGCGCAGACACCAAGTGGATCATCCCCGGCTGGGCAGCCAACCCCGATCTGGTGAAGGCCCTGGGCGCAGAGGTGTGCGAGGGCATCATCTCGGTGGAGACGGTGTCCAACGAAAAGAGCGCTTCTTACGCCCAGTTTGATGCCGCCTTCACCAAGGCCACAGGCAAGGCTGCGTCTACCAACATCTACGCCGCCATGGCGTACGACATGGTGATCTCGCTGGCGCTGGCCATGGAGGCCGCCGGCCCCAAGGCCACGGTAGAGCAGGTCAACGCCAAGATGCGCGATGTCTCCAACGCCCCCGGCACCGCCGTCTTCACCTTTGCCGAAGGCAAGGCCCAACTGGCCAAAAAGGCCAAGGTGAACTACGAAGGCGCATCGAGCAAGCTCGACTTTGACAAGGCAGGCGATGTGACGCCGGACTTTGGCGTGTTCGTCATCGAAAAGGGCCAGCTGGTGCGGCGCGACGTGGTGTCCATCACGATGTGATGGGCCATGCCCGGTGTGCCTGCAGTGCGCAGGCCCCGGGCTTTTGTTTTTGAGGATTGCGCAGCGTAGATGTGCATGGGATGACGGAATGACGCAATGACCTGGATTGATTTTGTAAACCTGCTGATCAATGGATTGATCGAAGGCCTGGTGGTGGCATTGCCTGCCCTGGCCATGACCCTGGTGATGGGCGTCAACCGCTTTCCCAACGCCGCCACGGGCGACATGATGACCACCGGGGCCTATGCGGCCGTGGCCGTGCAGTTGTTGGGCGGCTGGCCGCTGTGGGCGGCGGCGCTGGGCAGCATGGTGGTCACGGCCGTGGTGTCGGCGGGCTCGTACACGCTGATTTTTCGCAAGCTGGCGGGGCGGCCCATGGTGTCGTCCATGCTCGCGGCTATTGGCTTGGGGTTTTTGCTGCGCAGCCTGATCGGCTTTTTTGCCGGGCATGACCAGCGCACGTTTGACTTGCCCCTGGTGCGCGCCTGGAACTTTGGCGGCATTCGCATCCTGCCCACTGATTTGGTGATTGCCGCCGTGGCTGCTGCGTGCCTGGTGGTGGTGTTTGTGCTGATCTACCGCACCAGCTTTGGCCGCCAGCTGCGCGCCGTGGCCGACAGTGCAGACCTGGCACGGGCCAGCGGCATCCGCGCCAATGGGCTGATGCTTTGCCTGTGGCTGCTGGTGGGGGCGCTATCGGCCCTGGGCGGCGTGCTGCTGGGCATGAAGGCTGTGGTCAGCCCCGAGATGGGGTGGGAGAGTTTGATTCCTGCATTTGCCGCCATGGTGCTGGGTGGCATCGGTAGCCCAGTGGGCGCGGTGCTGGGTGCGCTGCTGCTGTGTGTGGCGCAAGAGCTGGCGGTGCCGCTGATGGGGCCGTCGTACAAGCTGGTGCTGTCGTTTGTGGTGTTGGCGCTGGTGCTGCTGGTGCGCCCAGCGGGCATCATGGGCCGCGTGCAGCTGGTGCGGTAAGGAGTTCGACCGATGATTGCTTACCTCTGTGCTATTGGCATCGTTGCGCTCATCTACTGCCTGCTGGCGCTGGGCCTGAACCTGCAGTTCGGCCTGACCCGGCTGGTCAACTTTGGCGTCGTGGCGTTCTTTGCCGTGGGCGCCTACACCTCGGGCCTGCTGGCGCTGAAAGGCGTGCCGCTGGTGCTGTGTTTTGTGGCGGCGGGCGTGCTGTCGGGCTTGCTGGCGTTGCCCATTGGCCTGCTATCGCTGCGCTTGCGCGATGACTATCTGGCCATCGTGACGCTGGGTTTTTCAGAAGCCGTGCGCATTTCCATCCAGCAAGAAAGCTGGCTGACCAAGGGCGTGCAGGGCCTGCCTGGCCTGCCCAAGCTGTTTGCATCGTGGGGCAGTGGCGTGTCGGACATGGCGATTTTTGCCACGCTGCTGGCTGTGGTTGCGGTGGTGGCCTGGGGCACGGTGCGCCTGGCGGCCAGCCCGTTTGGGCGGCTGCTCAAAGCCATTGGCGACGATGAGCCCGCGCTGTCGGCCCTGGGCAAGGACCCCGCCTGGTTCAAGGTGCAGGTGTTCATGCTGGGGGCTGCGTTGGCCGGGCTGGCGGGTGCGTTTTACGCGCACTTCATCACCTTCATCACGCCAGAGCAGTTCATTCCGCTCATCACGTTTTATGTGTGGATGGGCCTGGTGATGGGCGGCTCGGGCACGGTGCGCGGCGCGGTGTTTGGCTCGCTGCTGCTCATGGTGTTTCTGGAAGGCTCGCGCTTTGCCAAAGACTGGGTGCCGGGCGTGTCAGAAGTTGGCATGGCCAGCCTGCGCCTGGCTGCCGTGGGCCTGGCGCTGATCTTGGTCACCTTGTACAAGCCCAACGGCCTGTTTGGAGGCAAAACCCAATGACCGCAACAACGATGCTGAAGGTAGAGGCCGTGACGCGGCAGTTTGGGGGCTTCAAGGCGGTGGACGGGGTGTCACTGCAACTGGCTGCGGGCGAGATTCTGGGCATTGCAGGCACCAACGGCGCAGGCAAGAGCACGCTGTTTGCGGCCATTGCCGGGCAGCAGCCCGCAGACGCGGGGCAGATCCACTTTGAGGGGCAGGACATTACCCGCATGCCCCCGTACCGCCGGGCGCGGCTGGGGCTGGTGCGCACGTTCCAGATCCCGCGCGAGTTCAAGAGCCTCACGGTGCACGAGAACCTGATGGCGGCTGCTGCCAACCCGCAAGGGGAGCGCCTGCTGAACGCCTTCTTCCAGACGCGCAGCCTGCGCGAGCACGAGGCGCAGCTCTCCATCAAGGCCGATCGCATCTTGCAGTTTTTGAACCTGGCGCGGGTGCGCGATGTGAAGGCGGGAGGCTTGTCTGGCGGGCAAAAGAAGCTGGTGGAGCTGGGCCGGGTGCTGATGCTGGACCCGCGCTGCATCTTGCTCGACGAGCCGTTTGCCGGGGTCAACCCGGTGTTGATTGAAGAGATTTGCGACCGCGTGCGCGAGCTCAACGGGCAGGGCATCGCGTTCATCGTGATCGAGCACCACCTGCAGGCGCTCAAGGCCTTGTCCAACCGCATGATCGTGATGGACCGGGGCTCCATCCTGGCCGAGGGCGACCCGCACACCGTGCTGGACGACCCGCGCGTGCAAGAAGCCTACATGGGAGGAGTGGTATGAGCGGCGCAGACAACTTGCTGCAGATTGCGCAGTTGCGCGGCGGGTATTCCGAGGTGGACATCATCCACGGCATTGACCTGGCGGTGGCGCCGGGCGAGATCTTGACCATTGCGGGCACCAATGGTGCGGGCAAATCCACGCTGGTGAAGGCGCTGCTGGGCTTGCTGCCCCGTGTGGCGGGCACCATCCACCTGGGCGGGCGCGACATCACCGCCTTGTCGGCCGAAGACCGTTTTGACGCCGGGCTGGCCTACGTGCCGCAGGTGGCGAATGTGTTCCCGTCGCTCACCGTGCGCGAGAACCTGCAGGTGGTGCGGGGTGTGAAGCGCATCAAGCAGCGCATGGATGAGGTGCTGGCGGACTTTCCGGCGCTGGTGGAGCGCCTGCCTCAGCCTGCCAGCAACCTATCGGGCGGCGAGCGCCAGCAGCTCGCCTTTGCCCGCGCGCTGATGCCGTCACCCCGCATCATGGTGCTGGACGAACCCACGGCAGCGCTGGCCCCATCCCTGGTGGGCAAGGTGTTTGACATGGTGCAAAAGTTGCCCACCGCAGGCGTGGCGGTGCTGATGGTGGAGCAGCGCGCGCGCCAGGCGCTGCAGATCAGCCAGCAGGGCTACATCCTGGACCAGGGGCGCTGCGTGCTGCAGGGCCCGGCGCAGGGACTGCTGGCCGATGAGCGCATGGCGCAGCTTTACCTGGGCAACCACTGAGTTGTCGGCAACCCAGCCGGGAATGAAAAAACCCCGAGAAGGCGTCTTGCCTTTTCGGGGTTTGCTATATATTTAATAGCTTATAGCGCTTTATGGATAAGCGCTAGGCCCTGTTTTGAAGCTTAACGCAGCACCAAAACGGGGATGTGCGAGTGCGTCAGCACATGCTGCGTCTCGCTGCCCAGCAACAGGCGCTTGAGGCCCTTGCGGCCATGCGATGCCATCACGATCAGGTCGCACTTGTGCTTCTTGGCGGCCGAGATGATGGCTTCGGCCACGAGGTCGGACTTGGCGATGACGGCCTTGACTGCCACGCCTTGGGCGTCGCCCTGGGCCTTCACACCATCGACCATGGCCTGTGCCGCATCGCCCCATTGGGTTTCGATGCGCTTGACGTCGTTGGTATCAACGGGCATGCCGCCCTCGAAGTAACTGCGGGGGTAGCGGGGCACCACCTTGAGGGCCACGGCAGAGGCGCCGGTGAGTACGGCCAGCGACAGTCCGTGTTCCACGGCCTTGTCGGAAAGGGGTGAGCCGTCCGTTGCGATCAGGATGCGTTTGTACATAAAAGGTCTCCTCAAAATGATGGAACAAGCTTAGGATGAATCATGTTCTGCGACTTGATGCAGGTCAATGTACCTGTCATGTCCGAACGATAGGCTTGAACCATGTCAATGATTCGAACCGGTGCACCGGCCTCCTCCACGGCACATCCGCCCGATGCTGTTTCCAATGCGGAGCCTGCCGCGCAAGCCGTGCTGCTGGACGACCCGCAGGAGTGGTCAGCGTTCGGTCGGCCTGTGGGGCCAACGGGCCAGGCTGCCGAAGATCCCGCCAGCTGTGCCTGGGACTCCCAGGTGGTGTTGGAAGGCATGCACTGCGCGGCCTGTGCCCTCACCATCGAAGATGCCCTGCGCAGCGTGCCCGGCGTGCTGCAGGCGGATGTGAGCGCTGCCACGCGCCGCGCGCGCGTGGTGTGGCAGCCTTCGCAAGTGCAGCCCTCGCAGTGGATGGACGCTGTGCACAAGGCAGGCTATCGCGCCATGCCCGCCATGGATGCCTTTGCGCGCGAGCAGCGCCAGCGTGAGAACCGCCGCGCGCTGTGGCGCTGGCTGGTGGCAGGCTTTTGCATGATGCAGGTGATGATGTACGCGTGGCCCGCGTACGTGGCGCAACCTGGCGACCTGACGGGCGAGATGGAGCAACTGCTGCGCTGGGCCTCGTGGGTCATCACGCTGCCCATGGTGGTGTTCTCATGCGGGCCGTTCTTCACCAGTGCGTTGCGCGATGTGCGCCTGCGCCGCGTCAGCATGGACCTGCCCGTGGCGCTGGGCATGGCCATCACCTTTGTGGTGAGCACGGCGGGCACCTTCGACCCCGCAGGCATCTTCGGCAAGGAGGTGTACTACGACTCGCTGACGATGTTTGTTTTCTTCCTGCTCACGGGCCGCTGGCTGGAGCTGCGCTTGCGCGACCGCACCGCCGGTGCGCTAGAAGCTGTGATGAACCGCCTGCCCGACAGTGTGGAGCGGCGCACTGCTGATGGCAGCTTTGTGCGCGTGGCCACGCGCCGCGTGGTGGCGGGAGACACCATTCGTGTGCTGCCGGGCGAGGCGTTCCCAGTCGATGGGCGCATCACGCTGGGCAGCACGCACGCCGATGAGTCCCTGCTGACGGGCGAATCCACCCCTGTGCCGCGCCCCGTGGGCAGCGTGGTCACGGCGGGCAGCTACAACCTGCAGGCGCCAGTGGAGGTGCATGTGGAAGGCACGGGCGGCCAGACCCGCTTCGCCCAGATCGTGGCGCTGATGGAAAGTGCGTCGCTGCAAAAGCCACGCCTTGCCCAATTGGCGGATCGCATTGCGCGGCCGTTTCTGGTGGCGGTGCTCGTGGCAGCGGGCCTGGCTGCGGTGTACTGGTGGCCGTCCGACCCGGGTCATGCGCTCATGGTGGCGGTGGCCGTGCTCATCGTCACCTGCCCCTGCGCGCTGTCGCTGGCCACGCCGGTGGCCATGCTCACCGCCGCTGGCACGCTGGCACGCCATGGGGTGCTGGTGCGCAACCTGCAGGGGCTGGAGGCACTGGCCCATGTGGACACCGTGGTGTTCGACAAGACCGGCACGCTCACGCGGGACGGCATGGCCTTGCAGGCCGTACACACCGCTCATGGGTGGAGCACGCAAGAGGTGTTGGCTCTGGCGGCGTCTCTGGCGCGCCACTCGATGCACCCTGCATCGCGTGCCGTGGTGGCGGCTGCGGCGGCTTCGCTGGACGATGGTCGCTGGGCGGTGACCGATCTGCAGGAAGAAGCCGGGCAGGGCCTGGTGGCCAAGGTGCACGATAGATTGGGAGCCGGACAGCCCGCGCGCCAGGTCCGGCTGGGGTCTGCGCACCATGCAGGCGTGGCGCTGGAAGAAGCGGGGTCGGCGCTGCAGGTGGTGCTGTCGGAGCAGCATGCCAGCGGCGCAGTGTCCGAGCTGGCCCGTTTCGATCTGGTGGAAGACCTGCGCGCTGAGGCACCGGCTGTAGTGACTGCGCTGGAGCAGGGCGGCGTGGCGGTGCAACTGCTGTCGGGCGACCGCGTGGGCGCGGTGCAACGTGTGGCGGCGCAAGCGGGCATTGCCCAGGCGGCGGGCGAGTGCACACCCCAGGGCAAGCTGGCTGCGTTGCAGGCCTTGCAGGCGGGTGGCCACCAGGTGGCCATGGTGGGCGATGGGCTGAACGATGGCCCCGTGCTGGCCGGAGCCCATGTGTCGTTCGCGTTTGGCCGTGCGGTGCCGCTGGCGCAGTCGCAGGCCGATTTTGTGGTGCTGGGCGACAGCCTGGCGCTGGTGCCCCAGACCGTGTTGCTGGCGCGCCGTACCTTGCGTGTGGTGCGCCAGAACCTATGGTGGGCTGCGGGCTACAACGCGTTGTGTGTTCCGCTGGCGGTGGTGGGCTGGATGCCTGCCTGGCTGGCGGGGCTGGGCATGGCGCTCAGTTCGCTGCTGGTGGTGCTCAATGCGGCACGCCTGGCGCGTGATCTTCCTGCACTGCCTTCATCCATGGCTGCGGGCCCCTCTGTGGCTAGCGCCGCGGTGCCCATCGCCAATCCAACGACAACTCTGGAGCCCGTCTGATGGACATCCTCTATCTGTTGATTCCGCTGTCCGTGATGCTGGTTCTTTTGATCCTGGGAGGCCTGTGGTGGGCGGTGTACCACGGCCAGTTCGAGAGCGTCGAACAAGAAGGTGAACGGATTCTCCGAGACGATTGACTTGTGTCAATGCCCGATGGCCGCTGCTGCAACAAACTCTTACTGCAATACAAAAGAGGTGCCCGATGGATTCTCCAAAAACAAATGCTGCGCACTACAACGATACGGTGGTGCGGCAGTTTTCTATCCTGGCCGTGGTTGTGGGGGTGGTCGGCATGCTGGTGGGCGTCATCATCGCCGCCCAGCTTGCCTGGCCTGAACTCAACTTTGGCATTCCGTGGCTCAGTTATGGCCGCTTGCGACCCTTGCACACCAATGCGGTGATCTTTGGGTTTGGTGGCAGTGCGCTGTTCGCCACCAGTTACTACGTGGTGCAACGCACCTGCCAGGTTCGCCTGTTTGCCGGGCCCCTGGCGGCTTTCACCTTCTGGGGATGGGTGCTGGTCATTGCCGGGGCCGTCATCAGCCTGCCAATGGGCTACACCCAGGGCAAGGAATACGCTGAACTCGAATGGCCGATTGACATCCTGATCACGCTGGTCTGGGTGTCCTATGCCATCGTGTTCTTTGGCACGATCGGTGTGCGCAAGGTCAAGCACATCTATGTGGCCAACTGGTTTTTTGGCGCGTTCATCCTGGCTGTGGCATTGCTGCACGTGGTGAACAGCGCTGCGATCCCGGCTGACCTCATGAAGAGCTACTCGGCCTACGCTGGTGTGCAGGATGCCATGGTGCAGTGGTGGTATGGCCACAACGCCGTGGGCTTCTTCCTGACCGCAGGCTTCCTGGGCATGATGTACTACTTCATCCCCAAGCAGGCTGGCCGCCCCGTTTATTCGTATCGCCTGTCGATCGTGCACTTCTGGGCCCTGATCTTCACCTACATGTGGGCCGGCCCTCACCACCTGCACTACACCGCGCTGCCTGACTGGACGCAATCGGTGGGCATGGTGTTCTCGCTGATCCTGCTGGCACCCAGCTGGGGCGGGATGATCAACGGCATCATGACCCTGTCGGGCGCATGGCACAAGCTGCGTGACGACCCCATCCTGCGTTTCCTGATCGTGTCGCTGTCGTTCTACGGCATGTCCACGTTCGAAGGTCCGATGATGTCCATCAAGACCGTCAACGCCCTGAGCCACTACACCGACTGGACCGTGGGCCACGTGCACTCCGGCGCTTTGGGCTGGGTGGGTCTGATCTCCATGGGCTCGCTGTACTACTTGGTGCCCCGACTGTTTGGCCGTGAAAAGATGCACTCCATCAAGGCCATTGAGCTGCACTTCTGGATGGCCACCATCGGCATCGTGCTGTACATCGCCGCGATGTGGATTGCCGGTGTGATGCAAGGCCTGATGTGGCGCGCCATCAACCCCGACGGCACGCTGACCTACACCTTTGTGGAAAGCGTGAAGGCGACCTATCCGTTCTATGTGATCCGCGTGGCCGGTGGCCTGCTGTATCTGGGTGGCATGTTGGTCATGGCCTGGAACGTGTGGATGACAGCGATCTCGGGCCGTTCGGTCAAGGTGGCGATTCCTGCCGTGAATGCGGCCCACGCCTGAGCCGAAGGAGATAACTCATGTCTAACAACAACCCATCGAATTCGACCGGCTTCTCCCATGAAAAGGTGGAAACCAACAACTTCCTGATGATCGTGCTGATCCTGCTGGTCATCGCCATCGGCGGCCTGGTAGAGATCGTGCCACTGTTCTTCCAGAAGTCCACAACCGAGGCGGTCAAGGGCGTGGAGCCTTACAACGCCATGCAACTGGTGGGCCGCGACGTCTACATCCGTGAAGGTTGCTACAACTGCCACTCGCAGATGATCCGCCCCTTCCGCGCTGAAACGCTGCGCTACGGACACTATTCGGTGGCGGGTGAGTTTGTGTACGACCACCCCTTCCAGTGGGGCAGCAAGCGCACAGGCCCCGACCTGCACCGCGTGGGAGGCAAGTACAGCGACGAATGGCACCGCATCCACCTGAACAACCCGCGTGATGTGGTGCCCGAATCGAACATGCCTGCCTACCCTTGGCTGGAGAAGAACGCCGTGGACCCCGCCAGCGTGGCGCCGCGCATGAAGGCCCTGCGCACTGTGGGTGTGCCGTACACCGACGAACAGATCGCTGCGTCTGCCGCTGATGTCAAGGGCAAGACGGAGATGGAAGCGCTGATTGCGTACCTGCAAGTCATGGGCCGCGCGCTCAAGTAAAGGAGATATCCCCATGGACATCACCACCATGCGCATTGTGGCCACGCTGGCTTCAATGGCCTGTTTCATTGGCATCTGGGTCTGGGCCTACCGAGGCCGCAACAAGGCCCGGTTCGACGAGGCCGCCCAGCTGCCTTTCGAGCAAGATTGACCTTCACCAGAACGAGAACACCCCATGAGTGACTTCACCAGCAATTTCTGGTCGGTCTTTGTGACCACGCTGACCCTGGTCGGCATCATCGCCTGCGGCATTCTGCTTTGGATGGCAGGCCGCAAGAAGGTGATGGCCACGTCCGACAACACCACCGGCCACGTCTGGGACGAAGACCTGGTCGAGATGAACAACCCCCTGCCACGCTGGTGGGTGTGGCTGTTTGTCATCACCATCATCTTCGGTCTGGGCTACCTGGCCGCCTATCCAGGCCTGGGCAGCTTTTCCGGCAAGCTCAACTGGACACAGAAGGGCGAATACGAGGCTGAGATGGCCAAGGCCAAGGCCGAGCTGGAGCCGTTGTATGCCCGGTTTGCCTCGATGAAGCCGGAAGACATTGCCAAGGACCCTCAGGCCCATGCCATTGGCGAGCGCCTGTTCATGAACAACTGCGCACAGTGCCACGGCTCGGATGCGCGTGGCAGCAAGGGCTTCCCCAACCTGGCGGACGGTGACTGGCTGCACGGCGGTGCCCCCGAGAAGATCCGCGAGACCCTGGAAAAGGGCCGTATCGGCAACATGCCTCCCATGGCGGCTGCTGTGGGCTCGCCCGAAGATGTGCGCAATCTGTCGCACTACGTGCTGAGTCTGTCGGGCAGCCCGCACGACTCGCTGCGCGCTTCGCTGGGCAAGTCCAAGTTCACGGCATGCGCTGCCTGCCACGGCATGGACGGCAAGGGCAACCAGGCCCTGGGCGCACCCAACCTCACGGACGACATCTGGCTGCATGGCTGGGGCGAGGCGGCCATCACCGCCATGATCAACAACGGCAAGGTCAACCAGATGCCTGCCCAGGCGGACAAGCTGACAGAGGCGCAAATCGGTGTGCTGTCGGCCTATGTCTGGGGCTTGTCGAACGGCACCCAGGCGGCTGCACGCTGAGTCTTGGCCCCCTGGAGCGGTGCCCAGGCACTGCTCCAGGGAGTCAGAGCAAACTGAGAACCACGAAGCCAACGGATCGATACCATCATGAAGCCACCCAGCGAGCCTGCTCGCAAGGTCATCCCGATAGCGCCGGTTGCGTCCGATGCCTCGTCGCAGGGCGAGATTGTTTCCCTGTACGAAGCGCAAAAGAAGATCTACCCGCGTTCCATCAGTGGCCTGTTCGCGCGTTGGCGCTGGGGTATGGTGTTTCTCACGCAGATCGTTTTCTACGGACTGCCCTGGTTTGAATGGGGGCAGCGCCAGATGGTGCTGTTTGACCTGGGGGCTCGGCGGTTCTACATCTTCGGCCTGGTTCTGTACCCCCAGGATTTCATCTATCTCACGGGCCTGCTCATCATCTCGGCGTTGTCGCTGTTCCTGTTTACGGCGGTGGCGGGGCGGCTTTGGTGTGGTTTTGCGTGCCCGCAAACGGTCTACACCGAAATGTTCATGTGGATCGAGCACAAGATCGAAGGTGATCGCAGTGCGCGGCTTCGCCTGGACAACGGGCCCTGGACCTTCGAGAAGGTCCGTAAGAAGTTTTTCAAGCAGATCATCTGGATTGCCGTGGCGTTGTGGACGGGGTTCACGTTCGTGGGCTATTTCGTGCCCATCCGCGAACTCGGGGCGGAGCTGTTGGCGGTGCAGGGTGGCTGGCAGATTTTCTGGGTACTGTTCTATGGCTTTGCCACCTATGGCAATGCTGGCTACATGCGCGAACAGGTGTGCAAATACATGTGTCCCTATGCGCGCTTTCAGAGCGCCATGTTTGACAAGGACACGCTGATCGTTACCTACGACCCAGAACGCGGTGAGCAGCGTGGGCCGCGCAAGAAGAACATCGACTACAAGGCCCAGGGGTTGGGCGATTGCATTGACTGCTCGCTGTGTGTGCAGGTGTGCCCTGTGGGCATCGACATTCGCAAGGGCTTGCAGTACGAATGCATTGGCTGCGGCCTGTGCGTGGACGCCTGCAATACCGTGATGGACAAGATGCAGTATCCACGCGGGCTCATCCGGTTTTCTACGCAGAACGGCGTGGCCAAACGGTGGAGTCAGTCGCAGATCCTGCGCCGCGTGCTGCGGCCACGTGTGCTGATCTACAGCGCGGTCCTGATGGCACTGTGCGTAGGCATGATGGCCAGCCTGGTCACACGCACACCATTGAAGGTGGACGTGGTGCGTGATCGGGCGGCGCTGTCGCGCATCGTGGCGGGTGGAAAGCTGGAGAATATTTACCGCCTGCAGATCATGAACGCCACTGAAGGCCCCCAGCGCTATCGCATCAGTGTGCGTGGCCTTGAAGGGCTGGAAGTCGCTTCTGATGCCGAGGTGGACATCGGTGCGGCGGAGTCCCGGTGGGTGGCCGTCCGTCTGCAGATACCCTATGGATCAGCCCCTTCGGGATCACATGCCGTGCAGTTCGATGTGCAGGCCTTGGGCGCGGACGCCCATGTGAGCGAGAAATCCGTGTTTCTGGTGCCGCGATAACGCAGCGCGCGCCCGGGTGCAAGACCTTCGCGGGTCTTGCTTTGAGCAAGATAATTTTTGAGGAGTAAGCACCATGCCATCCAGTTCCGCCCTCGGCACTGCCCCTTCTGCCGCTGCACCCTGGTGGAGGTTTGGCCATGTGTGGCTGATCATCGCCGGTCCCGTGATCGTGATCATTGCAGGGTTTGTGACCCTGTGGCTCGCGATATCGCGCCCCGATCCCGTGGTCGCGGAGGACTATTACCGCCAGGGCATTGAGATCAACAAGACGCTGGAAGCACCCGAAAAAAGTCTGTTGCCAGCCATGAAGGGCCGCAACCATGCGGCCACCCCGGTCCAGGACCAGCCGCGCTGAACCCACCTGGCCGGGCGGCATGCCTGCACGGCCTTACCAGGAGACAAACCAATGTGGATGCAACGCGTGATGTGGATTGCATGGCCGGCCTTTTTGATGGCCGGTGTGATGGAAATGCTGGTTTTTGCGATGGTGGACCCGCAAGACCTTCACTGGTTTGGGCAGCCGTTGGCATTGTCACGGCAGGGCGTGTACACGCTTGCCTTTTTTGCGTTCTGGATGATCACGATGGCATCCAGTGCGTTGACCACGCTGCTGGCGATGTCACCGTTTGAACTTAACCGTTGCCCGGTTCCCGAAGGCGAGCGCCCCGATGACTGTCGCAAGACATCATCGTGTCCTTGAGCGGTAACGCCACCTGTGGGCAGAGGTCAAGTTGGTGAGAACTGCCAGGGTGGCAGCACCGAGTTCAGTGGCAGGCCTGCTGGTTGTTCACGATGCGCTTGAGGGCCTCGGTCTCCAGGATGCGCACATGGCGCTGCTTGACCTCGACAATGCCTTCTTCCACGAACTTGGAGAAGGTGCGGCTCACGGTTTCGAGCTTGAGGCCCAGGTAGCTACCGATCTCTTCGCGGGTCATGCGCAGCACGAGCTCGGACTGCGAGAACCCCCGGGCGTGCAGGCGCTGGACCAGGTTGAGCAGGAATGCGGCCAGGCGCTCTTCAGCGCGCATGCTGCCCAGGAGCAGCATCACGCCATGCTCGCGGACAATCTCGCGGCTCATGATCTTGTGCACATGGTGCTGCAAGGCGGTGACTTCGCGGGACAGTTCTTCGATGCGGTCAAAGGGCATGACGCAGACTTCCGCGTCTTCCAGGGCCACCGCATCGCAGGTGTGGTGGTCATTCACGATGCCATCAAGGCCGATGATCTCGCCTGCCATCTGAAAACCCGTGACCTGGTCACGCCCGTCTTCGGTGGCCACACATGTTTTGAAGAAGCCGGTGCGAATGGCATAGAGCGAGGTGAAGGATTCGCCATTGCGGAAAAGGGTTCCACCGCGTTTGATCTTGCGGCGAACGGCAACGACCTCGTCAATGCGTTGCAGCTGTTCCTCGTTCAGCCCGACCGGCATGCACAGCTCGCGCAGGTTGCAGTTGGAGCAGGCGACTTTGATGGTGAGCGGGTTCATAGGCACAGGGGCTAGGTAAGGTTTGAGCATATCGCCCCATATGCCTAACAGGCTGGGCCTTTTGGGTGCGGGTGGGCGACTGATGTGCATCAAATTGTCGCTGTTCGTCCCGGCCCATCACTTGATGCAGGTCAAGGACATGGAGTGCAGCTTACGGCACAGTCGAAGTGTACGCAAGGAATTTGCCCATGACCGCTGTTTCGCCCGAGCTGCTGCGCCGTTTCGACGTGCCAGGGCCCCGTTATACCTCTTACCCAACAGCTGACCGTTTCGTCGAGGCCTTTGGGCAGGACGACTACGCGCTTGCCTTGGAGCAGCGCAGGCTGGGCTCCATGACGAAGGCCTTGCCGCTGTCTTTGTACGTGCACATCCCCTTTTGCGAGTCCCTTTGTTACTACTGCGCATGCAACAAGATCATCACCAAACACCATGATCGGGCAGAGGTGTACTTGCGGTATTTGAGCCGCGAGATTGACTTGCACACAGCACACTGCGGCACGGGGCAGGTGGTGAGCCAGCTTCACTTGGGTGGTGGCACGCCCACTTTTTTATCGGACGAGGGCTTGCGGGAGCTGATGGGCATGCTCAAACGCAGCTTTTCGTTGGCGCCGGGCGGGGAGTATTCGATTGAGGTGGACCCTCGCACCGTCAATGCGGACCGCCTTGCCGTGCTGGCGGAACTGGGGTTCAACCGACTGAGCTTTGGAGTGCAGGATTTCGATCCCGAGGTTCAAAAGGCCGTTCATCGCATACAGCCTGCCGAGCAGGTGTTTTCGCTCGTGGAGTCCGCACGTTCGCTGGGTTTTGAATCCATCAATGTGGATTTGATCTACGGCCTGCCTCGGCAGACGCCAGAGTCGTTTGACCGCACGCTGGCCCAGGTTACGCAGCTGCGGCCTGACCGTATCGCGTTGTACGCGTATGCCCATCTGCCAGAACGTTTCAAGCCTCAGCGCCGTATTGTTTCGGCCGAGTTGCCAGCGGCTGCAGGCAAGGTGTCGATGCTGTCCCGTTCGCTGGACGCCTTCATGGATGCTGGGTACGTGTATGTGGGCATGGACCACTTTGCATTGCCTGAGGATGCATTGGCAGTCGCCAAGCGCCAGGGGCGTCTGCACCGCAACTTCCAGGGCTACAGTACGCAACCTGATTGCGACCTGATCGGCCTGGGGGTGTCTGCGATTGGCCGTGTCGGAGCCACCTACAGCCAAAATGCCAAGACCCTGGATGAGTATTACGATTTTCTGAACCAGGGGCGCCTGCCCGTCGTTCGTGGGTTGGCCCTGACGCGCGACGATCTCGTGCGCCGCGCGGTCATCATGGCCTTGATGTGCCAAGGCGAGCTGTTGTTTGAGCCCATGGAGCAAGCGTGGTTGATCGACTTTCGCCACTACTTCTCTGCGGAGCTGGCGCAACTGGAAACCATGGCCGAGCAGGGGCTTGTGGTGGTGCGGCCCGATGGGGTCGAGGTCACTGCCATGGGCTGGTTCTTTGTGCGTGGCATTGCCATGGTCTTTGACCGTTACCTGCAGGCTGACCGCAACCGCGCCCGTTTTTCGCGCATCATCTGATTCTCATGATTGCTACGGTCGCCTCAACCGCCTTGCTGATGGGACTCGTTGGCGGGTCCCACTGTTTGGCCATGTGTTCTGCGCCTTGTGGGGCATTGATCGGGCAGGGCGGTGGGGGCGTGGCGTCCACAGCCGGTGGCGATGCGCAGCCACAGGCAACTCCCCAGACGGTGCAGACAGTGCAGTGGGTGCCCCGTGGCGGTGTCATTCGGCGCGCCGTCGCTTTTCATGCTGGCCGCTTGGCCGGGTACGCTGTGGCGGGTGGCTTGGCTGCATGGGCCATGGATAGCCTGGCATGGTTGACCCAGCAGACCGTGGCACTTCGCCCTGCGTGGACCCTGATGCATGTTGCGGTGATGGCGTGGGGTTTGATGATGGTGATCCAGGCGCGCCAGCCCCAGTGGGTAGAGCAGGCGGGCCGTACCGTATGGGCGCGTGTGCGGCCTCTCGTCAGTGCACCAGGCGGGGTTCTGGTTGCTGGGGGGCTTTGGGCCTTGATGCCCTGTGGCTTGCTCTATTCCGCGCTGCTCGTGGCTGCGCTGAGCGGTGGGCCTCTGGAAGGGGCGTTCAGCATGGCGCTTTTTGGCCTGGGCAGTGGTGTGTGGCTGGTGGGCGGGCCCTTGGTGTGGATTCGGCTGAAAGCAGGGGTCAATGCGAAACGTGCGGACTGGGGAACGCGCATCGCAGGAGGGTTGCTGTGCGCAGTGGCCAGCTGGGCACTCTGGATGGACCTGGTCTACAAACCGTCGTTGTGGTGCCGCTAGCCAGCAGTTCCCCCATTCGCAAGCTGCGGTGCGACGGGGTTCGGGAGGCCTCGTAAATCCATGTCTATACAAGGGTGATCAACGCCTGCCCTTGGTGAGAAAGGCAGGTGTTGCCGTGCCGCTGCGGCGCAGGCGCACTCCTTCGACAAGACCCTCGAACTGGCGATAATCTGTGTAACTATTGGTGGCATTGACGTCGCCATGTTTCACACGCCTTGAAGTGAACTCCTCCATCCTCATCGACATCAGCCAACTGCGTGTCGGCATGTACATCCAGCTCGACGTGGGTTGGTTGCACCATCCGTTCCCGGTGAGCAGCTTTCGTGTGGCGGCGGCGGAGCAGATTGCCACCTTGCGTGAGCTGGGGCTCACCGAGGTGCGGTACTTTCCCAAAAAGAGCGATCCAGAACTGAGGGAACTCGTGCCTGCAGCCTGGAGCGTGCCGGAAATGAAGGCATCGTCTTCGAGTGCACCTGAGGCTGCGACAGCTACTGCCACGGTGGACCCAGAGGCGCAGCGCAGGCGTGAATTGCTGGAGGCCCAGAACCGGACGCTGGCAGCCTGCAATCAGCGGTTTGGGGAGGCCACGCGGCAATACCAGGCGCTGGAGCGTGTGGTCTCGGAGCACCCCGACCAGGCCCGTACCAAAGGCGAAACGCTGGTGTCAGGTTGCGTGGCCGAACTCCTTGAAAACGGTGATTCTGTCATCCGGCTGTTGTCGGAAGGGGTGGGCGAGCGCAATGCCCTGCACCCGATCAACGTGATGGTGATCTCTCTGCTGCTGGGTCGTGCGTTGGGCATGAAAAGTGCCGAGCTGCACGACCTTGGCATTGCCGCGCTCATTCATGATCTGGGCAAGCTCAAGCTGCCACCGAATCTCAGGCAACCCACACCCTCCATGATTCCGATGGAGCGTACGCGTTACGAGACCCATGTGGCTGAGTCCGTGACACTGGCCACGCGCATGGGGCTGCCCCAACCTGTGATTACCGCCGTCGCTCGGCACCATGAGATGGCCGATGGCAGTGGGTTTCCGCTGCGGTTGTCGGGGCCCGATCTGGGGCGCGCGAGCCAGGTGCTCGCCCTCGTCAATCGCTACGATCGCATGTGCAATCCCGCCAATGGAGTGGATGCGCTCACACCCCACGAGGCTTTGTCGGTCATCTTTGCACAGCTCAAGGCGCGCTTTGATTCCGTGGTGCTCGGGGCATTCATCCGCATGATGGGGGTGTACCCGCCGGGCTCCATCGTCCAGTTGGTGAACGACCGCTATGCGATTGTTGCTTCGGTCAACTCTTCGCGCCCGCTGCGGCCCAAGGTCATCGTCCATGATTCCCGGGTGCCCAAGGATGAGGCTCCCATCCTGGACCTGGAAACTGTGCCCGAGCTGGGTATCCGGCGCAGCCTCAAGCCCGCGCAACTGCCGCGCGATGCGCTGGACTACCTCTCCCCCCGGCAGCGTATTTGTTACTTTTTCGAGCGTGCGGTCAGCCCCGGCCCCGAAGAGGCAGGGTCGTGACCGTTTCGCAGTCCCACGGCTGGCTCGACGGTTTGCAGGAGGCCGTCTGGCTGGTCGATGAGACCAGCCTGCTCATCCTTCATGCGAATGCCGCGGCGCAGCGGCTGGTGGGCTTGCCTGTAGCCGACATGGTGGGGACGCCCGTGTTGCGTCTGGCCTCCACGCCGCAGGACATGGCGTTCTGGGGGGAGTCGGCCCAGGTGGTTGCAGATGGCATTCATTCCCACACCAGCCTTTTGCGCGCTGACGGCACCCTGGTTCCGGTCAATCGTCAGGTGACGCGCGTTCCTGCAGAGGTCGCTTCTGGCACGGTCTTCATGCTGACCATGCTGGATCGCAGTGTCCAGGAATCGACCGAGCGCGAGCTGGAAACTTTGCTGTCTGAGCTGCGCGCCACGCTGGATTCTGCCGCTGACGGCATGCTCGTGTGCAGCCTTGATGGCCGGGTGCGGGCTTTTAATCAGCGGCTTGCGCAACTGTGGAATATTCCGCGCGATTTGCTGGTGCGGCGCGACGATGCGGCTGTCTATGCGCACATGGAGGCCCAGGTTGAGGACGCACGTGCCTATGCGGAGCGTTTGGCTGCCATCGCCCGAGAGCCTATGCAGGAGAGCACCGACATTGTGGTGTTGCGAAATGGCTTGGTGCTGGAGTTGCGCACCGTGCCGCAGTTCAGCCAGGGGCGGCCCGTGGGGCGGGTGTATTCGTACCGGGACATCACCCGCCAGACCGAGATACAGGCTAGCCTGAGACTGGCCGCGCGGGTGTTCGAGTCCAGCCTGGACGCCATCTTCATCGCCGACAGCCAGCACAGGGTCTTGCGCATGAACCCAGGCTGCGAGCGGCTGGTGGGGCCGTCTGCCAAATCGTTTGAAGGGTGCCTGGCGGCGTCGTTGTTCGGTGGTGGGTCGGACGCGGCTTTCATGGAGCAGGTGCTGCAGGGGTGGGCCAAGGAGGGTTTCTGGGAAGGCGAGCTGTGGCTGCCCCGTGACAACGGCACCTATTGCGCAGTGCAGTTGTCATGGGTGGCGCTGCGCGACGACGAAGAGCGTCTGGTGCAGAGCATCGGCTTCATGCGGGATCTGACGCTGCAGCACGCCGCCCAGAAGCGCATTGAGGAGTTGGCCTACAGCGACGTACTCACGGGCCTGCCCAACCGTCTGCTGTTGTCGCAGCGTGTGGACACGGCCATCCAGGGGGCGCGCCAGAGCGACACGGGCTTTGCCATCCTGTTTCTGGATCTCGACCGCTTCAAGATCATCAACGACTCCCTCGGCCACCCTTTCGGTGACCGCGTGCTGCAACTGGTGGCCGAGCGTCTGCAGGCCTGCCTGCGCCAGACGGACATGTTGTGCCGACTGGGTGGCGATGAATTTGTCATCTACCTGCATGGCGGTGATGCCGTGGTGGCTGAGAGCGTGGCGCGCCGCATCCTGGACGACATGCTCAAGCCCTTCATGCTTGACAGCATGGGCTTCTCCATCCAGTGCAGCATTGGCATGGCGCTGTACCCACAGGACGGTGCGACGCTGGACGATCTCATCAAGCAGGCTGACACGGCCATGTACCGTGTCAAAGAGCGCGGCCGGGGCAGCTATGGCTTTTACCAGCCGCAGATGAATGCCAATCTGCTGTCGCGCATGCAGATGGAGCATGCGATGCGCCAGGCGCTGGGGCTCGACCGCATGGCGGTGCACTACCAACCACAGGTCAACATGGCCACCGGGCGCATCACGGGGGCCGAAGCGCTGATCCGCTGGACCGACCCGGAGTTCGGTGCAGTATCACCAGGGCAGTTCATCCCCCTGGCGGAGGAGTCTGGCTACATCGTGACGCTGGGCGCGTGGGTCATGGAGCAGGCCGTGCGTGAGGCGGCGGTGTGGATGCACAGTGGCATGCCGATCATGATTTCGGTGAACGTGTCTGCGCTGGAGTTCCGGCAGCCTGATTTCGTGGACCGCATCACCCGGCTACTGGCGGTGCACCAGTTGCCGCCCACGCTGCTAGAGCTGGAGCTGACGGAAACCATCCTGCTGCAGGATGCACAGGAAATGGAGCAGCGCCTGCGTGTGCTCGCCGGGCTTGGCATTGGACTCGCCATCGACGATTTCGGCACCGGGTATTCCAGCCTGGCGTACCTGAAGAAGCTGCCGATCCACAAGCTCAAGATCGACCAGTCCTTTGTGCGTGGCCTGCCCGACGATGATGGAGACCGGGCCATCGTGAGTGCCATCATCAGCATGGGGCGTGCCATGCACATTGAGGTGGTGGCAGAGGGGGTGGAAACAGAAACCCAGCAGGCGGTGTTGCTGCAGATGCAGTGCGACCACTACCAGGGATTTCTCTGCGCGCCAGGGCTTCCTGCCCAGGAGTTTCGCGCCATGCTTGCCAGGCCCTTGCCTTTGAAAGCGCGTGGCCAGCGCAGTTCTGTCCAGAACTAAGGCAACCTGGTGCTACGGCACCCCGGTAGCATGGAGGTAGGTTCAGAGACGCTTAAAACGCCGCGATGCCCTTCCAGAGCATGTACGCCGCCAGCCCGAACAACAGCGATGCGAATACACGCTTGAGCTGCTTGACTGGCAGGCTGTGTGCTGCTTTGGCGCCCAGTGGCGCGGTGAGCACGCTGCAGGTCGCTATCACGGCCAGTGCGGGGAGCCAGATGTAGCCCAGCGAGGCGGTTGGCAATCCCTCAACGTTATGCCCTCCGATCACGTAGCCCACCACGTTGGCCAGGGCAATGGGAAAACCCAGCGCCGCGCTTGTGGCTACGGCATTGTGAATGGGCACATTGCACCACGTCATAAACGGCACGCTCACGAATCCGCCACCAGCACCCACCAGGCCCGACAGGAATCCGATCACGCCACCTGCCGCCACCTGGCCTGCGCCACCGGGCATCTGGCGCGTGGGGGCGGGTTTTTTGTCCAGAAACATCTGCGTGGCCGAAAAACTCACGAACAACGCGAAGAAGATGGCTAGGAACGAACCCTTGAGCAGCGCAAACACGCCCAGGCTCGCAATGAAACCACCGAGCACGATGCCAGGCGCCAGCCGCTTGACGATGTCCCAGCGCACGGCGCCGCGCTGGTGGTGGGCCCGCACACTGGAGATCGACGTGAACATGATGGTGGCCATCGAGGTCGCAATCGCCATCTTCACCGCCAGATCGGGTGCGACCTTTTGCGCGCCCAGGATGTAGGTCAAGAACGGGACCAGCAGCATCCCGCCGCCAATGCCCAGTAGGCCCGCCAGAAAACCTGTGGCCAGGCCCAGGACACCGAGTTCAACAATCAGCAGGGGATCGAGCATGGCGCGACGTCAGACAAAGGGGTGGAAAGAGGGGGAAGGCGGGGAGATGCCCTGTCGGAGATGCTGCAGCGTGGGGTTGCGTGGACAGGGGCATGGGGAAGAAGGTGTCTGCGAATGCCACCGGACTCTCATCCTGAACCGGGGGTTCAGGTGGGCGAGGGCAGCCAAGCGTTGGGTTCATCTGACGCGAGATGATCACGCTCACCGGGCAATGTACCAAGCCCGAGCTCGTTGAGCATTGGTTCAAGGAAATATAAAGCCCGGCGGCTTCGCAGACACTGCCATTGTAGGCGCTGCCTGAACGGGTTGAGTGTCTGGGGCCATGTAAAGCCCATAAGCTTTGAAGGGTGCAGATCTGGGGCAATCCGGCAGGCTGGGCGCTGTGCTGGGGGGCTGTCAAAGAAGGCGGCCGTCGTCGCCCAATGCCTGATCCAATCGCTGCACCAGGGCATGAAGGCGCTGCTGGTCTTCGTCGGGTAGGAGGGTTTCCTGCGTACCCGTGCTGGCAGCGGTTGCGATGGTGGGGCTGGCCGTTTTGGCGGCGGCACCTGCTGCCAGGTCGGCAGCCTCGCGGTCGGCGATTTCGAAAGCCAGGTTCAAGGCCGCCAGCACCGCAATGCGTTCGCGGGCGCGGACCTTGCCCGCATCGCGGATGCGGATCATCGCGGTATCGACACGCTCCACAGCATCCAGCAGGCGGCTTTCGTGGCCCTCGGGGCAGGTCAGCAGATAGCTTTGCTGCAGGATCTGCACCTCGATTTGCTTCATTCGGCTTCCTTGGTGACAGCGGCAGGGGCTGCGGCGGGCAGGCGCTCCAGCAGTGCATCCACGCGGGCGCGGGCGGCACTGAGGCGGGATTTGAGGGAGTCCCGTTCTTGCGTCAGCGCGGCCACCTGATCGGTCAGCAGCGCGTTGGTGCGTTGCAATTCTGCGTGGCGCAGCAGCAGGCGGTCGACGCGCTCGGCGATCTGGTCGGTGGGGGACGGTGTTGCCATACAGCCCCCGATTGTAGGGTTGCAGGCTGTAAACGGCCGTAAAATCACTCGGTTGGTGCTCGCGGTGTGGTTCACATGCCGCAGTTCAACGGGAAGCAGGGAGGCGCAGTACCACCGGTACACGCCCAGCCTGCGCTGCCCCCGCAACGGTCAGCGGACGAGTCTCTCGACTCTCTCTCCATCCATACGCCACTGAGCGCCTTGAACAAGCGCATGGGAAGGCATTGGGGGGGTGTTCCGCCAGCCCGGATACCGGCCAACACGGTGGCTGCGTGCGCCCGCTTGGGGTGCTGCGCGGCTGTATCACCCACATGCTGGCGGGAGGCCGGCCCGGGTTGTTTGTTGACGATGATCCCCATGAAAATCCGTACCCTTCGTGCGCGCCCTGTGGCGCTGCTGCGCCTGCCTGCCCACCGTGTGGCCCTGTTGACCCTGGCGGTTGGCAGCGCCTGCAGTGCGCTGGCCCAGAGTGCCCCGGCAACCGGCGAACTGCTGGCCCAGAACCTGCGCGCGCCCTCGCTCGCCGAAACCGTGGTGGCCGCCACGCGCACGCCCCAGCCGCTCGCCGACCTGGTCGCCGACGTTTCCATCGTGGACCGCGAGACCATTGAAAGCAGCGGCGCCACCGGCCTGGCCGACCTGCTGGCCCGTCTGCCGGGTGTGGAATTCTCGCGCAATGGAGGCCCGGGTGCCACCACGGGTGTATTCCTGCGCGGTGCTGAATCGCGCTTCACGGCGGTGTATATCGACGGGGTGCGCATCGATTCGCAGTCCACCGGGGGGGCACCGTGGGAGAGCATTCCGCTCGGCCTCATCGATCGCATCGAAGTGCTGCGCGGCCCGGCAGGCGCCGTATACGGATCGGATGCCATGGGCGGCGTGGTGCAGATTTTCACCAAGCGCGGCGAGAACGGCACGGCGCCGTATGTGGGCGTGGGCATTAGCAACCACAACACCACCAAGGTGGAGGCTGGCATCAGCGGGGCCAGCGGCACCGTGGACTACGCGCTGGGCTTTGCGCGCGATGACAGCAAGGGCTTCAATGCCCGCACTGTGGCCACCCAGAACCCTGACCGCGACGGCTACCGCACCACTGCGGGCCATGCCCGCGTGGGCCTGCAGGTCGATGCAGCGCACCGGCTGGAGGGAACGCTCATGGTCAATGACTCCAACAGCGGCTACGACAGCGGGCTGGGCAAGGACGACCGCAACCTGCACACCATGCACGCCCTGGGCCTCAACTGGATTGCCCAGTGGAGCAGCGCCTACAAGACGCGCCTGTCCATCACCGACTCGCGCGATGAATACGAAACCCGTCCCTCGCCCTATTTGAGCGACACGCGCCTGCGTGGCTACTACTTCCAGAACGAATGGCGCCAGGGCGCGCACCTGGTCACGGCCGCGCTGGAGCGCCGAGAAGACCGCCTCGAAAACGCCCCCATCGATGCCAAGCGCTCGCAGGACGCACTGGCCCTGGGTTACGGCTACAACGCCGCAGGCCACACCGTGCAGCTCAACCTGCGCCATGATTCCGACAGCGAGTTTGGCGGCAAGAGCACTGGCAGCGTGGCCTACGGCTACGCCATCACACCGCAGTGGCGCGCCACGGCATCGGCGGGCACGGCCTTCCGCGCGCCCACGCTGTACCACCGCTTCAGCGAATACGGCGTGGCCACGCTGCGCCCGGAAAGCAGCCGCAATGCCGAAGTGGCGCTGCGCTACGCTCAGGGCAACAGCACGTTCTCGGCCACGCTGTTTCGCAACCGAGTCAGCAACCTGATTTCGTTCTCTGGTCCCGGCACTTGCCTGTCGGACTTTGGCTGCTACGCCAACACGGCCCGGGCCGAATACAAGGGCGTGACGTTTGCGGGCTCGCACCGCGTGGGTGATGTGCAACTGCACGGCTCCATCGACCTGCAGCGCCCGCGTGACCTGGACACCGGCAAGCAACTGGCGCGCCGTGCCAAGCAGCACGCCACGTTTGGTGCCGACACGCGCCTGGCGGTCTGGACCGTGGGCGCCGAAGTGCAGGCATCAGGCCGCCGCTTCGACACCGTGGCCAACACCAACGTGCTGGGTGGCTACACGCTGGTCAACCTGTACGCCAGCACCCGCATTGCGCGCGACTACACACTGCTGGCCCGCATCGACAACCTGGCCGACAAGGACTACCAGCTGGCGCGTACCTATGCCACGGCAGGGCGCACGGTCTACGTCGGTGTGAAGTGGGCGCCTCAATGAAGCCCCCCCTGAGTCGCTGCGCGCCTTCCCCCCGGAGGGGGGACGCCACCCGTGGCCTGGCGGAGCCAGTTCCACGGTGGCACTGGCTTGGGGCGCGCCAGTTTCGTCGGCCGCTGGGTGAGTACCGCACTGGGGGTGGGGTGTGACACGCTGTCCCGCGCTGCTGATTGCAGCCCCGGCGTCCGGGCAGGGCAAGACCACCGTCACTGCCGCCCTGGCGCGCCTGCATGCGCGCCAGGGCCGGCGGGTGCGGGTGTTCAAGTGCGGGCCGGATTTTCTGGACCCGCATTGGCACCAGCTGGCCAGCGGTGCGGCAGTGCACCAGCTCGATCTGTGGATGAATGGCGAGGCCGACTGCGCGCAGCGCCTACACGCCGCTGCGTGTGATTCGGACCTGATCCTCATCGAAGGCGTGATGGGCCTGTTTGACGGCAGCCCGAGCGCGGCCGACCTGGCCCGGCACTTTGGTGTGCCCGTGCTGGCGGTGGTCGATGCCTCCGCCATGGCGGGCACGTTTGGCGCGCTGGCCTATGGCCTGCGCCACTACCGGCCGGGCCTGCCCTGGGCGGGGGTGCTGGCCAACCGCGTAGGCAGCGCGCGCCATGCCGACATGTTGCGTGACGGCTTGCAAGATGCCGACGACTGGATGGGCGCGCTGATGCGGGTGCAGACAGGCAATGCGCCTTTAGCCGCCAAGGCCGGTGCGGCGCTGCTGCCCGAGCGCCACCTGGGCCTGGTGGCTGCGCACGAGCTGGACGACAGCCTGCAGCGGCTGAACGCAGCGGCCGATGCCCTGGCCGCTACACCCCTGGGCCAGATGACGCTGGAGGACCTGCAGCGCTGGGCCGTGGACTTTCCGGCGCCCGCCTCGAAGGTTGCCGTGCCTGCTTTGCTCGCAGGCCGCACGGTGGCGGTGGGGCGCGATGCGGCTTTCTGCTTCATCTACGCCGCCAACCTGTTGTGCCTGGAGCAGATGGGCGCGCGCGTGGTGTTCTTCTCGCCACTGCACGATGCTGGTCTGCCCGATTGCGACGCGGTGTGGCTGCCCGGCGGCTACCCAGAGCTGCACACCGCGCAGATCGCCGCCAACACCGGGATGCAAGCCAGCCTGTGCGCCCATGTGGCCGCAGGTAAACCGCTGTGGGCCGAGTGCGGCGGCATGATGGCGCTGTTTGAATTCATCACACTGGCCGATGGCAGTACAGCCCCGCTGTGGGGCCTGCTGCCCGGCCGCGTGACGATGCAAAAACGCCTGGCAGCGCTGGGGCCGCAGCAGCTGACCGTGGCAGGACATACGCTGCGCGGCCACACCTTCCACTATTCGACCAGCGACAGCAGCGCCCCCGTGGTGGCCCGCACGGCGCGGCCCAACGAGGCGGTTGCGCCGGATGCGGGTGAGGCTCTGTACCAGCAGGGCAGCATCCATGCCAGCTACTTCCATGCGTGGTTCCCGTCCAGCCCCGAGGCGGTTGCGCATCTGCTGGGCGGCCAGAGCAAAGCATGACATCCGCGTCACACCCCATCACTACCGAGCTCATCCTGGGCGGTCAGAAAAGCGGCAAATCCCGCCGCGCTGAGCTGCTGGCACGCGACTGGCTGGCCCGGTCCGCCGACCACCGCGCCGTGCTGATCGCCACCGGGCAGGCCTGGGACGAGGAGATGCGCGAGCGCATCGCCCGCCACCAACGTGACCGTGCCGAACGGGTGCCTGGCCTGCGGACGGTGGAAGAGCCGCACGACGTGGCCGCAGCCCTCACGCGGCTCAGCACGCCGCACACCCTGCTGGTGGTGGACTGCCTCACGCTGTGGCTCACGCACTGGACCATGCCCGTGGGGGTGGAAGCCATGAGTTTTGAGCAAAAACAGACGCTAGCGCTTGATTGGCAAGTGCAAGCAGCTATGTTTTTGATAGCGGTTCGGAAATCCCCTGGCCCCGTTGTTCTGGTGGGCAACGAAATTGGCCTGGGGGTTATCCCGATGGGGCGCGAGGTGCGCGCTTTTGTGGATGCACTCGGCACGCTCAACCAGCAGGTGGCGCAGGTGTGCCCCCGCGTGACGCTCATGGCGGCTGGCCTGCCGCTTACCTTGAAAGAACCTCGCTGATGAAACCCACCCCCGTGCGCCGCATCCTCTGGGTGATCGCCATCGTGATTGCGCTGGGCCTGCTCATGGCCGGCTTGGCGCGTGCGCAGCCCGTGCACATCAAGGACGACAAGGGCCGCGAGGTCTCGCTGCCCCGTCCGCCGCAGCGCATCGTGAGCCTGCTGCCCTCGTTGACCGAAAGCGTGTGCGAGCTGGAGCAATGCCACCGGCTCGTGGGGGTAGACCGCTATTCCAACTGGCCGGAGGCCGTGATTGCCAAACTGCCCAAGGTGGGGGCGGGCTGGACCCGAGCATCGAGGCCGTCGTGGCGCTCAAGCCCGATGTGGTGCTGATGTCCGTCAGCTCGCGCGCCAGTGACCGGCTGGAGGCGCTCGGCCTCACCGTGGTGCAGCTGGAGCCCAAGACGCATGCCGACGTGCGCCGTGTCCTGGGCACCGTGAGCGACCTGCTGGGCGTGCCCCGTGCGCAGGGGGCCGACCGCCTCTGGCGCGTGATCGACGCCGGCGTGGAGGCGGCAGCGCAATCTCTGCCGCCCAAGGCGCGGAATGCGCGGGTGTACTTTGAAGTGAGCCGGGGGCCGTACGGGGCGGGCGAAGCGTCTTTCATCGGCGAATCCCTCACCCGGCTGGGGGTGCGCAATGTGGTGCCCGCATCGCTGGGCCCGTTTCCGCGCCTGAACCCCGAGTTCGTGGTGCGCGCCAACCCCGACATCATCATGATCGGCAACCGCAGCATGCAGGCCATGGTGCCTTACCCCGGCTGGGCCACCATGCGAGCCATCCGCGAGAACCGGCTCTGTGTGTTCGGCCCCGGCGACTCTGATGTGGTGGTGCGCCCCGGGCCGCGCATGGCCGAGGCAGCGCGCATCATGGCGCGCTGCCTCGTGGACAAATCCTCGTGACCTACGTTGCCATGGACTTGCCCACTGGTTCCGCCAGCCGCCGCGCAGCGTGGTGCGCCGCCTGGCTGCTGCTGGCCAGTGTTGTGCTGACCGTGTGTGGCGCCAGCGTGGGCAGCACGGGTTTTGACAGCGTGCTGCGCATGCACGGCGACCCTGTCGCTTGGCAGATCGTGTGGGACATCCGCCTGCCGCGCACGCTGGGCGCGTGGCTGGCGGGTGCGCTGCTGGGCCTGTCGGGCGCGGTGGCGCAGGGCTTGTTCCGCAACCCGCTGGCCGACCCGTACCTGCTGGGCAGCGCCTCGGGCGCCGCGCTGGGCGGGGCGGTGGCTATGGCGATGTTCGGCGTGTCGCCGGTGGCAGCGCAGTGGCTGGCGCGCATCGGCATCACGGGCATGGCTTTCCTGGGTGCCGCGGGGGCGGTGGTGCTCACGCTGCTGCTCGCCAAGGGCGTGCAGCACACGCTGCGCCTGCTGCTGGCGGGCGTGATTGTGGGGGTGGTGCTGGGCGCGATGCGCGACCTGGTGGAGCTGGCCTCGCCCGACATCCTGCAGGCCATGCAGGCCTTCACGCTGGGCAGCACGGCTTTTGTGGGCTGGGCGGCCTGCTTGCTCATGGCCGTGGCCTGGGCGCTGTGCTCGGTGGTTGCCTGGATGCTGGCACGTGCGCTGGACGGCCTCACGCTGGGCGAGGCCACGGCCGCCAGCCTGGGCCTGCCGCTCATGCCCATGCGTGTGGGGCTGGTGGCTGCCATGGCGCTGGCCACGGGCACGGCGGTGGCGCAGACGGGGCTCATCGCCTTTGTGGGGCTGGCGGCTCCGCACCTGGTGCGTTCCATCGTGCGCGTGACACACGAACGGCACATCGTGCTCTCCAGCCTGATGGGCGCGGTGCTGCTCATGGCGGCCGACATCCTGGCGCGCTGGCTGCTGGCGCCGCAGGAGCTGCCCGTGGGCGTGCTCACGGCGGCCCTGGGCGGCACCTATCTGCTGTGGCTCATGCACCGGCGCACCTCGCAAGGAGGCGCGCTATGAAATCAATAGCTATCAGTGCAAATGGAATAAGCGCCAGCATCGGGAATCGCTCAATATTGCAGGGCATTGACCTGCAATTGCCCGCCGGGCGCTGGACCAGCATCGTCGGCCCCAACGGCGCGGGCAAGTCCACCCTGCTCAAGGTGCTGGCGGGCCTGCTGCCACGTGTGGCGGTGCAGGGCGACGTGTTGCTGCTGGGCCGCCCGCTGGTACAGATTCCTGCGCGCGAACGCGCCCGCCAGCTCGCCTGGCTGGGCCAGAACGAAGGCTCGGCCGACGACCTGACCAGTTATGACGTGGCCATGCTCGGCCGCCTGCCGCACCAGGCCTGGCTGGCCCCGCCGGGTGCTGCCGACCACGCGGCCGTCGAGCAGGCGCTGCGCACCACGCAGGCCTGGGACTGGCGTCACCGTCCGCTGTCGCAGCTGTCGGGCGGCGAGCGCCAGCGCGTGTTGCTGGCCCGCGCCCTGGCCGTGCAGGCGCAGGTGCTGCTGATGGACGAGCCCCTGGCCAACCTCGATCCACCCCACCAGACCGATTGGCTGCACACCATGCGCGCGCTGGTCGATGCGGGAGGCACGGTGGTCAGCGTGCTGCACGAGGTGTCGCTGGCGCTGCAGGCCGACGACATGGTGGTGATGGACCAGGGCCGCGTGCTGCACCAGGGCGCCTGCGATGCGCCTGATACCCACGCCGCGCTGGAGAGCGTGTTTGACCACCGCATCCACGTGCGGCATCTGGATGGCATGTGGATGGCGCTGCCATCGATGCAGCGCGAGCACAGCCAATGAAACAACACATGGATTGAGGGAGTGGAAGCATGAACATCGAATCGGGTTTTTCGCAGGTCGCGCAGTCGTTGCTGTGGCCGGTGCTGGTGCTGGTGGGGCTGGCGTTTGTCTACGCGCTGTGGTCGGGCGGCGCCACGCTCATGGAGGCGTGGCAGCGCTGGCGCCAGCCGCAGTACCGTTCGCTGCGCGTGGCTCCGGGTTTGTCGATGGAAGAGCTGGAGCTGCAACTAGTGCGCCAGGTGGAGCCCGTGCGCCTGCTCAGCCGCCTGTCGCCCATGCTGGGGCTGATCGCCACGATGATCCCGCTCGGCCCTGCGCTGCAAAGCGTGGCCGCGGGCAACGGCCAGCAGGCGCTGGCCGTGTTCAGCGGTGCCTTTGCGGGTGTGGTATTGGCGCTGGCTGCCGCATCGGTGGGCCTGGTGGTGTACTCGGTGCGCCGCCGCTGGCTGCTGGCCGAACTGCTGGTGGTGCGCAAGGAGCGCGGGGTGGGGGAATGAGCTTGAAGCACCTGAATGTGCTGGCAGAGGACGATGACGATCCGATGCTGTCCGCCGTGAACCTGGTGGACGTGTTCCTGGTGCTGGTGGTGGCGCTGCTCACGGCCGTGGCCGTGCAGACCCAGACGAGCGCCAACGAAAGCGTCACCATCATCCGCAACCCCGGCCAGCCCGACATGGAAGTGGTGGTGCGCGAGCAGGGCAAGGAAGTGCGCTTCAAGGGCGCTGGCAGCGCAGCGCAAGGGCAGGGCGTGCGCGCGGGCGTGGCCTACAAGCTGGAAGACGGCAATATCGTCTACATCCCTGAAACGGGCGCTGCTCCTGCCGGCGCTTCGGCCGGTGGCGCGGGTGGCGCCGCCACGCCGGCACCCGCCAAGCCATGAAGGCACTGATCTTGCGCGCGGCACTGTGGTGCCTGCTGCTGGCTGCGCCGCTGGTGCATGCCGTCCAGGCTGAGAAAGCCTTGGCAGCGGGCGGCGCCGATAAAACAGCGCCGGTGCTGCTCTGGCTCACGTCCGACATCACCACCGCCCCGCGCACGGCCATGGTGCAGCGCCTGGCCTCCGACGCGGACCTGGGATTTGTGCACATCGACTACCCGCTGGCCGGCCCGGCGGTACTGGACGCGGCCCAGGCCCAGAAGCTGGAGCGCGCACTGGCAGGCGCCGCCATGGTGTGGGTGGATGCACCGCATGCCAGTGTGGAGGCGCGCTTGCGCCGCATGGTCGGCGCGCAGCTCGATGCCCGCGCCGCACGCGCCCCGGGCCGCGTGGTCTGGGTGCCTGCGGGCACGCCTGCTGTTGACCTGTCTGCGCTGGAGGCTCCCGCCCGCATGGTGGCTTACCTGCAGGCGGGCGGCCCGCGCAATCTCAAGAACGCCGTCGCCCTGGCACAGGCCGTGGTGCGGGGCACAGCCCCGCCCACCTTGCCCGCGCCCGACATCCTGCCCCCCCGGGGCATCTACCACCCCGACGCGCCCCGCCTGCTGCCCAACGCCGCTGCGCTGGAGGCTTGGCGCCAGGGCCAGCCCGCGCTGCGCAGCCTGCCCGCCGTGGCCGTGCTGGTGCACCGCCACCACTTCATCGACGGCAGCACGGAGTGGCTCGATGCCTGGTTGCGGACCTTCCGCCAGCAAGGTCTGTTCGCCTATGCGGCCTTCGGTCAGCAGGTCACGGCGCAGACGCTGGCCGAGGTGCTGGAGTTGCCCGCTGAAGGAGGCTCTGGCCCCGGCCGGCTGCATGCCTCCGCCCTGGTGCTGCACCAGCTGGTGCCCCAGGCCGCCGCGCTGCAGCCGCTGCTGGCGCGCTGGGGCGTGCCGCTGCTGGGCACCCAGCCCTACCGCGCGGGCGATGCCGCCGCGTGGGAGGCCAGCGACACGGGGCTGTCGCTGTCCGATGTGCCGTTCTACCTGGCGCAGCCCGAGGCGGCGGGTGCCATCGACCCGGTGCTGGTAGCCGCCCACGGCGCCGAGGGGCAGGACTTTCGCCTCATCGCGCGCCAGGCCCAGGCTGTGGCCGCGAAGGCGCGGCGGCTGATCGCACTGCAGACCAAACCGGCAGCAGACAAGCGCCTGGTGGCCATGGTCTACAACTACCCGCCGGGCGACACCAACTTCGGCGCATCTTTCCTCAACGTGCCGCGCAGCCTGGAACAGGTCTCTGGCGGCCTGGCCCAGGCGGGCTACCGCACCGAGCGCGTGCCCGAGCAGGGCTGGATCGATGGGCTCAAGCCGCTGCTGGCCGCCTACTACCCCGGCGCCGATGTGCGCGCGCTGCTGCAAAGCGGGCAGGCCGCCGCGCTGCCGTTGGCGCGCTATGAGCAGCACCTGGCCACGCTGCCAAAGGCCGTGCGCGAGCGCATGAACGCGCACTGGGGCACTCCCGAAAAGAGCCGCTACGTGGTCGAGTGGCAGGGCGAAAAAGTGTTCTCCATTCCGCGCCTGCAGGTGGGCCACCTGTCCGTGCTGCCCCAGCCCCCGCGCGAAGAAACACTGCGCCTGGGCCAGAACCCGTTCATGCACAAGAGCAAGGCGCCGCTGTCGCACCATTACCTGGCGGTGTACCTGTGGGCGCAGCTGGAGGCCGATGCGCTCATCCACTTCGGTACCCACGGCACGCAGGAATGGGCCGGCGGCAAGGCGCGTGCGCTGGATGTGCACGACGACGCGCTGCTGCCCCTGGGCGATCTGCCTGTGGTCTACCCCTACATCGTGGACAACCTGGGCGAGGCACTCACGGCCAAGCGCCGGGGCCGCGCCGTGCTGGTGAGCCACCACACGCCCGTGTTCGCCCCGGCAGGCTTCGAGGCGCGCATGGCCCACATGCACGAGGTGATGCACGAATGGGAAACGGTGGACGAAGGCCCCACGCGCCGCGCGCTCGAAAAGCAGCTGGTCGCGCAGTTTGTGGAGCACCAGCTGCACCGCGACCTGGGCTGGAGCGCCGAGCGCATCGCGGCCGACTTCAGCGGTTTCCTGGAAATCCTGCACCCCTACCTGGACCAGCTCGCACAAAGCTCGCAGCCCAAGGGCCTGGCCGTGTTCGGCCGCGTGCCCGCGCCCGAGCAGCGGCGCGAGACTATCCTGCAGGCGCTGCGCAAGCCGCTGATCGAGGCGCTGGGCGAGGACATCGACGAAGCCTTCCTCATCAAGCACGACGCGGTGCTGGCCGCGCGCCCTGCACGCTGGCTGGAAGTGGCTCTGACCGACGCGCAGGCCGCCAGCGTGCTGGACCTGCGCCCCGTGCTGCCTGACGCACTACCAGCACAGGACGGCTTGGTGCGCGCCGAAGACCATGTGCCCAACCGCGCAGCGCGCCAGCCCATCGACTCGCCCGCGCTGCTGCAGCTGGCCCAGCGCGCGCAGGAGCTGGAGCGCCTGCTGGCGACCGAAGGCGAGATGCCCGGTCTGCTGGCCGCGCTGGAGGGCCGCTACCTGTCCGCAGCCTACGGCGGAGACCCTATCCGCAACCCCGACAGCCTGCCGACGGGCCGCAACCTCACAGGGCTCGACCCAAGCCGCCTGCCCACGCGCCAGGCCTATGCCGTGGCGCAGACGCTGTTCAACGACTGGTTCAAGGACTACCAGGCGCGCCACGGCGGCCAGGCGCCAGAGCGCATGGCGCTGTCGCTGTGGGCGGGTGAAACTCTGCGCCACCAGGGCATCATGGAAGCCCAGGCCCTGGTGGCGCTGGGCATGCGCCCGGTGTGGGATGACTCGGGCCGCCCGGTGCGCGTGGAGACCATTGCGGCCGATGAGCTCAAGCGCCCGCGCGTCGATGTGCTCATGAGCATCACCGGGTCCTACCGCGACCAGTTTCCCGCGCTGATGGCGCTGCTGGACCGTGCGGTGGCCCAGGCCGCCACGGCCGAGCCCGGCAACGTGATCGCGCGCAACACCGACCAGATCGGCCAGGAGCTGCGCAAACAAGGCGTACCCCGGGCGCAGGCCGAGCAACTGGCACGCGTGCGTGCGTTCGGCAACGCGGTGGGCGACTACGGCACCGGCCTGTCCGACGCGGTGCAGAGCGAAGGCCTGCAGACCAACGATGCGCGCCTGGGCCAGATGTTCCTCGAACGCATGAGCCAGCCTTATCTGGAGGGTGAACCGGTGACGGGCGTTGCGGGCGGTGTGGCGGCCCAGGCATTGGGTGCCCACCTGCGCCGCACCGATGCCGCCATCCTGTCGCGCAGCTCGCACCTGTACGCCATGGTCAGCTCGGACGACCCGTTCCAGTACCTGGGCGGCCTGTCGGCGGCAGCCCGCGTGGCAGGGCGCCCGCAGGGGCTGGAGCTGCATGTGGCCCAGCTGCAGGATGTGAGCGAGCCCACCACCGAAACCGCGCAGCGCGCCATTGCGCTGGAGATGCAGTCGCGCTACCTGCACCCGGGCTGGCTCCAGGCGCAGAAGGCCGAGGGCTATTCGGGCACGCTGCAGGTGCTCAAGGCCGTGCAGTTCGCCTGGGGCTGGCAGGCCGTCGCGCCCGACACGGTGCGCAGCGACCATTGGCAAAGCTTCTACGACGTGCTGGTGCGCGACAAGCACCAGCTGGGCCTGCCCGAGTGGCTGAAAGAACATCCACAGGCCTACGCCCAGTCGCTGGAGCGCCTGGTGCAGGCGCAGCGCCAGGGCTATTGGCAGGCCGATGCCGAAACGCAAAAACAACTCGCGCAGATGTACCAGGAGCTGACCCGTGCGGCTCCGCTGGCGGCCGAGCTGCCCAGCGTGCGCCGCTGGGTGGAGCGAGCGGCTCGTGGTGAGTCCGTAGAGCTGACCCCGGCTGCTGGCATGGCCATTGCCGCGCCGCAGTCGCCAGCCCTGGCAGCGCCACAGCCTGCGCCCCCCGCCGCTGACCTGCCCGCGCCGCCCGCCCAGGCAGAAGCACCACCCTCCGCGCCCGCCGTGCCTACGATGGGCGTGTTGCTGGAGCGGCAGCCCGAGCCAGCCCCTTCCGACAGCGCCACCGAGCCCAGCCCCGTGGAGCGCATGGCCGGTATCGTGGCCCTGCTGGTCATGGCCTTGGTGGCGATGGCGGGCGCCGCGTGGCAGGCGCGCCGTCCGTCCTCGCTCTCTCCCCAGTTGCAACCGGCCGGCCTGTGATGCCCGGCCTCTCTGAAAGAATCGACACCATGCAGATCGAAACCCCGCCCACCGAAAAACGCTACGAAAAACCCGAGGGCGAACGCCGGGGCCTCGTCATCGTCAACACCGGCGACGGCAAGGGCAAAAGCACGGCAGCCTTTGGCCTGGCGCTGCGCGCCCATGGCCGGGGCAAGGCCGTGAAAATTTTCCAGTTCATGAAAGTGCCCACCGCGCGTTTTGGCGAGCACCGCATGTTCGAGCAGATCGGCCTGCCCATCGAGGGGTTGGGCGACGGCTTCAGCTGGAAGAGCAAGGACCTGGAACACTCGGCCCAGCTCGCGCGCGACGGCTGGGAAAAAGCGCGCGCCGCCATCCTGTCGGGCGAGCACTTCCTGGTGGTGCTGGACGAGATCACCTACCCGCTGATCTACGGCTGGCTGCCGCTCGACGGCGTGTTGCAGACCCTGCGCGAGCGGCCCAAGGACGTGCACGTGTGCCTCACCGGCCGCCGCTGCCCCCCTGAGATCATTGAGCTGGCCGACACCGTGACCGAGATGCAGCTCATTAAGCACGCGTTCAAGGCGGGCATTCCCGCGCAGCGCGGCATCGAAGATTAGTGAGGCCGCCGTGTCCGACCACTGGCTTTTGTTGCTCACACCCGCAGGGGGCTGGCCCATGGTGGCGGTGTGGATCGGCGTGCCGCTGCTGGCGCTGGCGGTGGACTGGTGGCTGGGCGAGCCGCCCGCTGCCTGGCATCCGGTGGTCGGGATGGGGCGGGCGCTGCAGTGGTGGGGCGACCAGCTGGCACCCCTGGTACCGGTGGCCCGGGATTTCAAGCTATTTTGGCGCGCAGCGCTTGTCTGGTGCGCACTGGCAGCTATTGTCTTTATAGTGGGTTGGGCGGCGCAGAAGCTGGTGCTGATGCTGCACGGTTTTGTGGCGGCGGCGTTGCTGGCACTCCTGCTCAAGCCCCTGCTGGCCTGGCGCATGCTGCACGATGAAGTGCTGGCGGTGGAGGTGGCGCTAGGCCAATCGCTGCCTGCCGGGCGTGCGCAGCTGGCCCGGCTGGTGAGCCGGGATGTAAGCGCGCTCACCGCCGTACAGGTGCGCGAATCGGCCATCGAGTCGCTGGCCGAGAATCTCAACGATTCCGTGGTGGCGCCGTTGTTCTGGTTTGCGCTGCTGGGCCTGCCGGGCGCTGCGCTGTACCGCTTTGCCAATACGGCCGATGCCATGTGGGGCTACCCGGGCATGCGCGGCGGGCGCTACTGGCAATGGGCGGGCAAGTGGGCGGCGCGGGCGGACGACGTGCTGTCGTGGGTGCCTGCACGCATCACCGCCTTGTTGTTGGCGGTGGTCGCCAAGGGCCTGCCTTTTTCCACTCTGGCCCGCCAGGCGCGCAAGACGCCATCCCCCAACAGCGGTTGGCCCATGGCGGCCATGGCACTGGCGTTGAACGTGCGCCTGGCCAAGCCGGGTGTGTACACGCTGCACAGCAAGGGCCGCCGGGTTGGGCCACTCGATACGCGGCGTGCCGCGCGCCTGGGCACACAGGTGGTGCTGGCGATGGTGCCGGTGGCGGCCGCCCTTCAGCTGCTGGTCCTGGTTGCCTTTGCCTGGGTGCATGCATGACAGTCCCAGGTCCTTTTTGCTTGCCTGTGCAATTGCATGGTGGGCCGGACGCTGCGGGCATCCCGGTGTTTGATTTTTCGACCAACAGCAACGCCTGCGGGCCCTGCCCGGAGGCGCTGCGCGCCGTACAGGCGGCCGATGCCACGCGCTACCCCGACCCGGCCTACACGGCGCTGCGCGAGGCCCTGGGCGCCTTCCATGGCGTGGTGCCGGGGCGCATCGTGCTGGCTGCGAGTGCCAGCGAGTTCATCCACCGCATCACCGCGCTGGCCGCACAACAGGGCGCAGTGCAGGTGGCGGTGCCGCCGCACAGCTATGGCGACTATGCCCAGGCTGCGCAGGTGCGGGGGCTGGATGTGCTGCGCAGCGGCGGTGCTGCGGCGGGTTTGCAATGGGCGTGCGAGCCGTCGAGCCCTTTGGGGCTGGAAGATCCCGCTCTGGGCGTTTGGCGGCAGTGCGATGCTGCTGCCTGGCGTGTGCTCGACTGCGCGTATGTCCCCCTGCGGTTGGGCCCCGAGGGCGCATGGACGGGCGCACCGCCGCCGTACCTGCCATCGGCCTGCTGGCAGCTCTGGACCCCCAACAAGGCCCTGGGGCTGACCGGCGTGCGCGCGGCCTATGCGATTGCGCCGCCAGGCTGTGAAGAGCAGGCGCTGGGCCTGACGGCTTTGGCGTCTTCCTGGCCCGTGGGCGCCCACGGCGTGGCCTTGCTGCAGGCGTGGACGCACGCCACTGTGCAGCAATGGCTGCTGCACAGCCTGCGCACCCTGCGCGACTGGAAGGCTCGCCAGCAGGCTCTGTGTATCGACCTGGGCTGGGCCTTGCACGCAGGCAGCCTGGCCAACTATTTCTGCGCGCATCCCGCCACCACCACATTGCAAAGCGACCTGGCCGCGCTGCGTGCCAGCGGCATCAAGCTGCGGGATGCGACATCGTTCGGCCTCCCCTGCACCGTGCGCCTGGGGGTGCTGGCGCCCGCGGCACAAGACGCGCTGCAGGCCGCATGGCAGGCGCTGCCGGGTCGTACCATCCCGGGCTGTGTTTCAACCGGTTCAGGGGAGACCTCGTGAGAACCATCACCGTCAATCGCTACGTCACGCCGCTGCGTGAAGGTGGCTCCATGCCCGCCATCGTTGAGGGCGACGACCTGGGCACCTATGTGCTCAAGTTCCGTGGCGCAGGGCAGGGCGTGCGCGCACTGCTGGCCGAGATCATCGCGGGCGGCATCGCCCGTGCGCTGGGCCTGCCCGTGCCCGAGATCGTGCTGGCCCAGCTCGACCCCGCCTTGGCGCAGACCGAGCCCGACCCGGAGATCCAGGACCTGGTCCGTGCCAGCGGCGGCCTGAACGTGGGGCTGGATTACCTTTCGGGCGCGTTGAACTTCGACCCTGCGGTGGATGTCGTGTCGGATGATTTCGCATCGCGCCTCGTGTGGTTCGATGCCTTGGTGGGCAATGTAGACCGCACCGCGCGCAACACCAATCTGCTGATGTGGCACCGCCAGCCCTGGCTCATCGACCACGGTGCGGCGCTGACCTTTCACCATGCGTGGAACGGCACGGTGGCCCTGCCCGCCAAACCCTTCGCGCCGATTGCCGACCATGTGCTGCTGGCGCGTGCCACGCTGCTCGCGCAGGTGGATGCGGAGCTGGCCGCGCGCCTCACGCCCGAGGTGGTGGCCGGCATCTTGGCCGAGGTGCCCGACGAGTTCTTGTTGCTGGCCGGCGCCGACCACGAAGAAGGCCTGCTGACCGCAGCTGCTACCCACCGCCAGGCCTATGTGGAGTACTTCTGCGCCCGCCTGGCCGGGCGCGCCACCTGGGTGAATGCGCTGATGGAGGCCGTCGATGCACGCGCCTGAGGTGTACGACTACGCCATCGTGCGCGTGGTGCCGCGCGTGGAGCGTGAGGAATTCATCAACGCGGGCGTGATCCTGTCGTGCCAGCGCACCGGATTTCTCCAGGCTGCCATCGCGCTCGATGAGGCGCGCCTGTTGGCCATGGACCCCCACGCTGACATCGACACCGTGCGCCGCCACCTGTCCGCCATCGTCGCCATCTGCGCGGGCGACGAAGGCTGTGGGCCGATTGCGCGCCTGCCGTACCGCCAGCGCTTTCACTGGCTCACCGCCAAACGCAGCGCCATCATCCAGACCTCGCCCGTGCACACGGGCCGCTGCACCGATGCGGCGGCAGCACTCGAACACATCATGGACCGCATGGTCCGCCCTCTGCCTTGACTTCCACCACCTCTTCCAACCGAGCCCGCTGCGTGATGGTGCTGGGCACCACCAGCGGCGCCGGCAAAAGCTGGCTCACCACGGCGCTGTGCCGCTACTACAGCAACCAGGGTCTGAAGGTTGCTCCGTTCAAGGCGCAGAACATGAGCAACAACGCACGTGTGGTGCCTGGCCCTGCGGGTGTGATGGGTGAAATCGGCAGCGCCCAGTATTTCCAGGCCCTGGCTGCGCGTGCCGAGCCTGAGGTGCGCATGAACCCGCTGCTGCTCAAGCCCGAGGCCGACACGCACAGCCAGGTCGTGCTGATGGGACAGGTGAGCGCAGAGCTGACCGCCATGCCCTGGCGCGGCCGCAGCGAAAAGGTGTGGCCGCAGATCGCGGCTGCCCTCGATGCACTGCGTGCCGAAAACGATGTGGTCGTTATCGAAGGTGCAGGCTCGCCTGCAGAGATCAACCTGCACGCCAGCGACATCGTCAACATGCGCGTGGCCCGCCATGCCGATGCACGCTGCCTGCTGGTGACGGACATCGACCGGGGCGGTGCCTTTGCCCACCTGTACGGCACCTGGGCGCTGCTGCCCGAGGAAGAGCGCGCGCTGATCCATGGCTTTGTGCTCAACAAGTTTCGCGGCGATGCCAGCCTGCTGGCGCCTGCGCCGCAGATGCTGCAAGACCTCACCGGTGTGCCCACCGTGGCCACCATCCCCATGCACTGGCGCCATGGCTTGCCCGAAGAAGACGGCGTGTTTGATGACCGCACCTTGTCGGCGGGCGCCGTGCACACCACGGTGGCTGTGGTGGCCTACCCGCGCATCAGCAACCTGGACGAGTTTCAGCCGCTCAAGAACGTGCCCGGCGTGCGCCTGCTGTGGGCGCGCAGCCCGGCGGACCTGGGCGGCCTCAAGCCCTCCGACTGGGTGGTGCTGCCCGGCTCCAAGGCCACCGCTGCCGACTTGGCCTGGCTGCGCGCGCAAGGGTTGGACCAGGCCATTGCCCATCACGCGGGGCAAGGCGGCACGGTGCTGGGCGTGTGTGGCGGCCTGCAGATGCTGGGCGAGGCGCTGATTGACACAGCGGGTATCGACGGCAATGCGCCGGGCCTGGGCCTGCTGCCGCTGGTCACCACCTTCGAGGTTGCCAAGACCGTGCAACGCACCCAGGCGCAGTTTGGCGCGGTGTGGGGTGCCTGGGCCGCGCTGGCGGGTGTGTACGCCACAGGCTACGAAATCCACCACGGACAAACCGCCCAGCACCCGGCCATGGCTGCCAAGGGCGATGTGGCGCGCGAGGTTATCCCCGGCATCGCTTGGCAGAACCCGGCGGGCAACGTGCTGGGCGTGTACCTACATGGCTTGCTGGAAGACCCTGCTGCGCTGCAGGCCCTGTTTGGCCGCGTGGGTGCGGCGCCCGTGCCCACGCTCGATGCGGTGTTTGACGGTTTGGCCCGCGTGGCAGAGGCCAGTTTTGCCCCTGGTGCGTTGCGGGCGCTGATCGCCCCAGATCCGGCCACCGCCTAAGTGCTGTTGCCCACGGCCTTCAGCCCTTCCTGTTTTCTTTTTCCTTTTTCATTCTGTTGTCTCACACACCATGCACTCCCTGGCCCAGTTCACCGTCCCCGCCATCGCCGATATTTCCGACGCTCCGTTGACCGCTCGTCTGCAGCACCTGCTCGACAACAAGACCAAACCACTCGGTTCACTGGGTCGGCTGGAGTCGCTGGCCCTGCGCATCGGCCAGGTGCTGGGCACCGAGGCCCCCGCGCTGCTGCAGCCGCAGATGCTGGTGTGCGCGGGCGACCATGGCCTGGCGGCCAAGGGGGTGTCGGCCTTCCCCAGTGACGTGACCTGGCAGATGGTGGAGAACTTTCTGGCCGGTGGCGCTGCCGTGAGCGTGCTGGCTCGCCAACACGGCCTGGCCCTCACCGTGGTGGACTGCGGCGTGGCCAAGCCCATCGCGCCGCGCGATGCCGCCGCCCCGGGCGCGCCCCAGTTGCTGCTGCGCAAGGTGGCGCCCGGCACGGCCGACGCGTCGGCCGGCCCAGCCATGACTGCGGAGCAATGCGCTCAAGCGATCACCCACGGTGTAGAGGTGGTGCGCGCCTTGCCCGGCAATGCACTGCTGCTCGGCGAGATGGGCATTGCCAACACCTCGGTGGCATCGCTGCTGCTGGCGCGCCTGGCGGGCCTGCCCCTGGCGGACGTCACAGGCGCGGGCACGGGCCTGGATGCTGCAGGCATCGAGCGCAAACGCGCCGTGCTGCAGCAGGCGCTGGACGCGAATGCCGAGGCCACCACGCCACTGGCCGCATTGGCCGCGTTGGGCGGCTATGAGGTGGCCACGCTGGTGGGCGCTGTGTTGCAGGCAGCCCTGGAGCGGCGCGTGATTGTGGTGGATGGCTTCATCACCAGCGCTGCCGTGCTGGTGGCCAGCCGTCTGCAGCCTGCGGTGCTGCAGCGCTGCGTGTTTGCGCACCGCTCGGGCGAGCGCGGCCACAGCCTCATGCTGGCGCAAATGCAGGCCGAACCGCTGCTGGACCTGGGCCTGCGCCTGGGCGAGGGTTCAGGCGCTGCGTTGGCGTGGCCGCTGTTGCAGTCGGCCTGCGCGGTGCTGGCGGAAATGGCGAGCTTTGAATCGGCCGGTGTGGCCACGCAGACGGCATGACACCGTTGGACTTTCCTGCGTCGTATCAAGCGACGCAGGTCCGGTTGCGCCCCTCGTTCTTGGCGCGGTATAGCGCCGCATCGGCACGCGACAGCATGGCATCCAGCGTTTCGTGGGGGCCGGTCCAGCTGGTCAGCCCGATGCTGACCTCGCAGTCCAGGGGATGTCCGGCGGACAGCGTGGCGTGGATGCGCTGGGCCACGCCCTGGGCGGCGGCAGTGTCTGCGTCGGGTAGCAGCACCAAAAACTCCTCGCCGCCGTAGCGCCCCAGCCTATCCGCGCGGCGCAGCACCTGGCGGGTGCATTCTGCAAAATGCACCAGCACCGCATCGCCATGCTGGTGGCCCCGGGTGTCGTTCACGGCCTTGAAGTTGTCCAGGTCCACCATCATGATGGACGGCCCTTTGCCGTAGCGCTGTGCGCGCTCCAGCTCTTCATCGCAGCGCTGCAGCAGGGCGCGGCGGTTCAGTGTGTTGGTGAGGGAGTCGTGGGTGGCCAGGTGTTCCAGCTCGGTACGCAGGCGGTCGGTGGCCATGAGCACCGCACCGATGGACAGCATGAGCACTGTGATCACATAGGCCCCGATGTACAGCGTCTGGAACAGTGAAGGCTCCATCAGGTCGGCACCGGCATTCCCGGTCACGATCGAGATCAGCCGCGCGGCCAGCACCGCCACGTGCAGGGCCAGCACCACCTCCACCAGCCGCACGGGGAAGTTGCGCCCACCGTGGCGCAGCATGAAGCGCATCTGTGCGATGTAGATCACCTCCATGACCACCGTGAAAAAACCCACCCGCAGTGCGTAGTGCGGCATCCAGTAAGTGAGCACGATGAACACCAGGGTGGTGCCCACCATCAGCCAGTTCCAGGGCCGCCAGACGGCAGGCTGCCCCATGAAGCTGCGCGTGCCCATGTAGTAGGTGACGGTGCCCAGCACCAGTAGTTGGTTGGCGAGCACCAGGCTGAGCCAGTCCGGAATGAGCCCGCGCGCGCCGAACAGCACGGTGGACACCAGCCACAGCAGCGGCGCTGCGGCCCAGGCGCCCACGCCGCGGATGGAGGGCGGGTAGTAGCGCCGCATGAACAGCAGCACGATGGCCATGATGGCGGACATGAAGCCCGCCATAGCAATCATCGAGCGTGGGTCGAGGTTCATGCGGCGAGCGCGGAAGGGCTGTACGTAAGAAATTGTTTCTTGATGCCGAGGCCAGTATAGCCACGCACCTGCGTGCGGACGTAGGGTGATTTACTAAATCCCGCAGTGCACCGTGTGCACCATAACGAGCTGCGTCTGGGCCGACTGTGGTGCACAAGCGCTTTGGTGCAGGTGCGACCGCGCACAGTGCTGGTGCATTTTGTATGCAAAACAAATAAAACATTGTGTACAAAGTTGGCACAGGCTTTGCGTACGGCAAGTTCATGCAAAGCCTCACCCCCGAGCCGACTCCGGCCGCCATCGAGATCGTCGCCCTCACCAAACGCTACGCCCAGGGCAAGCCGGCGGTGGATGCGATCAACCTGCGCATTGCCAGCGGGAGCTACTGCTGCCTGCTGGGCCCCTCGGGCTGCGGCAAGAGCACCACGCTGCGCATGATCGCAGGGCATGAGTCGGTGACCAGCGGCGACATCCTGCTGGAGAACCGCAACATCACCGACCTGCCTGCCGCTGCACGCGGCACGGCCATGATGTTCCAGAGCTTTGCGCTGTTTCCGCACCTCTCTGCGCTGGACAACGTGGCCTTCAGCCTGAAGATGAAAGGCGTGGCCAAGGCCGAACGCCAGGCCAAGGCGCGCGACCTGCTGGAGCGCGTGGCCCTGGGGCACCTGGCCGAGCGCAAGCCCGCAGAACTCTCCGGCGGGCAGCAGCAGCGTGTGGCGCTGGCGCGGGCCCTCATCACCCAGCCGCGTGTGCTGCTGCTCGACGAGCCGCTGTCCGCGCTCGACCCCTTCCTGCGCATCCAGATGCGTGCCGAGCTGCGCCGCTGGCAAAAAGAGCTGGGCCTGACGTTTATCCATGTGACCCACAGCCAGGAAGAGGCTATGGCCCTGGCCGACACCATGGTGGTGATGAACCACGGTGTGATCGAGCAGGTGGGCAGCCCGCACGAGGTCTACAACCGGCCCGCCAGCGAATTCGTGGCGCGCTTCATGGGCGGGCACAACGTGATCGACACGCCCGAAGGCAAGGTGGGCGTGCGCACCGACCACCTGCAGATTGCCCTCGCCAGTGCCGAGCTGCCCTGGGGTGCCCAGCGCATGCAGGCCGTGGTGACCGACGTGGAGTACCAGGGCACCTACGTGCTGGTGGGCTTGCAAAAGCAGGGCGTGGCCCTGTCGGCCAACGCCACGGCGGCGTACTCGGTGATGGTGTCTGAAGCCGCCTTTGCCGCGCAGCCCTACCAGGTGGGGCAGGGCGTGCAACTGCATTGGACACCTGACCAGGCGCACCCGCTGTCCATGCCTGCTCCCGCTCCCGCAATGGCCGTAGCCGCCTGACCGCGTCGCCACGCCTCCTCTTTTTTCACCCGTCCCCTTCCGCAACCCAAGGAGTTTTCCCATGTCCGATGCTTCCCGTGCTGATTCCCCTGTTGTTGTCCCTGAAGCCACTGGTGTGGCGCGCCGCTCGCTGCTCAAGGGCACGGCGGGCATCCTGGCCGCTGGCATGTTCCCGGCCGTGCATGCGCAAGAGAAGATCGTGCTGCGCTACTTGGGCACGGCGGTGAACCAGGACAAGGCGATTGCCGAGAAGTTCAAGGCCGACACCGGCATCGAGATCCAGTACGTGGCCGTGACCACAGACGACGTGACCAAGCGCGCCGTCACCGCGCCCAACAGCTTTGACCTGATCGACACCGAGTACTTCTCGCTCAAGAAGATCGTGCCCACGGGCAACCTCAAGGGCATCGATACCAAGAAGATCAAGAACGCCGACAAGATCACCACGCTGTTCACCACCGGCATGGTGGCGGGCAAGGCCGTGGGCGACCAGGGCACCGCGCCCAAGAAAGTGATCTACCTGGAAGGTGAGAAGTCCAAGAAATTCGCGACTGCGCCCACGCAGTTCATGAGCCTGATCCCCACCGTGTACAACGCCGACACCCTGGGCATCCGCCCCGATTTGATCAAGCGCCCCATCAACTCCTGGGCCGAGCTGCTCAACCCTGAGTTCAAGGGCAAGACCGCGATCCTGAATATTCCTTCGATCGGCATCATGGACGCCGCCATGGTGGTCGAGGCCATGGGCATCTACAAGTACCCCGACAAGGGCAACATGACCAAGAAGGAGATTGACCTCACGATCAAGACCCTGATCGAAGCCAAGAAGCAGGGCCAGTTCCGCGCGCTGTGGAAGGACTTCAACGAGTCGGTCAATCTCATGGCATCGGGCGAGGTGGTGATCCAGTCGATGTGGAGCCCGGCTGTGACGGCCGTGCGCACCAAGGGCATCGCCTGCAACTTCCAGCCCTTGAAGGAAGGCTATCGCGCCTGGGCTGCAGGGTTTGGCCTGCCCGCCACGCTGAGCGGCCGCAAGCTCGATGGCGCTTACGAGTTCATCAACTGGTTCCTCGATGGCTGGGCCGGTGCCTACCTGAACCGCCAGGGCTACTACAGCGCAGTGCTGGAGACCGCCAAGTCCAAGATGGAAGCCTACGAGTGGGCCTACTGGATGGAAGGCAAGCCTGCCACGCAGGACATCAAGAGCCCCAATGGCGATGTGCTGGCCAAGGCTGGCGCGGTGCGCGACGGCGGCAGCTACGAGTCGCGCATGGGCGGCATCGCTTGCTGGAACGCGCTGATGGATGAGAACAACTACATGGTCCAAAAATGGAATGAGTTCGTGGCGGCGTAGAGGTTGCACCCCCTGAGGCGCTGCGCGCCTTCCCCCTCTCTCGACCCGCTGCGCGGGTCGGGAGGGGGACGCCCCCGGTGCGGCGGGGCGGCCCTTGCACGAGGGCACTGGCCTTTGGCCGCGCCAGTTTCAAGGATTGAGATGAAACGCCGAGCTGCGGATACCTGATACCGATTGTTTGCAAACACCATGAGCACGATCACCACACCGTCCTTACCTGCTGCCGCCGTTCCTGGCCGCCGCATTGCCGCCTGGTGGCAGGCTGCGCCTTTCACGCTGGTGTTTGGGCTGTTCTTCCTGATTCCGCTGGCGCTGATCGTGATGGTCAGCTTCTGGGACTTCAACGAGTACGAGTTGCTGCCCGGCTTCACGCTCAAGAACTACGTGTCGATCTTCGCGGGCTGTGGCGATGCGTCGGACGGCCTGTGCGTCACGCTCAAGACGTATTACTCCACGCTCAAGTTCAGTTTTCTGGTGTGGCTCATCACGCTGGTGATCGGCTTCACCGTGGCCTATTTTTTGGCCTTCCATGTGCGCTCCTCGGGCATGCAAACGCTGCTGTTCGTGCTGTGCACGATTCCGTTCTGGACATCCAATGTGATCCGGATGATTTCGTGGGTGCCGCTGCTGGGGCGCAACGGCTTGGTGAACCAAACCTTGGTGGGCATGAACCTCATCGAGACGCCCATCGAGTGGCTGCTGTTCTCGGACTTCTCGGTGGTGCTGGCCTTTGTGCACCTCTACACCATGTTCATGATCGTGCCCATCTTCAACAGCATGATGCGCATCGACCGCAGCCTGATCGAAGCCGCCAGCGACAGTGGCGCGAGTGGCTGGCAGACGCTGTGGAACGTGATTGTTCCGCTCTCGCGCACTGGCATCATCATCGGCTCGATCTTTGTCATCACCATCGTCATGGGCGACTTCGTGACCATCGGGGTGATGGGCGGCCAGCAGATCGCGTCGATTGGCAAGATCATCCAGGTGCAGACGTCTTACCTGCAGTTTCCGTTGGCAGCGGCCAATGCCGTGATCCTGCTGGCCGTGGTGCTGATGATCATCTGGGGCCTCACGCGCCTCGTCGACATTCGCAAGGAGCTGTGAGATGAAAGTCCGTGAATCTCGTCCCGCCAGCTTCTGGCCCCTGGCCATCTTTTTTGCGCTGTTCGTGCTGTTCATGTACGGCCCCATGTTCGTCATCTTCATCCTGAGCTTCCAGGGCCCCGAGGGCGGGCTGACCTTCCCCATGCGCGGCGTGTCGCTGCACTGGTTCACCAAGCTGGCCGAAGGGTTGGGCGTGGTGGACATCGGCGCTGCGCTGTGGCGCTCGCTGGGCCTGGGCCTGGCGGTGATGTTGTGCACGGTGGTGCTGTCGGTGTTGGCCGGGCTGGCGTTCCGCAAGCGGCTGCCCGGTGGCAACACGCTGTTCTTCATCGTGGTGGCCAGCCTCATCATGCCGTCCATCATCGTCTCGCTGGGCATCGGGCTGGAGTTCCGGCTCATCGACAACGGCATCAAGGCCGCGCTGGAGTGGATGGGCTTGGAGAGCACGCTGGAGGGTTATGGCACCTCGCTGGGCCTGTTCACCTCGGCCCTCGGTGCGCACCTGACCTGGACCTTGCCGTTCGGCCTGCTCATCATGTTTGCCGTGTTCAACCGCTTCAACCCCGCGTACGAAGAGGCGGCGCGCGACCTGGGTGCCACGCCCTGGCAGGGCTTTGCGCACGTGGTGCTGCCGTTGATTGCGCCCTCGGTGGTGGGCATTGGCATGTTCGGCTTCACGCTCAGCTGGGATGAGATTGCCCGCACCTCGCAGGCCATTGGCGACGTGAACACGCTTCCGCTGGAGCTGCAGGGCCTCACCAGCACGGTGACCACTCCCTCCATCTACGCACTGGGAACGCTGACCACCGTGGTCTCCTTCGTTGTCATGGGTATCACGCTGGCGCTGGTGTGGGCCTTGGGCCGCAGGCGCAAGGGCCGCACGGGTTAAAAACGGCACCCTTATGACGACCACTATTCCCAGGCCTCGGCGCGCACGCGCTGCAGCCACCGCACCGACTGTTGCGCCCGAGGCCCCAGGCCAGCTCAGCGACAACGACATGTACGACCGCATGGTCTCGGCCATCCTCGATCACCGCCTGCCCCCCGGCACCAAACTGGTGGAGGACAAGCTGGCGGCTGCCTTTGGCGTGTCGCGCACGCGGGTGCGGCCTGTGCTGGTGCGGCTGGCCAACGAGCAGGTCGTTACGCTCACACCCAACCGGGGCGCATCCATTGCCCAGCCCACGCCGCAAGAGGCGCTGGAAGTCTTTGAAGCCCGCCGCCTGCTGGAGCCGCGCCTGGTGGAGCTGTTCATTGCCAACGCCACCGACGCCGACATCGCCGCGCTGCGCACCTGCATCGACGACGAAGAGGCCGCCCGCGCCAGTGGCGACATGCGCCGTGCCATCCGCCTGTCGGGCGACTTTCACCTGCACATCGCGCAGGCGGCCGGGCACCAGACGCTGGGGCGCATCCTGCGCGAGCTGGTGTCGCGCACATCGCTCATCCTGATGACCTACAGCCCCAGTCACGCGCGCGAACGCGAAGAGGCCACCGCCTGCGGTTGCCGCGAGCACCGTGCGTTGATTGATGCGATCCGCCTACGCGATGCGCGCGAGGCCGCGCGCCTCATGCTGACGCATTTGGCACGCATTGAAACTCAGCTGGAGTTCACGCCACTGGCTGCCGACGCGCCCGACCTGGCGCAATTGCTGGGAGCCTGAATCCTGCCACCTTGTTATGCGCCAACTGCTCGTCATCAACCCCAATACATCGGCCAGCGTCAGCGCCTTGCTTCAGCGGCATGTGCAGGCTGCTGCGGGCTTGCATGTAGCGGTGCGCACAGCCACGGCGCGTTTCGGCGCCCCCTACATCGCCTGCGAGGCCAGCTATGCAGTGGCGGCCCACGCCGCGCTGGATGCCTGGGCGAATGAACTGTCACAACACCAGCCGCAGCCTGATGCCGTGCTGATAGGCTGTTTTGGCGACCCGGGCCTCATGGCGCTGCGCGAAAGCAGCCCCGTGCCTGTGACTGGGCTGGCCGAAGCATCTTTCATCGAAGCCGCTCGCCACGGGCGCTATGCCATCGTTACGGGCGGCGAGCGCTGGGGGCCCATGCTGCAGCGCCTGGCACAGGCGCTGGGCCACGCGCACGCGCTGGCTGGAATCCACACCGTGGCACCCACCGGCGCTCAGCTGGCCGCCGATCCCGAAGCCGCCCGCACGCTGCTCGCCCAGGCCTGCCGTGACGTGGTGCGGCAAATGGGTGTGCAGGCCGTCATCCTGGGCGGGGCGGGGCTGGCCGGCATGGCTGCTCTGGTGCAGCCGCAGGTGACGGTACCGGTGATCGATAGTGTGGTGGCTGGTGCCACCTGGGCGCTGCGTGCGCACCCCGTGCCTCCAGAGCGCAAAGTGCCTGGATTCGATGTGGCGTGGGCAGGGGTGTCGGGGGAGATGGCAGCGCTGGGAGTGGCCGGGGTGGTTTGACCCGGGGTGGTGGAAAGTCTAGTATTACGTTTGTAATTACTAGGAGGTTTTCCATGCACATGCTCAAGCTCACCCAGATCGGAAACTCTGTGGGCGTTGTCCTGCCCAAAGAAGCCCTGGCGCGCCTGAAGCTAAGCAAAGGCGAATCGATCTTTCTTACGGAAACGCCCGAAGGCTATGCCTTGACACCCTACGACCCCACCCTCGAAGAGGAAATCAAGGCCGGCCGTGAGTTCATGCACGACTTTCGGGATACCTTTCATCAGCTGGCCAAATGAGCTGGCGCTGGGTTAGCAAGCAGGCGCTGGTTCTGCTCCACGGCGAGAGCCTGGCCACTCATGGCGGGCGCGAAGGCATGCGGGATGAAGGTTTGCTGGAGTCCGCCCTGATGCGGCCGCAGAACATTGTGGCTTATGCGGATGCCGACAATCCCCCAGACGCGGCCGCCTTGGCAGCGAGCTATGGTGTGGGCTTGGCCAAGAACCATCCTTTCGTGGATGGCAACAAGCGGGCGGCCTTTTTGGCAGTAGGCTTGTTCCTTTACCTCAATGGCTTGCGTTTGCAGGCCAACCAGACGGACGCCACGTTGACCATGCTCGCTGTCGCCGCAGGCGACATCACCGAAGAGGCCTTCGCCGCCTGGCTGCGGGATCACGCCGCCGCTCGTTGATGTCAATTTGAAGGATTTTTGAGCTCCTGCACTTATCTCGCAAGTGCTGGTAGCTATGAAAATAGAAGTAATCTGCGCTCAAGGCGCCAACGTCTTCGGCTGGTAGTCGCAATACTTGCTCACCGCACACTCCCAGCAGCGCGGCTTGCGTGCCTGGCACACGTAGCGGCCGTGCAGGATGAGCCAGTGGTGCGAATCCACCGCATACTCGGCGGGTACGCGCTTCATCAGCTGCATTTCCACCGCCAGCGGGTTCTTGCCGGGAGCAAGGCCCGTGCGGTTGCTCACCCGAAAGATGTGCGTGTCCACCGCCATGGTCGGCTCGCCGAAGGCCACGTTCAGCACCACATTGGCCGTCTTGCGGCCCACACCGGGCAGGGCTTCCAGGGCTTCGCGCGTGCGCGGCACCTGGCCCCCATGCTGCTCCACCAGAATGCGGCAGGTCTCCATCAGGTTCTTGGCCTTGGTGCGGTACAGGCCGATGGTCTTGACATAGCCTTCCAGTCGCTCAAGCCCCAGGTCCAGGATGGCCTGCGGCGTGCCCGCCACCGGGAACAGCTTGCGCGTGGCCTTGTTCACGCCCACGTCCGTGGCCTGGGCCGACAGCAGCACGGCAGCCAGCAGTTCGAACGGCGTCGTGTATTCGAGCTCCGTGTTGGGCATGGGGTTGGCGGCCTTCAAGGTGGCAAAGAAAGGCTCGATGTCAGACGTCTTCATGGGGGCGGGGTGGGTCGTTTATGTACTGCGGCATGCGGGGCTGCGCCCGCGCCTGCATCGTTTTCGCGAGGGTTAGAACGAACTGCCTCAGTGGGTGCGCTGCACCGCCAGGCACAGCCAGCAGGGGAACGCGCCGGTGGCGGGGTTGACGGCAAAGTCTTCGTCGTAGACCTCGATGGCGGGCCGGAGGGCAGCTTCCCAGCCTGCGGGGATCTGGCCCGGGGCCATCATGCTGGCCCAGGCTGCGCCAATCTCCGGCCCGGTACCGACGAAACGCAGGCAGGCGTAGTCGCCACTGGCAAAGTCCTGGATCATGGCCTCCGTGCCGGTGCGCAGCCCCACGCCCACCTGCACGCAGGCGTCGTAGCGGCATTGTGCGGGCGGGGTGCATGCGGGGTTGTCCAGGCTGATGCCGTAGTACTTGGGGCGTGGCTCGCTCAAACGATTTGCTTCGCACCAGCGGCCGAACCGCTCCCAAAGTTGCGTGAGCGATGGGCCATATGGGCCTGTCTGGCGCATATAGGCAAGGCGCATGCGGGGCAACTGACGGATTTTGAGGGGCATAGTTAGTCTCGGTAGTTGTGCGGTCGGCCAGGTTTTTGCCCCTGCAGTCTAAGCCGCAGGAAACCTGCACGGCAATTGGCGACAATGCGCAATCCTTTGCCAATCATCTTCCGTCCACGCCATGCAATTTGCCGACCGCCTGAACAACGTAGAAACCTCCGCCATCCGTGAGCTTTTCAAGCTGCTGGGCAAGCCCGGCATAATCAGCTTTGCGGGCGGCTTCCCCGACAGCGCGATGTTCGACGTGGAAGGCATCCGCGCTGCCAGCAACGCCGCCTTGGCCGAAGAACCCGGCGCCGCGCTGCAATACGGCGCGACCGAAGGCTACAACCCGTTGCGCGAGCAACTGGCGGCCTTCATGGCCAGCAAGGGCGCGAAGGACGTGGCCGCCGACAACCTCATCGTCACCACCGGCAGCCAGCAGGCGCTGGACCTGCTGGGCAAGACGCTCATCAGCCCCGGCGACAAGGTCATCGTCGAAGGCCCCACCTTCCTGGCCACCATCCAGTGCTTTCGCCTCTACGGTGCCGAACTCATCAGTGCGCCCATCGACGGCAACGGCGTGAAGACCGACGAGCTGGAAAAGCTCATCGCCGAGCACAAGCCGAAATTCGTCTACCTGATCCCCACCTTCGGCAACCCCAGCGGTGCCATGCTCAGCCTGGAGCGCCGAAAGGCCGTGCTGGAGATGGCTGTCAAGCACAACACGCTGATCGTCGAAGACGATCCTTATGGCGACCTGTACTTTGGCGACGCGCCACCCCCCAGCCTGCTCAACCTGTCGGCCACCGTGCCCGGCGGCCGCGATCTGCTGGTGCACTGCGGCAGCTTGAGCAAGGTGCTGTCGCCCGGCCTGCGCGTGGGCTGGATGATCGCCCCAGCCGAGCTGCTGGGCAAGGCCACCATGTGCAAGCAGTTCAGCGACGCGCACACCAGCACCTTTGCCCAGGCTACGGCCGCGCAGTACCTCAAGGCCGGCCGCATGCCTGGCACGCTGGCCAACGTGCGCAAGGTGTACGCCGAGCGCGCCCAGGCCATGGGCGATGCGCTGCGCAAGGAGCTGGGGGACGCCATCGAGTTTGTGCAGCCCCAGGGCGGCTTGTTTGTGTGGGCGCGCCTCACCGGCGCAGGCGGCAAGGTAGCTGACGGCAACGTGCTGGCCAAGCGCGCCATTGAAAAGGGCGTGGCCTTTGTGCCCGGCACGCCGTTTTTCTGCGCTAACCCTGACCACGCCACGTTCCGCCTGTCGTTCGCCACGGCCGATGTGGACAAGATCCGCGAAGGCGTGGCGCGCCTGGGCCAGGCGATCTGACGCCTCCATGTCCGACACCAACGATCTCGCCAACGTTCTCCAGCGTCTCGAAAGCCTGGAGATCAAGGCCAGCTTTACCGAAGACCTGCTGGACCAGCTGAACATGACCATCTACCAGCAGCAGCAACTGATCGACCGGTTGACGCACGAGGTCATCCAGCTGCGCCAGCAGGCGCCCGAGGGTGGCTCGAACGGCCCGCGCAACCTGCGCGACGAGCTGCCGCCGCATTACTGATCTAGAGATCTAGGCTTTCACGGACCGCCAAGCCGCGTCCGCCAGCTCTGCGCGGTACATCGTGGGCGAGGGCAGGCCGCCCTGGCCTGCATTGCCTGACAGCCACGCCCTGCAATAGCTCTGCACCGGCCCCATCACTAGCGAAGGCATCAGCTCGCACGGCAGGTTGCGCAACGCGCCCGACCGGCGGTGGGGCTCGAACCAGGCCACCAGGGCCTGATTGCGGCGCCGCGCTGCCTCGGCCAGGTCGGGCGTTAGCGGGCCCGCGGCCACGGCGCCCCGGGCCTGGAACAGAAAACGCGCCCGCTCGGGCTGCGCCACCACCCAGTCCAGATAGCCGGTGACCAGGGCCAACACGCCCGCCTCCACGCCCTGGGCGGCATCGAGCTGCGCCTGCACGCTGCGCGACTGGTCGTGAAAGATGTCAAAGAACAGTGCCGCCACGATGCCGTCGCGGTTGCCAAAGTGGTGATAGATGCTGCCCACGCTGGCCCCGCAGCGCGCACGCACGCCGTCGATGGTCACCGCGTCCACGCCGCCTTCGGCCGCACAGGCGAGGGCGGCGTTCAGGATGTCCTGGCGGCGGTCGGTGATGGCCTCGGCAGGGGCTGTGGAGGGGTTGGGGGTGATTCGGCTTGCCATGGAAGTAGATTCTAGAATAAAGTTCTAGAAAAACCTTCTACTCCCACGAGACACCATGTATTCCTCCGCCACCGCCGCGCCAGCACCTGGTGCTTCCACGCTGCCCAACCCCGGCGCCGCCCTGTATCCGCACCTGCTCGCGCCGCTCGACCTGGGCTTTACCACCCTCAAGAACCGCGTGCTCATGGGCTCCATGCACACGGGACTGGAGGACGGACGCGACCTCTCGCGCATGGCGGCGTACTTTCGCGAACGGGCCGAGGGTGACGTGGGGCTGATCGTGACGGGCGGCTTTGCGCCCAACATCGCGGGTTGGGCCAAGCCGTTTGCGGGCACGCTGGCGACCTCGGGCGCCGCCAAACGCCACCGCGTGGTGACGGACGCGGTGCATGGCGCGGGCGGCAAGATCGCGCTGCAGATCCTGCACACGGGCCGCTACGCCTACCACCCACTGGCAGTGGCGCCCTCGCGCCTGCAGTCGCCCATCTCGCCATTCACACCATTTGCGCTGTCGGCTCGCGGGGTGGAGCGCCAGATCCGCGCGTTTGTGAACTGCGCCATGAAGGCGCGCGAGGCAGGCTATGACGGCGTGGAGGTGATGGGCTCCGAAGGCTATTTCATCAACCAGTTCCTCTCGCAAACCACCAACCTGCGCACCGATGCCTGGGGCGGTGACTACAGCCACCGCATGCGCTTGCCGGTGGAGATCCTGGCCCGCATGCGCGAGGCCGTGGGGCCGGACTTCATCATCATCTACCGCCTGTCGATGATCGACTTGGTGCCCGACGGCAGTGCGTGGGACGAGATCGTGACTTTGGGCAAGGCCGTGGCTACGGGCGGGGCCAACATCGTCAACACCGGCATCGGCTGGCACGAGGCGCGGGTGCCCACTATTGCCACCAGCGTGCCGCGCGCAGCGTTTGCCTGGGTCACGCAGAAGATGAAAGCCGAGTTTGCGGCGGCGGGCATTGCCACGCCGCTGGTCACCTCCAACCGCATCAACACGCCCGAGGTGGCCGAGCAGGTGCTGGCCGATGGCTGCGCCGACATGGTGTCGATGGCGCGCCCGCTGCTGGCCGATGCGGCGTTTGTGAAGAAGGCTGCGCAAGGCCGGGCCGACCGCATCAACACCTGCATCGCCTGCAACCAAGCGTGCCTGGACCATGTGTTCCAGAACAAGACCAGCAGCTGTCTGGTGAACCCGCGCGCTTGCCACGAGACCGTACTGGTGTACCGCCCGGTTTCTTCGCGCAAGCGCATCGCCGTGGTGGGCGCGGGGCCTGCGGGCCTGACCGCCGCCACCGTGGCCGCCGAACGCGGGCACGAGGTGCATCTGTTCGACGCCGCGCCCGCCATCGGTGGTCAGCTCAACATGGCCAAGGTGATTCCGGGCAAGGAAGAGTTCCACGAAATGCTGCGCTACCTGGCCACGCGGGTGGAGGACACAGGCGTGCAATTGCACCTGAACCAGCGCGTGTTGGCCACCGACCTGGCGGGCTATGACGAGGTGGTGATTGCCACTGGTGTGGAGCCACGCGACCCGAAGATCCCCGGCCAGGATCACCCCAAGGTGCTGAGCTACGTCGACGTGCTGCGCCATGGCAAGCCGGTGGGCGAGCGCGTGGCCATCATCGGCGCGGGCGGCATCGGATTTGACGTGGCGGAATTCTTGACACATGGCGACCACCCTTCCACCACGCTCGATCTGCCCGCCTGGAAGGCCGAGTGGGGCATCACCGACCCGGCCGAGGCGCGCGGTGGTCTGGCGCCCAGCGGCCCGCGCGTCACCCCCCCCGCACGGCAGGTCACGCTGCTGCAGCGCAAGAAGGGCAAGCTGGGCGGCGGCCTGGGCAAGACCACGGGCTGGATCCACCGCACCACGCTCAAGATGAAACAGGTGCAGATGGTGAGCGGCGTGAACTACGAGCGCATTGCCGACGAGGGCCTGCTGGTGTCGTACGGCGACAAGCGCGAAGACCCCACATGGATTGCGTGCGATACCGTGGTGCTGTGCGCCGGGCAGGTGCCCCTTTTCAGTCTGGCGCAGGAGCTGGAGGCGGCGGGCCACAAGCCGCACCGGATTGGTGGCGCGCTGGAAGCGGGCGAGCTGGATGCCAAGCGTGCTATCGACCAGGCGGCGAGGCTGGCGGCGCGTTTGTGAGGTGAGTGCGGCCAGAATCTTAGCAAAATTGGCCGCTAGCGCTTGATGGGTAAGCGCTAGAAGCTATTATTTTGATAGTAGATAGCTGCTACCGGCTACGCACCCGGCTGCGTGGCAGAGCCCTCCAGCGCGTTGAACACCCGCAGCGCTGCCCACGCATCGTTGGCTGCGTAGACCAGTTGGGCCTCAGTCAGCCGGGCGTTGGCCCAGTTCGATGTCGCGGCTTTTTTGGACTTGATGAAGCGCTTGTTGAACAGCACGGCCACGGCGCCTTTCACGCCCATGTCTTTGCGGTAACCACGCTGTCGGAACACGGTGTTGAGCTCCAGCACATCGGCTGGTTGCACGCCCAGTTTGTGCTGGATGCGTTTGGTGTCATCCCCCAGCCCAAAGCCCGCCTTGGTCACGCCGCGCAGGGCCAGCAGCTCGGCCACGCGGGCACGGCAACCGGGGTCGTGCAGCTGGAACACCCAGGCGGTTTCCAGCGTGGCCAGCTGCACGATGTGGGGCCCGTCGGACTGTTCGCCCTGCACAAAGGTGGGTTTGGATTCGGTGTCGAACCCCCAGGCGCTGGCCGCTGCCAGGGCGTCACAGGCCTTGTCGGCCTGTTCTGGGGTGGCAACGAGGCTGATGCGGTCCGTGCCCAGGCGCTCGAAAGGTTCCAGCAGGGCGATCTGGTCTTTGTCGGGGGTGCTGCGGTGGGCGGTGCGCGAAGGCGGGTGGGGGCGCGGGGAAGGGGGAGATACCGTCATGGGCCCATTGTGCCGTGCCAGCTTGGGAACCCCGCTGTGCCCCGCGATGGGGGTACGGCGCGTTTACTGTAGCCACCGCTCTCAGCGCTTGCCCGCTTTGCGCAGGCGGGGCATGTCGGCAATGTGGGTCAAGGCCTTTTCGCAGTCAGCCACCGTCAACGCCTGCCGTGCAGTCAGCCAGCCCACGCCAAACCAGGCCTGCGGGTTCGTGGCAGCGATATCGCTGTACAGCGCGCGGGCCACACGTTCATCGCCAAGCCGGCCCAGAGCTGTCAGCGCAGGCTGCAGGCTGGCGAGGAACGATTCCCCATCGGCGTCCAGCGCAGGCGCGACAAATTCCGTCAGGTAGCGCAAACGCTTCAGGCGCTTGCGCAGGCGGTGTTGTTCCTCCACCGGCAGGGCGGCAAAGTCTTGGGAGCCGTGGCGCACCTTGGCGTGCAGGCGGCGCAATCGCTTTTGCAGCAGGCGCCGGGTTTCCTTCGCGTCCAGGGCTTCTTCTGCGACCGCCGGCGGTGCATCCCCGCCCTGGGCCGTGAACGCCATGAGGGCGATCAACGCTGCCTGGAACGCTGGCATGTGCACGATGGCTGCGGCGGATGGGGCCGGGGCGTGCCCCGCCGCCACAATCACATCCAGGGCAGGCGCACCCGCATCGCGCAGATCGGCAACGATGGACTGCAGGGCTTGGCCCTGGTCGCGCAGTTGGCCCAGGCGCTGGAACACCTCCACCAGCGGCGGCTCCCAGGCGGGGTCGAATGCGCCGGGTGCCAACGGCGCCAACTCGCGCAAGGCGGTGCGTAAGCGGCGGATGCCGATGCGCAACTGGTGCACATGCTCTTCATCGCCCCCGCCTTCGACGATCTCGCTGGCGTTGGCCAGGATCTGGTGGAGGCAATGGGCCACTGCCGCGCGCTGCAACGCGCGCCCGTTCAGGAAGTGCTTTGGGAGGCCACTGGCCTTCATCGGGGTGGCCTTGGTGGCGGGCCGAGCCCACTGCGGGGCCAGCAGACGCTCGCCTCGCTCAGCCTTGGACACCGTGCTCAGGAACAGAACATGCCGTGTGGCCCACCGGGTGGCGATGGCCACCAGGCCCGCCAGCGGGCCGGCCTTGAGTTCCAGCTCCAGCTCGCAGATGCGGGCCTCTTTCTGGTGCGGCGTGCCGCGATGGGCGATGACCCGGCCGGTGTCCAGAGCCAACTCCACCACACCGCCCTTGAAGGCGATGTCCCGTGTCACGCGGTCCATCTCGGTGCCGTAGGTTTCGGTCAGAGGGCCGCTGGCTGCTTGCAGAGCACCCAGCAGCCGTGTGCCCGCCACGGTGCCTGCGTGCAACTCAGGCTGGGGCTCTGGGGCGGGGCCTGTGGCGTGGGCTTGGCCCCGGTCCACGTTGTGCTCCTCGCGGTCCAGCGGTCCGTTGCCCAGGGCCTTGACGGTTTGCACCCACTGGTCGCCCTCGCGGCGCAGCCGAAAAGCAATGCCACGCGACGACAGCGCTGCATCGGGCGTATCGAAGTAGCGGGCCTCCATACGGATGTGCGCGTGCGTGCCCCTGCGCGCCGCGGCCTGCACTGCAGCCAGGCGCTCTGGGGGGATGCAGAACTTGAACTCGATTTCCATGAAGACGGCGTCTGGTGGTGGGGGCGGCAGAGCCTGCCGGTGAAAGATCAATAGAAATCCCAGTGATTGATTTTAAAGGCGAAAACCATGAGTGCCGGATTATTGCTGCAAGGGCGCGGACGATGAAATTAGGCTCATGCCCAGCGGAGTGCCATTTTTATCGCGGATGGAGGTAATTGCCTTGAAAGCCGATGCCTGAACCCGGTCTGGTAATCGAACAAAATTATTTTCATGAACGAGGGTATCGCCATTGAGAAACGACCAGATAATGAATTTGAGGGCCAGGGTGGTTTGCTCTGGATTTTGAGTGACTTTGGGGAACACCACAAACGTGCCCATGGTGATGGGCCACACGGCTTTGCCGGGTTTTTGTGTCAGCGTATTGTGGAAGGCCCCGGTGGCTGGCCACTCGCTGTTGGCCAGTGCGGATTTGAAAGCGTCGATGGAGGGTTTCACAAAAACACCTTCGGCATTTTTCATCTGCACCGATGCCAGGCCATATTCGGTCACGTACCCAAAATCCACATAACCGATGGCACCCGCCGTGTCGCGCACACCCTTGGCCACCCCATCGCTCCCCTTGAAGGCCAGAAATCCTTCGGGCCATTGGATGCTGGTCTTGGCCCCGTGGGAAGCCTTCCATTTCGGGCTGACCTTGCCCAGGTAATCGGCGAAGTTGTAGGTGGTGCCCGAGCCGTCGGCACGCACCACCACCTTGATGGGCATGTCGGGCAGCAGAGTTTCGGGGTTCAGCGCGGTGATCTCGGGGGCATTCCAGCGGCTGATTTCGCCCAGGAAGATGCGGCTGAGCACCTCGCCCGTCAGGCGCAGCTGTGCGTTTTGGACTTTGGGCAGGTTGACGATGGGGCTGATGCCGGTGATGGCCACGGGCAGCGCGAGCAAGCCGTGTTCGATGAGGTCCTTGTCAGGCGGGTAGACATCGGTGGCGCCGAAGCCCACGGCCTGTTGCTGGATCTTTTTCATGCCTGCGCTGGAGCCCACCGGGTCGTAGTCCACCCTGGAACCGGTGGCTCTGGCGTAGGCCTTGGCCCAGCTGCGGTAGATGGGGGCTGCGGCCGACGAGCCTGCGCCCGTTACGGCTTGTGCCCTGGCCTGGTCCGCCTGTAGCAGTGCAAGTGCCAGCATGAATACGGTATAGATATATTTCATGGATTTTTGTGTGTTGGTTTTAATTAATAAGGATGTGGCTGTGAAATTCTGACCATGGGCCTATGCCCGGCAGGGGCATTAGAGTGATTTATGAAGTCTCAGCTTGTCAATGCGGCGCCGATTTTAACCACTGGAATGAATGGGGAATGTTTATCCCATCGTCATTATTTTGTCACTTGAAACAATTAGTATCAGCCGCGGAAGGCGTGCACCTTGCTGGCAAGGCGTGCGCGCCAGCTGCTGCGGTGGCAATGACCCCGGCTGCCCACCCAGTGAACCTTCATGAGAGATTCAGATGCTTCAAAAAATCAAGATTGGCACCCGGCTGGCGCTGGCGTTTGCAGTGCTTTTGTTGCTGATTTCTGCCCTGGCTGCGGGAGGCATCAGCGGTGCCAAGCGCCTGACCGAGCGCAGCGCGGCGCTGTATGGTGACCGCACGGTGCCTCTGGGCGTGCTGGCAGAGATCAGCCACCTGACGCAGCGCAACCGGGTGCTGGTGATGGACATGCTGATGGACCCGGGTACCAGCAACCTGCAGGCCAGCCACGCCGCGTTGACTGCCAACGTGGAGCGCATCCACACGCTGTGGACGGCGTATTCCGGCAAGGCGCTGGTTGCTGAGGAGCAAGGTCTGGCGCAGGCCTTTGCCGATGCCAATGCCACCTACCTGGACAAGGGTCTCATCCCGGCTGCCTCGGCACTGGTGGCAGGCAAGTACGACGATGGTTCCGAGCTTTATATCAACCAGATCCGCCCCAATGCGGCCAAGGTGCAGGACGCCATCGAGAAGCTGGTAGCCCTGCAGATCAACGTGGCGGCGGCAGAGTTTGCCGGCGCACGGGAGATGAGCAACACCATTCACTGGTGGATGCTGGCGGCCACCGGGCTGGCCCTGGTGGCGGGCGCTGCGATGGCGTGGGTCATCACCCGCTCCATCTCGCGCCCTTTGCGCCAGGCGGTGGTGCTGGCCCGCACGGTGGCGGGTGGCGATCTGAGCGCACAGATCGATGTGCGCGGCACGGATGAAACCGCAGAATTGCTGGGCGCCCTGCGGGAGATGAACCATCAGCTGGTGCGCGTGATCACCGAGGTGCGCTCCAGCACCGAGACGGTGGCGCAGGAGGCCGTGCTGATTGCGGGCGGCACCGAAGACCTGGCGCGCCGTACCGAGGTGCAGGCGTCCAATCTCCAGGAGACGGCCGCCTCGATGGAGCAGCTCACCATCACCGTGCAACACAACACGGACAACGCCCACCGCGCCACCGAGCTGGCCCAAGAGGCCGCCAAGGTGGCCAACGAGGGCGGTAGCGTGATGCGCGACGTGATCACCACCATGCAGGAGATCAGCGTGCAGTCGCAAAAGGTCACCGACATCATCAAGGTGATTGATGACATCGCGTTCCAGACCAACCTGCTGGCCCTCAATGCGGCGGTGGAGGCGGCCCGCGCAGGTGAGCAGGGACGCGGCTTTGCCGTGGTGGCGGGCGAGGTGCGTGGACTGTCCCAGCGCAGCAGCACGGCCGCCCGCGAGATTCGGGGCCTGATTGCTGCCAGTGTGCGCGGCGTGGAGCGCGGGTCCACCCTGGTGGGCCAGGCGGGCGAGCGGGTGGCCAGCACTGTGCAGCGTGTGGACGAGGTGATGGAACTCATCAGCGAGATCAAGGATGCGGGGCAGGAGCAGGCCCGCGGCATTGCGCAGATCGGCGAAGCCGTGCGGCAGCTGGACGCCGCCACGCAGAAAAATGCCGCGCTGGTGGACGACAGTTCGTCGGCATCCACCGGCATGAAGAACCAGGTCCGGCGCCTGCTGGAGGTCGTTCACCAGTTCAGGCTGGCGCCTGACGGCGCTGGTGATGCCTTCGAAGGAGGCTACCGAGGTACGCAGCCGCTGCCTGCCCTGCCAGCAGGGGTTTCATCCCCCAAGCAATTGTCCCTGGCACCGCGCTGACTGGACGCACAGGACCGGTGCGGTGCAGGTCATCAGATTCTTTTGCTGTGGGGAAGATGCTCCATGAACCGCACAGATGTCCTCATCGCCATTGCCGAAATTGCGCGGACGGGCGGTGCCTCTGCGCCCGAAGACGCCATCTCGCAGCTGGCCGTGATCATCGATGGCCTGGAGCTGTCGAGCAGCGGCTCTGAACAGGTGATGGAGATGCTGCTGCGGATTGCCGCCTGCCTGTGGAACCTGCAGCAGGAACGCATGCGTTGGTAAGGCGCAGCCGCTGATAGGTTACTCGGCTACTTGACCATTCGGCTGTTCGCCCAAGGGTTCCAGCGAAGCGATCTGGTCGCGCCCCTGGTTTTTGGCCAGGTACAGAGCCTGGTCGGCGCGGTCGAGCATGTCGCGCAGGCTGCGGTCTGCCTGGCGGAAGGTGCTCAGGCCCAGGCTGGCCGTGATGCCGTAGGCGTGGCCTGCCTCGTCGCTCAGCTGCAGGGCGCGAACGCCGTGCAGGATGCGTTTCGCCACTTCCAGGCCCTCGTCCATGCTGGTCAGCGGTAGCAGCACGCCAAACTCTTCGCCACCCAGTCGGCCCACAGCGTCGCTGGCGCGCAGTTGGTTTTTGACGGCCTGTGCAAACGCCACCAGGGCACGGTCGCCTTCCAGGTGGCCAAAACGGTCGTTGATGGATTTGAAATGGTCCAGGTCCAGCATCAGCAGCGTGAGCGGCTCGCCATTGCTGCGCGAATGGGCATACACCGACTCGGCGCATTCCAGAAAAGCACGGCGGTTGGCCATGCCGGTCAGCATGTCGGTGGTGGCCAGGCGCTGAAGCTCGCGCTCCAGGTTCTTGCGCTGCGTCACGTCGCGGTAAATGCCCTCCACCCCCGCGAAATTACCAGCATGGTCGTACAAGGCGTGGCTGCTGATGGAGATGTCGATCACGGTGCCGTCGCGCCGCACCATCTGGCCCGGGAAATCCGACACCTCGCCATGCTCCATGATGGCGGCCTTGAACGCGTCGCGGTCAGTGCTTTGCGGGTAGTACGACTCGGCCGTGCGGCCCTCGATTTCGTTGGGTTCGTAGCCCAGCACCCGCCGAACCCCCGGGCCCACATGCTGCACGATGCCCAAGGCGTCGGTGCGGTAGTAGACGTCCTGCATGTTCTCAAAAAGGCGACGGAAGCTCTGCTCGCTCTCGCGCAGCTGGGCCTCGATCTCGCTCTGGTGGGTCATGTCCAGACCACACATCAGCACGGCGGGGGCTCCGTTCCATTCCACAGCTACGCTGCTGATGAGCACCATGCGCAGGTTGCCCTGCAGTGTGCGGATGCGAAATTCAGACGATTTGTTGGGCCGCCCGCCCTGTTCGGGCACAGCGACCTGCTGGATGCGGTTGGTAGAACGCACCTGGTCCATGGGATGCACAAAATCGCCCGAGAGGCGGCCTATCAGGCTATCGGTGCTGGGCGCTTCCAGCAGCGCCATGCTGGCAGCGTTGGCAAAGCGGATGGCGCCCTCCTGCGTGACGAGCACGGCCGCTGGCAGTGTGTGCAGCAGACGGAGGTCGTGGAACATCGGGCTTGGCAGTAACCAAAAGTAATGCACCATTGTGGCACTGGGGTGCCCGGCTGGGAATCCATATCTGTCACAGGCGGTACCATCACCCATGAGAAAAACTTTCCAACTCCATGTTGAAGGCAAGAACCGGGACCGCGTTCTGGATGCCGTCAAGCACGAAATCCGCAAGTACATCAAGCGCGAACGGCGCCGCGACCTGCCCGAAGGCTCCGATTTTTGGGACTTTGACTGCCAGTTTGGCCGCACCAAGGAAGACGCCACCGTGGCGCACCTGTCGGCCTTGACCGGGCTGATCAACGGCGTGGCCGCCGAGGGCGGTGCGCAGTTCTATGTCGAGATCCTGGCGAAGCCCGCCAAACGCACGCCACGGGCGCCGGGGGAGCCGCAAGGCGCTGATGAGGATGGTATGGACGAGGGCGACGAAGAGGTCTGAAACTCAGGCTGCTTGGGCGGCCGCCCTTCACAGCTCTTCCAAAGGCTCCTTTCAGGAGCCTTTTTTATGGGCGGCGGGGGGCGATTCCGTAGCTGCCGCTGCTGCTGCGCGCAGTTTGTCCTTTTTGCTGGGCCGCTTGCCCTTGATGCCGCCAGTGCCCTGGGGATCTGTGGATGACGCGGGCGCAGGGGCCTCGGTGGGTTCAAACCCCGCAATGTGTTCGCGTGGGATGGTGAGGTGCTGGCGTTTTTCAATGAGGCGGAAATGTGCTTCGGCATCGGCCGTCACAAAGCTCACGGCCACACCGCTCTCGCCCGCGCGGCCCGTGCGGCCGATGCGGTGCACATAGTCCACGGCCGAGCGTGGCAGGTCGTAATTGACCACCGCAGGCAACTGCGCAATGTCGATGCCGCGTGCGGCCAGGTCGGTGGTCACCACCACTTGCCAGCGTTCATCCTTGAACTCCTGCAGCACCTGTTTGCGCGCGCCCTGGCTCAGGCCGCCGTGGAAGGGCGTGGCAAAGACCCCCGCTTTGTAGAGCTTTTCGGCCACATGCTCGGCAGCGTATTGCGTGGCTACAAACACCAGCACGCGCGACCAGTTGTGTTCCTTGACCAGATGGCGCAGCAGCTGGGTGCGGCGCACGGCGTCCACCGCAATGGCCCGTTGCTCGATGGCCGGTTCGTTGCCCGGCGTGTGGGGCACCTCCACGCGCAACGGGTTGTCCAGCAGGCCATCGGCCAGCGCTTGCACGGCGGCAGGGAAGGTGGCCGAGAAGAACAGGTTCTGCCGCTGCGCAGGCAGCAGCGCCAGCACGCGCTGCAGTTCTTCGGCAAAGCCCAGGTCCAGCAGGCGGTCGGCCTCGTCCAGCACCAGGTGCGCCACGGCCGACAGGCGCAGCGCGTTGTGGTCTACCAGGTCCAGCAGGCGGCCCGGCGTGGCCACCACAATGTCTGCGCCGCCACGCAGGCCCAGCATTTGCGGGTTGATCGAGACGCCGCCGAACACAATGGCCACTTTCAGCGGCTGCTGCAGGTGCTGTGCCAGGCTGCGCAGCACCTCGCCCACCTGGGCGGCCAGCTCGCGCGTGGGCACCAGCACCAGGGCGCGCACCCGGCGTGGGCCGCCGGTGGCACTCAGCTGCAGCTGCTGCAGCAAGGGCAGGGCAAAAGCGGCTGTCTTGCCCGAACCCGTCTGGGCGGCTCCCAGCAGGTCAGCCCCCTGCAGGATGGCCGGGATGGCCCTCGCCTGGATGGGCGTGGGCGCTACAAAACCCGCTTTTTCCGCAGCGTGGACAAGGGCAGGGGACAGACCGAGGGAGGCAAAGGGCATGGAGGCAGCGCTGGAGCGGCGTTGACAGAAAGGGCCGTACGGCAGCGCGAAACGGGAAAGGAGATGGGGATTGTCGCCGCAGTTGCCGTTTCGGCTCCTGTGCGCCTCGAGGCCATGGTATGCCGGGCCGGACTGCGGGCCCTGCTAAGGTGCATCGCGCAGATAATTGAGGCCACCGGCGTCCCGCCGGTTTTCCCTTTTTTTGTGCCATGGCCCTCACCCTTGACTCCTCTGCCATCACCCACGGCATCCAGCTGGCGGTGGCCCCCGTGTTTTTGCTCACGGCCGTGTCCGGCATGATCGGCGCCGTCGCGGGCCGACTGGCCCGCATCATCGACCGGGCCCGCGTGGTGGAAGACCGCGCCCGTGCCAACACCGAGCCCGACTTTCTGGCCCGTGCCTACAACGAGCTGGCCGACCTGCGGCTGCGTGGGCGGCTGGCGAACGGCTGCATCGGGCTGCTCACGTTCTGTGCGTTCCTGATCGGCATCACCATCATCCTGCTGTTCCTCGGCGAGACCACCAACTTCCAATCCAATCGGCTGGCCGTGGCGGGCTTTCTGGCGGGGGTGGCGTCGTTTTTGCTGGCGCTGGTGTGTTTCTTGACCGAGACCCTGCTGGCCACCCGGCTGCTCAACTTCCACATGCTGCAGCAAGAGGTGGAAGGGAAAAAACCATGAAGTCGTTGGCTGACCTGGGCGGCCTGGTGTATTCCACCGAGTCCGGCCGCATGTGCCCCGGCTGCCGCCAGCCCGTGGCGCAGTGCACCTGCCATCAGAACAAACCTTTGCCCACCGGAGATGGCATCGTGCGGGTGTCGCGTGAAACCAAGGGCCGGGGCGGCAAGGCTGTGACCCTGGTCAAGGGCGTGCTGGTGGACGCTGTTGCACTGGAGCAGCTGGGCAAGCAGCTCAAAGCCGCCTGCGGCAGCGGTGGCACGGTGAAGGACGGCGTGATTGAAGTGCAGGGCGACCATGTGGAGCGCGTGATGGCCGCCCTGCAGAAGCTGGGCCACAAGGTCAAGCGGGCAGGCGGCTGAGGAGGGCTGTCCGATGGACTCGGAAAAATTGCAGCGCCTGGTCACCACCGAGATGCCCTACGGCAAATACAAAGGCACGCTGCTGGCCGATCTGCCCGGCAACTACCTGAACTGGTTTGCACGTGAGGGCTTTCCCAAAGGCGAGCTGGGGCAATTGCTGGCGCTGATGCACGAGATTGACCACAATGGGCTCTCGGATCTGCTCAAGCCGTTGCGAGGGGCCGGTGCTGCAGAGGTCTGATCCGCAAGTCACCTGCTGTGCCCGGTTGATCCGGGTGCTTGTGCCTTGTCGGGTGCAGGCCACAGTCCACTGGAGCGCCACAGCATGGTGACGATCATCGCCAGCGCAATCAGCAGCGGGCGCACCACGCCGGCGTCCAGCTGCCCGTTGGTCGCGGCCTGCAAAGGGCCGACCACGTAGCGCAGCATTTCGGGCAGGGCCGCGAGTAGCACGGCGCCCAACACCACTCCAGGGATATGGCCCATGCCCCCAAACACCACCATGGCCACGATGAGCACGGACTCGTTCAGGCTGAAGGCTTCGGGCGAAACAAAGCCCTGGAAAGCAGCAAACATGGCACCGGTGATTCCGCCAAAGCTGGCCCCCACGCCAAAAGCCAGCAGCTTGAGATTGCGGGTATTGATGCCCATGGACCGCGCGGCAGTCTCGTCGTCGCGGATGGCCATCCAAGCCCGGCCAATGCGTGAATCCTGAAGGCGCTGGCAAATCACGATGGTGATCAGCACCAGAGTCAGGAACAGGTAGTAGTAGAGGGTGACGGAGGCTACTTCGTGGCCTGCTACGACCAGGGGCTGGCCCAGGTCCACTCCCAGGATGCGGACCGGGTCAATCAGCCCCAGGCCCTGGGCGCCGTGGGTGATGTTGACCGGGTGGCCCAGGTTGATGACCAGCAGGCGCACGATCTCGCCAAAGCCCAGCGTGACCACCGCCAGATAGTCGCCGCGCAGCTTCAGCGTAGGCGCCCCCAGCAGCATGCCCAGGATGGCGGCCAGCGCCGCTCCCAGCGGGATGGTCACCCACCAGGGGGTGTGCAGCCCTTTCGGGAACAGCGCCGCGATCCAGGCAAAGTGGTCGGTCAGGTGCGGTGAGGTCAGCAGCGCGAACAGGTAGGCGCCCAGGGCGTAGAAGGCGACGTAGCCCAGGTCCAGCAGGCCCGCATAGCCCACCACGACGTTCAGGCCCAGCGCCAGCATCACGTACAGCAGGCTGGTGTCTGCGACACGCACCCAGTGGTGTCCGAGGCTTTGCAGCACCAGGGGCAGCAGGAGCAGTATGGCTGCCAGGACTGCGCGCCTGGCATGCCGTGCGGAGAGCGTTTTCATGGGCAAGGGTGGGTGATGGCGCGGTGCATGAAGCGCCATTGGCCCTGCAGGGCGGCGGGCACCTCGGTGCCTTCGTAGGCTGCACAGTCGGTAAAGCCGTGGGCTTCGTACAGACGGTGCGCGGCCTGCATGAACAAGGCGGTGTCCAGGCAGATGCGGGTGTATCCCCAAAGACGGGCGTCGGCGAGCAGCCTGCGCAGTGCGGACGACCCGAGCTGCATGCCCCGGTAGGCAGGGCGGACATACAGGCGCTTGATCTCGGCGGTGTCGCCGCCCAGGCTGCGTAGGCCGCACATGCCGGCGGCTTCGCCATCTACCTCCATCAGATAGAAAACGCTGCCCGGTGTGCGCCCGGCGCAGAGCGCCTGAATCACGTCGGCGTTGCCTTCAGTGTGGGGCTGTCCCGCATCGCGGGTGGGAAGGGCGGGAAAGCTCCGCGCCATCTCGCCGTATACCCAGGCCAGGTATTCAGCTTGCAGGCCAAGCAGCGAATCGTGGACGGCACAGGGACTGCAGACTGCGGCGCGAATGAACAACGGAGTGGGCATGGTGCGGTTTTTATGGACTTGGCAAAGGTTAAACTGGCCTGAATGGCGAAAAAAGTAGCTCCCATTCCTTTCATTGCGGACCAAATCGCTTGAATTGACCGCATCAAGCAATCACGTGAGTGCAGATGGACAAGCTCAGCGGCATGTTGGCCTTTGTCAAAACGGCGGAACTTGGCAGCTTTGTGGCTGCAGGACGGGCGCTCGCGATATCCGCGTCTGCCGTGGGCAAGGGCGTGGCGCGGCTGGAGCAGGAGGTGGGTGTGCGGCTCTTGCAGCGCAGTACCCGGCGCATCCAGCTCACGGCAGAGGGACATCTGTTTCACGAACGCTGCCGGCGCATCCTGGATGACCTGGACGATGCGCAGGCCATGCTGTCCTTGTCGCGCGAGGCCCCCCGTGGGCGGTTGCGGGTGAGCGCGCCCATCGTGGGCTACCACTTCTTGATCCCCCTGGTGCCGGAGTTTCTGACCCGCCACCCAGAGGTGGAACTGGACATCAATTTCAGCGACCGCGCGGTCGATCTGATCGACGAGGGCATTGACGTGGCCATCCGCAGCGGTGACCTGCGCGACTCCCGCCTTGTCTCGCGCCCGTTGCAGGCCTTCCGGCTGCTGTTATGCGCAGCCCCGGCCTACCTGACGCGCCATGGCACGCCTGCGGCCATGCGCGATCTGGAACAGCACGCCTGCGTGCGGTTTCGCCATCCGGACTCCGGCAAGCTGCTCGATTGGCCTTGGCGCGAGGGCGTGGCCAGCGCCGAGCCGCGCCTGCGCACCGTGCTCGCCTGCAACAACATCGAGGCGGTTCTGGGCGCCACGTTGCGCGGGCTCGGGATTGCCTGTCTGCCCGACTTTCTGGTGCGTGATGCGCTGGCCGATGGCCGGTTGGTCAGTGTGCTGGAGCAGGACATGGGCCCCAGCCGCCAGTTCCGCGCGTTGTGGCCATCCAGCAGGCATTTGTCCCCCAAGGTGCGTGTGTTTGTGGACCACCTGGGGGCGCGGCTGTCCGGCCCGCCATAATCGCGCCCAGATACACAACTACTCCGAGGGAATGCACATGAAGGGCCATATCGCTGCGATTGTTCTGGTCGTACTGGGCGTATTTTTTCTGCTGACCAATCTGGGGCTGATCAGCATCAGCCTGCGCGAGCTGCTGCGGGTGTGGTGGCCGGTGGCGCTGATCGCGGTGGGCCTGGCGCTGTTCTTCACACCTGGCGACAAGAAGAAGTAGCCCTGGCGCAAAGACCCTGGCCAAGGCCTGGGCTCAGCGCTCGCCGCCGTGCTCGCTGTGCCCGCTGCGCGGCGGCACAAACCCCGGGTCGCTGCCGAAGTAGCCCCGGAACAGATTGCGCGCAATGCCGTGTGCCGCCACCTGCAGGTCGTGCGCCACTTCGGGCGTAAACAGGCCGCTGGTGTGGCGCTGCCAGAGTCCCACCCAGGCGGCAAAGTGGGCGGGCGTCACGCCCTCCAGCGCCATGTGTTTGCCAAACACGTCGCCCTTGAAGCTGCGCGTGCCCAGTGCCACGGTGCTCCAGAAGTCCACCAGCCGCTGCAGGTGGGTGTCCCACTGGCCGTGCAGGGCCTTTTCAAACACGGGCCCCAACAACGGGTCCTGGCGCACATCGCCATAAAAACCATGCACCAGCCGCGTGATGCTTTCCACGCTGGGTGGTGCGTGTGCCCCAAGACCCTCGGGTGAAGTGGTTTGCAGGTTCATGCCTGCAGTGTGCCCCCGCCGCTGCAGGCGCAGCCTGACGGACCGCAACCTTGCGACGAAGGGGTTGCGCTGGCTTCGAACGGCGGAAACAGCACGTTGTTCTCCAGGTGGATGTGGTTGATGAGGTCATCGCCCAACTGGGCAATGCCTGCATACAGCGCGCGCCAGGTGTTGCACGCGCCTTGCGGGGGCGTGGCGTCGTTGGTCAGGGCGTTGAGCTTGTCCAGCGCTTCGCCGTGGTCCACGTGTTCGGCGCGCATCATGCCGATGGGCTGGCCCACAAAGGGGTTGCCGCCGCTTTTGAGCATGGGGAACAGCACCTGCTCTTCCTTGAGCATGTGCGAGAGCAGCTCTTCGTGCATGGTTTCCAGGTGGTCGGCCAGCCCGGCGGGCACATGGGGGTTGTCGCGGTGCACGGCCTCCACCCGGCGGGCCATGCGGATCAGCTCGGGCAGCTGCTGGCGGTGCACCTCGTGGTAGCGCGCCAGGATGTGGTCGATGAGCGCGCTGGGCGATGCGGCTTCGGGCACGGCGTCGCTGCGCTGCAGGGCCGCCAGCTCGGCCAGCACGGCGTTGGCATCCAGCCCCTTGTCGGCAGCCGCCTTGGCCAGACTCACCTGGCCGCCGCAGCAAAAGTCGAGCTTGAGCCGCCGAAACACCGCCGTGGCACCGGGCAGTTGCACCGCGATCTGGCCGATCTGCTGGTCGGCGCTGAGCGGGGCGGGGTGGGCGGAGGCAGCTTCCAGGTGGTCAACGCGGGCATTCATGGCGGGTCCTTTTAAAGATTCATTTGATGTGAATATTTTATTCAATAAAATTCGTCCTGCATACCTCTTTCAATTGACCTGCGGCAAAAACCATGCGCCTGACCCAATGGACCGATTACACGCTGCGCGTGCTCATGTACTGCGCAGCTACCGAAGGCCGCGAGCAACCTGTAACGATCATCGAGGTGGCCGAGGGCTACGGCATCTCGCGCAGCCACCTGATGAAGATCGTGCAGCAGCTGGCCGCCCAGGGGCTGCTGGAGACCACGCGCGGGCGGGGCGGTGGCATGCGGCTGATGGTGCCGGCGTCGGCCATCAACATCGGCGCCGTGGTGCGTGCCACCGAGACCGACTTCAACCTGGTGGAATGTTTTGATCCCGGCACCAACCAGTGCCGCCTGAGCAACCACTGTCGCCTCAAGGGCGTGCTGTGGCAGGCCATGCAGGCCTATCTGGCGGTGCTGGACAGCGTGACGCTGGCCGACTTGATGGCACCGGCCGCTGCGGGTGGGGCGGCTGCACGCGCCCTGCTGCCCGCCGTGGCATTGCCACAGAACGGCGGCGCCACGCGCAGGCGAGCACCCGTGGCCGGGCTGCCCTCCAAAGCCGAAAATATTGAGTAAAAATGGCCCATAGCGCTTGATAGATATAGACGTTTAGCTATCAAATTGATAGTTAACCCGACCCTCACATGCCTCCGACTGCAAATGCCTGCCGGTAGCGCGCCGGGGTCAGTCCTACATGGCGCGCGAACTCGCGTGTGAAGTGGGGCTGGTCGGCAAAGCCGCACGCAAACCCGATTTCTGCGAGGCCATGCGGGCTCTCCAGGAGCCATTGCGCGGCCACGCGAGCGCGGGCCTCGGTCACGATGTGGCGGCAGCTCAGGCCGCTGTCGGTCAGCGCCCGCTGCAGGCTGCGGCGGGCCAGGCCGGTGTGCCGGGCCAGTGCATCCACCGTGTGTTGCGCGGCCGGGTCGCGCAGCACATGGCGCGCCAGCTGGTGCGCCAGCGGCGGCCAGGGCAGGGCGTCGCACAGGTGGGTGGCGGGCTGGGGCTGCTGAGTGGGGGTTGTGGGTGTGTTGCTGTCGTGAGGTTCCCAATGCAAGGTCCAATGGCCTAGCAACCTTCGCGCGGCCAGCGGTGCCAGTTGCGCGTGCAGTTCCGCCGGGGTGGCGACAGGGGCTTCCATCCGCAGGTTCACGCGGTGGCCTGCGGCCTCGGGCGCGCCGATCTCCACCCGCAACCCGCGCACGCCCAGGGCCCGGCTGGCGCCCATCAGCACGCCGAGTACTGCCAGGCTTTCGGTGGGGTGGGGTTCTTCCGGCACACCGGGGCGCGCATGGTGGCGCAGTGCCAGTTCGCCGGGGATGCTGGCCGTGATGCTGACCTGGTGGCGCGAATGCACATACCGCTCCAGCCGCTGCCAGCGCGCCATCAGTTCGGGCACATCGTTCGCGCCCAGCAGCGCGCGGTGCACCGGGTCGCCCGCCAGCAGGTCCACCCGCTGGGCCAGCTGCAGAAGTGTGCCCAGGCCGCCCTGGTGCAGCACGGCTTCGACCACGCTGCGTTTGTAGGCCAGGGGCACGTGGCTCGCGGCCAGCCCGTCGGCACCCGGTGGGGGCGGTGGCGGCACCAGCCCGTGCGCCGCCATGGCGCGCACCAGCAGGCGGACCATGGCGGCGCTGGCAAAGTCTTGCATAGGCGGATTGTGCCGTTGGGGCTGCCCCGCTAGGGATGTCCTGCATAACCCTCGCGAGTCGGTGGTAGTGCGGATCGGGATGGGCCGCAAGGCGTCTTTTCGCAGCCAATAGCCCGGCTATTGGCAAGAAAAGCAACGCAGCGGACCGCCCGAGGCCGCGCTATCACGGACCGCAGGGAGTTATGCAGGACATCCCTAGTCCCGCGTGCTCAAGGCCCGCAGCACATCCGCGCTGCGCACCGGCAGGCGGGCAAAACGCACGCCGGTGGCGTCGCGCAGCGCGTTGGCGATCGCTCCGGCCCCGGCCACCATGGCGGTTTCTCCGGCACCGGTGGGCGGCGCGCTGCTGTCGATCAGGTGCACATGCAGCGGCGGAATGTCGCCCATGCGTGGCAGCGGGTAGTCGGCAAAGCTGGCGGCGGCCACGCCCGAGCGGGCCACGGGCAACTTCTCGTGCAGCACCATGCCCACGCACCACACGAGGTTGCCCTCGGTCTGCGCGCGCACGCCGTCAGGCTGCAGCACCAGGCCGCAGTCGTGCGCGCACCACAGCGCCGTTACGCGCACCTGGCCGGTGGCGCGTTGCACCTCCACGTCGGCCACGGCGGCGGCGTAGCTCACGCCCTTATAGATACCGCCTGCGATGCCGCGCCCGCGCAAGGTGGTGGCGTCGCTGGCGGGGCGCTCTGACCATCTGGATTCTGCAGCGGCACTGCGCAGCACCTGCGCCAGGCGTGCATCGGTGGTGTGCTGCAGGCGCCAGTCCAGCGGGTCGGCCCCAACGTGGCGCGCGCATTCGTCCATGGTGCTCTCCACCACGAGGGTGTTGGGCCCCGCACCCAGGCCGCGCCAGGGGCCTGTGTGCACGGGCAGGCGCTGGGCGGTGAACTCGATGCGCTGCTGGGGCACGTCGTACGGCATTTGTGCGCCGCGCGCCACGCCGCTGTCGCCCGCCAGGTCGGCCAGGGTTTGCATCCACACCGGCATGGCGGCGGGTGTGAACAGGATGTGGCTGCTGGCCAGCGCATGCCACCAGTGGGTGATGCGCCCGCCTTGCACGCGGGCCCGCACACGGTGGCTGGAGGGCGGGCGCTGGAAGCCCTGGGCAAACTCCTGCGCCCGGCTCCACTGCACCTTGACGGGCGCGCCCACGGCCTGGGCGAGCACGGCGGCTTCCAGCTCCACCGTACACAGCGTGCGGCCGCCAAAGCCACCGCCGATGCGGCAGGCCTGCACCTCGATGCGTTCGGCGTCCACGCCCAGTTGGCGGGCGAGCACGTCGCGCATGTAGAACAGGTCTTGCGTGCCCGCCCATACCTTCAGGGCGATGCCTTGGTCTGCGGCGGCCAGCCAGTGCGCCGTGGCACTGCGCGGTTCGATGGGCGCGTGGGCGGCCAGGGGCACGTCCATGCGCAGGTCCAGCGTCCAGGCGGTGTCGGGCGGTAGCTCGTCCTTGCGCAGCCGGTGCTGCAGCGCGCCCCGGCGCAGGTGGGTGTCGATGTCGATGCGCTCATCGATGGCGGCCTGCTCGAAGGCGCTGCCATCTTCCACCTGCCATTGCACGGCCAGCGCGGCCTCGATGCGGTCGAGAGCCGACGGCGTGCGCGCCACGATGCCCAGCCCCAGGCTGCCCATCTGCGCGAGGCGCGGGTGCTGCACCACGGCCACACAGGCCGGGTCGGCGCGGGCGGCCGCCGCGTCCCACGCCTGCGGGCGCGAGGTGATTTCGGCCGACACCGGTGCGCGCAGCACGCGGCCATACAGCAGGCCGGGAAGGCGCGTGTCGCCCGCAAACAGCGGCTGGCCGGTGACGAGTGCGTGCAGCTGGCCCGGTGCCACCGCAGTTTCTTTGGTGGCCCCCGTGCGCGGCTGCAGGCTGCGCAGCGCGCTGGGCGCAATGTCGCGCGCGGCCAGCGTGCCCATGGTCTGGCCTTGCGCCAGGGCCTCGCGCAGGGTGGCGCAGGCGCGGGCCAGTGGCAGGGCAAAGTCCTGCACGCTGGCGCTGCCCACGGTGGCGCGTACGCGGGCGATGTGGCGGGTGCTGGGCAATTGCAGATGTACCTGTGCGGGCGGCACGCCCAACTCGGCAGCGGCCAAGCCCTGCAGTGCGGCGCTGATCTGCTGGCCCATCTCGGCGCTGGGCAGCCACAGGGTGTAGCGGCCGTTTTCGTACCGTATCCAGCCCATCGCGTCATCGGCGGTGGAGGTGGGGCGCTTGGGGATCACCGGCACCAGGCCGCAGCCTGCGAGCGTGACGGTGAGCGCTCCGGCGCCCGCTGCTGCCAAAAACTGGCGGCGCTTCATGGCGTGGTGCCCCCGGCAGCTTGGTGGATGGCCGCACGCACGCGGTGCTGGGTGCCGCAGCGGCACAGGTGGCCCGACATGGCGGCGTCGATCTGCGCATCGCTGGGGCGGGGTGTGGCGCGCAGCAGGGCCACTGCGCCCATGATCTGGCCGCTCTGGCAGTAGCCGCACTGGGGCACGCGCAGGTCCAGCCAGGCCTGTTGCACGGGGTGCAGTGTGCCGTCGGGCATCGCCAGCCCCTCGATGGTGGTGACGGCGCGCCCTTGCAGCCCACGTGCCGTGTGCAGGCAGGCGCGTTGCGCCTGGCCGTCGATGAGCACGGTGCAGGCGCCACATTGGCCCATGCCGCAGCCAAAGCGGGTGCCCGTGAGGCCCAGGGGCTCGCGCAGCAGCCAGAGCAGGGGTTCGTCCTCCCAGCCGGGTGGTACGGGCTGGGGCTGTTGGTTCAGGGTGATGTGCATGCAGGCCTCCGTGGGTGGTACGGGGCCAGTGTGCAAAGGCGGAGGCGGTTGGTCTTGAAGATCTGCGCCAAACAGATCAGAGCGGCAACTTTGGCGTCGGGCCGGGGATTTGAATGAAAATGGCCTCCAGCGCTTGTCCATCAAGCGCTAGAAGCTATCATTTTGGAAGCATTGCGCTCCACTGCGGCATGGTTTGCGCCCACCACAGCCGCAGACGCATGGCCCATTCGGGTGTGTAGCCCGAGGTGGCGAACCGCACCTGGCCGTGCGCGTCGATGACCACCAGCGCGGGCACGGCGCGTACGCCCCAGCTGCGTGACAGGGTGCCCTGCGGGTCCACCGCCGTAGGCCAGGCCATGCCGCGCTGGCGCTGCACCTGGGCCACCTTTTCGGCGTTGCCCGACTGCATGGCCACGCCCAGCACGGGCCAGTCGGTGGACAGGCTGGCGATGCTGGGCTCCTCCAGCTTGCAGATGGAACACCATTCGGCCCAGAAATGCACCGCCACCGCCTGGCCCGGGTGCTGGGCGCGCCAGTCGGCCAGGGTGGTTGCGGGGGTTGTGCCATTGGCGGCCGCGGCCATCACCAGCGCCACATCGGGCGCAGGGCCCTGGGGCAGGTCGCGCGTGCGCCAGGTGTCTACCGCCACGATGGCGATCCAGGCGAGCGCGAGGGTGGCCAGGTGCTGCTTCCAGCCCCGGCGCAGGGTCTGCGCGGCGCGGGTGATGCGGGCTTTCAGCATGACTGGAGAGCGATACCGTCGTTGATCAGCGCAGCACTTCGAGCAGCCGGTCGAGCCCGCCCTGGTTGATGGCCACCTTGGCCTGCGCGCGCACGGCGGGCTTGGCGTGGTAGGCCACCGACAAGCCTGCAGCTTCCATCATCGGCAGATCGTTGGCGCCATCGCCCACGGCAATCGCCTGTTGGGGCGAGATGCCCATGAGCGAAGCCACCTCCAGCAGTGTGCGGCGCTTTTCGGCGCCATCACAGATGTCGCCCCAGGCCTGGTCCACCATGCGGCCGGTGAGTTGGCCATCTTGCACTTCGAGCATGTTGGAGCGCGCAAAGTCGATGCCCAGGCCCGCCTTCACGCGGTCGGCAAAAAAAGTGAAGCCGCCAGAGACCAGCAGCGTCGTCAGGCCCGCCGCCTTGGCGGCGGTGATCAGTTCTTGGGCGCCAGGGTTGAAGCGCAGGCGCTCTGTGAACACCTGTTCCATATGCTGCACCGTCACGCCCTTGAGCAGAGCCACGCGCTGGCGCAGGCTTTCCTTGTAGTCGGTGATCACGCCTTGCATGGCAGCTTCGGTGATGGCGGCCACCTCGGCCTTGCGGCCTGCGGCGTCGGCAATTTCGTCCACGCACTCGATGTTGATGAGGGTGGAGTCCATGTCAAACGCGATGAGCTTGTAGCTCGACAGGGACAGGGGGGCTTCAATGCCCTGGACAACAAGGCCGGGCGCGAATTCGGTAGCGTGGGTCATGGCAGAACGTGGGAGTCGATTTTTTGGGGGAGCACAACCTGCAATGGTATCGCCCGCGCCTGCGTACTCGACAGCCCCAAACCGTATCGCCCCGCAGGGCATAAATTCCGCGGCTCGCGGCCGAGAGCGGTTGCTTCCAGCTCTTGGGTTTGCCTTGGATGCGGACGATGTGCAGTACGGGCCCATGGGCGCATATGATTTCTGCACAACATGCACTGAGGGTACTGACGATGGCCATGCACAGAGACGGCAACGCGGGAGAGAAAGTCTCCGCGACATGGATCAACCGCAGGCAGGCCACGGCCGTACTGCTGGCCAGCGCGGCGGTGCCTTTTACCCCAGCGGGAGCGCAGGATGCAGCGGCCCCCGCATCACCTGCCGCATCCCCCGCTGCATCGGCTGCCGAAGCCCCTCTCGCCGCTATCTGGCCTGCTGACGACTGGGCAGAAAGCACGCCCGAGGCGCAGGGCATGGACTCCGCAGCGCTGGCCAAGCTCGTCGACTTTGGCGCAGCGCAGGGCATGGACAGCCTGCTCGTCACCCGCCACGGCAGCCTGGTGGCCGAGGCCTTCTATGCCCCGTACCGCGAGGGGCTCAAGCATGCCGTCAACTCCACCACCAAGGGTGTCGTCGCCACGCTCACCGGCATGGCTACCCAGGACGGGCTGATCGCCTCGCGCGATGTGCCCGTGCTCGACTTCTTTGCTGACCGCAAGGTCGCCAACGCCGATGCCTCCAAGAAGGCCATGACTGTGGGCCACCTGCTGGACATGACCTCGGGCCTGAACTGGATCGAGCCGCTCAGCGACGCCGTGCCCGAGACCATGCTGCAGCTGACCCGCACGCGCGACTGGCAGGGCTTTGTGCTCGACCGGCCCATGGCCCAGGCGCCCGGTGCGGGCTTCAACTACAACAGCGGCAACACCCATCTGCTCTCGGCCATCCTGGCGCACAAGACCGGCGGTAGCACCCTGGCCTATGCGCAAAAGCGCCTGTTCGGCCCCCTGGGCATCACCGACGTACGCTGGCGCAAGGACCCGCAGGGCCTGGAGGTCGGCGGCTGGGGCCTGTATCTGCACCCGCGCGACATGGCGCGCATCGGCTACCTCTACCTGCGCATGGGCCAGTGGAACGGCCGCCAGCTGCTGCCCGCCGCCTGGGTGGAGCAGGTCTTCAATCCCGTGGTGGACATGGGCTTTGGCGCCAGCAACGGTGCGCCCGCCTTCAAGTACGCCAACGGCTGGTGGAGCATCCCGTCCAAGCGCGCGTACTTCACGGCCGGCTTCAACCGCCAGCTCATCGTGGTGCTGCCCGACCTCGACGTGGTTGTCGCCGTGACCGGCCGGCGCAACTACCCGCTGCCCGCGTTCATCGACCACATCACCGCCGCAGTGCGCTCGCGCGAGCCCCTGCCCACCGACGCATCGGCGCAGGACCAGCTGGCCGCGCGCATCCGCGACGCCGGGGTCGAAAAGCCCAGCGCCATCCCTACCACCACCACGCCCGAACTGGCCGCCACCGTCTCGCGCAAGGCCTGGCTGCTGGAGCGCAACGGCATGGGCATCCAGCGCCTGGTGCTGGATCTCACGCCCGCCAACCCGCGCTACGAGGTCACCTTCGACAGCAGCCGCCCCGATTTGCCGCGCGAGCCGGTTGCCGGCCCGCTGGGCCTGGACGGCAAGTACCGCACCGCGCAGCAGGGACCCAATGCGGTCATCGCCATCAAGGGCCACTGGCTTGATGCGCAGACCTTTCAGCTCATCTCGCGCTCGGTGGCGGATGGCGAGGTCACCGTGGTCACGCTGAAATTCGAGGACGGCGGGAAGGCGGTGAATGTGAGGTTGGAGAACAACTGGGGGTTCAGGGCGCAGGTGCGGGGGCGCGGGGAGTAGCGGTTCGGCTTTGCATGACCGTGGGCAATGACGCTGCCGGGTTCAGCACCACTGCGACCAGCCCGCTCTGGCCAGGTTTTTCAATGATCGGGGCTGGATGGTCACGTTTCCCGAACGCCGGGGGCTCGCCGCGCCCCGGTTGATATGGGCGCTCTCGGCCGCATGTTGATGGTTGTCAGGTAGCCTTGGGCTTCCACTCCCCAGCGCCAGCAGGGCATTCGCGAGCTAGGAGGCTGTCGGACTTGGAGCGTCGAAAGCGAAAATCGGCCCCAGCGAGGACAGTTTTTGCCGGATTTGCAGCCCCATAGCCCGGCTATGGGGCAAAAAGACGGTAAAAAATGGACCGCTGCGGTCGATTTGCAGCCGACGATTTCCAAGTCCGACAGCCTCCTAACCCGCTACCGATAGACCACCGATGAAGACCATTGACGAAATGCTGCACCTGGACTTGCTCACCGCCGAGCAGCACGTTGACATCAGCGCATGGATTGCGCAGTCAGCCTCTCCCGAAGAAATACTGCAGATGCCTGCGCCCCTGTGGCAGGCTCTGGAGCGCGCCAGCAAAGTGATGGGCATCGACGAGGACCTTTTGCGGCCACCGTCGTTCGATGCCGACAGTCTGGCCCTGGGCTAAGACGTTTGTGCCGCTGGCGGCAAGCTTGGCTTGGGTGTCCGGGTCGAAAAGGGCGGCATGCACTGCGCGCTGGAGTTTTGTCGACAACGGGCCATGGACCATGGCAGAACGTGGGAGCCGTTTTTTAGGGGCTACAGCCCGCAATAGCATCGCCCCTAGGCTTCCCCGTGACGGGCTACGGCGCTCAGACCGTGCGGGCCGGATCAGCGCGAAGGCGGCAGGCTCTTGCCGTTGCCCGCGCGCCCGGCGGTGGCGGGGTTGGGCGTAGGTGGTTCGTTCATCTTGACCAGGAACATGCGCAGGAAAAACGCGGCCATGCACAGCATGAACCCGATGCCAATGATGCTCATCAGCCCGTAGTCGGTAGAGAAAAGATCGTTCAGCAGCTTCATGGTGGGGCACTCCTTGTTGGTGTGGCATCCACTATCGCGCTGCAGCGCTGGGTAACCCTTGCGCTGTGTCAACCATCGCTGCAGCAGCCGAGGCTCAGTCCGGCCGGGGCAAGTACAGCCGGTCCGACCACGTGGCCAGCCACTCGGGCTTGAAGGCCACAAAGATCGCCGCGAGCATGCCGGTGACAAACCCATCGCCCCAGGCCATGAGCCAGCGCGCCACCAGCGACAGCTCATCGCCCACGCCGGGCAGTAGGTGGCCGCTCCACTGCGACAGGACGCCTGCCGCAAACACGCAGACCACCGTGCCCAGAAACGCACGGCCCAGCACATAGATAAACGGTTTGGTGCCGGTGTAGCGCCGCAGCAGCGCACCCAGGCCCAGCCCCAGCGTGGCGGGCACCACGCCCAGCCACACCGTGGCACCCAGCGCATCGGCCCAGGCCATGGAGGGGGAGATCAGGCAGGCCACGAGGCCCACGCCCATCAGCACCGGGATCGCCAGCGGCCAGCCCAGCATCAGCACCACCAGGCAGGCGCCCGACCACTGCAGTTGCAGCGGCATGGCATGCAGCGTGGGCAGGGCCCACAGCCAGGGCAGAAACACCAGCGAGGCGAGCAGTGGCGTCCACAGCGCAGACGGCGCGCCCTGCGTCTCGTGTGCCAGGGGCTTGCGGTTGGCCAGCATGCGCCAGGGCCGGGCCGCCAGAGCGGCAACCAGAGCGACGAGGACGAGGGCGGCTTCCAGCCACATGGTTCTGTTTACTACGCTATTGATAGCTACTAGCACTTGCCAGATAAGCGCTATAGGCCAATTTCGTTAAAAATCAAGCAACCACCAGCGGTTGCCCCAGGCTGCGCAAGATGTCCCGCACCATCTGCGCCCGGTCCTTGGGTTCTTTCAGCTCGCGCTCAATGCGCAGCTTCTCGTTGCCCGCCAGCTTGATGTGCTTGTTCTTCTGGATCAGCTCGATGATGCGCATCGGGTCGATGGGCGGCTGGGGCTTGAAGGTGATGTTGATGACGCCAGGGGCGGCATCTACCTTGACCACGCCGTAGGGCTGGCTCAGCACGCGCAGGCGGTGCACGTCGATGAGGGTCTGGGCCTGCGGTGGCAGCTTGCCGAAGCGGTCCACGATCTCTTCGAGCAGGCCGTCGATCTGGTCGGGGTTCTTGGCCGTGGCCAGCTTCTTGTAGAACGACAGGCGCAGGTGTACGTCGCCGCAGTAGTCGTCGGGCAGCAGGGCAGGGGCGTGCAGGTTGATGTCGGTGGTGACCGATAAGGGCGACAGCAGGTCCGGCTCCTTGCCGGCCTTGAGCGCCTTGACGGCTTCGTTGAGCATCTCGTTGTAGAGCTGAAAGCCCACCTCCAGCATGTTGCCGCTCTGGTTTTCGCCCAGCACCTCGCCCGCCCCTCGAATTTCGAGGTCGTGCATCGCCAGGTAGAAGCCGCTGCCCAGTTCTTCCATCTGCTGAATGGCATCGAGCCGCTGCTGGGCGTGTTTGGTCAGTCCTTCGATGTCGGGCACCATCAGGTAGGCATACGCTTGGTGGTGGCTGCGGCCAACGCGCCCGCGCAGCTGGTGCAGCTGCGCCAGGCCGAACTTGTCGGCGCGGCTCATGATGATGGTGTTGGCCGTGGGCACGTCGATCCCGGTCTCGATGATGGTCGAGCACAAGAGGATGTTGTACCGCTGGGCCACGAAGTCGCGCATCACGCGCTCCAGTTCGCGCTCGGGCATCTGGCCGTGGGCCACGGCGATGCGGGCCTCGGGCAGGATTTCTTCGAGCTTCTGGCGGCGGTTCTCGATGGTCTCCACCTCGTTGTGCAGGAAGTACACCTGCCCGCCGCGCTTGAGTTCGCGCAGCACCGCCTCGCGGATCACGCCCGTGCCCTCGTTGCGCACGAAGGTCTTGATCGCCAGGCGCCGCTGCGGCGCGGTGGCGATGACCGACAGGTCGCGCAGACCTTCCAGCGCCATGCCCAGCGTGCGCGGGATGGGCGTGGCCGTGAGGGTGAGCACATCCACCTCGGCGCGCAGGGCCTTCATCTGCTCCTTGTGGCGCACGCCGAAGCGGTGCTCCTCGTCGATGATGAGCAGGCCCAGGTTGTGGAACTTGGTTGATTCGCTGAGCAGCTTGTGCGTGCCGACCACGATGTCCACCGTGCCGTCGCCGATGCCCTTGATGGCGGCGGTGATCTCCTTGCCCGAGCGAAAGCGCGAGACCTCGGCCACCTTCACCGGCCACTTGGAAAAGCGGTCCACCAGTGTCTGGTAGTGCTGCTCGGCCAGCAGCGTAGTGGGCGCGAGGAAGGCCACCTGCTTGCCGCCCGTGACGGCCACGAAGGCTGCGCGCAGCGCCACCTCGGTCTTGCCGAAGCCCACATCGCCGCAGACCAGGCGGTCCATGGGGCGGGGGCTGATCATGTCCTGGATCACCGCGTGGATGGCGGCGTTCTGGTCTGCCGTTTCTTCAAAACCAAAGTCGTTGGCAAAGGTTTCGTAGTCCTGCGGACTGTAGCGGAAGGCATGGCCCTGGCGCAGTGCGCGGCGGGCGTAGATGTTGAGCAGCTCGGCCGCGCTGTCGCGCACTTGTTCGGCAGCCTTGCGTTTGGCCTTTTCCCACTGCCCGCTGCCCAGCTTGTGCAGCGGCGCCTCGTCGGCGCTCACGCCGGTGTAGCGGCTGATGAGCTGCAGCTGACTCACGGGCACATACAGCACCGCCTTGTCGGCGTATTCGAGGTGCAAGAACTCCTGCATGGCGGGCGTACCGTCGGGGTTCTTGTTGCCCACGTCCATGTTGACCAGGCCGCGGTAGCGCCCGATGCCGTGCTGGCTGTGCACCACGGGGTCGCCCACGTTCAGCTCCGCCAGGTCCTTGATCAGGGCCTCGACGTCGCTCACCTGCTCCTGCTTCTTGCGCCGGCGCGTGGTGGGGCCTGCGGCAAACAGCTCGGTCTCGGTGACGAAGTCGATGCCGTCCTCGATCCAGCTGAAGCCCACGGTGAGGCCGGCGGTGGCGATGCCTACCTTTTCGTCGGCTGTGCCCTGGAACTCGGCCAGCGAGTCGAAGGCTGGCGGGTTCACCCCGCTGGCGCGCAGAAAGTCGAGCAGGCTTTCGCGCCGCCCATCGCTCTCGGCCAGCAGCAGCACCCGGTGCTGGGTGTTGCGGATGTGGGCGTGCAGGCGGGCCAGCGGGTCCTCTGCCCCGCGCACCACCGAGAGGTCGCCGAGCTTCTGGAAGTGCGGGTTGTCGGCAATGTCCTCCACCCCGGGGCGGATGGACAGCTGGGCATGCTCCTTGGCGCGCGTGTAGAACTGATCGGCCGACAGGAACAGCGATTCGGGCGGCAGCGCCGGGCGCTCGGGGTCGCCCTGCACTAGGCGAAAGCGGTCCCTGGTGTCCTGCCAGAAGCGCTGGAACGCGGGCTCCAGGTCGCCATGCAGCACCACCGTGGCCTCGCCGCCCAGGTAGTCGAACACCGTGGCCGTGTCGTCAAAGAACAGTGGCAGGTAGTACTCGATGCCCGCCGTGGCCACGCCCGCGCCCATGTCCTTGTAGATGCGGCTCTTGGTCGGGTCGCCTTCGAGCATCTCGCGCCAGCGGCTGCGGAATTTGGCGCGCGCGTCGTCGTCCATGGGGAACTCGCGGCCGGGCAGCAGGCGCACCTCGGGCACGGGGTACAGGCTGCGCTGGCTGTCGGGGTCGAACGTGCGGATGCTGTCGATCTCGTTGTCGAACAGGTCCACCCGGTACGGCACCAGCGAGCCCATGGGGAACAGGTCGATCAGCCCGCCGCGCACCGCGTATTCGCCAGGGCTGACCACCTGGGACACGTGGCTGTAGCCCGCCAGCGTGAGCTGGGCCTTGAACTTGGCTTCGTCGAGCTTTTGCTTGACCTTGAAGTGGAAGGTGTAGCCCGCCAGGAAGGAGGGCGGGGCGAGGCGATACAGCGCTGTGGTGGCAGGCACCAGCACTACATCGGCTTCACCCTGCGAGATGCGCCACAGCGTGGCCAGCCGCTCGCTGATCAGGTCCTGGTGTGGCGAGAAGGTGTCGTAGGGCAACGTCTCCCAGTCCGGGAACAGCGCGCAGCGCAGGCCGGGCGCAAAAAAGGCCATCTCGTCGATGAGCCGCTGCGCATCGGTGGCGTCGGCCGTGACGATGGCGGTGGTGCGGGCCCCTGCCTTGTCACGTTCGGCCAGACGGGCCAGTAGAAGGGAATCGGCGCTGCCCACGGGGCGGGGCAGGGTGAAACGTTTTCCGGGGGAGAGTTTGGGCAGTTCCATGCGGACGGTGTCGTCTGGCCCCACCGCATCCCCAGGGGCGCGAAACACGCACGGGCTGGATCGGAGGGCAACGGAGGATTTTAGAATGAGCGCTTCATGATTGCTCCCTTGCTCCAACCCCCGCTCGCCCCTTTGTCTGCCCATGGGCGATTCTGGGCGCTGGTGCCCTGTGCCGGAATGGGCTTGCGGGCTGTTGCGGCGGGCGCTGCTGCCCCTGCGTCCGCCTCCGGCAATGCTGCGTCATCGACCTCGACCGTGGCTGCGTTTTCGGCTGTGGACGTTGCGGCACCCCCGCCCACAGCCCCTTTGCCCAAGCAGTACCACGTGGTGGCGGGCCAACCGATGGTGCTGCACACGCTCGCGGCCTTTGCCGGTGTAGGGCGGCTGCTGGGCACCCTGGTCGCGGTGGCCCCCGGGGACCGGTTTTTGGACACGCATGCGCACCCCACCTTTTTTGTGGTGGAGTGTGGCGGCCCTACGCGGGCCGATACGGTGCTGGGCGGCCTCAAGGCGCTGCTGGAACGGGGGGCGCAGCCGGATGACTGGGTGCTGGTGCACGATGCCGCGCGTTGCCTGGTCACGTCCGAGCAGATCGACTCCCTTATCGACCAGTGCGCTGGCGACAGTGTCGGGGGCCTGCTGGCGCACAAGCTGGCCGACACGCTCAAGACCTCCATCGACGGCCCCGGCGGCGTGCGTGTAGCCTCCACGGTGGATCGCAGCGACAAGTGGCTGGCCCAGACGCCGCAGATGTTTCGCATCGGACCCCTCATGGATGCCATCGACAAGGTGGGTTCCAACGTGACCGACGAGGCCAGCGCCATGGAGGCCATGGGCCTGCACCCGCGCCTGGTGCCAGGTGGGGCGCAGAACTTCAAGGTCACCTACCCGGACGATTTTGCGCTGGCGGCGGCCGTACTGGCTGCGCGTGCGCACGGCACGACGCTGGAGCGTTTTGGGGGCGACCGTGGCCAGGTGACCACCGCACCGGGCAAAAAGAATCTGTTCTAGAACCGTTTCCTTCAGTGCTTTAACCCCGGCCTCACGGCGCCGTGGATGAGTGCGGCGGGGGCGCAAGGCAATACAACGCCGCAAGGCACGCAACAACAAAGGCAAGCGGATGAATTTCAGGATTGGTGAAGGTTGGGACGTGCACGCCCTGGTGCCCGGTCGTCGGCTGGTGATTGGTGGCGTGGACATTGCCCACCCCACGGGGCTGCTGGGCCACTCGGACGCCGATGTGCTGCTGCACGCCATCACCGATGCGCTGCTGGGCGCAGCTGCCCTGGGCGACATTGGCAGCCATTTCCCCGACACCGACGCTGCCTTTCGCGGTGCCGACTCCGGCGTGCTGCTGGCCGAAGCAGCGCGGCGCGTGCGTGCGGCGGGCTATGAGATCGGCAACATCGACAGCACCGTGATCGCGCAAGCTCCGCGACTGGCGGCGCACATTCCCGGCATGCGCGCCGCCATTGCACGGGCCGTGGGCATCGCTGAGGGGCAAGTCAATGTGAAAGCCAAGACGGCCGAGCGCTTGGGGCCCGTGGGGCAGGGGCTGGCGATGGAAGCTCGGGCGGCGGCGCTGATCTATGCGTCCTGAATTTTTGCGCTGACCGGGCCGGGCGGCATTGTCTGTTCGCAACCTGCGCGGCATCCCCCGTCCGGGGGGATGCCTGTCTTGCCCACGCTGCGAGGAGTGCGGGGCCTGAACCACCAGGAGGGGGCCACACACTTCGCAATCCGGTATCCAGAGCAAAAAAGAGCGTTGGGGGCTGCGCTGCGTCCCATGGTTCTGCCACGCTTGCCGCGCGACTTCACTCCATCGTGATCTGGGATGTCGTCACGATATCGCGGTACAGCTTCGCCTGCGGTTTGATGAATGTCTTGAATTCAGGCCCGTTCAAGGGGGCGACCGTAATGCCTGCTTCCTGCAGCTTCTGCCGCAGCTCGGATTGCGAAAGCGCTTCCTGCAGTGCCTTGTCGGCGGCGTTCACAGTCGCGGCGGGGGTGCCTGCCTTCATGAAGAGGCCTTGCCACAATGGCAATGCCTGACCGGAAAACCCCTCCTCTTCGCCGATGCGCTTGACGTCAGGCAGCTGCTGCACCCGTGCGGTGTCGGAGACCGACAGCGCCCTGATCTTGCCGTCCTTGAGAAATGGCATGGCCGTGGAGAGCACCAACATGGCGCTGTCCACCTGTCCGCCGACCAGGTCGTTGGTGATGTGGGTGCCACCTCGGTAGGGTACGTGCAGCATGGACACCTTCGCCTGCTTGTTGATCAGCGCGCCGTACAGGTGCTGCATCGTCCCGATGCCTGGCGTGGCGAAGTTGATGCTGTCCTTGCCACCCTTGCGCAGCGCGGCGACAAGATCTTGCAGGTTGGCGTAGGGAGACGCCTTGCGCACGGCAAAGATCATCGGGACGGTGGTCATGCGCCCCACCGGAACGAAGTCATTCTCCCAGTCGAGCTTGACCTTGGGGTTGACCATGGGCACGACCACTGTGTCGGTGCCTCCCATGTAGATCAGACTGCCATCGGCCGGGCCGTTGAGCACCCGCTGTGCGGCCAGCATGCCGCTGGCGCCCGCCACGTTCTCGATGATGACGGTACGGCCTAGCCGCTTGCCCAGCTCGGTCGCAACAATGCGCGCGACAAGATCTGCGCTTCCGCCAGCGGAATAGCCCACGATCAGTGAGATGGGTTTGGTATTTCCGCTGTCGCTCTGCGCCTGCGCGGTGTGCGTGATAAGAGTGCCCGTGCTCACAACTGTCATCGCGGCGGCCTGACGGAGGAGTTGTCTGCGTTGCATGTGGTGACTCCTGTTCAGAACGTGTGCTTCACGCCAAAGTCGATGGCTGTGGTGCGTGTGAGGTCGTCGCGCTTGGCCGTGCCGAGGTTGGTGTAGAGCAATGTGCGTTTGCTCAGGTCGTACTGAAGACCAGCGCCGATCATCTGCGAATCGAGTTGGGTGGCGGGTTTCAGGTGCCCAACCATGAGGTAAGTACGACCAAAACTCAGCGGCACCATGGCCGACACGCTGTAGGCCGTGGCATCGCCATTGACCCCGCCTTTGGCGCGGCTGTAGCTGGCCTTGGTGTGAACCACGCCGAAGTCGTACCCGCCTGCCACCAGAGCCAGGTGGGTGCTGGAGTCAAGCCGATCGAACGCAGCGCCCACCCACACAGGCCCGTTCTTGTACTGCAGGTTGCCCGAGGTGGCGTTGCTGCGTACGCCTTCGCCAAAAGCGCCTGCAATCTCCATGCTCACGCCAGAGATCACGGGCGATTTGTAGCCTACGGCGTTTGCCCAACGGATGTTGGATGCTTCTGCGGGAGCCGCCACTGGCGTGTAGTTGGCATAGGTGTAGGCAGAGCCCAACTGGCTCACGTAGCTCCAATAGGTGGGGTCTGCATTGAGAGCCACTGTGTAGGCAGCCGAGTATTCGCGCCCCGCATACACCTCGCCCCACTGCTTGCTGCCTACTGCCACCACCGAGCGGCCCAGCCAGTAGATGCTGGGATTGCTTGGCGCGCCCGTGTCAGCGGCAAAGCGGTGCTCGATCTGAAAGCGCGAGTAGAGACCGCCGCCCATGTCCTCGCGGCCCATGAACCCCAGGCGCGACGTGTTGCCGGCCTTCATGGTCCAGACCTGTGGCGCCACGCCGCGCCCGGGTAGCAGGGCGCCGGGGGTTGTGCCCCCATTGGCACGGGCCAGGCCCTGGTCGACGATGCCATAGATGGTCAGCGAGGACTGGGCCTGCGCTGTGCCGCAGGCCCCCAGGCTGGCCAAGGCGACGCACACAAGTGCGGTGTAGGGCGCTGAAGAGGTTGGGCAAGCCGTGCTTGCCAGGAAATGCCGTTTCATGGATTTGTCTCCGTGGATTGTGGTTTGGCGATTGCATGTGAATTGTATGTATTGAATTTCATTAATGCAATACAATGCAATCAATGGGTGGTCGCAAATTCACTGGCACTTGGCTTTGGGAATGCGGCTTGCCCTCGATGGACAACGCAATACAACACAATCTACGGATATACCCGTAGTTGTATGGATGGAGCACACATGGCGATCGGTATGTTCGAATCTTTCATCACGGGTCACTGGTTCAGTGCACCTGCCAAGGCCATCTGGAGCGATTCGGCCACTCTGCAGGCCTGGCTGGACGTGGAGGCGGCCTTGGCCCACGCCCAGGCCGGGCTGGGGGTGATACCTGCCGAAGTGGCACCGGTGATCGCTGCCCAGGCTCGGGCAGAACTGTTCGACCTGCCGCAATTGGCAAAGGCCATCGCTTTCGCACAACACCCGCTGGTGCCGGTGCTCCACCGGTTCGAGGAGCTGTGCGGTGAGCCTGCGGCTGGCTTCATCCACTGGGGCGCGACCACGCAGAACATCTTTGACACGGCCAGCGCACTGCAGATGGTGCGAACCCACAGGCTGCTGGCAGGGCCCCTGGATGCCGCCATTGCAGCATTGGCCGCGCTGGCGTTGGAGCACCAGGCCACGCCCATGGCAGGCCGCACGCATGGCCAGCACGCGTTACCGATGACCCTGGGCTTCAAGCTCGCGGGCTGGGTCGATGAACTGGACCGTGGCCGCCGTCGCCTTGCCGAGCGGCTTGCCTCCTCGTTTCCAGCCAGCATGGGGGGCGCCATCGGCACCTTTGCTGCCACCGGGCCGCTCGGGCCCGCAGTGCAGGCGCTGATGGCGCAGCAACTGGGCCTGCTGTCGGCCGACATGCCGCTGCGGTCGTCCTATGACCGGGCCAGTGACTATCTGGCCGCACTGGGCCTCCTGGCGGGCACGGCACAGAAGATCGCTCAGGATGTGGTCTTCCTGCAGCGCACCGAGATCGGTGAAGTGGCGGAAGCCTTTCACATCGGGAAGGTGGGCAGCTCCACCATGGCGCAAAAGCGCAACCCTTCCACGGCACTGCTGCTGGTCAGTCTGGCGCGCATGCTGCGCACGCGCACCCAGGCCGCGCTGGAGACCATGGTGCGCATGGACGAGGGTGACTCATCGGCCACCAACGTGGCCGATACGCTGCTGCCCGAGATCGCCATCATCGCCACCTCGGTGGCCGAGACGCTGGCGCGGCTGGCGCAAGGCTTGGCGGTCAACCCGCAGGCAATGTCCCGCAACCTTGCAATGACGCGGGGGTTGATCGCCTCTGAGGCTGTGATGATGCGGCTCACCCGCCGTATGGGCCGGCATGAGGCGCATCGCCTGCTCTACGCGGCGGCGCAGCGCTCGCAGTCCGAGGGCGTGCCTTTCATCGACGCGATCCGCGCACAGCCGCCGTTCAATGGCGGTGCCTTGCCGGATGACTTGCTGCAGGCGCTGGATGCACAAGCCTATGTCGGCGAATCGGCGCGGCTCGTGGTGGACACCGTGGCGCGCGTGGCACCCGGCTGCGTGGAACCATAGCTACCGCGCAGGGGCTGCTACCGATGTGCCCGCACGGTGCGTCACTGGCGTCAGGTGCACGCCGTAGGGTGTCCCTGCGTCAGCCCAACGCGCCGTGATGGCGCGGTGCAGCGCATCGACCTGGTCAGCCACGCTGCAACCGATCACCTCGAAAAAGTCCGCATGTTCACTGGTCAGGTCCGTGCGGCCGAGCAGTACCACGCTCAGCTGCGCGGGCACCGAAATCCCGCTGTGGGCTAGCAGGCGCTGGAAGAGGGCGCCATCCTCGATGCCCCAGGCCACCAGGGCCGTGAAGGGCAAAGCGCTCGCGCTGTCGGCGCCCTTCGCGTGGACTTGGATCTGTTCCACCAGGCGGGCGGTGTAGTCCTCGTGCGGCAGCATGTCCAGCGTGATTTCCTGCAGCTCCACATCGGACAGCGTGGCTTGCAAGTATTTAAAGCGCCGACGCCCGAGTTGGGTGGCCAGAAAGGGGTGCGAGGTGCATGCGTAGGCAATGCGCCGGTGGCCTTGCTCCATCAGCAGGGCAATGGCGGCTGCCAGCGGCTCGCCCCACTCGGTGCCCACGGCCTCGACGTCGGCGCCGACCAGCGCAGCTCCGTCCACGGCCAGCACGTCGCACTTGTCGCGCAGAGCCGCCAGAAGGGCGATGGGAATGGCCTTGAAGGTGGATTGCACCACGCAGGCATCGAAGCGCGGCAGACCCTTGAGCACCGTGAGCGCATGGTCCGGGTCGTTGTACGACAGCTCCAGCACCCGGTGCCCCTCGGCTGCCAGGCGGTGCTGCAGACTTTCGATCAGCACGCGCCCGCGCGCAATGCTGATGGAGCGGCGCAGCAGCAGCACCGATTTCACAGTGGAGGTGACTGCCGCAGGGGCTTTGGGATGCGGGCTTTTGCTCGGTAAGGGACTCGTTTCAGTCGTCGTCACAGGTTGCGAACCTGCGCCCAGGAAGTAGGTGCCCCGACCCACCTGGGCATCAATCAGCCCCTTTTCCTTGAGTCGTTGGAAAGCCCGCTGAACCAGCATTTGCGATGCGCCAAAGCGCTGCATCAATGCGCGGATGGTGGGGAGTCGGTCGCCCGGGCGGGCTTCGTGGGCGAGTTGTTCCAGGAATTGCTCGAGATCTGGCGAGGGGCTGCTGCGCATGGTGTTCATACAATACACCACAAATTGAACGGTATTGGCCTGTAGAGATATGCCCGTGCGTCCGACCTGGATCTCTGGTGGTGCCGGGCTACCCGCTATGCGCTCTCGCGCTCCATGATCGAAAAGCCGATATCCACCACCGGCTCTGCCACGGTCTTTCCCTCCGCGCGGTCGGCAATGAAGCCTGCCGCCGTCTGGCCCATGCGCGTGCCGTCGATGCGCACGGTCGTGAGGCTGGGGATCACGGTCTGGGCGAACTCGATGTCTCCGAAACCGACGACGGCCAATTGGTCGGGGACCGCCATGGCGCGCGCCCGCGCCTCGGTGAGGACCCCCAGGGCCAGCATGTCGGAGCTGCAGAACACGGCATCGATGTCTGGCTGGGCGGCCAGCAAGGCCGCCAGACCCGCACGCCCCTCGGTGTGGGAGGTGGGTGATTTCTCCAGCTGCAGGGCGGGCTCGCGCAAGCCCAGTCGGCCCGCTTCGGCATAAAAGCCTTTTCGCCGCCGCGCGGCGCGCTCATCGTCGCCGCTGAGCAGCGCCAGCCGGCGCCGACCTTTGGCATGCAGGTGCTTGCACACGGCGGCGCCCAGTTGTTCGTGCGACAGTCCGACCAGCATGTCGATGGGGTTGGGGGTGAAGTCCCAGGTCTCCACCACAGGGATGCCCGAGGCCTGCAGCAGCCGCCGCCCTTGGGGCGAATGCATGATGCCAGTGAGCACAATGCCGTCGGGCCTGCGGCCCACGATGGCGCGCAGCAGTTCGTCTTCGCGCGAATGTGCATAGCCCACCTGGCCCAACATCACCTGGTAGCCGCGCAATTCCAGCGCGTCGGTGAGCGATTGGACCATCTCGCCGAACAGCTGCCCCGTGGTGGTGGGCACGAGGGCCGTGACCAGGTGGCTGCGCGCCGAGCGCAAGCCCCCCGCGATGAGGTTGGGCACATAGCCCAGGCTGGAGATGGCTGCCTGTACCCGAATACGTGTGGGCTCGGACACCTGGCTGGGCGTGTTGATGGCGCGAGAGACGGTGATCATGGACACCCCCGCCTGCTCAGCCACTTCGCGCAAGGTCACCACCGGTCGGTTGCGAATAGGTTCCGGTGTCTCTGGCAGGGTACTTGGGGGAGGGCGCGGCATCCGCCGAGTCTATCCACGAAGCGATGATTCCTCAGGACGGGCGCCTCGCTGTTGGTCAGAAACCGCCCAGCAGTCCGTCGTGTGGGGCGCCCGCCGAACCAGTCCTGCTAGATGGCGTACACGTTGATAACGATAGCCCCGGCAGCATGTCCAATCATTGATTGAAATTTGACCGAAATATCGGGCGTGCCAGCGCCGTTGCTCAACTTGTAGATTTCTTCTGTGCTGAATACCGGGATGCCAGGAACGAGCGTCACGTTGGTGAGGCGGTACTGGCCAGGTTGCAGGGTGTCGTAGTTGTTGGGGCTGTTTGCCAAAATGCCAGTCTGGCCAAAGCCGGTAGAGAGAGTGCTGGGCATGGTGCTTCCTTGAAAGTGAATAAGTAATGCGGAGACAGCAGTCAAATGCAATTGCATTGACTCTTGTGTACTGCAGGGCCTTTGAAAAAGAGGCCCTTGAGGATGACCTGCACAACTCCCTGCGGTCAGTGATAGCGCGGTCTCGGGCGGTCCAACGCGTTGCTTTTCTTGCCAATAGCGCGGCTATTGGCTGCAAAAAGATGTCTTGTGGCCCATCCCCATCCGCGCTACCACCGCCTCGCGAGGGTTATGCAGGTCATCCTTAACAGCACCACTTCAGAATATCGAGCGGGTTAGGCGCAGGCGATTACAGTCCATTACGCCAGCTGCAAATCCACGCGCGCGAGCGCAACCATCAGGACTGCGGCAAGCTGCGATGCTGTGCACACCCACCCGGGTGCGATGGCCTGCGAGCCTCTTTTTTGCACAGTGGGCGCAGATGGCTTTGGCTGAGGGCCACAGGATCAAAGAAGCGCGGTCCGCTGATACCGCTGCTACCGGTTCCGCCTTTTCGCTGGCAAGCGAAGTAGGGTGTGCAGTTACCCAGCCTCAGGTAGATATGCTCTGAAAAGCTGCTCGTGCAAGGCTGCCGGGGAGGGGGTGACCTGCGGATTGCCGAGGTCATAGGGGTAGGCGGGCAGGGCGGTCAGACCCAGACGCAGAAACCATTGGCGGGTCTCGTCGAACGTTCCGCCGTAGCAACACTGGGTCAGGATGGCTCCCGCGATGTTCGCGGTTCCGCACACCGAGAACTGCGCTTCGTTGCTCAGTTGCACCACCACACTGTCGGCAATGGGTGTTGACGACGGCCCGCGCCAGTAGCCAAAGTAATTGCCTTCATCATCGGCCACCACAAAAGCAATGTGGCGGCAGACCTCGGCGATGGCCCGAAGGTTCGCAGCAATCTCGGGGTCGGCCCGCTCGGCTTCGCTCAGGTCGCTGGTGTCCAACCAGGGGGCCCATTCGGCCGCTGTGCCCATACAGACGCCGGTGCGGCGTTGCAGCTCTTCCTGGTGATGGAGAAGGACTGCAAGGTCCTGTGGCAGAGGCTCGCCCTGCAATCGGAGAAGAGAGAACTGTGTTTGGATGCTCATGGGCTGGTTAGGCGGGTGGATGCCTAGCGTAACGCAGACTGCAGGCCAAACGCTCCGGAGCTTACAAGCGCTTTTCCCATCAATGGGTTGGTGGTCCTATGACTAAGGGTTTTCCATGATTGTTGATGCGACTGTTAACGTTAACATTTACCCGTCCGGGCATTCAGAATGCGCTTGTCAAAGAGGCATTTGAGGCTTGAACCTGGGCTGATTGAATGAATGGCCGCTTGTATGACCTCTTGCTTTTGGTGAGCGGATGTTCACATTGGTGCCAGCTTGTCGCCAACCTGGGCACACCCCGGTTCACTTTCCCCAACCAAGGCCCCGTAGAAGGCCCTTCCACAACTGTTCAGGAGACCTCCCCATGTTCAAGAAACTGCTGCTGATTGCCAGTACCTGCACCATCGCTCTGGCTGCATCGGCCCAGACCGCCGCCACCCCCTGGTCCGAAAAACCAGTCACCGTCGTCGTGCCTTTTCCGGCAGGGGGCTCCACCGACATGGTGGCCCGCGCCATGGCACAGCACATGGGCGACAAGCTGGGCCAGAACTTCGTGGTGGACAACCGCCCCGGTGCCACGGGCACGCTGGGGGCTGGTGCGGTGAAGCGCGCCGCACCCGACGGCTACACGCTGCTGGTGTCGTCGCTCGGTGCGTTTGTGGTGGCGCCGCACTTGCTCAAAAGCGTGCCGTACGACGCCCTCAAGGACTTTGACTACATCACCGTGCCCGTGCAGGCACCCAACGTGCTGGTGGCTGCCCCCAATCAGAAGGCGCGCACCGTGCAAGAGGTGATTGCCCAGCTCAAGGCCAATCCTGGCAAGGTGAGCTTTGCAAGCTCGGGCAACGGCTCGTCGGACCACCTCTCGGCCGAGGTTTTTTGGCAGCAGAGCGGCACCGAAGGCCTGCACATCCCTTACAAGGGCGGCGCACCGGCCATCAACGACCTGCTGGGCGGGCAGGTGGAGTTCTCGTTCCAGAACGTGAACGCCGTGCTGCAGCACATCCGGGCGGGCAAGCTGCACGCGATTGCCGTCACCGGCGACAAGCGCAGCCCCGTGCTGCCCGACGTGCCCACCTTGGCCGAGGCTGGCGTGGCCGGTGCCGAGGTCTACTCGTGGCAGGGCATGGCCGCGCCCAAGGGCCTGCCCGCCGGTGTGAAGAAGAAGCTCTCGGACGCAGCCATCGCCGCCATGAACGACCCCGCCGTGAAGAAGCGCATGCAGGACCAGGGCATGGAGGTCGTGGCCAGCACGCCGGAAGCCTTCGCCGCCTACCAGGCACGCGAATTCGCGCGCTGGAAGACCGTCATCGAAACCCGAAAAATCACTGCCGATTGAGCCTTGTCACGGGGCGCCTTTGCCCGCCCCATCTTCGTTTCCAGACCACCATGACCACCTCCTCCATCCCTTCCGTCGCCAGCACCCCCGTTGTCACCGAGCTGCGCGTGGTGCCCGTGGCGGGCCACGACAGCATGCTCATGAACCTGAGCGGCGCACACGGCCCCTTCTTCACGCGCAACCTGATCATCCTGCGCGACAGCGCGGGCAACACCGGGGTGGGTGAGGTGCCCGGCGGCGAGAAGATTCGCCAGACCATCGAGGACGCGCGATCGCTGATCATGGGCCGCCCCATCGGGCACCACAACGCCGTGCTCAACGCCATGCGCGCGCAGTTTGCCGACCGTGATGCGGGGGGGCGCGGCCTGCAGACCTTTGACCTGCGCATCACCATCCACGCCGTCACGGCCGTGGAGTCCGCCTTTCTGGACCTGCTGGGCCAGCACCTGGATGTGCCCGTGGCCGCGCTGCTGGGCGACGGCGTGCAGCGTGAGGCGGTGCAGATGCTGGGCTACCTGTTCTACGTGGGCGACCGCGAAAAGACCGACCTGGCCTACCGCGCCGAGCCCGGTGCCGACAACGACTGGTTTCGCCTGCGCAACGAGAAGGCCATGACCGCCGAGGGCATCGTGCGCCTGGCCGAGGCCGCGTACGAGCGCTACGGCTTTGCCGACTTCAAACTCAAGGGCGGCGTGCTGCGCGGCGAGGAAGAGGTCGAGGCCATCCGCGCGCTGCATGAGCGCTTTCCCGAAGCGCGCGTCACGCTGGACCCCAATGGCGGCTGGTTGCTGAAAGATGCGATTCGCCTCACGCGTGATCTGCACGGCGTGATGGCCTATGCCGAAGACCCCTGCGGCGCCGAAGGCGTGTTCTCAGGCCGCGAGGTGATGGCGGAATTTCGCCGCGCCACGGGCTTGCCCACCGCCACCAACATGGTGGCCACCGACTGGCGCGAAATGGCGCACAGCCTGGCCCTGCAGTCGGTGGATATACCGCTGGCCGACCCGCACTTCTGGACCATGGCCGGGTCGGTCCGCGTGGCGCAGATGTGCCAGGCCTTCGGCCTGACCTGGGGTTCGCATTCGAACAACCATTTCGACGTCTCGCTGGCCATGTTCACCCACGTGGGCGCCGCCGCCCCTGGCCGCGTGACGGCGATTGACACGCACTGGATCTGGCAGGACGGTGAGCGGCTGACGAAGGAACCGTTCCAGATCAAGGACGGCTTCATCCAGCTGCCCAAGAAGCCCGGCCTGGGCGTGGAGCTGGACATGGACAAGGTCGAGCGTGCCCACCGCCTGTACTTGCAGCATGGCCTGGGCGCACGTGACGACTCAGTTGCCATGCAGTTCCTGATCCCCGGCTGGAAGTTCAACAACAAGGCGCCCTGCATGGTGCGCTGAGGGCTCTTGCGGTCTGGTCGCCGCCACCTTCGGATGCCGAGAGGATGCGCCAAAAACAAAGCCCTCCAAGTGAGGGCTTTGTACATGGGGCAGTGCGGGGCGATCACGCCATCCGGTCTTCGGCGCGACGCCGCGGCAGCTGGCGTTTGACGGACGGGCGCTGCAGCCGCTGCTTGGGGTCTGCACCCTCGGGCAGATCAGTGGCCCGCTGCAACTGCAGGTGGGCTACCAGGCCGCCGGTGCTGGAGTTGGCCAGTGCAAAGATGCCGCCCATGCGCTGCACGGTTTTGTCCACGATGGAGAGCCCCAGCCCCGCGCCTGCCGCTGCGGTGCGCGCAGAGTCACCGCGAAAGAAGGGCTTGGTCAGATTCGACAACTGCTCGGGTGGCACGCCGGGGCCATGGTCGCGCAGTTTGACCAGCACCCAGTTCTCACGGCCTTTGGCGGCAATGTCCACGTTGGTGATGCCGGTGTCCTCTGCCTTGCCGTAGCGCCGCGCGTTTTCGAGCAGGTTGGAGATCACGCGGGCCAGTTCCACTTCGTCGGCCAGCACGTTGAGGTCTTCGGGCACGGACATCGTGATCTGCAGTTCGCGATGGTCTTGCACGGCATAGACGCAGGACGACACGACGGCATGCAGGTTGACCGGTGTCAGCGTGACATGGTCCGGCCGAGCGTAGTCGAGGAACTTGTCGATCGTGGCGTCGAGCTGCACGATGTCTGCCACCATGTGCTCGCGGGCCACTTCATCGGTCACGCTCATCTCGGTTTCCAGCCGCAGGCGTGCGAGCGGCGTGCGCAGGTCGTGCGAAATGCCCGCCAGCATCACGGCGCGGTCCTGCTCCAGCTTGGCCAATTTTTGCGCCATGCGGTTGAAGCCGATGTTCACTTCGCGGATTTCGCTGGTCACCACTTCCTCGTCGAGGTGGCTCGCTGCGAAGTCGCCGTCCTTGACGCGGTTGGCCGCGTAAGAGAGTTGCTTGAGAGGCCGGTTGATCAGCCGCGCAATGGCCGCCGCACCGGCCAAGGACAACGCCCCTGCCGTGATCAGCCAGATCAGCCAGGTACGGCCGCCCGCCGGGCTGAAGCGCGAGCGGTCCATCAGCAGCCAGTTGGGGTCGCCATTGATGTTGAAGCCGACCCACAGGCCGGTTTCCCCATTCACGTTTTGCGCCACGATGGTGTCAGGCCCGAGGCGCTGGGTGAGTTCGTCGGTCAGGCGGTTGCCCAGGGCCGTGCCTTCCAGAAGCTCGAACTTGTCGCGCGGTTCGCGCGGCAGGATGCGCACGCCTTCCTGGTCGGCCATGGTCTTGATGAGCGACACACGAGCAATGGCGTCGGAATGCACCAGCGCAGCACGGCTCAGGTTCACCAGCGATGCGATCTGCTGCGCGGTGTGCAGGGTGCGCGGCTCGAACTCCAGCGCCCGCAAGGTCTGCAGCCACGCCAGAATGCTCCCCACCAACAGCAGCGCCAGCAGGAAGAAAGTGCGCCAGAAGAGATTGAGGCCCACACGCGCCCGCTGCTCCCGGGCCTGTCGCAAGGACTCCAGGGGGCGGGGCTGGTGGCGTCGGGGGAAGCGGTCACGGACTGCCGGACCGATGATGAAGATCTCGACCTCGAATTGCCGTCGGAATTGTGCATACAGGCAAGGAAAGAGGGGTCAGCTGGTTCCGTCCGGCACGAACACGTAGCCTACCCCCCACACGGTCTGGATGTAGCGCGGGGCGGCGGCATCCACCTCCACCAGCTTGCGCAGGCGCGAGACCTGCACGTCCAGGCTGCGGTCAAACGGCTCAAACTCGCGGCCACGGGCCAGCAGGGCCAGCTTTTCCCGCGAAAGGGGCTGGCGTGGGTGGCGCACCAGCGCCTTGAGCATGGCAAATTCGCCGGTGGTCAGGGGCAGTTCTTCGCCATTGCGCTGCAGTGCTCGGGTGCCCAGGTCGAAGGTAAAGGGACCAAAGGTCACGACCTCGTTGTCGCCCGAGGGGGCGCCAGGCGCTTCCTGTGCGGGGCGGCGGCGCAGCACAGCGTGGATGCGGGCCAACAGTTCGCGGGGGTTGAAGGGCTTGCCCAGGTAGTCGTCGGCGCCCACTTCCAGGCCCACGATGCGGTCCACGTCCTCGCCTTTGGCGGTGAGCATGATGATGGGGGTGCGGTCATTGGCGGCACGCAGGCGGCGGCAGATGGAAAGCCCGTCTTCGCCCGGCATCATCAGGTCGAGCACGATGATGTCCACGGTTTCGCGCAGCAGAAGGCGGTTGAGCGCCTTGCCGTCTTCGGCGACCATGACTTCAAAGCCTTCCTGCGTGAGGTAGCGGCGCAACAGATCACGGATTCGTGCATCGTCGTCCACCACCAGAACTTTGTCGGTGCGATTGGTTGTTGTGGCCATCTTGATCCCAAGTCCAATTTGTAACAGAGCCGATTCTGACCACTTGGAACGCCGAAGTTCGGGTTTTGGGGCTGGGTTTGACCAACTGTTACAAGTTTTGCCCAGCTTCGCATGCGCGGTGGAGGGGCTTCATCGCAACGCATGGGCAGTGCGGTTAAGGTGGTGCCCCGCATGGCCCGGCCCCGGGCCGTGCACCGATATCAAGGACACCTTTGTGATGAAAATTACTACTAAATTGATAGCTGCTGGCGTTTTGATTGCTTGCGCTGGTGCCTCTTTTGCTCAAAATTCTCCACCCCCCGAGCTGCGCAATGTCGTGCAGCTGTCGGCCACGGGCACGGTGGAGGTGCAGCAGGACCTGCTGGTGCTCAACCTTGCCACCAGCAAGGAGGCTGCCGACGCCGCCACGGTACAGACACAGCTCAAGCAGGCGCTGGACGCAGCCCTGGCCGAAGCCAAGCGCAACGCCCAGCCCGGACAGCTCGATGTGCGTACCGGCCCCTTCGGGCTGTACCCGCGTTATGGCAAGGACGGGAAGATCAACGGCTGGCAGGGTCGTGCCGAGCTGGTGCTGGAAGGCCGCGACTTCGCGCGCATCACGGCCACGGCCGGCAAGATCCAGACGCTGGCCATCAGCAATGTGGCTTTCGGCCTGTCGCGCGAGGCCCGGGCCAAGGTGGAGGGCGAAGCCCAGACCCAGGCCATCGAACAGTTCAAGGCACGCGCGGCCGAACTGGCCAAGGGTTTTGGCTTCAGCAACTACAGCCTGCGCGAGGTGGCGGTGAACAGCAATGAGATGGTGCCCGGGCCACGTCCGCGCATGATGGCCATGGAGGCCAAGGCGGGCTCGTTCTCTGATTCCGCCGTGCCGGTCGAAGCGGGCAAGGCCCAGGTCATCGTGAACGTGTCGGGTTCGGTGCAGATGCGCTGATTTTTTTAGGTAATATTGGCCGCCAGCGCTTATCTGGTAAGCGCTGGATGCTATCAATTTTGCAATTTACCGGGCGTCTGTGCTGGCATGTCACCAGCGATCAGACGCCCGCGCGTGCTTTCTCACTGCGCTGCCCAGCCGCCATCCATGTTCCATGCCACGCCACGCACATTGTTGGCGGCGGGGGAGCAGAAGAACACAGCCAGCTCGCCCAGTTCTTCTGGCGTGGTGAACTGCATGGACGGCTCTTTTTCGCCCAGCAGCAGTTTCTTGGCGTCTTCGTTCGACAGGCCGTGTTCGGCCGCCTTGGCATCCACCTGTTTTTGCACCAGGGGCGTCAGCACCCAGCCAGGGCAGATGGCGTTGCAGGTCACGCCGCTGGTGGCGTTCTCCAGCGCCGTCACCTTGGTCAGACCCACGATGCCGTGTTTGGCCGCCACGTACGCAGCCTTCTGTGCCGAGCCCACCAGGCCGTGCACCGATGCCACGTTGATGATGCGGCCCCAGTTGGCACTCTTCATGGCCGGCAGCGCCAGGCGCGATGTGTGAAAGGCGCTTGTGAGGTTGATGGCGATCACTGCATCCCAGCGCTCCACGGGGAAGTCTTCCACATTGGCCACGTGCTGGATGCCTGCGTTGTTCACCAGGATGTCCACGCGCCCGAACTGCGCGGCGCTGTATTTCATCATGTCCTCGATGTCGGCCACCCGGCTCATGTCTGCACCGTGGTAACCCACTTTGGCGCCAGCAGCTTCGCCAGCTGCCAACACTTCGGCGCGGGGGCCATCCACATCGCCAAAGCCATTGAGCACGATGTTGGCACCTTGGCGGGCCAGCGCCTTGGCGATGCCAAGACCAATGCCACTGGTGGAGCCGGTGACGAGGGCGGTTTTGCCTTTCAGCATGTGAGTCTCTCCGAATGAATTACGATGCAACGCAAGAAAAAGTCGGCACGCATGAACGAACAATGGGTGCCGACGGCTCCTGCATTATCGAGCGCTGCCCCCGGATTTCGCACCCATGATTGAACCTACGCTGAACTACGTACTGTGCCCTGGCCCGGGGGCGCCTGTGGTGTCTTCCGGTAACTCCTCCGCATCTGCGGCTACACACCATCGCATGGCGTATTGGGAGTGGAATGCCACGGGCAACCCGGCGCATCCCCATGTGGTGGTCTGTGTGCATGGCCTCTCGCGCCAGGGGCGCGACTTCGACACCCTGGCCCGTGCGTTGAGCCAGCATGCCCGCGTGATCTGCCCCGACGTGGTCGGGCGCGGCCAGAGCGACTGGCTGGCTGACCCCATGGGCTACCAGATTCCCCAGTACGCCGCCGACATGCTGGCCATGCTGGCCCAGGTGCACCAGCAGGCACCCATCACCACCCTCGACTGGGTGGGCACCAGCATGGGGGGGCTCATCGGCATGGGCATTGCGGGCCAGCCGGGGCTGCCTTTGCCCGTGCCTGTGCGCAGGCTGGTGCTCAACGACGTGGGCCCCGTCATCCAGTGGGAGGCTCTGCAGCGCATCGGCTTGTACCTGGGGCAACTGGCGCGGTTCGAGTCGCTCCAGCAGGCGGCCGACGCCATGTGGGCGATTTCCACCAGCTTTGGCCCCCATACACCCGAGCAGTGGCTGGACTTGTCGCGAGCCATGGTGCGCGCGTTGCCGGAATCTGCCGGTGGAGGCATCACGCTGCACTATGACCCGGCCATCGCGGTGCCGTTCAAAACACTCACGCAAGAGTCCGCCGTGGCCGGTGAGGCCATGCTGTGGCAGCTGTATGACCACATCACGGCCCGCACCTTGCTGTTGCGCGGTGCACAGTCTGACCTGCTCTCTCGCGAAACCGCGCAGGCCATGGCGCAGCGCGGGCCCCGGGTACATGTGGTCGAATTTGAACGCGTGGGGCATGCCCCCACGCTGGTGGCGGGCGATCAGGTGGCTGCGGTCACCGGCTTTTTGCTTTCGGCGGAAGGTGTTGTGGCCGGATGAAAACCTACCCTCCCGCACAGGCGTCCCACACTCCCCAGGCCGACGCTGTCCCCCAGCTCATTGCCGCTACCGCACACACCCTGCCTGAGCAGGTGAACGCGCTGGCGCGTGCGCGCGCGTTTGCCGAGCCCTTGATGGCTGGCGAAACGCTGGATTCCGGCGAAAACACGCTGGCCCACGCCGATGCCGTGGCTGCCATCCTCAAGGGCATTGGTGGTTCGGAGGCCATGCAGGCCGCCAGTTACCTGGTGCATGCGTGCATTCATCTGAACAAGCCTGAGGAGGTGATCGCCAAGGCCTTTGGTGCCAACTTTGCCGCGCTGGCGGTAGAGACCACCAAGCTCATGCGCGTGCAGCAGCAGGCCCGCACCGCAGAGCACCTGGAAGACCCCGCCGTGCAGACCGAGAACGTGCGCAAGATGCTGCTCGCCTTCTCGCGCGACCTGCGTGTGGTGATGCTGCGCCTGGCATCGCGCCTGCAGACGCTGCGCTTTCATGCGGCCAGCAAGCGCCCCGTATCGCCCAGCCTGGCGCGCGAGTCGTTGCAGGTGTTTGCACCGCTGGCCAACCGCCTTGGTATCTGGCAGGTCAAGTGGGAGCTGGAGGACCTGTCCTTTCGCTTCCTGGAGCCTGACACCTACAAGGAAGTGGCCCGCCTGCTCGACGAAAAGCGGGGCGAGCGCGAGGTCTACATGGAGCAGCTGCGTGGGCGGCTGGAGGCCGATTTGCGCGCGCGCAGCATCAGCGCCAGCGTGCAGGGGCGCCCGAAGCACATCTACAGCATCGTCAAGAAGATGCGCGGCAAGTCGCTCAACTTCGATCAGGTGTTTGACATCCGCGCGCTGCGCGTGGTGGTGCCTACGGTGAAGGACTGCTACGCGGCCCTGAGCTGGGTGCACGAGCAGTTCAAGCCCATCGTGGAGGAGTTTGACGACTACATCGCCAAGCCCAAGCCCAATGGCTACCAGTCGCTGCACACCATCGTGCGCGACGACAACGGCAAGCCTATCGAGATCCAGATCCGTACCCAGGCCATGCACGACCATGCGGAGCACGGAGTGGCGGCGCACTGGGCCTACAAAGAGGCAGGCAGCAAGGGCTATGCAGGGGTTTCGGCCACGGGTGAATACGACGCCAAGATTGCGGTGCTGCGCCAGTTGCTGGCCTGGGAGCGCGATCTGTCGGGTGCCTTGCCCAACCGGGGCCTGTTTGAAGACCGCATCTATGTGCTGACCCCAGATGCTGCTGTGGTGGAGCTGCCCCAGGGCGCCACACCGGTGGACTTTGCGTATGCCGTGCACACGAGTGTCGGGCACCGTTGCCGGGGCGCCCGGGTGGACGGCGCGATGGTGCCGCTCAACACACCGCTGCAAAACGGACAGACGGTGGAGATATCCACCGTCAAGGAAGGCCGCCCCTCACGCGACTGGCTCAATGCTGAGCTGGGCTACCTCACCAGCAACCGCGCCAAAGCCAAGGTGCGTGCCTGGTTCAACGCCCAGGCCACACACGAAACCGTGGCCCGTGGGCGCGAGGCGGTCGAAAAGCTGCTGCAGCGCGAGGGCAAGACTGCCATCAAGCTCGACGATCTGGCGGTGCAACTGGGCTTCAAGTCCGCCGATGCCTTGTTCGAAGTGGTGGGCAAGGATGAATTCTCGCTACGCAACATCGAAACGGTGCTGCGACCGCCCGAGCCGGTTTTGCAGCCCGACGACTATTTGTTGCTCAAGAAAACACGCACCAACGATGCCGCACCCAAGGGCGGCGTGCTGGTGGTGGGCATTGACTCGCTGATGACCCAGCTGGCCAAGTGCTGCAAGCCAGCTCCGCCGGACCTGATCCGTGGTTTTGTCACGCGGGGCAAGGGCGTGAGCGTGCACCGGGCCGACTGCAGCAACTTCCGCGAAATGGCCGCACGCAGCATTGAGCGGGTGATTGAGGTGGAGTGGGGCTCCACATCCAAATCGGCTGCACTGGCTGCCGTGTACCCCGTGGACGTCGCCGTGGAAGCCGCCGACCGCCAGGGCCTGCTGCGCGATATCTCCGAAGTCTTTGCACGCGAGAAGACCAATGTGATCGGCGTGCAGACGCAGTCGGTGAAAGGCACGGCGTGGATGACCTTCACGGTGGAGGTTGCCGATTCGGGCCGCCTGAACAAGGTGTTGGGCATCGTGGCCGGCGTGCCCGGTGTGCGCTCCGCGCGCAGACGCTGAGTGGCGGGACGGTAGGCATGGAACAAGAGCCACGAACATCCCTTTGCCGTTTGCTGTGCTGTTTTGATCGAAGCACCCGATTTTTATGGCTATAATCGTGGTCTAAACAACGACAGGCGCGTAGCTCAGCTGGTTAGAGCACCACCTTGACATGGTGGGGGTCGTTGGTTCGAGTCCAATCGCGCCTACCAAGTTTTTCCCTGAAAGAAACCAGCTTTCAGACCACTGAAAAACTTGTGGAAACCTTGACCAGGTTTCAAAAAGCACAAAGCCACCTTTTTACAGGTGGCTTTTTCTTTGGTCGCGCTCGAATCAGTCCTCTTTTTTATGCGATGTCGGGTGTCGCGGTCGTTCATCGCCCCAGGGGTACCGACGAACTTCTTTGTTGGCTCCTTGCACCCATTGGGTTCACCGAGAGTGATGGCGCCTGCGTGCCTGGCGGCAAATCAATGAATTGGTTTTTGTCTGACACGAAGACGCACGGGGTCGCGATAACTTTGGTGGCTTCAAAGAGAAGGGATGCCACCATGAACACTCCATCCAATTCTTCAAGTGTCCATCAGGGTTTTGTGGACACTGATCCTGAACTGGGTCTGTACGACATCCGGATCTTCTGGCTTGCTGCTCTTGCCGCCATCGTTGCGGTGCTTGCCGTGGCGTACTTCAAGATGGGCTATTGAGGAAGAATGCCCGTGTTCCGGCATGGTTGCTATCGTGGCGACATGTGGCGGGGCTTCTTGTGGGTGCACCCATAGCGCTGCCTTGGCTTAGGCCTTCAACGGGGGCTCTTGCGCGAGTGTTCTTGTCGGTGCTTCAGCCCCCTGTGCAGGCACACGCACTTGTGGAAGGCAGTCCGGGTATTCGCGTTGGATGAAGGTCACCAGCGCTTCGCGCACCCGGCACCGCAGGTCGAACGCCAGGCCGGATGATCGTGCGGAGACCAGCACGCGGATCTGGATGGTGCGCTCGGTCACATCGGTGAGCTGCAGCACGTTTACTCGCCTGTCCCACTCTGGTGCGGTTTCCAGCACCCGCTGCAATTCGGCCCGCAGCGGGTCCAGCGGCAGGCGGTAGTCGGCAAACAGGAAAACGGTTCCCAGGATTTCAGAGTTGGTGCGTGTCCAGTTTTGAAACGGGTTTTCGATAAACCACTGCAGCGGGATGATCAAGCGCCGCTCGTCCCAGATGCGCAGCACCACATAGGTGCTGGTGATTTCTTCTACCCGCCCCCATTCCCCTTCGACGATGAGCACATCGTCGATACGGATGGGCTGGGCCAGTGCGATCTGCAGGCCGGCGATCATGTTGCTGAAGACCGGGCGCGCTGCAATGCCCGCCACAATCCCCACCACCCCGGCCGACGCGAGCAAACTGGCACCTACTTGCCGGGCCCCTGGAAAAGTCATGAGCATGAGCGCGAGGCCCGCCATCACCACACCGGTCATCGCCGTGCGCGACAGCACGCGTGCCTGGGTGGCGATGCGTCGGGCGGTGAGGTTGTCTTCCACATCTGCGGGGTGTTGGGCAATGACGCCATTGGCCAGGCCGCCAATCGCGGCAATCAGCAGCCAGCAGACCCCGCCAATCACGGCCAGGCCATTGAGATGGCGGATACCGCCGATGTACGGCAGATCATCGCTGGCGGCTTGCCATACCAGTTGCAGCGCGATCAGCGGCAGCAGAATCCGCATGACCGGTATGCATGCCAGCACCACGGTCTGCACCACGGGGAGGGGCGTTGTTGCGCGGCGCAGAATGATGGCGACCATGCGATGGGCGATGGCTGCCAAGGTCGTGGCAAACAATGCCGCTACCGCCGTAGCGAGCCAGGGGGAGAGCTGCAAACTTTCGAGCATCGTGCGGAAATGAGGGCAAACGCCCACTATCGCACCGGCAAACGTATTCAGCTGTCAGACGGTGCGCCGCACCTGTTGATGGGCTGGTGCAGGCCTGTGACGGCTGCGCCAAGCGTGGTGACGCTACCGGGTCTGGCAAGTGTCACTCCGGCGACAGTGGCGCGCAGCTGGTCATCAGGGTATTCCTTTGCTGGTGCCGGGCTGCCCGTTCCCTAGAATGTGCTGCACTGCAATACATGGGCTTCCAGCCCGAGGAGTTCGTCGTGTCCGAACAGAAAAGTGCCGCGCCCAAGTCGGCGCAGCGTGTCATCAAAAAATACCCCAATCGCCGTCTGTACGACACAGACACTTCCACCTACATCACCCTGGCCGAGGTGCGCCAATTGGTCATGGCCAACCAACAGGTGGTAGTGCGCGACGCCAAGACGGGCGAAGACCTCACGCGCAGCATTCTGCTGCAGATCATCCTGGAAGAGGAGGCCGGTGGCGCACCCATGTTCACCGAGGCGGTGCTGGCCAACATCATCCGTTTTTATGGCCATGCCATGCAGGGTTTCATGGGCGCGTATCTGGAGAAGAACGTACAGGCGTTTACCGACGTTCAGGCCAAGCTGGCCGAGCAGTCGCAGAGCGTGACGCCAGAGATGTGGGCCCAGTTCATGAGCCTGCAATCGCCCATGCTCAAGGGCATGATGGGCAACTATGTGGAGCAGTCGCAGTCCATGCTCACGCAGATGCAGGAGCAGATGCAAAAGCAGACGGAGCAGATGCTGGGCGCGTTTGGACTCAAGCGGTAGCCCCCCTGAGCCGCTTCGCGGCTTCCCCCCAGGGGGACGCCGCCAGCGCACGCAAGCGAAGCGCCGCATCCGCAGCTTGGCGGCCCTTGCTCGGCGGCCGCTGGCCTAGGATCGCGCCAGTTTCACAGGTCGCGGCGAGTCGCAAGCATTGCAGGCAATTGCCCGTCCCACCGGTCTGACGCCGGAACTGGGACAATACGGGGATATGAGCGAAGCAATTGCCCCCACCAAAACACCCAAAGTCGGATTCGTCAGCCTGGGCTGCCCCAAGGCGCTGACCGATTCCGAGTTGATTCTCACGCAGCTGAGCGCTGAGGGTTACGAAACCTCCAAGACCTTCCAGGGCGCGGACCTGGTCATCGTCAACACCTGCGGCTTCATTGACGACGCCGTCAAGGAAAGCCTGGACACCATTGGCGAAGCCTTGGCCGAGAACGGCAAGGTCATCGTCACCGGCTGCCTGGGCGCCCGCACGGGCGACGACGGCGGCAACATGGTGCGCCAGATGCACCCCAGCGTGCTGGCCGTAACCGGTCCGCATGCCACACAAGAGGTGATGGATGCCGTCCACCTGAACCTGCCCAAGCCGCACGACCCGTTTGTGGACCTGGTGCCGGGCAGCTTTGGTATTGCGGGCATCAAGCTCACGCCTAAGCACTATGCGTACCTCAAGATCAGCGAAGGCTGCAACCACCGCTGTACCTTCTGCATCATCCCATCCATGCGCGGTGACTTGGTGTCGCGGCCCATTGGCGATGTGCTCAGCGAGGCCAAGGCCCTGTTTGAAGGTGGCGTCAAGGAGTTGCTGGTCATCAGCCAGGACACGTCGGCCTACGGTGTGGATGTGAAGTACCGCACCGGCTTCTGGGACGGCAAGCCGGTCAAGACGCGCATGCTGGAGCTGGTGCAGACGCTGGGCGAGATCGCCGAGCCCTACGGCGCCTGGGTGCGGCTGCACTACGTGTACCCGTACCCGAGCGTGGACGAGGTGATCCCGCTCATGGCCACGGGCCGCGTGCTGCCCTACCTGGATGTGCCTTTCCAGCACAGTCATCCTGACGTGCTCAAGCGCATGAAGCGCCCAGCCAGCGGCGAGCGCAACCTCGAGCGCATCCAGCGCTGGCGCGAGGCCTGTCCCGAGATCGTGATCCGCAGCACCTTTATCGCTGGCTTCCCTGGCGAGACGGAAGAAGAGTTCCAGCACTTGCTCGATTTTGTGCGCGAGGCGCAGATCGACCGTGCGGGCTGCTTTGCCTACAGTGATGTGACGGGTGCTGCTGCCAATGAGCTGCCGGGCATGTTGCCTCTGGAAGTGCGCGAAGAGCGCCGTGCCCGCTTCATGGCTGTAGCCGAAGAGGTGTCGATTGCCAAGCTGCAGCGCCGCGTGGGCGCCACCATGCAGGTGCTGGTGGATTCGGCTCCCGGCCTGGGCCGCAAGGGCGGTGTGGGCCGCACCTATGCGGATGCGCCCGAGATCGACGGCACCGTGCAGCTGCTGCCGCCCGAGAAGATCAGCAAAACCATGAAGGTGGGCGAGTTCACCAAGGCGCGCATTGTCGGCGTGCGTGGGCACGATCTGGTAGCGCAACCCATTTGATAGCTATGTAATTGATAGCTATCTGCGCTTTGTAGATAAGCGCTGGCGGCTAAAAATACTATGAAAAAAGGCTTCCCGAGGGAAGCCTTTTTTTGTGGTCGTTCTCCCGAAAGGGAGAACTGCGCAGGGCAGCTTACACGCGCTTGCGGTATTCGCCGGTGCGGGTGTCGATTTCGATCTTGTCGCCTTGGCTGACAAACAGGGGCACGGGCACTTCAAAGCCGGTGGCGATCTTGGCAGGCTTCATGACCTTGCCGGAGGTGTCGCCCTTGACGGCGGGTTCCGTCCAGGTGATTTCGCGCTCGACGCTGGTGGGCAGTTCGACCGAGATGGCCTTGCCGTCGTAGAACACCACTTCCACGGTCATGCCGTCTTCCAGGTAGTTCAGCGAGTCGCCCATGTTTTCGGCTTCCACTTCGTACTGGTTGTACTCGGTGTCCATGCACACGTACATGGGGTCGGCGAAGTAGGAGTAGGTGCACTCCTTCTTGTCCAGGATCACGTTGTCGATCTTGTCGTCGGCCTTGAACACGACTTCGGTGCCGAAGTTGCCGATCAGGCTCTTGAGCTTCATGCGCACGGTGGCTGCACCGCGGCCGCCGCGGGCGTATTCGGTCTTCAGGACCACCATGGGGTCCTTGCCGTGCATGATGACGTTGCCGGCGCGGATTTCTTGAGCGATTTTCATAGCAAGTTGCTTGGGTTGGGGCCGCTCAACGCGCGGGCTGGCAAACCGCCTGGTTTGCGCGCCGGTGCATGTTCTGCGGCGAAAGTGCGCGGGGTGGTGACACTGCTGTGCCGTACCTGATTTGCGCAAAGCCTCGGATTTTACCGTTTTTCGGCGACAAAGCCCAAAAGTTGTGCAACGAGGTTGTCCTGTGTCAGCAGGCGCGCACGGGCGGCCCGGGTGCAGGCCGTCCACTCGGCCAGGGTGTCGTCGCCGGGCCATTGCAGCGGCTCGGCGTCCAGTCCGTTCCAGGTCGCATGGAACTGCCGCAGCGATGCGGGGGCCTGCAGCCAGTCCAGAAACGCCCAGAGCTTGTCGTGGTGGGCGTTGTCGTGCTGCGGGTAGATCTGCCACACAAACGCCTGGCCCGCCCACAGCGCCCGCACCAGCGAGTCCTCGCCCCGCACCGCGTTGAAGTCGCAGGCCCAGAGCATCTCGTCAAACGCCGGCTGGGGGCGGTGGGGTAGATATGAAATTGATAGCTGCTCGCGATTGTCAGATAAGCGCTGGAGGCCCTTTTGACCGATATTTTGATCATAGCCCTCAGCCAATGCAGCCCGCACGGCGGCCGTGGGGCGGCCCGGAGTCACCAGCAACTGCGTGGGCCGTGTCTGGCTGTGCCGCAGCAGCTCCGGCAAGGCGGCGGGTTCGTAGCAGAACAGCGAAACCCAGCGCTGCTCGGTGCAACCATCGCTCAGTCCGAAGGCGGCGGCGTGTTCTGCGCGCCAGGCGCTGCGGTCAAATGCCTCGCGCCGCGCCATCAGGTCTGGCTCGCGCAGCAAGCCGCCCGTGCCGGGCCTGAAGCCAGGGTAGAAGAACCAGCGCGTCCACCCTGCGGCGGGGCCGGACAGGATGGGCGACGGCAGCCTGTGGTTGCGCTCCACGTAAGCTTCTGCCGACAGGTATTCCAGGTTGATCCAGACAGGTTTGGAGTATTTTTGGCCTCTAGCGCTTGATGGATAAGCGCTATAAGCTATGAATTCAGGAGCGATATCGCAGCCGAAGGCCTCCACCATCACATCGGGGGCGGGTTCATCAGGGCTCGGTGGTGGCGAACCCCAGGCGCGCAACTCCACGCCGGGGCAGCCTTGGGGCGCCATCCACTGCAGGGCCGAAGCGTCGTCCACCCACAGGCGCACGCGGTGGCCCAGCGCAGCCAGTTGCGCCACGAGGCGCCAGCACACGCCGATGTCGCCAAAGTTGTCGATCACGCGGCAGAACACATCCCACTGGAGCGGGGGCAGGGGGCGGCTCATGGTGATGGCCCCGTTGGCTGCGCGCGCAGGTGCTCCACCAGCAGCCGGGCAACGCTGGAGAGCGATTCTTCAGACCGCACACACAGCGCCAGCCGCCGCTGCGCCCAGGGCTCGTTCAGCGTGACGGTGCGGATGGCCAGCGTGCCCCGGTACAGCGCGGCGCTGCCACGGGGCATCACGCCTACGCCCAGGCCTGCGTTGACCATGAGGCACAGCGCGTCGTAGCTCGTCACCTGCATGCGCAGGCGCAGTGGCAGGCCCGCCTCGGCGGCCGCGCGGGTCAGCTGGTTGTTGATGGCGCTGCCCGGGTGCGCGCCCACAAAGTCAAAAGGCAGGGCGTCTGCTAGGCGCACGGACTTGCGCCGCACCAGCGCGTGGCCGGTGGGTACCACCAGCACCAGTTCGTCGGTACGGTAGGGCAGCAGCGTCACGCGTTCTCCGTAGCTGCCTTCGTTGAGGATGCCCACGTCGGCGGCGTTCTCGGCCACGGACTGGGCAATCGCGGTGCTGATCTGCTCCTGCAGCCGCACATCCACCTGAGGGTGTTGCTCTAAAAAGCTCTGCAACTCGGCGGGTAAAAACTGCGTGATGGCCGAAATATTGGCCACCACACGCACATGGCCGCGCACGCCCGTGCCGTAGTCGCGCATCTGCGTGGCGATGCCGTCCAGATCGTTCAGCACACCGCGCGCCAGGTTCAGCAGCGCAAACGCGGCGGCGGTGGGCTCGGTGCCTTTGTTGCTGCGGGTGAACAAGGCCACCTGCAGCGCGTCTTCCAAGTCGGCCAGGCGGCGGCTCACCGCCGATGCGGCCAGGTGCTCGCGCGCGGCTGCAGCGGCGATGGTGTTTTCTTCCATCACGGCAACGAACAGGCGCAGGGAGACGGGGTCGAGTTTCATGGGGCACCGATGGTAGCAAGCCGCTTGCTTGCCATGCCGGATTGCGATGGTGGCTTGTTGCTTGAGCGTTTTGCAGGAGGGCCGCAGGTGCGCATCATTCCCGCCCAGCATCACTGCCCGCAGGAGACACACAGTTCCATGGATTCCATTGCATCCCCCGCCGCACTGCAAGGCGTGCGCGTCATCGAAATGGGCCAGCTGATTGCCGGACCGTTCTGCGGCAAGACGCTGGGCGAGTTTGGCGCCGACGTGATCAAGATCGAAGCGCCCGAGACCGGCGACCCGCTGCGCAACTGGCGCCTGATCAAGGAAGGCACCTCCGTGTGGTGGCAGGTGCAGTCGCGCAACAAGCGTTCGGTGGCGCTGGACCTGCGCCAGAAGGAGGGCCAAACAATAGCCCGCCAGCTGATCGCCGAGGCCGATGTGCTGGTCGAGAATTTCCGCCCCGGCACGCTGGAAGGCTGGGGCATGTCGCCCGAGGAACTGCATGCGCTCAACCCCGGCCTGGTCATGCTCCGCATCTCGGGCTACGGCCAGACGGGGCCGTACCGCGACTTGCCGGGCTTTGGCGCCATTGGCGAGGCCATGGGCGGCCTGCGCCACCTGACGGGCGAGCCGGGCCGCGTGCCGGTGCGCGTGGGGGTGTCGATTGGCGACACGCTGGCGGCGCTGCACGGCACCATCGGCGTGCTCACGGCGCTGTACCACCGCAAGGTCAACGGCGGCAAAGGCCAGGTGATTGACGTGGCGCTGCACGAGGCGGTGTTCAACGTGATGGAAAGCCTGATCCCCGAATACAGCGCCTTTGGTGCTGTGCGCGAGGCGGCGGGCAGCGCGCTGCCGGGCATTGCGCCGAGCAACGCCTACCCCTGCACGGACGGCTGGGTGCTGGTGGCGGGCAATGGCGACAGCATTTTCAAGCGGCTGATGGATGCCATCGGCCGGCCCGACCTGGGCGCCGCGCCGGACCTGGCCAACAACACCGGCCGCGTGGCCCGCGTGGAAGAGATCGACGCTGCGATTGGCGCCTGGAGCGCGCAGCGCACCGTGCAGCAGGTGCTGGACGCCCTGGGCGCCGCTCGCGTGCCCGCTGGCAAGGTCTACACCGCCAAGGACATTGCCGAAGACCCGCACTACCGTGCCCGTGACATGCTGCTGACGCAGCAGACGCGCGACGGCTACAGCGTGGAGGTGCCGGGCATCGTGCCCAAGCTCTCGGCCACGCCCGGCACCATCCGCAGCAGCGCGCCGCACCTGGGCGACGACACCGACGCCGTCCTGGCCGAAGCGGGGCTCACCGCCGAACAGATCGCGCTGCTGCGCAGCAAGGGAGTCATTCAATGAGCGCATCCCACGCGGTATGGCAGGGCGCGGGCCGGCGCATCCACCTGCAGGAAGTCGGCCTGCGCGACGGCTTGCAAATGGAGGCAACGTTCGTCCCCACGGCCGACAAGATCGCGCTGTGCAACGCGCTGTCGGCCACGGGCGTGGCCAAGATCGAGGTGACCTCGTTCACCTCGCCCACGGCCATCCCGGCGCTCAAGGATGCCGAGATCGTGATGCGCGAGATCACGCGCCGCCCGGGCACCATCTACGCCGCGCTGGTGCCCAACCTGCGCGGGGCCGAGCGGGCCATCGAATCGCGCACGGACGAGCTGAACCTGGTGATGTCCGTCAGCAGCACGCACAACATCGCCAACCTGCGCATGACGCAGGAGCAGTCGTTCGCAGCGCTGGCACAGGTGATTGCCATGGCGCAGGGCGCGAACGTGGCGGTGAACGTGTCGCTGTCATGTGTGTTCGGCTGCCCCATGGAGGGCGATGTGCCTGAAGCCCAGGTCTTCGACTGGGTGCAGCGTTTTGTGGACCAGGGCGTGCGCGGCATCACGCTGTGCGACACCACGGGCATGGCCTTTCCCACCCAGGTCCACCAGCTCACCGCGTCAGCCCGCGCGCGCTGGCCGGGTGTGGAGTTCACGCTGCACTTCCACAACACGCGCGGCATGGGTCTGGCCAACGTGCTGGCGGCCATTGATGCGGGTGCGGACCGGTTCGATGCCTCGCTGGGCGGCCTGGGCGGCTGCCCCTATGCGCCGGGCGCCAGCGGCAATGTGTGCAGCGAAGAGATCGTGCATGCGCTGGCGCTGATGGGCTACGACACCGGCGTGGACCTGGCCCGGCTGGTGGCAGCGGCGCAGCAGTTGCCTGTGCTCATCGGCCACGACATTCCGAGTCAGATCGCCAAGGCGGGTCCGCGCCTGGCGCTGCATTCGGTACCTGCGGATTTCGACGCCATCCGCGAAAGAGCGCTTTCGCGTTGAATGCGGGCGAGCCTGCATTCATTCACAACAACAGGAGACAAAAAGCCATGACATTTCAAACGATGCTGTCCCGCCGACTCTTCACGGCTGCTATGTTGTGCTCTGCTGCCTTGGCCGCAGGCGCGCAGGACAAGTACCCGTCCAAGCCCATCACCGTGGTCGTGCCCCAGGCTGCGGGAGGCGCCAATGACGCCATTGCGCGCGTGGTGGCGCAAAAGCTCGGCGAGCAACTGGGCCAGAGCGTGATCGTGGAAAACCGCCCTGGTGCGGGAGGCACCCTGGCCACGGGCACCACGGCCCGCGCGCGCAACGATGGCTACACGCTGCTGCTGACGGCCGACAGCGCCCACGTGATTGGCCCCGCGCTGTACAAGAACCCCGGCTTTGACCCGGTGAAGGATTTTGCCCCCGTGGCCCCTGTCGCCACGGCCGGTTATGTGCTGGTGGCGCACCCGTCTTTTCCCGCCAACAACGTGGCCGAGCTGGTGAACTTGGCCAAGGCCAGCCCTGGCAAGTATTCGATTGCCTCGGCGGGCAACGGCACGCTGAACCATCTGATCGGCGAGATGCTGCAAAAGGCCGCTGGCATCCAGCTGCAGCACATCCCGTACAAGGGCTCTGCCGCAGCCGCCACCGACGTGGTGGGTGGGCAGGTGCCGCTGTCGGTGCAAAGCCTGCCGTCGGCCATTGCGTTCATCAAGGCGGGCAAGCTCAAGGTGCTGGGCGTGGTCAATGAAAAGCGTGTGGCCGCGCTGCCCGATGCGCCCACCATCGGCGAGACGATCAAGGGCTTTGGCCAGGCGCCCTGGTACGCGTTGTTTGCCCCGGCCGGCACGCCTGCGCCCATCGTGGCCCAGCTGCAGGCCGAGGTGGCCCGGGCGCTGGAGCACAAGGACGTGGTGGACAAGCTGGCTACCGTGGGCTGTGAACCCTTCAAGGGCACGGCAGCGCAACTGGCGGCGCTGGTGCAGTCCGACCTGCCCAAGTGGAGCCGTGTGGTCAAGGACACCGGCGCCACCGTGGATTGAACGCCTGAGATGGCTATGGCGGGTGCTGGCTGCCCAGCCGCGGCCCCGGAACGATATTTAACAACAGAGAAAGCGGAGACATCGCATGAACCTGCATCGCAAGCAATTCACGTCCCTGGCCCTGGCGGCCATCGCCACCGGCTTTTGGGCTTCTGCCCTGGCGCAAGGCGCCTACCCTACCAAGACCGTGACCATGGTGGTGCCCACCGCCGCAGGTGGCACCACCGACCTGTCGGCCCGCATGCTGGCCCAGGCCCTGTCGCCGGTGCTGGGCCAGTCGGTCATCGTGGACAACAAGGGCGGTGGCAACGGCAATATTGCCGCCAGTATCGTCAAACGCGCCGAGCCCGATGGCTACACCGTGTTCATGCAGTACTCGGGCTACCACGTCATCTCGCCCCACATCACCAAACAAAAGCAGTGGGACCAGGCCGACTTTCAGCCCGTGGCCAACGTGATCTCGGCCCCGCAGATCATCGTGGTGCGCAACGACCTGCCCGTGAAGACGCTGCCTGAGCTGATGGCCTATGCCAAGGCCAACCCTGGCAAGCTCAACTACGCCTCGTCGGGCAATGGCTCGCTGCAGCATGTCACGGGCGCCATGCTGGAGCAGCAGGGCGGCATCAAGATGGTCCACGTGCCCTACAAAGGAACGGGCCCCGCGCTGCAGGACCTGCTGGGTGGGCAGGTGGACCTGACTTTTGGCACCGCGCCTCCGTTCATGCCCCACATCGCCAGCGGCAAGCTGCGCGTGCTGGCCGTGACGGGCAAGCAGCGGCTGCCCAGCCTACCCGATGTGCCCACCACGGCCGAGGCGGGTTACCCCAAGGTCGATGCCACGTCGTGGTTCGCGTTGTTTGTACCCGCTGCGGTGCCCAAGCCGGTGGTGGACAAGCTCACTGCCGACATCCGCACCGTGGTGCAAAGCGCGGCCTTCCAGCAAAAGGCGCAAGAGCAAGGCGCCACGGCCGACTACCAGACCCCGGCGCAGCTGGGTGACAAGGTCAAGGCGGACCTTGCCAACTGGGCGCAGGTGGTGAAAAGCTCGAAGATCGAAGCAGAATAGTGGTCAAATTGGCCGCTAGCGCTTGATGCGTAAGCGCTAGCAGCTATTTTTTTCATAGTACGCAGGCCAGCCTGCGCGCGGGGCCACAATACGCGCCATGTCCCATTCCGAAGAACTGCTGGCGCAGGTGGCTGCGCTGCCTGCGCTGCCTGGTGTTTACCGCTATTTCGACGCCCAGGGCGCGCTGCTGTATGTAGGCAAGGCGCGTCACCTCAAGCGACGCGTGTCGAGCTACTTCACCAAGAACCATGGCGGCACGCGCATCGGCCACATGGTCAGCAAGATCGTGCGCATGGAGACCACGGTGGTGCGCTCCGAGGCCGAGGCGCTGCTGCTGGAAAACAACCTGATCAAGACGCTGAACCCCAAGTTCAACATCCTGTTCAGGGACGACAAGAGCTATCCCTATCTCAAGATCACAGGCACGCCCACGGCCAGCGGCAATGCGCCCGCCCAAGTGTTTCCGCGCATGGCTTACTACCGGGGTGCGGTCGATAAGAAGCACCGTTATTTCGGTCCGTACCCCAGCGCCTGGGCGGTCAAGGAAACCATCCAACTGCTGCAAAAGGTATTTCGCCTGCGTACCTGCGAAGACACGGTGTTTGCCAACCGCACGAGGCCCTGCCTGCTATTCCAGATCAAGCGCTGCACCGGGCCTTGTGTGGACTTGATCTCGCCCGAGGCCTATGCCGCCGACGTGCAGCATGCCGAGGCACTGCTGCGCGGCGAAACGCAGGAGGTGCTAAAGGCCATGGAGGTGCGGATGATGGCGCATTCCGACAGGCTTGAATTTGAGCAGGCCGCCGATGTGCGCAACCAGATCCAGGCGCTGTCGCGGGTGCTGCACCAGCAGTCCATCGAGATTGCGGACGACAAGGATGTGGACATCTTGGCCGTACGCGTGCAAGGCGGCCGCGCCTGTGTGAACCTGGCCATGGTGCGCGGCGGGCGGCATCTGGGAGACCGGCCGTATTTCCCGGTGCATGTGGAAGACGCTGCCGCCGTGTTCGAGGAAGAGGGCGGTGATGGCACCGATGAGAATACTCCGGCCGCGCCCTTTCGCCGTGTCGAGGTGCTGGTGCTGGAAGCGTTCATCGCCCAGCATTACATCGGCGTGCCGGTGCCACCGGTGCTGGTCACCAGCGAACCAGTGGACAAGGCGTTGCTGGAGGCACTGGGCGACCAAAGTGGTGTGCGCGTGACCGCCATCCACCAGCCGCGCGAACAGCGCCGCGCCTGGCTGGACATGGCGCAAAAGAACGCCGATCTGCAGTTGGCCCGCCTGCTGGCCGAAGAGGGCTCGCAACAGGCGCGCACACGTGCCCTGGCCGAGGCGCTGGATCTGCCGCCCGAAGATCTGGACCAGCTCACCATCGAGTGTTTTGACATCTCGCACACGGCGGGTGAGTCCACCCAGGCATCGTGCGTGGTGTTCCATCACCACAAGATGCAGAGCAGCGAATACCGCCGCTACAAGATCGAAGGCATTACGGGCGGCGACGACTATGCCGCCATGCGCCAGGTACTGACGCGCCGCTACAGCAAGGTGGCCGAGGCCGCGCGCGAAGCTGGGGGCATCGACTTTGCGGCCAACCCCGCGCCCGGGGGTGAAGAGCCCACCAAGCCCAAAGGTGTGGCACGCCTGCCCGATCTGGTGCTCATCGACGGTGGCAAGGGCCAGGTGGGCGTGGCGCGCGAGGTGTTCACCGCGCTGGGGCTGGATCTGACCCGCATCGTGGGCGTGGAAAAGGGCGAGGGCCGCAAGGTGGGTCTGGAAGAGCTGGTGTTTGCAGATGGCCGCGAGAAGGTCTACCTGGGCAAGGACTCGGCGGCGCTGATGCTGGTAGCGCAGATCCGCGACGAGGCCCACAGGTTTGCCATCACCGGCATGCGCGCTGCACGGGCCAAGGTGCGGGTGGGTGGTGGTCAGCTCGAAGAAATTGCGGGGGTGGGCCCCAAGAAGCGGGCACGGCTGCTGCAGCGTTTTGGCGGGGTGCGCGGTGTGGCTGCGGCCAGTGTCGAGGACCTGGTCACCGTGGACGGCATCTCGCGTGAGCTGGCCGAAGAGATCTATCGCGCCTTGCGTTGAGTCCCCGGCCGGACTGCTCGCCCTGCCGTGACACAATCGACCCATGTTCTGGACTATCCCCACCTTGATGACCTGGACGCGCATCGTCGCGATACCTTTGATCGTGGGGGTGTTCTACGCGCCGCTGGACCCGGCCACGCGCAACCTCATTGCCACCGTGATGTTTGTGGTGTTCGCAGCCACCGACTGGCTGGACGGCTACCTGGCCCGCAAACTGAACCAGACCTCGTCGTTTGGCGCCTTTCTGGACCCGGTGGCCGACAAGTTTCTGGTGTGTGCATCGCTGCTGGTGCTGGTGCATCTGCAGCGCGCCGATGTGTTCGTTGCGCTCATCATCATCGGCCGCGAGATCGCCATATCAGCCCTGCGCGAGTGGATGGCGCAGATCGGCGCGAGCAAGAGCGTTGCTGTGCACATGATCGGCAAGGTCAAGACTACGGTGCAGATGGTGGCCATCCCCTTCCTTCTTTATGACGGGCGCCTGTTCGGCGTCATCGATACCGGCGTGTGGGGCACCTGGCTCATCTGGGCCTCGGCTGTGCTCACGGTCTGGTCGATGGTGTACTACCTGCAAAAGGCATTGCCAGAAATCCGGGCGCGTGTGAAGTAGCAGGAGTGTGGCGCGCGCATCCCGTCGGTGGTTTTGCGGATGAATGCGGGGGACTGTGGCCTGCGCTGCATTGTCGGAACTGGGGTGTCAATACGGAGTGCTGCCCATACGGCGTGTTTGAGACAAAAACGCCCCACAAGCCCTGTCGCAGCGTGAAATACGACTAGAATTCACCCCAACGCTGCGCCAAACCAGCGTGTTGTATTGACACCCGGAAACTCGATGGCTTTAATCTGATGCAGCAGCCACTGCTGTGTATGCCAGTCATTCCCCCGTCTGTTTTCAACCAGCCTCCGGCTGCGCTTTCGGACGTGTGAAGACCAGATATCCGCGAGACATTCCATCAACTCTTTTCCGAGAGGCTTCTTGTGAACAAAACCGAACTGATTGAGCACATCGCTACCAACGCCGACATCTCCAAGGCCGCCGCTGCTCGTGCCCTGGAATCCACGATCGAGGCCGTCAAGAAGACCCTGAAGAAGGGCGGCACTGTTTCGCTCGTCGGTTTCGGTACCTTTGCGGTCGGCAAACGCGCTGCTCGCACGGGCCGCAATCCCCGTACCGGCGCTACGATTAAAATCAAAGCTGCTAAAGTTCCAAAGTTCCGTCCTGGCAAGGCATTGAAAGATGCCTTGAACTGAGGATCAGTTTAGGTGGGGTCCTTAGCTCAGTTGGTAGAGCGGCTCCTTTACACGGAGTAGGTCGGCGGTTCGAGACCGTCAGGACCCACCACCACCGAACAAAGGCGAACGCAAGTTCGCCTTTTGTTTTTTGCCTTCTGAAAGATCGACCATGTTTGAATCCATCCGCAAGCACTCCAAGATCGTGATGATCTTATTGTTCTTGCTGATCATTCCATCGTTTGTGCTGGTAGGCATTGACAGCAACTACTTCTCTGAAAAGAGCCCAGTGGTGGCGCGCGTCGATGGCGACAAGATCAACCAGACTGACTGGGACAATGCCCATCGCATGGAGACCGACCGCATGCGTGCGCAGTCTCCCTCGGTCGATCCCAAGCTTCTTGACTCTCCCCAGGCCCGCTACGCCACGCTGGAGCGCCTGGTGCGTGACCGCGTGCTGGCAGCTGCGGCCAAGGAAATGCACCTGGTGACGAGTGATTCGCGGCTGGCACGCAGCCTGCAGGAGATTCCCGCCATCGCAGGACTCAAGCGCGCTGACGGTACGCTGGACGCAGAAGCCTATCGGGCACTGGTGGGTACGCAAGGATTGACGCCTGAAGGCTTCGAGGCCAATGTGCGCCGCGATCTGTCGATCAACCAGGTCATCGGTGGTGTGATGGGTACCGCCTTCAGTACCAATGCCCAGGTCAAGCTCGCGCTGGACCCTCTCTATGAGCAGCGAGAAATCCAGGTGGTGCGCTTCAAGTCGGCAGATTTCTCTGCCAAGGTTGCGCCCACGGACGCAGATCTGGAGTCCTACTACAAGGCAAATCCTGCAAAGTTCCTTCAGATGGAGCAGGCTGCGGTGGAGTATGTGGTTCTGGACCTCGACAGCGTGCGTTCCGGTATCACCCTCAATGAGGACGACTTGCGCACCTACTACAAGGAAAACGTGGCGCGCATGGCCGGCAAGGAAGAGCGTCGCGCCAGCCACATCCTGATCAATGCCTCCAAGGATGCATCGTCTGCCGACCGTGAGAAGGCCAAGGCACGTGCTGCGGAACTGCTGGCGCAGGTGCGCAAGGCGCCAGCCACGTTTGCGGATGTGGCCAAGAAGGCCTCGGACGACAAAGGCTCGGCCACCGCAGGTGGCGATCTGAATTTCTTCGGACGGGGCGCCATGGTCAAGCCGTTTGAAGACGCGGCCTTTGCCCTCAAGAAGGGTGAAATCAGCGATTTGGTGGAAACCGACTTCGGTTACCACATCATCCAGCTGACCGATATCAAGGCACCCCGCCAGCCTTCCTTTGAAGAACTGCGTCCCACCATGGAAGCCGAACTCAAGCAGCAGCAGGCCCAGCGCAAGTTTGCCGAGGTGGCGGAGTCATTCACGAACAGCGTGTATGAACAGGCAGACAGCCTCAAGCCGGTGGCAGACAAGCTCAAGCTCAAGGTGCAGACCGCGTCTGGCCTCACCCGCACGCCAGCTCCTGGCGCGGTGGGGCCGCTGGCCAACCCCAAGTTCCTGGAAGCACTTTTCTCTTCGGATTCGGTGCAGAACAAACGCAATACCGAAGCCGTGGAAATAGGCCCGAGTCAACTGGCTGCTGGCCGCGTGGTGCAGTACACCCCGACCAAAACCCTGCCGCTGGACGAAGTGCGAGCCCGCGTGCGCGAACTGTATGTGGGGCAGAAAGCCTCTGAGTTGGCGCGCAAGGAAGGCGAAGCCAAGCTGGCTGCGTGGAAAGCGGCCCCGGCCACCGCCAGCGGCCTGGGTGCCGCCCCCATCCAGATTTCGCGTGAGCAGGTCCAGAACCTGCCCCGTCCTCTGATTGATGCAGCGTTGCACGCGCCGACAGCCGACGCGCTCCCAGCCTGGGTTGGTGTGGACCTGGGGAGTGAGGGTTATGCCGTGGTCAAGGTAAACCGTGTGGTGCCTCGGCCGGCTCCAGAGGGCCAGCGCGCGCAACAGGAGCGGCAGCAATATATGCAGTGGTGGGCTTCGGCGGAAGGCCAGGCGTATTACGAGATGCTCAAGAAGCGTTTCAAGGCAGAGATCAAAGCGCCGCGACCCTCGGCCACTTTGCAGGCCGCTGCAGAAAATTAAGCAAATTGGTCTTGGGACTCAAAATCCCAGGCTATAATACAAAGCTACGGTGGCTGTAGCTCAGTTGGTAGAGTCCAGGATTGTGATTCCTGTTGTCGTGGGTTCGAGCCCCATCAGCCACCCCAAATCAGAAAAAGCGCCGCAACAAATGTTGCGGCGCTTTTTTGTTTTGGGCCTCCAGCATGTGAGGGGCAGTCCAGAGCCATTGCTTCTGCCCACTCTTCGAACAGTCTTTCTTGGCGGGATTTGGGTAGTGCCGGGATGGAGCGCGTCGTATGCAGCGCATACTGCGTCTTTAGCTTTTTCCGGAGTCTTCCATGAGCCTTGTGATCCGCGACGCGTCGCCCAGCGAAAAACGTGGCAACGCCATGTCAGCAGCCCTTGCCAAGGAGCAGCTGGAGTACGCGGTCCAGATCGTTCGGGAGGTTTTGCCTCAGAGTGCGGGAGATGGCGCGCTCATTGGCGCAGTGGTCCAGGCCATTGCCATGAACTACGCTGCCGTCCCGCAGCCAAACCGGTAACGTTCCGGATTTTTTGACCCGGAGGAGTTCAGGCGGTGCCCTGGAAGCCGCACGAATATTGGGTTCCACGCTTTCGCGTGGATAAAGCTCCATCATTTTTCGACGCCCCTCCTCGCCGGCAATGATTCTTTCGGTGGTCTCCGGCAGGGGCGGTAGTATTCGGTAACAACTACACGCCGCCTTTGCATGCACAGGGATGGTGCGAACTGCCGAATGGATAAAACAAAACTCTCCGAAAGCGACATTTGCGAAAAATTCATCCGCCCGGCCATGGAGCAAGCCGGGTGGAATGGTCTGGACCAGATTTTTCGGGAGTATCCGTTGCGCGCCGGGCGTGTGGTGGTGCGTGGCAGCAAGGCCTACCGCGATAAGAGTACGGTGCTGCGGGCCGACTACGCCTTGTTCTACAAGGCCAACATTCCGTTGGCGGTCGTTGAGGCCAAGGACAACAAGCAAGCCGTAGGTGCAGGCATGGGCCAGGCGCTGAACTACGCCCAGCTGCTCGATGTGCCGTACAGCTTCTCCAGCAACGGGGACGGCTTTGTGTTCCGCGACGCCACCCTGGCCACCGGCGTGCTGGAGCAGAACCTCACCCTCGAAGAATTCCCCTCGCCGCAAGAGCTGTGGCGCCGCTACTGCGCCTGGAAGGGCTGGTCCGCTGAGGAAAGCCGCATCGCAGGGTTTGACTACGCCCCCAACAAAACACCGCGCTACTACCAGCTCAACGCCGTGAACCGCGCGGTCGAGGCCATTGCCGCCGGGCAAGACCGCGTGCTACTCGTCATGGCCACCGGCACCGGCAAGACCTACACCGCCTTCCAGATCATCTGGCGCCTGTGGAAGAGCGGTGCCAAAAAACGCATTCTGTTCCTGGCCGACCGCAACATCCTCATCGACCAGACCATGGTCAACGACTTTCGCCCCTTCAAGGGTGCCATGGCCAAGCTCAGCCCCAACGCCAAGGGGGTGGAGCGCGTCGATGCCCAGGGTGCGGTGTCGATCGAAGACGTAGACCTGGCGGTCAACAAAACCACCAAGCTGGTGGACAAAAGCTACGAGATCTACCTGTCGCTCTACCAGGCCGTCACCGGCACCGAGGAAGAGCGCAACATCTACAAGCAGTTCAGTCCCGACTTCTTCGACCTCATCGTGGTGGACGAATGCCACCGGGGCAGCGCCGCCGAAGACTCGGCCTGGCGCGACATCCTCACCTACTTTGGCAGCGCCACGCAGATTGGCCTCACGGCCACGCCCAAAGAGACCAAAGACATCTCCAACACCGACTACTTCGGCGAGCCCGTCTACACCTACAGTTTGAAGCAAGGCATCGAAGACGGCTACCTCGCCCCGTACAAGGTCATCCGCGTTGACCTGGACAAAGACACCTTCGGCTGGCGCCCCACGGCAGGCATGACCGATAAACACGGCCACGCCATCGAAGACCGCATCTACACCGGCGCCGACATGAACCGCAAGCTCGTGCTGGAGCAGCGCGACGTGGCCGTGGCCGCCAAGATCACCGAGTATCTGAAGGCCACCGACCGCTACGCCAAGACCATCGTCTTTTGCGAAGACATCGACCACGCCGCGCGCATGCGCCAGGCGCTGAGCAACGCCAATGCCGACCTGTGCGCCACACAGCCCAAATACGTGGTGCAGATCACGGGCGACAACACCGAAGGCAAGCTGGAGCTGGACAACTTCATCGACCCCGAAAAGCCCTACCCGGTGATCGCCACCACCTCCAAGCTCATGAGCACCGGGGTCGATGCGCAAACCTGCAAGCTCATCGTGCTGGACCAGGGCATCAAGTCCATGACGCTGTTCAAGCAGATCATTGGCCGGGGCACCCGCCTGCGCGAAGACCTGGGCAAAACCTGGTTCACCATCCTCGACTTCAAGCGCGCCACCGAACTCTTTGCCGACAAAGACTTTGACGGCGAGCCCGTGCAAATCTACGAGCCCGGCAGCGGCGAGCCCGTGGCCCCGCCCGATGCGCCCGCGATCTCAGATCCATCCCAACCCGTTCAGCCTGAGCCTGCCGAAGGCCACCTCCTGGACCCGTTAGGCCCCTTCGCGGGCGGCAGCGGCGCGGGTGATGGCCCCAAGAAATACGTCCTCGGCAACAACGTCACCGTGACCGTGGCGCGCGAGCGCGTGCAGTACCTCAACGCCCAGGGCAAGCTCATCACCGAAAGCCTGCGCGACTACACCCGCATCAACCTGCGCAAGCAATACGAATCGCTCGACCAGTTCCTGCAGGCCTGGCAGCAGGCCGACCGCAAGGCCGTGCTGCTGCAAGAACTGGAAGGGCAGGGCGTGCTGCTCGAAGCCCTGGCCGACGAGGTAGCACACATGGGCATGGTGGACCTCGACCCGTTCGACCTGCTGCTCCATGTGGCCTACGACCAGCCCCCGCTCACCCGCAGCGAGCGCGCCCGCCGCGTGCAAAAGCGCAACGTCTTCACCCAATACGGCCCCGTGGCCCGCAAGGTGCTGGAGGCCCTGCTCGACAAATACGCCGACGAAGGCATCGCCACCATCGAGAGCAACGAAGTCTTCAAGCTCCAGCCCTTCACCGACCTGGGCAGCCCCGTAGAGCTGGTGCGCAGCTTTGGCGGACGCCCGCAGTACCTGCACGCGCTGCAAACCCTGGAGCGCGAGCTGTACGCTACGCCACCGGCCGCCTGACCGTGGCAGCCTATTCACTCTGTTTTTGATAGCTGCTAGCGCTTATCCAATAAGCGCTAGAGCCTGTTTTTACTTAAATTCTTCCCCCCATGTCCAACCTCACCCCCGTCATCAAATCCATCCAGGACATCATGCGCCAGGACAGCGGCGTCGATGGCGACGCCCAGCGCATCAGCCAGCTCACCTGGCTGCTGTTCCTCAAGGTGTTTGACGCGCTCGAAGAAGAACTGGAGCTCACGCGCGACCACTACCAAAGCCCCATCCCCGAAGCCATGCGCTGGCGCAACTGGGCGGCCGACCCCGAGGGCATGACCGGCGAGGCGCTGCTCGACTTTGTGGACAACCAGCTTTTTGCCACGCTCAAAAGCCTCAGCGCCGACCCTGCCCGCAACCCGCGCGGCTACGTGGTGCGCGGCGTGTTTGAAGACGCCTACAACTACATGAAAAGCGGCCACCTGCTGCGCCAGGTGGTCAACAAACTGGGCGGCATCGACTTCAACCGCCAGGCCGAGCGCCACCAGTTCAACGACCTCTACGAAAAAATCCTCAAAGACCTGCAAAGCGCCGGCAACGCGGGCGAGTTCTACACCCCCCGCGCCGTCACCCAGTTCATGGTGGACATGGTCAACCCGCAACTGGGCGAGGTGGTGCTCGACCCCGCCACCGGCACCGGCGGCTTCCTGGTGTGCGCCATTGAGCACCTGCGCAAGCAAGTCAAAAATGCTGACCAAGAAGCCGTGCTGCAAAACAGCATTCGCGGCGTCGAGAAAAAGCAGATGCCGCACATGCTCTGCGTCACCAACCTGCTGCTGCACGGCATCGAGGTGCCCAGCAACATCCGCCACGACAACACCCTGGTGCGCCCCCTGCGCGACTACACGGCCGCCGACCGCGTGGACGTGGTGCTCACCAACCCGCCCTTTGGCGGCGTGGAAGAGCCCGGCATCGAACAAGGCTACCCCGCTGACGTGCGCACCAAAGAGACTGCCGACCTGTTCCTCGTGCTCATCAAGCACATCCTCAAAGTCAACGGCCGCGCCGCCCTGGTGCTGCCCGACGGCACCCTGTTTGGCGAAGGCGTCAAAAGCCGCATCAAAGAACAGCTCTTGCAAGAGTGCAACCTGCACACCATCGTGCGCCTGCCCAACGGCGTGTTCGCCCCCTACACCGGCATCAAGACCAACCTGCTGTTCTTCACCAAGGGCCAGCCTACGCAGCATGTCTGGTACTACGAGCACCCGTACCCGCCGGGCGTGAAGAACTACAACAAAACCAAGCCCATCCGCATCGAAGAATTCGACGCCGAAAAAGCCTGGTGGGGCACCGAGGCCGATGGCTTTGCCGCCCGCGTGGAAAACGAACGCGCCTGGAAGGTCAGCATCGACACCCTCCGCGCCGCCAACTGGAACCTCGACCAGAAGAACCCCCACGTCGGCGAACAAACCAGCCACGACCCCGACGAACTGCTGGCCCAGCACGCCCGCCTGCAGACCGAGGCCCAGGCGCTGCGCGACGAACTCAAAGGCATCCTGGCCCAGTCTTTAATGGCCAAAAAAGCCGCTAGCGCTTGAGGAATAAGCGCATGCTGCTATCAAATTTGGATGTATTGGCCACAGCCCCCGGTGGCGTGGCCCGCCTGCGCGAGCTCATTCTGACCCTGGCCGTGCAAGGCAAGCTGGTGCCGCAAGCCCCTGCCGATGAACCCGCTAGCGTGCTGCTGCAGAAGATTCGGGCGGAGAAGAACCGGCTGCTGGCTGAGGGCAAGATCAAGCGGGACAAGCCGCTGGCGGAGATTGGGGAGGAGGAAAAGCCGTTTGGGTTGCCGACGCAATGGGAGTGGGTACGTTTAGCTGATTTGATGCCTGAATTTCAGAATGGAGCATCCAGTCGCGGGGATGCGGGCGGAACACCTATAACGGTGCTCCGTCTTGCGGATATCAAGGGCAAACGCATTTCACTCTTGGACACCCGGCAGGTTCCAATCGCGCCTGGTGACATCGCAAAGTACCAACTTGCGGAAGGCGACATATTGATCACTCGTGTCAATGGAAGCGCAGACATTGTTGGGCAGTTCAACCTATGCGATAGACCGGTGGATGCAATCTACTGTGACCACTTCATCCGCATGCGGATTGATCAGCGTTGGATTGAGCCGAGCTTCTGCGCACTTCTTGGGGACAGTGCACTTGTACGCACTGCCATCAAGAGTTTGTTCGTCACGACAGCGGGCCAAAAGACCGTCAATCAAGGTCACATAGGCTCGTTGCAATTCCCCCTCCCACCCCTCCCCGAACAATCCCGCATCGTCGCCCGCGTCGAAGAGCTCATGCGCCTGTGCGATGCGCTACAGGCCAAGGGCCAGTTGGAGGCCGCGCAACACGCCCAACTGGTCAGCACCCTGCTGAGCACGCTCACCGCCAGCACCGCGCCCGAGGAACTGGCCGACAACTGGCAGCGCGTGGCCCAGCACTTCGACCTGCTGCTCGACCGCCCCGAAGCCATCGACGCCCTTGAGCAAACCCTGCTGCAACTGGCCGTGCGCGGCCTGCTTACTCTTCACCAACGAGATGAATTATTTACTGCTCAATCCCGTGATTGCTCGCGAACGCAAAAGGAAGGCCCTTTTGCCGTTCCAGTTGACTGGGAGTGGTGTCGCTTGGGAGAGGTTGCGGAGTTAATAAATGGGGATCGCGGTCAAAACTATCCGAATAAGTCGGAGTACGTTCCTGCTGGGGTTCCATTTATCAACACTGGACACATTGATCCAGATGGTTCTCTATCCGCATCAAGAATGCATTTTCTGACACGAAAAAAATTTGACTCTTTGCGTAGCGGAAAAGTGCGTAAGGGTGACCTCGTGTATTGCCTTCGTGGTGCGACTCTCGGTAAGACAGCGATAGTGGATTACGAGGAGGGGGCCATCGCATCGTCTTTGGTAATAGTTCGTCCTTCACCGAAGTTGGACAATCAATTTTTGCTCTTGTATCTGACGAGCCCTGCCGGCAGGTCATTTATATGGCAACACGACAACGGTTCTGCTCAGCCAAATTTGGCAGCGGGAAGTTTGAAGAAGTACTGGATTCCGTTACCTCCACTCGCAGAGCAGTCTCGCGTAGTTACCCGCGTCACCGCCCTTCGCCGCCTGTGCGCCGACCTGCGCCAGCGCCTGAAGGCTGCACAAGTCACCCAATCCCACCTGGCCCAAGCGCTGGTGGATTCCACTTCCTTTGTTTGAAAGTGAATTCCTGTGTCGAGCTTTGAAACCAACCCCAAGGACATGAAAGACCTGCTGGTCGATATCCAGGCAGGCAAGATTCAGTTGCCCGACTTTCAGCGCGGCTGGGTATGGGAGGACATGCGCATCCGCGAGCTGCTGGTGAGTGTGGCCCAGTCCTTCCCTGTGGGGGCGGTGATGATGTTGGAGACCGGTGGCACGGTGACCTTTGAGCAGCGCGGTGTGGAGGGGGTGGAGCCGCGCCCCAAAGCAGAAGATGCCAAGTGGCTGATTCTGGACGGCCAGCAACGCCTGACGACACTGACGCAGGTGTTGCAGCTCAAGACCCCGGTGCAAACCCACAACGGTCGCGGCAAGAAGATGAAGCTCTTCTACTACTGGGACATTGAAATGGCGCTGTTGCCCGGGGCGGACCTGCTGGACGCTCTTGTGGCGGTGGACGAAAGCCGCAAGCAATACGACCAGTTTCACCGGAACGTCACGCTGGACCTGAGCGACCGTGAGCGCGAGTGCCAAGCGATGCACTTCCCGTGCAACGCTATGTTCGAGTCCATGGCCTGGATGGTGAGTCTGAACAAATTCAATCCCGCCAAGGTGGCGCAGTTTTTGGATTTTCAGGTCAAGGTGATTGATCAGTTCACGGGCTACAAGGTGCCAGTGATTCAGCTGCTGAAGGACACCTCCAAAGAGGCGGTGTGCACGGTGTTTGAGAAGGTCAACACGGGCGGCGTGGCGCTGAACGTGTTTGAGCTGATCACCGCCACGTTTGCGGCAGAAAAGTTCAACCTGCGCGACGACTGGCTGGGTAGCGTGGAGCGTAGCGTAGAGGGCCGACGCACCCGTCTGCACACCTCGGAGCTGCTGCGCAACGTGGAGGCGAGCGACTTCATCCAGAGCATCACCTTGCTGGAGACCCGAGCCAAGCGCCACGAGCGACTGGCCGAGCTCACCAAAGCCAATGCCGGTGTCGTGCCCGATGAAGAAAAGCAGCAGCTGCCCCCCGTTAGCGCAAAGCGCAAAACGATGTTGGCGCTCAGCCGTACCGCCTATCAAGCATGGGCTGACAAGGTGGAAGAGGGGTATCTGCAGGTGCCGCAGTTCTTGCGCAGGCAGTCCATCATGCGGCTGCGAGAGTTGCCTTACCAGACACAGGTGGTGCCACTGGCTGCCATCCTCGCCGAACTGGATGACAAGACTTGGTTGACGCCCGTGGTGTTCGACAAACTTTCGCTTTGGTTCTGGTGCGGCGTGCTGGGCGAGCTGTATGGCGGCGCGGTGGAAACGCGCATTGCCAAGGACGTGGAGGAGGTGTTGGACTGGGTGAAGAACAATGGGCCAGTACCTGCCACGGTGTCGGACGCGAGCTTTGATGCCCAGCGTCTGGACCGGCTCTACACCCGCAACAGTGCGGCCTACAAGGGTGTGAACGTGCTGGTGCTGCGCCAGGGCGCGCGGGATTGGTACTTCAAGTCAACGGTGGACAAGCTCGACAACGACGAGATGATGAGCCTGGATATCCACCACATCTTTCCCGAAGACTGGTGCAAAAAGCGGGGCATCAAGCCTGCCGTATTCAACAGCATCGTCAACAAGACGCCCATTTCCTATAAGGCCAACCGCAAGATTGGGGGCGCCGCACCGTCTGCGTACCTCGCCAAGTTGCAGGCAGAGAAGCTGGTGGCGCTGGATGCGCTGGCCATGGATGCACTGCTGCACACGCACCAGATTCCCGCGCAGTTCTTGCGCTCGGATGACTTCGATGGCTTCTACAAGGCCCGCAAGGCGCTGCTGTTGCAGCTGATTGAGCAGGCCATGGGCAAGGCACCTTCGGCCCATGTCGAAGCATCGAATGACAGCGATGACGATGGGGGAGAGGATACGTACGAGGTGCAGGCGACCGGGGCCTGACGGCAAGCCCCAAGCGACATGTTTTGCACCGGCACCCAACGGTATCTGCACCGTTGGGATGTCGAGATACCGTCAGAAGTACCCACTTTTTGTGGGTATCCCATGGTCCGCAGTGAAACGGCCTGAGACAACAAAAAACCCGCCATGCCAGGAAACATGCGGGTTCTGAGAGGTTGTGAGACGGTCTGAAATGCTGCTTTGGCCCCGGAGGAGTTCACATAGCGCCTTGAAACCCGCATGAATGCTAGGTTTAATGTTTTCGATTCAGAAAAGTACCATCAAAAGTACCATCATTTACGAAAGTGTCTCCCTGTCGCACGCTCCCCACACACAGGCTCAGCCAATGGTTTGATTGTTTTCAAATAGGGGCTTTTTTCTGCGCGTGAGGAACTGCGGGGTGTCACCCCGGCCCCGCTTCAGACTTTTATCCCCCCCGGCTACGCCTTCTCCAGCACGTCGCGCTGCGCCCGTAGCGCTTCTCGCAACTCCTTGATGGCCCTTCGCATTTCCGCCCGCTGCCCGCCGCTGTAAGCATTACGCGCTACCACCGCTTTTCCTTCTGGGCTTACGGGGCCTGTGGACTGATTCCAGGGCTTCCACCGCTGGATGGCCTCGCGCTGGCGTTGTCGTTGCTCTTGCGTCCATGTGCGTGCTGCCATGCCCTGAATCCTCTAATAGTTCGTTCTGCAGTGTTTCTGTTTTTCTCGTGCGCGTGCTGGTGTTTCTTGTTGTCGTTTTGTTGTTGATCTGTTGCGGCCCGTGGGCAATGTTGGCTTGCTTGGCAAAGATCACCGGCGGGTTCTTGATGGCGGCCAGTGTCTCCAGCGTGGCGCGGCATTGGCCCTGGGCTTTGAGTGCCAGCCTCATATAGCGCTCGGTGGCGTCCAGGTGCTGGCCCATGTTCAGTGCTGCCCGCCTCGCCAACTCGTTAAAGATCGCATCCAGCGTTGCAGCCTGCGCCGTGAGGGTGGTTTCTGCGTGCTTGAGGTCGCCACCGTGGGTGGTGTCCACGCGCCTTTTCAGCGTCATCGCACACTCGGTCACATCCAGCGTGCCAAACGTTCCTGCCGCGTACGTGCGGGCAGTCATGGCATTGGCCGCAACGCTGCCCAGTGCCATTGCTGCTATCTGTGCGGCGTCACTCTGCGCTGGGTCTTTGTGTATCTGCAGAGTGTCGGGGTCGGCATGAACGTCTTGCACCACAGGGGCCTGGGGCTTTTTCTTCATCGTGATTGCTCCTTGAATCCTGCGCAGTGCTGCAGCATCACCACCAGCTCATGCGCCAGCCCGGTGTCTGCTGCGCGGGTGCCGATGCCCGCTTGTTTCCAGTTGCCGCAGCTCCAACGGCCCACGCCTTGCAGATGGATGCACTCAGGGCACAGTCGGCGGTTGTCGTTGGCTCTGTCCCGCGTCACCAGCTTGTCGGCCAGTGCTTCGGCATCGTCCAGGGCCAGCCCCTTGTCGGTGAAGCGCGCCAGCCGCGCTGTGAAGGTGTCAATTTCCGCCGTGTTCATCGCAGTGCCATGCGGCCAGCACCAGCGGTCAGGGTCTGCGTTCGCTTCGTTGGCCGGTGGCTGCTGCGGGGCTGTGAATTTTTCAGAAGGCCCATCGGGGCACGCTACAAAACCTACGAAACCGGGTTCTGTAGGTTTCGTAGCGTTGGCGTCCGGGGTTGTTGCCGATTTCAGGCGCTGTAGCCACTTCATCACACACCACCTTTCACCAGCACCGGATGCAGCAAATAGCGCTCGCTGGGCCTGCCGCCTGTCGCGCCGCTGGGTGTGGCCTCGCGCTCCAGCCAGCCATAGTCGGCCAGCAGGTCAGCAGCTTTGCGCACAGCGTCTGGTGTGCCCAGCCCGGCCCAGTGTTTCACCGCGATCTGTCGGGGTGTGAAGGCATCCAGCAGAACACCATCACTGTCGGCTAGCTTGCCCGCCTTGATCTTGTCCAGCAGTTGCTTGGCCGTACTAGTTTCAGGCATTACCGCCGCTGCATACAGGCGTTCGGCATGGGTGCGCAGATAGTCGGCCCATGCCAATGCGCGGATCAGCTCGCGCTCATGGATCAGGTGTCCGCTTTCCGGCGTGTCCACCAGGGCAAAGATCAGCGCCAGGGCTGGCACCAGCTTGCGGTACTTGGCGAGGTGCGACACCAGGGCGGGGTGCAGTTCATCGCCGCGCAGCTCGCTTTCAAAGGGCGTCAGCCACTCCTCAAACAAGGCTTGCGCATCGAGCGTAAAGCGCCATTCCTGTGCATCGCTGTCGGTGGCTGGCTGCAGTTGATTCAAGCGCTCAAACACCGCCCATGCTGCTTGTTTTGCGGGGGTGTCGGGCCACCGATCCACATAGACAAATTCGCGGTTCACATCAGGCCATACCGTCAGCCCAAAGCGCTGCAGCAGGCCATCATCACCAGCACCACCCGCCACGGCGTCGCGCACATAGCTTTGCACCTTGCCGGGTTGAATGCCGCCCAGCATTGCCAGGCACACGCGGGGCACAAACGATTCACCGCGCCCGATGCGGTCCACAGCATGGCCTTGGTTGCCGTCATAGCCGGTCAGGTAGAAGCCGCGTGCGCCTTCCTGCCCTTGCTTATCCATGCTGCACAGCAGGCCGTGAATCTCATCACGATAGACCAGCGTGCCCCACTGGTTCACGGTCAGCAGCTCGGCCAGTTTCTCCACCGTGGCATCGTTGACCACGTAGCGCCGCATGGTGGGCTCTGTGGTCAGGTTGTCGGCTGGCTGCAGCAGCGCCCGCGCTTTGGCCGGGTCTTTGGCGGCCTGGGCTGCGGCCTGCTTTTCGTTGGCCTTGGCGGCCAGCTCGGCCACCTTGCAATCGAGTTGCCAGGCTTCGTGCGCGGCCTGCCACTGTTCCCGCTCTGTTTTTTCAAGGCGCTGCAGGGGTTTCAATACCTCGCTCAGTGCGGGCGACTTCATCACACCAGGGCGGCCCACGATGGCGCCCCACAGGTTAGGCGCCACTGCCCAATCGTCGCGGGCCTTGGGCTTGACCACAGCACGCGCACCGATCAGGCTGGACAGAGCCACCACAGCCCCCACCGCCGTAAAGTCGGGCGGGCATTGCATACGGTGTGCAATGTCTGCCACCCAGCCCCGCAGCGCCTCGGGCAGCAGCTCTGCATCAAACGGTGCCACGGGTGGCAGGCCACTGGGCAGGGGCACGGGGTCAGGCCAGCCGCCGTCGGTGGATGCTGTCGCTGCACCATCAATGCACGCCTTCACCGCGTCCAGCCCCAGCAGTTGGTGCAGGTCGTTAAAGTCCGTCGCCTTCTCTGGACGGCTGTCGCCAAATTCAGGTTTTTTAAGGTTTCCGCCCACCGCCTGCGCCGCCTCGGCGGCTTTGGTCAGGCCGGGGTTTCCATCGGTGCGCCAGTCATCGTCGGCTGCCACGATGATGCGCAGCGCGGGGTATTTATCGTGCAGCGCCTGGGCCACGGGCAGCAGGTTGCCCGCGTTGAAGGCCACCGCCACCGCGTGCCCCGTGGCCTCATGGATGCTGGCTCCGGTGGCGAAGCCCTCGCACACCACCAGCACGACCTGGGGCTTGCCCATGGAGTGATAGCAGCCCGCCACGCGCCCGCCGGGCATGAATCGCTTGTCGCCATCGGGCGCGATAGTCTGAAGGCTATGCAGGGTGCCATCCACATCACGTAAGGGGATCATCAGCCGCTGCCCATCACACCGTGCGCCGTGGGGCTGTATGCCCTTTCGCGCCAGGTACTCGTGCTCCATGGCCGGTGCTGCGGCTTGCCACAGCGCCGCCGCTGTCTGGCGGGCCTGTTGCTGGCGTTGGGCCTGCTCTGCATCGCGCTGTGCCTTCATGGCCTTGATGCGCTGGCGGTGTGCATCGCGCTCTGCCTGGGTCATGGCTGTGTCGGGCTTGCTGCTCCAGGTCTGTGACCAGCCATTGCGCCAGCAGCCAAACACGCCCGCTGCGATGCCGTCCGGGTGCAGTACATACCAGCCCGAATCGTCGCCGCGCTTGCCGCTGGTACTGAAGCGGTGCAGGCTGCCATCGGCTTCGATAGTGGGCGGTGGTGGCAGGCCCGCCGCCTCCATCGCGGTGCTGAATCCATCAATGGCGCTCTGCATGGTGGCCCCCCTTGGGTTCCAGCACGTAGAGCCCCACGCGGTGTTTGCCGCCGCCTTCGGTTTCTACCGTCTGCCAGTGTGTGCGGATCACATCACCGGCATGGCGCAGTTGCATCACCCGTGCGCGCGGGTCGTAGCAGTCCAGATAGCGTGAAGCCTCAAACGTGGTGAGTGCAAAGCGGGCCAGCGCAGCCCGGATGCGCGTGCATTGCGCCGTGGAGTCGGTGCCCGGATGCGCGGCCAGAATCTCGGCCAGTGCCTGCCGCTTGCTTGCGTCGGTGTGCATGGTGTGCCCCCTTACGCATCGGCGGTGTGTTGGTTGATCCATGCGCGCACGTCGCCCACCTTCCAGGCCGTCACGCGCTCAGACAAGCGGTGTGGCTTGGGGAACGTGCCCGCCTTCACCTTGCGCCACAGAGTCGGGGCGCTGAAGGGCAAGGGGGCACGGCTGTCGGGGCACTTGGGGCTCTGCACCAGTTGGGCTTCGCGGATGAAGGCGCTGTCGGGAAGGGTGTCGAAGTTTGCGGTGATTGAGCGGGACGTGGCTTGTCCTGCCGTGGCGGCATGTTGTTGCTTTTGCATGGTGCCCCCTTACTTGCCGATGTTGGCAATGAGGGCGTCGATTTCGCTGGCCTTCCAGACGGTCACGCGGGGGGATAACTTAATACCAGGCGGAAATTTGCCGTCCTTCACACCTTTCCACCAGCCGCTGCGGCTGATGCTCATACGCTGGGTGATGTGCGGCTCTACGCGGAGCAGGCTGTCGGGTTGCTTTTGGGGTACTGTCGCTGGCATGGTCGGGTCTTTCGTAGCGGTGTTACAAAAAACCAAAACCCCATAAAACCGCCTGTTCCTCGGAATAGGTCGGTCGTGATACCCTCAAAGTCCCGTTGCTGGGAGACTTTCAAGGCCCTCGGGTTTTGGCGGTCTAGAAGGCTCCTTGTGCTCGAACACTCGGGGCCTTCGCCTTTTCTGGACTACTGTTAATCCAGACAGGCGATCCAAGAATGCCACAGTTTCTAGTCACAGCAAAAAAGCGCCGGTAGTGTACCGTCGCGCTTTTCTACCCCATGCTGCGTAAAGCCTTATCCGGCAAGGATCTTTGAGTAGAAATCTAATACTAATGCGGCTTTCGTGGGGTTTTTCGCTTGAAACCCCCTATTTCATTGAGTTTTGTTTGATGATAATTGGCGTGTTTCCAAAGTTTCGTAACTTTTATTAACCAAAGAAGAAATCAAATTTGCTGGCGGAGATGTGGAACTTTTCTAAGTTTTCGTCGTGGATTTCGTCGAACTCATCGCAGTGCTTGCCATGCGAAAGGCCTGTAAGGGCCTTCGCTTTGCATGTCGGTGGTCAAGCTATCTTGAACGGGATCACATCCGCACCAATGCGCAGTTTGTCCAGATAGTCCGCCCACTCTTTCATCATCCGGCGTCGTTGCTCCATGAATTCCGCTCGGTCATAGGCGGCCCCCAGTGGCCCTGACTTGCCGTGCGCCAGTTGGGCTTCGATCACATCGGCGGATATGCCGTGGATGCGCTCAATCATCAGCGTGCGCGCCATCGCCCGGAACCCGTGGGCGCTCATCTCGTCGGAGGCAAAGCCCATGCGCCGCAGGGCTGCATTGATGGTGTTGTCGCTCATGGCCCGCTCGCCTGTGCGCAGGCTGGGGAATACATAGCGGCCATGGCCGGTGAGGGGCAGTAGCTCTTTCAGGATGGCAATGGCTTGCGGGGCCAGGGGCACAAAGTGCGGTCTGCCGTTGAGCTTCTGCGCCAGCCGCCGCTTCATGTCCTGGGATGGAATGGTCAGCAGGGCTTTGTCGAAGTCGATCCACGCCCATTCCATCTGCCGGATGTTGCCGGGGCGCTGAAAGAGCAGGGCAGATAGCGCCAGCGCCGCCTTGGTCATGGGCTGGCCGGTGTAGCCATCAATGGCCCGCAGTAGCTCGCCCGCCTTGGCAGGCTCCAGCACAGCGGCCATATGCTTGACCACGATGGGCTTTAAGGCGCCGTGCAGGTCGGTCACGGGGCTGCGTTCACAGCGCCCCGTCTGCACACCGTAGCGGAACACCTGCCCGGCGGTCTGGCGCAGGGTGTGGGCGGTTTCGTTGGCTCCGCGCTTCTCTACCTTGCGCAGTGCGTCCAGCAGCACGGGGGCGGTGATGGCTGGCAGCGTGAGTTTGCCGATGTATGGGAACAGGTCTTTCTCCATGCGCTCGATCCACCGTGCCGCGTAGCGGGGGCTCCAGCCGCTGGCCTGGGTGGCGTGGAATTCACGGGCAACGGCTTCAAAGGTGTTGGCTGCGGCTACGCGGGTTGCCTGCTTTTCGGCCTTCTTGGCTGCGCTGGGGTCGAGTCCTTCGGCTAGGAGTTCGCGGGCGTCGTCACGGCGCTTGCGGGCCTTGGCTAAAGAGACTGCCGGGTACACACCAATCGCCAGGGTTTTCTGCTTGCCCTGATGGCGGTAGCTCATACGCCAATACTTGCCCGCCGGTTTGACGTATAGGAACAGGCCCAGCCCATCGGCGTGCTTCTCGCCAGTGGCAGAGCCAGCGGGCTTGACGTTCTTCACAAAGGTGTCGGTGAGTGCCATGGTGCCCCTGTTGTTGGTATCTGCACAGTTGGTATGTGGAGATACCAGCAGAAGTACCAACGTTTTGTTGGTATGTCATGGTACGCAGTGAAACGGCCTGAGACAACAAAAAACCCGCGATGCTAGGAAACATGCGGGTTCTGAGAGGTTGTGAGACTGTCTGAAATGCTACTTTGGCCTGCCCGGAGGGACTCGAACCCCCGACCTATAGCTTAGAAGGCTATTGCTCTATCCAGTTGAGCTACGGGCAGTGAACAAGCTTTCGGCAAAGAGGTGCTTACTCGGTTGTATTGCGAAACATTTCGCAACTGCGCTGTGGCGCAGACTGCGAATCATACCCTGCGTACAGAGCCGCCCCGAAGAGGGCGGCCTTGGTATTGGCAGTAGCAGAAGCCCGGTGGATGCGGGTATAACGAGGCTACCTACCTTCCCGCCAATACATTTCCTCGCCCCCCGCACCATGCCGCACAGCGTCACGCTCATACACACCATCGCTGCTGCGCTGGGGCTGGCCCTGGCGTTGGGTTTTGTGGCTACTCGGTTGCGGTTGCCTGCGTTGATCGGGTATCTGCTGGCGGGCGTAGTCATCGGGCCATACACACCTGGTTTTGTGGCAGACGCGGCAATGGCCAGCCAGTTGGCTGAAATTGGCGTGATGCTGTTGATGTTTGGCGTTGGGCTGCATTTCTCGTGGGGTGATCTGCTGGCCGTGCGCAAGATTGCCGTGCCCGGGGCTGTGGTGCAGATGATGGTGGCTACGGCGCTCGGTATGGCGTTGGCCACCTGGTGGGGTGGAGCCTGGGCGGGGCTTTGGTGTTTGGCCTGGCGCTCTCGGTGGCCAGCACGGTGGTGCTGTTGCGTGCGCTGGAGACCCTGGGCATTCTGGACAGTCACACGGGCCGGATTGCCGTGGGCTGGCTGGTGGTGGAAGACCTGGCCATGGTGTTGGTGCTGGTGTTGCTGCCGCCGCTTGCAGGCTGGCTGGGGGGCAGCAACGGGGGCGAAGGTGCCGCTGCCCAGGGCGTGGATGGCGCGGCGCTGTGGCAGGCCTTGGGATGGACGTTGTTGCAGGTTGGAGGGTTTGTGGCGCTGATGCTGCTGGTGGGGCGCCGTCTGTTCCCCTGGGTGCTCTGGCAGGTGGCGCGCACGGGTTCGCGGGAGCTGTTCACGCTGTGTGTGGTGGCTGCTGCGGTGGGGATTGCGTTTGGGTCTGCCGCGCTGTTTGGGGTGTCGTTTGCGCTGGGGGCTTTTTTTGCGGGCATGGTGATGCGCGAGTCGGAGTTCAGCCACCGGGCTGCGCAAGAGTCTTTGCCGCTGCGCGACGCTTTTGCCGTGCTGTTTTTTGTCTCGGTGGGCATGTTGTTCGACCCCGCCGTGCTGTGGAGCCGGCCATTGCAGGTGCTGGCGGTGGTGGCAATCATCATGTTGGGCAAGACGCTGGCGGCTGCCGCGCTGGTGCTGGCATTTCGCTACCCGCTCAATACGGCGCTCACGGTCTCGGCGAGCCTGGCGCAGATCGGGGAGTTCTCTTTCATTCTGGTGGCACTGGGTTCGTCGCTGGGGCTGCTGCCGCCCGAAGGGGCCAGCCTGGTGCTGGCGGGGGCGCTGATTTCGATGGCGCTCAATCCGATGCTCTTTCATGCCATTGCCCCGCTGCAGGCCTGGTTGCGCGCCCGGTCGGCATTGGCACGGCGGCTGGAGCAGCGCGACGACCCCCTGGCCGAACTGCCCATGAGCACCGACGCCCGCTATCTCGCGCGGCAGGTGGTGCTGGTGGGATACGGCCGGGTGGGGCGCCGCGTTGCCAATGTGCTGGTGGCCAACGACATCCCGTTTGTGGTTGCAGAGCAGAACCGCGAACTGGTGGAGTCATTGCGGGAGTCCGGCATTGCGGCAGTTTTTGGCGATGCGGTAGACCCTGCGGTGCTCATACAGGCGCACATCGCCCGGGCCGCCATGCTGGTCATTGCAACGCCGGACACCCTGAACGTGCGGCAGGTCATCACCACCGCGCGCACATTGAATCCCCACATCGAAGCGGTGGTGCGCAGCCACAGCGGCGATGAAGCGCGTCGGCTTGCGCAAGAGTGCGACAGCACGGTGTTCCTGGCCGACGAGGCGCTGGCCCAGGCCATGGCCCGCCATGTGCTGGAGCGTACCGAAGCACGACTTGCGCTGCATACCACCCCTGCATCGCTGCACGGGCGGGTCTGAGTTTGAGCATTTTTGGCTGCTAGCGCTTGATGGATAAGCGCTAGCAGCTATTATTTTTGTAGTATTTTCTCTGTCGGGGCACTAGTTGCAGCCTCGTTGGACTGCTCCTGCATACTACCTCCTGCGCCTTGGTCCGCATTTCTGCCGCCTTGACCCACAAGACCTTGCGCTGTTCGGCGGTGGTGGGTTTCAGGCAGGCGCATTCAAGCGCTAGTTGATGTCTTCAAACACCAGGGCAGGGGGCGACATGATGCGCGCGGTATTTCCCAAATCTTCAATCAGGTGGTTGGCAAAGTAGCTGTTCTGCGTGTCGGGCTCCAGGGCGGCCACGGCGAGGTTGGCGCGGGGCTGGTTCAGTGGAACATAGAAGCTGCCTGCAGGCACGTCGATGGCACTGCGCACAGGCGATACCTGCACGCGGACAATGCCCTTGCCGCCTGCGATGGTGCCGATCACGTCCTGCCTGTCGCCGGACTCACGCGCAGTTTCGCGGTAGATATCGGCCAGTGCCGATCCTGGCTCGGCCACGCGCATCACCTGCAGGCCCAGCAGTTTCAAGCGTTCAACGGCGGGCGCTGAGCTGGCCGACAGCCAGTAGCCGCAGGGGCGGGCTCGGGTTTTGGTGGGCTGCAGGGTGAGCGACGAGTTCCAGTCCACGCGAATGGATCGGTCCGCACCCGTTTCGGGGTCCAGAAAGTCCAGTTCCCGCTGGGTGGGCGTGGCAGCTGCTTCGATCACTACCTGGTCTCGGCAGGCTTGGGCGCTCACGTCGCGCGCAACGAAGGATCTGACCTGCTCCAGGTTGGCTGCCCGCTCGGCGGTGCTGCGCAGCGCACTGGTGATGGCCGTGACCTGAGAATGCACGCGGCGCTGGATGTGCATGCGCCCGATGCCCACACCCCGTGTTTCGATCAGCAGGCTGACAGTGTTCTTCAGGCCGTTCACATTGCGGCCGGTGTCGGGTTGGGTGCCTCCCATGGAGATGCGCTTGTCGTCCGGGTTGGTCGAGGTGGTGTAGTACCAGTCGCTGGTCAGGCCTTGGGCCTTGAGGGCCGCCACCATGGGCTGGTGGTACCACTCCTGCGAGGCCTTGGTCAGAAACTCGGGGTAGTTGGCGGTGGTGGTGTACTGCAGCAATGCGTCATAACGCTGGATGGCGTTGAACTTCTGCAGGTAGCGGCCCACCACCGTGTATTCATGGGCATCCACCACCAGGATGGGGCGGTAGTCGTTTACCACCTTGGCCAGTGCGCGGGCCTCGGGGGTGTTCAGCAGCAGGTGGTCGCGGTTCATGTCCACGCCATTGGCCGTGACGCGGGTGCCAACGGCGGCGCCATCGGGGTTGGCGCGCGGCACTACCACCACGTTGATGCGGTCCAGCAGGGGTTCCAGCAGGCCATGGGCCAGTTCACGGCTGATAACGAGCAGCGCCTCGCTGCCTGCGGGCTCGTCGCCATGCTGCTGGCCGACGAGCACTACCGTGGGCCGCCCGCTGGTGTCCAGGTTGGCGGGTTCCGTGCCCGCAGCGCGGGTTACCAGCAGGCCCAGGATGGGTTCACCGCGCTGCGACATGCCCAGGTTGAGCAGCTTGGTGCGCGTGGGCCCACGGGGAGCCGGGTCGGCCAGTGAATGCAGCCACTGGCCCAGCTCCGCGTTGGTGGTGAATGCCCTGCGGTCCGGCCCCAAGCCGGGCGTGCTGTAGGCCATGGGTGGATCAGGGAACCGGGCCGCCACGGCCGCACCGTAGGGTGGCGCCATGGGGCCTTCGTTTTGCACAACCAGCGGAGCGGGCGGTGGCAGCGGGCTGGCGATCGCCCCTTGGCGCGGGGCCTGCGCCTGTGGGGCCTGGCCCAAGGGTGCTGGCACCACCGTACCTGGCTGAACGCGGGGCAAGGGGGCCGGCGCGCTGGTTCGCGTGGCTGGCGCTGATGGCCAGGGTGGCAGCGGAGTGCTGGAGCACGCCGTCAGCAGAACGGCCGCCAGCAACGCCGAGACCTTCCAGGGCATGCGCAGTGGGCGAGCCGGTGGCGGCAGGGCCGATGACGCTTCTGGTGGGGTGCGGTGAGGGTAGGAGTACATGTTCATGGTGGTATCTGCCTTCTGAGGCCTGACCGGGCGGCTTTGTTACGGCGATGTTACCTGCCCGTCACTGCCATGCCGTGTCAGCGTACATCCCGTTGCAAACCCGGGGTTGACGCGCCAAAGCCCTGTGCGATGTCAGAGTTTTGGGGCCGATGGGACTGGATCCGAGGCCAGCGAGGTGCCGGCGGATGTGGGTGGCGCAGGCGAGGGCTCCGTCTGCTGTGCCATCTTCAGCCGCAGCAGTGCGCGCACAAAACCGTGGTCCGATCGGGTCCTGTCACGTCCTTCGTGCAGGTGGTCGTTGAAGTAGTCCACGCGCCGCACGTCGCCCACGCTGTTCCTGCCGTTGTGCACGAACTCTTCGCTCACCAGAATCTGGTCCAGCACGCTGGGCGAGCCTTGGTGGATGTGTGAGTACGCGACATCCTTCTTCAGCGCCGCATCGCCCTGTAGGTCGTAGGCATTGAACAGCGCGACATCGCGTGCCGAGCGGTCGTAGGCGATCTCATTGGTGGCGCAGATGAGCTGTGTGGTGACGCTGTCCGGGGTGTCATTGAAGTCGCCCAAGACCACCAGCGGCACGCTGGTGCGGTGCAGCAGGTCGATGACCAGGCAGCGCAGCGCCATGGCTTCGGCGCCCCGCATGATCAGCGAGCGCAGCGATGCCAGCGCCATCACCTTGCGGTCGTCCCGGTCTTCCGTGGGGTTGCCCTGTGCATCCTGCAGGAACTTGGGCCGCTTGGATTTGAGGTGGGCCGTCAGTACGTTCAGGCTCTGTCCGTGTTTCATGCGCAGTGTTGCAACCAGAGGCGGCCGTTCAAAGCGCGTGTGCAGGCCCAGGCCCGGTATTTCTACCTGGAAGCCCGGAGGAAATTCCGCAAACGACTGCAAGGCCTCCACCTTGAGCCGTGTCGCAATGCCCACCCGGGGGGTGCCTTGTGCTCCAGTGTGCGTCGCATCGTTCTCCGCCCCGGGTACCGCCACGAAGTCGTAGCGCAGGCCGCTGCGGCCGATGGCGCCCTTGAATGCTGCGTCGTCCCACACCTCCTGTACTGCCAGCACGTCGGCATTGAGCATGCGAAACCGGTCGCCCAGCCAGGTGAGCTTGCGATCAGACTCCGTCTGGCTGTAGGGGTCTTGGTTCTCGTAGAACAGGCGGCCAGGATTGGCCAGGTTGAGCACATTGCAGGTGGCCACCATCAAAGTGGCCAGGGGCTGGGGGAAGTCGTTGGGGCGCATAGGCCACAGCATCGCACAGGCAACTGCAGTGGACTGGGGAAGAGGTCAGAAGACCTGCAGCGCGTTGCCTGACAGCACGTGCAGCCCCGCAGGCCGCGTTTGCACGGCATGGACAAGCGCTCGCGCCACATCGGCACCGGGGCGGGCGCGGTAGCTGGCGGGTATGAGCGGGTCCAGCAGCTTGAAGGCCTTGATGGACAGGGACTCGGCGGGGCGCGCGGCCTGGCCCAGAGCCCGGCGTTCACCCAGCAGCAGGGATGGGCGCGCGATCACGAGCGTGTCAAAGCCCAGGCTTTTGAGCGCCTGCTCGACCTCGCCTTTGGTACGGTTGTAGAAGATGCGGGAATTGGCGTCTGCGCCCATGGCGGTCACCACCCCGCAGCGGGTGGCACCGGCCGCCATCGCTGTGCGCGCGGTGGCAATGACCGCGTCGTGGTCCACCGCGCGAAAAGCCTGCTGGCTGCCGGCCGCTGCGATGGTCGTCCCCAACGTGATGTAGACATCATCTACATGCGGCAGGGCCGGGACCGCAGGCTGGGCGCCCAAGGCCGCAAAATCCACAGCGTGCAGGTGCAGCCGTGGATGCGTGATGTCAGGCATGCGCCGACCAAGGGCATACAGCGCATGCACCTCGGGTGGCAGCACTTCGCCCGGCGCTGTACCGGTATGGGCTGTGTTTTTGTTTTTGGCTACCGACGGATCAGCGGCCAAAAGAGCCGCGAGAACCGCCCGGCCCACGAGACCCGTTGCCCCGGCCACCAGAACCACCCGTGCCTCCGCCATAGCCGCCACCTCCACCGTTGTTGCCACGATAGCCACCGCCGCCACGGCGACCGCCGCCGCCCATGCTGTCCACGCTGGTGCGCATGGGATCTGGCTGGCCGCCAGCGCCGCCTGCATGGCTGGAGTTGCGATGGCCCGGGTTGGCGTGGCCCATGTGCGTGCCCAGGTGGGCATTCGCGCGTGGGGGTTGCGAGTCGTCGTAGCGATTGCCGCCTTCGTAGCCGCCGCCTCCGCCACCGGCGCTGCCGCCGGAGCGGCCGCGTGCAGGTGCCTGGCCGCCAGCGCGTGCGCCGCCGCCCTGGGCGCCACCGCCACCACCGGCACGGCCACCGCGCGGACCATTGCCGCCACCGCCCGCTGCAGCAGGTGCACCACCGGCGCGGCCGCCACGGGCACCACCGCCGCCGCCAGTGCGGGGGCCACGGTCACCGCCACCGCCGCCGCCAGCACCCTGGCCGGCCTTGTTGGTGCGGATGCGGTCCATCATTTCGCTACGGGCTGCCTTGGCGGCTGCCTGCATCACGTCACGGCTCGGGGGCTTGCCTGCACCGCCCCAGATGGTCTGGCGACCCATGGCGATGGGCTCTGCCTTCTCGCCCGCGTCGGGGCCGAAGCCTTCGATGATCTGGACCGGGATCTGCTGCTTGGTGAAGCGCTCGATGTCCATCATGAAGCCTTCTTCGTCCATGCAGACCAGGCTCACGGCTTCGCCAGTAGCACCAGCGCGGCCCGTGCGGCCAATCCGGTGCACGTAGTCTTCAGAGACGTTCGGGATTTCGTAGTTGACGACGTGCGGCAGGTCGTCGATGTCAATGCCGCGCGCTGCAATGTCGGTGGCCACCAGGGCGCGGATTTCGCCGCTTTTGAAGCCTGCCAGTGCCTGGGTGCGCGCACTCTGGCTCTTGTTGCCATGCAGGGCCATGGCCTGCACGCCGTTCTTGGTCAGGAACTCGGCCACATTGTTGGCGCCAAACTTGGTGCGGGTGAACACCAGCACCTGGCTCCAGTTGTGCTGCTGGATGATGTGCAGCAGCACCTGCTTCTTCTTGCCACGGCCCACGGGGTGAATCACCTGCGAGATGCGCTGCACGGTGGTGTTGCTGGGGGTGACCTGGATGCTCTGAGGGTTCTTGAGCAGGGTGTTGGCCAGGTCGCGGATTTCATCGCTGAAGGTGGCCGAGAACAGCAGGCTTTGCTTGTCCTTGGGCACCAGGGCCAGCACCTTCTTCACGTCGTGGATGAAACCCATGTCCAGCATGCGGTCGGCCTCGTCGAGCACCAGTACCTGCACGGTCGACAGGTCCAGGAAACCCTGCTGCTGCAAGTCCAGCAGGCGGCCGGGCGTGGCCACCAGAATGTCCACCCCGCGCTTGACGCGGTCGATCTGCGGGTTCATGCCCACACCGCCGAAGACGACGGTGGAGTTGATGTCCAGGTATTTGCCGTATTCGCGCACGGATTCTTCCACCTGGGCGGCGAGTTCGCGGGTGGGCGTCAGCACCAGGGCACGGATGCCCTTGCCACCGAACTTGTTCTTGGGGGCAGCGCTTTGCGAAAGGCGATGCAGCATGGGCAGGGTAAACGCGGCGGTCTTGCCGGTGCCAGTCTGCGCGCCAGCCAGCAGGTCGTGGCCTGCGAGCACGGCGGGAATGGCCTGGGCCTGAATGGGCGTGGGGGTTTCGTAGCCCGTTTCGTGCACGGCCTTCAGGATGGCAGGAGCCAGGTTCAGTTCGTCAAATGTCATGTCTTTGGATGCGCCCGTCCGGGGCGCTGGGTATCGGCCTGTCGTGCAACCGGGAGGTTGTCGAGCCAGTCTCAAGCCGATGAGGTTCAAGAGTGGGAGCCTGGAAGTTGATGCTTCCTTCGTCCCCAGCAGTGTGCTGATGTGGCGGGCAACTGGAGCCCGCTACGGTGGGTATTGTCGCATGGCCCGATAATCTCGGTTTGCACGCAGAATTTCTGCTCATTTTTGCAGGTTTGACACTCAATGGCCCAATACGTTTTTTCCATGAATCGCGTCGGCAAGATCGTGCCGCCCAAGCGGCAGATCTTGAAAGACATCTCCCTGAGCTTCTTCCCGGGCGCCAAGATTGGCGTATTGGGGACTAACGGTTCGGGTAAGTCCACCCTCCTGAAGATCATGGCGGGCCTTGACAAGGAAATCGAAGGCGAGGCCATCCCCATGGCCGGTCTGAACATCGGCTATCTGCCCCAGGAACCCCAGCTGGACCCGACACAAACCGTGCGGGAGAGCGTGGAAGCCGGCATGGGCAAGGTTTTTGCCGCCAAGGCCCGTCTGGAAGAGGTCTACACCGCCTATGGCGCTGAAGATGCCGACTTTGACGCGCTGGCCGCCGAACAGGCCGAGTTGGAAGCCATTATTGCAACGGCGGGTACCGACTCCGAGCACCAATTGGAAATCGCAGCCGATGCGCTGCGCCTGCCACCTTGGGATGCCAACATTGGCGTGCTCTCCGGCGGTGAAAAGCGCCGCGTGGCCCTGTGCCGCCTGCTGCTGTCCAAGCCCGACATGCTGCTGCTCGACGAGCCTACCAACCACTTGGATGCCGAATCGGTGGACTGGCTGGAGCAGTTCCTGCAGCGCTACTCCGGCACCGTGGTGGCCATCACCCACGATCGCTACTTCCTGGACAACGCCGCCGAATGGATTCTGGAACTGGACCGTGGGTCCGGCATCCCGTACAAGGGCAATTATTCCGACTGGCTGACCCAGAAGGGCGCCCGTCTGGAAGCCGAACAAAAGGGTGAGGAAGCCCGCGCCAAGGCCCTGAAGAAGGAGCTGGAATGGTCGCGCCAGAACCCCAAGGCCCGCCAGGCCAAGAGCAAGGCCCGTCTGGCCCGCTTTGAGGAACTGAGCGATTACGAATACCAGAAGCGCAACGAAACGAACGAAATCTTCATCCCCGTGGCGGACCGTCTGGGTAGCCAGGTGATCGAGTTCAAGAACGTCACCAAGTCGTTTGGCGACCGCGTGCTGATCGACAACCTGAGCTTCAACATTCCTGCAGGCGCCATCGTCGGCATCATCGGGCCCAACGGCGCCGGTAAGTCCACGCTGTTCAAGCTGATTGCGGGCAAGGAAAAGCCGGACGCGGGGGAGGTCGTTATCGGCTCCACCGTCAAGATGGCCTTTGTGGACCAGCACCGCGATGATTTGTCGAATGACAAGACCGTGTGGGAAGACGTATCGGGCGGGCTCGACATCCTGAATGTGGGCAAATTCCAGATGGCAAGCCGCGCCTACTGCGGTCGCTTCAACTTCAACGGCGGCGACCAGCAAAAGAAGGTTGGCATGCTCTCCGGGGGGAACGCGGTCGTTTGCACCTGGCCAAGACCCTGATTGCCGGCGGCAACGTGCTGATGCTGGATGAGCCGTCCAATGACCTGGACGTGGAAACCTTGCGGGCTCTGGAAGACGCGCTGCTGGAATTTGCCGGCACCATGTTGGTAATCAGCCACGATCGCTGGTTCCTGGACCGGATCGCCACACACATCCTGGCCGCCGAAGGTGACAGCCAGTGGACGTTCTTTGACGGCAATTACCAGGAGTACGAGGCCGACAAGAAGAAGCGCCTGGGTGAAGAAGGGGCAAAACCCAAACGAATGAGGTTCAAAGCCCTCAAATAAGGCGTCAGGTCAAGTAGCATTGCATCTGGAAACCTGTTGTCCGATCGATTCCTCCCCACCATGTCCCAGACTGCGTCTCGTTCGAGAACTGTTTTCCGCGCCTGTGTCGTCAACGCCGTGCGCGGCGGCGAGGCGTTGATGCAGGAATTGGTCAAGGTCACGCAAGGGGCCCTGACGGGTGAGGAGTCTGTCGTCCGCAATATCCAGCAGCGCAATCTGGTCAGTGACAGCCTGCGCTTGCTGAACCAGCATGAAGCTGCGCTGGTCAAGGGTTATCCCATGGCCCTGCTGGAGATTTTTGCCGAAGGTCCCGCTGCCAAAGGCCGCAGTTCTGCCGAGGACACCGGGATGGACTTCGGTGAACTCTCGCTCATGGATGAGAACGAGATGCAGGCGCAGGTGGAGCTGTCCAAGGCGCAGCAATCGGCGCTGCATGCCACTGATGCGGTACTGGCCGAACTCAACACCCTCGTCAGTTCCGCACAGGGCTTGCGCAGTGTGCAACCCGAACGCAACCCACTGCGCCCCGAAAGCTATATCCGCGCGCTCCAGCAGGTGGTGGGAGACACTGGCGTATCGCCCGAAGTGCGCCAGCTGTGGATGCAGCATATGCGCGACCTGCTGGGTAAGCTGCTGGTGGATGAATACAAAAAAACGGCTGCCAGCCTGCGCGAACATGGTGTTCAGCCCGTGGGGTACGCGGTGCTCGGCACGCCCGGCGGCAACGCGGGTCGTGGCGGTGGTTACGGTGGCCCCGGCGCCAACACCGGCATGGGTACTGGCTATGGTGGGGGTTACTCCGGCTATGGCAATTCGATGGGCGCGCCCATGGGAGACTATGGCAACACCGGCTATGGCCGTGGCATGGGGCCCTCCACAGGCTGGAGTGGCGATTCCCTGCAGTCGCCGATGGCGCCTGCCGCAGAAGAAGCGTTGTTGACGGTGGGCATTCTGCGCCAGATGTTGGCTGGCGGAGATCCTTTTGATCCACGCGCATATGGCGCCATGCCTTCGCAGCCGGTGGCTTTGCAGCCTGCGTGGGGGGTGCCTCCTGCGGGCGGGGTTGTGGCGGGTGCCCAACCCATGCCGCAAGGTGGTGGTTACTACCCTGTTGGTGCGGCGGCCGAGGCCATTGAGGACATGGCCCAGCTCGAACGCTTGGTGGGAAGGCTCGCCAGCGGCAGCCAGGCGGCTTCGCTGTCGGCGCCTTTGACGGGGTGGCGGGGGCCGGGTGTGGCTCCTGTGGCCTACGCAGCCATGCCGATGGAGGCGGCCACCCAATCCCCGGCCATGGCCATTGAGGTGGTTGGCCGCATGATGGAGAACATTGCCCAGGATGCTCGCCTTCTGCCGCCCGTGCAGAAGGCTGTGAAGAGTTTGGAGCCCGCACTCAAACAACTGGTGACACACGATGGGCGGTTTTTCACCGATGGCACCCATCCCGCGCGCCGTTTGCTGGATGAGCTGACGCAACGCAGCCTGGCGTTCACAGCAGAAGCAACGCCGGGGTTCAGCAGTTTCATGCGCTTGGTGCAAGGGGCGGTGGAGCACCTGACTGCCAACGAAATCAAAGATGCAGGGCCTTTTGATACCGTGCTCAAGGCCCTGCAGTCTGCCTGGGAGACTCAGGAGCAGAAGATCAAGGCCCATCAGGAAGCGCAGCAAAAAGCCTTGCTTCAAGCGGAGCAGCGAGAAATGCTGGCCGAAAAGACTGCGGCCGACATCCGCAGGCTGCCGGACCTGGAGAACGTGCCTGCCGACGTGCTCGATTTTGCCGCAGGCCCGTGGGCGGACGTGATCGCCTTGGCGCAGGTGCTCAAGGGCGGAGATGGGCAGGATGAGGACCCCGGTGGCTACCTGGCGCTGGTGCCTGTGCTGCTATGGAGCTCCCAACCCGACCTGACCCGCCAGGAACCTGAGCGCCTGAACGAGGCCATTCCCGGCCTGCTGGCCAAGCTGCGCAAGGGGCTCAAGACCATCAATTACCCCGCTGTGCAGACCAGCGCCTTCTTGCAGCGTTTGGTGGGGCTGCATCAGTCGGCCTTTGAAAAGCCAGCGCCCGCACCTGTGGCGGCGCCTCAGCCAGAACCCGAGCCGGTGGCCCAAGAAGCAACCCCTGCTGAAGCGCAAGCCTCCGCTTTGGCCCCCGAGGACAGCGTTCAGGCGCCTGTGGATGCGCCCGATCCCTACGCTGACTTTGTGATTGGCGCATGGGTCGAGCTGGTCACCAACGGCCGGGTCGTCCGCACGCAACTCACCTGGGCAAGCCCGCACGGCACGTTGTTTCTTTTTACCGCACCCGATGCAAGCACGCAGTCCATGACCCGGCGCATGCGCGACAAGCTGGCTGCGGATGGCTCCTTGCGGGTGGTTCCGGCTGTGTCCTCCACGGTCCGTGTTCTGGACGCTGTCTCAGCGGGGTCGTCCCGGAAGGTGACCAGCAGCGCCCCTTCCTCCAAAGTTGCCCCGTTGGGCTCCAAGTCTTCCAAGACACGCTAACTCAGCACCCCGCGCTTCCCACGCGATTCGCCATCGCTTTGAGCCTTGGCCTCGCGTGCTCCATGCAACAAAGGGCGCTCAATTCACAGATGTACCCTGAAGCGCCAGGGACAGCTCAGACGCGGAGCAACTTTTTGCGCACCAGGTGAATGTGATTGCGCAGCGCGTACAACTCGTCTGCGTAGGACAACGGTACGCTCACTTTTTCAGCCTGTGCCTCCAGCGTATTGAGGGCCTTGAGCAGCTCGGCGGCCTCAATGTTGCCAGCCTCCATGTCGTTTTCGATTTCGCGAAGCCGGCCATACCAGCGGAACACGCGTGAACGCACCCGGAACTGGTACAGCGGCGGCACGACGCGCGACAGCGGGAGCATGATCGCCAGCAAAATGCCCAGTACCAGCCACATGCGCTCAATCAGGTTCGCCATCCAGAACGGCAGGTAGCGTTGCAGCATCGGCACCGGCTCGTTCATGGCCCGGTCGCCTTCCTTGGCAATCGGAAGTTCGCTATTGCGTGAGTTGGGGAACTCGCGGGCCCGGTTGAACCAGCCCGATCCACCGTGCAGTTTCTGCGCGTTCTGCGCAAACAGAGTGAGCAGGGCAGGGTGCGTGGCATCGCGCGCCAGCAGCGAGGTGGTGGATGCCACCAGGCGCACATCCCGCGTGGGCACGTTGGCTGCCAGGTCCACCACGCCGCGCGGCAATGTGACCGGCGTCAGGAACGGAAACCGCCGCGCATAGGCCTCGTGCTGGGCAAAGTCCAGCAACTGCACGCCGGGTGTCTGCAGCAGCATCTGCACCATCAGCGATTCGGGGGCCGAGGCGAACACCAGCGCATCAAGTCTGCCCGCCAGAAATTCCACGGTGGCTGGCGTCTGCTCCAGCCGGGACATCTGCACCGCACCAGGCGCCACCTTGTTGGCGTCGAGCAGACGCTCCATCAACTTGGGCACGCCACTGCCGTCCGAGCCTACATTGACCCGCCAGCCACGCAACTGCCGCAGGCTGTCGATGCGCGGCGTGTTGTACACACGTTCTGCAGTTTCCGCACGGTAGAACAGCCAGACGGGCTCTACAAAGAGGCTGCCCAGTGACACCAGCTCATCGGCATCATCGGGTTGCAGTTCGGCCGTGCCACCCTGCACAAACGCCACATCGGCCTTGCCCTCACGCAACAGCTGCAGGTTGTGCGAAGAGCCGTCGCTGGGCAGCAACCGGACTTCGATGCCGTCCACCGCCAACGCCTTCTGGTAGCGCTTGCCAAACTCCTCGTAAGCGCTTTGCGCCGGGCCTGTGGCGAGCGTTACGGTTTTGGGTGGGTTGGGGTTGAGCCACCAGTACGCCAGCACCAGCAGCCCCACCGCCAGAAACGCGAGAGGACCGGCCGACACGATCAGATCGCGCAGAGAAAGCAGGGTGTTGCGGAAAGCCTGGGACATGGGATAAGTGCTGAACATGGGATGGAGCAACCACGAGGCCTCTGCGACCGTCCGTGGCCCCGTGGTTGCTCATGCTGCTATGGCGTACGCCCTCCAGGCACATTGGGCCAGGAACGCGACAGGAGTTCCTGAGATCTATGGCTTGCCGCCGCGCCGCTGGCGCTCGTAAGCCACACATTCCGAAAGGGAGAGCTGGTCGTCCTGATCGGTATCCGCCGCGTCGAAATAGGCCACGCGGCTTTCAACGACTTCCTTGAACGACAGCTTGCCGTCGCTGTCCGTGTCAACGGCTGCAAGTCGCTTCAGGCGGCCTTTGCCCATGCGCGGCACCTGGGCCAGGTCGGAGAGCTGGACATGGCCTGTCGCATCGGGCGAGAGGTTGTGCCAGCCTTGCACGATGTCCCGGTGAAACTCCTCCAGAGACACCTTGCCGTCGTGGTTCAGGTCAGCAGACGAGCAGATCGCCTGGAGCCGGTTGGCGCGCGATGGTGCTGCTGGCTTCTGGGCCGTGGTGGTCACCTTGGGTGGGGATGTGGGGGAAGACACCGGGGCATCCGCTGCCTGCGCGGCGGATGCACATGCCAGAGCGAAGGTGCCTGCCGCTGCTGCACTGCACAGCAAGCGCATGGTGCGCAGAGCGTGTGGGGTTGTGATCATCATTGGGCCCTCCTTACCACCACCAGCGTTGGCTGGGGCTGCGGTTGCAGGGCCAGACCATGGTGTGTGCGCCCTGGCGGACCCGGCCATCCTCCACGTCCAGGCATTTGCCGGTGAGCTGGCTCACGATCTGGCCGCCCCGGGTGGCCCAGCTTTGGCTGCGCGAGCCTGAGCACGACCACAGCACCACCCGTGCGCCATCGCGCGGGTCGCCACGGTCCACGTCCACGCACAGGTCGCGTACCCGGATCTCACCCCCGCGCCCCACGGCAAACCGCTGGGACGCGGTGCCGTTGCATTCATACACCTGCAATGTGGTGCCTGGCTGGAACTTTCCACCCCGCACGTCCAGGCACAGGCGGCCGTCCACGCGGACTTCTCGCCCCCAGTCGCCACCCTGGCCGGGATAGTCCGGGTACTCGGGTTGCCGGTCGTTGTCGTGCCGGTTATGGTTGGCCAGCAGCGCAAGGCCCGCAATGGCCGCCACTGCGGCCACGGCTGCACCTGCGTTGGAGCCACTGCTGTTGTTCGGTGCGTAGCTGCGGGTAATCTGGAAGCGGCCGCCACACCCCCCGTTGGTCCACAGTTCCCGGTTCGTCAGGTCATAGCCCCAGGTGCGATTGAAACGGCAAGCCCCCTGTGTCTGTGCGCTCAAGTCCACCTGTGTGGTGTCGTCCGGCAGGCGATAGGACGTGTAGCCACCGTTGGATTGCAGGTCCACGAACTGGTCCTGGGCGATGGCGGCTTGGGTGTTCAGGAGCAAAGGCAGGCACAACAACCAGCTGTGCCGCAGACGGGTCAGGTCTTTCATGAATTCTCCTTGTCGCGATAGATAGGGTGGCAAGACTGGCGCGTGGGGGCCGCAGTGCGCTCCGGGCGTGTTCTGGCGCCTGAGCCCTGCGCGCGGTGTGGGCATCATATGGGCTCATGGGCGATGACCCCATGACCATTGTTTACCCCAACTCACCAGCCCACGGCAAGTACAAGCCTTCCGCCGTGGTGATGGACCGCGCCGCGCGTGCCGCGCGTGCCGTGGCAATGGCCGTGGCCTCGGCCGCCATGGTGGCCAGCACCATCATGCCCAGGCTTTTGCCTGCGCGGCCAGTGCCCAGGCTGAAGAGCGTGTCGCCGTCCGACATGGTGTGCACCGGGTTGATGCTGCGCGCCAGGCCGTCGTGGGCGGCCACGGCCAGGCGGTGGGCCTGCACCTTGGTGATGACAGCGTCGGTGGCCACCACGCCGATGGTGGTGTTGGTGCCCGCCAGCAGGGGCTGGGGCGGGTCGCCGCGCAGCAGGGCACGGCGCGTGTCGCGCAAACGCAGGCCGTCGTCGGTGCGGGCACCTGCAATCACCTGGGCGGTGTCGGGGTCGATCACGTCGCCCAGTGCATTGCAGGCAATGAGCGCACCCACCGTGACGCCATCCACCGTGACGGAGGCGGTGCCGATGCCACCCTTCATCGCGCGCTGGATGCCGAAGATCTTGCCCAACGCTGCACCCGTGCCCGCGCCCACATTGCCCTCGGCCGGGTCGGCGGTGGATGCCGCATCGCACGCGGCGTAGCCCGCCGCAGCGTCGGGGCGAATGTGCATGTCGCCCACCAGCAGGTCAAACAGCACGGCGGCAGGCACGATGGGCAGGCGGCCCACGGCCACGTCGAAACCCACGCCGCGTTCTTCCAGCCAGCGCACAGCGCCAGTGGCGGCATCCAGCCCCCAGGCGCTGCCCCCGGCCAGCATGATGGCGTGCACCTTGTCCACCAGGTTGGAGGGGTGGAGCAGATCGGTCTCGCGGGTGCCGGGTGCTGCGCCCCGTACATCCACACCGGCCACGGCGCCTTCGCGGGTGATGATGACGGTGCAGCCCGTGGGGCGGCGGGTTTCGGTGAAGTGACCGACCTCGATGCCCGCCACGCGGGTGATGCTGCCAGCGCTGCCGGCCAGAACGTGTTGAGAACTCATGGCCGTCGATTATGGTGCCCGGGCGCACCAGCGGGTTTGTGCGACATCAGTCGGCCGGCAGGGGGCTCACGGGGCCTTTTCGATCTGTTTGACGTGGTAAGCGCCATTGACCTGCTCGGCCCGAAAGCGCACCTTGTCACCCGGTTTCAAGTCACCCACCACGCTGGCATCCACCACGCGGAACACCATGGTCATGGGCGGCATTTCCAGGTTCTTGATCTCGCCATGTTTCAAGGTGAGGCGCAGTGTGCGCGGGTCCCAGCGGGTGATTTCGCCTTCGCTCAGTTCCGCTTGCGCCGCCGACGGGGCCGGATGGTGGCTGTTGTGGCTATCGGAGGCTGCAGCGGTGGGGGCTTGCGCCAGAGCGGGCCCTGCGCCTAGGAGAAGCAGGCTGGCGACCAGTGGGATGTAAAGGATTTTCATGTCGATGCCTTCTTGTTGTAGCTTTTGAAAACACGGGTGCTGCCGTCGCGCGCCACCAGCAGCACGTCGTACGGGTCACGCCGCTCGCCATACGCAGGGCCGTCCATGCCGGGCGAGCCCACGGGCATGCCAGGCACCGCCAGGCCCAGGGCCTTGGGCTTTTGCTGCAGCAGCGCGCGCACGTCGCTGGCAGGCACATGGCCTTCCACCACATAGCCGCCGACGAGGGCGGTGTGGCACGAGCCCAGCTTTTGCGGCAGGCCCAGCCGTGCGCGCACGGCGTTGTTGCCGGTGGCGTGCACCTTCACGGCAAAGCCGTTGGCTTGCATGTGGTCCACCCAGTCCTGGCAGCAGCCGCAGTTCGGGTCTTTCCACACCTCCAGCGGTGTAGGGGTGTTGGTGGCTGCTCGGGACAGGCCGGGCAGCAGGGCGACGGCCACACCCGCACCCAGCAAAGGCAGTGCGGTGGTGAGCCATTGGCGTCGTGCAGGGTGGGCTGCGGTGGATGCGGAGCGTGGATTGCGTGAGTTGGTCATGGCGTGTCTCTCCTGGCGTTATGGGTTGCGCGGCAGCACAGTGATGGTGCCGGTCATGCCGGCCTGGTAGTGGCCGGGGATCAGGCATGCAAAGTCAAAACTCCCGGCGCGGTTGAAGTGCCACACGATGTCACCGGTCTTGGCCGCCGCCACGTGGGCCATGTAGGGCTCGTCATGTTCCATGCCGGGGTGCTTTTTCATCATCTCGGCGTGCTGGTTCAGCTCGGCCTTGGTGCCGATCACGATCTCGTGCAACACCTTGCCTTTGTTCTCGGCACGCAGCCGCACGGTGTCGCCCTCACGCACTTCGATGTGATTCGGCGCAAAGCGCATGTCGTCGGTCATGCGGACGGTGATGGTGCGGCGCACGGCCTTGGCGTCGCCTGCGATGCCCCAGTCCTTTTGCTCCTTGACCACCGGGCTGTTCGATGCAGTGTGATGGGCGTTTTCATGGCCAAAAGAGGTGCTAGCGCTTATCCATAAAGCGCAAGCAGCTATCAATTTAATAGTATTCATGGTGTGTGCTGATGGGGAGGTTCAGTGCTGGTGGCCGCTGGCAGCGGGCTTGCGTGCGCTCGCTGCGCCGGGCGCGGTGCCTGGGGTGTCTGCGCGGGCGGGGCGTGGTGTGCTGGCGGGGGCACCCTGCCATTCGTAGGCCACCGTGCCCGCAGGTTGCTTGAAGTCTCCAGGGTCGCGGTAATCGCCCGCAGGCTGGTCGGCGCGCACCTTGAGGGTGGTGAACATACCGCCCATCTCCAACGGGCCGAAGGGGCCGGTGCCGGTCATCATCGGAAAGGTGTTGTCGGGCAGCGGCATCTCCATGGCACCCATGTCGGCCATGCCGCGCTCGCCCATCACCATGTAGTCGGGCACGATCTTCTGGATCTTGCCGACCAGGCCCCGGTGGTCCACGCCGATCATGGTCGGCACGTCGTGCCCCATGGCGCCCATGGTGTGGTGGCTCTTGTGGCAGTGCAGGGCCCAGTCGCCCAGTTCGTCGGCAATGAACTCGACCTGCCGCATCTGGCCCACGGCCACGTCGGTGGTCACCTCGGGCCAGCGCGCACTTTTGGGCACGGGGCCGCCGTCGGTGCCGGTCACTTCGAATTCGTGGCCGTGGATGTGAATCGGGTGGTTCGTCATGGTGAGGTTGCCGATGCGCATGCGCACGCGCTCACCCTGCCGCGCCACCAGCGGGCTGATGGCGGGGAACACGCGGCTGTTCCAGCACCAGATGTTGTGGTCCAGCATGGTGTTGACCTTCGGGGTCATGCTGCCGGGCTCCACGTCAAAAGCGTTGAGCAAGAAGGCGTAGTCGCGCTGCACCTTGGCGATGTGCGGGTGCGCGGCCTTCGGGTGGGTGATCCACAGGCCCATCATGCCCATGGCCATCTGCACCATCTCATCGGCATGCGGGTGGTACATGAAGGTGCCAGGGCGACGCGCCACAAACTCGTATACAAAGGTCTTGCCCGGCTGGATGGCGGGCTGGGTGAGCCCGCCGACACCGTCCATGCCGTTGGGCAGGCGCTGGCCGTGCCAGTGGATGGTGGTGTGCTCGGGCAGGCGGTTGGTAACGAAGATGCGCACGCGGTCGCCTTCAACCACCTCGATGGTGGGGCCGGGGCTTTGGCCGTTGTAGCCCCACATGTTGACCATGAAGCCGGGCGCCACCTCACGCACCACGGGCTCGGCCACCAGGTGGAACTCCTTGACGCCTGCGTTCATGCGCCAGGGGGCGGTCCAGCCATTCAAAGTGACCACCGGGTTGTAGGGGCGGCCCGTGGGCGGGTGCAGCGGCGGCGCGGTGTCGGCGCTGGACTGCATGGCGGGCTCGGGCAGCGCGGCCAGGGCCACGCGGCTGACGGAGGCTGCGGCCACTGCCGTGGCGGCGCCGGAGAAGAAATTGCGGCGGTTCATGTCAGTGGCCTTGTGGGGTGGTGGAGGCTGCGGCGCCCGATGTGAGGCCCTGCAGGGCGCCTGGCGATGTGCCAGTGAGTGCGAGCTGCAGATCGGTCTCGGCCAGCCAGAAGTCGCGCTGTGCTTCGATGGCGTTGGCCACGGCCTGGGTGCTGTTGCGCGCTTCGGCCAGCATGTCCCACACACTGGCCAGCATGCCGTTGTAGCGCAGGGTGGTCTCGTCGCTGATGAGCTGGCGCAGGGGTACCACCTCAGCCTGCTGCTGGCGCGCCAGGTCGAGTGCGGTGCGGTAGGTGAGCCAGGCGGCGCGCACCTCGCTGCGGGCGCGCACGGCGGTGTCCTGCAGCTGGGCGGCACTTTGCTCTACCTCGGCCTGGGCGCGGGTGCGTGCTGCGCCGCCCCAGTCGAACAGGGGCAGGGGCAGTTCCAGCTCCCAGCCGCGCGTGATCTCGCGGTGGCCACCATCGCGCTCGGTCGCGGTGTTGCGGCTGTAGGCCAGGCCGATATCGCCAAACACTGCGCCCGCGCGGCTCCAGCCCTGGCGGGTGGCCTGGGTGTCGAGCTGGCGGCGGGCCGCCTGCACGTCCAGCCGCTCGCGCAGCGCAGTGGCTTCGATGCCGTCTGCGGGCAGGGCGGTGGCGGGCAGGGGCGGCAGCTGGTTGGCCAGCCGGTACCGCGTCTGCAGCCCCCACACGCCCATGCGGCGGTTGAGCTGCTCGCGTTCGGTGGCTGCGGCAAGGCGGGCGCGGGCGCGCTGGCGGGTGGCCTCTTGCAGCACGGCCTGCTCGCGGGCCTGCTGCAGACGGCTCCAGTTGCCCACCTGCACCATGCGGCGGGCCAGCTCGGCCCCGGCCTCGGCCGCCTCGACCATGCGGTCGTGGGTGGCGGCTATTTGCTCCGCGGCCACGGCACGCAGCCAGGCGCGGCGGGTGTCGGCGGCAAGCGTCACCACGTCCTGCGCGGCTTGCAGCGTCGCGATCTGCAGGCGCTCGGCCTGGCGCGCGGTGCGCCAGGGCAGGGTGATGAGGTCAATCAGGCTGAAGGCCAGGGTGCGCTCGATTTCGCGCTCGTGGCTGTTGCTGAACCGTCCCAGCGCAAGGTGCGGGTTGGGCAGGGTGATGGCCTGCACGCGCTCAGCGTCGGCCACGCCCAGTGCGGCCAGGCGGGCTTGCAGGCCGGGGTTGTGGAGCAGGGCAATGCGCACGGCAGCGTCTTGTGTCAAGGGCTGTGCCAGCCAGCCTTCGACGGATTTTTCTGCAGAGGCGCGGGCGGCAGGGGCCGCTGCAGGCAGGCTCGCTTGTACGCCCCCGGTGCGGCCCGCAGCGAGAGTGGCGACGTCACCGCGCAGGCCATCGGGCGAGACACTGGCGCAACCGGCCAGTACGGCTGCAGCGGCCAGCAGGCACAGGCGCGGGGACAGGCGTGGGGGGATGCGCGGCATTTGGGCGGGGAGGTTCATGGCTTGCCTCCCGGTGCGTGGTGGCGTTGATGCATCGGCGTGGGTGAAGCGGGCTGGCCGTTGCTGCTGCTGCTGCTGCTGCTGCTGCTGCCGTGGTGCCCGTGGTGATGACGGTGGGGGCTTTTTTGCCCTTCGACGGTGGGCGGGGGTGTGGCGGGTTGGGCGCTCTGCCGAGCCTCCCAGGCGACGATGTCGGCATGCCCCCTGGGAAAGGCAGCCACTGCCTCGTGCGCCTCGCGCCATGGCTGGGGCGATGGGGGCGCGCCGGGCAATGGGGGTTGTGGGACGAGGGCGGGGTGGGCCAATGGAGCCGTCGGGGCTGCAACATGGGCAGCGTCGGCAGCCGGTGCCAGAGGATGGCTGGGGGTGGGAGCAAGGCCCTGGGCCAGCGAAAGCAGCGGTGCCAGCAGCACAAGGCAGACGGTTCGCGGGGGAGATGAAGCGGGATACGAAAATGAAGCAGGCGCGCGCATGGCGATCTCCAGACAACGGACGAAAAAGGTGTTGCGCTACCGCCCGGGCCACCCTGTTTCAGGGGGGCTCAGGCTGTGGCAGACGCACTTCGGGCGTTGGAGATCAGGCGATGGGTGGTTTGATGGTCAGTGCGGGAGGCGCACTGTCAAACCGTGCAGACGCCGTGGACAGCGCGGTGCCCAGGCGGCGGAGAGCGCAGGACGCTGCCGGGGCGGCGTCGAGCATTGCCGAATGGCATATTTCGCAGGCGGAACATGCGGCAGAGTGGTGATCGTGTGCAGCACACCCCCCCAGCTCACCATCACACGCGGATGCCGCAGCAGCATGCACGGCATGGTCATCGTGATGGGCGATGGTGTGATCGCCTTCCTGCATTTCTGCAGCCATGGCCTGTGCGGCCTGGTCAGTCGTGTGCTCTTGTGAAGTCGCGTATGCCGCTTCGGCTGCCACCAGGTGGCTGTGCTCCTGCGCATGCGGCGCGCTAGCAGGAAGCAGGGGCGGCAAGACCCCGGCGGCCATGGCGGTGCCAGTAAGTCCCCGCAGGACCAGCACCACCATCAACACGAAATAGAGGCCGCGACGCATGTGCCAATGATACGGCGGCACGCCTCAAGGTTCCCAAAAGGTTACATCTCCGGTCCCCCGCCATTGGGGCGGCCACCAGGCACTGCGGGCAAATGGGAGTGCGGATGTAGGGCGGTTCGGCTTACGATGTAACAATGCGTTCGGTGCATCTCCTGGCCCTGCGGTGCCTGGAATGACTGTGCAAGACGAAAGGTCGGTATGCCTTCCTGGCTGGTGGGAACCTGGAGTACGTTGTCTGCGCGAATCCGCTGGCTGGTTCTGGTGGCGACCCTGCCCGCCGTGCTGCTGGCGGTTTACCAGGCACGGTCGCACCGCATGGACGCCATTGCCGCCGCAGAGAACCAGGCTTTGGGCACGCTGCGGGCCGTGGCAGCCAGCCAGCAGCGCCTGATTCAGAACACCCGCGATTTTCTGCAGAAGCTTGCTGCCATGCCCTCAGTGCACCGGCCGGCGGAACCCGAGTGTGGAAGGTACCTGGCCGAGGTGCTGTCGCTCAACGCCACTTACGTCAACATTGGTGTGCCACAGGCCAGTGGCGACCTGCTGTGCAATGCCCGCCCGTTGAAGGCGCCCGTGAACGTGGCGAACCGGCCCTATTTCCAGCACACCATCACCGCCCGGGAGTTCTCGGTGGGGGCTTTTCAGATCGACCGGGCTGCCCAGGTGGCGAGCGTCAATTTTGCGGTACCTGTGGTCCCGCCGGGCAGCCAGGAGGTGGTGGGCGCTGCAGTGGCCGTGGTGTCGCTGGAATGGTGGAGCCTGCGGCTTGCCGACCTGGGCCTGCCACGCGGGGCTGTGGCGCGTGTGACCGACGCCGATGGGCGCGTGGTGGCGCGTTTCCCGCCCGACGGGGCCGAACTCGGAACCCAGTTGGCCGATGCAGATTTCAGCGCGGCGCTGCAGCGCTCTGCCGAAGGGGTGCTTCAGCGCAGCAATGCGGCCGGATCACACCAGTTGATGGTGTTTCAGCCGCTCATAGAGTCGGGTGGGAAAACGGTTGCCACCATGAGCCTGGCCGTGCCACTGGACCAGCTCTACGCCACCGCCAACCGCAACATGTGGACCGAGGTGGCCTTCTTGCTGGCTGGCCTTGCGCTGTCTTTCCTGCTGGCCCAGCAGGGCGTGCGGCGGGGCGTGATGAAACCATTGCGGCGCCTGTTGGACGCCACCGACGAACTTGCCCAGGGCCGTTATGCCCCCCAGCCCCTCGCCACCGGCCTGGCAGAGTTGACCGAGTTGGGTCAGCGTTTTGACCGCATGGCGCTTACGCGCCAGAGCGCCGAGGCCCAGTTGCGCCAGAGTGAGGAAAACCTGTCCATCACGCTGCATTCCATTGGTGATGGGGTGGTGGCCACGGATGCGCAGGGCCATATCACACGCATGAATGCAGTGGCCGAACGCCTGACAGGCTGGCCGTTGCCCGAGGCACTGGGCAAGCCGCTGACGGACGTGTTTCGCATCGTCAATGCCAGCACGCGGGAGCCGGTGGTCGATCCGGTGCGGATGGTGGTGGCCAAGGGCGAGGTGGTGGGGCTGAGCAACCACACGACCTTGCTCGCGCGGGACGGTGCCGAATATCAGATTGCGGACAGCGCGGCGCCCATTCGCAATGCACAGGGGCAGATTGTCGGTGTCGTGCTGGTGTTCAGCGACGTGACCGAGGCCTACCGCGTGCGCAAGCAACTGGAAGACAACGAAGCGCGCTTTCGCACCCTGACCATCTTGTCGTCTGACTGGTACTGGGAGCAGGATGCCCAGTTCCGCCTGACCCATGTGGACGGAAGCGACAAAGACCGTCTGCTGCAGGAGGCGGCTGCGTACATGGGCAAGACGCGCTGGGAGTTGGCTGGCCCTGGGGTGAGCGAAGCCCGCTGGCAGGAGCACCGCGAGCTGCTGGAACGCCATCAGGAGTTCCGCGATTTCGAGTTCCAGCGCAAAGACCGTTCGGGCCAGTTGCACTGGCTTTCGGTGAGCGGCACACCCATTTTTGACGTGAACGGCACATTTTGCGGTTACCGGGGCGTGGGCAAGGACATCACGGCGCGCAAGCGCGATGAAAACGAACTGCGCATTGCGGCCATTGCGTTTGAGTCGCAGGAGGGCATGATCGTCACCGACCGAGAGACCGTCATCCTGCGCACGAACAGGGCCTTCACCAAAATTACGGGCTACAGCGCGGAAGATGCGGTGGGCAAGCGTTCCAGCCTTCTCGCGTCGGGCCACCATGACAAGGCCTTTTTCGACGCCATGTGGGGCAGCCTCTCGGACACCGGTGAATGGAAAGGCGAAATCTGGAACCGCTGCAAAAGCGGGGCGGTCAACCTCCACTTCATGGGCATCACCGCCGTCACGGACGGTGGGGGCGAAGTCACCCACTATGTCGGCACGCTCAGCGACATCACTCAGCGTGCCCAGGCCGCGCGCGAGATCGAGCATCTGGCGTTTTATGACCCGCTGACACACCTGCCCAACCGCCGCCTCATGCTGGACCGTCTGCAGCAGGCGTTTGCCACCAGTGCGCGCACCGGCCTGCATGGCGCGCTGTTGTGCCTCGATCTCGACCACTTCAAGACCCTGAACGACACACTGGGCCATGACATGGGCGATGTCTTGCTGCAGCAGGTTGCGCAACGCCTGTCGGGATGCGTGCGTGAAGGCGACACCGTGGCCCGCCTGGGCGGTGATGAGTTTCTGGTGCTCCTGGAAGACCTGGACGCGCTTGCCACCGACGCGGCTGAGCAGGCCCAGAATGTGTCCGAGAAAATACTTGCCGCCCTGAACCAGCCTTACCAGCTTGCCTTGCACCATGTGCACAGCACGACCAGTGTGGGAACCGTGCTGTTCAGCGGCCAAAGCCAAACGGTGGAAGACGTCGTCAAACACGCCGACCTGGCCATGTACGCCGCAAAAACAGCGGGGCGCAACGCGATCCGGTTCTTTGATCCGATGATGCAGGCGGCGGTCTCTGCCCGTGCTGCACTGGAAAACGACCTGCGCACTGCGTTGGCTGCCGGGCAGTTTTTGCTGCACTACCAGATCCAGGTGGGCTGCGGCGTACGCCCTGTCGGGGCCGAGGCGCTGATCCGCTGGCAACACCCGGAGCGCGGCATGGTCCCCCCTTATGAGTTCATCCCTTTGGCCGAAGAAACGGGGCTCATACTGCCCATAGGCCTGTGGGTGTTGCAGACCGCGTGTGCTCAGTTGCGCCGCTGGCAGGGCAACCCCGCCACGGAACAGCTGCAGTTGTCCGTGAACGTGAGCGCGCGGCAGTTCCGGCAGCCCGATTTCATGGAGCAGATTCGCACCGTGTTGCTGCAAACCGGTGCGCGGCCCGACCGTTTGAAGCTGGAATTGACGGAAAGCCTGGCGCTGGACAACGTGGACGACACCATCGCGAAGATGAACGCATTGCGCGCCCTGGGTCTCCGGTTTTCTCTGGACGACTTTGGCACGGGGCAGTCATCGCTGTCCTACCTCACGCGTCTGCCGCTGGACCAGCTCAAGATCGACCAGAGCTTTGTGCGCAACATTGGCATTCAGCACACCGATGCGCTGATCGTGCAGACCATCATCGGCATGGCGCAGAGCCTGGGAATCGACGTGATCGCCGAAGGCGTGGAGACGGACGCGCAGCGGGCGTTTCTGGAAAAGCACGGCTGCACGCTCTTTCAGGGTTACCTGTTCAGCCGCCCGGTGCCGATCGGGGTGCTGGAACAGTACCTGCAGGCACGGGCAGCCTCTGTTTGAGTTCTGGTCCGTGTGTTCTGGACCGACTTACACCGCCATGTAACGCCCTGGCCGATGGTTCATCGCCAGGACCAGGTTGAGCGCCACGGCCCCGGCAATGGACCAGGCAACGCGCAGGGGGTCCACCGTCCACAGCGCCAGCAGCACGATGCAGCAGTCCACTACCATCTGGACCTTGCCGGCGCGCCATCCGTACCGGTCTTGCAGGTACAGTGCGGCAATGCCCACGCCCCCCAGGCTGCAACGGTGGCGAAACAGCACCAGAAACCCCGTGCCCGTGATCAACCCGCCTGCCACGGCCGCATACAGCGGCTGCAACTGCGCAAACTCCAGAAATTGAGTCTGCAGTTCGGTCAGCAGCGACAACAGCAGCACGGCAATAAACGTCTTGACCGTAAATGCGCGTCCCAGCTTGCGCAGGGCCAGCCAGTAAAAGGGCAGGTTCAGCACAAAGAAAATCTTGCCAAAGCCGATACCCGTGGCGTAGTGCAACAGGAACGCAAGGCCTGCGGTTCCCCCGGTCAGCAGGCCTGCGCTGGTGAAAAAAGCAACCCCTACGGAAATGAGCAGCACGCCGGTGAAGATGGCCACAGCATCTTCCGTGAGCGTGTGTGGCACCACCACAGGAGCGGCCACTTGCGCAGGGTTTGGCAGGGAAGGGGCGTGGGGTGCAGGCGGGTTGGACATGGTGAGCGCAGGCGGGCAGGGCGATGGAGGTGGGTGCCGGTCAGGGGAAAGAGTCGCAGATTGGACCATGCAAGCCCTGTGCCGGACTTGTCCGCCGTCAAGAAACGGCGTGTCTGTGGGGGCTTCGGTCCTGGAAAACTGGTCGCTCCTTGGCTGTTTTTTGGCCGATTCTTGCAATCTGCTTTAGATGTAACACCTGCAACGCACAGCCATGTGGGGCTGGGGCGGCAGCGTTCCTGCGAAAATAGCAGGCTTTGCCCATTGCGGGGACCTGCTCCCTGACGCCCGCCACCCTTCGGGGGTGCCGGTGCCATGGACGCCTCAGATTGATGTACCAGCCCCACCGACTCAACAGCTCCAGACTTGTGCTTTTGCTCCAGCAATGGACGCAGGCGCACGGTGGTCCCGCGCGCCAGGATGTGGCGGAGCAGCTGAGCCAGTGGCTCAGTACCGTGGATGCGGTCAAGCTCAGCCGGGCGCTGCATGCTCTGGAGTCCAGCCAAACCCCGGCTGTCACTACGCTGGGGTGGGGGGCTGGGGCGGTGGATGTGCGCGCATTGCAGGCCAGCCTTGAGTCCACCCGGGCCGAGTTGACGGACTTGGTCACGGCCAAGGCCGCGCCCGCCAAACCCGTGCGAGAGCGTGCCGATAACACCCCTGTCGACGGCCCGAACCCCGAGGCCGGGGCAGATTTTGCAGTCCACGCGGCGCGTTATCTGGCGCTACAAAAGCAGATGGACGCCAGACTGGCTGCCTTGCGCGCGCTGATTCGGCAGAGCTTGTCGATGGGCCCCGAGGGCCTGCGTCGGCTGGCCCTGCTGGATGCGGTGATGGACCAGATGCTGGGTGCGCGTGAGCAAAGGCTGTGGGCGTCGCTACCCGGCCATCTGGAGCGGCGCCTGTTCCATCTGCGCGCAGCCCACCAGCAGCAGCTGGAGGCTGCGGGGCGAGACGATGAGCCGCAGCGCTGGGCGCTGCCGGGCGGCTGGTTGTTTGCGTTCGAGCAGGACCTGCGGGCGCTGCTGCTGGCCGAGCTGCAGGTGCGGCTGGAGCCCCTTGCGGGTTTGCTGGAAGCGGCGCAGAGCCATGACTCCCGTCCCCGCACCACCCACCGCCCCCCCACAACCATGAAGACCCCGGAACCGGTAACAGGAATGATCGAATGAACAAGAGTGTGATGGCCGCCATCTTTGCGGTGGGCCTGGCGGTGGTGGGCTGGGTGGGATGGGGATTTGTCGGGTCGAGCCCTCTGGCGCTGGCCATGACGGTGGTGATTGCTGCCGTCTACGTGGTGGGAGCCTATGAGCTGATGCAGTTCCGGGCCGCGACTTCGTCGCTGTCCATTGCGCTGGCCGGGCTGGGGCAGCAGCCCCTGGTGGACCTGGGTGGTTGGCTGGAGCGCATGCATTCGTCCTTGCGCAACCCGGTTCGCCAGCGGATCGACGGGGAGCGTGTGCCCCTGCCGGGGCCTGCGCTGGCGCCGTACCTGGTGGGGCTCCTGGTCATGCTGGGCATGCTGGGCACCTTTCTGGGCATGGTGGTCACCTTCAATGGCGCGGTGTTCGCACTGGAGGCCTCGTCCAGCCTGGAGTCGATCCGGGCGGCGCTGGCCGCGCCCATCAAGGGGCTGGGTCTGTCGTTTGGTACCTCGGTGGCCGGGGTGGCAGCGTCGGCCATGCTGGGGCTGATGTCCGCCCTGTGCCGCCGCGAACGGCTGGCAGCGTTGCGCATGCTGGATGCCCGCATCGCTAGTGATCTGCGCCCCTTCTCGGCAGCCCACCGGCGCCAGGAAATGTTCGAGGCCCTGCAGGCCCAGGCGCAGGCCATGCCGCTGATTGCAGAGCGCCTGCAAGGCCTGATGGAAGGGCTGGAGCGCCGCCACGAGCAGTTGAACGGCCAATTGCAAGACCAACAGCAGGTGTTTCACCGCGAGGCGGCAGCGGCCTACACCCAGCTGGCCACCACCGTGGGGGCATCCCTGCACGACAGCCTGGGCGCCAGCGCCCGCATGGCGGGTGAGACGATCCGCCCGGTGGTGGAGCAGGCCATGGCAACGCTGGCGCAAGAGGCTGAGCGCTCGCACCAGCGGCTGCGCGAGGCCACTGGCGTGCAGATGCACGCCCTCACGGCCCAATGGGAGGGCACGGCCCGCCAGGTGGCGGACACCTGGACGGAGGCCTTGAACCGCCACACGCAGACGCAAGACCAGCAGGCGGTGCAGTTGGGCAGCGCGCTGCAGTCCATCACGCAGACGCTAGAGCAGCGCACCACGAAGCTGCTAGCCACGTTGCAAGAGACTGTGGCCCAATCACAGGCGGCCCAACTGGCGGCCGACCAGCAGCGCCTTGCGGGCTGGAGCCTGTCCATGGAGGGCATGGCCAGCCGACTGGCGGAGCAATGGCAGCTTGCGGGTGAACAAACGGCGCAGCAGCAGCGCGGCGTCTGCCAGGCGCTCGAAGGCGCTGCCACCCAGCTCGACCAGTCACTGCAGACGGCATCGCAGGCCTTTGAGCAGCGCACCACGGCGCTGCTGGCCTCAATGCAAGAGACGGTGGCCCAATCACAGGCGGCCCAGTTGGCGGCCGACCAGCAGCGCCTTGCAGGCTGGAGCCGGTCCATGGAGGGCATGGCCAGCACACTGGCGGAGCGATGGCAACAGGTGGGCGAGCAAACCGCACAGCACCAGCAGGGCGTGTGCCTGGCGCTGGAAGGCGCTGCCACCCAGCTCGACCAGTCACTGCAGACGGCATCGCAGGCCTTCGAGCAGCGCACCACGGCGCTGCTGGCCTCGCTGGAACAGACGGTCGAGAAAACGCAGGCCGACCAGGCAGTGGCGGATCAGCAGCGCCTTGCGGGCTGGAGCCAGTCCATGGAGGGCATGGCCAGCCGACTGGCGGAGCAATGGCAGCAGGTGGGCGAGCAAACGGCGCAGCAGCAGCGCGGCGTGTGCCAGGCGCTGGAGGGCGTTGCGGCGCAGCTCACCGAGCGCATGACCGAGCAGGTCCACCATGCCCTGGGCGGTGCCGCCCGGTTGATGGACCAGTCGGACGCACTGTTGCACACCCGCATAGAGGCCGAAGCCCGATGGGCCGACACCCAGGCCCAGCGCATGGATGCGCTCGCGGGCGTGTGGCGCACGGAATTGGTGGCGCTGCGGGATGCCGAGGCGGCACGCGGCCAGGCCGCAGTGGAGCGGCTCGATGCGCTGCAGGCCGCTGTGGCCGGGCACCTGGCCACGCTGGGTTCTGCGCTGGAAGCCCCGCTCACGCGATTGCTGCAGACGGCGTCGGATGTGCCGCAGGCCGCGGCTGAGGTGATCACCCAGTTGCGCCAGGAGATGACCCACCTGAGCGAACGCGACAACGCGGCCCTGGCAGAACGCACGGCCATGATGGAGCAACTGGGTGTGTTGCTCCAATCGGTGAACGAAGCCGCCGGGCAGCAGCGTGCGGCCATTGAATCGCTGGTGGGGTCTGCGGCCTCGGTGCTGGAGCAGGCGGGGCAGGAGTTTGCCCAGGCGCTCGGCGCGCAGGCGGGCAAGGTCGATGAAGTGTCGGCACACGTGGCCGCCAGCGCGGTGGAGCTGTCGAGCCTGGGTGAGTCCTTTGGCCACGGCGTGGAGTTGTTCACGGCCAGTAACGAAAAGCTGATGGACAGCCTGCAGCGCATCGAAGGCGCCATTGGCCAGTCCATGAGTCGCAGCGATGAGCAGCTGGCCTACTACGTGGCACAGGCCCGCGAGGTGATCGATCTGAGCATTTCTTCGCAGCAGGGCATTGTGGAAGACCTGCGCCGCCTCAACGGGCAGATGGCCGCAGCGGTGCAGGGAGTCGCCGCGTGACCGGCCTGGACGACACGCTGGACGATGCCACCGAACAGACGGCCCCGGTGTGGGCCGTGTTCGGCGACCTCATGGCGGGCTTGCTGGGTGCGTTTGTGCTGATTCTGGTGGGCGTGCTGGTGGTGCAGATCGACCTGGTGGCCAGCCTCAAACAGGAAGTGGAAAAGCGGCAGATGGAAGAAAAACGCCGCATGACGCTGGAAAAAGCACTGGCAATTCCGCTGGCCAGCGGCCGCGTCACGGTCAATGAAGGCCGTATCGGCATCAGCGGCAGCGTGCTGTTTGCGGCAGGCTCTGCCGAGTTGCGCCCTGAAGGCCGGCAACTGCTCCAGAGTCTGGTGCAGCCGCTGCAGGTGTACCTGCGCGAACGTGACGAGATGCTGATGGTGAGTGGCTTTACCGACAACACCACGCTGCTGCAAGGGCGCCACCAGCGTTTTGCCGACAACCTGGAGCTGTCGGCCCAGCGCGCGTTGACCGTGACCCGCGCCCTGATCGAAGAGGACATGCCATCGTCCCAGGTGTTTGCTGCGGCCTTTGGCGCCGAGCAGCCGGTGGCCGACAACGCCGACGAAAAGGGGCGGGCACAGAACCGCCGCGTGGAGATGGCCCCCGTACCCCGCGCTGCCCAGGCCAAGTCCGCCCGCAATGAGTGAGCCGACCCTGGAGTCCCTGCGGGCCGAAGGCGCCCAGCACCACGACCCGGTGCGCTTTCGGTACCTGGAGGTGCTGGCCGCGCGCCTGCCTGCGCAGCCCCCCGCCGTACAGCAGGTGCTGGCCCGCAGGCTGCAGGCCGCATTGTTGGACTACGCCAGGCGCACCCGGACAACTCCCCGGCAGCCACTGGCCGCCACAGCGCCAGCCGGTGCACCATCTGCACTGGCGCAACTGAACCGCGATCTCAGTACCCGCGCCCAGGCCGACGCAGACAGCGTGCTGGTGGGCGGTGGCGCCAGCGTGTCGGACATGAAGAGCGTGCGCCGCTTCAGCGAAGTCTGGTCCAAGATTGCTGCGGAACAACAGGTGGCCCAGGCCTTCACGCGTGGGCCGGAAAACGCGGGGCCGTTGAATGCGCACCGCCTCATGCTGCGCTCCCTGGCCTTGATGCGGTCGCTGTCGCCGGACTACCTGCGGCATTTTTTATCGCAGATGGACAGCCTGCTGTGGCTGGAGCAAGCCGCTGCAAAGCCAGCCAGGGCACCCCTCAAGCCAGGTCGCGTGGCTCGCTCCTCCAAGCACTGAGTGAACAGGCTGCGACTGGGGAAGCCGGGTGCGCAGTTTTCAGACGCCGCGGTCGTCCGGCTGCACGGGGCGGATCGCCGTTTCCTCCAGCGCCTGGTCCATCAGCACAGTGACTTCTGCCGCTGGCACCATGGTACGGAAAGCACTCACGTGGGACCGCCCGATGTTGCCCAACGGCAGCCGTGCCAGCAGGTGCCCCAGGGGCACCAGGGCCAGCCGCAGCAGCTGGCCAGTGGTCTCGCGCGCATCTCCCAGTGCGAGGGCGTAGCGCAGCATGGCGGTGTGTGACCGCCAGTGCAGGGGCAATGAGGTCTGCCCCAGCACGTGGGCGGCCTCCAGCCAACGCCAGCGCTGGGCGGGGGGCGCGTCAGGCTGGCGGGCAAAGCTGGCCAGCAGGTGGTTGAACGCGGCGCGCCTGTGTAGCGCGGTGGGGGCGGTGCCCCCGGCGGCATGCTGCGCGGCCAGTTGGCGCCAGCGCCTTTGGCGGTGCCGGTAGAACACCTGGGCAAACAGGGCGCTCAGCGGCGTCATCAGCCAGGGCAGGTGGCGCGCAATCACCTCGATGTCATCGGTGTACAGCGTGCGGCCATCGGACAGGGGCTGCAGGGTGATGCGGTGGTCCCAGCGGCGCATGAGCACGCCTTCTCCGTTGTCGCGCAGCGTGGGCCAGCCGCCGCTCTGTGCAGCCGGCTCGATGGAGATGCGCACGGTCTGGGGGCCCATGGGCAGCACGCCCAGCAACCGCATGTGCAGCGCCAGCTCGCCGGGCGCCCAGTGCGTGGGCCATTCTGTGCCCCGTGCGGGGTGAAACTGGATGAGCGGCGCGGTGATGTGGCGGAACACAGCGGTGCTTTGCAGCTGCGCAGCCACCCATTCAGCCGGGGCGCTCAATGGGGTCGATAGATGCACGCGCATGGATCAGTGCCCTTGCGGTTGTGGCTGTGCGTTAGTGCTGGCCAGCTCTTGCCGCGCGTGGCGTATCACGCTCCTGCCGCCGCTGATGGCCAGGCCCGCCATGATGGCCGCCACCGCCAGATCAGGCCAGGCGGTGCCGGTGCCCAACACGCCCAGGGCAGCGCCCATCACCGCCAGGTTGCCTAGCGCATCGTTGCGGGTGCACAGCCACACGCCGCGCATGTTGGCGTCGCCCTCCCGGTAGGCGTAGAGCAGGGCGGCCACGCCCAGGTTGGCCGCCAGCGCCAGCAGGCCCACGCTGCCCATGGTGAAGGGCTCGGGCGGTGTGCCCTGCCACGCACCCCAGGCCACGCGCCCAATCACGAACACGCCAAACGCCAGCATGCTGGCCCCCTTGACCAGGGCGGCGCGCGCGCGCCAAGTGAGGGCCATGGCCAGCACCCACAGCGACAGGCCGTAGTTGGCGGCATCCCCCAAAAAATCGATGGCATCGGCCAGCAGTGATGCCGAGCCCGACTGGGTACCCGCCCCCAGCTCCACCACAAACATGGCAGCGTTGACGACAAGTGCTATCCACAAGATGCGGCGGTAGCGCGGGTCGGCGGCGGCAGGGCCAGTGGCGCAATGGTCGTCGTGGCAGTGGGCAGACATGGGGGGTTCTCCGTGCAGTTTTGAAAGCGATGGCATGATTGGAAACCTTGAAGTCACTTGAAGGTCAAGCCATGGATCAAAACGTTGTGCAGTTCCGCATTGGCGAGGCCGCCCTGCAGTCCGGGGTGTCTGCTGCCAACATCCGCTACTACGAGAAGGAGGGGCTTTTGCCCCCTGGCGTGCGGGGCGACAACAGCTACCGCCTGTACAGCGGCGCGGACGTGCACCAGCTGCGCTTCATCCGCCTTTGCCGTGCCATGGACATGTCGCTGCATGAAGTGCGCACCCTGTTAGCACTGGACTGGAGCCGCAAAGAAGACTGCGACGCCGCACGCGACACACTGGATGACCATCTGCAGCATGTGCGTGCCCGCCTGGCGGAGCTGCAGACGCTGGAGGCCGACCTGCTCGCGCTGCGCAACCGGTGCGACGGGACAGATGCCCACTGTCACATCATCGAAGCCCTGCACGCGCGTGCGGATGCGCAGCCCGCTGTGCCGTTCGCCACCGCTGCGGCAAAGCGGCATGTGTAGCCCGGTCTGCCGTGGGCGCTTGCAAGTACCAGCTTTCGCAAGGATGTGAGGAGCTGTTTCTTCTGTGTTTGAAATGCTATAAAAATAATAGCTGTTTGCGCTTGTCTATCAAGCGCTAGATGCCAAAAACATCGAAAATTTCTATGGCAGTCCACCGTCAACGCTCTCTGTGAGTGCCCCGCTATGATCCGACCATGATTTCGCGCTTGCCCGGCCTCTCCCTGCCCGAACGTGTGTGGAACACCGCGCGGCGCTGGGCGGTCGCCTGGTGGCGCATCTTGTATCTGGGGGCGGTGGTGCTGGTGCTGGTGCTGTCGCCGTCCAGTTATGGCAAGGGCACGCGCAGGGCGCTGGCACGCCACCTGTATCTCGACACCGCCCCGGTGCTGCTCGGCTTTACGGTGCTGGCTGCTTTGATCAGCCTGGTGCTCACGCGCATCGTGGTGGTCACGGCGCTCAGCTATGGCCTGTCGCGCTATGCGCTGGAGATGGTGATCCGCGTGCTGGTGCTGGAGTTGATCCCGCTCACGGCCGCGCTGTTCGTGGCCATGCGCTGCACCATCCCCAATGGCTCGCAGATCACGCGGCTGCGGCAGACCGGCCGGTTTGATGCCCTGCGCGCCCACGGCTCGGACCCGGTGCGCATAGAGCTTCTGCCGCGCGTGATCGCTGGAGTGTTCGCCTGCATCACGCTCGCCGCGCTCAGCTGTGTGGTGGCCCTGGTGCTGGCGTACCTGGGAGTGTATGGTTTCAACTTGGCGGGGCTGCCCAGCTACACCCGCATGTTTGGCCAGGTGTTCACGCCCAGCGTGACGATGGTGTTCGCGCTCAAGACCGTGTTCTTCAGCCTGGCCGTGGCGCTGATCCCCATGGCGGCAGGCCTGTACGACACGGGCGACCGTACCCAGCCCGATTCAGAGCTGGGCGGCCTGGCCCGCATGTTTGCCGTGCTGCTGATGATCGAGGTGGCCTCGCTCATGGGCAACTACTACTGACCGATGTCTGCTGACACCCGACTACCCCATTCCTTTACGGCGACCCACCTTCCGGCACCATGAACGACGAGAACCACAACGCCCGCCAAACGCCGCCCCCAGGGCCAGCCCCGGCTTCTCCTGCCACCGACGTGGCGCCCGTGGAAACCCTGCGCCCGGTGGCTTACCTGGAGATCAAGGCGGCGGCGTTGCTGCTGTTCACGTTGGCCCTCATCGTCGGGTCGGGCCTGTACCTGCTGTATGCGCGTGGTGCGTTCGAGCCCACGCAGACCCTGGTGCTGACGGCCGACGACTCTGAAGGCGTGGTGGTGGGCATGGACATGACGTTCTCGGGTTTCCCCATTGGCCGCGTGCGCCGTATCGAACTGGCCGAAACCGGCAACGCCCGCATCATCGTGGACGTGCCCCGCAAGGACGCGCACTGGCTGCGTGAATCCAGCGTGTTCACCCTGGTGCGGGGCATTGTGGGTGGCACCAATATCCGCGCCTACACCGGCATGCTGAACGACAAGCTCCTGCCCGATGGTGCCGTGCGCCCCGTGCTGCGTGGCGACGCCACCGCCGAAATCCCGCAGCTCATGGCCTCGGCGCGCGAACTGCTGTCTAACCTCAATGCGCTCACGGCGCAGGACGCTGCCCTGGGCAGCAGCCTGACCAATGTGCAGGCGCTCACCGAACGCCTCAATGGCCCTGGCGGCATGCTGGGAGTGCTGATGGGCAATGAGGCCGACGGGAAGAAAATTGTAGCCACGCTCGACCGCACCAATGCCCTGCTGGCGCGCCTGGATGGCATGGCGGCGCGGGCTGACAAACAGGTATTTGGTGCCGAAGGCAGCAAGGAAGCGCTGGTACCTGAGGTGCGCGCCACCGTGGCCCAGCTCAATGGCTTGTTGGCCGACACCCGCACCAGCCTGAAAAAGGTGGATGCGGTGCTGGTGGAGGCCCAGGCCATTGGCGCCAATGCCCGCGAAGCCACCACCGACCTGGGCGCCTTGCGCGCCGAGGTGGAAAGCAATCTGCGCAAGGTAGAAAGCCTGGTCAACGACATCAACCGCAAATGGCCTTTTGCGCGGGATACGGAACTCAAGCTGCCATGAAGCCCTTTTCAGTTTTTGCATGCCCTTCGAAGCCCATGCACCTGGCTTGGCCACTGCGGGTGTCATTGCTGGGAGCTGTGGTGGTTGCGGCGGCGTTGTTGTCCGCATGCTCCAGCAAACCTCCCGTGCCCGACTGGCAGATGAACGCCCAAGGCTCAGCCCAGAAGGCCCTCGAAGCCTATCTGTCGGGCAACCCCCGCGTGGAGCAGCTCGAATGGGAACGTGCCCGGGCTGAAGTGGCCCGCACGGGCCGCCCAGACTTGCTCGCCCGCCTGGAACTGATGCGCTGCGCCGCGCAGGTCGCCAGCTTGGTGCCTGGCCCCTGCGAGCGCTTTGAACCGCTGCGCGCCGACGCCGCCGCGCCCGAGCGCGCTTATGCCGACTATCTGGGGGGGCGAGTACAGCCCCAGGACGTGGGCTTGCTGCCCGAAGCGCAGCGCAAGGTGGCTGCATCGGGCGATGCATCTGCGTTGCCCGCTTTGGAAGACCCGCTGTCGCGCCTCGTGGCGGCTGGGGTGCTGTTTCAGTCGGGGCGCGCCAGCCCGGCGGTGATCGCTATCGCTGCTAACACAGCCTCTGCCCAGGGCTGGCGCAGACCGTTGATGGCCTGGCTCAGTGTGCAGGCGCAACGCGCTGAAGCTGCGGGCGACCAACAAGCCACTGCTGCGCTGCGTCGGCGCATTGCCATCGTGGAGCAGGGTGCGCCTCAGCGCTGAGGCGCGAACGGCTAGCGCAGGCGTGCCTGCAATTGCGTTTCGATGTGTTCCCGCTCCAGTGCAAACTGCTGGGCGGTGATCTCATTGGCTTCGTATTTGCGGGCGGTGGATAACAACAGCACCGTGTTTTCCAGACGCGTGTCTTGTTGCAACGAGGGCGGCAGGGCGGTCAGGCGGTCAAAACTCTGCTTGTAGAGTTCGCTCCAGCTCAGCGCCCCGGCCTGGGCCTGGGCGCGCGCACCGTCATGCCAGCGCGCGAATTCTTCAAGGGAGCCATCCCTCGGGCTGGTGCATCCCCCCATCGCCACCAGCAGCGCTGTCGCCGCCACAGGCCGCGCGAAGAAGCTAGCAGAAAAAAGGCTTGCAGAGATTCGAAAACGTGTGGTCACGATCGTCCTCCATTCTGGATTGCCACCGAAAATCCCGGTGCGCAGCGCCAGATGGTACTCCGATGCTATGCTTTTTGCTACCCATGGCGAGTAGGCGTGCTAAACCACTCCACCTCATGCACAAGGTCACTCAAACAGACTGGAGGGAAAGATCTGGTCCAAACCAATGGGCAAAAGCGGCATCGAATCCACCGACTGCACGGTCACATCGGGCATCAACAACGATGCCGCCGCCAGTACCGCAAGCACAACCGTGCCGGCAAACGCAGCGAGGGCGCGGGTTCCGGGTGTCAAGGGGTGGCGCTTCATGGCGGATCCTTTGTCAAAAAGGTGGGAGTCCCAATGAGCTCCCGGGTCAGCCTCAATGGCTGGTGGAGAGGATTTCAGCAAAACGCGCGGTCAGCGTCTGTCAGACAAGTGCGATATCCGCAGATGACCCCGGTTTGTTGCCTTTGGTTGCAAGTCATTCAGAAGCTTGGTTGTGCTCAGATGTTCCGTAGAGCGAGCATGCGCATGACACTAGGAGTCCAGCGTGGTCCTTGTCCCACCGCGCTGCACCTGGCAGGAGTCCAAAGACGGAAGCCAATCGGCCGAAGCCGGCGCTGGCGTAGAGCGCATGGGCGCGAACTTGAATGGGTGACGGGGGTAGGTTGTTGCCAGCGCTGCCCGCCCCTGCGGCGAAATGGCAAGAACCTCTGCTTTTTGCTCCTTGGCTCGCACATCGGGAAGCTGCACCTCTACGAGCTGAGCAGCCGCCAGCACCCGAAGCTTGTCAACGTCGCAGGGCTTCTCGATCATCATGGGCAGCTTGCTCTGTGCAAGGACGAACAGTAGCTCCATGGGCATAGGTGCACTCCTTTTGGGTGGAGTCATTTATTGTGAAGAGTGCGCCGCGGCGTGACAACCAATCACACGTTTTGCAACAAATCGGCGGGCTTGGTCCAACCGCTCCCGGCATTTCGCGAGGCGGGAAGGAGGCGCTGAAAGCGCTCCGTGTCATTTGATAGGCCGAAACGAAAAAAGCGCCCCGAAGGACGCTTTTTTGATTTTTGGCGGAGAGGGCGGGATTCGAACCCGCGGTGGGGATTAGCCCACACACGCTTTCCAGGCGTGCGACTTAAACCGCTCATCCACCTCTCCGAAGCCCTCGATTATAGCCATAGGAAAAGGGATATCTGGGCTGACGGTAGCCGTTGCCTCGAAAAAAGCTTTGCTTGCGCTCAGGCCGCTTTCTGTGGAGCTTGCACCATCTTCATCGCCGACCCGATCAGCGCAGACACCTCCGTCATGTTGCTCGGCACGATAAGTGTGGTGTTGGAGTCTGCTGCCACCTGGCTGTAGGCCTCCACGGCCTTCTCGGCCACCTTGAGCTGTACAGCCTGTTCGCCACCGGGTTGGCGGATGGCCGAGGCCACACGCTCGATGGCCTGGGCGTTGGCTTCGGCCACGGCCTTGATCGATTCTGCCTCGCCCTGGGCCTTGTTGATGACGGCCTGCTTTTCGCCCTCGGATCGGGCGATGAAGGCCTCGCGTTCGCCGGTGGCGATGTTGATCTGTTCCTGGCGGCGGCCTTCAGAGGCGGCGATCAGCGCGCGTTTTTCGCGTTCTGCAGTGATCTGGGCCTGCATGGCGTGCAGGATTTCCTTGGGTGGTGTCAGGTCCTTGATTTCATAGCGCAGCACTTTCACGCCCCAGTTGAGGGCAGCTTCGTCGATGGCCTGCACGACCTGGGCGTTGATGATGTCGCGCTCTTCAAAGGTTTTGTCCAGCTCCAGCTTGCCGATGACCGAGCGCAGCGAGGTCTGCGCCAGCTGCGTCACCGCCATGATGTAGTTGCTGGAGCCGTAGCTGGCGCGCATGGGGTCGGTCACCTGAAAGTACAGGATGCCGTCCACTTGAAGCTGGGTGTTGTCGCGCGTGATGCAAACCTGGCTGGGCACGTCGAGCGGGATTTCCTTGAGGCTGTGTTTGTAGGCGACCTTGTCGACAAAAGGTACCAGGAAGTTCAGTCCCGGTGTGAGCGTGCCCGCGTACTTGCCCAGGCGCTCTTTGACCCAGGCATTTTGCTGGGGCACGACCTTGACGGACCGCGCGATGAAAATGACGGCAATGATGAGAATGACGATGGCAATTTCCATGAGAAGCCTCTTTTTCGTTGTTGATCTGTGAAGGTGAGCGACAGCGGGATTTTTAGAGAGGGTCTACCAGCAGGCGATTGCCCACCAGTTCAGCAACCCGGTGCATGCCCGTGGAGGGGGTGACTCCGGGACGGTGGATGGCTGTCCAGGTGGCACCCCGGTACTTCACGGTGGTGGTGCCATCAGCGTTCCAGCCCTCGATGAGAATGGTTTCGCCCACGTCCATGTTCACACTGCGATCCGCACGGGCAGAGGGATCTCCGGGCCGCTTTTTCTTGAGGTAGTACCAGCCCACCACTGCGCCACCGCCCACAACAGCCGCTGCCACGATCTGCGCGGTAATTGGCAACCCCAGATGGGCCGCCAGGGCCGCTGCCACTAGGCCAATGGCCACCATGAGCAGATAGAACGTACCGGTGAGCAGCTCTGCAACGACCACAGCCCCCGCTGCGAGCCACCAGATGGTGGATTCCTCCATAGCCAACTCCTTGTTGTGGTTGTGTTTAGTGCACCACATTCTGGGACAAAAGGGTTGCAGGTCAAAGGCGCGTCAAGGTTATTCCTTACACTTCGCGCCTATTTCGTTTTTTGGCCGGGCAGGGCACGGTTGCACGGAGGCTGCGCATGAAGTTTCGCTTTCCCATCATCATCATCGATGAAGACTATCGTTCCGAGAACACCTCGGGCCTCGGTATCCGCGCGCTGGCGCAGGCTATCGAGTCCGAGGGTTTCGAGGTGGTTGGCGTCACCAGCTATGGTGACCTGTCGCAGTTTGCCCAGCAGCAAAGCCGCGCCAGCGCATTCATCTTGTCCATCGACGATGAGGAATTTACGGTGGGTGAGGGGCTGGACCCCATCGTGCTGAGCCTGCGCAACTTCATCGGTGAAGTGCGGCGCAAGAACACCGAAGTGCCCATCTATGTGCACGGCGAGACCAAGACCAGCCGCCACCTGCCCAACGACATCCTGCGCGAGCTGCATGGCTTCATCCACATGTTCGAGGACACCCCCGAATTTGTGGCGCGCCACATCATCCGCGAGGCCAAGAGCTATCTCGAAAGCGTGCAGCCCCCATTCTTCAAGGCACTGCTCGACTACGCTGAAGACGGCTCCTACAGCTGGCACTGCCCCGGCCACTCCGGCGGCGTGGCGTTCCTGAAGAGCCCTGTGGGCCAGATGTACCACCAGTTCTACGGCGAGAACATGCTGCGTGCCGACGTCTGCAACGCGGTGGAAGAACTGGGCCAGCTGCTGGACCACAACGGTGCCATTGGTGAATCGGAGCGCAACGCCGCGCGTATCTTCAACGCCGACCACTGCTTCTTCGTGACCAACGGCACGTCCACATCGAACAAGATGGTGTGGCACCACACGGTGGCGCCGGGCGACGTGGTGGTGGTGGACCGCAACTGCCACAAGTCCATCCTGCACAGCATCATCATGACCGGGGCGATCCCCGTGTTCATGAAGCCCACGCGCAACCATTTCGGCATCATCGGCCCTATCCCGCAAAGCGAGTTCGAGCCTGCCGCCATCCAGGCCAAGATCAAGGCCAACCCGCTGCTCAAGGGCGTGGATGCGAAAAAGGTCAAGCCGCGCGTGCTCACGCTCACGCAGTCCACCTACGACGGCGTGCTCTACAACACCGAGACCATCAAGGGCATGCTCGACGGCTACGTGGACAACCTGCACTTTGACGAGGCCTGGCTGCCGCACGCGGCCTTCCACCCGTTTTATGGCAGCTACCACGCCATGGGCAAGAAGCGCACGCGCCCCAAGCATTCCGTGACATACGCGACGCAGTCCATCCACAAGCTGCTGGCCGGCATCAGCCAGGCCAGCCATGTGCTGGTGCAGGATTCGCAGACCACCAAGCTGGATCGCCACCTCTTCAACGAGGCCTACCTGATGCACACCAGCACCAGCCCGCAGTACAGCATCATCGCCAGCTGCGACGTGGCCGCCGCCATGATGGAGCCTCCCGGCGGTACGGCTCTGGTGGAAGAAAGTTTGCTCGAAGCGCTGGACTTTCGCCGTGCCATGCGCCAGGTGGAGCACGACTTTGGCAAGAACGACTGGTGGTTCAAGGTTTGGGGCCCTGAAAAGCTCGTGGACGAAGGCCTGGGCCGCGCCGAGGACTGGATCATCCGCAGCGATGGCAAGGGCAAGAAGAACGCCAGCAAGTGGCACGGCTTCGGCCAACTGGCCGACGGCTTCAACATGCTGGACCCGATCAAGTCCACCATCGTCACACCGGGCCTGAACCTGGACGGCAAGTTCGACAAGACCGGCATTCCCGCGTCCATCGTTACCAAGTACCTGGCCGAGCACGGCGTGGTGGTCGAGAAGACCGGCCTGTACAGCTTCTTCATCATGTTCACCATCGGCATCACCAAGGGCCGCTGGAACACGCTGTTGACGGCGCTGCAGCAGTTCAAGGACGACTACGAGAAGAACCAGCCCATGTGGCGCATCCTTCCCGAGTTCTGCCAGCAGCACAAACGTTACGAGCGCATGGGCCTGAAGGACCTGTGCCAGCACGTGCATGAGATGTACGCCAAGTACGACATCGCGCGCCTGACGACCGAGATGTACCTGTCGGACCTGACGCCCGCCATGAAGCCCTCGGACGCCTACGCGCACATCGCCCACCGCCAGACCGAGCGCGTGGAGATCGACCACCTGGAAGGCCGCATCACCGTGGGCCTGGTCACGCCCTACCCACCGGGCATTCCGCTCTTGATCCCTGGCGAGGTTTTCAACAAGAAGATCGTGGACTACCTCAAGTTCGCGCGCGAGTTTGCCAAGCTGTGCCCGGGCTTCGAGACCGACATCCACGGCCTGGTGGAAGTGGAAGACGAGAACGGCCAGGTGCGCTACTACGCCGACTGCGTGGCAGAGCAAGGCAAGACCGGCAAGAACCCCAAGCCCCTGGCCACCGCCCAGAACCTGGTGCAGGTGGGTGACGACGGGCCTTACGGGCGCAACGTGTAAGCACGTCTTCGCGCTGGTGTGTGGGTGCACCAGCGTCTCAAAAATCGCTCCCCCGGCATGGCTGGCGGAGCGATTTTTTTGTGCATTTGAATCCGCTGTTGTGGTGCTGCCGTATTGACTGTCAGCCGCGTGGTTTTCATGCGGTGACGACTGTCTTCACACACCTCTCAGGAGATTCTCATGACCCTTCGATTCAACGCCCGCCTCGCCACCATCGCCTTCACCGCAGCCATGGCCGCTGCCGCAATGCCTGCCATGGCGCAGGTCATGGTGGGCGGTGCGCCCATGCTGGCCAGCAAGGACATCATCGACAACGCCGTGAACTCCAAGGACCACACCACGCTGGTGGCCGCTGTGAAGGCTGCGGGCCTGGTCGAAACGCTCAAGGGCCCCGGTCCCTTCACCGTGTTTGCGCCCACCAATGCGGCATTTGCCGCATTGCCCGCCGGCACGGTGGACACGCTGCTCAAGCCCGAGAGCAAGCCCACCCTGACCAAGGTGCTCACCTACCACGTGGTCGCGGGCAAGTACGACGCTGCTGCGTTGTCCAAGATGATTGCAGACGGCAAAGGCATGGCCAGCCTCAAGACGGTGGCGGGCGGTACGCTCACCGCCAAGGCCAGCGGCAATGCCGTCATGGTGACGGACGAAAAGGGCGGTACGGCTACGGTGACGATTGCTGACGTGTACCAGTCCAACGGCGTGATCCACGTGGTGGACAAGGTCCTGTTGCCTAACTGATTGAGCAACGGATGGGGGGGGGCTGCCCGTCCGCTGTCCATGGCCGCCGCATCGCAGGGCCGGGATTGGCCAGAGGTTGCTGTGGTCCCGTCAGCGGGCCAGCGGCATGTCGTCCCGCACACGCACAAAACTCGCGAAGCGCGGCAGGCCCCCGTCGTGGGTGCCGCGAAACCGGTACGTCACCCAGCTGCCCACAGGTGGCGGGTCAGCCCGCTGCGCATCGCTGAAACCCGCCCCCAGCCGGAAACGCTGGCCAGAGGGCATTTCCACCAGCAGGGCTCCCATGCGGCCGGCGTGGCGGCCCTTGCCAGGCAGGTGGGCGACCACGCGCGCTTCCGTGTCTTCGTGGGTCTTGACCTTGACCAGGTCGTCGCTGCGGCCAGATTGGTAGAGCGAGCTGCCCCGGTGCAGCATCAGGCCTTCGCCGCCCGCCCGCACCGTGCGTTGCAACAGGGCCTGCAGGGCAGCATCGTTTTCGATGCGCTTTTGGGGCACCGCCTGGACCCAAGGCTGGTTGATCTGCATCACCACGGCATTGAGCGACCGCAGCCGTTCGTCAAACATGCCGCCGTGCCGGGGCAGGTCAAACACCATGAAGCGCATCTGGCGCCAGGCCGCCTCACGAGGCTGCTGTTGGCGCGTGGTGGACTGGGCGTGCGCAAAGCGCCCGCGTCCGGCCCACAGCTCTCCGTCCATGGGGGTGTTGGGCCACCCGGCGGTGAACCAGGCGGGGGCCATCACCGTTTCGCCGCCCCGCGTGCGCAGCGTGTGGCCGTCCCAGTAGCCACGCACACCGTCGTATTTTTCGCTGACCCAATAGTTGGCCAGCGGCATGCCGGGCCGGTACACATTGGCCAGCAACAGGGCAGGGGCATCTGCTGCGTGCGTGGGCAGCGCAGTGAAACTCAGCCACGCCAGCCAGTGCCTGCGGAGCATTTGCTATTAAATATATAGCTACCCGCGCTTTTTCAATAAGCGCTAGGGCCTGTTTTGATCTGAATTTTTGACGACAATCAGACCTGGTCTGCGCTCAGGCCCGCTGTCTGGCTGAAGCCGCCGTCCACGTAGGTGATCTCGGCCGTCATGCCCGAGGCCAGGTCGGACAGCAGGAAGGCTGCCACATTGCCCACGTCTTCAATCGTGACATTGCGGCGCAGGGGGGATGCATCGGCCACGCGGCTCAGCAGCTTGCCAAAGTCCTTGATGCCGCTGGCGGCCAGGGTCTTGATGGGGCCGGCGCTGATGCCGTTGGCGCGGATGCTGCGGCCGTCTTCGGTGCGGCCAACGGCCTCGGCCAGGTAGCGCACGCTGGCTTCCAGGCTGGCCTTGGCCAGGCCCATGGTGTTGTAGTTGGGGATGGAGCGCAGCGCGCCCAGGTAGCTCAGCGTCAGCAGCGACGACTTGTCGTTCAGGTAGGGAAGGGCGGCCTTGGCCATGGCGGGAAAGCTGTAGGCGCTGATGTCGTGGGCGATGCGGAAACCCTCGCGCGAAAGGCCTTCGAGGAAATTGCCGGCAATCGCCTCGCGGGGGGCGAAGCCGATGCTGTGCACAAATCCGTCGAATTGGGGCCAGGTCTGCGACAGCTCGGCAAACATGCGATCGATCTGCTCGTCGCTGCCCACGTCACAGTCAAAGATCAGCTTGGAGTCGAACTCGGCCGCAAAGTCGGTGATGCGGTCCTTGAAGCGCTCGCCCACGTAGCTGAACGCCAGTTCGGCTCCCTGTGCGCGGCAGGCCTTGGCAATGCCGTAGGCGATGGAGCGGTTGGACAAAACACCCGTGATGAGCAGCTTCTTGCCGGTCAGAAAACCCATGTTCAATCTCCTTTTGGAATGGCGAAATGTCGGCGGGCGGCCTGGCGCATGTGGGTATGCGCGATCTGCAGCGGGGCCCGGCGAACGTAGTGCAGAATTGTCGCATGCGGTTTTGGCTGACTTTTTTGCTGATGGGGTGTGCGGTTCCTGCATGGGCTGCACACGGGTACGCCCTGTGGGGCGAGCCGCGTTATCCCGCCGGGTTTGCGCATTTTGCGTATGTGAACCCAGATGCGCCCAAAGGCGGCGAGCTGCGGCTGGTCAGCAACCTGCGGGTTTCCACCTTCGACAAATACAACCCGTTCACCATCAAGGGCAACGCGCCAGCATATTTGTCGTCGCTGATGTTCGATTCGCTGCTCGCCGGTTCGATGGACGAAACCGCCACCGGTTATGGTCTGCTGGCCGAAGATGTGGCAGTTGCCCCCGATGGTTTGTCCGCCACCTTCCGCCTGCGGCCGGAGGCGCGTTTTCACAACGGCAAGCCCGTGCTGGCGCAGGACGTGAAGCACAGCTACGACACGCTGGTGGGCCCCTTCACATCCCCTGCCTACAAGACGCTGCTGATCGAGGTGGCGGGCGTGGATGTGATCAACGACCGCACCGTGCGTTACCGCTTCAAGCTGCCCAATCGCGAGCTGCCCCTCACCGTGGGTGGCCTGCCGGTGTTCAGCCGCGACTGGGGCGTCGAGAACGGCAAGGCCAAGCCGTTTGACCAGGTGGTGATGGATATTCCCATCGGCAGTGGCCCCTACAAAATCGGCCCGGTGCGTTTTGGCAAGGACATCACCTATGTGCGCGACCCGCAGTACTGGGCGCGCGACCTGAACGTGCGCAAGGGCACGGCCAATTTCGACAACATCCTTGTCAAGATCTACAAGGACAACACTGCGCGGCTGGAGGCCCTCAAGGCGGGCGAGTTTGACCTCATGCGGTTTTTCAGCGCGGGCGACTGGGCCCGACGTGTTACGGGCAAGAAGTTCGATACGGGTGAACTCGTCAAGGGCGAGTTTGTGCACAAGCTCCCCTCGGGTTTTCAGAGCTATGTGCTCAACACCCGCCGGCCTTTGCTGCAGGATGCGCGCGTGCGCGAGGCCCTGGGCCTGGCCATGGACTACGAGTGGATGAACCGCCAGATGTTCTATGGCGCTTACCAGCGGGTGAACGGCCTGTTTGGCAACACGGCGTGCGAAACCAAGGGCAGTCCCTCGCCCGAGGAGCTTGCGCTGATGGAGCCCTACCGCAAGGACATTCCGGCTGCCGCGTTTGGCCCGATGACGGTGCCCCCGCGCACGGATGGCGATTCCTCACTGCGGGCCAACCTGCGGCGGGCGCAGGCTTTGCTCAAGGAAGCGGGCTGGGAGGTGCGCGACGGTGCCCTGCGCAACGCCAAGGGCGAGGCCATGGTGCTCGAATACATGGACAGCAATGAAGGCGGCGTGCGCACTATCACCCCCTGGATGCGCAATCTCGAAAAGATTGGTGTCACCTTGCGATTTCGGTCAGTAGACTTTGCGCTGTACCAGCAGCGTCTGCAGAAGTTCGACTTCGACATTACCTCGATTGCCTACCAGGGCACCAACAACCCGGGCCAGGAGTTTGCCGACATGTTTGGCAGCCAGGCGGCCGACGTGGAGGATTCCGGCAACTTTGCGGGCGTCAAGAACCCGGCGGTGGACGCGATGATCAAGGCCATGACCTCTGCCAAGACCGAGGCGCAACTGCTTCCCGCCTGCCACGCCCTGGAGCGCATCATTGCGCACAGCCACTACCTCATTCCGCAGTGGACGGCGGGCACACACCGCATGGCCTACAACGCCTGGCGGCTGGCACGGCCGGCCACGGTGCCGGCTTACGCCAGCGGCGAAGGGTGGGTCATCGACACGTGGTGGGCGCGCAAATGATGCCCCCACGCTCCGCCGTTGCACGGGTCGCTGCCCCCCAAGGGGGCTGGCCTTGCTTGGGGCGGCCCGGCGCGGCGGCCGGCCGCACTGCGACAAGTCCTAGGGGTTGACTCCATATGTTTGCCTACATTCTCAAACGTGTCTTGCTCATGCTGCCCACGCTGCTGGGCGTGCTCTTGCTGACCTTTGTGGTGATCCAGTTCGTGCCGGGCGGCCCGGTGGAGCAGTACATGGCCGAGGCCAAGGCCGGTGTGGGCGGTGGCGGCGCCGAGGGGGGCGGCCTGAGCTACCGGGGCGCGCAGGGTGTTGACCCCAAGCGGCTGGAGCAGATCAAGGCGCTGTACGGCTTTGACAAACCTGCCCATGAGCGCTTCCTGCAGATGCTGGGACAGTTCGCGAGGTTTGATCTGGGCAAGAGCTTTTTCCAGAACAAGGATGTGTGGCAACTGGTGAAGGAGAAACTGCCGGTTTCCATCAGCCTGGGCCTGTGGACTTTTTTCATCAGCTACCTCGTCGCCGTGCCATTGGGCGTGGCCAAGGCGGTGCGAGCCGGGTCACGCTTTGATCTGGTGACCACGCTGCTCATTTTGGTGGGCTATGCCATTCCCGGCTTTGTGCTGGGCGTGGCGCTGCTGGTCATTTTTGGTGGGCAGTTGCAGTGGTTCCCACTGCGGGGGCTCACTTCGGCCAACTGGGATGAAATGACCTGGGGCGCGCGCATCGTGGACTATCTGTGGCACATCACGCTGCCCGTCACGGCCATGGTGCTGGGCAGTTTTGCTGTGACGGCCATGCTGACCAAGAACGCGTTCCTCGAAGAAATCCGCAAGCAGTATGTGCTCACCGCCCGCGCCAAGGGCTTGAGCGAGCGGCAGGTGCTGTGGAAGCATGTGTTCCGCAATGCGCTTATTCCCATCGTCACCGGCTTTCCAGCTGCGTTCATCGGTGCTTTTTTTGCGGGCTCGCTGCTCATCGAAACCCTGTTCTCGCTGGATGGGCTGGGCTTGCTCAGCTATGAGAGTGTGATCCGTCGCGACTACCCGGTGGTGCTGGGCACCTTGTATCTGTTCACACTGATCGGGCTGGTCACCAAGCTCGTCAGCGACCTTTGTTATGTGTGGGTGGACCCGCGCGTGAAGTTTGACTAGCCCGAACGAATCCATGGCCCTGATGAGTTCTGCTTCCGCATCGCCTTCGCTCTCGCCCTCCAGCCGTGCGTGGCTGCGCTTCAAGCGCAACCGCCTGGGGTATTGGAGCCTGCTGATCTTCTGCGCCCTCGTGCTGGTCAGCCTGTGTGCCGAGCTGGTCAGCAACGACAAGCCGCTCATCGTGCGCTATGAGGGGCAGACCTACTTTCCCATGCTCAAGGACTACTCCGAAAAGACCTTTGGGGGAGACTTTGAAACCCCCACCGATTACCTCGATCCCTTCATCAAGGAGCGCATCACCGCAGGCAGCAACTGGGCGCTGTACACCTTGAACCCCTACGGCCCCAACACGCTGAACTACTTTGCCAAATCGCCCAACCCGTCGGCCCCCACGGCCGACAACTGGCTGGGGACGGATGACCGGGGGCGTGACCTGCTGGCGCAGCTGCTGTACGGATTTCGCGTTAGCGTGCTGTTTGGTCTGGCACTCACCATCACCGGCGTACTGCTGGGCATGCTCACCGGGGCCATCCAGGGGTTCTTTGGCGGCAAGACCGACCTGGCGTTTCAGCGCTTCATCGAGATATGGGGCTCCATGCCCGAGCTGTATCTGCTCATCATCTTCAGCGCCGTGTTCGCGCCCAGCATTGCGCTGCTGCTCATCCTGCTGTCACTGTTTGGCTGGATGGGTTTGTCCGACTATGTGCGTGCCGAGTTCCTGCGCAATCGCCAGCTCGACTATGTGAAGGCTGCCCGGGCCTTGGGGGTGAGCAACAGCCAGATCATCTGGCGCCACATCCTGCCCAACAGCCTGACGCCCGTGGTCACCTTTTTGCCCTTCCGCATGAGTGGCGCCATCCTGGCGCTGACCTCGCTCGACTTCCTGGGCCTGGGGGTGCCGCCGGGCACTCCCTCGCTCGGTGAACTGCTGAACCAGGGCAAGAACAGCATTGACGCGTGGTGGATTTCGCTGTCTACCTTTGGGGTGCTGGTCACCACCTTGTTGTTGCTGACCTTCATGGGCGATGCGCTGCGCGATGCCCTGGACCCCCGAAAGGCCGACCAGTGACCCCTACGGCCATGACCCCTTTGTTGCAGGTTCAGGACCTTCACGTTCGCTTTGGCCCCAAAGAAGTGGTGCGGGGCGTCAACTTCAGCATTGCCGCAGGCGAAAAGCTTGCGCTGGTGGGCGAGTCCGGTTCCGGCAAGACCATCACCGCTTTAAGCCTGCTGCGCCTGGCGGGCAATGCCGCCATCACCGGGCAGGCAACGCTGCACGGGCGGGGCGACCTGCTGGCGCTGACAGAGCGCGAGATGCGCGGCGTGCGTGGTGGCGACATCGCCATGGTGTTCCAGGAGCCCATGACCGCGCTTAACCCGCTCATGACCATTGGCCTGCAGATTGCTGAAATCCTGCAGCTCAAAAAAGGCCTGACCGGCGCCCAGTGCGCGCAGGCTGCCATCGAGCTGCTGGCCCAAACCGGCATCCCCGAGCCTGCACGCCGAGCCAACAGCTTCCCGCACCAACTCTCAGGCGGCCAGCGCCAGCGCGCGATGATTGCCATGGCCCTGGCCAGCAGCCCGAAGCTGCTGCTGGCCGACGAGCCCACCACCGCGCTGGATGTGACCTTGCGCGGCCAGATCCTGGACTTGCTGAGTGATCTGCAGCGCCAGACGGGCATGGCCGTGCTGCTCATCACGCACGACCTGAACCTGGTGCGCCGCTTTGCCGACCGCGTGGCCGTGATGGAGCAGGGCGTGCTGGTAGAGCAGGGCCCCGTTGCGGAGGTGTTTGGTGCACCCCAGCACGCCTACACGCGCCGCCTGATTGCCAGCCAGCCCCGCCGCGATGTGGTCGAGGCCGATCCGCCCGCAGGCACTGCCCCGGTGGTGAAGACGCAGGATCTGCGCGTGGTCTACCCCACGCCGCTGTCCGGCATCGAGGGCTGGTTCAAGAAGGGCGAGTTTGTAGCCGTGCAGGGCGCCACGCTGCAATTGCTGCCCGGCCAGACGCTGGGGGTGGTGGGCGAGTCCGGCTCGGGCAAGTCCACGCTGGCGCAGGCCATCCTGGGGCTGTTGCCCTACGACGGCCAGTTGCAGGTCGGGGGCCAGGCGTGGCAGCAACCTGCCATGCGCAATACCCCCGCCAACCAGCAGTTGCGCCGCCGCGTGCAGGTGGTATTTCAAGACCCGTTCTCCTCGCTGTCCCCGCGCCTCACGGTCGAAGAGATCGTGGGCGAGGGCCTGAAGGTACACGAGCCCACACTGACCGTGGCCCAGCGCCGAATCCGCGTCGAGGCCGCGCTGGAAGAGGTGGGGCTGGCCGAAGCACAGTACCCCCGTCTGCTGGAGCGTTATCCGCATGAATTTTCAGGCGGCCAGCGCCAGCGCCTGGCCATCGCCCGGGCTCTCATCGTGCAGCCGCAGGTGCTGGTGCTGGACGAGCCCACCAGCGCCCTGGACGTGACCATCCAGCAGCAGGTGTTGGGCTTGTTGCAGCGGCTGCAAAGAGAAAAGGGCCTGAGCTACCTGCTCATCACCCATGACGTTGATGTGATCCGCGCCATGGCGCACGACGTGGTGGTGATGAAGGACGGCGCGGTGTTGGAAGGTGGCAGCGTGAACGACGTGCTGGATGCACCACAACACCCTTACACCCAGCGCCTGGTGGCGGCGGCCACCGTGCCGGATATCGGCTGATGTTTGAATAGAAATGGCATCAAGGGACCCTCTGCACGAATCACCGCGCCGCGTGCATCTGCGGGCCCGGGCGGTCTGCCGCGTTGCAAATACTCGCAATAGCTGCGGCTATTGCTGCGGTTTGCGCCTTGCAGCCCATCCCGATCCGCAGCGCACACTTGCCGCTCGATTCGTGCAGAGGATCCCTAGCGCTTATTAGGTAAGCGTAAATAGCTATCAATAATATAGCTAATTGCGCTTGCTGGCGTTGAAGCTTTTCAGGTCATCACGGCCCGCTTGGCGTGTTGCTCGCTGGCGGCGGGCATCCACAGAATCTTGCGCACATCCACACCCATCGTCTGTGCCCGATCCATGAGGTGCTCGCGCACATGCCAGGGCAGGGTGGGTGTGCGTGACAAGATCCACAGGTAATCGGTGCTGGAGCCCACCACCATGGCCCACTGGTAGTTTTCATCGAGCGCCACCACGTTGTAGCCGCCATAGAACGGCCCGAAGAACGACACCTTCAGGGCCGCCCGCGTGGGCTCATCCACAAAGCGCGCCGTGCCCTCCGCCTGCTTCCACTCCTTGCGCACTGGGTCGTAGCCTCGGTTGACCACCTTGATCGTGTCGTCGGCGTTGCGGCTGTAGGTGGCGCTGGTCTGGGTCAGGCCGCGCTCAAAGGCGTGGTCGATGCGTGCCACCTCGTGCCAGTGGCCTGCATAGCGGTCTGCGTCAAACCCCGTAACGGGCTGGATGCCCTCGGGCGCGCGCGGCGTGGAGCAGGCCGTGAGCGCCAGCAACGCCATCATTGCGGCAGCGCCGATGACCAGCGGCCAGGGCGAATGGGCACGGGGTGGGGTGTGAATGCGCATGGGGGTTGCTCCTGCTGGGGTTGCTGCCGGGGCTGCCGTTGCACCTGACGTCACCTTATGGCACCTGACGGAATGTGCACTGCGCAGCGGCTGTTCGTGCGATCCACTGTAGGCACTGCGAGGGGGGCCGGTGTGTAGGCGCGCGCTGGCAGCGGCTGTCGGCAGGATGTGCATCGGTGTGGTGGCGCTGCCGTCGTTCCGTACCTATCCAGGCCACCACTCTGGAGTGCTGTCGGAGATGGAGTTGATGGCATTTGCCGCGGCGCACTTCTCGCAATGCATCCCCCTTGAGTGGCCGCATTCAGACAAGAGTGTTGATGGTTTCCACCAGGCCTGGGGTACGACGGCCTTCCGGTACCGGCGCTGCTTTCGTGTTTGCATCCCTGCTTGCCAGGGGCTGCTGGTGCCGGGCGGCCTGTTCTTCCTGGCTCTGTCGTGTTATGGCGGCAATCTGTTGCTGCACCATCTGAGCCCGCAAACCAGAGTCCGGCTTGCGGGAGCGGCGATAGACGTTATTGACAGTGGGACTTATTTGGCGGCAGCCTTGGCAGCCTGCGCCTTCTGCGTCTTGGTGTAGACCTCCATCACCGTCGCGAAGTCGCGCTCGAAATTGATGGGCAAAAAGGTGTCATTGCCTGGCAGCAGCTGGCGCAGCTTGGGCGAAAAGCTGTAGCTGTACGAGCACTTCTTCACGCGGGCCTGCAGCTCGGGCGATACGTCCTTGCCCAGCGTCCAGGTCTCGGTCATGAAGGGCGGGCTCTCCCACAGCGTGCGGATGCTGGAGCCCTTCACATCGCCCTTGACCACCATGCGTTGGTACAAATCGCTGGCCACGGCTGCGGCGGGGTAGAAACCGTGCATCACGCCTGTGACCGAGCGCTCGTGCCCGTTGGAGAACACCACCTCGTAGTTCTGGTCCGGCACCAGCCCGATGGCCGGGAACAGCGCGCGCGGCGCCAGGTTGCCGGAGTTGGAGGTGGGTGTGGAGTGGGCAATCTTCTTGCCCACCAGATCCTGCGGCTTGGTGAAAGGGCTGTCCACGCGCGAGATCAGGATCAGCGTGTAGGAGTTGCGTTTGCCGCTGGCCTTGTTGCCGGGCACACCAAACGGGGTAGGCTGGCCAGCGCCCACCAATTGGGGCACCAGGCCGGGGTTGACCTGCGCCAGCTGTGCCTTGCCGCTGAGGAGGCTGTCGATCAGTTCCTTTTCGCCCAGCACATCGATGTTGGTGCTCTTCTCCAGCGATTCGCCTTGCAGATTCTGCAGATCAATGTTGCCGCAGCGCGCCAGGTGGTTGAAGTAGTCGCCCCACAGCAGCATGGTTTCGCTTTTGGCATAGGTCTTGGGCATGGCCACCACCAGTTTTTCGCGTGAGCTGCCTGCAAAGCTCGTGGCGGCCGGGGTGGCTGCGGTGGCGCGGGCAGGTGCGGCCCGGTCGGTCTGCGCAGCTACCGGGCCCAGCATCAGCGCGGTGCCAGACAGCAGTGCAAAAAAGCGGGTATCGAATCGCATCGTTGTTTTCCCTCCGATTGTGGTGAAAGCGCGCTCCGCGCGCGGGTCGGCCAGTATGCATGAACGTTTTGTGACAATCAGCGCCTTGGCGACCCGTGCGGGTGGACGTTTTGTCAACCTCGCGCCGCCCCGGCATGGACAAGCCCGCAGGGGACATGCGCGGGCCTGGCCCACACAATCCCAATCCATCGCAATGCCTACCGCTGTGAACAGCGTTTCCCATGTCGCAAAACACCCTGACCTTGCAACTGTTTTTCGAAGACCCGATTAAGCTGAAGCTCGCACAGCTCACGTACCAATACCTGTGCTCAGACAACACGGAACAGGCCCAACGCTGGGCGGACAAGCTGGGGGCCGCCAACCTGGAGTCCCTGTGGGATGCGCAATGGTTCAATGCGTCGGCATCTGCCGCTTCCACGCACCTTCTGCTCCAGTTCGACACGGGTACGGGCGACCCACCACCGCTGCGCCAGCTCGAAACCCTGTTTGACCAGGGCCTGCGGGCTGCGGTGCTGGAGATCTTCTATGACCAGGTGGGGGAAACCGAGCGCATGCACTTCGACCGGGGCCAGTGGGTGTCGCGCAAGGCATTCATGGACGCCAACCCGCAGTGGCGCGCAGTGGTAGAGCCTGCGCAGCATGGTGGCGAAGGCCAGGGCAACGGCGGCGAGGAGGGTGGTGAGGCCGATGACCCCTATGCCTGCTCCAAAGACCCGGCCAAGCCCCTTGCCGTGGCCAAGCTGCGCCAGCAGGAAGAAAAGCGCATGCGCGAGGCCCGGGAGGCGGCCGAGGCCTTTGTGGAAATGGCGCAGGCCATGGGCAAGAGCGGCAAATCGCCCATGCAGGGCCTCATTGCCGTGCTGCTGCTGCGCGCCGGCCTCAAGGGGCTGGTGCATGCGGTGGCATTCACGGTGGTCACCGTGTTGCTGTTCAAAGGCTTTTGGCTGTGGATGGGCCTGGGGCTGGTTCTGGCCGTGGCGCTGCCGCTGTACTACATGGCCAACGAACACAAGGAGCTGCGCGGGGACGACGCCGACAAGCCTGGCGACGACGGCCCCGTCACGGTGATGGCACCTCAGTAAAAGAATCTCCGGAGAACAACAACATGCTGACGCAAATCGAATGGTGGGGTGGGGTGATCTTTGTGCTGGGGGCGCTGACCTACCGCATGGTCATGGGGGCGCTGGAAAGGCCTGTGGACGGCATTCCCTGGTACCGGCTCATGATGCACGTGTTCTTTCTGGCCCCGGCCGCGCTGCTGGCGGGCTATTTCTATCCGCTCACGCAGCCCGCGCTGCAATACGGCTACCTGGCGCTGCTGGCCATCTCGCTGCTGGTGGTGGCCGTGATGCTGGTGCAGGAGATGACCGGCGATTCGGGCGAGGGCCAAGAAGAGGGGCGCAGCAAGGAGCCCTTGAAGGAGGGCGCGACAGCCAAGGCCGACGATACCGACGAGTACGAAGAGCCCGGCTGGCTGATGTCGGTGGTCGGCGCCATGGTGCTGTACAGCCCGGTACTCACTGCCTGTGGCCTCGCCAGCTACAAGGCCTGGCCCATGGTGCAGCGCCTGGCGTAGTGCTCCGCACTGCGCAGTGGGATGGCGGTGGTCTGGCAAGGCTGACAATGCCTGCCCACCATCCCCATGTTTTTCGCTGCACTTGGTTTTGGCTCGGTGTACCAGCCTTCGTTAGTCCACAACTCCATGTCCCCTGATTCCTTTGCCGATCTTCTGTCGGTCTACATGCGCCGCATCCGCGCCAGCGCCTCCGGCGTGGCCACCGAGATCGGCCTGAGCCGCGAGGCGGTGAACAACTGGCGCAACGGCATCTCGGTGCCCAACCCTCGCTCGCGCGACAAGCTGGTGGCCTGCACCCGCTACCTGCGCCTCACTGAAAGCGAGGCCAACCGCCTGCTCAGCGCCGCCGGGTTTGCACCAGAATTTCCCCTGCAGGCTGAATCCACCGGCGCGCAGCCGTTTGCCGCGTTCCAGGACAAGGTGTTTGCGCAACTGGCCCAGGCGGTGCCATACCCCATCTCGCTGCTGCTGTCGCCCGCGCACTGGGGCCAGCCGCCGTTCCGGCACGAGCTGCTGCAGCGAGCCCGCGCGCAGTACGGCGAAGGCTCGGTGCTGCACATCCAGCCGCCCTACAGCGTGAGCACCGTGCCCGCCGAATACTTCGCCGCCATCGGCCGCCAATGTGGCCTGGGCGATGTGGCGTCGGACTACGAGTTTGAATCCGCGCTGGAGCGCCGCCTGATGGCGGGTGAGCGCATCTTCTGCCTGGTCAGCCGCTTTGAGCAGGGAACGCCCGCACTGCGCGAAACCCTGGCGGGCATCTTGCGCAGCCTGAGCGAGATGCACAGCGGCCGCCTGCACCTGCTGCTGTGCGGCGGGCAGGCGCTGGCCGACCTCAAATACCGCAGTGGCGATCTCTCCCTGCTCAACATTGCGCAGGTCCACCACTGGCCCGACCCGTCGCTGGACGACCTCACGCAACTGGCCCGCCACCGCTGGCCCGAGTACACCTGGACCGAGCCCGTGGTGGTCGACTTGCAGGCGCTCAGCGGCGGCCATCCCGCGTTGTTTGAAGAAGGGTTGCAGTGGCTGGTAGACCAAGGGGTGGGTGATGGTCATGCATCGTCTGCTGCGTTGCGCACCCACCTGACCAGCAGCCCGCGCCTGTGGCAAACCTTTTTGCCGCTGGCCCAGGCGCCCGCCACGCGCACGCGCTTGCAGCAGCTGCTGCAGGCCGACGACCTGGGCCGCGCGCGGCCCTATCTGCAGGACGACGAACTGCGCAGCCTGTTCTGGGGCAACCTCATCCACGTGCGCGGCACGGGCGATGCGGCGCGGCTGCACTGGCGCTGCGCCACCATCCGCGATGCGGGCTTGATGGTGCTGGACGCATGCTCGAACGCTTGAGCCCCTTTTTCTCCAGGGCCGTGGTGCGTGCCGTGGTCATTGCGGTGGTCACGCTGTTCGTGGCCAGTGCGCTGTTCACGCCCCAGCTCAATCCGGTCACGCGGGGCTCGTTCCTGGCGTCGGTCAATGTAGGCCCGGTGTGGGGCGAGCTGGTGCAGTGGCGCGTCGCCATGATCGAGGCGCGCAACGAGCTGGATGGCTGGCCCAAGGACATCCACAAATACGCGCCGCCCATTGCCAACCCGCAGCTGCGCGTAACGTCCCCGCGCCCCAACGTGCTGCAGGCCGACATCGCCCACAACCCCGAGCTGGGCAAACTGGCAGGCACGCAGGTGGTGGTGGAGCTGAAACCTGGCACCCACACCTGGACGTGCCGCCCCGGCAACCCGCCCATTCCACCCGGCTATCTGCCCATCAACTGCCTGGAAGGCAGCACCGACGACTTTGAGCCCGCCAAACCTCCCACCCATACCGCCGATGCAGATCCGTTTGCCTGGCTCCGCTCGCTCATCCTGTGGTGCGGCGTGATCTTTGCCGTGGGCGCCGTGGTGTGGGTGGTGCGCCACCCGATGATTGGCGCGGGCCAACTGCGCCCCGCGCGCCTGCGCCGCACCCCGCTGGCGCGCCTGCCGCAGATCGACCGGCTGCTGCGCTGGCTGCGGCGGCTGGAGGCTACCTTGTTGGCGGCGGACATCCGCATGGTGGACTGGCGCCGCGCCGTGCTGTGCGCGCAGGCCACGGGCGCCGACCATGCACCGGCCCTGGCACGCGCATTGGCCGAGCGCGTGTCGGCCCGCTGCCAGCCCAGCAGCGACTGGGCGCTGCCCGGCCAGGTGTTCGAGTGGCAGTTTCCGCCCGACCTGCCCGTGTCGCTGGACCGCTGCCTCGTCTTTGTGCCCACCCCGGGCATCGACGAAGCCACCGTGCTGCGCCAACTGCGCGCCGCCCAGACCGGCAGCGATGTGCTGCTCATCCTCAGCGAGCACAGCGTGGAAACCCCGTGCCCCCTGCTGCGCGCCCACGCAGACGACCGCGCCAACCTGCACGTGATGGTGGACAGCGCCAGCCAGACCGAGTGGCTGATCGGCGGCGATGCCCTGCAGGTGCTGCTGCGCCAATTGGCCGCGCAGCTGCGCATCACCCGCATCTCGCCGTACCAGACGCGTGGCGGCGTGACCCGCGAAGGCGCCTTCTTTGGCCGCGCACAGCTGCTCGCCCGTGTCATCAACCGCGAGCCCGCCAACTACCTGGTGGTGGGCGGTCGCCAGCTGGGCAAGAGCAGCCTGCTCAAGGCCGTGCAGCGCCGCCTGCAAGGCCACCCGCACACCGTGTGCCACTACGTCTCGCTGCGCGACCACCGCCTGGCGCCCCGCATGGCGCTGCAGTTTGGCCTGGCCGCCGACACACCGCTCGAAGCCATCGTGGACCACCTGCAGGCCCAGTACGAGGGAAAGCGCCTGGTGCTGCTGATCGACGAGGCCGACCTGTTCTTCCGCGACGAGTCGAACAACGGCTACGCCCAGTTGTCCACGCTGCGCGCGCTGAGCGAAGAGGGGCGCTGCTGGTTCATGCTCGCGGGCTTCTGGGACCTGTACGCCACGGCCGTGCTCGACTACCAGAGCCCCTTGCGCAACTTTGGCGAAGTGCTGGCCATCGGCGGGCTGGAGCGTGCCGCCTGCCGCGAGCTGGCCACCGAGCCCTTGCGCAGGCTGCGCCTGGGCTTTGCCAGCGACACGCTGGTGGAAAAGCTCGTGGACGCCAGCGGCCAGCGCGCCAACCTCGTCGCCATCCTGTGCCAGGAGTGCCTGGAAGCCCTGCAGCCCGGCGAGCGCGCCATCGAAGCCCGCCACCTCACGCAGGCCCTGGCCTCGCAGGCGGTGCAGGACGCGCTGGCCGGCTGGGGCCGCCTGAGCCACGACGAGGCCGCCTGCCGCCTCGACCGCATCGCCGTCTACCACACGGCCCAGGCCGGGCAGACCGGCCTGGTGGCCCTGGCCCAGCTGCTGCAAAGCCACGGCATCACCGCCGACGCGCAGGCGATGCGCCAGTCGCTGGCCCGCCTGCAGCTGGCCTATGTGCTGCGCAAGCACGAAGGGGGTGAATACCGCTTTGCCATCCCGCTGCTGCAGGACCAGTTCGAGCCGGCGGAGGTGGAACTGCTGCTGCACCAGGAACTGGCGGTGTTGGCGAAAACTTGACGACCTCCGAGTTGCTTCACGCCTTCCCCTTGAAGGGGGGCGCTACCTGTGCGTCGGGGCGGCCCTTGCTCGGTGGCGCTGGCTCGGGCCGTGGCAGTTTTGCAGGCTTCAGGCGTCACGACTGTGGGAATTCCAGGCTTACCAACTTCGGTTTCAATTTCATTTGTTAATTTTTCATGGCCACTTCCTTCACACTCGAACACGACATCGGATTCGATGCGCTCATGGCTGAAATAGAGCGCCTGGTCCGCTCCGGCGTCCACCCCGACCGTATCAGCGTGTCCCAGTACCCCGCGTCGCAGTGGGTCTGCAACGCCCACTGGGTGTACTCCGATGGCCCGGACGACGCGTGTGCCGCTCAGCGCATGGACGCACAACTCGCGTTGCTGCGCTTGATGCTGGAGCGTGGGGCCGATCCCAACAAGCGCAAGAACCGCAATTCCACGCTGCTGGCCGTGTGCTGTGGGCAGTTCTCCACCTATTTCCAGGAGCGCGCCCTGGACAGGCTGTCCTTGGTGTTGGCCGCGGGTGGTGACCCGCGCCAGACCAAGGACCCCGCGCTTTGCATTGCCTTGGGCCTGCGCGAGATGCGTGGTGAGATTTTCGACATGGCGTTTCGTGAGGATGCGTCCGAAGGCCAAGCCGATGCGGTGTACCAAGCCCTGGACCAGCTGCTGCAGGCGGGAGCTGATATCGAGGCGCTGGACCACCGCGAGATGTACACCCCCCTGCTCATGGCGGCCTACATGGGCAGCGTGCCGCTGATGCGGTGGTTGAAGGAGCGGGGAGCCAATGTGCAGGCAGCCAACCCCGATGGGTCTAATGCGTTGATGTACGCCGCAGGCGATGTAGACGGCCTTGCCAACAGCCGCGCAGGGTTCTCGACCACTTGGCACCGTATGGGCGACCCTGTCGCCACCACCCGCCAATTGCTCGATTGGGGCCTGGACCCCGCTGCAGCCAATGCGCGCGGCCGCACTCCGCTGCGCCTGGCCGCCAGCGCTGGCAACCTCGACGTGGCCGCCGTGCTGGCCGAGGCACTGGCGGCCCAAGGCAAGCTGGTGGCTGCCGACGTGCGCCTGTTCAGGGGCACCGAATACGAGTCCCGCGTGGCTGCGTTGACCACCTCGGTGCCACCCAAAAAGCCCGCCAAGCCCAAGGCCACAGACGGTACCGCCCAGCGCGCCACCTGGGAGCGCGCGCCCGGATTGATCGACGGGCCCACGGACTGGACCTCCAGCCAATACCCGGATTGGCTGCGCACCTGCCTCAAGGACGTGATCGCGCGGCTGGGTTCGGGCGAAGACCCGCGCGTGCCGCCTGGCCTGTTGTACCTGGAATACGACGACTACTTCCGTGGCCTGAAGCTGTCGCGCACCAAGTCGTACCTTAGTCGCAGCGGCGCGGTGGAAATGGGTGTCCATGTCTTCGACTGGTCGGTCATGCGCATCCGCTTCTCGCAGGTAGAGGGCGACGACTGGGTGCTGCGCGAGGCGATTGATTTGCCCATGGCCCCCGGCGCGCCACCCTCCACTGATCTGCTGTGCGACACCATCGGCCAGCTGTGCGCCCGCTACCTCAACACCCTGGGTTGATGGCAGGTCGGCGCTGCCGCAGCCACCGGTCTCATCCATCCCCTTTTCACAGCCTGACGCCATGACCACCAAGCCCAAATGGACCGACCGCATCCATAGTCCCATCCGCGTGCTGAACCACGCCGACGGCCTGCACCTGGAGAAATTCACCGATGCCGATCTGGACCAGATCGCTGACTGTGATGACGTCCTGGACATTGACCTGCGCAGCAACCGCACGGCGCAGCCGGTCGATTTGTCGCGCCTGGCGCACATCCAGGGGCTTCGGCGCCTGAGTCTGGAGCGCCTGCAGTTCACTAACTTGCAGGCCCTCAAAGCCTTGCCGCACCTGAATTCGCTGACCATTGCGTACTGCGACTTCAAAGACTTCGAGGCACTCAACGGGCTGAATGTAGAGACGCTGTTCGTGTGGAACAACAAGTTCACCCACTTCCCGGCGGGGCTCCAGTTGCCCAGGCTCGAGAGCCTGTACCTGTCGTACAACCGCATCACCGACCTGTCGTTCGTTGCCAGCTACCCCACCCTCAAATGCTTGCATGTGAACGGCAACCGGATCACCGACCTGGCTCCGTTGGCTGGCTGCGCGGCCTTGGAGACCCTGTGGGTCGATGACAACCCGCTGACCACACTGGCGCCCCTGGCAGGGCGGCGCTACCAGCGACTGCACGTGAGCAGCCATCTGAGCGCTGAGCGAACGGCCTTACAGCTGGAGTTGCCCGAGGAAGCGTATGTGCGCGACCCAGAGAGCATCGAAGTCTCGCGCATCGCGAAGCTGATGGAGGCCAAGGACTGGCCGCAGCTCTACGCCATCACCGACCTGGCCTTGCTGGGCGATGCGTTTTCCAACCTGGTGCACGGGCACTTTGACGAGGAGATGGTGCGCGGCGCGCTGGCACACCCGGCCCCCGGCGCATTCGATGCGATGGTGACCCACGGCCTGCGTCCGCACTATTGGGACGAGTCCAAGCTGCTGGTGGACGTGCTGAGCGGCTTTGGCGAGCGCTTGGTGGCCCCGCTGACCCAAAGCTTTCACGCCGAGCTGGCCTTTTACCCGGAGTACGAACCGTTCTATGCGGGCAAACTGAAGCTCGAGCATGCCACCATCGCCCGCATCTTGGCAGAGGCTCCCATCCCCGCGTTTGCCGACCTGTTCCTGGCGTTCTTCCATCTGCACGAGGGCTTCTCCGAGGCCCACCTGCACCACTACAAGCGCTTGCTCGACGTGGTGGGCAAAGTGCAGTCACCGCAACTGGTGGAGCCGATCATCGACTTGCTGCGCTTTGAAAAGCACATCCTGGGCGGCGACGCAGCCTTCATGAAAAAGGTCTTCAAAGCCATTGGCCAGTTGGGTGCCAAGGCCGATGCGGCGGTGCTGGCCAGCCGCTTTGATGTGGCAGCAGAAACCCGGCCCGATGTAGCCGAGGCGTACCACGCTACCGTGGTGCGGCTGGGTAAAAAGAAGGCTTGAAGGCGCGGGCGGTGGGTCAGCCGTGGCGCGCATCCGTCAAGCGGGCCGCCGCCCGCGTGGCCACAACGGGTTGTGTGCAACGACGGACATCCTGGCCTGCTGCATCGATCTGGGGCGATGAGAAGCAGAAGTTCCACTGCTGTTGATGGAAATATGAATTAAATTGGGCTCTTCTAGCGAATGCTAGTGATGCACTCGATAAATGTCGTACGTCGAAATCGCCGTTTAAAGACGTGCGGCGGGTTCCATCACTACTATTCGCTAGAAGAGCCTAATATTGGCCGCTAGCGCTTGCTGAATAAGCGCTAAAAGCTATTAAATTCGTAGTGATCGCAGCCTGTAATTCAAGGCCGCTGCGCCATCACCAGTGCATGCAGCGCCTGCGCCGCCACCGACAGACTTTCGTCCCGCCGCCGCACCAGGTAGATCTGGCGCGTAAGCCCCGGCAGCGACAGCGGCCGTGTGACCAGCCCCGGCTGGTCAAAGTGGAACAGCGTGAGCGCCGGCACCACGCTGATGCCCAGCCCCGCGCGCACCATGCCCATCACGGTGGCGAGCTGCTCCACCTCCATCAGCGTGTGCATGGCCTGCGGGTGCAGGGCGGCCTCCAGGTACTGGCGCACGCTGCTCGTGCGCGCGAGGTGAATGAAGGGCCAGGCGGCGAGGTCCTGCGCGGTGATGGCCTTGCGGCGGCGCGCCAGCGGATGGCCGGCCGGGCACACCAGGTAGAAGTTGTCGCTGCAAAACGGCTCGGCCTGCAGCGCGGGCGTGTCTGCGCGAATGGCCGCCAGCGCAAAGTCGGCATGGCCGCTGGCCACGCGGTCGATGCAGGGCTCGGACAGCACATCGGCAATGTCGATCTCGATGCCCGGGTGCGCCGTGCGGTACTGCGCCAGCACGCCTGGCAGCCAGCCTGCGGCCAGTGACGGCAGCAGCGCCACCGCCACACGCCCGCGCTGCAGCGTGGCGGCACTGCGCACGGCGGCCAGGGCGCTGGTGATTTCGGCGCGGATGCGGCGGGCCGATTCCAGAAAGTTCTGGCCCTCTGGCGTCAGGTCCACATGCCGCGTGCTGCGGTCGAACAGCCGCAGGCCTAGGTCGTCCTCCAGCGCGCGGATGAGGGCGCTGAACGCGGGCTGTGACAGGTGGCACAAGGTGGCGGCGCGCGTGAAGCTGCGCTGCTCGGCCAGCGCGAGGAAAGCGTCGAGCTGGCGGCTGGAAAGGTGGGGGGCGCTCATTCGGGGGGGTGACTTGATTCATCTGTGTTTCAGATGGATTCATAAGAACAATCGATTTCACAGAATACCGGGATGTTCCTACAGTCCGCTGCAGGAGACAACGGATTGATGCCGAACGACCAAAAAACCAACCTGCTGGTGGGCTGCGCCGCCGGCTTCTCGGGCGACCGCACCGACGCGGCCCTGCCCGTGGTGCAGGCGCTCATCGCCAGCGGCCAGCCTGCGGTGCTCATCTTCGAGACTCTGGCCGAGCGCACGCTGGCGCTGGCCCAGCTCGCGCGCCGCACCGACCCCGATGCAGGTTACGAACCCCTGCTGGTGGACCTGCTGCGCCCCGTGCTGGCGCAGTGCCTGGCGCACGGCGTGCGCATAGTCAGCAACTTTGGCGCGGCCAACCCGCACGGCGCCGCGCGCCGCATCCACGCCCTGGCAGCCGAGCTGGGCCTTTCCCGCCCGCGCATTGCCGTGCTGCAAGGCGACGACCTGAGCGGCCCCGAACACCGCGCGCTGCTGCAGGGTGCACTGGGCGCTGCGATGCCCACCGAGCCCATCGTCAGCGCCAACGCCTACATCGGCGCGCAGGCCATTGCCGATGCGCTGCGCGCAGACGCCGATATAGTGGTGTGTGGCCGTGTGGCCGACCCATCGCTGGTGCTGGGCCCGGCGCTCGCGCACTACGGGTGGGCGCTGGACGACTGGGACCGGCTGGCCCGCGCCACCATGGCCGGGCATCTGCTGGAATGCGGCGCCCAGGTGACGGGCGGCTACTTTGCCGACCCTGGCTACAAAGACGTGGCGGGCCTGGCGCAACTGGGCTACCCCATCGCCGAGATCGACGCCGACGGCCACTGCACCATCACCAAGCCCCCGGGCACGGGCGGCTGCATTACCGAGCGCACGGTGAAGGAACAGCTGCTGTACGAGCTGCACGACCCGGCGGCGTACCTCACGCCCGATGTGGTGGCCGACATCACCACCGCCCGCGTGACCACGGTGGGCGCTGACGTGGTGCGGCTAGAAGGCGTGCAGGGCCATGCGCGGCCCGCCACGCTCAAGGTCAACGTGTGTTTTGAATCGGGCTGGTTTGCCGAGGGCGAAATCTCCTACGCCGGCCCGCGCGCTGAGGCCCGTGCCCGCCTGGCGGGCGAGGTGCTGCGCGAGCGATTGAGCGGCCTGGGCCCGCTGCGCATCGACCTGATCGGCGTGACCAGCATCTTCGGCGACGACACCAGCCGCTGGCTGGATGCATCCGCCCACGGCAACGACGAAGCCCGCGATGTGCGCCTGCGCGTGGCCCTGCAGCACCGTGAGCACTCCAGCGCCCAGCGCCTGCTGCGCGAAGTGATGGCGCTCTACACCTGCGGCCCTGCCGGCGGTGGCGGCGTGCGCACGGCGATGCGACCGCGCCTGGGCACCGTGTCGTGCCTGGTGCCGCGCGAGGCCGTGGCCGTGCGGTTTGAGATGGTGGAGCCCGCACTGCAACCACTGGAGGTATCACCTTGACCGATGTAAAAAGCGAATCCCCGAGCCCACAGCCTTCCAACATGGCGCAGCCCATGCCAGCGGCCGCCGTGCAAGGGCCGCCCCGCCGCACGGGCGGCCTCCCCCTCGGGGGGGAAGACGCGCAGCGTCTCAGGGGGGGCTTCCTATCTGTCCCCCTCTACCGCCTGGCCCACAGCCGCACCGGCGACAAAGGCAACCGCTCCAACATCAGCGTCATCGCCTGGCACCCCGCGCTGTGGGATGTGCTGGTCGAACAAGTCACCGAGGCCGCCGTGGCGCAGCAGTTTGCGCAGCGCCGCCCGCGCCAGGTCACGCGCTACCTGCTGCCCCAGCTGCAGGCCATGAACCTCGTGCTGGACGACGTGCTCGACGGCGGCGTGAACGATTCGCTCAATCTCGACAGCCACGGCAAGGCGCTCAGCTACCTGCTGCTCGATATGCCCGTCACTGTGCCCGCCCATCTGGCGCCGCACTTTGGCGGTCCAACGGCCTAGGCCTCCCGTTTCGCTTTTTCATCCATACCAACACCAGGAGACAACATGACCCATTCATCCCCCCGCCGCGCTCTGCTCGCCACTGCTGCCGTACTGGCGCTGGGCGCGTTGCACGCCCCCGCTGCGCTGGCCCAGGCGGCCGGCGCCTACCCCGCCAAGGCCATCACCTTTGTCGTGCCCTTCGCCGCAGGCAGCGCCACCGACCAACTGGCACGCGCGCTGGGCCAGTCCATCACCAACGACACCAAGCAGCCCGTGGTCATCGACAACAAGGCGGGCGCCAGCGGCATGATCGCCGCGTCGGCCGTGGCCAAGTCGGCGGCCGATGGGTACAGCGTGCTCATCACCACCAACACCACACATGCCGCCAACGAGCACCTGTACAAAAAGCTCTCGTACGACCCAGTGAAGGACTTTGCCCCGGTCACCGGCCTGGGCAAGGGTGGCCAGGTGCTGGTGGTCAACGCCAGCGCGCCGTACAAAAACGTGGGCGAGCTGCTGGCCTTTGCCAAGAAGAACCCTGGCAAGCTCAGCTTTGGCAGCGGCAGCTCATCGAGCCGCATGGCGGGCGAGATGCTCAAGCAGCTGGCGGCCGTGGACATCCTGCACGTGCCCTACAAGAGCAACCCGCTGGCCATCACCGACCTGCTGGGCGGGCAGATCGACCTGATGATCACCGACACCTCCACCGGGGTGCCCCAGGTGAAGGCGGGCAAGCTGCGCGCGCTGGGCTACTCCACGCAAAAGCGCAGCACCCAGCTGCCCGACGTGCCCACCATCGACGAAGCCGGTGTGAAGGGCTACGACATGGGCTACTGGTTTGCGGCCTACGTGCCAGCGGGCACGCCCACACCGGTGGTGGCGCGCCTGAATGAGCTGCTCACGGCCGCCACCAAGAGCGCAGCGGCCAAGAGCTTCTTCGACAATGCGGGCTCCGAAGCCTGGACCACCACGCCCGATGAGCTGGCCAAGTTCCAGGCTGCAGAGACGCAGAAGTGGGGCAAGGTGATCAAGGCGGCGGGGATTGAGGCCGAGTAAGCCGCAGGCCCGGTACCGGTGGGCGGCAACACGCGCCTCCCCGGTCTTCACTCCCTCTCCCACCAGGGGAGAGGGAGTGTCAGCGCGCTTTCAAAGGGGTGTGAATATCAAGCCAAATAGGCCTCTGCCGCCCGATGGATAAGCGCTATTAGCTATCAATTTGGTAGTAATTTGGTCGAAGCGACCATCCCTCACCACGGCACCCCGGCAAACCGTTCCACCAAAAAATCCAGCAGCGCCCGCACCGCAGGCGACAAGTGCCTGCGCGACGGGTACAGCGCATAAATCGTCATCACCGGCAAGTCCCACCCCGGCAGCACGGCCTGCAGCTCGCCACGGTGCAGGTAGGGGTTGACCAGATACGTCGGCTGCATCGCAATGCCACCGCCCGCCAGCGCGGCGCGCATCAGCGTCGTGGCCTCGTTGGCGCTGAAATGGCCGCTCACGCCCACGCGTTCCACCACATCGCCCTGCGTCAGCTGCCACACGCTTTTGCCAAAGTTGGCATAGCTCAGGCACCGGTGCTGCGCCAGGTCGGCAGGCTGCTGTGGCACACCGTGCGCGGCCAGGTAGGCGGGTGAGGCCACCAGCACCGAATCACACCGCGCCAGTGGCCTGCCGATGAGCAGCGGGTCGGGCTCGGCGCTGATGCGGATGGCCAGGTCGATGCGCTTTTCCACCAGGTTCAGCGATCCCTCGCTCGCGTCCAGGTCGATCTTGAGCTGCGGGTGTTGCGCCAGAAAGTCCGCAATCGCCGCACCCATCTGCGCAAACGCGAACGACACGCTGCAGGTCAGCCGCAGTTGCCCGCGCAATGCGCCCTCTGTGGTGGTGGCAGTTTCTTCTTCCAGGTCTTGCGACAGCGCCAGCATCTGCTGGCAGCGGCGCAGCGCGTGCTCGCCCGCGTCGGTCAGCGTCACGCTGCGGGTGGTGCGCTGCAGCAGCCGCGCCTGCAGCCACTGCTCCATCTCGCCCACGTAGCGCGTGACCATGGCACGCGACATCTCCAGTTTGTCAGCCGTGGCGCTGAAGCTGCCGCTGGTGGCGACTTCGGCAAACACATGCATGGCAGTCAGGCGGTCCATAAGGGGTTATTTGATCGATTGGTGAAACAAATATGCGCGAATTATCAGGTTTATTGGATCGATTTACGCAAATAAACTTCATTCCGTCATCTGCACCACCGCTCAACACACCGGAGAAACCACCATGTTCCGCACCACTCTCATTGCCGCCACCCTCGCCGTTGCCTTCACCGGCGCCCAGGCCGCCCAGCCGCTGCAGGTCAAGGTCTACAACGCCGACGGCAACAGCTTCAACGTCAACTCCACGCTGGTCTATGGCGAGAAGGACGCCATGGTCATCGACGCCGGCTTTACCCGTGCCGATGCGCTGCGCATTGCCGCCAACGTGCTCGACACGGGCAAAGAGCTGAAGACCATCTACGTGAGCCAGGCCGACCCCGACTACTACTTTGGCGTCGAGACGCTGAAAGAAATCTTCCCCAAGGCCGACGTGGTGACCACGCCTGCCGTGCTGGAGAAGATCAACGCCAAGCTGGCTGGCAAGCTCGCCTTCTGGGGCCCCAAGATGGGTGCCAATGCACCGCGCACGCCCCTGCTGCCCAAGGCGATTGCTGGCAACACGCTGAGCGTGGACGGCCAGACCGTGGAGATCCGTGGCACCACCGGCCTGCTGGCGCACCGCCCTTATGCGTGGATTCCATCCATCAAGGCCGTGGTCGGCACCATCGGCGTGTTTGGCACCAACACCCATGTGTGGACGGCCGACACACAAACCGTGGCCGAGCGCAGCGCCTGGGTGGCCCAGCTCGACGAAATGGCCGCCCTGCAGCCCACCGTGGTGGTGCCCGGCCACATGCCCGTCGGTGGCGCGCTGGATGCTGCCAACATCAGCTATACCAAGGGCTACCTGCAAGCGTTTGAGAAGAACGCCGCCGCCACCAAGACCAGCGCCGAACTCATCGACGCGATGAAGAAGGCCTACCCCGCAGCGCCCATGGGCCTGTCGCTGGACATCGGCGCCAAGGTCAACAAGGGCGAGATGAAGTGGTGAGATGACGTGCTGAAAGCTGTCAAAGCAAGTTGTTGAAAGAAAGGAACCAGATCGTGACCGCTACACACCCGCTCCAACAAGTCCTGCAGCACCTGCACGCCGGTCGCTGGAACGCGGCGCACGATCTGGTGCAGCACGACGGCTCCATGCTTGCAGCCTGGCTGCACGGCATCCTGCATCTGCAGGAAGGTGATTTGGAGGATGCCGAAAACTGGTACGACCGCGCCGCCCGCCATTTCCGCAGCCGGGGCACGCTGGCCGAAGAGATTGCGGCTTTTGAAGCCGCACTGATTGCGTCCGAAACATCAGACCCTCAAGAAAGAACCTGACCCATGCCCAACGTCACCGTGACCTACTTGTTTGACCCCTTGTGCGGCTGGTGCTATGCCGCCGCGCCCGCGCTCAAGTTCCTGCTAGCACAGGAGGGTGTCGAGGTGGTGCTGGCCCCTACCGGCCTGTTCGCAGGCGCAGGCGCACGGCCCATGGACGCGCAGTTTGCCGCCTATGCCTGGTCCAACGACCAGCGCATCCAGCAGCTCACAGGCCAGCCCTTCACGCAGGCCTACCGCGATCAAATTCTGGGTGCTGCGTCCGGTCGCTTTGATTCAGGCCCTGCCACCCTCGCGCTGACTGCCGTGGCGCAGACCGCGCCTGCGCATGAACTGGAAGCCTTGCACGCGCTGCAGCACGCACGCTATGTGGAAGGCCGCGACACCGCAGAACCCGAGGTGCTGGCAGACCTGTTTCGGGCATTGGGCCTGGCCGATGCCGCCGCATTGACGCTGGCACCCGACGCCGCACTGCACAGCTTGGTGGCCGAGCGCGTAGCCCGCGCCCAGGCCACGCTGCGTGCCGTGGGTGCCCGGGGTGTGCCGCAATTGGTGGTGGCGGGGCATGGCGGTGCGCTGCGGTTGATCGGAGGCGATGCGCTGCTGGGGCCGCGCGAGAAACTGCGGGAGCACATCCTGGCGGCCTGAGGCCCTGAACGCAAGGAGGCTGCGCTCAGGCCTTGGGCAGGAGTTCGCCCCGTCGGCCCAAGGTCCGCACCATCTGCTCATACATCGCATCCACGGCCGGTGAGCGCAGCGACACCTTGCTGCGCAGCACCGCCACGTTCATCGAAGCCAGCGGCGGCAGGTCAAACTCCGCCGGCAGGTTCTGCAAGATTTGCAAATGGGCCGGGGCGCTGCACCGCGTGAGCACCGCCACCGCCAAACCGCTCTCCACAGCAGCCAGCTGGCCCGCCAGGCTGGAGCTGTGGTACACGATGCGGTAGGCCCGCCGCCGCGTGCCCAGCGCGGCCAGGGTGGCCTGCCGCGCCATGCTGGCCGATTCATACACCGCAATCGGCAGCGGGTCGCGCCGCCAGGCCTCGAACTGGGCGGCCCCCACCCACACCAGCGGCTCGTCGAACAAGAAGCGCCCGCGTTGCGGCTTGTCTTGCGAGACCAGCGCCAGGTCCAGCTCGCCCTTCACCACACGCGGGATCAGCGACGTGGACTGCTCGCACGTCAGCTCAATCTCCACCCCCTGGTAGCGGTGCGAAAAGCTGCGCAGCACTGGCGTGAGGTAGGCTGACGCATAGTCGTCGGGCACCCCCAGCCGCACCCGGCCTGCCAGCTTGGGGCCAAACAATGCGGCATGTGCCTCAGCCTGCAAATCGAGCACGCGGCGCGCATACGACAGCAGCTCGGCCCCCGCTGGCGTCACCTCCAGGTGGCGCGGCCCGCGCAGCAGCACCGGGCGGCCCAGCGCGGCCTCCAGTTTCTTGATCTGCATGCTCACGGCCGACTGTGAGCGGTGCACCAGCGGCGCCGCGCCCGAGAGCGAGCCTGCATCCACCACGGCCACAAAGGCACGCAGCCAGTCGATCTGAAAGTCTGGATAGTTCATGGGGGCCTCTATCGGTCGGACCAGTGACGACAGTGGTGGGGCTATCGGTGGATTGGTGGATTCGTTTATCGAATGGTAGCTGTTCGATTTATCCGTTTTACAGGATGCCTGCAAAGCGTGAGCATCGGCGGCATGAACCACTCCAAAGCCAGCACCGTCGCATCGCCATCCCTGGCCACCACACCGCTGCCCGTCAATGCCAATGCCCTCACCCGCGAGCGCGACGGCCAGTGGCTGCTCATCGCCGGTGGCGTTCTGCTGGGCACCATCGGCGTGTTTGTGGAAGAGGCGGGCCAGCACCCGCTGGTCACCGTGTGGTTCCGCTGCGCATTCGGTGCACTGGCGCTGCTGGCCTGGTGCCTGGCCACGGGGCGGGGACAGCAACTTTTTCTGCACGGCCGTGCCCGCTGGGTGGCCTGCGCTACGGGCGTGCTCATGGTGATGAACTGGGCGCTGTTTTTTGCAGCCATCCCACGCACATCGATTGCCGTGGCCACCGTGATCTTTCACATCCAGCCCATCTGGGTCATCGTGTTTGGCGCGTTGTTCTTGCGCGAGGCCGTGTCGCCCATGCAGTGGCTGGCCACACTGGCCGCGCTGGGCGGCCTGGTGTTGACCGCGGGCTTGCTCGACGGCACCGCAGCCGCCGCAGCGGCCAGCAGCAGCGGCGGCGGCAGCTATGTGGCTGGCGTGCTGATGTGCCTGGGCGGTTCGCTCTGCTATGCGGGCGTGACGCTGCTCGCCAATACGCAGAAAACCATCAGCCCCTTTGCCATGGCGCTGTGGCAGTGCCTGGTGGGCGCGGTGGCGCTGGCGTGGGCGCCCTTTGTGCTGGGCTGGCCGCAGCAGGGCGCCGCGTGGGGCTGGTTGCTGGGCCTGGGCGTGCTGCACACCGGCCTGGCGTATGTGGTGCTGTTTGCCGGCATGTCGCGCCTGGGGTTGGGGCGCATTGCGGTGCTGCAGTTTGTGTACCCGCTCACGGCGGTGCTGGTGGACTGGGTGGTGTATGGCCGCACGCTCAGCCCCATCCAACTGGGCGGCGTGGGGCTGATGGCTGTGGCGCTGTGGACGATTCGGCGGCCCCGTTCGATGGGGGTGGGTACTCCGGGCCCCAGCACCGCAAGCCGCTGATCAGGCCCGCCCCCACGCTCAATGTGTGAAATGCACCAAACGTTTGAGAGTAGCTTCGCTGTAATTTCCTGTAATCGCCAAGCCGCTTTGGTGGCGCCACCATGGGCTCACTTCATCAACACGTGATGAAGCCGAGGGCGCCGAAAATCGTCACAGAGTAGGCATGAAGGGGAACTTGGCAATGAAAAAATTCATGACTGCGGTCTGCGTGTTGCTGCTGTGCGGCACAGCCTTTGCGAGGCCGACCTATGTATTCCAGCCTCAGTGGAATCAACCCAACAACAACGATGTGAACAACGGCGCCACCGGGCAGCCCTACACCCAGACCCAGATTGAGGCGTTCCTCAACAATGCGAAGAATCGCAGTTCCGGCGCACCCCTGGCCAGCCAGATTCTGGACTCGTGTGGTGTGGTCGAGGTCGAAAAAGGCTGCCATCAGGCCACGGATCCGCACATCACTATTTGGGTGGATAACCGGGTCAAATCCAACCAGGTCAAAGCGTGCCAGAAGCTCAACCCAGGCACTGCCGTGCACGCGAACGGCTGTTGACGGCACCACAACTTACCCCCGCCGGGAATATCGTGCTGGATGGGGGTAGTTGGCGCAAATCCGTTCGGGCTGCGCTTGTCAATGGCCCACCAGGTGATTGGGCAAGCTCAGCGTGAACGGCCCGTTGTGCTGGCAGGCCGTAGAGGAACGCCTCCGCAGAGGCAATGCCAAAAAAGGTATCCAGCGCTTGATGGATAAGCGCTTCATGCTATCAAATAGGTAGTATTCGGGTGGTGTGCACTACGGCGATGCCGTCAGTTGCACCACCACCGGCCGATGATCCGAACCCAAGTCGGCCCGAGGTCGGAGCGCACCTCCCGCCAGCCCGTTCAAGCCAGCACAGGGTCCAGCGGCAGCACCGACAACCTTTCCCACGCGCTGGGCCAGTTGGTCACCATGCCCTTGGCGCGGCGCAGGGGGGCATCCAAGGCTACAAAGACGAAAATCGGCGCGGCATTGTGTGTGCCCGCTGCCTCTATGTGGGTGCAGGGTGCGCACGCCGCCATCACACGCCGCCATCACATGCGGAACTGGCGGCACTGGCCTACAGCTGCCCGCAAATTGGGCCGCCCATACTGCGTGGATGAAAACGCACCTCTGCTCCCGCCGCTTCACCCAGGGGCCGCTGGCGTTGGCCCTGGCTGGGTCCATTGCTCTGGCGCTGGCCCAGCCGGCCACCCCTGGCCCCGGCCTGGGTCCGAACCCGCAATTGCCCGCACCCGAAAAGAGTGGCCTGGTGCCCACCTTCAACATCGCACCTGCCCAGGGTTGGCCGCAGGGCGCCCAGCCGCAGGCCCCTGCGGGGTTCAAGGTCACGGCGCTGGCGCGTGGGCTGGACCATCCGCGCTGGGTCTACACCCTCCCCAATAGCGATGTGCTGGTCGCTGAAAGCAACAAGCCACCGACTGCAGAGGGCGCCAAAAACGTGCACTCCGATGGCCTGCGTGGCCTGGCCATGGGCCTGGTGATGAAGCGCGCTGGCGCCGGTACGCCCAGCGCCAACCGCATCCCGCTGCTGCGCGACACGGACGGTGACGGCGTGGCTGACGTGCGCAGTGCCTTTCTTCAAAACCTGCTCTCGCCTTTTGGCATGGCGTTGGTGGGCACCCAGCTCTTCATTGCCACGGCCGACGGTGTGGTGAAGGTGCCTTACGAAACAGGGCAGACCTCCATCACCACGGCACCCGTCAGGGTCACCGATCTGCCCGCCGGGGCCAACCACCACTGGACCAAGAACATCATCGCCAGCCCCGATGGCCGCAAGCTGTATGCCACCGTGGGCTCCAACAGCAATGCGGGCGACAACGGCATGGCGGCGGAAGAGGGCCGCGCCGCCATCTGGGAGGTGGACGTGGAGACGGGCAGCAAGCGGCTGTTTGCCACCGGCCTGCGCAACCCCAACGGCCTGGGCTGGGAGCCGCAGAGCAAGGTGCTCTGGACGGTGGTGAACGAACGCGACGAGCTGGGCAACGAGCTGGTGCCCGACTACCTCACCTCGGTGAAGGACGGCGCCTTTTACGGCTGGCCGTGGAGCTACTGGGGCCAGCATGTGGACACCCGTGTCAACCCGCCCAACCCCGACATGGTGGCCAAGGCCATCACGCCGGACTTTGGCCTGGGCTCACACGTTGCGCCGCTGGGCCTGGCGTTCTCCGACGCCCGCATGCCCGGCGCCTACGCCAGCGGCGCGTTCATCGGCCAGCACGGCTCGTGGAACCGCAAGGAGCTGACGGGCTACAACGTGGTGTTCGTGCCTTTTGCCGACGGGCGCCCCTCGGGGCCTCCCCAGCCGTTTCTGACGGGCTTTTTGAGCAAGGACGGCGACGCCTACGGCCGCCCCGTGGGCGTGGCGCTGGACGGCAAGGGCGCGTTGCTGGTGGCCGACGACGTGGGCAACGTGGTCTGGCGCGTGGTGCGGTCCGAATGAAGTCTGCGTAGGTGCTCGGCCCTTCGCTGCGGTGGTTCGCATGACCGCCACGGGGCCAGAGCAGACTATCCTGCTGTTTGCTGGGCTTGGCCCCTGTGCCCGCCACGCGATGTTCCGTAAAGCCCCGTTCAGAAATTCCGCAACCAGGAATTGGCACCCATGTCTTTTGCAGCCACCCATTGGCCCCGCGCCGCCCAAGTTGCCCGGGTTGCCCGGGTTGCCCGCATCCTGGCCAGTTGCGCGTGCGTGGTGGCGCACGCCCATGCCCATGCGCAAGATAGCCCGGCCGATCCCGCCCAGTCACTACTCACCACGCCCCCCACACTTGAAACCCAGCAGGTCACCGGCAGCGCGCAGGCGCAGCGCCAGTTTGACAGTGCAGCCAGCCACAGCAGCGTGGCCGTGGATGCCTTCACGGCCCCCACGCCCTTGGTAAACCTGTCAGAGCTGCTGGCCGGGCAGGCTGGTGTGGTGGCCGCAGACCGGGGCAACTACGCGCAGGATCTGCAGATCGCCGTGCGGGGCTTTGGCTCCCGCGCCACTTTTGGTGTGCGGGGCGTGCGCATTCTGGTGGACGGCATCCCCGCCACCATGCCCGACGGCCAGGGCCAGGCCGCCACAGCGCACCTGCCGTCGGCCAGCCAGGTCGAAGTGTTGCGTGGCCCACTCGCGCAGCTGTATGGCAACGCAGCAGGGGGCGTGGTGCAGGTCACCACCCGCGACCCCCGGCCCGGCGGTGGCGCCCAGGCGGGGTTGGCGGTGGGCTCGTTCGGCCAGCGGCTGGTGGACGCATCGGTTGACTTTGGCAACCAGCGCCTGGGCGGGTTGGTGGGCGTGTCGCACTTCGAAACCGAGGGCTGGCGCGGCCACAGCGCCGCGCGGCGCACGCACCTCAACGCCAAGCTGCAGGCCCAGCCCGACAGCCGAACGCGCATCACGGCCCTGGTCAACCTGTACGACCAGCCCATGGCGCAAGACCCACTGGGCCTCACGCGCGCGCAGTTCGATGGCGACCCGCGCCAGGCCAGCGCCCTGGCCACCACCTTCAACACCCGCAAGTCGGTGGGCCAGAACCAGCTGGGCCTGGTGCTGGAGCGCCAGCTCAGTGACACCGACAGCGTGCGGCTGCGCGCCTATGGCGGTGGGCGGCAGCTCACGCAGTACCTGTCTTTCAGCGGCGCGGCGGCCAACAGCGCAGGCGGGGTGGTGGACCTGGACCGCAGCTACCAGGGCGCGGCCGCCACCTGGACGCGGGCCGTGCGCCTGCCCTCGGGCCTGCCGCTGACGTGGACGGTGGGGGCAGAGGCGAATCGCCTGTCTGAACACCGCCAGGGGTTTGTGAACAACGCGGGCACCAGCGGTGCGCTGCGGCGCGACGAGCAAGACAGTGCCGCCAACACCGATGTGTATGTCCAGGTTGACGCCTGGCTCTCGCCGCGCTGGCGCGCCATCGCCGGGCTGCGCGCCAGCCAGGTGCGCGTGCAGGTGGATGACCGCTACATCACCCCCGCCAACCCCGACGACAGTGGCGCGCGCAGCTGGCGCCACACCAGCCCCGCGCTGGGGCTGGTGTGGGCCACCACCGACCAGCTCAACCTGTACGCCAACGCAGGCCAGGGCTTTGAAACCCCCACGCTGGCCGAGATGGCCTACAGCACCGGCAACACCGGCCCCAATTTCGGCCTGGCTGCCGCCCGCAGCCGCCAGTGGGAGGTGGGGGCCAAATGGCAGGGCGCCCACCAGCAGCTCGAGCTGGCATGGTTCGACACCCGCAGCCAGGGCGAGATCGTGCCCGTGGCCACGGTCAACGGCCGCTCGGTGTTCCAGAACGTGGACAACGTGCGCCGCCGGGGGCTCGAAGTGGGTTGGCGTGCCAAGTGGGGCGCCTGGGCCCCGCGCGCCAGCTACACCTACCTGGATGCCCACTTTGGCAGCGCCTACGCCGGGGCAGGGGGCGCCAACGTCGCCGCGGGCAACCAGTTGCCGGGCACGGCGCGGCACGCTGCACAGCTTGTCATCGACTACGCGCCCACCGCACGCTGGCAACTGGGGGGCACGGCGAACGTGTCGGGGCCCGTATTTGCCAACGATGTCAACAGCGCGCGGGCCGCGGGCTTTGCCGTGCTGGGCCTGCACGCGGCCTACGGTTGGAGCGGCCAACAAGCAGGTTCAGGTGCAGGTGCAGGTGCAGGTGCAGGTGCAGGTGCAGGTGCAGGTGCAGGTGCAGGTGCAGGTGCAGGTGCAGGTGCAGGTGCAGGTGCAGGTGCAGGTGCAGGTGCAGGTGCAGGTGCAGGTGCAGGTGCAGGTGCAGGTGCAGGTGCAGGTGCAGGCACGGCGCGCTGGCAGCTCTGGGCCCGGCTCGACAACGTGTTCAACCGCCACCACGCGGCCACCCTCATCGTGAACGACGGCAATGGCCGCTACTTCGAGCCCGCCGCGGGCAGGCGCCTCATGGTGGGGTTGCGCGCGCAGTTCATGTAGTCGAGGCGGTCTGGCCCCGGGGCACTTCCATCGCCACGGAAGGGCCTGCGTGCAGGCACAGCTGCAACCACGGCCTACCGCTCCGCCATCGGCACAAACACCACGGTGCGTTCCGCGCACTCCACATCGCCGGGCGGTTGCCACAGGTCGCTGGCCAGCTCAAAGATGTGCGGCGGCACCACCATCGAAAACGTCTCGCCCTGCTCGGCATTGCGCCGCAACACACGCTCGCGGCGCACCTCGCGCGGAGCGTCCAGCACGTACACCACCAGGGCGTCGGCCCACGGCCCCATGCGGGCATAAAAGGCGTCGCGCTGGTGCGTCTGGATCAGGCCTACCTCCAGCACCACATCGCTTCCCGCGTTCAGCACGGCCTCGGCGGTTTTCCAGATCTGCTCCAGACAGCGCAGGGTGCGGGGCACGTACCAGGCCATCACGTCGGCCATGTCAGCCGTGTCGGGCCGGTCAGGCGAGAACAGCGTGGCCATCCAGTCGTCCAGGTTCAGCGGCACGGCGCCGTGCTGCTTCACCAGGTGGCGCACAAAGGTGGACTTGCCCGCTCCCACCGGGCCGATGACCAGGTGAATGCGGGGGGCGGTGCCTGCAACGGCTGCGGGGGTGGTGTGGGTCGAAGCGGTTTGCATGAGATAAGGGCTCCAGAAATGCAAAAAGCCCTCTCTGCAAGCAGGGAGAGCTTTCCATAAGGCGGACGAAAAAAAGCCCTCAACGGTGGTGGAGGGCTTTGCGGTCGCTCCGATCCCAAGGACCAGATGCGAGGTTGGCAGTGTAGGTGGCAGGCGCTGGCTGCGTCAACCCACGGGCCATGTGGGTGCGACGAATCCCAGCCTGCCCTCAAGGCGCTTTGGCTGCCGCGATGTGCCGCTGAAAGAACGCCAGCACCTGGGCATTGAAAACCTGGTGAAAAGCCACCCGGTCAAACCCCGGTGCATCACGGCAAATCTCCGGTGCCACGTCGGCCAACGCAGGCGAACAGGGCGCCAGAAAGGCGAAGTGCCCGGCGTTGGCCGCCAACTGCCAGTCGGGCGCGCTGGGCAGACCCTGGCGCACCGTCTCCACGCTTTGCAGCGTGACGCCATCGCCACCCAGGGCCGAGGCCCACAGCTGGATGGGGGTTTTGACGTGCCCCAGGCCCTTGGCATCGAAGACGCTCAAGGGGTCGACGATGACTGCCGCCCGAATGCGCGGGTCCGGCGCGGGCGTGGCGGGGATTTCTTTGCGCCGGATCTCGCCGCACAAGGGCCGGGTGGATAGCGGCGAGCACAGGTCTTGCCGAGACGTCCAGTCCGGCACGGCGCCGATGGCCACCAGGCCCGTGTAGCCGCCGCGAGAAAAGCCAAAGAAACCGACCTTGCCCGCGTCCAGCTGCGCGCGCTGGGGCCAGGCGCCCAGCATGTAATCCGTGAGCCGCTTCATGTCCACCGGCCGCGTGGCAAAGGCCGACAGGTAGCCCTGGCGGCTCAGGTCTTGAAAGTTGTCACCCGGGTGGTTGATGGCGGCCACCACATAACCTGCGTCGGCCAGCGTGGCCGCCGTGTCGTGGTGCCCCAGGGCCGATCCGCCCGCGCCGTGCGACACCACAACCAGCGGCAGGCCCTGGCCAGCTACGGGGCAGTCACGCGTGCCTTGCAGCACCAGCGGCGCCAGATCAATGCGGCCCGGCGGCGTGCTGCAGGGCGACCACACGGCGCCGCGCAGCGCGGGCCCGTCCTTGTCTGCAGGCACCTCGATGAAGGCAAAGCCTGCAGCGTGGGCCAGGGTGGTGGCGCCGCAGAGCGCTGCGGGCAAAAGGGAACGAAAGAGCCAGCGAAAACGGGTCATAGGGGTGTGGTGGGTCGGATGGGAATCAGCAGGTCGGTGCGCAGGTCCGCCTGCGCGGCGTTGCGCGGGGAGTTGAGGTAGTGTTCCAGCGTGGGGCGGTCGTCCGGCTCATAGCCGCTGGCCGGGAGCCAGCGTGTGTGGATGGCCGCCAGTGCCGCGTTGATGCGCGTGTAGGGGCCGGTGAGTGTGTGGCGTGCATACAGGCCTGCGGGGATGTCCAGCCGTTCCAGCCCGTTGTCTGCCTCCGAGGGCGCGTCGGGGAGCACCACGGCCGCGTAGTAGCGAAAGCTGCCGCCCTCCACGTCCTGCGGGTCTCCGCACGATGCGCCCAGCCGGTGGACCGCGCGCTGGCCGCACTGCAGGTACAGCCGCCGCTGCGTGTGGGGGATGGTGGATGGCGGCCCCTGGTGGCGCAATGCATGCAGGCGCTGCGCCGGGCGCTCGACGATCTGCACGGCCAGCGTTTGCTCGGCCTTTGCATGCGTGTTTGCGTGGGCGTTTGCGGCGCCTGGATCAAGGATGAGGCGGTGCATGTCCCGCTGGAACGCCCGTGGCGATTGCCCGGTGAACTGGCTGAACGCACGGGTGAAGGCCTGCGGGCTGTCGTAGCCCACCTCCAGCGCCACCTGCGTGATGCTCTGCCCGCCTTGCTCCAGCAGCCGCGTGGCCAAGGCCAGGCGCACGCGGCGCACCGTGGCGGCCACGGTTTCGCCCGCAATGCTGCTGTAGACGCGGTGGAAGTGGAAAGGGGAAAAGTGGGCAATGGCGGCAAGGTCCTCCAGCCGATGCGCTGCCAGCGGGTGCGCCACGATGTGGGCGATCACGCGGGCCACGCGGTCGCGGTAGTGCTGATCGGCGCTCTGGTCCAGGCTCATGGCCGCAGAGTGTGCCGCAGCTTGCGCGCCGGTACTTAGCCGATCTTGCTACTTTGAAGTCTGCGAGCGGCGATGGTTGGCTCGGTATCCATCCCCTGAACCGTTCACGCTGAGCCTGTCGAAGCGCTGCGCAAGGCTTCGACAAGCTCAGCCCGAACGGTCTTTCCAGGCAAGAACATTTGAATACCAGGGCGAGGGCCTCAGCAGCCGGCTTCTACCCTGTGGAGCCTACTGCCCAAACACCAACGCCTGATGCGCCCCCACACCCGCCAGCACGCCTTCGGCCGATGCCAGCGTGGCGTTGTGCCGCATCAGCGTCAGGTCGCCCGCGGCATACACGCCGGGCACGGTGGTCATCTTGTTGGCATCGGTGCGGATGTAGGGGCCCATGGGCCCATCGTCGAACGCGCAGCCCAGTTGCTCAGCCAGCGGGCTGGTGGGGCGGGTGCTGGCGGCCACATACAGTGCAGCCAGCGGCACCACACGCGCATCGCCGCTGCCGGGGGGCTGCAGCCGCACGCCCTGCATCGCCTGGCCTGGGCCCTCAAGCGCGGCGATGGGTGCGGGCTCGATGGTGATGCCCAGCGCCAACAGCCGCTCGCGCTCGGCGCTCTCCAGCGTGGTGTCGCCGTTCAGAAAGAGGGTGGTCGGCCCCCAGTCGGCAATCAGCTGCGCGTGCATGGCCGAGCCTGCCGAGTGGTACAGCACGCCCAGCCGCTCGCCCGCAAACTCGTAGCCGTGGCAATACGGGCAGTGCAGCACCGATGCGCCCCAGCGCTCGCGCAGGCCTGCAATCTCGGGCAAGCCGTCTTGCACGCCAAAGGCCAGTACCAGCTTGTGGGCCTCCATGGTGGCGCCATCGTCCAGCACCACTTCAAAACCGTTCTCGGGTGACCCCGCGATGTGCTGCGGCGTGACTGACACCACCGTGCCCTGCCGCAACGTCACCGTGGGGTAGGCCGCCAGCTTGCGCCGCGCCTGCTCGATCATCGCCAGCGGCGGCTCGCCGTCTTGCCCGAAGAAGCCGTGCGACGCCGCCGCAAACCGGTTGCGCGGCTGGCCTGCGTCCACCACGCACACCCGCCGCCGGGCGCGCGCCAGCTGCATCGCGGCCGACAGGCCGGCAAAGCTGCCGCCCGCCACGATCACGTCAAACGCCTGGGTGGTTGTCGTTGTCATCACTGCTGCTGCCGTCGCCATGCTCAATCTCCTTGTGCCCGTGGCACCCCGCCACCATGCGTTCATGAAACTCGGCCGACAGCTGCGCCAGCGTTACCTCGCCCAGCCGTGCCAACAGCGCCTCTTCGGCCGCCTGGTAGGCGCCGGTCAGCGCGCGGTTCACCGCCTGCTCCACGATGCAGCCGGGGCTCTCCACCCTGTTGCCCACCGCCAGCAGCGTGGGCGCGCCCAGCGCCTCGTAGATGTCGCGCAGGGTGATATCGGTGAGCGGGCACGACAGCACCCACCCGCCGCCATGCCCCTTGGCCGACGACACAAAGCCCGCATACCGCAGCCCCGCCATCAGGCGGCGCACCACCACCGGGTTGGTCTGCATGGCCTGCGCCATCGCCTCAGAGGTGGCGGGCCCCTCCATCTCTGCCATGTGCAGCAGCGCGTGGAGAACGTTGGAAAGTCGGTTGTCTCGTTTCATGCAACATTAAAAGTTGCGTGATGGTAGCATGGCGCTGCCAAACGTGCCTGTGGCGTCTGCTGTGTGGATGGTTTGCTATTGAATTGATAGCTGTCAAGGCGGTATGGACAGGCGGCAGCGGCCAATTTGATGCCAAAAAATGCAAGCCCAGCACTCCTGCCATCGCCAACGCCGCACCGGCGCCCCGCCACCGCCCGGCGCATCGGCCCAGTCCCACCCGGCCACACCACCCGCCCGCTCATCAGCCACCACCCCATGACCCACCCCCACGCCCCATCCGCCTTCACCGACCCCGCCGCCGTCGCCCGCTACGCCGAAGGCCCCCGCCGCAACGTGCCCGGCTACGACAGCCTGCTGCGCATGTCCCGCATCCTGCTGGCCGAGCGCGTGCCCGCCCACGGCTGCGTGCTGGTGGTGGGCGCAGGCGGCGGGCTGGAGCTGGAAGACATGGCGCTGGCGCACCCAGGCTGGCGCTTCGACGGCGTGGACCCCAGCCAGCCCATGCTGGACTTGGCCGCCCAGCGGCTGCAGAGCGCAGGCGTGCCAGGCGACCACGTGGCGCTGCACCACGGCTATGTGCAGAGCGCACCGGCCGGGCCGTTTGATGGGGCTACGTGCCTGCTGACTTTTCACTTTGTGCCGCGCGAGGAGCGGGTGCCCATGCTGGCGAAAATCCGGCGGCGGCTCAAGCCCGATGCACCGCTGGTGGTGGCGCATCTGAGCGTGGCGGATGGTGCAGGCCCCGGAGGCGAGGGCGGGGCAGGGGAGCGCGATCTGTGGCTGTCGCGCTATGCGGCGTTTCAGGTGGCGTCCGGCGTGGCGCCGGAGCACGCGGCCAGGGCACGGGACAAAGTGGCTGCAGAGCTAGCTGTGCTGACGCCGCAGGAAGACGTGGCGATTCTGCGCGAGGCCGGGTTCAGCGATGTGCAGATGTTTTACGTGGGCTTTGCGTTCAGAGGATGGCTGGCGCGGGCGTGATCGGGACGAAAGGCCGTACTCGGCTATGAGCCGTCGCTGATGGAATCAAGAAGCAGACATTCAACGTTTGACATGAGAGGCCAGGCCCGGATTGCCGGGACCGGTCTCTCGATGGAAGGGGTTGGCGTCATAGCTTGGGCTTAGACGTGATGGCATCGATGTAAATCAGGCCCTTTGTTTGGGCCGCTTTGATCTTGCGATCCAGCATTTGAGAGAAGGTCAGTAGTCCTTCCAGAACCACGATCAAGTCTGCCCCATCTATGAACACAGTCTTGATTGCTTTTCCGGCGACCAGCGACCCAACAACATGCTCGCTATAGCCGTGAATCGAGAAGAAGAGCCCACGCCCATACATTTTCCCCTCGATTTTTCCTGCGAACTGATAGACGGCCTCGTTCGCCGCACTCTTGTCCTGCCACTTCGCCTCGATGATGTAGTGCTCGCCGTCGTACTTAACCGACCCGTCAATCTGTTCGCCATTTACACGGAACGGTTCGGTGACCTCTAACGAATTGAGTTTGGCTAGCTCTTGAAGGATCTCTTCCAATGCATAGCCGCGTTTAGCGCCTGCAGTCTCTCCTTGGAGTAGCGAGATAAAGCGGGCTTTCAAATCAGGGAGAGTGACCGCCGAAGATTTTGCTGCTGCTTCTTTCCGCTCACGCTCCCTGCGCTGCATCTGGATCTTGTGATCGCGAATCTCTTGCAGGATCCTTAGTTGCGCGATTGAGCGTTCTGCTTCCGATTTGTCCAACTTCTTTAATTTGTCGAAGTAGTAAGAATCGAACTGCTTCCAGTTGAGAAGCGACTGAAGCATTGATCGGAACTGGCCGAGACCTTCGTCTGGCTTTGCCGACAAATGCGCGAACATCGCATCCACGATTGCGTAGCGATGCATTGTCTTATAGTCACCAATCGCTCGAATGTCCGACTTTGTGCTGCTGTTGTTCTCGAAGAACGAGACGATATCGTCCTTTGGCCATAGCAGCTTCAGGATGCATTCGCGCATGCACAACTTGATGTCACTAGGGAACGTCATGGAGCGTGATTCTGACGCCTAACGCCGCATTCAGCGGCTTGTCCGCTGCGATGCTTTGTTATGCGCTTCGTCTTCTAATGTGTCAATTGCCCATCGATACGCAGATAGTATTCTTTCTGCTTGATCTACTTGCCTTAATTCTTTTTCCGATGCGTGCGCCAATTGATTTCGGACTTGACGCAAAGCATGTAACTCACCCTCAACGCCTTTGGGTAGCAGGAAATCAACTTTCTTTAGAATATGCAACAAGGGCATTCTATCAGCCTCTTCCAGACTGCTAGCCTTGGCAAAAGAGCGAACAGACTGCTCAAATGCAACACCTGCCTGTAAGAGCGCTGCCAAGTGATGCCCTGATTTAAATACATTTTCAGCTTCCGTCATCATTTCTTGACTAAACGTAAGGCTAGACGTAACTGATGGTGTTGAGGCTGGTTGGGAGTGTTTCGGGCTTAGCTTATTTACAGCCTCTGAAAGTGACTCTAGTTTCTGATCAAGGGTATTAAATGACTGAGAATCAGAACTCCTTTTCTTTTGACGTTCATATAACCCTACAAACCACATAAGGAAAAACAATGCAGGCATTACTATCTTTAGATACTTAGATAGCTCGAAATTGCCTCCTGATGAACTCCAATCCCAGACGCCATAACACGCGGCCAAAATAGCTGGCACTAAGAGTTGCTTTAGCATTGACCATATATGAGGTGCGGTTTCGTCCCATTTTTTCTTTAAATATTGCACCATTTAGAATCCTAGTTTGATCGCATAACGTAATGTAGACCGCACCAAGCCACAGGCCATATCTGGCGCTTGCGGTCTAAATTGGTACAGAAAAAACGCGGGAAAAGGCTTGCAGCCTAGCTTTCGGGTATGCATTCTGTACAAATATGCAGTACTAAATTCAGCCATGAAACCCGCCGCCTCTCCTACGTTTGCGCGCCACACGGTTGCTGGATCAAGCCGCGAGCAAATTTGTTACAAACACTATAGCCCACGCACCGAGCGGGCCTATGTGAAATGGGTGCGCATGTTCGTGAAATGGCATGGTTTGCGGCATCTGCGAGACAGAGTGCAAGTGGAAATCGAGCGTTTTCTGGGCATGTTGCCCTGGAACTTGCAGCCGGCTGAATGAGGCTTTTGGGCGTTCATCTGAAGGGCTGCTTTGGGCCCAACTAGTCCCTCCGATCTGCACTGAGTCGTAGTGCGACCCCTCCCCGCAGCTTGAGTCACTCTGCATTGATTGATTCTTTGAGCATGTTTAGGCCAAAGTTCAGTCTTGCCCGGCCAAAGTAGACCGCATAGCATCCCTGTCAAGCACCCACCCCCATGAGGTGCTGCTCAAAAACATGACAGGAGACAAGCCTTGCCATCCACCCGCTGGAGTCACTGCGGCACCGAAGACCTGAGCGTCTTGCAGACCATCTTCTGGTCCGCAGGCGCGTCGCGCAATGCGCTGGCGCAGCGCCTGGCCTATTCGAAGAGCAAGGCCAACGCCATGGTGGCGGCGCTGCTGGATGAAGGCCTGCTCGACGAGGTGGGCCTGCAGGAATCCTCTGGCGGCCGGCGGGCCGAAACCCTGCGTTTGAGCGAAACCCTGGGCGTGGTGATTGGCGCCGACCTGGGCGCCACCAGCATGCAAATCGCCATCATGCGGCCCGACATGACGGTGCTGGCGCGGCACCGCGAGCCGATTGATGTGCGCCAGGGGCCGGGCGTGATCCTGGCGCGGGTGCGGGGGCTGATGCGCGAGCTGCTGGCGCGCTGCGGGCTGGCGGCCCACCAGGTGATTGCCATTGGCATGGGCGTGCCGGGGCCGGTGGATTTTGAAAGCGGGCAGCTCGTCAACCCGCCGCTGATGCCCGACTGGGACGGCTTTTCCATCCGCGACTACCTGCGCGAGGCGTTTGCCGCGCCGGTGTTTGTGGACAACGACGTGAACCTGATGGCGCTGGGCGAGATGTACCGGCTGCAGCGCAATCTGCCCAACTTCTTGGTCATCAAGGTGGGCACGGGGATTGGCTGCGGCATCGTGTGCCACGGGCAGGTGTACCGGGGCGCCAATGGATCGGCGGGCGATGTGGGCCACATCTGTGTGGACCAGCACGGCCCGCGCTGCCACTGCGGCAACCAGGGCTGTGTGGAGGCCATGGCCGCAGCGCCCGCCATGGCGCGCATGGCGATGGAGGCCGCGCAGCGCGGCGAGAGCGCGCTGCTGGCCGAGCGGCTGCAAAGCACGGGCACGCTGACCATTGAAGACGTAGCCCAGGCCAGCCGCACCGGCGATGTGGCGGCCAACGCCATCATCCAGCGCGCGGGCAGCCTGGTGGGGCAGATGCTGGCGTCCATCGTCAACTTCTTCAACCCGTCGCATGTGTTCATTGCCGGGCGGGTGACGGACATGGGGCCGCTGTTCCTCGCGTCGGTGCGGCAGAGCGTGTACCACCGGTCGCTGGCGCTTTCTACGCGGCACCTGGAGATTCAATACGCGCCGCTGGCCGACGATGCCGGTGTGGTGGGTGCGGGCGTGCTGGCCATGCAGGAGAGCTTGTCGCGCGCGGGTTCGGTGACGGGTGTGGGCGCTGGAGCAGTTGTAGGAACAGGGGCAGCGCGATGAGCGTGGCCGTCGAGTTCCGCAACGTCACCAAGGAGTTTGGCCCGGTGCGCGTGCTGCACGGCGTGGGCTTTGCGCTGCAGCCGGGCCGCGTGTATGGCCTGCTGGGCGAGAACGGCGCGGGCAAGTCCACGCTGATGAAGATTCTGGCGGGGTACGAGAGCCCGACCACCGGCGAGGTGGTGGTGGACGGCGCGGTGCGTGCCCCGGGCGGCGGATCGCGCGCGGCCGAGGCGCAGGGCATTGTGCTGATCCACCAGGAGTTCAACTTGGCGGACGACCTGACGATTGCGCAGAACATCTTCTTGGGCCATGAGATCAAGAAGGGCTTCTTTCTGCCGCCGGGCCGCCCCAAGGCAGAAAGCGGCCCCCTCGGGGGGCAGGGAGCGACACGCAGTGCGCGACCGTGGGGGTCATGGTTTCTGGACGACAAGGCGATGCGCGAGAAAACGCGCGAGGCGCTTGCCAAAGTAGGCCTGCCGCTGGACCCGGACACGCGGGTGCGCAAGCTCATCGTGGCCGAAAAGCAGCTGGTGGAGATTGCCCGCGCGCTTGCCCGCAATGCGCGCCTGCTGATCATGGACGAGCCCACCGCCACGCTGACCCCCGGCGAAACGGAGCGCCTGTTCACGCTGATGGCCGGGCTGAAGGCTGCGGGCGTGACCATCATCTACATATCGCACAAGCTCGACGAAGTGGAGCGCACCACCGACGAGGTGGTGGTGATGCGCGACGGCCTGCTGGTGGCGCGCGAGCCCACCGCCAGCGTGACGCGGCGGCAGATGGCCAACCTGATGGTGGGCCGCGAGCTGGCGGATTTGTTCCCGCCCAAGCTGCCTGCGCCTGCGGGTGGAGAGCCCGCCATTAAGGTGCGTGGCCTCTCGGTGCCGGGCTGGGCCGAGGAGGTGAGCTTTGACGTGCGGCGCGGCGAGATTCTGGGCTTTGCCGGGCTGGTGGGTGCGGGGCGCACGGAGCTGTTTGAGGGCCTGCTAGGCCTGCGCCGGCGCTCGGCCGGCACGGTGGAACTGGCAGGCAAGCCGGTGAATTTGAAAAGCCCGCGCGATGCGGCGCGCCACGGCCTGACGTATCTGAGTGAAGACCGCAAGGGCAAGGGCCTGCATGTGCACTTTGGCCTGCGGCCCAACCTGACGCTGATGGCGCTGGAGCGCTATGCCAAGCCCTGGCTCGATCCGGCGGCCGAGCACGCCGCGCTGCGCGATGCGGTGCAGGAGTTCGGCATCCGCACCGGGTCGCTCGACGTGCGCGCCTCGTCGCTGTCGGGCGGCAACCAGCAAAAGCTGGCGCTGGCCAAGGTGCTGCACCCTGGCCCCAGCGTGGTGGTGCTGGACGAGCCCACGCGCGGTGTGGACGTGGGCGCCAAGCGAGAGATCTATCACCTGGTGCAGCGCCTGGCAGAGCAGGGGCTTGCTGTTGTGGTGATTTCTTCTGAACTGATGGAGCTGATCGGCCTGTGCCACCGCGTGGCGGTGATGCGCGCCGGGCGGCTGCAGACCACGCTGCAAGAGCCCAATTTGACCGAAGAGGAGTTGATCGCACATGCCACAGGTACCCGCTGAAAACGCAACCACCGCAGCGGCTGCCGCAGCACCCGCAACACCCGTGGTACCCGGTGCAGGCCGCCACGGCGGCGCCACGGCCTGGTGGGGCAAGCTGCACGGGCTGGGCCCGGTCATCGGCCTGGTACTGCTGTGCATTGCGGGCACGCTGCTCAACAGCAACTTCGCCACCTACGACAACGTGATGAACGTGCTCACGCGCACGGCCTTCATCGGCATCATCGCGGTGGGCATGTGCTTTGTGATCATCTCGGGCGGCATCGACTTGTCGGTGGGGTCGATGGCGGCGCTGATCGCGGGCTCGGTCATCCTGTTCATGAACGCCATGGCGCCAGTGCTGGGCTCGCCCATGGCGGCCGTGGTGGTGGGCATGCTGCTGGCGGTGGTGCTGGGAGCGGTGTTCGGGCTGGTGCACGGGCTATTGATTACCAAGGGGCGCATCGAGCCGTTCATCGTGACGCTGGGCACGCTGGGCATCTTCCGCGCGTACCTCACGTATTTTTCGAACGGCGGGGCCATCACGCTGGAGAACGATCTGTCGGACATCTATAGCCCGGTGTATTACGCCAACCTGCTGGGCGTGCCCATCCCGGTGTGGATCTTCCTGCTGGTGGCTGTGGTCGGCGGCGTGATCCTGAACCGCACGGCCTATGGACGTTATGTGCAGGCCATCGGCTCCAACGAGCAGGTGGCGCAGTACGCGGCGGTGGACGTGCACAAGATCAAGATCCTGACGTACATGCTGCTCGGGGTGTGCGTGGGCATCGCCACGCTGCTGTATGTGCCGCGCCTGGGGTCCGCATCGCCCACCACGGGCCTGCTGTGGGAGCTGGAGGCGATTGCCGCCGTCATCGTGGGCGGCACGGTATTGAAGGGCGGGGCGGGCAGCATCACCGGCACGGTGGTGGGTGCCATCCTGCTTTCGGTCATCAGCAACATCCTCAACCTCACCAGCATCATCAGCGTGTACCTGAATGCAGCGGTGCAGGGGTTCGTGATCATCGCGGTCGCCTTCATGCAAAGGGGCAAGCGGTGATGGAGTGGATGGAACAACTCTCCTGGCGTTGTTGCTGTCTGCGCTTGTATATCGCCGTGTCAGTCGCACTGTCTGCGACACAGCGCCTAGCCAGGACCGCTTCGCTGAGTTTTCCAGCCACTCTTTGCGTGCATTTGTTTTTCTAGGTGTTCCCCAGCCGGCCAGCTTCCATGGCCATATTCCAAAGCAACAGGAGACAACGCATGAACAGCCAACTTACTTCTTTCACCCGCCGCCTGGCCCTCTCGGCCGTGGGCGCCGCCGCCTTCGCATTGGCCGCCCCCGCGATGGCGCAGGCCAACAAGACGGTGGTGGGCGTGGCCATTCCGTCGGCCACGCACGGCTTCACGGGCGGCATCGTGTACTGGGCCAACCAGGCCAAGAAGGACCTGGAGAAGGCCCACCCCGGCCTGCAGGTCATCGTCAAGACCGCAGGCGGCGCGCCCGAGCAGGCCAACCAGCTGCAGGACCTGGTGACGGTGAACAAGATCAACGCACTGGTCATCTTCCCATTCGAATCGGCCGCGCTGACCAAGCCGGTGGCGCAGGTCAAGGCCAAGGGCGTGTACGTGACGGTGGTGGACCGGGGCCTGACCGACACCAGCGCGCAGGACGCGTATGTGGCGGGTGACAACACGGCCTTCGGCAAGATTCCGGCCGAGTACATCGCCAAGGCGCTGGGCGGCAAGGGCAACGTGGTGGCCATGCGCGGCATTGCGACCACGCTGGACAACGAGCGCATGGACGCGTTCAACAGCGTGCTGAAGAACCACCCCGGCATCAAGCTGCTGGACGCCAAATACGCCAACTGGAACCGCGACGACGCCTTCAAGGTGATGCAGGACTACTTGACCCGCTTCCCGCAGATCGACGCCGTGTGGGCCGCCGACGACGACATGGCCGTGGGCGTGCTCAAGGCCATCGAGCAGGCCAAGCGCAAGGACATCAAGCTGGTGTTTGGCGGCGCGGGTGCCAAGGGCATGATCAAGACGCTGATGGACGGCAGCAACCCGATGATCCAGGCCAACGTGTCGTACAGCCCCAAGTTCATCTACGACTCGATCAAGCTCACGGCCGAGGCGCGCATCAAGGGCGAGAAACTGCCCGCCAACACCATCATTCCGTCGGTGCTGATCACCAAGGAAACGGCGAAGGACTTCTACTTCCCCGACTCGCCGTTCTGATGGCGTCAATGTGAGTCAAGTTGCTTGATCAGGAGCATCGCTCAGATGAGGACATCAGCCCCCGCACCCTCAGCGGCGCTGGGTGTTACTCCCTCTCCCCTCGCGGGAGAGGGTTGGGGAGAGGGGGGCTGCACCCGCGCCGCGCCCGTTTCACTCCCCCCTCTCCCCGGCCCTCTCCCACCAGGGGAGAGGGAGTGAGGGGCGATCTGAGATGTGTGAAAAATCGAGCCAAATTGGCCTCTATCGCTTATCCAGTAAGCGCTGGCAGCTATTGAAAATATAGCTGCTAGCGGCATCGCACCGTATTCAAACCCTTGGAGCCTCCATGCCAAGACCCGTCACCCTCTTCACCGGCCAGTGGGCCGACCTGCCTTTGGCGCAACTCGCGCCGCTGGCCAAAAGCATGGGCTACGACGGCCTGGAGCTGGCCTGCTGGGGCGACCATTTCAACGTGCAGGAGGCGCTGTCGTCGCCCCAGTACGTCAAAAACAAACATGCACTGCTGGCCCAGCACGGCCTGCAGTGTTTTGCCATCGGCAACCATCTGGTGGGCCAGGCCGTGTGCGATCTGATTGACGAGCGCCACCAGTCCATCCTGCCGCCCCACGTGTGGGGCAACGGCGAGCCCGAAGGCGTGCGTCAGCGCGCTGCTGCCGAGCTGGCAGACACGGCGCGCGCAGCGGCCAGGTTCGGCGTGAAGACGGTCACAGGCTTCACCGGCTCGTCGGTGTGGCATTCGATCTATGCCTTTCCGCCCACCACGCAGGCGTATTGGGACAAGGGCTTTGCTGATTTCGCCAAGCGCTTCGGCCCCATCCTCGATGTGTTCGAGCAGCACGACATCAACTTTGCACTCGAAGTGCACCCCACCGAGATCGCGTTCGACATCGCATCGGCCGAGCGCGCGATTGCAGCCGTGGGCGGCCACCAACGCTTCGGCTTCAACTTCGACCCCAGCCACCTGGCCTACCAGGGCGTGGACTACATCAGGTTCATCCGCCAGTTTGCCGACCGCATCTACAACGCCCACATGAAGGACGTGTGGTGGGGCAAGGGCGACGGCACGGTGGGCGTGTTTGGCGGGCACACCAGCTTTGGCGATGTGCGGCGCCACTGGGACTTTCGCAGCGTGGGGCGCGGGATGATCGATTTCGAATCCATCATCGTCGCGCTCAACGACATCGGCTACCAGGGCCCGCTCTCGGTGGAGTGGGAAGACAGCCGCATGGACCGTGTGCATGGCGCGACCGAGAGCGCTGCGTTCTGCAAGCGGCTCGACTTCAAGCCGGCGGCGGGTGCATTCGACGCCGTGTTTGCGCGCGACAAGCAGGCCTAGCCGCACCCCTGCATAAAACCGATAACGACAACACACCGCGAGCAAAGGCGTTTCGTATGTCCAGTCCCCAAAAGCTCCGCTACGCCATGGTGGGCGGCGGCCACGGCGCCTTCATCGGCGCGGTGCACCGCAAGGCGATGGCGCTCGACGGCCAGTTTGAATTGGTGGCGGGTGCGCTGTCATCCTCACCCGAGCGGGCGCGCGCATCCGGCGCCGAACTGGGCCTGGCGGACGACCGCAACCACGGCAGCTGGCAGGACCTGCTGGCCGACGAACTGCGCCGCCCGGCGCATGAGCGCATCGACCTGGTGAGCATCGTCACGCCCAACCACGTGCACCACCCGGTGGCGCTGGCGTTTGTGCAGGCGGGCTTTCATGTGGTGTGCGACAAGCCGCTGGTGCACACCCGCGCGCAGGCCGATGAACTGGTGGCGGCGGTGAAGAAGGCAGGCACCGTGTTTGGCGTGACCTACAACTACACCGGCTACCCCATGGTGCGCGAGGCGCGGCACCTGGTGCACAGCGGCGCGCTCGGCCAGCTCCGCAAGATCACCGTCGAATACAACCAGGGCTGGCTGGCCACGGCAGTGGAAGAGGGCGGCGCCAACAAGCAGGCCGACTGGCGGCTGGACCCGGCGCGCAGCGGCAGCGCGGGCACGCTGGGCGACATCGGATCACACGCCGAAAACCTGGCCGCCACCGTCACCGGCCAGCGTCCCGCCTGGGTGTGCGCCGACCTCACCACCTTTGGCGCCGGGCGGCGGCTGGACGACGACGCCCAGCTGCTGCTGCGCTACGACAGCGGCGCACGCGGCTTCATTGTGGCATCGCAAGTGGCAGCGGGGCTGGAGAACGACCTGCGCCTGCAGGTGTCCGGCACGTTGGGCACCATCACCTGGCGGCAGGAAGAGCCCAACCAGCTCGTCCACTCCCCCGTGGACGGCCCGCGCCGCATCCTCACGCGCGGCTCGCCGTGGCTGTGCGAAGCGGCGCGGCGCGCCGGGCGCATCCCAGCGGGGCACCCCGAGGCGTTCATCGAAGCCTTTGCCAACATCTACCTGGGTGTGGCGGCCGACATCCGCGCGCGTGCCGCTGGCCGCGCGGCCGATCCTTTGGCGGCCGACTATCCGCGCGTGGAAGATGGTGCCGAGGGGGTGCGCTTTATCGAAAAGGTGGTGGAGTCCGCTGCGAGCGAGCGCAAATGGACCGCATTGGCCTACTCGGCTGGCCCGAATGGTTGAATCAGATTGGCCCGTAGCGCTTGTCAGGAAAGCGCAGACAGCTATCTATTTGTGAGCGTTTGACGGGCCGTCTGCAGCCGTTGGTCAGTTGCCTGCCAGCTGAAACCGCTGGTCAAAGTTCATCTTGCCCAGCACACGCAGTGCCGCCGTGCGGGTGGCGTTGTCTACCTTGCTGATGTCCAGGCTGTAGCGCTTGGCGGTGGACACCACGTCCACGCTTTTGGGGCCCCACTGCACAGCGACCAGCAGGGCGGGGCGCTGGCCCGCTTCGGCACCTACCGACACACCGCGCTGCTCGGGCCGCAGCATGAATTCCAGCCGGGGGGTGCGTACCAGGGTGAGGCGGTGGGCACCCTGTGGGCCCAGCGCGAACGAGACAACCCAGTCGTCTTCGTCTTCCACCGTCAGAAATGGGACATGCTGCGGAGCGGCCATGGTGAGGGTGCTGTGGGTTGACGGGCGGGCGGATGGGCCGCCGTGGTGCGCAGCCCGGGTGCGGGCGGCCGCTAGTATGCCGTTGCAAAAGCTGTGCCGAGGTCGGGAGAACCCGAGGTTGGGCGCATCCAACGCGCTAGTGGCGTTGTCAGGCTGGTGCAAGCTGGTGTGGGGCGGGCTGGCGTTGCGCTCGCTCAGGCTGTCTTGAACGGGCTGCGTTCGTGCAGTTCGCTCAGGTACTCGGCCACCCCGGCGCCTTCGCGCTGCAGGAACCGCTCCACCGCGTCGGCAAAAGCCGGGTGCGCCAGCCAGTGGGCGCTGGTGGCCTGCACAGGCAGCAGGGCGCGGGCCATCTTGTGCTCGCCCTGGGCGCCGCCCTCAAAGCGGATCACGCCGTGCTCGATGCACCATTGCAGGGGCTGGTAGTAGCACGCTTCAAAGTGCAGGCAGTCCACGCGCTCCAGCGCGCCCCAATACCGGCCGTATGCAACTAATTCTTGGCCTTTTTGGCTGCCAGCGCAGGATGGTAAAGCGCTGACAGCTATCAAACTGCTAGCAATTGGCTGGCCGTCGCGCTCGGCCACAAACAGTAGCCAGGCCTCGGGCATGTGGGCCGCCATGCGGGCGAAGAAGTCCCGCGTGAGGTAGGGCGGGTTGCCGTGTTCGAGGTAGGTGCGCTCGTAGCAGCGGTAGAAAAAATCCCAGTCGGCTGCGCTGATGTCCGCGCCGCGCGACCAACGGAAGCTGACCCCGGCATCTGCCACGCGGCGGCGCTCCTGGCGGATCTTCTTGCGTTTGTCCTGGGCGAGGCTGGCGAGGAAGTGATCGAAGTCTCTGAAGGGTTGGCCCGAGCCACCGCCGGGCAAGGTGCTGTCGGGGGAGGGGGCATCAGACGCAGCGGGGAGCGTGGGGGCCACGTTCTTCCAATGAAATTGCACGGTGTGCCGCAGCATCAGGTCTTGCTGCGCACTGGTGAGCACGTCGTCGTCGCTGGCAAAAAGGATGTGCACGGACGACACGTTTTCGTCCTCGCACCACTGGCACACCGCCCGCACCAGCAGGGCGCGCGCAGCATCGTCACGGGCCAAAAGGCGGGTGCCGGGCACGGGGGTGAAGGGCACGGCGATCACGGCCTTGGGGTAGTAGGGCACGCCGTGCTGTTCGTAGGCGCTGGCCCAGGCCCAGTCGAACACGTACTCGCCGTAGGAGTGGTTCTTGAGGTACAGCGGGCAGGCGGCAATCAGGGTGTCGCCCTCCCACAGGGTCATGAAGCGCGGCGCCCAGCCGGTGCGTGGGGTGGCGCTGTCGCTGGTTTCCAGGGCGGCCAGGTACTCGTGGCGCATGAAGGGCGTGGGGTGGCTTTGCTGGGCCAGCAGGGTGTTCCAGGCCGCAGCATCCACGTCCAGCGCAGTGGCAAGTACGCGGGCGATAATGGCAGATTCAGCCATGCACGCCCCGGTTTTGTTTTGCAAGCTGCGGGCCCGTGTGGGCGGTGTTCAACCTGGCCGCAGGGGCCGATTCCAGTTCCATGACGCTCTCCATTTGCACTGCGCAGCTCAACTTTGTTGTGGGCGACATGCCCGGCAACGCCCAAAAGATCATTGCGGCGGCCCGCGAGGCTTATGCCCAGGGGGCGCGATTGCTGCTGACGCCTGAGCTGGCGATTTGCGGCTATGCGGCCGAAGACCTGTTCCTGCGCCCCGCCTTCATTGCGGCCTGTGATGATGCCGTGAAAACCGTGGCCCGCGAGACTGCGGGGTTGAAAGGCCTGGCCATCGTGCTGGGCCACCCGCAGGCCGTGGCGCCCGATGCTCCGGCGTTCAGCGCTTGCTTCAATGCCGCCAGCGTGCTGCGCGATGGGCAGATCGAGCAGACCTATGCCAAGCGCGAGCTGCCCAACTACCAGGTGTTTGACGAGCGCCGCTACTTTGTGGCGGGCGACAAGCCTTGCATTTTTGAAGTGGAAGGCCTGCGCGTGGGCGTGCTGGTGTGCGAAGACGCGTGGTTTGCCACCCCCGCACGCGATGCCGCAGCGGCAGGCGCGCAACTGCTGGCGGTCATCAACGCATCACCGTTCCACCTGGGCAAAGGCGCGGAGCGCGAGCAGACCATGCGCGAGCGTGTGACCGAGACAGGCTTGCCGCTGGTGTACGCGCACCTGGTCGGCGGCCAGGATGAGGTGGTGTTTGAAGGCCGCTCGTTCGCGCTCAACCCCGATGGCTCGGTGGCCTGCCGGGGGCCGGGTTTTGAAGAAAAACTGGTGTTTGCGCAGGTCCATCAAGCACAAGATGCTATCAAAATTGAAGCGGATATAGCGCCAGAGAAAAGCCTGGAAGCCGACCTGTGGGATGCCCTGGTGCTGGGCGTGCGCGACTATGTGGGCAAGAACGGCTTTCCGGGCGCGCTGCTCGGGCTGTCGGGGGGCATCGATTCGGCCCTGGTGCTGGCGATTGCCGTGGATGCGCTGGGGGCCGACAAGGTGCGCACGGTGATGATGCCTTCGCCCTACACGGCCGACATCAGCTGGATCGACGCGCGCGACATGGCCGAGCGCCTGGGCGTGCGCTACGACGAGATCTCCATCAAGCCGCAGTTCGAGGCCTTCAAGGCCGCACTGGTCAGCGATTTTGCAGGGCTGCCCGAAGACACGACCGAAGAAAACCTGCAGGCGCGCATCCGGGGCACGCTGCTCATGGCGCTGTCCAACAAGTTCGGATCCATCGTGCTCACCACGGGCAACAAGAGCGAGATGTCCACGGGATACTGCACGCTGTACGGTGACATGGCAGGGGGCTTCGCCGTGATCAAGGACGTGGCCAAGACCCGTGTGTTCGACCTGGCCCGCTGGCGCAATGCCAACGACCCGTATGGCACGGGCGCCAGTCCGATTCCAGAGCGCATCATCACGCGCCCGCCCAGCGCCGAGCTGCGGCCCGACCAGAAAGACCAGGACAGCCTGCCGCCCTACGAGGTGCTGGACGCCATCGTGGCGCGCTACATGGAGAACGATGAGCCCATCGAGTCCATCATCGCCAGCGGCTTTGAACGTGCCGATGTGGAGCGTGTCACGCGCCTCATCAAGCTCAACGAGTACAAGCGCCGCCAGGCGCCGGTAGGGATTCGCGTCACGCGCCGCAGCTTTGGCAAGGACTGGCGTTACCCTATCACCAGCAAATTCAGGGCGTGACGCTTCGGCGCTGCGCTTTCAGATCCCATTTTTTTACATCCTCCAGGAGACCCGCCATGAAAATGATCACCGCCGTCATCAAGCCCTTCAAGCTCGAAGAAGTCCGCGAAGCCCTGGCCGAATGTGGCGTGACCGGTCTCACCGTGACCGAGGTGAAGGGTTTTGGCCGTCAAAAGGGCCACACCGAGCTGTACCGTGGCGCCGAGTACGTGGTGGACTTCCTGCCCAAGGTGAAGGTCGAGGTTGTTGTGAAAACCGAGGACGTGGACCGCTGTGTGGACGCCATCGTGAATGTGGCGCGCACCGGCAAGATTGGCGATGGCAAGATTTTTGTGACGGCCGTGGAGCGTGTGGTGCGTATCCGTACTGGGGATCTGGACGACGCGGCTGTGTAAGGCTCTCCCCTGAGTCGCTGCGCGCCTTCCCCCTGAGGGGGACGCCACCAGTGGCCTGGCAAAGCCAGTTCCACGGTGGCACTGGCCTTGCGCTGCGCCAGTCTTTGAAGGCCGTTAGATCACCGAGCGCAGCGGGACGGGCGCTTGGTCGGGGCCGGCGTCTTGCACCAGCGTGCGCAGCAGGGCCTCGGCATCGGTAGAGGCGTGCAGCAGGTCCATCTGCCATTCGCCCATGAAGCCGCTGGCCACGCTGGTCTGCAGGAAGCCCAGCAGGCCGTCGTAGTAGCCGGCCACATTGAGCAGGCCGAGGGGCTTGTCGTGGTAGCCCAGCTGGCGCCAGGTCCACACTTCAAACAGTTCTTCAAAGGTGCCGATACCGCCGGGCAGGGCCAAAAAGGCATCGCTGCGCTCGGCCATCATGGCCTTGCGTTCGTGCATGGTCTGCACGATGTGCAACTCGTCGCATTGGCGGTTGGCCAGCTCTTTGTCGACCAGCGCCTGGGGAATCACGCCCACCACGCGCCCGCCCGCAAGCCGCGTGGCTTCGGCCACCGTACCCATGAGGCCGCTGCGGCCTCCACCATACACCAGCTGGCCGCCGTGCTGGCCAATCCATTGGCCCACGGCTTTGGCAGCGTCGGCAAAGGCCGTGTTCTCGCCAGGTCGCGAGCCGCAATACACACACACGGAAAAAGTCGGTTCAGCCATGGAAAATCCTCTGAAAAACCGCTGCACCCCAGATGCCCGCGCACAGCAGCAAGGCCAGCAGTACGGCAGCGCTGCCCATGTCCTTGGCGCGTTTGGAAAGGTCGTGCCACTCGGGGCCGATGCGGTCGATGGCGGTTTCGATGCCGGTGTTGAGCAGCTCCACGATCATCACGATCACCACAGAGCCTGCCAGCAGCGCGGTTTCTACCCAGCTTTGCCCCAGCCAGAGAGACGCGGGCAGCAGCACCATGGCGGCAATGGCTTCCTGGCGGAATGCCTTTTCGTTCCAGCCTGCGCGAAGGCCTTCGATGGAGTAACCCGCAGCGTGCCAGATGCGGTTCAAGCCCGTGCGGGCCTTCTGGGGGTTGGCGGGCGCGGAGGACTCAGGTGGGGACAGGGGCATGGGGATATTGTGTCGCAGCCGCATGACAGCGGGCGTTGCAGCCCGCGCGCGGGTGCTACTTTTTCGGAAGCTCGAAGTGCACCAGGCGCGTGCCTGCCAGGGCGTCGTGCCAGAACTGCCGCTCTGGATGAAAGCGGCTCAGGATGGCCCAGATGGCAACCCAGCCGAACAGCAGCACCAGCACTTCAATGGCCGAGACGCCCAGCAGATAGGCTGCCAAGGGTGGCAGGAACCACACCCAGCTCAGCAGGTAGCGCAGCAGCGCACGCGCCTGGGTGATGGGTTGCCCGGCGGTGTCCACCACACGGATGAGCCAGGTCTTTTGAGCCAGGGTCTGGCCTTTGGCCCAGAACCAGGTGAAGTAAATGCCAAACACCACAAACAGAAAGGCCTGCAGGGCGTGCCGGTTGTCCAGGGCGTGCCGGGTTTGGCTCAGGGTGCCGAACAGGTAGCCTGCAATGAAGACCACCCCGAACATGAGCATGCCCTCATACAGCCAGCAGGCCATGCGGCGCCACAAATTGGGCGTGGGGCCGAGGGCGGCAGAAGAGGTCTTTGCAGAGAGGGATGCCTGCGGTGCTGGGGCGGGAGGGGTGGCGGTCATTCCAGAGGGCGAAAGCAAGGCGGAGAGTGTCGGCCAGCGACGGGACTACTGAGGATACAGGCCGGAGTTGTCGGGAGTGACCATGGGCGCTGTTGTCGTAGGTGTTTCTGCGGAACCTGCGCCCAGAGGGGGGAGTGCTGCTGGTACTGCCACCGGAATCGAGACGGGGGCAGTCTCGACCACGTTGGAGGCCGGATTTTGCGTGGGCACGCCGGTCGCCGGGGGCGCCGTGGGGGTGACCGGTGCCGCCACACGGGGGGCGCTGTGGTCGAGCACGGGCGGAATCTTCGGTGCGTTGGGGCGGCTGGGGTTGGCCTGCGTGGCCGCCGGAACCTGGGCCAGCTTCTTGGGCGACACGGGGTGCAAGGCCGTGGCGGCGCCCTTGGGCTTGGGGGCGGCACGCGCAGCCAGCGCTCGTTTTTCCTCGTCTGACAGCGCCTGGTAGGCCTCCCACTGGGCGCGTTTGTCGTCGCGGGCGAGCCGGTTGGTCACTGCGTAGTTCAGCCGGGCCTGGTTGCGCTGCTGTGCGCTCAGGCTGGCCCAGTCCGTCATGCGGTCATGAAATTTGGCCTGTTCTTCTTCAGGAAGCGCCGAGAAATTGGCGGCCAGCGCAAGCCAGCGGCGCTTTTGCGCTTCGCTGATGAGCGCCCAGCGCTCTGCCAGTGGGTACAGCGCCAGTTTCTGGGGCGTGGTCAGGGTTTCCCAGCCCGGGCCGGTCTCGACCTGTGGCACTGCCATGGCCCCAGGCCGGGTGGACGTGCGGGCATTGTTGGGGCTGGCAACCGCAGCTTCAGCCCCCGCAGGCAGCAGGGTGCCGGGTGCCATGCGCATCTGTACCAGCACCTGGCCACCCACCGCTGCGAGCACGCCCAAGAGCGCCAAAGCCAGCACGAAGGCTGGCAGGGCAGGGGAAGCGTCGGGTGAACTTGGGTGCATGCAGTACGCGGTCGGGGGCGAGGCTCAGTTCGACGGGGCAGAGGTTTTGAGGAATTGTACGAAGCCAGGGTCAGCGTAGGCTGCTGGTGGCAAATCGTCGGTCAAAAGGGCTGCATCGACTTCGGCCAGGTCATTGGCGCTGCTTTCGTCCTGGGCAATGTTGATGACCACCAGCCCCACCACCAGTGCCATCAGCGGAACGGCAGACACCAGTGCATTCCACCAGCCGCCACCCTCGTTGCCGCCACGGCCCAGCGTGGCACTGCCACCCGCATGCACCACAACGGGTGCCGCCAGACGCACCGGCACGGTGTCTTTCTTGCGTTTGGCAAGGGCTTGCATGCGCGAGGCGCGCAGCCGTTCGGAAATGTCGTAAGGCAATTCGTCGGTGCCGCTGGACAAGCGCGCCGTGACGCGCAGTGCAAAGCGCTCTGCCGCAGCTTCTGCCTGTGTCGATGGGGTCTGTACAGTGTTCATGGCTCGATTCCTTTGGCCTTCAGTGCCTTGCTGAGGGTTTGTATGGCACGAAAACAGTGCGTTTTGACGCTGCCTTCGGAGCAGCCCATGGCGGCTGCCGTTTCTGCTACATCCATTTCTTCCCAGTAACGCATCAGGAACGCTTCCCGTTGACGTGGGGGCAGCTCGGCAATCTCGGCTTCGATCCCGTGAAAGATCTGGGCCCGCCGGGTCAGATCCTCGGCGCTCTCCGCTCGTTCCCCATTTTCCGGTCCTGAATACGCTTCAAGCAGATCAAAATCCATGCCATCTTCGCCGGGACCTTCAAAGTCGCTCATGCTCGAAAACAGTGCATTGCGGGTTTTCTGGCGGCGAAACCAGTCCAGCGTGCAGTTGGAAAGTATGCGCTGGTAGAGCATGGGCAGCTCAGCCGCCGGCTTGTCACCATAGTGCTCTGCCAGCTTGAGCATGCTGTCCTGCACGATGTCGAGCGCCGCTTCCTCATTGCGAACGTGGTAGACCGAGCGCTTGAATGCGCGCTTTTCTACACTTTTGAGGAAGTCGGAGAGTTCTCGTTCGGTTGCCAAGACGGGTCAGCCCGGGAGGGGATCGGTGCCGGTGGGTCACAAAAATGTGGCTATCCGGCACGTGGAGCCTTTGATTATCGCATCCGCCGGGGTTTTTTTCGGGGGATGGCAGTTTTACATGTGTTGCAGTGCGATAATCGCCACTGCAATTCAAAGGCAAACGGGTCACGGTCCGGCGCGGCAATCATCCCGCCCATGTCCTTGGCCTCAAGTTCCAAGCTGGCTTCACAAGAGCGCATGTTAGGAGCACCCAAGGTTTTTCGTCAGAGAAATTCACAAAGGTTGATCGATCATGGAAATCTCCAAGGCTGAAATCTCTTCAGCGGCCGCTGCTTCGCAGGGCAACACCTCCCCCGCTTCCGGTGCTCAGGACCTCATGGGTTCCGAGATCCTCATCAAGTCGCTTCAGGCTGAGAACGTCCAGTACATCTGGGGCTATCCCGGCGGTGCAGTTCTCTACATCTACGACGCGCTCTACAAACAAGACACCATCCAGCACGTGCTGGTGCGCCATGAGCAGGCTGCCGTGCATGCTGCTGACGGCTACGCACGTGCCACGGGTGAAGTGGGCGTTGCACTGGTCACATCCGGTCCAGGTCTCACCAACGCAGTGACCGGTATCGCTACGGCGTACATGGACAGCATCCCGATGGTGATCATTTCCGGACAGGTGCCCACGCCCGCCATCGGGCTGGATGCCTTCCAGGAGTGCGACACGGTCGGTATTACCCGCCCCATCGTCAAACACAATTTCCTCGTCAAGGACCCGCGCGATCTGGCCATGACGATGAAGAAGGCCTTCCACATTGCCCGCACCGGCCGTCCTGGCCCCGTGGTTGTGGATGTGCCCAAGGACGTTTCCTTCAAGAAGGTACCGTACAGCGGCTATCCGCAAAGCGTGGAAATGCGCTCGTACAACCCTGTGCGCAAGGGCCATGGTGGTCAGATTCGCAAGGCGCTGCAACTCCTGCTGGCGGCCAAGCGCCCCTACATCTACACCGGCGGTGGCGTGCTGCTGGGCAATGCCACCAATGAGTTGCGCACGCTGGTGGACATGCTGGGCTACCCGGTCACCAACACGCTGATGGGCCTGGGGGCCTACCCCGCGTCGGACCGCAAGTTCCTGGGCATGCTGGGCATGCACGGCACCATCGAGGCCAACAACGCCATGCAGAACTGCGACGTGCTGTTGGCCGTGGGCGCGCGTTTTGACGACCGCGTGATCGGCAACCCCAAGCACTTTGCGCAGAACGACCGCAAGATCATCCACGTCGATATTGACCCGTCGAGCATCTCCAAGCGCGTGAAGGTCGACATCCCGATCGTCGGCGACGTCAAGGACGTGCTCACCGAGCTGATCTCCATGATCCGCGAGAGCAGCACGCGCCCTGACGCAGGTGCTCTGGCGGCTTGGTGGGACACCATTGAAGGCTGGCGCAAGCGCGACTGCCTCAAGTACAGCATGGGCAGCCCAGACGTCATCAAGCCCCAGTACGTGGTCGAGACGCTGTGGAACATGACCAAGGACGCGGACACCTACATCACGTCCGACGTGGGCCAGCACCAGATGTGGGCCGCGCAGTACTACCGCTTTGACGAGCCACGCCGCTGGATCAACTCTGGCGGCCTGGGCACCATGGGCGTGGGCATCCCGTACGCCATGGGCATCAAGCTGGCCAAACCGCAGTCCGAGGTGTTCTGTATCACTGGCGAAGGCTCGGTGCAGATGAACATCCAGGAGCTGTCCACCTGCCTGCAGTACAACACGCCGATCAAGATCTGCTCACTGAACAACCGCTACTTGGGCATGGTGCGGCAGTGGCAGGAGATCGAATACTCCGGCCGCTACAGCCACAGCTACATGGACGCGCTGCCCAACTTCGTGAAGCTGGCAGAGGCGTACGGCCATGTGGGCATGTTGATCGAGAGCCCCAAGGACGTAGAGCCCGCTCTGCGTGAAGCCCGCAAGCTCAAGGACCGCACCGTGTTCATGGACTTCCGCACTGACCCCACCGAGAACGTGTTCCCGATGGTCCAGGCCGGCAAGGGCATTACCGAGATGCTGCTGGGGTCGGAAGACCTTTAAGCCAAATCGGCCTCCAGCGCTTGTACATCAAGCGCTACCGGCTATCGAATGGATAGCATTCACTTTTTTGACGAATCTATTGCCTGCCAAGCCCGTGCATTACCGTGCACGGGGGAGGGCAGCGAAAAGAGGAATCTGCACCTATGAAACACATCATTGCCGTTCTGCTGGAAAACGAACCCGGTGCGCTGTCGCGCGTTGTAGGCCTGTTTTCTGCCCGTGGTTACAACATCGAATCGCTCACCGTGGCGCCCACCGAGGATCCATCGCTCTCACGCATGACCATCCAGACCACGGGCTCCGACGATGTGATCGAACAGATCACCAAGCACCTGAACCGCCTCATTGAAGTCGTGAAGGTGGTGGACCTCACCGAAGGCGCCTACACCGAGCGCGAGCTCATGATGGTGAAGGTGCGCGCGGTGGGCAAGGAGCGCGAGGAGATGAAGCGCATGGCTGACATCTTCCGTGGCCGCATCATCGACGTGACCGAGAAGAGCTACACCATTGAGCTGACCGGTGACCAGTCGAAGAACGACGCTTTTCTGCAGGCCATTGACCGCACGGCCATCTTGGAAACCGTACGTACGGGTGCCAGCGGCATCGGCCGCGGCGAGCGCATCCTGCGCGTGTAACGGATTTGCCTTCGACCGGCTAGCGTCGTTGGGCAGCCTTGCCGTGCTAAAGCACTGTCTGCAGCTCCCCGCCTAGCCATCCGGCCGAATCCAAATCCTATGTAAGACAATCGACTGTTTATTTTTCAACCCCAACAACGTATTTCAACCGGAGCGACCCATGAAAGTTTTCTACGACAAAGACACCGACCTGAGCCTGATCAAAGGCAAGACCGTGGCCATCATCGGCTACGGCTCGCAGGGCCATGCCCACGCACAAAACCTGAACGACAGTGGCGTGAAGGTCGTGGTCGGCCTGCGCAAGGGTGGTGCTTCGTGGGACAAGGTTGGCAAGGCCGGCCTGACGGTTCTGGAAGTCAACGACGCCGTCAAATCTGCTGACGTGGTCATGATTCTGCTGCCCGATGAAGACATCGCAGCCGTTTACAAGAACAACGTCGAGCCCAACATCAAGCAAGGCGCCTCGCTGGCCTTTGCCCACGGCTTCAACGTGCACTACAACCAGGTCGTGCCCCGCGCTGACCTGGACGTTTGGATGGTGGCGCCCAAGGCCCCTGGCCACACCGTGCGCAACACCTACACCCAAGGCGGCGGCGTGCCCCACCTGGTCGCTGTGCACCAGGACAAGTCTGGCAAGGCCCGTGACCTGGCCCTGAGCTACGCTGCTGCCAACGGTGGCGGCAAGGCCGGCATCATCGAGACCAACTTCAAGGAAGAAACCGAGACCGACCTGTTCGGCGAACAAGCCGTGCTGTGCGGCGGTGCCGTCGAGCTGATCAAGATGGGTTACGAAACCCTGGTCGAAGCCGGCTACGCCCCTGAAATGGCCTACTTCGAGTGCCTGCACGAGCTCAAGCTCATCGTGGACCTGATCTACGAAGGCGGCATTGCCAACATGAACTACTCGATCTCGAACAACGCCGAGTACGGAGAGTACGTGACCGGCCCCGAAGTGATCAACGAGCAGTCGCGCGCCGCCATGCGCAATGCCTTGAAGCGCATCCAGAACGGCGACTACGCCAAGATGTTCATCCAGGAAGGCCGCCTGAACTACCCATCGATGACAGCCCGTCGCCGCAACACGGCCGACCACAGCATCGAAAAGGTGGGCGGCCAACTGCGCGCCATGATGCCCTGGATCGCCAAGAACAAGCTGGTCGATCAGACCCGCAACTGAATCTCCATCGCTGGAGCATCACAAGGCCACTTCGGTGGCCTTTTTCGTTGGCGGTCGGTCCTGTGGGCAGGCGCTACACTGCGGCCTTCGCCTTCATGGCGCGCGGCGACCTGCCTGTGCAGCGGGGAATTGCTGGATACTATAAATTTAATAGCTGCTCACGCAATATGGGCAAGCGCTGGAGGTCTATTTAATGCATGACGGCAATGAATCCACTGACAACCCCGGTGTGATGGTGCGCAAACGGCGCAAGGGCATCTACATCCTGCCCAACCTGTTCACGCTGGCGGCATTGTTTGGGGGCTTCTATTCGATCGTGATGGCTATGAATGGCCGGTTCGACATGGCGGCCGTGGGCGTTTTTTGTGCGATGGTGCTCGACAGTCTTGATGGCCGGGTAGCGCGCATGACCAATACCCAGAGTGCGTTTGGCGAGCAGATGGATTCGCTCTCCGACATGGTGTCCTTTGGAGCTGCGCCTGCCCTGATCGCCTATGAGTGGTCCCTCCAGGGGCTGGGCCGCTGGGGCTGGATTGCCGCATTTGTATACTGTGCCTGTGCCGCGCTTCGCTTGGCGCGCTTCAATGTGAATACCGGCGTGGTGGACAAGCGCTATTTTCAGGGGCTGCCTTCGCCAGCCGCTGCAGCTTTGGTGGCGGGGTTCATCTGGCTGATGACCGAGCTGGGCGTGCATCCTGGTGAAGACCACTGGCTGACCTGGAGTCAGACGACCTGGATCATGTTCGCATTCACGCTGTACGCGGGGCTCACCATGGTGACCAATGTGCCGTTCTACAGCTTCAAGGATGTGCAGATGAAAAAGAGCGTGCCTTTTGCTGCGATTGTGCTGATCGCGCTGGGCATTGCCATCATCAACATCCACCCGCCCATCGTGCTGTTTGGCGTGTTCGTGTTCTACGGCCTGAGCGGTTACGGCGTGTACGCCTGGCGCAAGGCCAAAGGACAGCACAGCAGCGTGATCAGCACCTCGACGGACGAACCGGACGAACGTGGACTGCATAAGTGATTGGAATGATGTCTGGCCAGTTGTGCTACATTGCACCGCATGAATACGTTTGCACTGGCCCTACTGCTACCTCCCCACGGGCGGAGACAGTAGGCGCACGCGCACACTTTTTCCACAAAGGCCCGTATGCACCCGCAACGGGCCTTTTGTTTTGGGCGCCAGATTTTTAGTGTTGCGGGCCAATCTCACCCCACCAGTACCAGGAGAAACAACATGGCTGACAAACTCATCATTTTCGACACCACCTTGCGCGATGGCGAGCAGTCCCCCGGCGCCTCGATGACCAAGGATGAGAAGCTGCGCATTGCCCGCCAGCTGGAGCGCCTGAAGGTGGACGTGATCGAAGCCGGTTTTGCGGCCAGCTCGAACGGAGATTTCGAGGCGGTGCAGGCGATAGCCAATGCCATCAGGGAGTCCACCATCTGCTCGCTGTCGCGCGCCAATGACCGCGACATTTCCCGCGCAGCCGAAGCGCTTGCAGGGGCGAACAGCGCGCGCATCCATACGTTCATTGCCACCAGCCCGCTGCACATGGAAAAGAAGCTGCGCATGACGCCAGAGCAGGTGCTGGAGCAGGCCAAGCAGTCGGTGCGTTTTGCGCGCAACCTGGTGGGAGATATTGAGTTCAGCCCCGAAGATGGCTACCGCAGCGACCCAGACTTCCTGTGCCGCGTGCTCGAAGCTGTGATCGCCGAGGGTGCCACGACCATCAATGTGCCCGATACCGTGGGCTATGCCATCCCCGAGCTGTACGGCAACTTCATCAAGACCCTGCGCGAGCGCATTCCCAACAGCGACAAGGCCATCTGGTCCGTGCACTGCCACAACGACCTCGGCATGGCCGTGGCCAATTCGCTGGCCGGTGTGAAGATTGGCGGTGCGCGCCAAGTGGAATGCACGATCAACGGTCTGGGTGAGCGCGCTGGCAACTGTTCGCTCGAAGAGGTGGTGATGGCGGTCAAGACCCGTCGCGACTATTTCAACCTCGATCTCAACATTGATACCCAGCACATCGTTGCGGCCAGCCGGATGGTCAGCCAGACCACGGGGTTCGTGGTGCAGCCGAACAAGGCCGTGGTGGGGGCCAATGCCTTTGCGCACGCCAGTGGCATCCATCAGGATGGCGTGCTCAAGGCGCGCGATACCTACGAAATCATGCGTGCCGAGGATGTGGGCTGGAGCGCCAACAAGATCGTGTTGGGCAAGCTCAGCGGCCGCAACGCCTTCAAGCAGCGCCTGCAGGAACTGGGTGTGAGCCTGGACAGTGAAACCGAAGTCAACACCGCTTTCACGCGTTTCAAGGAACTGGCCGATCGCAAGAGCGAGATTTTTGACGAGGACATCCTGGCACTGGTGAGTGATGAGAGCGTGACCAGCGAAAGGGAGCAATATGGCTTTGTCTCTCTGTTCCAACAGAGCGAAACGGGTGAGCACCCCCGAGCACGCATCGTCTTTACGGTAGACGGCCAGGAGGTGCGGGGCGAGTCCGAAGGAAACGGTCCTGTGGATGCTTCACTCAAGGCCATCGAATCGCATGTGAAGAGTGGTGCGGAGATGGTGCTGTACTCGGTGAATGCCATCAGCGGCTCGACAGAGAGCCAAGGCGAGGTCACCGTGCGGCTGCAGAACAGTGGCCGCGTGGTCAATGGCGTGGGAGCAGACCCCGATATCGTGGTCGCTTCGGCCAAGGCCTATCTGAGTGCGCTGAACAAGTTACAAAGTAAAGCTGACCGGGTGGCTGCACAGGGTTGAATGATCAATTTATAATTTCATTCACTTTCTTGGAAAGTCGCGCAAGGTATTGATCTTGCGCGACTTTTTTTGATTCTGTACACTGCTCAACACCTATTACCGTTTGGAGCACTTTGATGCACCATCGCCACCGCGCCGCAGTGACCCGTTTTTTCCAGCTTTTGGGCTTTGTCGTCGTCAGTACGGCGCTGGTTGTGCCGATTGCGCACTCAGGTGAGCGCTCCAAGGCGCCAGCCAAAAAGCAGCAAGTCAGTTCGGCCAATGCCAAGCGCGCTGCTCCGGCCCGCAAGGTCGCTACCAATACTCGGGCCGTGCGTGTCACGGCCAAGACCGCCAAGGCGCCGACCCGTGTGGCCTTTGTGCCTGCCAAGCAGTCGTTCGGGCAAATGGCGGGGCTGCATGAGGTGAGTGATCCGCTGGACCTGAAGTCCAGCGTCGCACTCGTCATCGACCAGGACACGCATGAAGTTCTGCTTAGCAAGAATGATCAGGCCGTGCTTCCTATTGCGTCCCTGACCAAGCTCATGACGGGCTTGCTGATTTCCCAGGCCAAGCTGCCGATGGATGAGCCCATTACCATCACCCAGGATGACGTTGATACCGAAAAAGGCAGCCGCTCGCGCCTGACGGTGGGCTCAACGTTGACCCGGGGCGAGATGCTGCACCTGGCGCTCATGTCCAGCGAGAACCGCGCAGCGCATGCGCTGGGTCGTACGTACCCTGGTGGCCTCGAAGCGTTTGTCGTGCAGATGAATGTCAAGGCCCGCCTGCTCGGCATGACCGATACCCGTTATGTAGAGCCAACCGGCCTTTCCAGCCGCAACCAGTCCAGCGCACGTGACCTGGCTACCTTGGTGAATGTGGCGCATGGTGATCCCCTGCTGCGAGAACTGTCCACGTCACCGGGATATGAGGTGGCAGTGGGCCCCAAGACGCTGCAGTACAACAACACCAATGGGCTGGTAAAAAACCCCACCTGGGACATTGGCCTCCAGAAAACCGGCTACATCTCGGAAGCAGGGCGCTGCCTGGTGATGCAAACCCAGATCGCCGGGCGCAAGCTCATCATGGTGTTTCTGGATTCGGCGGGCAAATTCAGCCGCTTGGGTGATGCTGAGCGTGTGCGCCATTGGGTGGAGTCGATGCCGTCATTGACGGCGCCTTTGCAGGCCCGTGCAGGGTCCAATGGGTGAGGCAGTTAATCCTGTAGCTTGCACATCCATCCCCCGTGCGCCGAGCATTTGGTGCTGGTAGCGTCGGCGGGATTTCGTGCCGACTGCCTTGTACGCTGATTTGATTGATCCTCCGGCCGACCGGGCATCACTGCCTGCGTCGGTTTTTTTGCATGGATCAGGCCCGGCTGCTGCTGCGGTAGCTGTTGTGTCCCGATGCTCAGCGAAGTCCCGGGCGCAAACCCGCATCACCGGATGCCGACGCTTCCATGCTGGGTGTGTGACCCAGAGCCAGAGAAATTTCGTTGGCCGTGGCTTGGAGCTTGGGAAGCCATCCTTCGTCCAGTCGATCAGCGGGTGCTGATATGGACAGTCCGGCTACTAACTTGCCCTGGTCATCGTAGACGCCAGCGGCCATGCAGCGCACGCCAAGTTCCAGCTCTTCGTTGTCGCGGGCAATACCGTACTGGCGTGCTTTGGCGAGTTCACGCTCCAGGATGGGCAATTGGGTGATGCTGTTGCGGGTGTGTCCGGCCAGACCGGTTCGGGTGGCATAGGCCCGCACGCGCTGGGGGTCGTCCAGGGCCAGAAAGAGCTTGCCTGTGGAGGTAAGGTGCAGAGGGGCCCGTCCGCCAATGGCGCGCACCACCTGCATGCCGGAGCGTTCGCTGTAAGCACGTTCGACATACACAATCTCGTCGCCCTGGCGCATGCTCAGATTGACGGGCTGCTGGATCAGCTTGTGAAGATTGCGCATCGGGGTCAGGGCGGCATCGCGCACGCTCAGGCGCGCTTTTACGAGGTTGCCCAGTTCCAGCAGGCGCATGCCCAGTCGGTAGCTGCCCGATTCTGGCCGATCCACGAAACGGCCAATCGTGAGGTCGTTCAGGATGCGGTGCGTGGTAGACGGGTGCAACCCTGTTTTCTCGCTGATTTCCTTGAGAGATATTGCCTCTTCGCGTGACGCCAGAACATCGATCAGCGTAAACATGCGCTCAAGCACCTGAACGCTGGGTTTGACGGGGATGCTGGGATCGTTTTTTTTCATGGGCGGCGATGCAGTGACGGCCGCAGCATTTTATCTTGTGAAATGCAAACCTGCATTCATCCGCTCTGATTGGCGCCCTGGCTGGCGCGATGCCATTGGCCATCGGTCCGGATTTCGTGGGGGTGAAAGCGCGCCTTGTAGTTCATCTTGGGGCTGGCCTCGATCCAGTAGCCCAGGTACACATGGGGCAACTCCAGGGAGCGTGCCTGGGCAATCTGCCACATCACGTTGTAGGTGCCGTAGCTGCAATGTGGCTCGGGTTCGTAGAAGGTGTAGACCGCCGAAAGCCCGTCGTCGAGCACGTCCAGGATGGACACCATCTTGAGCGCGCCGGGCTCTCCTGTTATGCCATCTGTTTCGCGGAACTCCACCAGACGTGAATTCACCCGGCTTTGCAGCAGAAACTGCGTGTATTGGTCGATGCTGTCATGGTCCATGCCGCCGCCCGCATGGCGGCCGTTCTGGTAGCGCAGATACAGCTGATAGTGCTCGGGTACAAAACACAGGCGCAATACCCGCGCCTGCAGATTGCCGTGCCGCACGGTAGCGCGCCGCTGGCTCCGATCCGGCTGAAACTCGTTCACCAGCACGCGCAAGGGGGTGCAGGCCTGGCAGCCATCGCAATAGGGGCGGTAAGTGAACATGCCACTGCGGCGAAACCCCTTGGCCACGAGATCGGAATACACATCGCTCTGGATCAGGTGACTGGGCGTGGCGACCTGCGACCGTGCCTGCCTGTCCGGCAGATAACTGCAGGGGTAAGGGGCTGTCGCGTAGAACTGCAGGGTCTGCAGTGGTAGGTCATTGAGTTGCGTCATGCCGTGGGCGCCGTGGAGGGCAGCAGCTCGTTCCAGTATACGGGTTCAAACGACCACGAGAGGGCGGGCCGATCCAGTGCGTTTTGGATGTGAGACAGGAACTGGGCTCGCGAGATTTCGTGGGCTCCCAGTGAGGCCAGGTGCCGGGTGTTCTGTTGGCAATCAATCATTGCCACGCCCTGGCGGCGGCACAAGGCCACCAGGGCTGCAAGCGCGATCTTCGATGTATCGGTAGCGTGGGCGAACATCGATTCACCGAACACCGCCTGCCCCAGTGCGACGCAATACAGGCCGCCTGCCAGTTTTCCATCGATCCAGGTTTCAACGCTATGAGCATTGCCCGCTGCATGGAGGCGGGTGTAGGCTTCGACCATCTCGGGCACGATCCAGGTGCCCGCCTGCCCGTCGCGCTCCTTGGTAGCGCAGGCTGTGATCACGTCCAGGAAGTTGTTGTCTATGCGGATTTCGCAGGCTGTATTCGCTCGGAATGCCTGCAGGGTCCTGCGAAGCGAGCGATGGAGTCGGAAGTCCGCCACGGGCAAGACCATGCGTGGATCGGGAGCCCACCACAAGATGGGTTGCCCCGGGCCGTACCAGGGGAAAGTGCCCTGGGCATACGCCGCTCGCAGATGCGCTACATCCAGCGTGCCACCGGCAGCCAGGAGTCCGGGGGCGGGGTCGTCGGGTCCCCATGCTTTCGCAGGGTCGGGTAGCGGATCTTCAAGCTCCAGCCAAGGCAGTTGCGGGGGCATGGGGTTGCAATACAAATAGGACTTGCGCAAATCGGTGTGCAACGGCCGCCTCGCCTTGGGATGGGCCGATTGCCTGGGCCTGTTTTGCGCAAGTCATGACAAAGAACTGTATTGTCAGGCAGGCACAGGGGTGGTGGATTTTCTTGTTCTTGAGGTGTATGAATGAAAAAGCCCACCATGCGTGAACATGGTGGGCTTCTTGGCTGGCTCCTCGACCTGGGCTCGAACCAGGGACCTACGGATTAACAGTCCGGCGCTCTACCGACTGAGCTATCGAGGAATGATCGGTATGTAAAAGGCCCCGCGTACACATGCAGGGCCTGCAAAATTCTTGGCTCCTCGACCTGGGCTCGAACCAGGGACCTACGGATTAACAGTCCGGCGCTCTACCGACTGAGCTATCGAGGAACAAGACTTAGATTATATACATAAAAATTGGGGCTCCGAAGATTTGACGGCGTGTTCTTGCGTGGTGTTGCGGTCGCGTGCCGAGGTGTGCGAATGACGGCCAACTTTCACTACTCCGGTGAGGGGAAGGGTGGGCTTCAGGGCTCGGGGCGGTGCCACAGCCAGGCTGCCACGCAAACCATGGAGGTAATGGCGATACCCACCACCCACGGGCGGGTGCCAGTGGCGAACAGCACGATGCCGCTCAGCGCCATGAGCAGTGTGGCGCTCCACTTGGCCCGTCGGCTGACCTTGCCGCCCTGGGCCCAGTTGCGAAGCAGGGGGCCGAACAAGCGGTGGTTCCATAGCCAGCGGTAAAGCCGTGGCGAGCTGCGCGCTGCGGCCCAGGCCGCCATGAGGATGAACACCGTGGTCGGCAGTCCGGGAACGATCACACCGATGATGCCCATGACGAGGCACAGCACGGCAAATACGAGCAGCAGCCAGCGCACGGGCCAGGGCAGGGTGCGCAGTGGCGGCGCGGCGTCTTCGTGGGACTCGGTGGAGGGCTGGGGCATGTCCGTTATTGTGAATGCCCCGGCGGCGGCGCCGGGGCGTGCGCACGCGCTATGCTGCCGCAGCAGCGCATGTGCCGCTTTCTTCTCTTGACCTGAATGCACCTTCGATGACCATCCACACCATCCTGAAGATGGGCGATCCGCGCCTGCTGCGTGTTGCCCAGCCTGTCACTGAATTCGATACCGATGCGATTCACCTTCTGGTGCGCGACATGTTCGAGACCATGCAGTCTGTCAATGGCGCGGGGCTTGCTGCGCCGCAGATCGGCGTGGATCTGCAGCTCGTGATTTTTGGGTCTGGCGAGCGCAATCCACGCTACCCGGACCGGCCCGTGGTTCCTCCCACCGTCTTGCTCAACCCGGTCATCACGCCCCTTGGTGATGAGGAGGATGTGGACTGGGAAGGTTGCCTCTCGGTGCCAGGGTTGCGCGGCAAGGTGCCCCGCTGGTCGCGCATTCGCTATACCGGGTTTGATCCGTATGGCGACCCCATCGACCGCACGGTGGAAGGGTTTCATGCCCGGGTGGTGCAGCACGAATGCGACCACCTCATCGGCAAGCTCTATCCCATGCGGGTGCGCGATTTCACGCAGTTCGGCTTTACCGAAGTGCTGTTCCCGGAGATCAGCGCCAACGAGGACGACTGATGCCTCCGCCTGACAGGCACACATCTGTCACCGGTATACCTGCACCGGGATAGATCTTGCTGTGGGTGAGGGCTTCGTACGCGTGGTTGCTGAAGCTGATCAGGGTGCCATATGTCAAAAAAAGGCCGCTAGCGCTCTCTGGTAAAGCGCTGGTAGCTACTAAAAAGAGAGCATTTTGTCGGGCGTGGCTCACGCGGACAGTTCGCGCAGTAGCTCGGTCTCGATCTCGATCTGGCGGGCGTTGTTCTGCAGCTCGGGGCCCTGGATCAGGAAGGTGTCTTCCACCCGCTCCCCCAAGGTGCTGACCTTGGCCAGTTGCACGCTCAGGTGGTGCTGCGCCAGGATACGGGCCACCAGGTAGAGCAGGCCCGCCCGGTCGCTGGCCGAGATGGCCAGCAGCCAGCGCTGGGCCTTTTCGTCGGGGCGCAGCGTGACGCGCGGCGCCACCGGAAAACTCTTGACCCGGCGCGAGACCCGCTTGCGGGCGGGTTCGGGCAGCGGGCCGCCGGCCTCGATCACACGCACCAGATCGCTTTCGACCATGTGGGTCAGCTCCCGGTAGTGCCCCGGCTGCGATGAGGCCACCACCTGGAAGGTGTCGAGGGCATAGCCGTTGTTCGCGGTGTGCACGCGGGCATCCAGGATGGAAAACCCCGCGCGGTCGAAATATCCGCAGATGCGCGCAAACAGATCGGCCTGGTCGGCCGCATACACCATCACCTGCAGCCCGTCACCCGCCAGCGACTGGCGCGCGCGCACCACAGGCTTTGCCGTGCCGACATGGCGCGACAGGTGGCGCGTGTGCCAGGCGATGTCGGCAGCCTCGTGCCGCATGAAATAGCTCACGTCCAGCGTGGCCCACAGGGCCTTGTGTGCCTCGAAGGGCAGGGCGCTCAGGGCCAGCAGCACCAGCGCCTCGCGCTTGCGGGCCTCGATTTCGGCGGCAGCGTCGGGCGCCCGGCCGCCCAGGGTGCGCAGCGTGGCGCGGTACAGGTCTTCCAGCAGTTTGCCCTTCCACGCATTCCACACCTTGGGACTGGTGCCACGGATGTCGGCCACGGTGAGCAGATACAGCGCGGTGAGATAGCGTTCGTTGCCCACGCGCTGCGCGAACGCGGCGATCACGTCGGGATCGCTCAGGTCTTCCTTTTGGGCGATGCGGCTCATCGACAGGTGTTCACTGACCAGGAATTCGACGAGTTTTGCGTCCTCGCGGGCGACGCCGTGTTGGCGGCAAAAGCGCCGGACTTCCACGGCGCCAATCTGCGAGTGGTCGCCGCCACGGCCTTTGCCGATGTCATGGAAGAGCGCGGCGATGTACAAAATCCAAGGCTTGTCCCACCCGCCCGCCAGTTGCGAGCAGAACGGATACTCATGCGCGTGCTCGGCCATGAAGAAGCGCCGCACATTGCGCAGCACCATCAGGATGTGCTGGTCCACCGTGTACACATGGAACAGGTCGTGCTGCATCTGCCCGACGATGCCGCGAAACGCCCACAGGTAGCGGCCCAGCACCGAGGTCTGGTTCATGAGCCGCATGGCGTGCGTGATGCCCGACGACTGCTGCAGGATGCGCATGAAGGCATCGCGGTTGGCTGGGTCGCGGCGGAAGGCGCCATCCATCACGCCGCGCGCGTTGTACAGCGCACGCAGGGTGCGGGCCGACAGGTCCTTGAGGCCTACGGTGGTCTGGTAGAGCAAAAAGGTTTCGAGGATGGCGTGGGGGTCGCGCGTATAGAGGTCGTCGCTGGCCACTTCGATGAGGCCGGCCTTCTCGAAGAACCGCTCGTTGATGGGGCGCGGCTCGTGCGTCGAGGGATTCAGGCGCTCTTCGATGTTGAGCAGCAGGATCTGGCTGAGCTGCGAGACCGCCTTGGCCGCCCAGTAGTAGCGCCGCATCAGGCTCTCGCTCGCGCGCATCGGCAGGCGCGATCCATCGGGCGCCTGCGAGCGGTAGCCGAACGACTCGGCCACTGCGGTCTGCAGGTCGAACACCAGCCGGTCTTCGTGCCGTCCGGCAGCGGCGTGCAGGCGCGCGCGGATGAGGCACAGCACGGCCTCGTTGCGTTCAATCTGGCGCACCTCAAAGGCTGTTGCCATGCCGCTGGCAGCCAGCTCCTTCCAGTTGCTGCCCAGCCCTGCGGCCTGGGACACCCACAAAATCATCTGCAGGTCGCGCAGACCGCCGGGGGATTCCTTGCAGTTGGGCTCTAGCGAGTAGGGCGTGTTTTCGTACTTGTTGTGCCGCTGGCGCATCTCCAGCGTCTTGGCCACCAAAAACGCCTGGGGGTTCATCTGCGCGCGGTACTGGCGCTGGAAGTCCTCGAACAGCCCTGCATTGCCGCACACCAGGCGTGATTCGAGCAGGGAGGTCTGCACGGTGACATCGCCCGCGCTTTCGGCCAGGCACTCGGCCACTGTGCGTACGCTGGAGCCAATCTCCAGCCCCGCATCCCAGCAGCTGCCGATGAAGCCTTCTAGCTGGGTGCGCAGTGCGCTGCCCGCCTCGGGCGCCGCACCGTCGGGCATCAGCAGCAGCACATCGACATCCGAATAGGGAAAGAGCTGGTCGCGCCCGAAACCGCCCACCGCCACCAGTGCCATGTCGGCGGGCAGCTCGGCGCGCTGCCACAGCGTCTGCAGCAGGTGGCCGGCCAGCGTGGAGAGCTTGCGCAGCAACACACGGATGCCGCGCGTGGAGGCCCCTGTGGCCTTCATGGCGGCTAACAGGGCGGCTTTGTCGCTGCGGTAGGCGTCCCGCAGGGCATGCACTTCCGGCAGGGCATGGATTTTGGTCATGGTCATCGAGGGTCGCGCTGAAGAAAGGCCATGCAAAAAACCATGCAAGAGTTGTGCACGCCGGCTGGCGATGGGCCGTCCGGCGCGCGGGTCAGGTCTTGGTCGCGGTCACAAACGCTGGCAGCGGGGGCGAGCCTGCCGACAGCGTCATCACTTCATACCCCGTCTCGGTGACCAGCACTGTGTGTTCCCACTGGGCCGACAGGCTGTGGTCCTTGGTCACGATGGTCCAGCCGTCGTTGCCAAAGTCCTTCACCTCGCGGCGGCCAGCGTTGATCATGGGCTCGATGGTGAACACCATGCCGGGCACCAGTTCTTCGAGCGTGCCGGGGCGGCCGTAGTGCAACACCTGGGGCTCTTCGTGGAATTTTTTGCCAATGCCATGGCCGCAGAACTCGCGCACGATGGAAAAGCCCTGGCCTTCGGCAAACTTCTGGATCGCGTGGCCGATGTCGCCCAGATGCGCGCCGGGCTTGACCTGCACGATGCCGTGCCACATGGCATCAAACGTGATGGCCGACAGCCGCTTGGCGGCGATCGAGCATTCGCCGATCAGGTACATGCGGCTGTTGTCGCCATACCAGCCGTCCTTGGTGATCACAGTCACGTCCACATTGACGATGTCACCCTTCTTCAAAGGCTTGTCGTTGGGGATGCCGTGGCACACCACATGGTTGACCGAGGTGCACAGCGAGGCCGGGTAGGGTGGATAACCCGGTGGCTGGTAGCCCACGGTGGCCGAGATGGTGCCCTGCTGGGCCATGCATTCGGCGCCCAGGCGGTCGATCTCTTTGGTGGTGATGCCGGGCTTGATGTGGGGGGCGATGTAGTCCAGTACTTCGGAGGCCAGACGGCAGGCCAGGCGCATGCCCTCGATGTCCTCAGCGCTTTTGATGGTGATGCTCATCCCCGGATTATCCCATTGGCCCCCGCGCCACGCAGGCGGTGCGGCCATGCCCGGTAAAATAGCGGGCTCCGGTCCTGGCTGCACGCTGGCGCCCGGAGCCACCCTCTACCCCTGACACCCCCCAACAGGCCGCTACCGTGACCTTGCACATGACCACGCTGGCGGGCGGCAACGCCCTCAGCTCCTTCCGCGCCCAGCAACTTCAACCCGCCCTGGAGGCGATCCACCCCAAGATCAGCGGCATTGCAGCGCGTTTTGTGCACCTGGTCGCTACCGACGCGGCCCCTACACCCACTGAGCAAGAACGTTTGGCCGCGCTGTTGACCTACGGCGACCCTTATGCGGGCCCCGAAGACGGCGCCGTGCTCATCGTCACGCCCCGCCTGGGCACGCTCTCGCCCTGGGCCTCCAAGGCCACCGACATCGCCCGCAACTGCGGCATCGCCATCCGCCGGGTCGAGCGCATCACTGAATACCGCATCAGCCTCAAATCCGGTCTGCTGGGCAAAACCCCTGAGCTGACGGCCGAGCAGCTGGGCCAGGTGGCCGCCTTGCTGCACGACCGCATGACCGAATCGGTGGTGGCCGACCGCAGCGCCGCCGCCGCGCTGTTCACCGAACTGCAGCCCGCGCCCATGGAGCATGTGGATGTGCTGGCCGGCGGCCGCGCTGCCCTGGAGGCCGCCAACACCCGCTTTGGCCTGGCGCTGGCTGACGATGAAATCGACTACCTTGTGACTGCCTTTACGGGCCTCGCGCGCAACCCCACCGACGTGGAGCTGATGATGTTCGCGCAGGCCAACAGCGAACACTGCCGCCACAAGATCTTCAACGCGCAGTTCACCATCGACGGCGTGGCGCAGGACAAGAGCCTGTTCGGCATGATCCGCAACACGCACCAGCTGGCGCCCCAGCACACGGTGATCGCGTATTCGGACAACGCCTCGGTGATGGAAGGTCACCAGGTCGAGCGTTTTGTGGCAAAAATGGGCTCTGGCGCTTATCCATCAAGCGCCAATAGCTATCAAAAGAGTAGCGTAACCCAGCATGTGCTAATGAAGGTGGAAACCCACAACCACCCCACGGCCATCTCGCCCTTCCCCGGCGCATCGACCGGCGCAGGCGGCGAGATCCGTGATGAAGGCGCCACCGGCCGGGGCTCCAAGCCCAAGGCGGGCCTCACGGGCTTCACGGTGTCCAAGCTCTGGGGCAGCACCGTGGGCAAGCCCGAGCACATTGCCAGCCCGTTGCAGATCATGGTCGAAGGCCCCCTGGGCGGCGCGGCGTTCAACAACGAGTTCGGCCGGCCCAACCTGAACGGCTACTTCCGTGAGTACGAGCAAGAAGTCGGCGGCGTGCAGCGCGGCTACCACAAGCCCATCATGATCGCGGGCGGTGTGGGCGTGATCGATGCCGAGCTGACGAAGAAGATTGAGTTTCCCGCCGGCTCGCTGCTGATCCAGCTGGGCGGCCCCGGCATGCGCATCGGCATGGGTGGCAGCGCCGCCAGCTCCATGGCCACCGGCACCAACGCGGCCGAGCTGGACTTTGACTCGGTGCAGCGCGGCAACCCCGAGATCGAGCGCCGTGCGCAAGAAGTCATCAACCACTGCTGGGCGCAGGGCGCGGCCAACCCGATCCTCGCCATCCACGACGTGGGTGCGGGTGGCTTGTCCAACGCCTTCCCCGAACTGACCAATGACGCAGGCCGGGGCGCGCGCTTTGACCTGCGTGCCGTGCAGCTCGAAGAGTCGGGCATGGCGCCCAAGGAAATCTGGAGCAACGAATCGCAAGAGCGCTACGTGCTGGCCATCGCGCCCGAGTCGCTGGAACAGTTCAAGGCCTTCTGCGAGCGCGAGCGCTGCCCGTTTGCCGTGATCGGCACGGCCACCGAAGAGCGCCAGCTGGTGCTGCACGACCCTGCTGCCACGGCCGCTGACCAAAAGCTGCCCGTGGACATGCCCATGAACGTGCTGCTGGGCAAGCCGCCCAAGATGCACCGCGATGTGAAGACCGTGGAGCGCCAGTTCGCACCGATGGACTTGACCGGCGTGCCGCTGCAAAAAGCCGTGATCGACGTGCTGGCCCACCCCACGGTAGCCTCCAAGCGCTTCCTCATCACCATTGGCGACCGCACGGTGGGTGGCCTCAGCCACCGCGACCAGATGGTCGGCCCGTGGCAAGTGCCCGTGGCCGATTGCGCCGTGACCCTGGCCGACTACAAGGGCTTTGCAGGCGAGGCCATGAGCATGGGCGAGCGCACGCCGCTGGCCGCCATCAACGCGCCGGCTTCAGGCCGCATGGCCGTGGCCGAGGCCATCACCAACTTGCTGGCCGCCCCCATCGAGCTGCCGCGCGTGAAGCTGTCGGCCAACTGGATGGCCGCGTGTGGCGAGCCCGGCGAAGACGCCGCGCTGTACGAAACCGTGAAGGCCGTGGGCATGGAGCTGTGCCCTGCGCTGGGCATCAGCATCCCCGTGGGCAAGGACAGCCTGTCCATGCGCACGCAGTGGAGCGAAGGTTCTGAGAAGAAGAAAGTCACCTCGCCCGTCAGCCTGATCGTGAGCGCATTTGCCTCGCTTGCCGACGTGCGCGGCACGCTCACGCCCCAGCTCAACGCTACCGAGACCGACACCACGCTGGTGCTGATCGACCTTGGCAAGGGCCAGAACCGCATGGGCGGCAGTATTCTGGGCCAGACGCTGGACCAATGCGGCGACGTAGTGCCCGATGTGGACGACCCGCAAGACTTGGTCAACCTCGTCAACGCCGTGAACGCACTGCGTGCCAAGGGCCAGATCCTGGCCTACCACGACCGCAGCGATGGCGGTCTGCTGGCGGCGGCAGCTGAAATGGCCTTTGCAGGGCACGTAGGCGTGGCGCTGAACGTGGATCTGCTCGTCACCGAAGGCGACGGCATCACCGACAGCCGCATGGACACGGGCGATGCGAAGAACTGGGCGGGCCAGGTGGGCGCGCGCCGTGAGGAGCTGACCCTCAAGGCGCTGTTCAACGAAGAGCTGGGCGTGTTGCTGCAGGTGCGCACCGCTGAGCGCAACGACGTGATGCAGACCCTGCGCGAGCATGGCCTGTCCAAGTTCAGCCACTTCGTTGGCAAGACGCGACCTGCGTCGTCTGAAATTGCCGCTGGCAAGGGCGAGCTGCAGGTCTGGCGCGATGCCAAGGCCGTGTTCAGCGCGCCACTGGCCGACCTGCATCAGGTGTGGGACGCCGTGAGCTGGAAGATTTGCCAGCAGCGCGACAACCCCGCCAACGCCGATGCCGAGCACGCCGCAGCGGGCGAGCCCACCGACCCCGGCATGCACGTGCACCTCACGTTCGACGCCACTGACAACGTGGCGGCGCCTTACCTGAACCTCGCCAAACCCAAGGTCGCAATCCTGCGCGAGCAGGGTGTGAACTCGCACATCGAGATGGCCTACACATTCACGGAAGCAGGCTTTGAGGCCTACGACGTGCACATGACCGACCTGCAGACTGGCCGCGTCAAGCTCGAAGACTTCAAGGGCGTGGTGGCCTGCGGCGGCTTCAGCTATGGCGACACGCTGGGCGCGGGCATCGGCTGGGCGCGGTCCATCACCTTCAACCCCGTGCTGGCCGCGCAGTTCCAGGGCTTCTTTGGCCGCACCGATACGTTTGGCCTGGGCGTCTGCAATGGCTGCCAGATGTTTGCCGAGCTGGCCGATATCATCCCCGGCGCGCAGGACTGGCCACGCTTCACCACCAACCAGAGCGAGCGTTTCGAAGCTCGCCTGTCGCTGGTGGAAGTGCTCGAATCACCCAGCCTGTTCCTGCAGGGCATGGCCGGCAGCCGACTGCCGATTGCTGTGGCGCATGGCGAGGGTTATGCCAACTTCAAGTACCGGGGCAACGCCGACAAGGCCATTGCCGCCATGCGTTACGTGGACAACCACGGGCGCGCGACGGAGCAGTACCCCTTCAACCCCAATGGCAGCGCAGGCGGCCTGACGGCGGTGACCACGGCCGACGGCCGCTTCACGGCCATGATGCCGCACCCCGAGCGCGTGTTCCGCAACGTGCAGATGAGCTGGACGAGTGAAGACAAGGCGCAGTACAGCGGCTGGATGCGCATTTGGCGCAACGCGCGCAAGTGGGTAAGCTGATCCTGCGCTGATCCTGCGCTGATCCTCTGCACCGCTGCGGCGGTTGTTGCCAAAAGGCTGGCCCCTCATGGGGTCGGCCTTTTGTTCGTGGAGCCAACCATTGAGAAATGTGTGCGGCGCGGGTGAAAGGCGGCAAGCCAAGGGCTGCTCCGCAACGAGAGCCTGGCCCCCTCGGGTGAGGGTGCTCCCGGCGGCTCAGGGGCTTATCCCATCTTGCGTTGGTAGATCAGCAGGCGGCCCTTGTAGGCGGGGCGGTCTTCCAGGGCCGGGTGGTCCAGGCGCTCTTCCACCACCTCAAACCGGTGCACTGCCATCTGCTTGTGGAAGGTAGAGCGATTGCCCCGGTTCGGGTCCACAATCCAGATCTGCGCGCCCTGGCCGGCGTGGCGGTCCAGAAAACTGGCCAGCGAGGCGCGGGCGTCGCGTTCATACAGCACATCGCTGCCCATGATGAGGTCGAACTGACCTTGCACCGCGCCGGTTCCCGCGGCGGCGTCCGCGCCCCACTGGCCCGTGCGGTATTTGAGAGGCGGCAGGCCGTTCAGCCGCAGGTTCTCCAGCAGAAACGTTGGTGCCAGCGGATGGCAGTCGCTGGCGGTCACATCCATGCCGCGCCGGTGGCACACCAGGCTTGCCAGGCCCAGCCCACAGCCAATCTCCAGCACGCGCTCGCCGGTCAGCAAAGGGCGGCTGGCCATGCGTTGTGCCAGCTGTGCCCCCGAGGGCCAAAGCAGGCCGAACAGGGGCCACGCGGCCGACGATATGCCTAGCGCCTCGGCGGCTCCCAGTGGGTCAGAGAACTGTTGCCTGTCGAGCAATGATCGAATGATCAGGTCGGCTGCGCCAGTGATGGCGATGTCTTCGTGTTTGGTGAGGTAGCCGGGCATGGCTTGGGCATGAAGCCCGAATGAGAGCACATGCTCCAGGACCCCAGAGGTGATGGGTGAGGGCGCGAGTATGCGCTTTGTGCGGGGGCGGCATTCGCGCCGCCCATCGCTGGGCGGAGCAAGGGGCGGCACGCGGGGGAAACAGGTCGCACAAGGGCCGCCCAGGCCGAGGGGGCTGTGCCGCGCGGCGCCGTTGGCCCGGGCGTTGCTATAGTCCGGCGCACGCATGGCGGCATGCCCGCCGATTTTGTACAGACTTATTTCAAGGATTCCCCATGGCCACTGGCAGCTTGCTTGCCCTGTTGGACGATATCGCCACCATCCTCGACGACGTGGCCCTCATGACCAAGGTGGCGGCCAAGAAGAGCGCTGCCATGGCCGATGACGTGTCGGTCATGACCAAGGTGGCCGCCCAGAAGACGGCGGGTGTGCTGGGGGATGACCTGGCACTCAATGCCCAGCAGGTCACTGGGGTGCGGGCCGAGCGCGAAATCCCTGTGGTGTGGGCAGTGGCCAAGGGCTCGATGATCAACAAGGTCATCCTGGTGCCTGCCGCGCTGCTGATCAGCGCGTTTGCGCCCTGGGCGGTCACGCCTTTGTTGATGGTGGGGGGCGCCTTTTTGTGTTTTGAGGGCTTTGAAAAAGTGGCGCACAAGCTGCTGCATGCCCAGCATCAGGATGAGGCCGAGCACGAAAGCCATGCCAAGGCCAATGCGAACCCGGCGGTGGACCTGGTAGCCTTTGAAAAGGACAAGATCAAGGGTGCAGTGCGCACCGACTTCATCCTGTCGGCCGAAATCATTGCGATCACGCTGGGCACCGTGGCCTCTGCGCCTTTTGTTCAGCAGTTGACCGTGCTGTCGGGCATTGCGGTCATCATGACCATCGGTGTGTATGGCCTGGTGGCGGGCATCGTCAAGCTCGATGACCTGGGCCTGTGGCTCACCAACAAGGCCAGCAGCGCAGCCCGTGCCTTGGGGGCGGGCATCCTGCGCGCTGCACCCTGGCTCATGAAGGGCCTGTCCATTGCTGGCACGGCGGCGATGTTTCTGGTGGGCGGCGGCATCCTGGTGCATGGCGTTCCGGTACTGCACCATGCTGTAGAGGGCGCAGCTGCCGCAGCAGGCCAATGGCCGACGGGCGGGTTGTGGAAGGTGGTGGTGGAGAACCTGCTCAACGCGGTGGTGGGCATCGTGGCCGGGGGGCTGGTGCTGGCGGGTGTCACGCTGGTGCAGCGCCTGCGCGGCAAGTCCACAGCGTGAGAATGGGTATGCCTTGATCTAGGTCTAAGGGTTAGTACGGAGGTCTTGAGATAGGGCAAGGTCGGCGGGGGGATGCAGCGGTTCAATACATGCACGGGGGTCGTCCCCGTCCAACCGATGCGAAATCACCATGAAAAAAACTCTGCTGGCTGTAGCCGCTCTGTGTGTTCTGTCTTCTGGCGCTGCGCTGGCGCAACAAGCAGAAGGCCCCTGGATGGTCCGCGCGCGCGTTGTCAACCTTGACAGCGCCAACAAGGACAGCACGCCGCTGGGCCTGACGGTCAACGACAAGACCATCCCTGAAGTAGACATCACCTACTTCTTCAACAAGAACATCGCCGCCGAGTTGATCCTCACCGTCCCCCAGAAGCACACCCTGCGTGCGGGCGGCGCTGCCATTGGCACGCTCAAGCATCTGCCTCCCACACTCACTGTGCAATACCACTTTGACGTAGCCGGCTTTAAGCCCTACGTGGGTGCGGGCCTGAACTACACGCGCTTCTCCGGAGTGCACCTGCCCGCTGGTGTGGACATTGACCGCAACAGCTTTGGCCCCGCCTTGCAAGCCGGTGTGGACATTCCGCTGTCCAAGAACCTGTACCTGAATTTCGACGTGAAGAAGGTCTACATCAAGACCGACGTGAGCGCAGGCGGTGCCAAACTGGGCACCTTCAAGGTGGACCCCGTTCTGGTGGGCGTGGGTCTGGGCTGGCGCTTCTAGTGTGGTGTTGCAGGCTTGACGGCACATTTAAAACCGATAGATTTTTGGTCAGGGCAAGGCGCAAACCACAGCGATACCAGTAGGTATCGCGAGGATTTGCAACGCAGCCCTGGCCGAAAAGATGCGGTTTTAAGTGCCGGATAGCGTGCAACACCACACGAGGGAGGCTGGGGTCAAGGTTGGCCCTGCATTCCTGGCAGCAAGAGTTCTCCAAGGTTAAAAGGGCTGGCGCCTGCGCCAGCCCTTTTTTTGTGGGTGCGGAAATGGCCTACACACAGCTGCAGGCGAGGCGACGCACAATGGCGTGAGGGAGCGTGTGGGGCGTGCCGCCGTGCGTGCGCCCCAGGTGCCTCTGCTTTTTGACCACCCGGCGGCGCTGCCGCACCCAACGTCTCATTGACCCATGCTCCTGCCTCGCTACTCCGACATCACGCACGGGCTGACCCAGCGGCCCGCACGCATCTCCCCCAAGTATTTTTACGACCAGCACGGCTCGCAGCTGTTTGAGGCCATCACGCGCCTGCCGGAGTACTACCCCACGCGCACCGAGATGGCACTGATGCAGACGCATGCGGACAGCATTGCAGGCACGGTGGGCCCGGGGCGTACCCTCATCGAACTGGGCGCAGGCAACTGCCAGAAGGCCCGCACCCTGTGCCGCCTGGTGCAGCCGGCGTGTTTTGTGGGCGTGGACATTTCAGCGGATTTTCTGGAACAGGCGGTGCAGGGGCTGCGCGACGATTTCCCCGCACTGGATGCCCGCGCACTGGCGGGCGACATGACCATGGGGGTGGCACTGCCGGACGACATTCCCCGCACCGGTCGGCTTGTGTTCTACCCGGGCTCTTCCATCGGCAACTTCGACCCCCCGCACGCCTTGGAGCTGCTGGGCCACATGCGCGAGCTTGTGGATGACGATGGCGGCCTGCTCATCGGCATCGATCTGCCCAAGGACGTGGCAGTTTTGGAGGCGGCCTACGACGATGCAGCGGGCGTGACGGCCGAGTTCAATCGCAACGTGCTGCGCCACGTGAACCGCCTGATCGGCAGCGACTTTGATGTGGCGCAGTGGCAGCACCGTGCGTTCTTTAACCCCGATGCGTCGCGCATTGAAATGCACCTGGAGGCAGCGTCCGATACCGAGGTGTGCTGGCCCGGCGGCGGCCGCAGGTTTGAGCAGGGCGAGCGCATTCACACCGAAAACAGCTACAAATACCCCTTGCCCGTGTTCACCGACATGCTGGCCCGCGCTGGTTTTGCACAGGCCCAGGCGTGGACGGACGAACGCGGCTGGTTTGCGGTGGTGCACGCGCGTCCTTGATCGGTGGCCGCAATGACCATGACTTCCAACACACTGCAGTCCCGCTACACCGCCGTGCGCGGCCGCTCGGTGGCACTGGCCGTGCCCCTGTCGCCCGAGGACTGCAGCGCGCAGTCCATGCCGGACGCCAGCCCCACCAAATGGCACTTGGCGCACACAACCTGGTTTTTTGAAACCTTCGTGCTCGAAGCGCACGAACCCGGATTTGTGCCGTTTGCACCTGCGTTCCGGGTGCTTTTCAACTCTTACTACAACGGTGTGGGGGCCAAGCACCCGCGCCCGCAGAGGGGGCTGCTTACGCGCCCCGCGCTCAATGAGGTGCTGGCCTACCGGGCCGATGTGGATGCCCGCATGGCGCGCCTGTTGTCGACCGTAGCGCACGATGCCTCGCTGTGTGCTCTGATCGAGTTGGGCTTACAGCACGAGCAGCAGCATCAGGAGTTGATGCTCACCGACATACAGCACCTGCTGTCGTGCAACCCGCTGTTCCCTGTCTATGCGGCGGCTTGCGATGTGGTGCCACCGCCCGTGGCTGCAACTTTGACGTGGCATTCTTTCGACGGAGGGCTCATCGAAATCGGCCATAAAGGCGAAGGCTTTGCGTTTGACAACGAAGGCCCACGCCATCGCACGTACCTGCACCCTTACGCACTGGCCTCGCGCCTTGTTACCCAGGCTGAATTTGCGGCCTTTGTGGAGGGCGGGGGCTACCAGAACCCCATGCTCTGGCTGGCGGAAGGTTGGGATTGGCGGGCAGCACAGGGTCTGAATCACCCGCTGTACTGGCACCGCGTGGAGGGGGCGTGGCATCACTTCACGCTCTCGGGGCTGCAGCCATTGCAGGGATCGCAGCCTGTGGTGCACCTCTCGTACTACGAGGCTGATGCTTACGCGCGCTGGGCGGGAGCCCGCCTGCCCACCGAGGCCGAATGGGAGCACGCGGCCGCGCAGGATGCCGACCCCATGGCGCAGCTCTTTGGCGTCGCCTGGCAATGGACACAGTCGAGCTACGCCCCATACCCCGGCTTTCAGGTGGCGGCAGGTGCGGTGGGCGAATACAACGGCAAGTTCATGGTGAATCAGTACGTGCTGCGGGGCTCGTCCTGCGCTACGCCACCGGGGCATGAGCGGCTGACCTACCGCAACTTCTTCCCGGCCACCGCGCGCTGGCAGTTCACGGGCATTCGGCTGGCGCGCGACCTGGGTTGATACGGGGCTCTGCCGTCCCGAAGGCTGCTGTAGACAGCGGCGAACCACACGTTTTTGGTGGGGTAGGGCTCTCCTACAATCGCGCTCGCTCGCCCTGCCGGCGCAGCCACGGCGCGCCGTGCCTACCAACCCCTTTTGACCCGTGAGACTCCCATGACCGCTTTGCGAACCTTGTCCCTGTTGTGCCTGAGCGTTGCGCTGGGCGCGTGCAGCCAGATCGATACCGGCAATGTGGGCGTGGAACGCACACTGGGCAAGGTGGGGCAGGAGGCCCTGCCGCCAGGGCTGTACTTCACGCTGTTCAAAACGGTGGACGAATTCACCGCCAAGGAGGTGAGCTTCTCGCTGGAGAACCTCACCCCCAAGAGCCGCGACAACCTGACCATGCAGGACGTGGACATCGACATCTATTTCAAGACCACGCCGGCCTCCATCCCTACGCTGTTCGTCAAATACCAGGGCGATGTGGTGCAGCACAGACAAGTGGTCAAAGACGGCACGGCGGACCTGCTGGTGGCCTACAGCCGCGTGCAGCGCGAAGCCCGTGAAGCCATCTACAAGGCCATTGCCCAGATGGATGCGACCACCATGCACACCAAGCGCGCAGAGCTGGCAGAAAGCGTGCGCACCACCTTGCAGGCCGAGCTGGACGCCACGGACAAAGGCGCCTTCACTGTCACCGCCGTGAATGTTCGCAACATGCTGACGGACAAGGCCATCGAATCCGCCATCCGCCAGCGCGCCGAGACGGACCAGGCGATCGAGAAAAAGCGCAAGGAGATCGACCTGGCCAAGGCCGAGGCAGAGCGCCTGATCGTGCAGGCCGAAGGCGAGGCACGGGCCAACCAGATCATCAGCGCATCGCTCACGCCCGCGCTCAAGGAAATCCGGCTGGCCGAGATCCAGCGCGACACCGCCCTGGCCATTGCCAGCAAGCAGGGCAACACGGTGCTGATGGGCGGCGGTGCTGCACCACTGGTCAGCGTGGGCCGGTGAACCAGGGCGCCAAGCGGTGCCACTGTGGGTTGATTTGCTATTTAAATAATAGCTAATAGCGCTTTCCGGTCAAGCGCTGGAGGCTAAAAACACTTGAAATTTTGAGTGGCCACGCGCCTTCAGCGCATGGCCACTCGCAGTTCACACCTTGTCGAGCGCCTGGGCCAGGTCGGCCTGCAGGTCATCGATGTGCTCGATGCCCACCGACAAGCGCACCATGCCCTCGCTCACGCCGGCCTTGGCCAGCTCCTCGGGGTTGAGCTGGCGGTGGGTGGTCGATGCGGGGTGCGTGGCGAGGGACTTCGCATCGCCGATGTTGACCAGGCGTGTGAAGAGCTGCAGCGCATCCAGAAAGCGTGCACCGGCCGCACGTGGGTCGGCGTCGCTGTTCTTCACGCCAAAGCTCAAAATGCCCGAGGCCTTGCCACCCGACTGGCGCTGCACCAGCGCGTGGTCCGGGTGGTCGGGCAGCCCGGCGTAGCGCACCCATTCCACCTTGGGGTGGCTTTGCAGGTATTGGGCAATGGCCAGCGTGTTGTCGCAAATGCGGTCCATGCGCAGCGCCAGCGTTTCAATACCTTGCAGGATCAGGAACGCGTTGAGCGGTGCCAGCGTTGCGCCCATGTTGCGCAGCGGCACCACGCGTGCGCGGCCGATGAAGGCGGCGGGGCCCAGCGCTTCGGTGTAGACCACGCCGTGGTAGCTCACATCGGGCTCGTTCAGGCGCGGGAAGCGCGCCTTGTGCTCTGCCCATGGGAACTTGCCGCTGTCCACAATCGCGCCGCCCACGCTGTTGCCGTGGCCGCCCAGGTACTTGGTGAGCGAGTGCACCACGATGTCGGCGCCATGCTCGATGGGGCGCAGCAGGTAGGGGCTGGGCACCGTGTTGTCCACGATCAGCGGCACGCCGTGGTCGTGCGCCACCTTGGCCAGCGCGGCGATGTCGGTCACGTTGCCCAGCGGGTTGCCGATGGACTCGATGAAGATCGCCTTGGTGCGCGCGTCGATGTGCTGCGCAAAGCTGGCCGGGTCGCGCGGGTCGGCAAAGCGCGTGGTGATGCCCTGCTGCGGCAGCGTGTGGGCAAACAGGTTGTAGGTGCCGCCATAGAGCGTGCTGGCCGAGACAATGTTGTCGCCCGCCTCGGCAATGGTCTGGATGGCATAGGTGATGGCCGCCATGCCCGAGGCCACGGCCAGCGCAGCGATGCCGCCTTCCAGCGCCGCGACGCGCTTTTCGAGCACGTCGGTGGTGGGGTTCATGATGCGGGTGTAGATGTTGCCCGGCACCTTCAGGTCGAACAGGTCCGCGCCGTGCTGGGCGCTGTCAAACGCGTAGGCCACTGTCTGGTAGATGGGCACGGCCACGGCCTTGGTGGTGGGGTCGGGGCTGTAGCCAGCGTGGACGGCCAGGGTTTCGATTTGCATGGGTGCTGTCTCTTTCGTTGGTTGGAAGGGAGGGGTACATCGGGGGCAGTGTTCGCTCAATGAGCTTGCTGGTTCGACAGCGCGGGCCATTCTGGCACCTGCGGCGCGCCAAGTCATCGAATCGTTGGCTATGTGCTTATGGCTTTCGGCCTCTCTGCGTGAGCAGGTTTAGGGACGCTGAATCTGGGGGGCGGGTGGCGGAGCAAGCGCTCCCAGGCGGTTTGTGAAGCACGTCGGTATGCAGACTGGTCGTGCTTTTGTGCTCTGCAACAAACATCACATTTCCACACATTTATAAAACAAATCGGTAACTATGATCCGCCTGCCTTTGCCTATCGAGTAGAGGCATCGCTCATCGTTCGCGCAAGAAATCTGCGGTGGCCACAGACCAACCCAATTTCGACTCCCTGCGCACGGTGCACAGATAAAACGAGAGAGGGTCTCCATGCGTGTCGCGGCTGCCAGCCGCGCAACCACTGCGTTTTCGCAGTGGTTGTGCTGTGCTTTTGTCTTTTTGTTTTCTTGTTCTGTGTGGGCCAGCGACGCTGCTGGCGTGTCGTGGCTGCAGGCCCAAGTTCAGGCCAATGGCAGCCTTGCTCAGGAGGGGACATCCATAGCATGGCCCTTGCAAAGCCGGTCTGAAACAGCCACAACACTCAAAGCGCTGGCAGGGTCGGTTGCACCGCAGTTGCTGGATGCTATCGAGTCCGCAAGCGATAACACTGTGGAGGTATTGGCCAGGAAGGCCCTGGCCAAGCAGTTGTCCGCTGTTTCGACCGCCCATCTGGCTGCGCTGGTGCTCCACCAGAACCCCGACGGCGGGTTTGGTGCTGCGAAAGGCTACGCCAGCAATGCGCAAGACACTGCATGGGCGCTGTCGGCACTGACTGCTTCGGCGAGCGTCTATGGTGGCCAGGCGGGCCAGGCTGTGACTTGGCTCCTTGGCGCGCAGCAATCGGGTGGGCAATGGAGCCTGGCACCTGATGGTGATGCCCTCATCCCCACAGCACTGGCGATTCAGGCGCTTCAGCCTTACCGACAGACTTCTGCCGTCGCCTCGGCACTCAGCAAAGCCCGCTCCTGGATGCTGGCCGAGCGCAACGGTGCGACCGCCTGGGGCAGTTCTGTGCGCAGTGCACATGCGCTGATCGCGGTGCTGCCCGGCATGACCAACGCTGCCACCGTGCAGGTTGCTGTGGACGCGCTGCGAGCATCTCAGCGCCCTGACGGAAGCTGGGATGCAGACCCTTACACCACAGCCCTGGCCCTGCGCGCTTCCGTGGCTGCAAGCCAGCCTGTGACGGACCCTGACTTGGCCAGTCTCCGAGGGGCTTTGGTCAGTGACGCTACGGGCCTGCCATTGGCGGGGGTGCAAGTGCGTCTGACCAGCAGCGCCCTATCCAGCATCACTGATGCCCAGGGGCGTTTCGAGTTTCTGCAATTGGCGGCTGGAACCCACAAGTTGGCTGTGGATGCTACCGGCTTCCTTTCGCTCTCTGCAGACCTCGGGTTGCTCAAGGGCCAGCAGCTGGATCTGGGCACCATCCGCCTCAAGGCGCTCACCGTGGGCAACGGGAGCACAGTCACCATTGCAGGTGTTGCCAAGTTCACCAATGACGGGGTGAGTTACCAAAACGCTACGAACGCCACCATTTCGGTCGGCAACTGGACCACGCAGACCAACGCCAGTGGGGAGTACCTCCTGGAGGGTGTTGCGCCAGGTGCGGTGGACATCAAGGCAAGTTATTCGTCCTATCAAGCTGTGGAAGTCAGTTTCAGTGGCGTGGCGGGGCAACAGGTCCGTTTCGACCCTGTCTTCCGTCGCAGCACGGCGCAAAGCACGCTGAAGGTGGTTGTCACCAGCCAGGGAACAGGCGCAGCGATTGCCATGGCCAGCGTGTCACTCAATGGCTTGGTTCGCAACACCAATGCCAAAGGCGAAGCCGCTTTTGATGCTGGTGTGATAGCGGGCGACAACACCGTCACGGTGTCTGCCAGTGGGTTTGATACCCGCATCCTCACCATGAACGTGCAAGGCCATCACACCATCACGCTGCCTGTGACGTTGACAGCGCAAAGCACGCCCCCCAGTCAAACGCTGCTGCAAGGCATCGTGTCGGATGCCGCCACACGGCTGCCCCTGCAAGGTGTCACTGTGGCCGTGGATGGAACAGGCCGCACAGCCACCACAGATGCTACCGGGCGCTACTCCATTGGCGGTGTGCCGGACATCGCTGGCTCGCGCACCGTGTCCATGCAGAAGACGGGCTATCAGCGGTTCGAGCAAGCCATCACGCTGGTGCAAAACGGTACGCACCAGTTTGACGTGCCATTGCATCCCAGCATCGATCCTCAGCAACCCATTTCTATCCAGGCCACCGTTACGGATAAAGCCACCCTCCAGTCCATCGCGGGTGCAACGCTCACCCTTTCGGGCAGCAACCCGCATGTAGTCCAGACCAATGCGCAAGGTGTGGCGGAAATTTCCGGCTTGAATGCGGGAGCCACGCAGGTCCAGGTGTCTGCCCAAGGCTATGACAACGTGGCTTTTGCCGTGGATCTGGCTGCGGGCACACGCTATGTGCTGCCAGTGGAACTCACACCGAAGGTGCTAGGACAGGACCGTATCCACGGAGTGGTGCTGGATGCCCAGAGCCAACGCCCGCTGGCCGGGGCCAAGGTGGTTCTGGCTGGCGTCAGCTTGCTGGAGACCACATCAGGCGCCGATGGTCGATATGAGTTTGCCAACATCACCCCAGGCCGCTGGAACCTGGCCGCAAACGCTCCAGGCTATCAAGGCAGCAGTAGTGGGTTTGACATAGCCACGAGCACCGTCATCAACCTGCCGCTGAGGCCAGATTTGGGCCTGGATGCCAACAACACGCTGCGCGCTGTGGCAGTGGGGCATCCAAACTATCCGACGACTTCGGCGGGACCTGTGGGTTATCTTTTCATCTTTGGTGAACAGGGCACCACAGGCCAGGTTCTGAGTAACGACGGCGCAATCAACTACAGCTTTGTCATCGGCGCCAGTGGCGTGGCAGAACTCATGGTGCCCAACGACCAGTTTCTGCACGAAGCGGGCAAGGTGGTGGACAAAGCCTTGCAGGTGTATGCCAGCAAAGGTGTCAGCGCGTATTTCTTGAACCGCGAGATGTACACCACGGACATGTCGTATCTGCTTGATGCCACGGCTTTGGGGCAGGAGTACCGCATCGTCGATTGGAACTACGCTTACAGCGTGATCCAGTTTTCGCTGACGGCGGTGGAGGACGGCACGATAGCCACCATCACGCCAGCCAGCAGCCTGACGACGGGTCAACCTGCCAATGTGCCTTTTGACGTGACCCTGCAAAAAGGCCAGTCTGTGATTTACACCGCCTACTCCGGTAATGAAATCACGGGCACCCACATACAGACCAACAAACCCGTGGCCGTCTTCGCAGGAGGGCAATGCGCCAACGTGCCTGTCAACGCCGGGTACTGTGACCATTTGTTCACCCAGTTGCCACCGGTGAAACACTGGTCTGCGGAATACGTGGCGCCCAAAACTGCTAACACGGGCGCTGCGGGCAACCTTGTCCGCATTGTGGCCAACACCGCTGCTACCCAAGTGCGGGTGAATGGAGCCCTGGTGGCCACTCTCAACGCTGGGGAGTTTCATCAGGTGACTGATGCAGAGAGCCTCCACATCGTTGCCTCTGCGCCCGTGCTGGTGGGGCAGTTCCTGAAGGGGTCCACGATCACCACCGGAGGGGTGCTGGGTGACCCCGCATTCACTTATGTGGGTGGCATCGACCAGACCCTCTCTGACTACGTTTTCACGGCGCCGACCAATCTGTCGCCTTACAAAGAAAACTACCTGAACGTAGCGATTCAGACCTCTGCGCTGAACACCCTCCAGCTCAACGGTGTTGCGGTGAACGTTTCGGGCTTCACGCCCTTGGGTACCAGTGGCTACAGCGTGGGCCATGTCGCGATCCCCACCGGCCCCGGGCGCATCAAGGCAGCCAAGCCGTTTCTGGCCACCATCGCAGGTTTCAGCCAAGACGACAGCTATCTGACCATCATCGGTGCCAAGTACTCGGCGGGTGCATCACCCGACGATATCGTGGCGCGTGTCAGTGCCAGCACCGACAAGCCTTCATACCCTGCAGACGCAGCAGTAGAGTTGGGAGCCTCAGTGCTCAACCTTGGCACGACACCAGCAGTGTTGTCGCTGGTGCTGCGCATCAACGACGCCACTGGGGTGGAGGTTGCCCGATTTGCGGCGCACGACCTGGGTGCAGTGGCTGCGGGCGCAACGGTGCCCCATGCACAGCCCTGGAATACCGCGCGCTACCCCGCTGGTACCTACACGCTGGTTGCCACGCTCCTGAACGCCCAGAGTGACGTGGTGGATGTGGGCAGCACCCTGTTCACCATCATTGCCGACGCCGCGCAAGGCGCTGGCAAGGCCGCACTGACCGTGGCAGTGGACAGGGCCGAATACGCACCCAACGACCGCGTGCGCATTAGCAACCTGGCCCGCAACCTCACGGTGAATGCGCCGGTGGACAACGCACGTGTACGCATCACCGTGCGCAACCCGCAGAACGCTGTGGTCTACACCCACGTCCACGTGCTGGGCCAGTTGCAGGCCAACGGCCTTCGGTCCACAGACACCCAACAAACGCTCAAGACGGCGATGGAGGGCACCTACACGGTAGAGGCCGTGCTCATCGGCAGCGGCAACAACCTCAAGGCAGCAACCACGCCGCCCACAAGCCAGGCCAAGGCCTATGACGTAGATGTGAGCCTGGCAACGGCCACCGCCACCTTTGTGGTGCGGGCCAACGCACCAGGCGGGCCTGGCAACCCCGGCGGCCCTGGTACGCCCGGCGTGGCCAACCCCATCCCTGTCAACCAGCCGTGGTTCCTGTGGCTCATTGGCGTGCTGCTTGCGGCCGCAGCTGCGCAGCCCCTGCGGGCTGGCGCCCGCCCATCCAGCCAGGCGCGCCAGCGCGGAGGTCTGCAATGAAGTCGTTGCAACACCCCGCTGTCACCGCGATCACCCCCCATTTGAGAGAGAAAGTCCCCATGCGCCCACCGCAGGCCCCCGAGCACGAGCACGCCCGCAGCCAACCCACTCAGCCAACCCTGCAGCACCGCCCGGTCGGCTGGTTCAAGCGCACGGTCGTGTGGCTGCTCACCGCATCGGTGCTCAACACCGTGGGGCTGCCCCTGGTGCACGCGCAAATGGCGCAGCGCAACCAACTGGCTGCGCAGCAGCGCATGAAAAGCGGCGCGCCCTCCGAGCAATATGCCGACACCCTGGAGCAGTTGTTCAACGCGCTCAACCCGGAATCCGGCCGCCCCGGCATTGCGCCCAATTTCAGCGACGTAGCGTCCAGCCTGCCCGCCGTGCAAACCCTGGACCGCCAAGCCCAGGCGCTGCAGCAAGAATGGCAAACCCTGCGCAACACCTGGCAAACCGCAGGTGTGGAAGGCAGCGTGCTGGACCGCCAGCTTGCCCAGGAAGCCGTCTTTCTGGACAAACACGAACAGTTGGTCAAGCGCATAGAGGCCGTGCAGGCAGGCGGTAGCGGCCAAGCTGCAGCCCTGCAGGTGCTCAAAGAGTTTGTGGACGCAGAAGCCCCCCGCAAAACCCACCTGCCCGTCAACCTGAACAAGCTGCCCTGGCAGGCAGAACGTGCCCGCCCCCACGCGCCCATACAGGTGGAAACCCCAGAGGCAGAGCAGCCCGCAGCCGCCGCCAAGGCCGCTACCGTGCAGGGCACCACCAAAGCCGCCAGCGCCCCCAGTGCAGCCGACCTGGCCCCCACGCTCGACGCCCCCCACACCGACGCCATCAAATCCCTGGCCCAAACCCTGGGCCATAACCCCCACAAGATCTACCAGTGGGTGCACGACAACATCTACTACGTGCCCACGCAAGGCAGCGTACAAGGCGCGCAAGACACGCTGGACAAAAAATCCGGCAACGCCGTGGACACCGCCAGCCTGCTGATTGCCCTGCTGCGCGCCAGCAACATCCCCGCGCGGTACGTCACCGGCACCGTAGACATCCCCACCGCCCAGGCCCTCAACTGGGTGGGCGGCGCGCAGACCGTAGACGCAGCCCAACAAATCTGGGGCCAAGGCGGGGTCAGCAACGTTGCCCTGGTCTCGGGCGCGCAAACCAAAGCCTTGCGCATCGAACACACCTGGGTCGAAGCCCTCATCCAATACCAACCGGGCCGAGGCACCCGCCACACCCCCGGCCAAAGCACCCCCGACACCTGGGTGCCCCTGGACGGCAGCTACAAGCAATACACCTTTAAAGAAGGCATGGACTTGGCCAACGCCGTCCCCCTGGACGCCCAGGCCCTGCTGAGCGCAGCCCAGCAAGGCGCAGAAACCAACCCGGCCGAAGGCTGGGTGAGAAACCTCAACACCACCGCCCTGCAAAGCCAGCTGAGCAGCTACCAGGCCCGCCTTAAAACCTACATCGACAGCCAAAACGCCGGGCAAAGCACCGTAGGCGACGTCCTGGGCACCCGGCAAGCCACCATCGACCCCTTGCCCTACCTGGCAGGCACCTTGCCCTACACCGTCAAAACTCGCAGCCAAACCCACAGCGACCTGCCTGCCAGCAGCAAAGCGCAGTTCAAATACGAAATCTACGCAGATGCCCGCTCCGCAGCCTGGGGCGACAGCCCCCTGCTGAGCTGGAAAACCCCCACCGCCGCCATCGCCGGTAAAAAGATCACCCTCGCTTGGGTGGCAGCCAGCGCAGCGGATGAGGCCGCCATAGCAGCCCTCATCCCCAAGCCCGCCCCCGGCCAACAGCTAGACCCCAGCCAACTGCCCAGGGGGCTATCGAGCAGCATCAACCTCAAGCCCCAAATCTCGGTAGACGGCACCGTCGTAGCCACAGGCCCCGGCATGCGCGCAGGCACCGAACCCGTGGGCCAGGGCGGCTTCACCCGCTACGGAAGCCAGGACTGGGACGAAACCCAAGACCAGCTCATTGCAGGCCAGCAAACGGCCCTGGGGCTAAGCATCCAAGGCATCAGCCAAGCCCAGCTCAGCACCCTCAAAACCAGAATGGAGCAAACCAAGGCCAAGCTCCAACAAGCCCAAGCTGCCCCAGAAAGCCAACGCGCCACCATCCTGCAAGGCCTGACAGGAGACCACCTCACCGGAGACCTGCTCACCGCCACCCTGTGGGGATACTTCGCGGCCCTGCAAAGCCACGGATCAATAGCCAGCGCCCAAGCGCAAATGATCGACCGCCCAGCGCTCAGCTACGGCCTGTTCCACGCGCAGGTCAGGCCCAACAAGCTGTACGGCATCGTCACCACGGGCATCACCTTCCAAGGGCTGAACATGGACATCGGGCACCTGCGGCATGCCCGGTGGGTGAAGAACGACGACCCCCAGGCAGCCATCAACGCCAAACCCGAACTGACCAGCAACGGCAAAACTGCAGCGCAAAACCGGTGGATTGCGTACAACAAGCTGCGGGGGCAATACAGCAGCGCCATGGAGCACGCGGTGCCAGAACAGTTCTGGGTGGACAAAAGCCAATGCCGGTACACGGACGAACAAGGGCAAATTCAAAACCCCACCAAAGCAGACTGCGCGCAAGCAGTCTCAGCCGTCAAAGCCATAGCCATTGCCCAGGCGGAAGGCCAGCGGATCTACACCATCAACCAGAGCAACGCAGCCACGGCATTGCCCAAACTGCCGGTGGGCGGCACAGTGGGGCAGGAGATTCAATCGGCCATCCAGGCGGGCAAGGAAGTGACCTTCCATGAGCGCGGAATCAACGCGCATGGGTTCTCGGGAACGGGGTACATCATTACCGACCCGGAGACGGGCGCGGGGGCCTACATGATCGAGGGGAAGGGGAATGGGGGGAATCTTCTATTTGAGCCGGATGGACTCAAAGTAATGAGGTTCTTTAGTATCGGTGCGCCACCAACGACAGTTGATCCCTTGGCTTTGAATGCAACTTATGCGTTTGGTGTTGTTGCTGTTTACTCTGCCATCAGCACAGTGTCGGAAATTTGGGACTGCTACCAAGATGTGATCAAAGAAGTCGCATTAACCATAGTTCTGGTCTTGGCTGTTGCGGCTATTGCTGCGGCGTTGACCGGTGGGGCGGGCTTGGCAGGAGGAGTGGCCGCTGCGCTGGCAATATTAAGCACTAATGCATCGGCAGCGTCGGGCCGTCCAAAATGCGCTCCTCCTAAAGTTCGACTGCAATTTCAGTCAAGTCCTCGGTGTAATACAAACGGTGGAACAACCTTTGACACGCAGAGTCATGTTATTGAGGGTGAGCCGGCTGTTGGTGTAACAGTAGAGGAAGCAGAAAAGGGTTTTGCCTTGATGTTGGCAAATAAACATGCTTGGATTCCGAATAAGTTTGATTTGCAACTGGCGGCCAACGTCGCAACAACAGTTTCGAAGTTGAGAAGGCTTAAACCACATGGGGTTGGGCCAATAGGTAATATACCGAGTGTTTCAACGCAGGAAATGTATAAAGGAATATGTTATAGGGTTGATGTGGAAAGCTTTGTTGGGCAAAATTTCAAGGAATAGTTAATGTCCCGTGTTGATTTTTATCTGAAAAAATTGAAAAGTGCCAAGGCGCATATTCGTGATGCTGCTGCACTTGATTTGTGCAGGATGATTATTTTGAATGACTGTGAGGATGGTGAAGTGGAGGTTGCAGTAGCCGGGATTAAGATGGCATTCTCAGGGCTTAGTGTGGAATCTCGTGGAATGGCTGCGGATGTCTTGATGAAAAACATGGCGGAGGATGAAGTCCATAATTTTTTATGGACTGAGCTTGGTTATTCTTATCGGAAGCTTCAATCTGGGCACGCATATCTTGAAAAGATCTTGTATATGATTTGTCAGAGTGAGTTGGGTGATGTGGATCAAATGGGGGATTACTTCGATATTGATAAACAATTTAAGCTTGCCTTTGATTTGTTGAAATCTGTGGATTCTGGGACGTTGAAGTAGTAGGGTGAAGCTTTGTTGCACAAACCCAGTGGCGCGCGAACTGGTAGCTTGGGGGCATGAGTGAACCCAGAAAGCCAAAGACCCGCTACAGGAGCACCAACTGGACTGCGTACAACGCCGCGTTCCAAGGCCTGACGATCTGGCTGGACAAAGACATGCAGCGGTATCACTTCCTCGTTGAAACCCCTCTATTCACCAAATGCAAGACGCTCTTCTTTTGATAGCTGCTAGCGCTTGTCCCACTTGCGCTAGAGTCTGATTTGTCCATGAATCCTGCGGCTACTCATTTGTCCTCGCCTGCTCGCTTCAGGCCCGGCGGCGTTGGCACAAACGCCCGCAGGAGTTGCCGTTCACTGTCCGTTCCTACCCCCGCCATCAAAGCCCTGGCCCAAACCCTGGGCCACAACCCCCACACGATCTACCAGTGGGTGCACGACGTAGACGCAGCCCAACAAATCTGGGGCCAAGGCGGCGTCAGCGACGTTGCCCTGGTCTCCGGCGCGCAAACCAAAGCCCTGCGCATCGAACACACCTGGGTCGAAGCCCTCATCCAATACCAGCCCGGCCGAGGCACCCGCCACACCCCCGGCCAAAGCAGCCCCGACACCTGGGTGCCCCTGGACGGCAGCTACAAGCAATACACCTTCCAAGAAGGCATGGACCTTCAAAGCGCCGTCCCCCTGGACGCCCAGGCCCTGCTGAGCGCAGCCCAGCAAGGCGCAGAAACCAACCCGGCCGAAGGCTGGGTGAGAAACCTCAACACCACCGCCCTGCAAAGCCAGCTGAGCAGCTACCAGGCCCGCCTTAAAACCTACATCGACAGCCAAAACGCAGGGCAAAGCACCGTAGGCGACGTCCTGGGCACCCGGCAAGCCACCATAGACCCCTTGCCCTACCTGGCAGGCACCTTGCCCTACAGCATCAAAACCCGCAGCCAAACCCACAGCGACCTGCCTGCCAGCAGCAAAGCGCAGTTCAAATACGAAATCTACGCAGACGCGCGCAGCGCCGCCTGGGGTGACAGCCCCCTGCTGAGCTGGAAAACCCCCACCGCCGCCATCGCCGGTAAAAAGATCACCCTCGCTTGGGTAGCAGCCAGCGCAGCGGATGAGGCCGCCATAGCAGCCCTCATCCCCAAGCCCGCCCCCGGCCAACAGCTAGACCCCAGCCAACTGCCCAGGGGGCTATCGAGCAGCATCAACCTCAAGCCCCAAATCTCGGTAGACGGCACCGTCGTAGCCACAGGCCCCGGCATGCGCGCAGGCACCGAACCCGTAGGCCAGGGCGGCTTCACCCGCTATGGGCAACCGGACTGGGATGAAACCCAAGACCAGCTCATCGCAGGCCAGCAAACGGCCCTGGGCGTCTCCATCCAAGGCATCAGCCAAGCCCAGCTGCAAACACTCAAGACAAGAATGGAGGCCACCCAACAAAAGCTCCAACAAGCCCAGGCCGCCCCAGAAGCCCAAAGAGCCACCATACTGCAAGGCATCACTGGCGACCACCTCACCGGAGACCTGCTCACCCTCACTCTTTGGGGTTACTTGGTCGAAATACAAAGTCATGGAGCTACAGCCAGCGCCCAAGCGCGCATGTTTGATCTTCCAGCGCTCAGCTACGGTTTGTTTCATGCGCAAGTCAAGCCGAACAAGCTCTACGGTATTGTGACCACTGGCATCACTTATCAGGGGCTGAATATGGATGTTGGACATCTGCGCAGCATACGGTGGGTCAAAGATGACGCCCCGCAAAGTCCCATCAACAACAAGCCAGAACTAACCCAGAACGGGAAAAGCGGGGCACAAAATCGCTGGATTCAATACAACAAGCTGCGAGGCCAATACAACAGCGCGATGGAGCATGCGGTGCCTGAGCGCTTCTGGATAGATAAAGCTCAGTGTCGATACGAAGATTTCAAAGGCCAAATACAAAACCCCAGCCAGGCAGACTGCGCGCAAGCAGTCTCAGCAGTGAAAGCCATTGCCATCGCCCAAGCAGAAGGGCAGCGGATCTACACCATCAACCAGAGCAATACCGCCACGGCATTGGCAAAGCTGCCGGTGGGTGGCACCGTGGGGCAGGAGATTCAATCGGCCATCCAGGCGGGCAAGGAAGTGACATTCCATGAGCGCGGGATTAACTCGCATGGATTCTCAGGGTATGGGTACATCATTACCGACCCGGAGACGGGGGCGGGGGCTTACATGATCGAGGGAAAGGGGAATGGCGCTTGGTTTGCGGGATTTGCCCAGGGCGTGTCATTTGCAGCTACGGTTGCGATGCTTGGCATAGTGGCGGGCGCTTCAATTGGAACACTAGGCGTTGTTGGCGGTATTATTGCTTCCATGATTTTGGCTGCAATTCTCTTTACAATTCACTTAATAGTTTTGGAAATTGTAGTGCGAGGAATGTCGGAGGATGAGTTATCGTGCTACAACGGAGGGTTTGGGGCTGGTGGTGCGATAATGGCGGCTGCTGCAACAGTGTTTGCGGTGCTGTTGCCTGTTGCGGCAGGTTCTATAGCTGCTGGACCCTCGGCAATTATGTCATCTATTTATGGAATTCCGGGTATTTTTGCTGGAATGGAGATTCCTTCTACTCATCGCTCTGGGTGTTTTTGATGGATTATCAAAATAATTTTCTCTCGGCATTTTCTTTTGTGTTGGTTGGTTTTGGTGTTGCGGCGGGGTGGCGGCTAAGGCTTCGGAGAATTCGTGGTGTGGCTAATTTTTTTGATTATTTTGTTTACCTGTTGATATTGTTGATATTGTTGGTGTTGGGTGCTATTTCAATTTTTTGACTCAGATGGTGGATGGCTTTGTTGCATAAACTCACCTGATTGCGCTGGTGGCCTCGTCGCATGAGTGGCCCAAAAGGCCAAAGACCCGCTACAAGACCACCACCTGGACTACCTACAACGCCGCGCTCAGGGCCTGAGGATCGCTGACGATCTGGCTGGGCAAAGACATGCAGCGGTTTCACTTCCTCGCTGCAAAAACCTCTATTCGCCATTATGCAAATTGCTATAATTTTTATAGCTGTTCGCGCTTGTCGCGAAAGCGCTAAGGCCTGATTTGTCTATAAATCCTGCGGCTACTCATTTGCCCTCATCTGCCCGGTTCAGGCCTGGCGGCGTTGGCACAGCCGCCCGCAGGCGCTGCCGCTCGCTGCCCGCCATCAAATCCCTGGCCCAAACCCTGGCCCATAACCCCCACAAGATCTACCAGTGGGTGCACGACAACATCTACTACGTGCCTACCCAAGGCAGCGTACAAGACACGCTCGACAAAAAATCCGGCAACGCCGTGGACACCGCCAGCCTGCTGATCGCCCTGCTGCGCGCGAGCAACATCCCCGCGCGGTACGTCACCGGCACCGTAGACATCCCCACCGCCCAGGCCCTTAACTGGGTGGGCGGCGCGCAGACCGTAGACGCAGCCCAACAAATCTGGGGCCAAGGCGGGGTCAGCAACGTTGCCCTGGTCTCGGGCGCGCAAACCAAAGCCTTGCGCATCGAACACACCTGGGTCGAAGCCCTCATCCAATACCAACCGGGCCGAGGCACCCGCCACACCCCCGGCCAAAGCACCCCCGACACCTGGGTGCCCCTGGACGGCAGCTACAAGCAATACACCTTCCAAGAAGGCATGGACCTGGCCACTGCCGTACCCCTGGACGCCCAGGCCCTGCTCAGCGCAGCCCAGCAAGGCGCAGAAACCAACCAGGCCGAAGGTTGGGTGAGAAACCTCAACACCACAGCCCTGCAAAGCCAGCTGAGCAGCTACCAGGCCCGCCTTAAAACCTACATCGACAGCCAAAACGCCGGAAAGAGCACCGTAGGCGACGTGCTGGGCCAAAGAACCGCCGCCATCGACCCCTTGCCCTACCTGGCAGGCACCTTGCCCTACAGCATCAAAACCCGCAGCCAAACCCACAGCGACCTGCCTGCCAGCGGCAAAGCCCAGTTCAAATACGAAATCTACGCAGACGCGCGCAGCGCCGCCTGGGGTGACAGCCCCCTGCTGAGCTGGCAAACCCCCACCGCAGCCATTGCCGGTAAAAAGATCACCCTCGCTTGGGTGGCAGCCAGCGCAGCGGATGAGGCCGCCATAGCAGCCCTCATCCCCAATCCCGCCCCCGGCCAGCAACTAGACCCCAGCCAACTGCCCAGGGGCCTGTCCAGCAGCATCAACCTCAAGCCCCAAATCTCGGTAGACGGCACTGTGGTAGCCACAGGCCCTGGCATGCGCGCAGGCACCGAACCCGTGGGCCAAGGCGGCTTCACCCGCTACGGAAGCCAGGACTGGGACGAAACCCAAGACCAGCTCATTGCAGGCCAGCAAACGGCACTGGGCGTAAGCATCCAAGGCATCAGCCAAGCCCAGCTCAGCACCCTCAAAACCAGAATGGAGCAAACCAAGGCCAAGCACCAACAAGCCCAAGCTGCCCCAGAAGCCCAGCGCGCAGCCATCCTGCAAGGCATCACCGGCGACCATCTCACCGGAGACCTGCTCACCGCCACCCTGTGGGGCTACTTCGCCAGTCTGCAAAGCCACGGTGCAATAGCCAGCGCGCAGGCCCAGATGTTTGACCGCCCAGCACTCAGCTACGGCCTGTTCCACGCCCAGGTCAGGCCCAACAAGCTGTATGGCATCGTGACCACGGGCATCACCTTCCAAGGGCTGAACATGGACATCGGGCACCTGCGGCACGCCCGGTGGGTGAAGAACGACGACCCCCAGGCAGCCATCAACGCCAAACCCGAACTGACCAGCAACGGCAAAACTGCAGCGCAAAACCGGTGGATTGCGTACAACAAGCTGCGGGGGCAATACAGCAGCGCCATGGAGCACGCGGTGCCAGAACAGTTCTGGGTGGACAAAAGCCAATGCCGGTATGCGGACGAAAGCGGAACCATCAAGAACCCCACCCAAGCAGACTGCGCGCAAGCGGTCTCAGCGGTGAAAGCCATAGCGATTGCCCAGGCGGAAGGCCAACGGATCTACACCATCAACCAAAGCAACGCCGCCACGGCATTGCCCAAACTGCCGTTGGGTGGCACTGTAGGGGCGGAAATTCGCTCTGCGATTCAGGCGGGCAAGGAAGTGACATTCCATGAGCGCGGAATCAACGCGCATGGGTTCTCGGGGACGGGGTACATCATTACCGACCCGGAGACGGGGGCTGGGGCTTACATGATTGAGGGGCGGGGGAATGGGGGGGCGTTGATCTACGGGATCGCAGCTTTTGTCTTTGCGATAGCTGCCCTATTTATATTGGCGTGGTTGGGACCTTTTGCAATTCTCGGATACGGTTGGATGCTGATGCTATCTTTTGCTTCGGCTGGAGCATATTTGGATGCGATCGGTGCGCAGGTCAATTGGTCCGCAATTTCTAATTGGATTGGTTTAACCTTGGCGGTAATTGGACTTGCAGCTGCTATTCCAGCATTGGGCGTCCTGCTAGTAGGTAACGTGGCGATTGTTGCTGGAATAATTGGATTGATTTCTGCTATATATTCAGTGCTGAGTTAATTGAAATGTTTAAGATGATTTGCAAGGCATTTTCTGACTATCGTGAAAAAAAACTAACAGTGGGGAGTTTTCTTGTTGGTTTGTATTTTTTGGTACTGGCGATTTTTTTTTGTATATCAAGTTGGGCGTTATTTCTGATCGGCTTTGGTGTGCAAATCAGCCCGGTTGTGCAGGCTTTGAGGGCTGTGGGCGCGAGATACTAAGCCTTGGGAAGGACGGAGTGGCTTCATTTTCTCAGTGAAAACCCTCTATTCACCAAATGCAAAACACTCTTCTTTTGATAGCTGCTTACGCTTGTCCCACTTGCGCTAAAGACTGATTTGGAATGAATCCTGCGGTTGCTTATTGGTCCTCGTCTGCGCGCTCCATGAGCGTTGGCATGGGCACAAGCGCCCGCAGATGCCACCGCCCGCTATTCATCCCACACCACCCCGGTCAAGGCTCCAGCCCAGACCAGGGGTCGACAGGTCAAAGCACCGTAGGCGACGTGCTGGGCCAGAGAACGGCCACCATCGACCCGCTGCCCTACCTGGCAGGCACCTTGCCCTACAGCATCAAAACCCGCAGCCAAACCCACAGCGACCTGCCCGCATCCAGCAAAGCCCAGTTCAAATACGAAATCTACGCAGACGCGCGCAGCGCCGCCTGGGGTGACAGCCCCCTGCTGAGCTGGCAAACCCCCACCGCAGCCATTGCCGGTAAAAAGATCACCCTCGCTTGGGTAGCAGCCAGCACCGCCGACGAAGCAGCCATTGCCGCGCTCATCCCCAAGCCCGCCCCCGGCCAACAGCTAGACCCCAGCCAACTGCCCAGGGGGCTATCGAGCAGCATCAACCTCAAGCCCCAGATATCGGTAGACGGCACCGTCGTAGCCACCGGCCCCGGCATGCGCGCAGGCACCGAACCCATCGGCCAAGGCGGCTTCACCCGCTATGGGCAGCAAGACAGGGACGAAACCCAAGACAAACTCATCGCAGGCCAGCAAACTGCACTGGGCGTCTCCATCTAGGGCATCAGCCAAGCCCAGCTCACCACCCTCAAAACCAGAATGGAGCAAACCAAGGCCAAGCTCCAACAAGCCCAGACGGCACTGGAAAGCCAAAGAGCCGCCATCCTGCAAGGCGTCACCGGCGACCACCTCACCGGAGACCTGCTCACCGCCACCCTGTGGGGCTACTTCGCCAGTCTGCAAAGCCACGGTGCAATAGCCAGCGCGCAGGCCCAGATGTTTGACCGCCCAGCACTCAGCTACGGCCTGTTCCACGCCCAGGTCAGGCCCAACAAGCTATACGGCATCGTCACTACCGGCATCACCTTCCAAGGGCTGAACATGGACATCGGGCACCTGCGGCACGCCCGGTGGGTGAAAAACGACCCGCAAGCAGCCATCACGCCATTCAGGCTGCAGGCTCATCCATCGCGCTGTCAGCCAGCTTTGCCGCAGTGCGCCGCGCCTGCAGGCCTCGGCGCCAGGCCTTTTCAATTTCCACCACCACCAACACCACCAGTGCAGCGCCAATGCACAGCGCCAGCTCGCCCAGGCTCAGTGGCTCGGTGCGGAAGATGGGGTTGAGCCAGGGGACGTAGATGGTGGCCATCTGCAGCGCAAAGGTGAGCAGCACGGCGCCGAGCAGCGGGCGGTTGCTCAAGAGGCCCAGGCGCCAGATGGGTTCGGATTCGGAGCGGATGGCAATCACATGCGCCATCTGCGCCAGCGTGAGCACGGTGAACACCATGGTCTGCCAGTGCGCATGGCCGGTGTGCAGCGCCCAGGCCTGCACTGCCAGGCACAGCCCGCCAATGAGCAGGCCCACGCCCAGAATGTGCTGCCACATGCCGTGCGCAAACAGGCTTTCGCGCGGCGCGCGGGGTGGGCGCTGCATGATGCCGCGCTCGGCCGGCTCGGCTGCCAGCGCCAGGCCGGGCAGGCCGTCGGTGACGAGGTTGACCCACAGGATATGGATGGGCAGCAGCGGAATGGGCAGCAGCAAGAGCGGCGCGAGGAAGATGGTCCAGATTTCGCCCGAGTTGCCCGTCATGGCGTAGCGCACAAACTTGCGGATGTTGTCGTAGATGCGGCGGCCCTCGCGCACCGCCGCGACGATGGTGGCGAAGTTGTCGTCCAGCAGCACCAGGCTGGATGCCTCGCGCGCCACGTCGGTGCCGCCCTGGCCCATGGCAATGCCGATGTCAGCGCGTTTGAGGGCCGGGGCGTCGTTCACGCCGTCGCCTGTCATGGCCACGAAGTGGCCCTGGGCCTGCAGCGCTTCGACGATGCGGATCTTCTGCGCCGGGTCCACGCGGGCGTAGACCTGCACCTGTTCCACGCGGGCGCGCAGTGCGGCATCGTCCAGTGTGGCCAGGTCGGCGCCGGTGAGCACGGGCGCGTCGGTGCTGGTGACGATACCCAGGCGGTGCGCAATGGCACGTGCGGTGGCGGGGTGGTCGCCGGTGATCATCACCGGGGTGATGCCCGCGCTGATGCAGTCGCGCACTGCGGCCTTCGCCTCGGCACGGGGTGGGTCGATGAGGGCGATCAGGCCCAGCAGCTCCAGCTGGTTTTCTACCGCGTCGATGTCGTTGGTGTCGGGCAGGCGGGCGTGGCTGCGGCGGGCCAGGGCCAGCACCCGCAGGCCCTGGGCGGCGAGTTGCTGGGCAGTGGCGAGGACCTTGGCGGTGTCCAGTGCGGCAGCACCTTCGGGCGTCCAGTGGGTGGTGCAGCGGAGCAAGACCGACTCCGGTGCGCCCTTGGTGTAGGCCACAAAGCCATCGGTAGCGCGGTGGAAGGTGGTCATTCGCTTGCGGTCGGAGTCAAAGGGCTGCTCTTGCACGCGGGGGCTGCTCACATCTAGCTGAGCCTTGTCCAGTCCGCCCGCATGGGCGGCCAGCACCAGCGCGGTTTCGGTGGGGTCGCCCAGCCACTGGGTGCCTGAATGACCCTCTTCGTTCTTTGTCTGGAGCGTGGCGTCGTTGCACAGCGCGGCGGCGCGCAGGGCTTCGGCATGGGCGGGGCCAGGCAGGGGGTCACCGGGCACCCAGCGCACGCCGTGGGCCAGCAGCAGCTCGGTATGCATGCGGTTTTGCGTGAGGGTGCCGGTCTTGTCCGAGCAGATGGTGGTGACCGAGCCCAGGGTCTCCACCGAAGGCAGGCGCCGCACCAGCGCATGCACGGCCACCATGCGGCGTGCGCCCAGGGCCAGGAGCACGGTGACCACCGCAGGCAGTGCCTCGGGGATGGCGGCCACGGCCAGACTGATGGCGGTGAGGGCCATGAGCAGCGGCGCCTCGCCGCGCAGCACGCCGACCACAAAGATCACCGCACAGATGCCCAGCACCGCGATCGCCAAGCGCTTGCCAAAGGCCGCCAGGCGCAGTTGCAGCGGCGTGCTGCGGTCGCCGGTGTCGAGCAGCGTGGCCACCTTGCCCAGCTCGGTGTGCATGCCGGTGGCCACCACCAGGCCGCGTGCCCGGCCATGCGTGGCCGTGGTGCCCTTGAAGGCCATGTTGGTGCGGTCGCCCAGCGCGCCCACATCCTCGGCGGCCAGAGCCTGCGTCTGCTTGGCTACGGTGACGGACTCGCCCGTGAGGGCCGATTCATCCACCTGCAGCTGCGCAATCTCGATCAGCCGCAGGTCGGCCGGAATCTGGTTGCCCGCCTCCAGCAGCACGATGTCGCCCGGCACCAGTGTGGTGGCGGGCACCACCTGCACCGCTCCGCTGCGCAGCACGGTGGCGTGTGCCGCAGCCAGCTGACGCAGCGCGGCCATGGCCTGGTCGGCGCGCCAGGCCTGCACAAAGCCGATGACGGCGTTGAGCACCACGATGACGAGGATCACCAGCGTATCGGTGACTTCGCCCACCAGACCCGAGATGACGGCCGCACCCAGCAGCACCAGCACCATGAAGTCCTTGAACTGGTCGGCCAGCAGGTGCCACCAGGGATGGTCTTGCGATGCCGCCAACTCGTTGGCGCCATGGGTGGCGCTGCGGCGCAGGGCTTCGTCGGGGTGCAGACCCGCGTCAGGGTCAACGGCGTGCTCGCGTGCCACGTCTATGGCATCGCGCAGATGAGGATGGGGGTGTTTCACGGCATCAGCTTCCATAAAGAAAGACCACGTAGGTGTTGACCAGGTACACCGCCGCCATGCCGATGCTGACCATGCCCACTGCGCGTAGCACACGGCTGCGCGGGCGAAAGAACAGGCCCACCACCGCCAGCCCGGTCATGACTACGGCCGATGCGGCGGTGATGGCATGCACGGGCGACACATGGGCCAGCAGATCGCCGGGGCGGTAGAACAAGTCGTCAATGGCCACGATGGCCACGTTGAACAGGTTGCTGCCCAGCAGGTTGCCAATGGCCATGTCGAGCGCACCCAGCCGCAGTGCGGACAGCGTGACCGCCAGTTCGGGCAGGGTGGTGACCAGGGCCACAAATAGGCTGCCCACAAAGCTGCGGTTCCAGCCCATGGTAGTGGCCAGGTTGACCGCCACAAAGGGCAGCCACATGCCGGCCCCCACCACAATGGCCGCCGCCATGGCAAAGCGGGTGGCCGCTTGTCGAAGACCGGGCAGCGTATGTGCTGCGTTGTTGGTGGGCGGCGCTGGGTTGGTCGGTAGCGCAGGGGGGTGGCTCTGTTCATACGCAAAGACGGTGCGCATCGCCACCAGATACAGCAGCAGGATGACGGGCGTGAGGAACCCCACGCTGCGCTGGGAGGCAGTGCCAGCGCCGGGGGAAGCACTGGCAGTAGCCCCCAGTTGGCCCATCAGCAGACCCAGCAGCAAAAAGCCCAGCAGCACCACACCAAAAGCGCCTGCCAGCACGTGGCCGTGGGCGGCCCGGGTCCATACCGGTGCTGGCCGGTACAGCAGGTCGATCACCACCAGAAACACCAGGTTGAGCACGCAGCTGCCCAGTGCGGTGCCCACAGCCAGGTTGGGGGTGTTTGCGATGGTGACGCTGGTGATGCCGGTGGCCAGCTCTGGAAGCGAAGTCACGCTGGCCACCAGCGTGAGGCCGATCCAGCTGCCCGACAAGCCTGTACGCTGGGCAATGGCATCACCGTAGCGCGACAGCTGGAAGCCCGCCGCGCCAATCAGCCCCGCGCAGGCTGCGAACTGCAGCCACACCAGCAGCGTGGCCGTCATGGTGCTGGCCCGCAGGGCGGGCATGAAAACGGGTCAGTGTGCATGGGGCATTGCTGTTGAGCCGCCACATGCAGGTGCATCAATGTGCTTTGTGCGGCCGGGCTTTGTAGAAGGTCAGGGGGATCTCTTTGGCCTGGTTCAGCACCTGGCGCTTGATCTTGCCCACCACGTGCATTTCACAGGGCTTGCAGTCAAAGCGCAAGGTCAGCTTTTCCTTGCCGTTGATCAACATCAAGGGTTCGGCCTTGATGGTGCCCTGCACACCCGTCACGCCCTTGGCCTGCTTGGGGCACAGACTCATGGAAAAGCGCACGCAGTGCTTGGTGATCATGAGGCTGACTTCGCCTTCCTCTTCGTGCGCCTCGTAGGCCGCATCAATCACCTTCACGCCGTGGCGCACGTAGAAGTCGTGGGCCTTGTGGTTGAACACATTGCCCAGGAAGGAGAGTGTGTCCTCGGGGTAGGTCGCAGGGGGCTCCACCGGCGTGGCGCGCGGCAGGCGGGCAAAGTTGCGGACGCGGTTGGCTTCGAGATCCGCCACGGCATCACGACGCAGCGCATTGAGCACCGAGGCGGGCACGAACCAGGGTTGCGAGAGCTGCAGTGCAATGTCATGCACCGCAAACACCGTGGCGCCAAAGCGGCCTAGTTGCTCGCGCAAGCTGGCCTCGGCCTTGGCGGTATCGGTGGCCCTTTGGTGCGGCTGCTGCACATCGGCACAGCCCACATTGCCGTCTTCGTCGGTCAGCATCAGGCTGAAGCCTGAAGGCGTCTCGCTCAGGTGCGCCCACAGGCCGATGCGGCGGTCGCTGGATTTTTTCTCCAGCGTGCGCACCCAGTCCATGTCACGGTTGCGGTTGATCTCGGTGCCCTTGCGCAGGTCCTTGAAGCCTTCCATCGGGTCCTTGGGGTACACGCGCCATTGCCCCACGCTGCGTGCCGACACGGGCTCGGCCACGTTGATGGCCATGCCCACCAGATCCTTGTGCAGGTCGTAGTAGCACAGGCCGTCGCCGTTGTGCAGTACGGTGGCGGGGTCACTCACTTCCAGCTCCACAAAGTCGGGGCCTACCTTGGTCACCCAGCCGATGGCCTGGCCCGGGTTCTTGGGGGTGTCGAAGGCGCCGATGTCTTCCTTGCGGCCAGTCACGAAGTAGTCGGTGAACTCGCGGTTGAAGTTCTGTAGCGGGTCGGGCGTGAAGGTAAAGGTGGTACGCCCGCTGGACGAGCGCGACAGCGGCCGGCCCTGGGCCTCGCGTTCTTCGATGATTTCGTCGAGCAGAGTACGGTAGTGGGCCGTGATGTTCTTCACATAAGCCATGTCCTTGTAGCGGCCTTCGATCTTGAAGCTGCGCACACCCGCGTCGATGAGGGCGCGCAGGTTGTCGCTCTGGTTGTTGTCCTTCATGCTCAGCACGTGCTTGTCGTGCGCGATGAAGCGGCCCTGCGCGTCCGTCACCTGGTAGGGCAGGCGGCAGGCCTGGCTGCAGTCGCCGCGGTTGGCGCTGCGGCCGGTCTGCGCATGGCTGATGTTGCACTGGCCGCTGTAGGCCACACACAGCGCGCCGTGGATGAAGAACTCGATGTTGGCGCGGCCTGGGGCATCGACCGGGCCCAGCGCCTTGTGGACTGCTGCTATCTGCTGCACCGTCAGCTCGCGCGCCAGCACGATTTGCGACAGGCCCGCGTCCTGCAAAAACCGCGCTTTTTCGGGCGTGCGGATGTCGGTCTGGGTGCTGGCGTGCAGCTGGATGGGGGGCAGGTCGATTTCCAAGAGGCCCATGTCCTGGATGATGAGCGCGTCGGCCCCAGCCTCGTACACCTGCCAGGCCATCTGGCGCGCGGCCTCCAGCTCGTCGTCGCGCAGGATGGTGTTGAGGGTGATGAAGATGCGGCTGTTGAAGCGGTGCGCGTGTTTCACCAGGCGCTCGATGTCGCGGATGTCGTTGCCCGCGCTGGCGCGTGCGCCAAAGGCGGGGCCGCCGATGTAGACGGCGTCAGCGCCGTGGTGGATGGCTTCGATGCCAATGTCTGCGTCGCGCGCGGGCGAGAGCAGTTCGAGCTGGTGGGGCAGGAGGGACATGGGGCGTGATTATTTCAGCTTCACCATGCCGTGGGACGCCCCTCGGGTATCGGGCGCAGCTGCTTTTGGTAACCATGTGGCGAGGCTTTGTGGTGTGGTGGTCTGATACAACGGGTGCAGCGTGCCAACGTCGGCGCCGTGCCACGGCCTCTGTGCCCCACGGTTTTTCAAAAATCGCCGGTACCGTTGGCAACCCCTACCCAACCCGTGAAAGGACTCTGATGAGCACCTCCCGCGCAAAGAAGAAGCCCACTCAGCTGAGACTGGCGATCAACGACCTCGACTTTTGTTACCTGCCGCCCCGGGTCAGCCTGTCGCCCACACGGCACAACGATCTGGTCTGCACGGTGGACTGTTCGTGGTTCTTTTCCGAAGGTGCCAACCACATGGTGTTTGCACTGGACTGCACCGGCGGGCAGGGCAGCTACAACCCTCATTGCGGGCCGATCTACCGCCACGGCCAGAATTTGTTCTCCGAGGCCCGTGGCTTCATCATCTTTGCAGATGGCACCGTGATGGCCGAGCGATGGAACGGCACGGCCATGCCGGGGCTGGTGACGGTCACGAACACCTCGGGGGCGACCTTCAACCCGGCGGTGCACCCCGTCTTCACGCTCCACATCCAGGCTGGGTACCGGGCGGGCGGGTTTGCCGACCGGATGCGCATCACCATCCACCAGGGCATCGCGGTCGATGGTCCCGTTCTGTTTGCAGGCGAGGTGACCGGGGCCGGGTGGGGCTGGGACTGGACCGGGTCACACAAGGCGGCGATTGGTGGGATTGGCCCGCATTTTGTGACCCCCAATGACACGGGCTGCGTGGAAGAACGTGTACCCCGGGGCGCACCGAACGCCATCCTGCCGTTTACCAACTTCAAGCTGCGGATGGTGAAAGGTTGAGCGCTTGCCAACGGGGGCGCTGCAAGTCAAAGGGCGGCTTCAGAGGTTGACTTCGGCGAATCAGCGTGTGCCATTAGCCGTTTTAATGGCCCAGCAAATTGCTAAGCTTGCATAGCAATTGGCGACACAAAGGGACGATGGTGGCTAGGATGCGGTGCGTTTTGCCCCGAAATGGTGCGCAAAAGTTGCGACTATATTTTTTGGAGATTTCTACCGTGTTCCGAGCTTTCACCCGCCTGCGTCCGTCGTCTTTCCCCGTGTCCGTTGTGCAGCTGGCTGCCGTGGGTGTGTGTGTTGCCGCCGCCACTGCAGCCACCGCACAGGATGTGCAAACCGTCAAGATCGCCCACGCCGGCCCCGTGTCGGGCGGCATTGCCCACATCGGCAAGGACACTGAAAACGGCGTGCGCCTGGCGATTGACGACCTGAACGCCCAGAACCTCGTGATCGGCGGCAAGAAGATCAAGTTTGAAATTGCGGCGGAAGACGACGCCGGCGACCCGCGCCAGGCCACCGCCGTGGCGCAGAAGCTGTGCGACCAGAAGGTGGCGGGCGTGGTGGGCCACCTGCAGTCGGGCACGTCCATCCCCGCATCGGCCATCTATGCCAAGTGCGACCTGCCGCACATCACGGCATCGGCCTCCAATCCTGACCTGACCAAACCCGGCCACAAGACCACCTTCCGCCTGATTGCCAACGACAACGCGCTGGGCGCGGCGCTGGCCCTGTTTGGTGCCGACCATCTCAAGCTCAAGAGCGTGGCCATCATCGACGACCGCACGGCCTACGGCCAGGGCGTGGCCTCGGTCTTCAAGGCCACGGCGCAACAAAAGGGCCTGAAGGTGGTGGCTGAAGAGTTCACCAACGACAAGGCCACCGACTTCATGGCCATCCTCACTGCCATCAAGAACAAGAAGCCCGACGCGATCTTCTACGGCGGCCTGGACGCTCAGGCCGGCCCCATGCTGCGCCAGATGGAGCAGCTGGGCCTGGGCAACGTGAAGTTCTTTGGCGGCGATGCACTGTGCACCGAAAAGCTGCCCGAGCTGTCGGGCAAGACCCCGGCGCTGAAGAACGTGACCTGCGCCACCGGCGGTGCGTCGGTGGACAAGATGCAGGGCGGCGCCGACTGGAAGAAGCGCTACGACGCCAAGTTCCCCGGCCAGTTCCAGATCTACAGCCCCTATGCCTATGACGCCGCCATGGTGCTGGCCGACGCCATGAAGCGCGCCAATTCGGTGGACCCGAAGGTGTTTACCCCCTTCCTGGCCAAGACCGAATACAAGGGCGTGACCGCCAACATCGCCTTCACCGCCAAGGGCGAGCTGACGACGCCCGCCGTGACGCTCTACACCTTCAAGGACGGCAGCCGCGTGGCGCTGAACTGAGGCCGACCGCCGCCGCTACGTCAGCGACCCTTGCCTTTTCGGCCGCCCAGTGCGGCCGTTTTTGCGTGCGGGGTTTGGCTTTACAGTCAGGCCCCATAGCAAGCAAACAAGCGGGCCGCCGGTGTCCGCCAAGGAGCCAAGGTATGCGCGCAATGTTCGGACTGGTCGGGTTGGTGGTGGTGCTGGCCGTGGTGGGCGTTGTGGTCAAAAAGCAGATGTCTGCAGCGCGTACTCCGGTGCCAGCTCTGCAGACCGCTGCTCCCGCCTCGGCGCCCGCCGGTTCAAGCTCGGCCACTGTGCGCGACCAGAGCCAGCAGATCCAGCAGCAGGTCAAGCAACAGGTGGAAGGCTTGATGCAGCAAGCCCGGCCCATGCCCGACGAAGAAAAATAAGCAAAATTGGCTGCTAGCGCTTATCTATCAAGCGCTAATAGCTATTACTTTAATAGCAATGACCTTCGACCAAGATTCGCACTGGATGCGCCTGGCCCTGGCCGAGGCGCAAAACGCCGCCAGCGCCGGTGAGGTGCCTGTGGGCGCCATCGTGGTCAAGGACGGCCAGGTCATCGCCACGGGCCGCAACGCCCCGGTGGAGGGCCACGACCCCACGGCCCATGCCGAGATCGTGGCCCTGCGCGCGGCCGCGCAGCGGCTGGGTAACTACCGGCTCGACGGCTGCAGCCTCTACGTCACGCTGGAGCCTTGTGCCATGTGCAGCGGCGCCATGCTGCATGCGCGGCTGGCGCGGGTGGTGTACGGCGCGGCCGACCCCAAGACGGGCGCGGCAGGCTCGGTGCTCAACCTGTTCGGCCATCCCGAGATCAACCACCAGACCCAGGTGCAAGGCGGGGTGCTGGCCGAAGAATGTGGCGGTCTGCTCAGCGGCTTTTTCCGCCAGCGCCGCCATCAACAACGCGCCGAGGCGCTGGCCCGCCATCCGTTGCGCGACGACGCTTTGCGCACGCCCGATGCGGCGTTTGCCAACCTGCCCGGTTACCCCTGGGCGCCTCACTACATCAGCGACCTGCCCAGCCTGGCGGGCCTGCGTTTGCACACCCTCGACGAAGGCCCCCGTGATGCCCCGCGCACCTGGCTGTGCCTGCACGGCAACCCGGCCTGGAGCTACCTGTACCGGCGCATGCTGCCCATCTTTCTGGCAGCGGGCGACCGCGTGGTGGCGCCCGACCTGATCGGCTTCGGTAAAAGCGACAAGCCCAAAAAAGAGGGCCTGCACCAGTTCGACTGGCACCGGAAGATCCTGCTGGAACTGATCGAGCGGTTGGACCTGCGCAAGGTGGTGCTGGTGGTGCAGGACTGGGGCGGCATCCTGGGCCTGACGCTGCCCATGGCCATGCCAGAACGCTTTGAGGGACTGCTGGTCATGAACACCCTGCTGGCCACGGGTGATGCGCCACTGCCTGCCGGATTTGTCGACTGGCGTGCCATGTGCCGCGACAAGCCGCTGTATGGAGTAGGGCGCCTGCTGGCGCGTGGCAGCCCGCATCTGACGGCGGCGGAGTGCGCTGCCTACGATGCGCCGTTCCCGGACAAAGGCTACCGCGCCGCGTTGCGGGCCTTTCCAGAACGCGTGCCCGCTTCTGCGGGTGACCCGGGCGCCGCCGTGTCGCGCGCGGCCCGCGATTTCTGGCAGCACCAGTGGCAGGGCCGCAGCCTGATGGTGGTGGGTGCGCAAGACCCTGTGCTGGGCCTGCCCACCATGCGGGCGCTGCAGCAGAGCATCCAAGGCTGCCCCGAGCCCATCGTGCTGCCCCATGCGGGCCACTTTGTGCAGGAGCACGGCGAGGCCATTGCCGCACAGGCTGTGGAATACTTCGCGCACTGACTTGTCCGCTGGCGCCGCCTGACTGCATGTGGCGCCCGACATTCCCCCTGTTTACGGAGCAGGCCCCTCGGCGGGTCTGAGCGCTTTGCACGACCACCATCACGACCCTTCCCATTGCGACCACGACCACGGTCCCAAGCACATCTACATCTACTCGCCCTCCAGCGCCGTGCGCGATAAGGCGGCCTTCAAGCGCGGCATTGCACGGCTCAAGGCCCTGGGCCATGAGGTCGAGGTGGACGCCGATGCGTTGGCCACCCACACCCGCTTTGCGGGCGACGACGCCACCCGGCTGGCCGCTATCCACCGCGCTGCGGCCAGCGGCGCCGATGTGGCGCTGATCTCGCGCGGGGGCTACGGCCTGTCGCGCATCCTGCCGGGCATCCGCTACAAGGCGGTGGCCAAGGCGATTGAAAAGGGCATGCACTTTGTGGGCGTGAGCGACTTCACCGCCTTTCAGCTGGCCGTGTTGGCCAAGACGGGGGCCACCACCTGGGCGGGCCCGTCGCTCGGTGCAGACTTTGGTGTGCAGGGCGAGCCTGACGACATCATGGAAGCCTGCTTTGACGATCTGCTGACGGGCCACGGCGAAGGTACCGGCTGGCGCATGAACAAAGAGCAACCCAACGCCGCCACGGGCAAGCCTGCCGTGCCCAATCTCTATGTGAAAAGCGCCACGCTGTGGGGTGGCAACCTGGCGGTGCTGGCATCGCTGGTGGGCACGCCGTATTTCCCGCAGGCCAAGGGCGGCGTGCTGTTCATCGAAGACGTGCACGAGCACCCCTACCGCATCGAACGCATGCTGACCCAGCTGCTGCACGCCGGTGTGCTGGCCCAGCAGAAGGCTGTGGTGCTGGGGCAGTTCACCAACTTCAAGCTGGCACCGCATGACAAGGGCTACAAGCTGCAGTCTGTGGTGGACTGGCTGCGCACCCAGATCAAGGCGCCGGTGCTGACCAACCTGCCGTTTGGGCATGTTGAAACGAAGGTGCTGTTGCCCGTGGGCGCCACGGTGTCACTGTCGGTGGAAGAGCGCGATGCGCTGATCTACTGGGGGCACCAGCACTGACGCGGTGAGGCCTTCACCCGCATGACACCGCCACAACGGCGGTTCGCCACGCGCGCGTGGTGCGCGTCAGGAGGGGTGTGAGGGGCGGCCTGCGCCGGGCGCAGTGCGCGTGGGAGCTGCCCCTGGAACAGCTGGGTGACCTGGTCGATCACGCCCCGGGCACCGTGCTCGCCCCGCAGCGGTACCAGCGTGCTGAAAAGGTCGGTGCGCAGGTACCACAGGGCCTCGATGTCGCCGGCATAACGCAGCCGCATGTTCATGCGCGCCACGTCGGAGCCGGTCATGCCGACCAGGCTCTGCAGCATGGCCCGGCGCACTTCTTCCAGCCCCTGGTTGCGCACCCATGCCGTGGACGACGGCTTGTCACGGCCCAGCAGGTCGTGAAGGTTGTTGCGGAGAGTCGGCTTGTTCCAGCGCATGGCGGGGTAAGGGCGGGCTTTTTGTAACAGGGACGGCCAAAGTAAGCGGGAGCGAGGTGCAGCGCAAGGGGCGTGCTCCTGTTTTTGCATAAAGACAACAACTTGCCCGGGCTTGTTGCGAATTTTTACGTGTTGGTGGATTTTCAGGCGAACGGGGTGGCGCCTCCCTTTCGCGACGCTGACGATGTGCGGGTTCGTTGTGGTGAACGCTGCAACCGCGCCTTTCGCTGCGGCTGCGGCCTCAGGCAACACTTGTTGGCGCTTTGAGGAGTGCGCAGCCAGGGCGCTTGCACTAAACTGGTTCACATGATGTTACCAACGGGCCCGCGTTCATGAGTGTGTTGTCGACGATGGTCTTTGCGGACATCTCAGGCAGCACTGCCTTGTATGAAGCGCTGGGCAATGAACGTGCTACCGAGGCCGTGACGCAGGTCACCCAGTGGATTGGCGACACCATCGAGGCCCACGGCGGCCGGGTGGTCAAGAAGCTCGGGGATGGGGTGCTGGGAGTTTTTGGCGATGCCTCCAGTGCGGTGTCTGCAATGGCCACCATGCTGCGCCAGCACAAGGTCCGCCTGGACCGCTGGCCCCACCCCTTGCGCATGGAGATCCGCGTGGGCGTGGCCAGCGGCGAAGTGGTGGATGTGGATGGCGATTGTTATGGCGACGCCGTCAACGTGGCTTCCCGGCTGTGCGAACGGGCCGGGCCCGCTGAAATCTGGGCTACCGAAACCACCGTGCTGCTTGCGGGCACGGCGCCCGATGTCTGGTACCGCAAACTCGGCATGATGGACATTCGGGGCAAGGCAGAGTTGCTGATGCTCTACCACGTCGAATGGCGTGAGGACGAAGCGCCCGATTCCCTCACCATGCAGGCGGCACTGGTCAGCAACTTCGCACCGGTCGATTCCATCCTTGGGCAGATCCAGTTCTCCTGGCATGGGGTGGACCGCACCTTCACCTCGTCGGATGCCCCGGTCATGGTGGGGCGGACCGAGCATGCCCAGCTGTGCATCAACGACCCGCGCGTGTCGCGCCTGCATGCACGCATCGACTGGCGCAACAGCGGGTTCGTGCTGACCGACATGAGCAGCTTTGGAACCTGGGTGCGGTTCGAGGGCAGCGACTCGCCCGTGCGCCTGCGGCGCGATGCCTGCATCCTGCATGGCGCGGGGCACATTGCGCTGGGCGTTTCGTTCAACGAGCCCAGTGCGCCGGTCATGAGCTTTCATGTGGCGGGCGGCAGTGTGCACTTGAGCTGACACGCGCAGAGCTGGCGGCTCCTTCTGCATTGCAGTGTGGCCGCAGCGCGGGCGCGGAGCCACCATGGCTTTGCGTGCACAACATCAACAACAAGACCAACGGCAGGAGACAAGAAACATGGCATGGATGAAGCGGACAGCCCTCGGGCTGGTGGCAGTGGCGCTGCTGGCAGGCGCGGGCGCGGCGGTGTATGTGCAGCGCAGCTTTGCACAACTCGATGGTTCCCTGGCTGTGGCGGGGCTCAGCGATGCAGTACAGGTGCGGCGCGATGGCGCCGATGTCACCCACATCCAGGCTCAGACCCCGCAGGATGCCTGGTTTGCAATGGGCTATGTACATGCGCAGGAACGCACCTGGCAGTTGGAATTCAACCGCCGGGTCATGCACGGCCAGCTGTCCGAGGTTTTTGGCCCTGCCACGGTCGAGACCGACAAGCTCATGCGCAGCCTGGACATCATGGGTGTGGCCCGGCGGCAGTACGCTGGGCTGCCGCTGTATGCCCAGGAGGCCTTGCAGGCCTACAGCAAGGGCATCCATGCCTTCCACCAGAAACGTCCCCAGGCCTTGCCACCGGAGTTTCTGGTGCTGGGTGTGCAACCCGGAGGCGCCGCAGGCGCGGTGTGGGAGCCCGAGGACAGCGTGGGCTGGGCGCTGATGATGGCGCTGGACCTGGGTGGCAATTGGGGCACCGAGTTCGCACGCCTGTCGGTGGCGCGCACGCTGGACACCGACCGGCTGTGGCAACTGATGCCACCCTATCCGGGGGAGCCGCCCGCTGCGTCCGCAGACCTGGCGGCGCTGTATCGCCAGCTGGGGGTTTATCGTGCACCTGCCGCCGGTGCTGCAGCGGCTGCTGTGGCGCCAGCCAACCGCGAAGGTCCGTTGTCCCGGCAGATCAGCGCCGGCATGCTGGCCTGGGCCGACGAGCTGACCCGCAACGCAGGCACCAACGAGGGCAAGGGCAGCAACAACTGGGTGATTGCGGGCACCCGCACCGTGAGCGGCAAGCCGCTGCTGGCCAACGACCCGCACCTGGGCCTGTCGGCCCCCGCCATCTGGTACTTTGCTAGCCTGCAGGCCCCTGCGGGCAAGGCGTCTGACGGTACGCCCTTGGGCCCCATTGATGCCGTAGGCGCCACCTTGCCTGGCATGCCCTTCGTGGTGCTGGGCCGCACCGATAAAGTGGCCTGGGGCTTTACCAACACCGGTCCCGATGTGCAGGACCTGTATCTTGAGCAGATCAACCCGGCGGACGCCACGCAGTACCGCACCCCAGACGGCTGGGCGCCGTTCACGGTGCGCAACGAAACCATCCGCGTCAAGGGCGAGGCCGACCTGTTGCTGCAGCTGCGCAGCACGCGCCATGGCCCCGTGCTGAGCGACGTTCAGAAGTCGCACGCCGAGGTGCTGGACCTGGGCAAATATGTGATCGCGCTGCGCTGGAGCGCGCTGGACGATGACAACCAGACCGTGCTGGCGGGCTTCAAGACCAACCAGTCCAAGAGCGTGGATGAGCTCTTTGCGGGGCTGGCGCACTACCACTCGCCGATGCAAAGCGTGGTGGCTGCGGACGACCAGGGCAACATCCGCTTCAAGGCCGCAGGCCGTGTGCCGCTGCGCGATGCCGCCAACGACATTCGGGGCGTGGCGCCTTCGCCCGGCTGGGACGCGCGCTACGACTGGAAGGGCTGGCTGCCGTATGAGCAAACCCCGCAGGATGACGGTGTCAGCGGAGGGGCGGGCGTCCAGGGCGCCCGGGGCTGGATCGCCACGGCCAACCAGCGCGTGACGGCGCCAGGCTACCCCCACTTTCTGACGCAGGACTGGGCCTTGCCCTACCGCTACGAACGCATTGCGCAGCTCATCGAGGCCACGCCCAAGCACGACGCGGCCAGCATGCAGGCCATCCACCGCGACGTGACCTCGCTCGCCACGCGGCGCCTGCTGCCGCACCTGCAGCAGGCGCAGTCCACGCACCCGCTGGCCGCCGCTGCGCAGAAAGAGCTGCAGGGCTTTGACGGCGTGATGGACGCGGGCCGCGCCGCGCCGCTGATCTTTGTGGCCTGGACGGACGAATTGGCACGCGGCCTGATCATTCCGCGCATTGGCGAAGACCGGTTCACAGCCACGTATGGCAAGCGCGACTACCGCGCGGCCATTGAAGGCATTCTGGAGCGCAACGACACCTGGTGGTGCCAACCCGCATCGTGTGCCGAGCAATCTGCCGCTGCTCTGGGCCGCGCGCTCGACCGCCTGCAGGCTGCGTATGGCGCGGACCCGGCCCAGTGGCGCTGGGGCGCGGCGCACCCGGCGCTCAGCGCGCACCGGCCCTTCGGCAACGTGCCCGCACTCGCGCGTTTCTTCGATGTGAGCGTGCCCTCGCACGGCGATTCGTACACCGTGAACGTGGGCCAGTACAACGCGGGCGAAGCCTCTGGCCCGTACGTGAACCGCCACGCCGCCTCGCTGCGCGCGGTGTACGACCTGGCCGATCTGGAACAGTCGCGCTTCATTTACCAAACCGGTCAGAGCGGGCTGGTGTTCTCGCCGCGCTACCGCGACATGAGCACCACCTGGGCCGAGACCGGCTATCGCGCGCTGCAGCGACAGCCCGCGCGCTGGATGCACGAGCTCACACTCACGCCTTCCACTGCCGCCAGCACGGCCGCTGCTGCGCAGTGATGCAGGCTGCAAGAAAGCACACCATGGGTTTTGTACCGTTGATCGAAGTCAACCGCGGCGGACTGGTCGAATGCCAGCACTGGGGCGCAGTGGCCGTGGCCGACCGCGACGGCAGGGTATCGGCCCAGGTGGGTGACCCGTACACCGTCACTTTCACCCGCTCCACCATCAAGGCGTTCCAGGCGCTGCCTTTCATGCAGTCGGGCGGAGCCCGCGCGCTGGGCTGGGGGCAGGGCGAGCTGGCGCTGCTGTGCGCCAGCCACAACGGCGAGCCCATGCATGTGGAGCAGGCCGACCGCATGCTGGCCAGCGTGGGCAAGGACTACCACGCGCTGCGTTGCGGGTGCCACCGGCCGCTGTTTGCCGAGCTGGGGCTCGCCTCGCTGCCACAAGGTTTTGTGCCAGACGAACGCCACAACAACTGCAGCGGCAAACACGCGGGCTTCGTCGCGCACTGCGTGCAACAAGGCTTGCCGCTGGACGATCACCTCGACCCAGCGCATCCGCTGCAGGTTGCCATTCGCGACCACGTTGCGCAAGCGGTGGGGCTGGAACCAGAACAGCTGGCCATGGGCATTGACGGCTGCTCGGCGCCCAACTACGCCATGCCGCTGGCCAGCCTGGCCCGGGGCTACGCTCGCCTAGCCGGTGGCGCACCGGACACGGACCTGGACCAGAGCCTTACCGAACTGGCCGATGCCATGGTCGCCCGGCCCGAGCTGGGCTCGGGCACCGGCCGGCACGACCTGGGCTTTATACGGGCCGGGCAGGGCGACTGGGTATCCAAGACCGGCGCCGACGGCGTGCAGGTGGTGGGCAGCCGTAGCCGGGGCGAGGCCTTCGCGCTCAAGGTCATGGACGGCAACATGGTGGCGCAGGTGGCCGCCGCAGTGGAGGTCATGGACCAGCTCGGCTGGCTCGACGCCCGGCAGCGCGAGGCACTGGCGCCGCGCCGGTCGGGCCGTATCCTCAATGCCCGGGGCCTGGAGGTCGGCGGACGCAGGGCCGTGTTCCAGCTACGGCCTGTCTGAACCGGGCAGCCTGACGCCGCGCGGCGGCAGGCCGGATTCGAAAAAACAAGTAAAAAATGGCCCTAGCGCTTTATGGGTAAGCGTTGGCAGCTATAAAAAAAGCAGCAAATGGCTCTGTGTCCGGCAGCACATACACCACGCCGCGTGCCTGGCCGAACACAGGCGCGATGAACTGGTTGTAGAACGCCTCGGGTGCGTTCACGCAGCCGTAGCTGATGCGTTTGTCGCTCACGCCCCGGCTTGCCAGGCGTTGCTGGCGGCGCTCAGCGGCATGAACGCTGCGCACGCGGTGCAGCGAGACGGCGGATTCATAGTCGATCCACACAATGTCGTCGCCGCGCAGGTTTCGCCCGGGTTCTGTCACGAACCGGCCAGCGGGCGTGGTGCGCTCCTCCGGGCGGATCTGTGACAGTGGCCGCTGCCCAATGTCCGGCGCAGACCGGTCGCCCAGCGCAGCGCCCAGCAGCACCGGAGCACTGCTCAGCCACTGCCCCTGGGCCGAGAACACATGGATGCGGGCGGCGGGCTTGTCGATCACGGCAAAAGGCAGACCCTGGTGGTCGCCGGTTTCGGTGGCCCAGCGCACCAGCTGGCGCGCCGTGGCCGAGGTGTCCCTGGGCAATTTCGCTGCGGCCGCAGGCAAGGTCCCCAGTACACCCGCAGCAGCCATGGCGGTCAGGGCAAAACGGCGGTTCATAGTCAAAAGTGGCATGTCGTTCATCCAAGCGCCGTACCAGGCCCCCACCTGCCGAAACTGGCGCGCCCCAGGCCAGTCCACCGGGTGCGTCCCCCTCAGGGGGAAGGCGCCGCAGGCGACTCAGGGGGAATTTCAATTTTCGCCCAATAATGCCTGCACCCGCGACTCTTGCGAAGCCTTGCGCTTCGGCCTCTCATGTTTGACCGCCTCCGCAAAGCATTCGGTACTTCCGGCTCCCCGGGTTCGGACCTGGGCCGGCCTGCCACCAACCGGGACGTGGCCCGCTGGGCTGCGAAGCAGCAGCTGGCCATCGTTGCACATTCCACCGAGGGACATTTCGATCTGGGCGGTGACATCCACGGCCACCCGTGGCGGCTGGAATGCGGCGCACCCACACGCGACTATGTGACGGGCCTGGAGCTGCGCGGGCGCGCCGACGTGGGCGCCGACCCCGATGCCGCCGTGATGGTGATCAACCGTCCCTTGCAGGAAATTCTGGAAGGCACGGCCTACACCGCCATCACCGATACGCTGCAGACCGCGGTGAGCAGCAGCCTGCCCGAAGAAATGCGCTGGTTGTCCATGTACGAGGAAATGGCCTGGCCCGGCCTGCCCGTGTCATTCCGCGAGCACTTCGCGGTGGTGGCAGAGCGCATTGAGCTGGCCCAGCGCTGGATCCATGCGCCCGTGGTCTCACAGCTGCTAAATGCCGTGGAGGGGGAAGGTGGCTCCGAACGGGCGAAATCGCCCATGGTGCTGATGCTGGCGCGTGGCAAGGTCTACCTGCGCATGGAACACACGCAGCGCAGCCTGGCCGAGATCGCGCATGCCAAGCAACTCCTGCTGGTGGCCGGGCAGGCGGCCCTGCAGAACCTGCCGCCCATGTCGGTGGCGGGGCCGGACGACGTGCCCAACATCACCCGGTAGCGTTCCAGCCAGCGCCTGCGCCAAAGAAAACGCACAACGGAGCGTGTGGCCCCGTTGTGCGTTCTGCAATATGTTCCCGCAGGTTATGAAACTGGCGCGCCCGGCCCAAGGCCGCCGAGCAAAGGCCGCCCTGCAGCGAGGGCGGCGTCCCCCCGCCCGCATCGCGCAGCGATGCGAGAGTGGGGGGAAGGCCCGCAGGGCCTCAGGGGGGTGATTTCTAGTCAGCTTCCCCGGGTGACGGGCACGGCCGCATCACGGCCGTAGGTGCCGTACTTGCCCAGCTCCCACTTGGCAATGGCGTTGCGGTGCACCTCGTCCGGGCCGTCTGCAAAGCGCAGCGTGCGTGCACCGGCGTAGGCATAGGCCAGCGGGAAGTCATCGCTCATGCCGCCGCCGCCGTGCACCTGCATGGCCCAGTCAATCACCTGGCAGGCCATGCTGGGTGCCACGACCTTGATCATGGCGATCTCGGTCTTGGCGACCTTGTTTCCAGCCACATCCATCAACCAGGCGGCCTTGAGCGTGAGCAGGCGCGCCATGTCGATCTTGCAGCGCGCTTCGGCAATGCGCTCTTGCGTCACGGTCTGCTGGGCCACGGTTTTGCCAAACGCCACGCGCGACGAAGCACGCTTGCACATCAGCTCCAGCGCGCGCTCGGCCAGGCCGATCAGGCGCATGCAGTGGTGGATACGCCCGGGGCCGAGGCGGCCTTGAGCGATCTCGAAGCCACGGCCTTCCCCCAGCAGGATGTTGGAGACGGGCACGCGCACGTTCTCGAACGTCATCTCTACGTGGCCGTGGGGCGCATCGTCATAGCCCAGCACGTTCAGCGGGCGGACGATGGTGATGCCCTTGGCATCGGCGGGTACCAACACCATGCTCTGCTGCGAGTGGCGGGGTGCGTCGGGGTCTGTCTTGCCCATGGTGATGAACACCGCGCAGCGCGGGTCGGCCGCGCCGGAGATCCACCATTTGCGGCCGTTGATCACGTACTCGTCGCCCTGGCGCTCGATGCGCGTCTCGATGTTGGTGGCGTCGCTCGATGCCACGTCGGGCTCCGTCATCGCAAAGGCCGAGCGGATCTTGCCGTCGAGCAGCGGCTTGAGCCAGCGGGCCTTGTTGGCTTCGTCGCCGTAGCGGGCAATGGTCTCCATGTTGCCGGTGTCGGGTGCCGAGCAGTTGAACACCTCGCTGGCCCATGGCACGCGGCCCATGATTTCGGCCAGTGGAGCGTATTCCTGGTTGGTCAGGCCCGCACCCGCATAGCCCGAGGCGGCGGCGCTATCGACCGGCAGAAACAGGTTCCACAACCCGGCAGCCTGCGCCTTGGGCTTGAGGTTCTCGATGGTGTTCATCGCGCTCCAGCGCTTGCCTGCGGCTGTGTTGGCGGCCAGTTCGTCTTTGTAGGCAGACTCGTTCGGATAGATGTGGTCATCCATGAACTGGAGCAGCTTGGCCTGCAGTTCCTTGGTTTTGGGCGAGTAGTCAAAGTCCATGGGTTTCTTCTCCGTTGGTAATCGAGGGGCGGCGCTTGTACTTGCGTCGTGTGTTTAGCCGCGCTGGGCAAACGACCAGGCCAGTTGGGCCATGGGCCGCGCGGTGTCGCCCGATGCCTTGGCCTGCGCGCTGGAGGCCGTGCCAGCCTCCACCCGCTTGGCAATGCCTTGCAGGATGGCCGCGATGCGGAACATGTTGTAGGCGAGGTAGAAGTTCCAGTCGGCACGCAGTGCCTCGGGCGTGGTGATGCCGGTGCGCTCGCAGTACAGGCGGATATAGGTGTCTTCGTCGGGGATGCCCAGCGCGGCCAGGTCCAGCCCTGCGATGCCGCGCCCGAGCGAGGCGGGGATGTGCCAGCTCATGCAGTGGTAGCTGAAGTCTGCCAGCGGATGGCCCAGCGTGGACAGCTCCCAATCGAGCACCGCAATCACGCGCGGCTCGGTGGGGTGGAACATCAGGTTGTCCAAGCGGTAGTCGCCGTGCACGATGGAGACATGGCCCTCGTCCCGAGCGCTGGCAGGCATGTTGGCGGGCAACCACTCCATAAGGCGGTCCATCTCTTCGATGGGCTGGGTGATCGAGGCTACATACTGCTTGCTCCAGCGGCCGATCTGGCGGTCAAAGTAGTTGCCTGGCTTGCCATAGTTGGCCAGGCCTCTGTCTGCAAATTTCACCGTGTGCAGCGCTGCGATCACCCGGTTCATCTCGTTGTAGATATCGCCGCGCTCGGCCGGCGTCATGCCGGGCAGAGATTGGTCCCACAGCACGCGGCCCTGCATGCACTCCATCACGTAGAAGGCGCGGCCGATGACGGATTCGTCCTCGCACAGCACAAACATGCGGGGCACGGGCACGTCGGTGCCATACAGGCCGCTCATCACCGCAAACTCTCGCTCGATGGCGTGGGCCGAAGGCAGCAGTTTGGCCACGGGGCCAGGCTTGGCCCGCATCACGTAGCTGGCACCGGGCGTGATGAGCTTGTAGGTCGGGTTGGACTGCCCCCCTTTGAACATTTCCACGGTCAGGGGGCCCACGAAGCCTTCCATGTTCCGTGCAAGCCACGCGGTCAGCGCTTCGGTATCAAAGGCGTGCTGATCGGAAACAGGACGGGTGCCGACGAAATGGTCAAAGTTGCTCATGGAGGAATGGGGAGAGGTTCGGTCAGTCAATGAGTCAGTTGTCGGTTTCAGCAATGCGCATCAGGGCTTCGCGGTCACGCACCACCAGGCCGCCCGGCTCGATGCGAATGGCGTCCTCGCGCTCCATGGCCTTGAGTTCCTGGTTCACGCGTTGGCGCGATGCGCCCAGAAGTTGCGCCAGTTCTTCCTGCGCCAGTTGCAGGCTGATGCGCATCTCGCTGCCGTCCGACAGGCTGGGCACGCCGTAGCTGCGCACCAGGTGCACGAGCTGCTTGGCCAGGCGCGAGCGCAGGGGCAGGGTGTTGAGGTCTTCCACCAGCCCGAACAGCTGGCGAATGCGCCGCGCATGCAGTCGCAGCATGGCTTCGTACAGCTCGGTGTGCACCGCCAGAATCTTGCGGAAATCGGCCTTGGCCACACACAGGATCGTGGTGTCGCCATGCGCGTAGGCGTCGTGTGTGCGCCGGTCCCCGTCGAAGATCGCTACATCGCCAAACCAGATGCCCGGCTCCACATAGGTCAGCGTGATCTGCTTGCCCGAGATGGAGGTCGAGCTCACCCGCACCGCACCGCGCGCGCAGGCAATCCACTCCTCGGGCGGATCTCCGCGTGCGGCAATGAGGCCGCCGTCCTTGAAGCGTTTGACGTATGCACATCTGAGGATGTCGTGGCGTAGAGAAGGTGAGAGAGATGAAAACCAGCGACCTGAGTTGATCGCTTCACGTTCTTCGATAGTAAGAATCGGGTCGTCCATGGCCTGTCTTTTGGGTGACTAGAAACAGACCCATTGTCGCGTCAGGGACCTTCATGCTGCGTCAGGGTTGTCACCTGCGTGTCTGCGCTGTGGGCGCCCAAAAGAAAACCCCCGGACGCTGCAGCGCAGCGGGCCGGGGGATGGTGCTTGGCGGTGGTGCTCTGTGGGTACGGTACCCCGGTGCAATGCTATTCGTAGCGGGGCACTCGTTTTTCGAGGAAGGCCGATATACCTGCGCCGCCGTTCGTATGGTGCAGGTTCTTCACGAAATGGTCGCGCTCATGGGCCAGGTGATGTGTGAGCTGGGCATGGGGCGCTTCGTTGAGCAGCTCCTTGATGCTCGCGAGGGCATTGGGTGCGCGCGCATTGAGCTGCTCAGCCAGTGCCAGGGCGGTCTCCAGCGCGCTGCCGGTTTCTGCAATGCGGTTGACCACACCGAGAGCGTGCAGGCGTTCTGCGCCGATGCGGTCACCACACATGAGGATCTCGGTTGCCACCTGGCGGGGCAGGGCGTGCGACAGGCTCCAGCTTGCGCCGCCATCGGGTGAAAGGGCCACATTGCTGTAGGCCATCACAAACACGGCGTTGCGGGCCGCCACGATGAAGTCGCAGGCCAATGCCAATGAAAAGCCCGCACCGGCCGCCGCGCCTTCCACGGCGGCAATCACAGGCTTGGGGTAGGTGCGGATGGTCTCGATCCAGTTGTGCAGGCCCTCAATGCTTTGTGCCTGTACCTCGGGGGCTTCCTGGCGGTTGGCCAGCAGGCGCTGCAGGTTGCCGCCCGAGCAGAACATGCCATCGGCCCCCGTGATGACCACGCTGCGAATGTCCGGGCTGCTTTCGGCCACACCCAGCGCCTCCACGCCCGCTGCGTACATCACCGGGTCGATGGCGTTGCGCCGCTCAGGGTTGCGAAGGGTCAGGATCAGGGTCTGGCCCTGGCTGGTGCTCTGGAGTTCTGCGGGCATCTTGTCTCCGGGTAGGGGCTTCGGACGGCTGTTGTCAGGTTTGCACGGGGCTACGCATCGTCCGCAGCTTATCGAACAGGGCGCGGCCCAAGCCAAGGCGCGAAGCGACTCAGGGGGATGCGCCGTGTCAATCAGTCTTCTTCAACGTGCGTCAGGCTCAGGCCGATGGCGCCGCGCCTGCGCAGCCAGGGGCTCGGGCGGTAGCGGGTGTCGCCATAGACCGTTTGCATGTTGAAAAGCACTTCGAGGATGTTGGTCGGCCCCCAGCGGTCGCCCATGGCCAGGGGGCCCAGGGGGTAACCCAGGCCCAGTGTCACAGCGGTTTCCAGATCCTTGGGGGAGCAGATGCCTTGCTGGCAGATATCGCTGGCGATGTTGACGATGGTAGCCACCACGCGTTGTGTGACGAACCCGCCGCTGTCGCGGATCACGCTCACGGCCTTGCCGTCGCGGGCAAACAGCGCATGCGCTGCGTTGCGGATGTCCACGCGGGTGGCGGGGTTGGTGGCCAACACGCGGCGCTTGGTAGCGGCGTCGTCGATCAGCATGTCGATGCCGATGGTGCGCGCCGGGTCCAGGCGCTCCACGACCGCCACGGTGGTGATGTCAAACCCCAGCGGCGCGACCAGCGTGATGGCCTGGGGCGAGGGCGACTGGCCGGTTTCGATGGTGGCGCCCAGGTCCTTGAGCAGCTGGTACAGCTCCGCGCGGCGCGCGGCACGGGGCGAGACCCACACGGGGGGAATCTCTGCCACCACGGGCGGCGGCGCCTCTGCCGGTATCTGCGCCACGCCGTCCACGTAGCGGTAAAAGCCTTCGCCCACCTTCTTGCCCACCACGCCGCCTGCCAGGCGCTGCGCGGTGATCACACTGGGGCGAAAGCGCGGCTCGTCGTAGTACTGGCGGTAGATGGATTCCATCACCGGGTGGGAGACGTCCAGCGCCGTCAGGTCCATCAATTCAAAGGGGCCGAGCTTGAAGCCGACCTGGTCGCGCAGGATGCGGTCGATGGTGGCGAAGTCGGCCACGCCTTCGCCCACGATGCGCAGGGCCTCTGTGCCAAAGCCGCGCCCGGCGTGGTTCACGATGAAGCCGGGGGTGTCTTGTGCCTGAACGGGGGTGTGTCCCATTTCCCTCGCATACGTGGCCAGGGCGGTGCACACGGCTGCATCCGTCTTGAGCCCGGCAATCACTTCCACCACCTTCATGAGCGGCACGGGGTTGAAGAAGTGGAAACCCGCCAGGCGCTCGGGCCGCTGCAGGCCCGCGCCGATGGCGGTGACCGAGAGGGACGAGGTATTGGTGGCCAGCACCGCATCCGGGCGCACCACGGCTTCCAGTTCGGCGAACAGCGTCTTTTTCACATCCAGCCGCTCCACGATGGCTTCTACCACCAGGTCGCAGCCTGCCAGGTCGGCCACGACCTTGACGGGGTGCAGCCGCGCGGTCAGGTCACCGGCCTGCGCGGCATCGATGCGGCCCTTGGCCACCAGTTTGTTCCATTGCTCCTGGAGCGCCGCCTTGGCCGCATCGGCGGCGCCGGGGTTGGCATCAAGCAGAAAAACCTGGCTGCCAGCCTGTGCGGCGATTTGTGCAATGCCCCGACCCATGGCGCCGGTGCCCACGATAGCGATGTTGGGAAACTGAATTTTCATAGCGCCATTATGGCTCTGGCGTTGCGCGGGACTTATGTGCAAGAATGGGTTGCACCAAAAAGCAGAACATATTGTGAAAATCCGTAACGCCATTTTGGGGACCAGTCTGTGGGCGGTCGCTGCAGGCGCCTCGGCACTGTCCTTGGGCGGCAGCAGGGGCGTGGTGGTGTTGGGTGCCCCCGTAGATCTTTCCTTCGATATCCAGCCCGACCCAGGCACTGATCTGGCCTCTTCCTGCGTGACGGCCAAGCTGGTGGCCGGCGATACGGTGATTGGCGATGCCAAGGTGCGGGTAGTGCCTTTGCCCGACATGCGGGGGCGGTCTCCGGCCGTGCGGGTGCAGGCCGCCATCGCGGTGGACGAGCCGGTATTGATGGTCACCTTGTCGGCGGGGTGCACAGGCAAGGTCACGCGCACCTACACTTTTTTTGCCGAGCTTCCATCCACGGTGGCACGGTCCGCATCGCCGGTCGATGTCTCGCGGCTACCTTCCCTTGCGGCCGGTGGGGTCGAAGGACCCCGTCCGGCCCAGGGTGCAGCAGGGCAGCGCGCTGCAGGGGCTGCCACTGCGCCTGTGGCGCCTTCTCCGATGGCCTCCGTGCCCTTGTCTTCCGAAAACCGGCCCGAGCCCGTACCCAACACCCCCTCGGTGGCCAAGCCTGCTGCGCGGACGGCACCGGCACGGCCCCCAGAGCGCCCAGTGGCGCGCCCCCAGGCCAGCGCTGAAAAAAACAAGCTGCCAACAGCCCCCAAGCCTGCTGACCGGGCTCGCTTGGTCGTCGAGCCACTCGACCTCTGGGTAGACCGTCCGCTGGCACTGCGCACCTCGCCTGAACTGCTGGTCATGCCATCAGACCAGCCCTCGGCCCAGCGTGCCCAGGCGGCAGCGCTCTGGAAAGCGATGAATGCCCAGCCCGGGGATGTCAATCAGGAGGCTGACCGGCTCAAGGCCCTGGAATCCGACGTCGCTGCCCTGCGGGCGCAGGCCGCCCGCGACCGGGCCAGCGCAGCGCAATTGCAGCAACAACTGGAGCAGGCAGAGAGCGAGAGATTTCCTGCCACGGTGGTCTACGCACTGGGCGGGTTGCTGCTGCTGGCACTGTTGCTCGCTGTGTGGGCCTGGGGGCGGATGCGCAGCGCCTCCGAAAAGGCGGTGCGCGCATGGCGCGATTCGGTGGCTGCGCTGGGTGGCCGTGATGCCGTGGTCGAGCATGGGGCTGCGCTGGGCCTGCCCCCCGACCCCACCGATCACTGGCTGCCGTCCGACGAGTCCGCCGAAGCCCGGGAACCTTCCCCTGGCTCAGCTGCTGCCCCGCTGGTAGCTCCTTTTGTGGCCACGGCCCCTTTGCCCAGTGCCCCGGTCCCCCTGAAGGCGACCGTTCCCCCGCCAGCACCCGCCGCTGTAGTCACGCCGCAGCCCGCGCTGCACATCGTCAGCCCGGAGGAGCTTTTCGACATCCAGCAACAGGCCGAGTTTTTTATCTCGGTGGGGGAACACCAGCAGGCCATCGAAGTGCTGAAAACGCACATCGCTGAGCGCGGTGCCACTTCGCCGCTGGCGTATCTGGAGCTTTTGCGGCTGTACCACACGCTGAGCCGGGTGGAGGAGTTCACACAGCTGCGTACGCAGTTCATGCAATCGTTCAACGCACAGGTGCCGGAATTTGCCAGCTTCCACCGCACGGGCCGCATGCTGTACCACTACACCGATGCGCTCGCTGACATCGAGGCTGAATGGACGTCTCCGTCGGTGCTGCAGTTGCTGGAAAAGCTGCTTTTCAGGCAGAACGGTGTCGGTTCGGTCGAGCCCTTTGACCTTGCGGCTTACGACGACCTGCTGCTGTTGCTCTCCATTGCGCAGACCACGCCCGCAAGTGCCCGAGGGGAGCCTGCGCCCCGCAAGCGCACCACACCGCTCGCCGCACCTCGGGACGAAACCCAGGTGCAGCAAGCGCCAGCCCCGAAGGTACCTGCGACAACGGCGGCATTACCGCAGGACTCGCGCGCGGCCAGCCTGGAGTTCGACTTTGACGGGATGCCTCCCGCTACAGGGCGGCCAGCTCAGGCATCGAGTGTCGCAGCGCCCTCCGCACTGGATGGCGACACGCGCGGTGCGCCGCTGGATCTCGACCTCGACCTTGATCTGTCAGAGCCGCCCCATCTCACCCTGAGCGATCTGCCGGCCGTGCCGGTGACCGCGCCCCCGGCCGCGGGTCAGGCCGTCGGTTTTGGCATGGACAACGACCTGGTCGAACTGCGGCTGGAACTGGAGCAGAAGAAAGGCGACCGCAAATAGGCCGACAGGCCAATGGATCATCCCTTCAGCGGCTCGCGCGCTGGCTGTTTTGTTCCATCAGGCGCATCAAGTGCGTGGCGGTGGCTTCAGGGTCTGGGGCATTGACAAGGGCCCGCACCACCGCAATCGACCCCACGCCCGTGGCCTGCACCGGCGCAAACTGCTCGGCGCCGATGCCGCCAATGGCCACCTGGGGGTAGTGGCGCAGCAGGCGCGCATACACACCCAACCGGCCCACACCCTGCGGGGCCGTGGCCATCTTCTTGAGGGTGGTCGGGAATACGGCGCCCATGGCGATGTAGCTGGGGCCTACTGCATCGGCACGCACCATTTCTGCGTAGCCATGGGTGCTGACACCCAGGCGCAGGCCCGAAGCGCGCAGTGCTTGGAGCTCGTCGGGGGCCAGGGCATCCAGATCTTCCTGGCCCAGGTGAATGCCATAGGCACCCGCCTGGATGGCCGTGCGCCAATGGTCGTTGATGAACAGCAGCGCACCCGTGCCCTGCACGGCCTGTACGGCGGCGTGCACTTCCCGTTCAATGGCGGCAGCGTTGTCCGACTTGAAGCGAAGCTGCACGGTGGGCACGCCCGCACGCGCCATGCGGCCTACCCAGTCGGCGTCGGGCAACACGGCGTACAGGCCCAGGTGCTCAGGGCATGGGGCGAACGCTTGGGCACGTGGCAGGGGTTGCAGGCCAAAATCCTCTGGCGCGTCGGGCCATTGCTCAGGCTGGAAGGTGCCGGTGCGCAGGCTCTGTGCCAGCCAGGCCTGGGCCAGGCACTCCGCGTCGTGGGCAATAAAGCCCAGCGTGCTGCAGGCCTGCAGGGCTGCCAGGTAGGCAGGTTCCTGCCGCGTGGGTTCCGGGGCGGGCTCGGCACCAAAGCCCGCGAAGGTGGCGGCGTGGTGCGCAAGAATGGCCTGCACCATGGCGCTGGTGTCGTCACGCATGTTGTTCATGGTGCCAGAAGGGGGTGCCGAGCACGGGCGTACTGGGCTGGGCCGCATCCTGCGCTGCCATGGCACCTGCCTGGCGCGCGGCGCGCCCGGCATTCACAGCATCGGCGAAGGCGCCGGCCATGGCCACCGGGTCTTGCGCCAATGCAACGGCGGTGTTCAGCAGCACGCCGTCATAGCCCCATTCCATCACCTGGCAGGCGTGGGATGGCAGGCCCAGCCCGGCATCCACCAGCATCGGCACGTTCAGCCGTTCACGCAGCGTTTGCAAGGCATAGGGGTTGACGGGGCCGCGCCCGGTGCCGATGGGTGCCGCCCAGGGCATCACGGCCTGACAGCCCACATCCACGAGGCGCTGGCACAGCACCAGGTCCTCCGTGCAGTAGGGCAGCACCTGAAAGCCTTCCTTGATGAGGTGTTCGGCCACGCCCACCAGGTTCAGGGTGTCGGGCTGCAGGGTGTAGTCGTCGCCAATCAGCTCCAGTTTGATCCAGGGGGTGTTGAACACCTCGCGCGCCATCTGTGCCGTGGTGATGGCCTCTTGCGCGCTGTGGCAGCCTGCCGTGTTGGGCAGCACAGGCACGTTGAGCTTGCGCAGCAGCTCCCAGAAGCTGCTGCCGCTTTCTGCCGGGTTGCTGCCCTGGCGGCGCAGCGAGGCGGTGACCATGGCAGGCTTGGCGCGCAGCACGGCGGCTTCGAGCACTGCGGGGGATGGGTAGCGCGAGGTGCCCAGCAGCAGGCGGCTGGCGAACTGCTGGCCGTAGAGCACCAGGGGGTCTTGGGGCGTTGAACTGGTCATGGTGTTTACTATGTTTTTGATAGCTGCTAGCGCTTATCTATCAGGCGCTAGGTGCCAATTTGGCTTCAATTTTCAGGCAGCGGATCAGCCCCCCGTCACGGGCGAGATGATTTCCACACGGTCGCCGGGCTGCAGGGCCTGCGCGGCGTAGCGGGTGTTGGGCACAAAGGTGGTGTTCACGGCCACGGCAAAAGGCGGGCGGGCCGCGATGGCGGCCACGGCGTCGGCCACGGTAGCGCCCTCGGGCAGTTCGTGCGGGATCTGGTTGATGGAAATGTTCATGCGAGAGCGGCGGCCGCGCTGGGTGGGGGCAGGGGGGCGGGCTCCAAGTCCAGCGCGAGGTCAAATCGTTGCGAAAGCTGCGATTGTCCTGCGTTCAGCACTTCCAGCGTCACATCCAGCATCGCGGGTGCGATCATGAAGCCGTGGCGGTACAGGCCGTTGATTTCCAGCACGCCCTTGCGCGGCTGGCGGATGGCGGGCAGGTTGTCGGGCAGCGTGGGGCGGCACTGCGTGGCCAATTCCAGGATGCGGCCCTCTGCAAAGCCGGGGTGCACGGCGTAGGCGGCGGAGAGCAGCTCCAGTGTGGAGCGCACACTGGCGGGCGACAGGTCGTCCGATTCGATTTCGGTGGCGCCGATGACGAACAGATTGTCTTCTTTGGGCGCAATGTAGATGGGGTAGCGCGGGTGCACCAGCCGTGTTGGGCGCTGCAGCGTGACATCCGGCGCGTGGATGCGAACCACCTCGCCGCGCACGCCGCGCAGTGCACTCCACTGGCCCTTGGCGCCCAGGCCACGGCAGTCCAGCACCCAGTCGGGTTGGCCAGGGGCGCCGGGGGTGAAGGTTTCGGGCGACTGGGGGCTGTGCCAGTACGTGCGCACCGACAGCCGCTGCATTTCCACCACCAGGGCGGCCAGCAGCTGCCGGTTGTCGAGCTGGCCTTCGCCGGGCAGGTACAGGCCCTGCGCAAAACGCTGCGCGAGGGTGGGTTCCGCCTGGGCCAGCGCGGCACCGTCCAGCTTTTGCAGGGCGGGCAGCTCTGGCACCTGGTGCTGGTTGGCCTCCAGCTGGCGCGTGAGCCGCTGGGCTTCGGCCACGTCCTGCCGGTGCCACACGATGAGCGTGCCGGCCTGCTGGAAGAACACGGGCTCGGCCAGCGCCGCCAGCAGTTGCGGCCAGCGGGTGAGGGCGTGGTGGCCCATGCGTACCACGCCGGGCTCGGTGATGGCCGATTCGGCCAGCGGCGCCAGCATGGCGGCGGCCACGGTCGCGGCCGAATGTTCGGCGGCCGGGCTGCCCGCGTCGTAGATGTCCACACGGTGACCCTGGCGGGCCAGCTCCACCGCAAGCAGGCGGCCCATGAGGCCCGCGCCCAGAATCGCAAAAGAAGAGGGTTGAAGTGGCATAGGTCCGTCGGTGTGTCCGTGTTGGCTGGCAACCATGGACAAAACGGGGGCAGCGCCGCTCTTGGAAACTCCCCACGCCAGCATGACCTGGATCGGGTAGCGGGGCCACGTTGCAGGCAGTGCCATGCAGCGCTGCGTGCGAGCCCCAGGGTATTTCTCAGTCGCACACCGAAGAACCTGTTCAGGTTCTGAACGGAGGGACACCCCTGTTTCGTCCGGAAAAAATCAATTACAGCACAACCCTTGGCAGCTCTTTTTGCGCTAACGCATAGGCCATAATTTTTGCCATGACTTCATTGACCCCACCGACCTCCGCAGCGCGCCGCTATGTGCGCGTGCTTTCCATTGCCGGTTCTGACAGCGGCGGCGGGGCGGGCATCCAGGCCGACCTCAAGACCTTCAGCGCCCTGGGCTGCTACGGAATGACGGCCATCACGGCCATCACGGCGCAGAACACCTGCGGCGTGACGGGCATCCACGGCATTCCTCCCGAGATGCTCAAGGCCCAGATCGACGCCGTGGTGCAGGACATTGGCGTGGATGCCGTCAAGATCGGCATGCTGCATTCGCCCGAGGTGGTGCGCGTGGTGGCCGATGCCATCCGCACCTACCAGCTGCCGCACGTGGTGCTCGACCCCGTGATGGTGGCCACCAGCGGCGACCGGCTCATCGCCGCAGAAACGGTGAGCGTGCTGGTGCAGGAGCTGTTTCCGCTGGCCGAGGTAATTACCCCCAACCTGGACGAGGCCGGCTGGCTGCTGGGGCGCAGCATCAAGGGCGTGGAAACGCTGGATGAAGCCGCGCAGGCGCTGTGCGCGCTGGGCGCACGCGCGGCGCTGCTCAAGGGCGGCCACCTGCCCGGAGGCTGGGTGGTGGACGTTCTGGCCACCCGCAGCGGTGTGCGGCAGCGGCTGGAGTCTGCACGCATTGCCACGCCCAATGGGCACGGCACCGGCTGCACTTTGTCATCGGCCATTGCGGCACATCTGGCGCAGGGGCTGCCCTTGCAGCAGGCAGTGGAGCGCGCGCGCGCCTACATTTTGGGCGCCATCGCCGCAGGGGCTGATGTGACCACGGGCCGTGGCCACGGGCCACTCAACCACGGTTATGCGCCCCTGGTGCAGCGGGTGCAGCGGGTGCAACAAGACGGACTCTGAGCCGCTATGTGACCCGTGCGGATTGGCTCACACCACCTGCGCGAAATGGCTGCGCAGGTAGGCGATGATTTTTTCCGAATCGTAGAGCCAGTGGCTGTTGCCGGCCTCGTCGGTGATTTTCAGGCAGGGCACCTTGGTGTGCCCACCTTGCTGCGTCAATGCGGCCCGGGCGGGGCCTTCCGATTGCGCGTCCACCTTCGTGATGTTCAGCGACAGGCGCCGCATTTCCTGGCGCACCTTGATGCAAAACGGGCAGGTCTGGTATTGGTACAGGGCGAGTGAGCGGCACGACTGATCCACGGATTCCTGCCCCGCCTGGGAACGCTCCATGCCCTTTGGACGCGTCAAGGCCTCTTTGAGCAGCATCACGGGGCCCAGAACAATGCGCAGGGTCTTGAAAAAGGATCGAACTAAAAATTTCATGGGTCATTTTAGGCAAGCACAGCGCCGCCCCTTTGCGGGCGGACCTTGCCTGCCCTTGTTTGAGATGGCTCAGCGGCGCGGGCGGGTCGCAAATGCCAGCACAAAACACAGCACCAGCGTAGGTAACGCGGCGCCCAGCAGGGTGGAGACCATGGGCAGCAGGTGATAGAACGCTACGCCCCCCAGCCAGATGGCAACAGGGATGGGGTTGACCTTGCGAGCCTGCGCCAGCAGTGCAGGTGCATTGGAGCCAAACGCCAGCCGCCCCAGGATCACGCCAAACAGCGGCACAAACACCGAGCTGAGCAGCAGCAAAAACGGCTCCAGGCTGTGCATGGGCAGCACCAGCGCCAGACCCGTGCACACGGCTGCCACCGCCAGGCCCCACTTGCGCACGCCCCAGCTCGGCAGCAGGCTGTGGGCCGATACGGCACCCGAATACGTGTCGCCATAGGCGTTATCCACCTCGTCAATCAGGATCAGCGACAGCGCAATCAGCCCGCCCTGGGCCAGCAGCAGCGCCTGCACCAGGTCCTTGCTGGGCAAGGTCAGCGCCACCAGCACACCCAGCGTGTAGCACCACATGTTGGCCAGCGCGTAACCCAGCCAGGTGCCACGCAATGCGGAGCCGCCGTTCTTGCCGTGGCGCGCATAGTCGGCCACCAGTGGCAGCCACGAAATGGGCATGGCGATCACCAGATCCAGCGCAGGGAACACGCCCATGCCGCCCGCGCCCTGGCGGTTCCACAGCGCATCAAACCCCTGGGCCTGCGCCAGCGACAAAAACTGCCACGACAGCCACAGCAGCGACAGCACCACCAGCGGCAGCGCCACGCGCGCAATCACCTTGCGCACCAGCTGCACCATCGATCCGCTGATGAGCAGCATCACCACGCCGCCCCACAGCAGCGTGGCCGCTACCTGCCAGTGCGCACCGGCCATGCTGCCCGACTGCTGACCGATGGCCACGGTGGCATCGCGCATCACCACCAGCTCGAACGTGCCCCAGCCCACCAGCTGCACGATGTTCAGGATGATCGGCAGGCTGGCAAACGTGCGGCCATAGACGGCATGCATCAGCCCGGCGCTGGCCAAGCCGCTGTCGCAGCCCAGCTTGGCCACCCAGCCCAGCAGGCCGGCGCCCACGATGGAGCCGGCCACGATGGCGATGAGCGCTTCTTTGGTGCCCAGCGCGGGCATCAGGTAAGCCCCCACCTGCATGACCAGCAGGCCCACGCCCAGGCTGAACCAGAGCGAGGCGTGGTCATGCCACTGGAAGACGCGGCGGTCGAGGGAGACGGGGGCCAGCGCTTCGTTGTGGGAGGGCGCGGCGGGCGATGAGGACATGGATGGCTCCGTGGCAGTACAGAGCAGGGGCGGCCCGCCAGTGCGCCCCAAAGTCATTTCATTCAGGGCTAGGCCAAAGCGGACGTGCTTCCCTGCGCGAGGATGATCTCAATCAGGTTCAAAGGGACTCTCTCAGTCGGTTCCAGTGGCCTGGTCTCGACACCCCTAGCGTTGGCGTTCCCGGAGGAACGCGGGGGCCATTGTAGTGGGGAGCTCAGGGTGCGGGACGGACGATGGGGATCGCGTAGTGCATTACGGAGTCGTCTGATGTTGGGTGGTACTCGGCACCGTAGATTTCCAGATCCGGCCCCAGGGTGTGCGACTGGCTGGCCGACAGCAGCCAGCTGGAGTAGATGTAGTTCACCGTCGCATCGACATTCTGCGCAGGACCCCTGTGGGTGAAGCGCGCATAGGTCGATGCGGGGATTTCCATGGCCACCATGCCCGGCGGCAGCGCGCCGAGGCCGCGCACTTCGATGCACGCCAGGTAGCGCAACTCTTCGGTGTGTGGTCCCGCCGGTGCCACGACGCCATAGCAGACTCCGGGCACGGTGTTCGCAATCTCGCCCAACCGGGGCAGAAACTTCGCCCACAGGGGCGGCAGCTTCTGGCCAAGGTTGTTCTTTTCGGAATCGATGCCGTAGTAGTCCGTGGGCAGTCCGACCAACTGCATGACGCGCTGTGGTGCGATATCCGGCGTGAGCGAGATGTTGCGGTGGATGTGCGTGAGGTAGTCAAGGTCAAACCGCATCTTGCGCACGAACAGCGAGCGGTTGCCCATCTTGCGGTACTGCGACGGTGTGATCCGAAAGCAATCGCGGAACGCGCGCGTGAAGCTCTCCTGCGTCTCGTACCCCGACGCCAGCGCAATGTCGAGCACGCTCAGCCGCGTGTTGGTCAACTGCCCCAGCGCCCGCGAGAACCGGCGCGACCGGATGTAGGTCTTGAGGGTTTCGTTGGTTAGCGCCTTGAAGATCCGCTGGAAGTGCCATTGGCTCATCCCTGCGGCCCGTGCCACTTCAGCCAGTTCGATATCGGATTCGAGATGGGCTTCGATGAAGTCGATGCCCTCCTGGATTTGCCGCAGATAAAGCACGGTGGTCTTGGTCCGTTCAAGGGGTTTCAAAGAAACCGGTCATGGCCACCAGGCGATTCTGGTCGTTGTACCGGCCGTAGCTCACGCCTTCCCCGATCACCTGTCCGCTGCCATCCACCATGTTCCATTTGGCGATGCTCTGCTGGTTGTGGCTGGCGAAATAGTGGGTCACAAAATGCCCGCCGGGGACCTGACTGTGAAAGTTGTCCATGTAGGCCGTCAATTGGTCCCAGCCCTGGGCGGTGGCCAGCGGGTCGTTGTAGGTGCAGGCGGGGTCGAGGGACTGGGAAAACAGGGCTTCCCTGTCTGCAGCCGAGTCGGTTTTCCACGACGCGGTGTAGGTGTCCCAGATTGATTGAAGGGGTTGTTGGCTCATGGTGTGCTCCTGATGGGCGGTGAATGGAGACGCCATCGTGCCGGGCGCTTGAGCGCCTTTTTGACATTTTGTGCTTATTTTTGGGCGCGTCGTTTGGGCACGAAACGACGATGCCCCGACTCGCCTGGACTACGTGCTGACGGAAGGCACAGACGCCGGAGCCACACCCAGCAACTGGTGCAGCCGTGGGCTGGTTGTGGTGTATTGCAGCGCCACCTTGTCGCCCTTGAGCGCCTCGGCGGCGCCAAAGGCGGCTAGCGTGGCCTCGTGGAAACCGCACAGGATGAGCTTGCGTTTGCCGGGGTAGGTGTTGATGTCGCCCACGGCGTAGATGCCGGGCACGCTGGTGCGGAAGGCCTCGGTGTCCACCAACAGTTGTTTGCGGTCCATGGCCAACCCCCAATCCGCAATGGGACCGAGGCGGGGCGAGATGCCGAGCACAGCCACCAGCAGGTCCAGTGCCAGGGCGCGGGTGCTGCCATCGGCGTCCACCACCTGCAAGGCGGTCAGCTGGTCGCCAGCGGTTTCAATGCCGGTGATCTGCGCAGACTCGACATGGATTCGGCCCGCATCGCGCAGTTGCTGCAGGCGCTGCAGCAGAGCATTCGGGGCGTGGAACACATCGCGGCGGTGCAGCAGGCTGACGCGGGCGGCCTGGCCTTGTTCGGCCAGTTCCACGGCGCGGGCCACCGCGGGCTCGTCGCCGCCGTGCACGACGACGTGGCGCCCGGCCACATCCGCAGTCGCGGGCAGGTGTTGGTAGTGGACCTGGGTACCCACAAAGCGCTCGATGCCGTCCACCTTGAGCGTGCGCGGCACAAAGGCGCCCACGCCGGCGGCAATGAACACGCTGCGGGCCAGCAGTTGCGCACCTTGCGAGGTTTCGACCAGCAGGCGCCCATCGGCCTGCACGGTGAGTGCGGACACCAGCGTGTTCAGGTGCCACTGGGTCTTGAACGGCGCAATCTGCTGAAGCAGCAAACCGGCCAGCTCACGCCCGGTGCACACGGGGATGCCCGGGATGTCGTAGATGGGTTTGTCGCCGTACAGCTCGACGCACTGGCCGCCTGCATGGGGCAGGGCATCGATGACATGGGCGGTGATGCCTTGCAGGCCCAGCTGGAAGACCTGGAACAGGCCCACGGGGCCCGCGCCGATGACGACGGCGTCGGTTTCTTGAATCATGCCCAAGCCACGCGCGCAGCGCCAGAAACTAGCGCTGCCAAAGACCTGTGCCACCGTGGAACTGGCTTTGCCAGGCCACTGGTGGCGTCCCCCATCGGGGATGGCGCGAAGCGACTCAGGGGGGTCACTTGACTAGTTCGTTGACCTTGCCCGGCTTGCCGTTCCATTCGTCGGCGTCGGGCAGCGCGGGCTTGCGCTTGGTGATGCTCTTCCAGCCGTCGGCAAAGGCCAGGTCGGCGTTGAGCTTGATGAAAGCAATCTGGTCGGCCGGCAGGTCTTCTTCGGCAAAGATGGCGTTGGCCGGGCATTCGGGGATGCAGACGGCGCAGTCGATGCATTCATCGGGGTCGATGACAAGCATGTTCGGGCCTTCGCGGAAGCAGTCCACGGGGCACACGTCCACACAATCGGTGTACTTGCACTTGATGCAGTTTTCGGAGACGACGTGGGTCATGACAGGAGTTGTGTGGGTCGGTGAAAACCCTCAATTTTAGAAGCTTTCACCGACCTTTGGTTACAGGGTCCCTCACCCCGATGGGGTGACTGGGGTTACGGGCGCTGATCTAGATCAGTTCACCAGCACGGCACCGGCCGTTTTGTGGCTCGCGGTGTCCACCAGGATCAGCGATCCGAGCACCCGGGCTTTGCCAAAGGGGGCGGCCGGAATCGCCTCTTGCAGCAGCAGGTCGACATGGCCGATGGCATTGGGGTCCAGCTGGGTGGCGGCTTCTTCGGCCAGCGTGTTGATGTTGAGCTTGTGCACCACGGCTTTCACCTTGGCCTTGACCCAGCGGTGGCCGTGCAGCGCCCAGTACACGCGGCCTGCGACCAGGGGCTCGTCGTCCATCCAGGCCACCGTGGTGCGCAGCTCGCGGCTGGCGGGCCATGCAGGCACGCTGGCGGGCGTGTCGAAGTCGTCTTCGGCGGGGGTGGCGACGGCAGGCGCCGCCAGAATCCAGTCGCCCCGCGAGACATCCACCTCGCGGTCCAGGATGATGCCGGCGCTGGTACCTGCGGGTACATCGGTGGGGCGACGGGCGTGGTCCAGCACTTGCGCCACGGTGGCCAGCTGGCCGCTGGGGAAGATCTGTACAGCGGTGCCGGGCGCAAAGCTGCCCGCAGCCACACGGCCCCAGAACACACGGCGGCCTTGCGAGGTGTCGGAGGACGACGAGAACTTCTCGACCCACTGCACCGGGAAGGCCGGTGCCAGCGCTGAGTCTGCGGGGGTGTTGGGCAGTGCTTCCAGCACCTGAAGCAGCGTGGGGCCGTCATAGCCGCACCAGCCCGCATGGGCGTCCACCACGTTCCAGCCCTTGAGGGCCGACACCGGCACCATGGCGCGCACGGTGATGCCCGCCGCTTGGGCAAAGGATTGCAACGCGCCCTGGATGTGCTGCCACGCCAGCGCGGGGTCTTCCACCGCGTCGAGCTTGTTCACGGCAAACACCAGCGAGTGCACGCGCAGCAGGTGGGCCAGCAGGCTGTGGCGGCGGGTTTGCGGCAGCAGGGCCAGGCCCGCGTTCTTCCAGTCGAGCTTGGTGGCATCGACCAGCACCACGGCGGCGTCGGCGCTGCTGGCGGCGGTGACCATGTTGCGGGTGTATTGCTCGTGGCCGGGTGCATCGCCAATGATGAACTTGCGCTCTTCGGTGGCGAAGTAGCGGTAGGCCACGTCGATGGTGATGCCCTGTTCGCGCTCGGCGCTCAGGCCGTCGGTCAGCAGGGCCAGGTCGGTCTCGCCCTGGCGCTGCACACCGGCCAGGTGATCTTGCAGCACGGCTTTGCTGTCCACCAGCAGGCGGCCGATCAGCGTGCTCTTGCCGTCGTCCACGCTGCCGCAGGTGATGAACTTGAGCGCGGAAATATGGTCATTTTTGCCGCTAGCGCTTGTAGGGATTGCGCTGGAAGCTATCGAATTCATAGTGGTCATCAGAAGTACCCGTCTTTCTTGCGCTTTTCCATCGAGGCATCGCTGGTCTTGTCATCCATGCGGGTGGCGCCGCGCTCGCTCACGTCGGCGGCCAGGGTCTCGATGACGATCTCGGCCGGGGTGGCGGCGGTGCTTTCCACCGGTGCGGTGCAGGTGATGTCGCCCACGGTGCGAAAGCGCACGTCGCGTGTCTCGACCACGTCGCCTTCACGCGGCGGTGTCAGTTCGGTCACCGGCATCAGCAGGCCCTTGCGGTCCACCACCTGGCGCTTGTGCGTGTAGTAGATGCTGGGCAGGCCGATCTGTTCGCGGTCGATGTACTGCCACACGTCCAGCTCGGTCCAGTTGCTGATCGGGAACACGCGGAAGTGTTCGCCGGGCTGCAGGCGGGTGTTGAACAGGGTCCACAGCTCGGGGCGCTGGGCCTTGGGCTGCCATTGGCCGAAGCTGTCGCGGTGGCTGAAGATGCGCTCTTTGGCGCGTGCCTTTTCTTCATCGCGGCGGGCGCCACCGATCAGGGCGTCAAAGCGGAATTCCTCGATCGCTTCGAGCAGCGTGACGGACTGGTGCACGTTGCGCGATTCGCCGGGGTGGGCCAGTCGCACGGTGCCGCGTGCCATGGAGTCTTCGACATTGCGCACGATGAGTTCAGCACCGAGTTCCTTGGCGCGGAAGTCGCGAAAATCCGTCACTTCGGGGAAGTTGTGGCCCGTGTCGATCATGAGCAGCGGGTAGGGAATGCCGCCGCCGCTGGCCTTGGTGCCAAAGGCCTTTTCGGCGCACTTGAGCATGACGAGCGAATCCTTGCCGCCCGAAAACAGCAAGGCAGGGCGTTCAAAGGCGGCAGCCACTTCGCGCAGGATGAAGATGGTTTCTTCTTCCAGGGCGTCGAGGTGCGAGTTGTTGAGGTGGTAGCTCATATCGTTGGTTTTTTTCTCAAGCAGCGCGGTATTGGTCCTGGTGTTCATGGTCGGTGCTGCAGTGGAGTCAGTGGGCCAGATGCAAACCGCACTCGCGGTTGTCTTCGCCCTTGGTGGGGTCCACGTAGTCAAAGTTGTTGGGCAGGCCGTGCTTGACGCAGTATTCGTGCAGATCCTTGGACGACCAGTGCAGCAGCGGCGCCACCTTGATCAGGCCGTCAGGGTTGATGCTCACCGGGTCCATCTGTGCGCGCACAGCGGTGTCGGTGGCGCGCAGTGCGGTAAACCACACCTTGGGGGCCGTTTCGCGCAGGGCGCGGGCAAAGGGCTCCAGCTTCACTTCTTCGGTAAAGGCTGCGTGGCGTGGGTCGTCCAGCGCGGGCGTGGCGCCTTCCACGGCCTCACGGTGCGCGCGTGAGCGGCGTGGCAGGTAGATCTGCAGCTTCAGGCCCAGTTGCTTTGTCACCTCGTCGGCAAAGCGGTAGGTGGCTTCGGTGTTGTAGCCGTTGTCCATCCACACCACCGGCACATCAGGGTTGACTTGCGTGACCATGTGCAGGATCACTGCCTCGAAGGGGCGGAAGTTGGTGGTGACGATGGCGGGCTGGCCCAGCCCCAGCGCCCAGGCCACCAGGTCTGGTGCGTTGCGGCCGAGGTCGGCGTTGATGCGTGCGAGATCGATTTGGCTCATGGTGCAGGGCTTGTGGGTTGGGTTCTCAGGCGGCGGCGCGGTGGGCAAACAGCGGCTGGGGATTGACGGCGTCGCCCTGGTAGAAGCCTGGGAACAGTTCAAACTGGCGCTGGGCATCGGCGGCATCCACCCCCTCGGCCAGCACCGCGCTGCTAAAGCCTGTGCGCTGCATTTGCACGAGTTGGTCGATCAGCACATCACCCGTGGCGCGGATTTCGCCAGCAAAGCCACGGCGGCGGCGCAGCAAAAAGGCCTGGCTGAACGCACGGCCATCGGTGAAGTTGGGGAAGTGCAGGTCCACGCGTTCCACGCCTTCCAGCGGCAGGGCTGTGGCGTCGGCATCGTTGGCCAGCGCCACCACGCGGGCGTCGCCTTCCGCCGGGGGCTGGTGTTCGTGGGATGCAAGAAGTGTCAGGTTCATCATCGTTCGGATTTCGGTGGCAGGGCAGCTTCAGAGGCTGAGAGTTTTTTGCCAGTGCCCGAAAGGTGCGTCAAAACGCCGCTGATCGAGGCGCAAAGCACAGCCATAGCTCGGGCTATGGCGAGCATTTGCAACGACGAGCTGCGGTGTTTTGGCGTGCAAGGCGGGCATAGAAAAAAGACTTTCAGCCTCTCAGGCCGTGGCCAGGGTTTCGTCTTTGTGGCGGGCAAGCTTTGCGGCTTCCTTGAACGGGTCCAGGCCGGTGCGGCGCACGGTGTTCTGGAAGGTCTCGCCGCTTTCGCGCAGGTCGCGGTAGGTGCTGAGCACCGCCTCGATCACGTCGGGCACTTCGGCGGCCGAGAACGAAGGGCCGATCACCTTGCCCGCCACGGCAGCGCCCGACAGGTCGGAACCATCGGAGCCACCCAGCGTGACCTGGTACCACTCCTTGCCGTCTTTATCGACGCCCAGGATGCCGATGTGGCCGCTGTGGTGGTGGCCGCAGCTGTTGATGCAGCCGCTGATGTGCAGGTCGATCTCGCCGATGTCGTCCAGCTCGTCCAGATCCTGGTAGCGCTGGGTGATGGCCTCGGCAATCGGCAGCGAGCGGGCATTGGCCAGCGCGCAGAAGTCGCCGCCGGGGCAGGCGATCATGTCGGTGAGCAGTTGCACGTTGGCGCTGGCCAGGCCCAGGGCCTTGGCTTCTTGCCACAGGTCGAACAGGCGGCTGGCGTGCACCCAGGGCAGCAGCACGTTCTGGTCGTGCGTCACGCGGGCTTCTCCGGCGGAGTATTTGTCCACCAGGTCAGCCAGGGCGATCAGTTGTTCGCTGGTGGCATCACCCGGCGACTGGCCGGGGCGCTTGAACGACAGTGTCACGGCGCGCAGTTGCGGGTTTTGGTGCGGGTGCACATTGCGCTGCAGCCAGCGGCCGAACATCACATGCTCTGCCGCCAGGGCGTCCAGCGATGCCTGCAGTGCTGAGGGGGGCACATCGGCAATGTTGGCCAGCTTCGGCGTCACAAAGCAGGCGGCCACGCGGTCAAACTCAGCCTGCGGAATGGTGTGGGGGCCACCGTCGATCTCGACGATCTGGCGGTACTCTTCTTCCACATCGTCGATGTACTGCTGGCCTTCGGCCTTGACCAAAATCTTGATGCGGGCCTTGTACTTGTTGTCGCGGCGGCCGTGCTCGTTGTACACGCGCACGATGGCCTCGATGTAATTCATGATCTGGTTCCAGGGCAGGAACTCGCGGATCACGGTGCCAATCACCGGCGTGCGACCCATGCCACCGCCCACAAACACCTTGAAGCCGATCTCGCCCTGCTCATTCTTGAGCAGGTGCAGGCCCACGTCGTGCCAGCCCGTTGCGGCGCGGTCGTCCTTGGCACCGCTGATGGCGATCTTGAACTTGCGCGGTAAAAAAGCGAACTCGGGGTGCAGCGTGGTCCACTGGCGGATGATTTCCGCATAGGGGCGCGGGTCCACGATCTCGTCCACGGCAATGCCGGCCAGGGCATCGGTGGTGGTGTTGCGGATGCAGTTGCCGCTGGTCTGGATGCCGTGCATGTCCACAGTGGCCAGCAGGTCCATCACATCCGCACTTTTGGACAGCGGAATCCAGTTGAACTGCACATTGGTGCGGGTGGTGAAGTGGGCGCAGTTCTTGGGCAGGAAGGTGGTGCCCAGCTTGCCCTGGCCTTCCATGGCGGCCTTGAAGACGGCCGCTTCGGGTTCGTCGTATTCGCGGGCGATCTGGGCCAGCACGCGCAACTGGCGGCTTGCGATTTCACCGTAAGGCACAGCCACGCGCAGCATGGGGGCGTAGCGCTGCACATACCAGCCGTTTTGCAGGCGCAGTGGGCGGAAGTTGTCTTCGGGCAGCTTGCCGGTCTGCCAGCGCGTGAGCTGGTCACGGAATTGCCGCGCCCGCTGTTGCACAAATTGTCGGTCGAATTCTGTGTATTGGTACATCGTGGTCAGTGCAGTTCAGTGCGTGCAACTCAAATCAAGATCAGTTTGAAGCCCGCCCAGGCGAGCAACAGCGAGAGGATGGAGCGAATCAGGCGCTCGGGCGTGCGGGTCACCAGGCGCGAGCCCAGCCAGATGCCCGGCAGCGAGCCAGCCAGCAATTGTGCAAGCAAAGGCCAGTCCACCGAGCCGAGCGAGGCGTGTCCGAGGCCCGCCACCAGAGTCAGGGGCACGGCATACGCAATGTCGGCACCAATGATGCGCGGCAGGGGCAGCATGGGGTAGACCAGCAGCAACACCGTGACGCCAATGGCGCCCGCGCCCACCGAGGTAAAGGTGACCAGCGTACCGATGACGGCACCCATCAGCACGGGCAGGCTCCAGTGGCGAGGGCGTGTGGGGTCGCCCGTGTGGCTCTTGCGGGCTGCGGCTTCGGCCGCCTGGCGCTGGGCAGAAAACGCTACCACCTTATAGAGCGTGGCCGCTGCCGTCAGCAGCAGGGCAAAGCCCAGGGTGGTAGTCATCACACGCTGCGCGGTGCTGCTGGCCGGGCCCATCACCTTGAGCGCCCACAGCGCCAGCAACGCGGCCGGAATGCTGCCTGCGCAAAGCTGGCCCACAACTTTCCAGGGCACCAGGCGCTGGCGGGCCAGGCTGACGGTGCCGCCCATCTTGGTGAAGGCCGCGAACAGCAGGTCGGTCCCCACGGCCATGTGGGGCTTGATGCCAAAGAAGAAAATCAGGATCGGCGTCATCAGCGAGCCACCGCCCACGCCGGTCAGGCCCACAATCAGCCCGACCGCAAAGCCCGCAAAAACAAACGCCAATTCATGCATGGCCGCGAATGTAGGGGAGAGGCTTATGGAAGCAAACTATTGTTTCGCTCTGCTGATATGTCAATTTGCTTATAAGCAAGTGTGGGCGCGGTTTTTTAACGCGTTTTCGGCGTTTACAGACGCTCGGTACCCAGCGCCCTGGCCAGCTTGGCGTCCAGCGGCAGGGGTTCGCCTTGCAGGCGGGCTGCCAGCAACTCACCGCACAGCAATGCCAGCGTCAGCCCCCGCGCGCCCATGGCGGTGTTGACCCACAGGCCCGGAAGGTCCGTGGCGTCCACAGGGCCGACGATGGGCAGGCGATCCGGTGCGGTGCAGCGCACGGCGGCCCAGGTTTTCAGGGCAGGCGGCGCTGCCGGTCCCCCTTCGGGTTCTGACGCTGCGGTGGGGGGGGCGAGCGACGCTTGGTGGAACGCGGGCGCCAATTGCGGTGCTATTGCGGGCAGCAGTGCCTGCAACTTGCCCCAGTTGGTGGCATGGGCCGCCTGAACGTCGGCGGCGCTGGGCGGCAGGGCCTGCACATCCCGCTCAAACGTGGAGCCCATTACCCAACCCCAGCCCTGGCGGCCACCCGCATCGCCGCCGAGCGGAAAGCGGGGCACCAGGTTGCCGTTGCCGTTGGCCGGAAACGGCAGCAGCGGCGCCGCAGGGTCTGCTTGGTCCCCCCACGACACCTGCCCCCGTACCGGCTGCAAAGGCCAGCGGTGGTTGAGCAGCTCCAGGCTGCCAGCGCCCGCCGCAATGACCACCGTGGGTGCCTCGGCCAGCACCTGGCCCTGGGCGTCCAGCGCCTGCCAAACCGTGGTGGCCAGGTGGCCATCGGCGGCGGGGGGCTCGGCACGTCGTAGCTGTGCCACCTGGCGGCCGCCTTGCCAGCGTATGCCGGGCTGCGCCAGCAAGGCCGTGGCCAGGCGGGCCGGGCGCACCCAGCCTGCCTGGTGGTGCCAGCAGGCGGTGGCATCGGGCGGTAGCTGGGCGGCAGCCAGGGTGGCGGGGGGCGCAGGCTCGCTCCAGGCGGCGCCTGGGCCATCCCACCAACCGGGCGACAGGCCGGGCGTGCCATCGGTGCGATGCTCCAGCACGCCGCAAGGGTCCCAGTCCACGCCCTCGCTCAGCAGCCAGCGCGCCTGCTCCAGCGTGGTGCGGATGCCGCTGCGCGACAGGCGCGACAGCACACTGTCGTCGGGCGACACATGGGGCGCAAACACCCCGGCGGGCAGGGCCGATGCGCCTGCGGCGGGCTCGGGGGCCTGGTCCAGCACTGTGACCTGCCAGCCGCGCCGGGCCAGGCTGGCGGCGGCGGCGGCGCCTGCAATGCCGCCGCCGATCACGATGGAGGGGCCGGGCAGGGCGGGTTCGGGCGCCACCGCAGGCTGGCGCGTGGTGCGTGGCTCCCAGCGCGGGTTGAAGGTGGCGTGCAGGTTGTCGCGTTTGGGCGGCACGCCGGGCACACGGGCCACTTCAAAGCCACATTGCGCCAGTGCATCGCGCACAGCGCGTGCGATGGTCCAGGTGGCGAGCTGTGTACCGCGACGGCAACAGCGCGCTACGGCCTTCAGGGTGTGCAGGTCCCAGCTTTCGGGGTTGCGCTGGGGGCTGAAGCCGTCGAGGTAGACGGCATCCACCACCAGGTTCTGCTGGCGCAGCATGGCCTGCGTGTCGCCCACATACAGGGTGAGCAGCACCCGGCCGTCATCAAAACGCAGGCGGTGCACGCCCGGCAGCAGGCCCCACCATTGCTGGTGCAGTGCTTCTGCCAACGGGGCCAGCTCAGGGTGGACCAAGGTGGCACGCAGCAGATCGGCTGCACTCACGGGCCAGGCTTCTGTCGATACGAAATGCAGCAGCGTGGGCCGCGCGGGGTCGGCCCGCCAGGCGGCCCAGGTCACCAGGAAGTTCAGGCCAAAGCCAAACCCGGTCTCCAGAATGCGCCATTGCGGCTGCCCCGCCCAGGCCTCGGGTAGGCCACAGCCGTGCAGAAACACCCGGCGGGCCTGGGTGAGGCCGCCGTTTTCACTGTGATAGCGGTCGCCGAAGCGGGGGCTGTAAGGGGTGCCGTCCGGCAGCCAGTCAACAGGCTCGGACATCGAGAGAGAAAAGGGGTCAGGCGCTGGGGGGCACGTAACCGGCCGCAGCGTCTGCGCCGCCGCCAAAGAAATGGTTTTCCATCTGCCGCGCCAGGTACTGGCGGGCGCGCGCATCGGCCAGGTTCAGGCGGTTTTCATTCACCAGCATGGTCTGGTGCTTGAGCCAGCCGGCCCAGGCTTCCTTGCTCACGCTTTCCCAGATGCGTTTGCCCAGCTCGCCGGGGTAGGGCGGAAAGTCGAGGCCTTCGGCTTCCTTGCCGAGCTTGATGCATTGAACGGTGCGTGCCATGGGAATTCCTTGTAGTGGGGGGGAGCGAAAAAAGGCTTCGCTCAGATGATTTGGATATTAAGAACTGAAATCTCAGTAGTTCCAGTTTTGAAGAGGGCCTTCCAGAATGCGTTCCATCGGTGTTTTGCACCGCAACACATTCACAAAAGAGGCCCTTCCATGAACTTTCGCCGCGACTTTATCAAGTTTCCCTTCGCCGCCGCCCTGGTGGGCAGTTTGGCCCTGACGGCATTGCCGTCGTTTGCACAGTCTGTGACGCTGCTCAATGTGTCGTACGACCCGACCCGCGAGCTGTACGTGGATTTCAACCAGGCCTTTGCCAAGCACTGGAAGGCCAAGACCGGGCAGGACGTGACCATCAAGCAAAGCCACGGCGGCTCGGGCAAGCAGGCGCGTTCCATCATCGACGGGCTGGACGCCGACGTGGCCACGCTGGCCCTGGCGGGCGACACCGATGCGCTGCACACCAATGGCGGCTGGATCCCCAAGGACTGGCAAAAGCGCCTGCCACACAACAGCTCGCCCTACACCTCGACCATCGTGCTCGTGGTGCGCCAGGGCAACCCCAAGGGCATCAAGGACTGGGACGACCTGGTGCGCCCCGATGTGAAGGTGATCACGCCCAACCCCAAGACCTCGGGCGGCGCGCGCTGGAACTACCTGGCCGCGTGGGAATTCGCCAAGCGCAAATACGGCGGTGACGCCAAGGCCAAGGACTTTGTGGCCAAGCTGTATGGCAACGTGCCCGTGCTGGACACCGGCGCGCGCGGCTCCACCATCAGCTTCGCGCAGCGCAATCAGGGCGACGTGCTGATCGCCTGGGAGAACGAGGCCTACCTGCTGGACAAGGAGTTCGGCGCCAAGTTCGATGTGATCGCGCCCTCCATCTCCATCCTGGCCGAGCCCGCCGTGACCGTGGTGGACAAGAACGTGGACAAGAAGGGCACCCGCGCCGTGGCCGAGGCCTATCTGCAGTACCTCTACACCGAAGAAGGCCAGGACATTGCGGGCAAGCACTTCTACCGCCCCGCCGTGTCTGACAAGGCCAAGGCCAAGTACGCCAAGCAGTTCCCCAAGCTGAACCTGTTCACCATCAACGACGCGTTTGGTGGCTGGGACAAGGCGGCCAAGGAGCATTTTGCGGACAACGCCAGCTTTGACCAGATCTACACCAAAAAATAGGCTCACCCCGAAGCGGCCTTCGGCCGCCTCCCCTCAAGGGGCGCCACCGCTGGACCGGCGAAGCCGGATCCAGGGTGGCGCTGGTCTGACCACGCCCTCTGGAATCCTCTCTTATGTCCGCTCTTCTCATCGCTGGTAGCCCCTCCGAGCGTTCCCGCTCCGCCGCCTTGCTGGATGCCGTGGCCCAGCGCCTCTCGGTGCGTGGTGCGCTGGTGGATCGCATCCACATCCGCGACCTCTCGTCCCAGGCGCTGCTGCTGGCCGACTTTGGGCACCCCACGGTGGTGCATGCCATCGACCAGGTGGCCGACGCCAGCGTGCTGGTGGTGGCCACCCCGGTCTACAAGGCGGCGTACAGCGGTGTGCTCAAGGTGTTTCTGGATCTGCTGCCGCAAACCGCACTCAAGGGCAAGACCGTGCTGCCCCTGGCCACGGGCGGCAGCCCGCACCACATGCTGGCGCTGGACTATGCGCTGCGCCCCGTGCTGCAGTCGCTGGGCGCCAAGAGCATCCTGCCCGGCATCTACGCCACCGACGCCCAGGTCACGCTCACGCCCGAGGGCAGCTACCACGTGCAGGCCGACATTGCGGCCCGCTTGGACGACGCGGTGAATGTGCTTGTGACCGAAACCCTGCGCCCATCGCCCGCCCAGGCCACGCGGTTTGCGCCGGTGCCGTTCTCGCAGGTGCGATGTAGCGTCTGACGCAGGCCCGGCGCTGCGGCAGGCCCGCAGTGCCAGCGCCACCTTCCTTTCCTCTTCATTTTCTTTTTTGATTTTTGCTGCGCCGGTTGCGCGGGCAGGGCGGTGTGCCGCCTGTTGCCAGCCCGCCCGGTGCTCCCTCCCCCTGATTTGCTGCTGGAACCCGCACCATGAACGAACTGAACCGCTTTTCCCTGCAACGCCGCCACCTGCTGGCCGCCAGTGCTGCCACCGCCGCTGCGGCGGCGCTCCCTGCCACCTCTTGGGCCCAGGCCTCTGGCGCGCCTCGCGTGCTGCGCGTAGGCCACCAAAAGGGCTGGCTCTCCATCCTGAAGGGCCGTGGCACGCTCGAAAAGCGCTTGGCCCCGCTGGGTGTGAAGGTGACCTGGACCGAATTCAACGCAGGCCCCGTGCAGCTTGAAGCCCTCAACGTCGGCTCCATCGACTTTGGCGACGTGGGCGAAGCCCCGCCCATCTTTGCCCAGGCGGCAGGCGCCCCGCTGGTCTATGCCGGTGCCACCGTGCCGCGCCCTGCGCTGGAGGCCGTGATCGTTCCCAGCAGTTCGCCCATCCGCAACGTGGCCGACCTCAAGGGCAAGCGCGTGGCCTACAACAAGGGCTCCAATGTGCAGTATTTCCTGGTCAAGCTGCTGGAGAAGCACGGCCTGAAATACGGCGACGTGCAATCCATCTTCCTGGCCCCGGCCGACGCGCGTGCCGCGTTCGAACGCGGCGCGATCGATGCCTGGATCATCTGGGACCCGTTCCTGGCCGCCGCGCAGAAGCAACTCGACGCTCGCCTGCTGGTCGATGCCTCGGGTGTGGTCAACAACCGCGCCTACTACTTCACCTCGCGCGACTTCGCCACCAAGAACGCCGACGTGCTGCGCATCGCCATCGAAGAGGTCAATGCCATCGACACCTGGGTGTCCAAGAACAAGGACGCCGCTGCGGCCGAGCTGTCAGCCGTGCTGGGCCTGGAAAAATCCATCACCGACCTGTACCTGAGCCGCGCCCGCTTCGGCACCGCGCCCGTCACGCGCGAGATCCTGGCCGAGCAGCAGGCGATTGCCGACACCTTCTTCGACCTCAAGCTCATCCCCAAAAAGCTCAACCTGCTGCACGCCGCGCCGGTGGACCTTTGAGGGCGGGCTCACACAGCACTGCAAGGAGTCGCCATGACCCACCTTCCCTTGAGCAACGAGCGCCGCCGCGCGCTGCAACTGCTGGGCGTCACCGCCTTCCACTGGACCTTGGCCAGCCGCTACGGCCACGCCCAAAGCCCCGCCGTGCCAGGCCCCGAGCAACTGCGCATCGGCTACCAGAAGTCGGCCGTCAACCTGGTCATCCTCAAGCAGCAGGGTGTGCTGGAGAAACGCTTCCCCGGCACCCGCGTGAGCTGGCTGGAGTTTCCGGCCGGGCCGCAATTGCTCGAAGCGCTGTCGGTCGGCAGCCTCGAATTCGGCCTGACGGGCGACTCGCCCCCCGTGTTTGCGCAGGCCGCTGGCAAAGACCTGCTCTACGTGGGCGCCGAGCCGCCCAAGCCCGACAGCTCGGCCCTGCTGGTGCTCAAGGACTCGCCCCTGCGCACCCTGGCCGACCTCAAAGGCCGCCGCATTGCCGTGCAAAAAGGCAGCAGCGCCCACTACCTGCTGGTGCGCGCCGTGGAGCGCGCGGGCCTGCAGTGGGCCGACATCCAGCCCGTGTACCTGACCCCGGCCGATGCGCGCGCCGCGTTCGAGCGCAAGAGCGTGGACGCCTGGGCCATCTGGGACCCGTTCTACGCCGCCACCGAGCTGGCCGTCCAGCCGCGCGTGCTGGCCACGGGGCGCGACCTAGCCAGCAGCAACAACTCGTTCTACCTGGCGGCCCGCCCGTTTGTGCAAGCCCACCCGCAGGTGCTGCGCGTGCTGTTTGAAGAACTCAGCCGCGCCGACCGCCTGGCGCAAGAGGCGCGCAAGGACGCGATCAAGCTCATTTCAGACTTCAGCGGCCTGGACGCGGGTGTGGTCAGCCTGTTCATCCAGCGCCGCCCCTCGTCTCCCGTGGGGCTTCTCTCGCCCGCCACCGTGGCCGACCAGCAGCGCGTGGCCGATGCGTTTTTCAAGCTCGGCCTGATCCCCAAGCCCGTGAACGTGGCCGACATCGTGTGGCGGCCAGCGGCAGCGCAGCTGGCGTCTGCAACGGCCCGGCCCTGAAAAAAACCAAACAAGCCCCCATCCCCGAGGCATTCATTCATGAAAATTTTCTGGTTCATTCCTACCCACGGCGACAGCCGTTACCTTGGCACGGCCAAGGGTGCGCGCCAGCTCAACCACGACTACCTCAAGCAGGTCGCGGTGGCGGCCGACAGCCTGGGCTATGAAGGCGTGCTCATCCCTACCGGCCGCTCGTGCGAAGACCCCTGGGTGGTGGCGTCGAGCCTGCTGCCCGTCACACGCAACCTCAAGTTTCTGGTGGCCGTGCGCCCCGGCCTGCACCAGCCCGCGCTGGCTGCACGCATGGCGGCCACGTTCGACCGGCTCTCGGGTGGGCGCCTGCTCGTCAACCTGGTGACCGGTGGCGACAAGGCCGAGCTGGAGGGCGACGGCGTGTTTCTGGACCACGCCACGCGCTACGAGCAATCGGCCGAGTTCATCCGCATCTGGCGCGAAATTCTGGCGCGCAGCCACCGGGGCGAATCGCTGGACTTTGAAGGCCAGCACCTGTCGGTCAAGGGCGCCAAGCTGCTCTTCCCGCCGCTGCAACAGCCGCATCCGCCGGTGTACTTTGGTGGCTCGTCTGACGCGGCCCACGACCTGGCGGCCGAGCAGGTTGAGACATATCTCACCTGGGGCGAGCCACCCGCCGAGGTCGCCAAAAAGGTGGCCGACGTGCGCGCCCGTGCCGCCAAACACGGCCGCACCGTCAACTTCGGCATCCGCCTGCACGTCATCGTGCGCGAGACCGACGAGCAAGCCTGGACCGCTGCCAAAGAACTCATCAGCCATGTGACCGACGACACCGTGGTGCGCGCCCAGGCCGTGTTTGCGCGCATGGATTCCGAAGGCCAGCGCCGCATGGCGTCCCTTCATGCGGGCGGCGCCAAGCGCAGTCGCAAGGACCTGGAGATCAGCCCTAACCTGTGGGCTGGCGTGGGCTTGGTGCGTGGCGGTGCAGGCACCGCCCTGGTGGGCGACCCGCAGACGGTGGCTGCGCGCATTGAGGAATACGCAGCGCTGGGGCTCGACACCTTCGTGCTGTCGGGCTACCCGCACCTGGACGAGGCCTACCGCTTTGCCGAGCTGGTGTTCCCGCTGCTGCCCCTGCCGCTGCGCAACCAGCTGGCCAGCGGCAACCCCTTGTTTGGCAACCCGCTGGACCCGTTTGGCGAAACCGTGGCCAACGACTTTGTGCCGCGCGCGTCGCAAAGCTGATTTGCCCCGAACCGGAACTCTCCATGACACACACTGCAAGAGAACTGCAGGTATCCCCGGTGGCCGACGCCGTGGACCTGCCCATCGAAGGGCCGTTTTTGCCCGCACCCGTGGCCCGCTTTCTCGCCAGCGTCGCACAGCGCCTGTTGCCCTGGGCCGTGCCCATCGGCCTCATCGCGCTGTGGCAAATCGCATCGTCACTGGGCTGGTTGTCTACCCGCGTGTTGCCTGCACCGCTGGAGGTCGTCAAGGCCGCGTGGACGCTGGCCGCTTCGGGCGAGCTGTGGACCCACGTCCAGGTCAGCGCGGGCCGCGCGCTGGCCGGGCTTGCCGTTGGCGGCGGCCTGGGCCTGGCGCTGGGCCTGCTCACCGGCTCGGTCAAGCTGTTCGAAACGCTGCTCGACTCCACCATCCAGATGGTGCGCAACATTCCTGCGTTGGCGCTGATCCCGCTGGTGATCCTGTGGTTCGGCATCGACGAATCGGCCAAGCTGTTCCTCATCAGCGTGTCGGTGTTCTTCCCCATCTACCTCAACACCTTTCACGGCATCCGCAATGTGGACCCGGGGCTGATCGAGATGGGCCGCACCTATGGCCTTGGCCGCTGGCAGCTCTACCGGCAGATCATCCTGCCCGGGGCGCTCTCCAGCATCCTGGTGGGGCTGCGTTTTTCGCTGGGGCTGATGTGGGTGATCCTCATCGTGGCCGAAACCATCTCGGCGCAGGCGGGCATTGGGTACCTCACGATGAATGCGCGGGAGTTCCTGCAGACCGACATCGTGCTGGTGGGCATCCTGCTGTATGCGCTGCTGGGCAAGCTGGCCGACGTCTTCGCCAAGGGGTTGGAGCGCTACTGGCTGAGGTGGCATCCCGGATACCAAGCATGAGCATCCCCCTGAGCCGCTACGCGGCTTCCCCCTTCTCTCAAATCGCTACGCGATTCGGGAAGGGGGACGACGCCAGCGCGGCGGGGCGGCCCTTGCGCGGCGTCCCTCGCATTGAGTCGCGCCCAGTGCAGCCACCGCGCCCAATTACTCTCATTTTTATAGCTGCTAGCGCCTGATAGATAAGCGCAGGAGGCCATTTTGACCATTAATTCATCTCCACAACCCCAAGGTGTGCGCCTGGAAGTGCGCGGCGTCGACAAGTGTTACGGCACGCGCGACGTGCTCAAGAAGACCGAACTGGTCATCGAACCCGGCCAGTTCGTCGCCATCGTGGGCCGCAGCGGCTGCGGCAAGAGCACGCTGCTGCGCCTGGTGGCGGGGCTCGAATCCGTCTCGGGCGGCGCGATCCGCCTTGACGGAAAAGACATCAGCGGCCTGAGCGGCGACACCCGCATCATGTTCCAGGACTCGCGCCTGCTGCCCTGGAAGCGCGTGGCCGACAACGTGGCCCTGGGCCTGCCGCCCGCACAGCGTGGTGCAGCCGCCGACGTGCTGGCGCGCGTGGGCCTGGGCGATCGGTTGACCGAGTGGCCAGCGCGCCTGTCGGGCGGCCAGCGCCAGCGCGTGGCCCTGGCGCGTGCGCTGGTGCACAACCCGCGCCTCTTGCTGCTCGACGAACCGCTGGGTGCGCTGGATGCGCTCACGCGCATTGAGATGCACCGCCTCATCGAAGGTCTGTGGCGCAGCAGCGGCTTCACCGCCCTGCTGGTCACCCACGACGTGCAAGAGGCCGTGGCCCTGGCCGACCGCGTGATCCTGATCGAAGACGGCCAGATCGCGCTGGACCAGCGCATCGACTTGCCACGCCCGCGTTCACATGGCGACGCCGCGTTTGCCGCCATCGAAAAACGCATCCTCGACCGGGTGCTGCAAAAGCCCGATGGGGAGCCTGCGCACGAGGTTTCCTGGCCCGGCGTGCCTGCGCATGGTTTGCGCTGGGCGGTCTGATTTTTTTTCTCTCTCTTTTCGTTTGCTTGTTTTTCTTTCACTGACCTCTTTTTCAACGGACTATTCAAGGAGAACCCCATGTCCATTCAAGCCATCAACGTACGCAACCAGTTCAAGGGCAAGGTCCGCGAAATCATTCGTGGCGACGTCGTCTCCGAGGTCGATGTCGAGACGCCCTGGGGCGTCGTCACCTCGGTCATCACCACCCGCTCGGTGGACGACCTGGGCCTCATCGTCGGCTCCGATGTGGTCGCGCTGGTCAAGTCCACGGAGGTGTCGATTGCGAAGCTGTGAGGCAACCGTCGTACGGAAAATTTGAATGGCGGTTTAAACAACGAAGTGCACGTTGCCAAAAGGTAGGCCCAGACAAGTAAGTGAAGATGACTTGTGTGACCTGCCAGTCAACCCAAGTGCACCATGAACTACACCCATCTGAGCCAAAGCGAACGTTACCAAATCCAATGCCTTCGCGACGTGGGGCTGTCGATCACACAGACAGCCCTGCGCCTGGGGCGCCACCGCAGCACCATTGCCCGCGAGATCAGGCGCAACAGCGGCGCCAGCACGGCGTACCAAGCCCACAGCGCCCATCAACAGGCTCTTGCGCGCCAAAGTGGTCAGACCAACGCTCAGCGCTTTGACGATGCCCAGTGGGAGTTGGTGCTGTCGTATCTGCAGCTGGATCTGTCACCTCAGCAGGCCGCCGCCCGCCTGGGGCTGGAAAAGCGCCTGCGCATCAGCCACACCTGCATCTACAACCGGCTGCGCCGCATGGGACAAGCTGCACCGCGCCTGCGTTGCGGCCAGCGCCGACGCAAGGCACATTCGGGTGCGGGGCAACTGCGCGATCGCGTGGGTATCGCACAGCGCCCCGCCATTGTGGACAAGCGAGCGCGCCTGGGTGACTGGGAGGGGGACACCATCGTCTCAGGTGCGGGTGGACTGGCAGGGCTGGTGACCCTGACCGAGCGACGCTCGCGCTACACACTGGCGCAGCATGTGCAGCGGCGCCAGGCCGAGCCGGTGGGCCAGGCCATCATCGAAATGCTCAGGCACCATCCCAAGCACCGCCACACCCTCACGCTGGACAACGGCAAGGAATTCGCCGAGCACAGGTGGGTGCATAGACGCCTGAAGACGAAGGTGTACTTCGCCGATCCGCACAGCCCCTGGCAGCGGGGGCTCAACGAGAACCACAATGGGCTGCTACGCCACTACTTCCCCAAGGGCAGCGATCTGGGCACGGCCAGCGAAGAGCAGGTGCTCCAAGCCGTGTACCGGCTCAACCACCGACCCCGCAGATGCTTGGGCTGGAAGACTCCGCATGAGGTGTTCCATGGCTACAAAGTGAGCCCACTTACACTGGGTACTGGCGCACTTCGTTGTTGAAACCGCCAATGAAATTCGGCTCCAGCGCTTGGTGGGTAAGCGCTGGTAGCTATAAAAACGAGAGTTTTCCTGAGACGCGCTTACATTTGGTAGACGCTATTCGCTTGAGCAAATACATGATGCTGCGTATCACTACGAACAAGTCAGAACTCGATGTCTCGCTGATTCACGAGTTCCTCAGTAAGCACTCCAGTTGGGCCTGAGGGGTTCCTCGCCCTCTTGTTCAGCGGGCGATTGACAATTCCCTTTGCTTCGGCGGGTTCGTTGGCGATAGGCAAGTGGCTTTTGCGCGAGTTGTCTCTGATTTAGCCACCTTCGCAAACCTTTTGGATGCTTTCGTCTTGCCTGGCCACAGAGGTAACGGATACAGCAAGGCCATCCTGGGTCCCGTCTTGGCGGACCTGCACTTGCAAGATCTTCGGCGCTTCAGTCTGGCGACGGGTCACGCACATGGTCTGTATGCGCAATTCGGCTTCACACCTCCGCTGAAGCCGCAATCTCTGATGGAGCGGTATTGCCCGAGCATCTACCACGGCAATACGCAATAACCAGGTTTTTTGGCTCTGGAAAGGACCTAGCTGTCGCATCCCGGACGATCATATGGTCGCTTGAGAAACAGGTGCGGGTGGGTCTGGTACCACTCTTTCATCGCCTGCATCGGCGTACTGCTCTTGAGCGCTGACTGCGGTAGCTGGTGGTTGTACAACGCCACATAGCGCAACAAGGTCTGCTCCATGTCTTCGCGGCTGTTGAATCGGTGGGTCTTCAGAACGTCCGCAATGCGGCCGTTAAATCGCTCCACCATGCCGTTGGTTCTGGGTGTTCTGGGCTTGGTCAGTCGGTGCTCGATGCCTAACTCCTGGCACAGTTGATCGAATTCATGGTTGCCGCTGGGTTCGCGTTCCCGGCTGGCAAACAGACGGTCCGTGAACTCTTTGCCGTTGTCGGTCAACAGCTTGTTGATCCTGATCGGACAGGCCTTGTGCAACGCCTTGAGGAAGGCCTGTGCACTGGCGGCGGTCTTGTTGGACTTGAGCTGCACAAACACCCAACGCGTGGCCCTATCGATAGCCACGAACAGGTAGCGCCGGCTGCTCTCATCCTGCATCTGGGGCAGGTACTTCACGTCCATGTGCACGTAGCCTGGCTCGTAGCTCTTGAAGGTCTTGTAGGCCAGCGCAGGCTGCTGGGGCTTTAGAGCATTGAGGTTGCCCGCTCCATGGCGGCGCAAGCACCTGTCCAGCCCGGAGCGCGAGACATGGGGACAGATGAACTCCCGTGTCACGGCCAGCAGGTCATCCAAAGGCAGCAGCAAGGTACGCCGCAAGTGAACCACCACTGTTTCTTGTGCTGGCGTAAGCACGGTCTGCAGGTGGTGGGCAGTGTGAGAGCGGTCTGCAAAGACGGAACGCTTCTTCCACTTGTAGACCGTCTGCTCAGTGATCCCAAAGCGCTGGGCCAGGACGCTGGCTGGTTCATCGCTGGCTGCGATCTCGGCACGCACGGCGGGCGTGGTGCGGGCGTTCTTGTGCAGGGCTATCAACATGGCTTCACTCCCTGGGTGGATTGCAAGGACTCTATCAACTCCTTTAGAACCGCTCGCGCCATGAAGAGTGGATAGCGTTTGGAGTCTATGCAATCGTCCGGGATGCGACACCTAGCACACCGTGTTGAGATCCTCCTGGCCGGGAGGCTGCGACCGTGGTCCGCGAGGCCTGCTGTCGACATAGGCAACACAGGCAACCATCAGCTGCGCGGCGAGGTACTGTCGCAGCACGATGCCCTCCGTGACACGACACACCCGTTGGAGATATGGTTCGAATAGAGCCCCAGCGCTTGATGGGTAATCGCTAGCAGCTATCAAAAAATGAGTATTCTGCGCCTGCTATCTGGCAAGAACCCTGGGGCCATTCAGCCCAAAACCGCCTACGCGGCTTAGACTCAGCCGCATGACAACCCTCCTTCTTTGCACTTTTGCCGCCTTGGCTGCGCTGCTCCACGCAGCGGCTGTCGCGCGAGCGGCGGCAAAGAAGAATGCGCGTCGTCAGCTGACGCCAGCACATTCCTAAGCCCGGCGGCACCCCCTCTCACATCACTTTTTTCAGCGCAACCATCCACCGCCGGGCACCACCTAGCGCGGTAGCGGCCGTCTTGTTCTCACGGGGCGACAGCCGCATTTGATGGAGTGCTTTCATGCATGAAGCTGTTGTTGTCGTTCACGGCGAGCGCACGCTCACCGACCTGGACTATTCGCGCCTGAGCAAGCTGGTGGGCCACCAGCTCCCCGCTGTTCTTGAAGATCTGCTTGCCAACGCAGACATCACCAACTCGCGCGCCGTGTCGGCCAACGTGGTCACCATGTATTCCCGCGTGGAACTGGTGGACGTGCACACCCACCGGCGCCAGGTGCTCACCATCTGCTACCCGCAAGACGCAGAACCGGCTGCGGGTTTCATTTCGGTGCTGTCGCCCGTGGGCATCAGCCTGCTGGGCCTGAAGGTGGGGGATGTTGCCAAGTGGCACACGCCGCATGGCGAAGAGTGCGCGGCCGTTGTCGAAGGCATTCAGTTCCAGCCTGAGGCCACGGGCGACTACGTTACGTAGTCGTTAGCCCCGAAGCAACCCGTCTGCGGCCCGCCAGGGGCCGCGCTCACCCGCATCACCGCCGCCAGCCCGGCGCCATCTCGCATTGGCGCTTCGGGATAGGTGCGCGCTGTGCAAAACAGAAGGACGTTCAACCATGACCCCTCGCTCCATCCTCGCCATCACTGATTTCTCTCTGCAGGGAGGCCATGCCATCGCGCGCGCTGCGCTGCTGTGCGCTGAGCACCGTGCAACTCTGAGGCTCGTCTATCTGGCCCCACCCGCTGAGGCACCCCCGCCGGACGCGGGCGTGCGCCTGTCGCACCACGCGCTGCAACTCAGGCAGCGCCACAACATCCATGTTCACGCGGCAACGCGCATCGACTTCACCGCTGCGGATGTGGCGCGCGAGGCGGCGGTCGCCGACCTGGTGGTGTGGGGCACGGCGCCGTTGCGTGGCCTGCGCGCCTGGTTCAGCGCGCATCCCGCCATCCAGATGCTGCGTGCCTGCCAGCGCCCTGTGATCGTGGTGCGCAATCCTGCCGACCAGCCTTACCAGACTTTGATGGTGGCGGTGGACTTCTCGCGGGTGTCGCACCGCCTGGTCGAGCTGGCTTTTGCGCTGCATCCCACCGCGCGGGTTGAGCTGTTTCATGCGATCAGCACCGCCAATGAGGGCAAGCTGCGGTACGCCGAAGTGTCTGAACGCGCCATTCAGATCTACCGGGAGGAGTGCCGCCGCCATGCGCAAGACCGGATGTTCACACTGACAGATTCGTACGACGCGCGGCGCAACCGGCTCTCGGCTTCCATCGGCCGGGGCGATCCAGCCCGGCAGGTAGTGGTGCAACAGCAGAACACGGCAGCGGACCTCATCGTGGTGGGCAAGCACCCGGCGTCCAGGCTCTCGGACCTGCTGTTCGAGAGCGTGGCGCAACGCGTCGTGCGCGATGCGCTCGCGGATGTGCTGGTGGCGCCGAACGACTTTCAACCGGCGTCACGTGGCTCGGCGGTAAAGCGCCTGGCCACCGATCTGCCGGTGCGCCGCGTCAAGGCGGGTTCGCCGCGTTTGCCGAGTTATCCCAACCCGGCCGCGCTACCGGACTCCTTGCGCCTGTTCACGAACAGTCCTGCACCACCACATCCTTGACCACGGCCAGCGCCCGGGCCAGGTCTTCAAGCGCCACCGACCCCAGCGCGATGCGCAGCGCGTGGGGCACATGGGTGGTGGTGGCAAACCCTTCGGCGGTCGACACCGACACCCCGCGTTCCGCCAGGGTGGCGGCGATGCGGTCGGCCCGCTGGTCGTCGCCCAGCGGCAGCCAGATGAAGTAGGAGTTCGGGTGCCGTACCAATTTCAACCCCGCCAGCGCTCGGGTGGCAATGGCCTGGCGCTGCGCGGTGTCTGCGCGTTTGTCGGCCTCCAGCCGGGCCACGGTGCCGTCTTCGATCCAGCCGCAGGCGATGGCAGTGACGACCCCGGCGGTGTTCCAGGCGGTGGCACGCACGGCGCGCTCGATGGGGCCGATCAGTTCGCGCGATGTGGCCACAAAGCCAAACCGCAAGCCCGTGGCCACGTTCTTGGACAGGCTGGAGAGGTACACCGTGCGCTCGGGTGCCAGCGCCGCGATGGGGGGCGGCGCCTCGGGCGCGAGGTAGGCATAGGGTGCGTCTTCGATCACCAGCAGGTCGTGTGCGCGCGCAATGCCCACCAGGCGCTTGCGGGCGCGGGCGCCCATCACGCAGCCCAGCGGGTTGTGCAGGGTGGGCATGGTGTAGATGGCGCGCACGGGCCGGGTGTCGCACAGGCGCTGCAAGGCGTCCAGGTCGGTGCCAGCGGGGCCCACGGGCACCGGGGTCAGGTCCAGCCGCAGGCGTTCGGCCAAAACCCGAAAGCCGGGGTAGGTGAGGGCGTCTACCGCCACCACGTCGCCGGGGTTGAGCAGGCCCATGGCCGCAACAGCCATGCCGTGCTGCGCGCCGTTGACGATGAGCACCTGCTCGCCCGTCACTTGCAGCTGGCGCGTCTTCAGGTGCCCGGCCACGATGGCGCGTTCATGCGGCCGGCCGCCGTAGGGGTGGTAGTGCAGCAGCGATTCCAGGTCGCCGGAGGCGGCCAGCTTGCGAAGGGCATCCCGCAGCAGGTCGGCCTGGCCCGGCACGCTGGGGTTGTTGAACGAGAGGTCTGTGGCGCTGGGCGCGGGCGTGGTGAGGTCGGCGTCGGCACCGCGCGGGGAGGCGGGGTCGCGCACAAAGGTGCCGCGCCCGGTTTCCCCCACCACCAGGCCGATGGCCTCCAGCTCGGCATACACGCGGCTGGCCGTGGCCAGCGCCAGGCCATGCCGCTGTGCTAGCGCACGGTGGGTGGGCAGGCGTGTGCCCGGCCGCAGCTGCCCCGCGCGGATGTCCGACGCCAGTGCGTCCACCACTTGTTTGTACCGAACCTGGCCCATGGTGTTGTGTCCCTGCGTTGAAACGTATCTATGACAATTTTTTGATTGTATTGAATTCCGTCGATAGGATGCGCTTGGCCATTTCATGCTTCATTCACTCTCCTTTCCTCTACTGAACAGGACTCCACCGCCATGCGCATCGCCATCCTGACCTTCGACGGTTTCAACGAACTCGACTCCCTGATTGCCCTGGGCCTGCTCAACCGGGTGAAGAAACCGGGGTGGGAGGTGTCGCTGTGCTGCCCTACAGACCAGGTGCGTTCCATGAACGGCGTGACGGTGCAGGCCCAGTCGCTGCTGCCCTATGCGCGGTCGGCCGATGCCGTGCTGGTGGGCAGCGGCGTGAAGACCCGCGAGGTGGTGCAGGATGCCGCGCTGATGGCGCAGCTCGCCTTCGATCCGGCGCGCCAGTTGCTGGGCGCCCAGTGTTCGGGGGCTTTGATCCTGGCCAAGTTGGGGCTGCTCGACGGCGTGCCGGCCTGCACCGACCTGACCACGAAACCCTGGGTCCAGGAGGCTGGCATCACTGTGCTGAACCAGCCCTTTGTGGCTCGGGGCAATGTGGCCACGGCGGGCGGTTGTCTGTCGGCGCAGTACCTGGCCGCCTGGCTGATTGCGCGGCTGGCAGGGCCCGAGGCCGCCCGCGAAGTCATCCACTACTTTGCCCCGGTGGGCGAGAAGGAGGAGTACGTCGCCCGGGCTATGGGGCATGTCACCCAACATGACAGTTGATGCGAGTGACCTTGCCATCGCTTGCTAGGGGAACGGACCCTGTGCAGCGGTTGGCGGGTTGAGCGGCTGCGCTTGGGCCCCTATGCAGGGTATTCGCCGGTGCCGTGGGGTTCAGAGCTTGCCCTCCCGTCGCGGCGGAGCTGTTTGCGCTGCGCTGTGCTGCGGCGCCAGGTACGCAGAAGGTGGCGGGCGGCGCTTGCCAGGGCTTCGTCCAGCGCGCAGCGCCAGTCCTTGGCTACAGAAGACACGACCACAGCGCCTGCACCGTCGGTGCGCAGGGCTATCTGGCAGCGCTTGTCAGGGCCGCCCCGGGGGCCGTTGATGTCCTCCAGCTTGATCTCTGCACGCGGCACCAGGGCGTTCAGCCGCCGAAAGGCGAAACGCACGCGACGCTCCACGGCATCGCGCATAAGTGCGGCTTCGGGGTGGCGTGTTCTGAAAAGAATCTGCATTTGCGATCTCCTGAGTTGAGGGTGACACCGTAGCCCGCAGCTTGGCGGTAAACCAGCAGGAAATTTCTTCGTTGCATTTCTGAAAATCCTGTGCATTGGCGGCGATTTCGCTGCGGATGAGTCACTTCGACTTTTTGGATGTCTACATCAGAGAAAACCTGCTTCTTGTAAGCGGGCGGTGGCCACACATTCAAGGCTTCTTCCTGTTCGCAACTTTCCGCCTCAAAGGAGCCGTCCGTGAAACCCTGGTCTGGAATCTCTTCACTTATTGCCTCCCTGCGTCATCGCCTTGTGCGCTGGCTCTCCCGTGTCGCCGTGGCTCGGGCACCTGTGCTGCGGCGCGTTCCGGTCAAGGTGCCGCTGCGGGTGCAAGCCCAGTACCGTGACGGCTGGCAGCCGCGTTCACGCTATCGCCGCTAGGGCGCGCTGGGTCAACCATTGCTTGCTTGTCACCTTTGTCATTGCACTTACCCCATTTCAAGGAGATCAGAGATGCGTAGCTATCCCCGCAATAGCCCCGAAGCTGTGGCCCGAATCGTCGCCTTGCTGTTGATATCGGATGGCCATGTGAGCCGGTCCGAGCTGGATGCCTTGCATGGGCTTTATATGGAGCAGGAACTGAGTCTGCCGCAAGGCGGCTTTGGCAAGGTGCTGCATGGCCTGTGCGAAGACCTGTGGATGGGCATGCATGAACAGCGGGTTTTGACCGCCAGCATTGATGGCCCCACGCTGACCTTGCTGTTCGCTGAAGTGACAGACCCTGAGCTGCGGCGCAAGACCCTGGAGTTCGCGTACACCGCAGCCATGGCAGACAGTCACCTGGCGCCGAGTGAGTGGTGGCTGATGAATGCAGCAGGCCAGTATTGGCAAATGGGCCTAATGCCCTCCGGGATCGGCCACTACGAGCTGGCGCAGGCTGCCTGATGCAGCTGTAACTGCAAGTGCAACCATAAACAAGGGGGATGGTGGTTGTGTTGGAAGCCCGCTAGGCTGTACCCAGCCCTGCGGAAGCATCCACCAACTGCCGCACCAGCGGGTGGTGCTGCCCCCGGCGCGACCAGATAGCGTGGACCTCCTCAAAAAGCTGGGGGCATTCACCCAGCAGGCGCAGCCCACGCACCAGCCCCACATCTTGCGCACCCAGACGGCTGACTGGAAACACCCCAAGCCCCCGGGCCGCAAACACGGCCAACAAGGCGCTGTCTTCAAACTCACCCACCACACGTGGTTGCACTCCGACGTCCCGAAACCAGGCATCCAGAGTGGCCCGTAGCGGCGCATGGTGCGTAGGCAGCAGCACGGGAAAGTCTTGCAACGACTGGGGAAACCGGTCACGCACCTGCTTTTTTACCAGCGACGCCGGGCCATACCACTGCAGGGCCGAGCGGGCAATGCGTTGACTTGTCAAGCACTGGTGGGGGTTGCGCGGCGCGGCTTGCCCGGCAAAAACCACGTCCAGCTGGTGCAGTGCCAGCTCGGATAGCAACTCGTCGGACTCGCCCTCGTGGCACACCAGCCGTAAATGGGGCGTGGCCAGAACGGGCTCCAGCAGTGCATGCGCCGCCAGTTTGGAGATGCCGTCAGACAGACCCACCGACAACCGCGCCACACGGGCGGTTGCGGCTTCGCGCACCTCTTCTTCGATGTGCTGGCCCAGTTGAAAAATCTCTTCAGCCCGTGTGAATGCGGCTTGCCCGGCTTCGGTCAGCGCCACACCGCGCCCCGAAGGCTTGAGAAGCTGGTGGCCCAGCGCTTTTTCCAGATCGCGCACCTGTGCGCTGATGGTTTGCACAGCCATGTTCAGCCGGTCTGCCGCACGGGCAAAGCCACCTTCCTTGGCAACCATCCAGAAGTAGTACAGGTGGCGGTAGTTCAGCATGGGCGGGCTCAGGTTCGAGAAAACCGAATGCTAGGTGCGGCTGGGGCTGGTGTCTATGCCGCGCGGGTTTGCCCATACTCGCCGCTTGCCAATTTGAAAATATAGGAAGCTTTCACATGTTCTACGCACTCAACTGGTTTCTTTCATTGGCGCTTTTGGCCCTGTTGTCTCTGGCATGCTGGGGAATGCATGCGGTCACGGTCTGGGTGGTGTCCAGCGCGGGCGCATTGGCCAGCGGCAGCGCGGTGGCAAACGCCATCCTGGTGCCAGGCTGGCTCAAGGCCTGGATGCCCCCAGAGTTGATGGGCCAGTGGGAGGCCTTCGTATCATCTGTGGGCCCCATGGTGCAAGCTGTGCTGGAGGCCGTGCCTGCTCTTGCAGGGGGCGTCACCTTCCTGGCCTGGGTGCTGTGGGGCCTGGGTGCCGTGCTGCTGGTGGCACTGGCGGTCGGTATCCACATCCTGATTGCACTGGCAAAGCGCCATAACGGTGGCCCTGGCGCGGCCAAAGCGGCACTGGTGCGCTGAACGAGGCAGCGCAGCCCTTGCACGGGCTGCGTCACATTCCGGGTATGTTGGCGTGGCGCTTCTGCATCAATGGTTTTCCGTCTCATCGGGGCGGCTGGGGTTGAGCCGCTCCATGAACAAATCCACCAGAGCACGCAGCCGTGGCAGCCTGCGCAAATCCCGGTGATAACCCAGCCAAACGTCGCGCCCTGGCGGAGCCTTGGCGCCTTCCAGCCTTTGCAACCCGGGGTGTGAATCACCCAACGGGCACGGCAACACGGCCAGGCCCGCGCCCGATGCACAGGCCACCGCCTGCACGTGCCGGTTGTTGCTGCGAAACGTGATGCGCGCAGAGGGAAAGGCCTCGCGCAGCCACGCTGCGTCCGGCATTTCGCTGAAGCCCAGGTCCATCGTGATGAGGCGAACGTTGGCCCCGTCTTGGTGTACATCTGCGCCGCGCTGGGTGTACAGCGCGTAGGGCACATGCATCAGCCGCCGCTGTATGACGTCGGGTTCGTCAAAAGGAACAATCCGCGCCACCAGGTCTGCCTCGCGGCGTGCCAGACTGAACAGGCGCGCATCGGTCAGGAGTTCGATGGTGACCCGAGGGTGGTGGTTGGTAAACGCTGCGCAAAGGGGCGCCAGCACGTGCAGACCAAACCAGTCGGAGGTCGATAACCGCAGGCTGCCTTCCAGCTGTTGATCTGCGCCATCCAGTTGCCTGGAGAACGACAGTGCCTGCGCCTCCATACCATCGGCATGGCTCCGCACGGCGGCCCCCTCGTCGGTCAACACGAAGCCCTCGGAGGTTCGCTGGAACAGGGTGTGGCCCAGAGAAAGCTCCAACGCCTTCAACCTGCGGCCCATGGTGGGCTGGCTTCGTTTAAGCGCGCGGCCTGCCGCACCCAGCGTGCCGTGCCGGGCAATGGCCAAGAACACCTGCACGTCATCCCAATTCATCGGCTGCATCATGCAAAAGTGAATGAACGAGTTTCAATCTTGTGGATTTTCATTCAAAAGCGAACGGCAGACACTGGTGGCACTGTTCATTGCAAAGAAGGTAAACACCATGTCAACCTCTCCCACCCCCACCATGCAGGCGCTGGTACTCGCATCCCATCATGGTGCACTGACCCCCACCTGGTTGCCCCGGCCGCAGCCCGATGCGGGCCAAGTGCTGGTGCGTATCCATGCCAGCGGCGTGAACCCGCTGGACACCAAGATCCATGCGGGCGCGGCCGAGCATGCCCGGCAACCTCTTCCTGCCATTCTGGGCATGGACCTTGCCGGAGTGATCGAGGAGGTTGGGCGTGGCGTTTCACGCTTCCAAGTGGGTGACGAGGTGTACGGCTTCACGGGCGGCATTGGCGGTTTGCAAGGTAGCCTGGCGCAGTATGCCGCCGTCGATGCCAGACTGATTGCACGCAAGCCCGCCAATGTGACGATGCGCGAGGCAGCAGCCCTGCCGCTGGTTTTCATCACCGCCTGGGAGGGCTTGGTGGACCGCGCCAAGGTGGGCGGTGGACACAAGGTGCTGGTGCACGGCGGCGCCGGGGGTGTGGGCCATGTGGCGGTGCAGCTGGCCCGCGCGCGTGGTGCCGATGTGTTTGCCACGGGTACGGCGGCGCAGGCCGGTTACATACGGTCCATCGGCGCCACGCCGATTGACTACGAAACGACCTCGGTAGAGGCGTATGTCAACGCGTTTACGGAGGGCAAGGGCTTCGACATCGTGTACGACACGGTCGGGGGCCCCGTGCTGGACGCGTCCTTCCTGGCCGTTCGCCGTTACTCCGGCCATGTGGTGACCTCTTTGGGCTGGGGCACCCACAAGCTGGGGCCTCTGTCGTTCCGGGGTGCCACCTTCTCGGGGGTGTTCACGCTGCTGCCCATCCTCACGGGGCAGTTCCGCGAGCACCATGGCGAGATCATGGAACAGGCCACCGCGCTGGCGGAAGCTGGACAGTTGAAGCCCTTGCTCGATTCCACTACCTTCACGCTCGACACGGCCGAAGAGGCGCACGCTCTGATATCGGGCGGCCGCGCCCGTGGCAAGGTGGTGGTGAGCGTGCTGGCATGAGCAAACTTCGTGCTGAAAGCGCCAGTTCGTCAGCCGGTATGGACAGCATGGAAAACAGGGGCCGTGGTGCGATGGGCCCAACCCATGAACACCTTCGCCAGGTGGCCGATGTCTTGATCACGGCCACCAACGCTTTTGATGTGGAGCGCGCGTTAAGCCTGTTCGTGCACGATGCGGTGATCGACGACCCATCCACCGGCCACCGCTTTGATGGCCATGCCGGAATACGCCGTTACATCGAACAGTATTTCGTTGGCTATCACACGGTGACCCGGTTCCTTTCGATGAAGCGGCTTGGTCGCCGGCGGGCGGTGGTGAGGGTCGATTTCACGGGGGATTTCGGCCAAGAGATTGGCACGCTCGATATCACCGTGGATGCCAAGGGTTTGATTACCCGCATGGACGCAGATCTTGAATGATCTGACAGCTTTCTGGGCCGCGCGACTGCCCACCAGGGCTTGTGTGTGACGCCAGATTGCTGGCGGCGGCTCTGGTGTGTGTCGATGCAAAATTTCATCAAAAAAAGGCCTGCAGCGCTAGGCAATCAAGCGAAAAAAGCTATCAAAAAGAGAGCGTTTTAGCGGCTCAACGCGGCAAACACCCCGCGAACCCTTTCGGCCCCGCCGCATCCACATCCGCCAGCGTCAGGGCGTCCAGCCGGTCGTTTTGCCCCGGTATCTTGGTCAGCCGCTGGCCGTTCTGCCAGCGCCATTGTTTGCCGTCAAAGCTGTAGATGAAGGTGTGGGTGCGGTTGGAGAGCAAGTGCGCCGGGGTCAGCGTGATGGCCTGGGCGGCGGCTTCGGTGGTGGCGGTGGCCTGCGCCTCGTTGTCTTTGATGACGATCTTGCCCACGTAGGGGGTCACCGCTGATTCGGTGCGGGTGACCTCGGGCTGTACCAGGGCGGGGCTGTATCCGGTCTTGATCCATTCGCCGCTGCCCCCGGGGCGCACATGGGGCTCGCGCGCAGCAAGGGCCTGGGTGCACGCTGCCGCCAGCGCGTCAAAACCTGTCTGCGCGGGGCCGCTGGCTTCGGGCCTTTTGCAGCCCAGCAGGGGCAGAGTCAGCGTAGCGGCCATCAGAAGGAGAGTAGAGCGCAGGGGCGAGGGCATGGTCATCAAGGCGATGGGGCGATGGGGCGGTGGGGCGGTGGGGTGGAAGGCAGGCGATGTGAAGGGGGAAAGCTCCCAGCCTCCTCTATCGACGGTGGGGCATTGTGTGCCGCTGCGCAGGGTGGGGCTTGATGGAAGTCAACTCGCCAATCAATTCTGCGCATCCGTCGGCATCAAAGCGGCTGCATCGCCCTGGTACCAGCGCGCCTGGGCGGTGGGGGCTTTCAGGGCGGCCAGCACGGCGGCGTTCAGCTCGTGGGCGCTGGCGGGCAGGTGATGGTCGCGGTAGGCCAGGGCGGTGCCCGCCATCAGGGCTTCGGCATCGACCAGCAGGCGCAGGTTTTGCGGGATGGTGGCGGATTGTTCTGCGCAGAGGGGGGCCGACAGCGAGTGTGCCTTGCGGCAGGCGGCGGGGCGCACGGGGTAGATGCTGCAGCGGTCATCCACGAGAAAGCTGCAGGCCTGGCGTGCGGGGTTGGTGGGGTTGAGCGCTGCGGTGGCCACATGCCGCTGCAGAGCGCTGAGGGCATCGGCCAATGCCTCTGCGGGCTGGGCACGCAGGTACTGGGCGATGTGGAAGACCTCGGGCTCGGTCGCTTCGACCCGCAGGTGGCAGCAGTGGGCGCAACCGGCCTGGCAGGCGGGCTGGGGGCCGGTGGCGCGGGCCTGTTCGGCCACAGTGTCCAGCCCCCGGTGCAGTTGCGCGATGAAGGCCACGGTGTCATCCGCGCCTTGTGACTGCCGCAGCACCTGCGCTGCCCGCTGCCGCACGCGGGCGATGGATTGCAGGAAGGCGGAGCGCTCGTCGTCGGTCAGCATGGGCGGTTGGCGGGGGGGAAGGTGGCTGTGCCCCGCACCTTAGCGCGTTTGCCACCACGCGGGCAGCAGGCTGCGCACCTGTGCCTGTGCAAAGCGCTCGTCCATCAGGTGCACCACGCCTTCGTCGCTGGGCGTGCGGATCACGCGACCAGCGGCCTGCACCACCTTTTGCAGGCCGGGGTAGAGGTAGGTGTAGTCATAGCCCGCGCCAAACAGCGCCTGCATGCGCTCGCGGATCTGCTCGTTGACAGGGTTGACCTGCGGCAGGCCCAGCGTGGCGACGAATGCGCCTATCAGCCGCTGGCCGGGCAGGTCGATGCCCTCGGCAAACGCGCCGCCCAGCACGGCAAAGGCAATGCCCTGGCTGGTGTCGGTAAAGCGAGCCAGAAACTCGCGCTGCTCGCCTTCGAGCATGCGGCGCGACTGGCACCAGTGCGGCACATCGGGGTGCTGCTGCGCAAACAGCGCGCCGGCTTGCTGCAGATAGTCATAGCTGCTGAAAAACGCCAGGTAGTTGCCGGGCCGCGCACGGAACTGCTGCGCCATCAGCGCCGCAATCGGCGCCAGCGATGCCGCGCGGTGCGGGTAGCGCGTGGAGATGTGGCGCGCCACCTGCACCTGCAGCTGGTGTGCCGCAAAGGGCGATTCCACATCCACCCACACATGGTCCTCAGGTAGGCCCAGCAGGTCGGCGTAGTAGCGCGCAGGCTGCAGCGTGGCCGAGAACAAGGTGCTGGTGTGTGCCGCTGCGAGGCGGGGTTGCAAGAAGGGCGCGGGCACCACGTTGCGGATGCAAACCACGGAATCGCCGGGTTTGGAGGACCGCTGGTGGTGCGCGGCAGAAGCCTGGGTGATGTCCACCATCGAATGTGCATCGAGCAGGTCGGCCATGCGCTGCAGGTGCAGGGCGTCGAAATAGAAGGTCTGCAGCGCGCCGTCTGGCTCCGTGGGGTGGTCGGTGAAGTGTTCAGTGAGGGTGGTGGTGCACTGCTGCAGCGCGGCCAGCAGCTTGTCGGGGAAGGTTTCGAGCACCGTGTAAGGCACCGGGTGCGCCTTGTCCAGCGCCACCCAGGCGCGGCGCACCTTGTCCAGCGCCTTCTTCACCGGCGCATGCTGCGCAGCGGTGTGGCTGCTGCGGGCCTGGGCCAAGGCGGCGGGGTGCAGCTCGGCCGCGAACATCTTGCGGCCGCGCTCCACCAGGTTGTGCGCCTCGTCCACCAGCAGCGCCGTGCGCCACTGGTTGGCCTGGGCCAGGCCGTGCAGCAGGCCGCCCAGGTCAAAGTAATAGTTGTAGTCGCCCACCACCACATCAGCCCAGCGGGCCAGTTCCTGGCTCAGGTAGTAGGGGCAGACATCGTGCTGCAGGGCTACCTCACGCACGCGGGCTTGTTGCAAAGCGGTGACGGTTTTTCCTTCGATGGTGGTGGCCACCGCAGCGGCGCGTGCAGCAGGCAGCCGGTCGTAAAAGCCCCGGGCCAGCGGGCAGGATTCGCCGTGGCAGGCCTTGTCCGGGTGTTCACAGGCCTTGTCGCGCGCCACCAGCTCCAGCACGCGCAGGGGCAGCGCCGGTGCGCTGTCGGCCAGGCGCGCCAGCGCATCCAGCGCCATCTGCCGCCCCGAGGTTTTGGCGGCCAGAAAGAACACCTTGTCGATGTGCTGCGCTGGCGCTGCCTTGAGCAGCGGGAACAGCGTGCCCATGGTCTTGCCAATGCCCGTGGGCGCCTGGGCCAGCAGGCAGCGGCCCGCCACTGCCGCCTTGTAAACGGCCTCGGCCAGCGGGCGCTGGCCGGTGCGAAAGTCGCCAAAGGGAAACGCCAAGGTGGTCAGTGCCGCATCGCGTGCGGCACGGTGGGCCACCTGCTGTTCGGCCCAGGCAATGAAGCGCTGGCACTGGGCCTCGAAGTGCTGGCGCAGGTCGTCGGCGCTGCAGTGTTCGGTGAACACCGTCTCCTGCTGCGTGCCCACGTCCAGATACACCAGCGCCACGTCGATGTGCGCCAGCTGCTCCTGCTCGCACAGCAGCCAGCCATACACCTTGGCCTGCGCCCAGTGCAGGTGGCGGTGCGATGCGGGTTGGCGGTCCAGCCGCCCTTTGAAGGTCTTGACCTCGTCGATGCGCTGCTGCGCGGGGTCGTAGCCATCGGCCCGGCCGCGCACGCGCAGGCTTTGGTAACTGCCGCTCAGTGCCACCTCGGCGCGGTAGCCTGCACCCCGGCGCGACGCTGCCACCGCATGGCCCGCCATGCCCTCCAGCGCGGTGGGTGCGGGCGTAAAGCGCAGGTCCAGGTCGCCTTGCTTGGCGGTGAACTCGCACAGCTCGCGCACCGCCACGGTATAGGTCATGGCGGGGTGGTCGGGGTGTCAGTGGCGGGAGGAGCAGGCTCGCCCAAACGGGTCTGAGCCATGTCGTCATCGCTGCGCAGCGGCGTGGCCTTGCACAGCGCCATCCACACAGAGAAGGGCAGGGTGCAGCGGTTGTGCCGCGCGGGGCGCAGCAGCTCAAAGCGCCCGTCATCCACGCTGCCGTGCAATACCCAAATGCCGAAGTGCTCGGGGATCTCTTCGGGCTCGGCTATGCCCGCCGGGAAGACGTAGTAGCACTCCTCGCACAACCACTGATAGGCCTGCCGCTTGGCATCGTGCCGCAGGTCCGACAGCAGGTCGGCGCGGCTCGCCTTCACCTCGTGCACCATGGGCTGCAGGTAGGCGGGCACAGAGGTATTGCGCACCGAGAACAGATCGGGCCGGGCCATGCGCCACACATTGGCAGCGGCGCGGGCAGCCGGGGCGTGGTCATCTTCGGCCCACAGCGGCGCCATGGCGGGCGCAGTGTTGGCGGGCGCATCGGGCGCGGCAGCAGGCGGCACCACATCCCCCACCGGCACGGTGTCGATCACCGCGCGCAGTGACAACTCCGCCCACACAATGCGGCCCGCCGCCAGCAACTGCGCCGCAAACTTCTGTCCCAACCGATCGTGCAGGCTCAGCGCCCGCACGCCGCGCTGGCGGGCTTGCGCCAGGGTGCGGATGCCTTGGTCGGTGAGACGCAGGGTTTCACAACCATCGGGCGCAATGTGCAGGTGGATGAGGCCCGCTGACAGCAGGTCAATCTCCAACCCGTCCTTGCTCGGCCACCCCGCCGAGCGCCAGATCTGCATCAGGCGCGTGCGGTGAAAGCGGGTGATGGGGGTGGCGGGCGGGGAGTTCGAAGTGGGGGAGGGCAGCACCGTCATGGTGGGGTGGGTGGGCTGGCGTAGCACTGATTTTAATCACAGTGTCTGGCGGGTACTGCTTTTTGGATGAGAGGACAGGGGGAGCAGAGAAATTTGGGTCAAATTGGCCCCTGCCGCTCTACAGATAAGCGCTAGTAGCTATTGAAATAGGAGCGTTCTCGCTATGACATTGCGAGAGGGAAGAAATGAGTCTTCCGGGGCTTGCATGAGGATGCACTTGCTGGGTATGAGGCAAACAATCGGAAGTTGTTGGTATGCGGCCGTCCATGCAGCGGGCAAATTCGAAGCTGCTGCGAGAGGCTGCAATGCAGCGGAGGACTAAACCGCTCGCGCGGTAGCCCACCGCGAAGGCCCTGACACAGAGTAAACATCGCGCCCTTGTCTATGTTGGCGAGCGAGGCAATCGGCCTCGTTCTTCGACAGGAGCACGATCATGATCCCTTCGACCCTCTCCATCTCGCCGCTGCGCCAACGCATGCTTGAGGACATGCGAATGCGCAAGCTGGAGCCTCGCACGCAACAAGCCTACATCCGTGCTGTACGCAAGCTGGCGGCCTATCTCAAGCGCTCGCCCGACGCGGTCACAGTGGAAGACCTGCGCAATTTCCAGCTCCATCTGGTGGACACGGGCTCATCCCCCGTGACGCTCAACGCCACGCTCACCGGACTGAAGTTCTTCTTTGACATCACTCTCGGACGCATCGAGCTGATGGCCAAGATGCAGCCCGTGAAGCTGCCTCGCACCTTGCCTGTGGTTCTGAGCTGCGAGGAGGTTTCACGCCTTCTGGCTGCGGCCCGCAACATCAAGCACCAAGTGGCCCTGTCGGACGCCTATGGCGCAGGTCTTCGCGCCAGCGAGGTCGTCCGCCTGAGGGTCACCGATGTGGACAGCCAGCGCATGACGCTGCGTGTGGAGCAAGGCAAGGGTGCCAAGGACCGCTACGCCATGCTCAGCCCTGTCTTGCTGCAGCGCCTGCGCACCTGGTGGCATCGCGCCCATGCCCAGGGCAAGATGCTGCCCGGCGGTTGGCTGTTCCCGGGCATGACGCCCTTGGAACCCCTCTCGATTCGCCAGCTCAACCGCGCCGTTCATGCTGCGGCCCAGGCCGCTGGGATCAATAAGCGCGTCACAACCCACACCCTGCGCCACAGCTTTGCCACGCATCTGCTGGAACGCAAGGTCGATATCCGCGTGATCCAGGTGCTGCTGGGGCACAAGAAGCTGGAGACCACATCGATCTACGCTCACGTAGCGACTGACCTGCTGCGCGAGGTGATCGGCCCGCTGGAGCCCATGCCACCGGCCTGAAGGTGCGCGCGTGCAGCGGCCCTCTCTGGAGGTCGCCGACATCTTCCACCAGCACGGCGGCGCTTGGCGTGACAGCCAGCGCGGCCACTTGAGCCTGTCTCAACTCAAGGTCATGTCGGCCATCGAGCAGTGCCGCACAGCGGCACTGGGTGGACATGTCTTGCGCTGCGATGGTTGTGCCACCGAGCTGGTCTCCTACAACTGCTGCCGCAATCGCCACTGCCCCAAGTGCCAAAGCGCTGCAGCCAAGCGCTGGCTTGATGCCCGCCAGGCTGATCTGTTGCCCGTGGAGTATTACCACGTGGTCTTCACGCTGCCCGCGCCCATTGCCGATCTGGCGTACCAGAACAAGGCCGAACTCTATGGGTTGCTGTTTGACGTAGCCGCCGAGGTATTGCAGACCATCGCGGCAGACCCCAAGCATCTGGGGGCGCGCATTGGTGCCACGCTGGTGCTGCATACCTGGGGTTCTGCACTGACGCATCACCCGCATGTGCATGGCATCGTGCCAGGCGGTGGACTGGCTCCTGACGGCAAGTCCTGGGTGGCTTGCCGAGTGGGGTTCTTCCTGCCGGTGCGCGTGCTGTCCAGGCTGATGCGGCGGCGCTTTATCGAAGAGCTGCTGCGCCTGCACGATGCGGATCGGTTGAGGTTCTTTGGCGAACTGGCGGCGTTGGCTGATGGTGCCTGCTTCAACCAGTGGCTGGCACCGATGCGCCAATGCGAGTGGGTGGTCTACGCCAAGCGGCCGTTCGCTGGCCCCCAGGCGGTGCTGGCCTACCTGTCGCGCTATACGCACCGGGTGGCTATCTCCAATAGCCGACTCATTGCGATGGATGAGCGCGGGGTAAGTTTTAAATGGAAGGACTACCGGACCAAGGGGAGCACGCGTCACAAGACCATGGCGCTGGCGCCCCAGGAGTTCATGCGCAGATTCCTGCTGCATGTGCTGCCTGGCGGTTTCCACCGCATCCGCCACTATGGCTTGCTGGCCAATGGCAACCGCAGGGAATGCCTTGCGCTGGCGCGCCAGTTGCTGGACGTCGCTCCTGGCCAAGCCGCAGCCCCACCGGGCAACGACGGGCAAGATGATGGGCACTCCAGCGCAGCGCTACCAATCTTTGTCTGTCGGCGCTGCGGAAACCCGATGATCATCTTGCACAGTTGGATGCGCGGGCAGGCCATTCGGGCGCCACCTCCATCATGAACAGTCCCCTAAACCACCACTTGCCTTGGATGTCGATGCGCTTGGGCCCGTCGGCGGGATTGGTGCGTGCCCGGCGCTGCAAATGGCGGTCCAGAACGTATGCCGCGCCCAGCGAAAGGTGCGCCATCGCAGTTGCACCAGGCCCCACCCACACACATTGGCACACCAGCCCCACTTGCCTGCGGGTCTTGGTCGTCAAGCCGTTGCCCAAATCCCCATAGCGTTTGCGCCCTGAACACCTGCGTTGGCGTTCTTCGCGGTTTCCTCCCCCGAGGCTTGTGCGACACCTGCCCTCAGGCCGGGGGAGATCGTCGCTCGGAGGTGTTCTGGGCAGGTATCTCACAACCCTAAACATTAGCAGTCAGTCAATCTCTGCCGCTACAGCGGAGAGGCACAACTGCAGGTTTCCCGAATGATTAAATCTCCGTCTGCTGGGATATTTCAAGGGCATCCTTCCATTCGATGACGAGGTACCTTAACTCGACCCCAGCTTGGAGTATCCGAGGAGCAGTTGGAAGGTGCGCAGGTTCTTAGTTTGCTTGTAGATCAGCCTGGCTTTGGTTCTACGCATTGAGTGCGATCCGTATTCGGAACGGTCGAGGCCTAGTTTATTGACCCAATGCCCAAGGATTCGAGCGTATAGGTGCTGCGGAGGGCTACGGCTGAACAAGCCGTCCTCATGCAAGACGAGACCAATCGACCAGTGCAGTTCGAGATCACCCTGGTTACCCGGGACTCCTTGCATGCATGGGTTAAACAGGCTGGATTGAAGCCCGAAAGCTTCCTGTTTCCCAGTCGGCATAACTCTCAAAATCTCGGCACTCGCCAGTACGATCAATTACGACATAGTGACGGTCAGAGGCGGCGAGAAGCCCACCCCGTCGGCCAGGTCGGTCACGCTCAGGATCAGCGTGTGCGTGCCAGCGGCCAGCGGCTCGGGGTGCAGGGCACTGTCCGGTGCCAGGGTGATGGGCTTGCCGAAGGTGATGGCCAGGCCGCCGCCGGGCTCCTGCACGGGTTCCTGGGTCTGCACGTCGTAGAGGAGGTGGAGGGGCTCCACCGTGTCACCTGCGTAGAGGTGGTGGTCCACGCGATCGGGCTGTTCGTCGGGGTCGTCCAGGTCGATATCGCGCGCGCCGATGATGGTGCCCTTCAGCTCTTCCGTGTCCGGGTCGGGCTCGCATTGGATCAGGAGCAGCACGATACGCGCAGCGCTGTCGCCCGTGCGGCTTTGCAGGCGCACGGGTGCGCCGAGCATCGCTGATTGAAGGTCGCCGTCTTCGTCCGTTTGCCGGCTCAGGGTGTAGAGCAGCAGGGGCTGGCCGTCGAGCTGCAACCATGCATCCGTACTGTAATAGACCGTACCATAGCCCTTGCCGAGCTCGCTCTCGCCCGAGACGATGGGCGTGGTGCCGGTCACCTTGACCACGTTGGCGCCTACGGGCTGCACCTGCATCAGGTCGGCCAGTTGCACGCCGTACCGGGAGGCGATTTGGCCTGTGATGAATTCGCCAGTGGCTTGCAGGGGCTCCACGTAGATGACCGAGGGCATTTGCTGTGCTTGCTGGGTGTGGCGGTCCACCAGGCCCATGAACCCGGCGGGCATGCCGAACGTGTCGTACAACGCTCGGTGCTGTGCGGTGCGCTTGCCCAGGGGAAAGAAGATGCTCAAGCCGGTGGCGCTGCGCGCCATGGGTCCGGTGATATTGAAGAGGACGGCGTCTTGCAGCGCCTGCTGTAGAGCAGCCTGGGGGTCGGCAGCAATGCCTTGGTCGCGCAGCAGGGCGGCGAACTGGCCCAGATCCACCAGGTCGAGGGCGTCCTTCGTGGACGGACTTTCGCCGAAAGCGAGGGTGCTCAGGCGCGCCATGGCGACCTGCTTCCAGCGTTCGACGGTGTCGTCCACCGCGGCGGCTGCGGCGACCGGGGCCGTTCTGGCTGCCTTGGTCATCTGGCGGGGCGGCTGGAACATGGGGGGCCAGAAGATGCCTGCGCTGCCTGCCTTTGCCAGCTTGGGGGCGCTGTCGTGGTAGGCGTGTACCGCGCTGGCCCATTGGTCCAGCCGCTCCAGCAGGGCGGGGATACGCTCCAGGTCGATGATGCTGAAGGTGACCCTGTCCGACAACGACGAGACCAGGCTGCCGCCCGGGCTGCTGCGCATCTGCTTTTCGTAGAAGGCGTTGGCTGTCGCCTGGCCGAATTCCGGGACGCTGAGAGCGGGCTGGCGGGAGGCGGTCTCAGCCACGGTGGTCCAGTCCCAGCCCGAGCCGGGTTCCAGCTCCTGCGATGCGCCCAGATAGCGGGCGTAGGGCTGGAGTGTCTTGGCAATTTCCAGCGTAGCCATCAGGCAGGCGTCGAAGCCGATGTAGTCGAGGGTGACTCCCGTGGCGACCTTGGCGGCTTGCAGCGCCGCCGCCATGGTGTGCATTCGCATCATCGACTCGCCGTCAGGGAAGTTTTCGTCGCTGCCAAAGCCGAAGTAGCCGCTGCCGTGATTCCACAGTATCAGCATGGTGCGGTCGGCCGGGTAGGTGCGCACGCCCCAGGTCACAAAGTCTTGCAGCGTGCTGCCCCACACCATGTTCTGCGGGCCCAGGTCAGACAGCTCTTTGAGCTTGCCGTCAACCAGTTCGAAGCGCTTGACGGTTTTCCAGCTGGTGACGAGGCCCGCCGGGTCGACCTTGTCGCCCCCCCCCGTGGTGATGACGATGCGGGTGTGCGTCGAGCCCTTCGCGGCCAGCATCTCTAGCAGGTTGCTGGTGCCCGCGTTTCCTTTACTCTCCAGGTCGGAGCCCAGCAGGTAAACGAGCAGCGTGGTGCTGAGCGGCGCGCTGGAGTCGGGGCCACTGCCGCCGCAGGCGGCAAGCCCTCCCGCGAGCAGGGCGGCGGCGGTGCCAAGCATGTGGCGGCGTGAGAGGTTGTGCATGGTTTTCCTCGAGGCTGTAAAGATACAAACAATCAATCAGTGCGGTACCAGGCCGCGCTTGAATTGGTCGATGAGCGCGCGCGCCTTCTCAGGGTTCTTGTAAACCGGGGGTGTGCTGTCCGTTGCCTTGGCCTTGGCTTCGGGCACGGCGTCTGCGGCTGGCTCTTCTCCCTCCAGCGGCTTGCCTTGGCAGGTGGTTTCGCGCTGCGCAGGCGTTTCGCCCAGCAGGTGGGCCGTTACCTTCGGGTCGACGCAGGCGTCGCTGTAGGGGTAAACGCCGTGCTGAAAGTCACCCGCCACGTACACGCGGCGGGCACCGGGCAACTGGGCGAAGAAGCGGTTGGCGTCGTCGGTGTTGGTGGCCGCGTCGTACTGCGATTGCACGAACAGCACCGGGAGCTGTTGCATGGCTGCCGGATCGGGCTTGCGCACCGAGGGGCCGCCCCAGAACGCGCAGGCATCCAGCGCCAGCAGCCCGCCGAAGTGCATGGGCGCCTGCCGGGCGATGCGGCGCACCTTGGCGATCCACTCCGACAGGTCCGTCGTGCTGGGCGTGTCGTTGCAGCGGACCGCAACGCCGGTGGCGTCGTCGAGCCGGATGCTTTCCGCCTCAGGCTCCAGCCAGGTGCTACGGTAGTTGTCATAGAGTTTCCATGCCGTCTCGCGCAGTAGCACGTCGCGCGGCTCATTGCCGGGGGCGAAGGCGTGCAGCGCCAGCGCGTCCTGCACCGCATCGGCATCCGCTGCATCCGGCACGCTGAGCAGCGCTGAGTCCAGCCCCTGGGCCGCCGCGATGTGGCTCAGGTATCCGACAGCGCTGCCGCGGCTGTAGCTCAGCCGACTCAAGGGTCCGCCCAAGACAGCCTGCACGCGGGACGCGAGGCGGGGCATGACTGTGCGCACCTCAGCCTCGGTGGCTCCCAGGCGGAAGGCGTCTGGGTGGCGCGCGGCGTAGGGTGCCAGCACCTCGTCGAACAGGCGCTGGCGCGCGGGCGGCTGCCCGTGCAGCATTTGCTCCATGGAGGCGCTGAAGTCCGTCGCGCTGTCCAGCACCATGCGGCCCACCTTTTCAGGGAACAGGCTGGCGTACCACGCGCCGAGCCAGGTGCCGTAGGAGTAGCCCAAATAGTTGAGCTTCTCGTCGCCCAGCAGGCCACGAAGCAGATCCATGTCGCGTGCGGTGGCGTCGGTGTTGATGTACGGCGTGACGGGGTTGCGCGCGCAGGCTTCCGCCTGCTTGCGGCCGTTGTAGTGCACGTTGGCGATGTTCTCGGGCGTGTCCCACCCTGCAGCGCTGTAGTCGATGAAGCGCTCCAGTTCGTTGGTGGCGCAGGACAGCCGCGTGCTGGCCCCCACGCCGCGCGGCGAGAAGCCCACCATGTCGTATTCATCCAGCAGCCGCAACTGCTGTGCACCCTGCGGATTGACGGGATTGCTGTCCGCGAACGCAGTCCACAGCCTCAGCGTCATGGAAAGTCCGTCGATCCCCGGCCCGCCGGGGTTGAAGAACAGCACGCCGCGCCGCACCCCGGGCCGGCCTGCCGCCATGCGCATCACCGCCAGGGAGACATCGCCACGCTGGGGCTCGCTCCAGTCCATCGGCGCGCGTACCTGGGCACACTGCAGCCGCCCAGCGGGTGGCTCGATGTCGAGGCCGTCCAGGGGCCTGCTCAGAGTGGTGGGGTCGCATTCGGTCCACTGCACGGGCTGCGTGCGGTATTCGTTCAGCGGGTCGGGCGAACTGCCGCCGCCGCAGGCAGTGAGGGCAGCAGCCAGGGCCATGGCTGCAAGCCAGCGGGCGGGGTGGGGAGCGATGGGGGAGAGCACCACGCAGATTCCTTTTTTGATAGCAGCCAGCGCTTTCCAGTAAAGCGCCAGAGGCCAGAAAGCACCTCAAGATATGGGTGTGCATGGCGAAGAATCGTAGGGACTTGTGACCGGCTGCGGTATCCCTGAGATTGGGTAATTTGGAGGTGTATACGCAAATTACCCAATCTCAGGGATACGCGGGGGCGGCCCGCTGACCTACCATCGCGCTTGTTTCTTTTTGGTTGCCCTCACCATGTCTCCCCCCGCCAACGAACCCATCCTGCCCGCACCTGTGCTGGTGGTGGAAGATGAGCCGCTATTGCAGCAGCGCCTGCGCGGGGTGCTGAGCGCGCTGGGCTACCCGCCAGACGCGCTGCTGTTCGCCGCCACGCTGGCGGAGGCGCGCACCTGCCTGGCACAGCAGCCCGTAGCGCTGATGCTGGTGGATTTGCATTTGCCCGACGGAGACGGCCGCGACTTGATCGTGGAGTTACGCGCCGATGACCCCGGCGTGGGCATCCTCGTGGTATCGGCCTGGAGTTCGGAGGATGCGATTTTGGGCGCGCTGCGCGCGGGAGCCACCGGGTATGTGCTCAAGGAGCGCGACGACATGGAGGTGATGCTGTCGATCCGCAGCGTGCTGCGCGGCGGCGCACCGATCGACCCGTTCATTGCCCGGCGCATCCTGGAGTTGCTGCCCGCGCCGGCAGCGGCGCCGCCGGGCGCTCCGCCACCACCGGAGAACTGCCTGAGCGAGCGCGAGAACGAAATTTTGCGGCTGGTGGCCGATGGCCTGTCCAACCGCGAGATTGCGGAGCAGCTGTTCCTGTCGCGTTACACCGTGGAAAGCCACGTCAAGCGCGTCTATCGCAAATTGGCGGTGTCATCGCGCACGGGCGCGGTGCGTGAGGCACGTTCGCGCGGGTGGCTGGGCTGATGCGGCTGCTGATGTGGCTGGCCGCGCTGGCGCTCTGGCTGCCGGGTGGGGTGCTGGCCGATGCCTGCGCGCCGCGCATTGTGTCGGTGCAGGCGGCGCCGGCGCTGGATGGAGCCCGGCCTCTGACCGGGTGGGTGAACGTGACCTTGCCCGATACATGGACCACCCGTTGGCGCGCGCACGGCGACTCAGGCTGGTACCGCATCGACTGGGAACGTGGCTGTGAGAATGGCGAACCCGTTGCTCTGGGCATTGACGGCATCAGCGTGGCGGGCGAGGTGTACAGCAACGGCGATCTGCTGTGGCGCGATGCCTTCCTGGTGGAACCGTTGTCGCGCAGCTGGAACGTGCCGCGGTGGTGGGTGCTGCCCGAATCAGGCCTGCAGCCAGAAATGAACACCGTGTGGGTGCGTGCCGTGGGGCCGGTGGCACTGGGTCCAGGCCTGCGCGGGGTGCGATTGGGCGACCCGTCCACGGTGGCCGCCCAGCACTATCGCACCCAGTGGCGCCAGCGCACGCTGTACCTGATCAACGCGGTGCTGTGCGGCATGGCGGGCACGCTGTTCCTGGTGGTCTGGGCGCTGCGCCACAAGACCCCGGCCGGCGCAGCCTACGGCTGGTTCGGACTGATGGCGTTGACGTGGCTTTTATATCTGACCACCTATCTGGCATACACGCAGTGGCCTTGGCCTGATGCCATCACCCGCAGCCGTTTCAGCATGGTGGCCATGGTGGGTTATGTGCTTTCAGCCTGCTTTTTCACCCTGCGCTTCGGCGGGCAAAGGCTGCCCCGCGTGGAGCAGGGGCTATGGGCACTGGCAGCAGTGGGTGCAGGCACGGCGGTGCTGGTACCAGACAATATCGCGGGGCCTTGGTTTGGCAGGGTGTGGCAGGGGTCCATGTGGGTTTTCATTGCCAACTGCCTGCAGTTCCAGTGGCACGCATGGCGCCCCCAGACCGAGGGACGAAAGCCCCTGCACATGCTGCTGGCACTGTGTTGGCTGGCGGTCACGGCGCTCACAGTGACCACACTCATCCCTGGGGTGGACCGCTGGAACGTGGCGCGAAACTGGGCAGCATTCAGCGGCTTGCTGGTGATCTCGCTGGTGATGTTGCTGCTGGGTGCGCAGCTCATGCAGCGGGTGCGCAGCGTGGAGCGCTTCAACCGCGCACTGACGAAGGGCGTTACCGAAGCCCGTGCCGAGTTGGCGCAGGCCCTGGCGCGCGAGCACGCGCATGCGCTGGAGCGCACCAGATTGCAGGAGCGCATGCAGCTTGCACACGATCTGCACGATGGTCTGGGCGGCAGCCTGATGCGCAGCATGGCGCTGGTGGAGCAGGCGCCCCAACCCTTGCCCAATGAGCGCGCGTACTCGCAGCGTCTCTGCCGGAGTCGGGTGCGTGCCGCATGCGAGCCAGAGTGGCTCCCCCAACCCTTGCCCAATGAGCGCGTACTTTCGTTACTGAAGGTGCTGCGCGACGACCTGCGCCAAGTGATCGACCAGGGCTCCAGTGCCGGCGCACAGGTGCCCGATACGCCGGTGCAATGGGCCGCGCCGCTGCGCCACCGGTTTACCGGCATCTTTGATGAAATGGAGGTGGCGTCGCACTGGGACATGCCGTTGCAATGGCAGGGCCGCCCTAGCGCGCTGCAGTGCCTGAGCCTGACGCGGCTGGTAGAGGAGGCGTTGTCGAACACCATCAAGCACAGCCGTGCACGGCATGTGCATGTGCAATGTACGCAGCCGCAGCGTGATGTGCTGTGCTTGCGCATTGAGGATGACGGAGTCGGGTTTGACGTGCAAGCCGTGCAAAACGCCGGAGTCAGCGTAGGCATGCGTAGCATGGCAGCGCGGGCCGAGCGCATGGGCGGCACGCTGGAGGTCACATCGGGTGCGGCGGGCACGGTGGTGAGCCTGGTTTTGCGATTGAAAAAATAGCCACCTGCCTCGAATGAAAAGGGCGGACTCAAGTCCGAGCCCAACAGACATATCCCAAATCACTTTTCAGGGGGTCTGCGATGTGATGGTATGTGTTTCTGACCGTCGCGCGCATCCGCAAGCTCAAGCGCTCAGGGTGGGCAGTCAGCCTCAAAATACCTGAAATCGGGGATATGCTTGCCGCGCTGCCGCGGGTCTAATCCGGCCGCCGAGTATGGATTGGGAGACCCGAGTGATGAAATCATGGATAAAACTGAGCGCTGCAGGGCTAGCTGCCAGCCTGCTGCTGGCGTGTGGTGGGGGCGGCGATACGGACCCAGGGGGCGTCACCCCCCTCAGCCAGCTTCAGCCTGGCGAGCGCTTTGCCATGGAAACCCCCTTGCTGCCCAGTGGCAGTCAGCTCAGCCACTATGTGGTGCATGGCGTTACGCCAGAAGGGGTGCTGGTAGAGAGCGACCGGCCAGGATTGCTGGCAGGCGTGCGCGTCCCCGTTCTTGAATCCGTCACGCGCGACGGTCGCAGTTCTACGTCAGTGGCCAATCCGGACACCTTGAAGCAGCAGCAGCAAGCGTTCTACCAGCAACTGTGGAACTCCACAGCCGAGCACGAAGGCACGCGCGATCCGCAAGCCATCCTGGCAGAAATCGACGACCTGGACACGCGCATCGTTGACCTGATGGACGACGTGGCCGCCTCGGGGGTGAAGCTGAAGGAATACCTCGCCTTCTACGACCGGCTCGACGCGATCCCTGAGCTTGCTGGCAAGGAACTGGCCGAACTGAATCTGCGCGAAGCGCTGTCGGACGTGGACAAGGTCAGTGTGCTCCGGTCCACCCCAACGAAGTGCCCCGATGGGCAGATACTGGTGATATCGCAGTCGAGGCTGTTCAGCTATTGCCGTGTGCAGCGACCGCCGACCTGGAAGGCATTGGCCGCTCTACCCACCAAGGCGGGCAACCCGCTCGCTGCGCTGCCTGAACCCAGCGTCAGTGCGGTGCTCGCCGAAAATGACTCCCAAGCTCTGATACTCGCGGTTGCTCGGGATCGCAAGTTTGCTATGGAAGCACAGCTGCATTCTCAGCAAAAGGAGTTGCAAGAGGCGCAGAAACGGGCTGCGCAGCTGCTTTCGGCTTTGAGTCAGAACCGTAATGACGATCAAAAGTGGAAGACTTACTGCGCGCAGCACCCCGACCTGCGCTGCGTGAGCAGCGATACACCCAACTTTGGCGCGGTAATGGCCCAACGGGTCCAAGAGATGCTGGACGCGATGCAATCGACTTCGCAAATGGACATGCTCAGGATACAAGCTCTGATCTCACGGTGGAATGAGGCCATGGACATGATCTCCAACTTGCTGAGAAAAATGCAAGATGCCAAATTGGCCGTCACTATCAACATGCGTTAAGGGGATGTTGAGCGGGCTGCGTTGGTTGGCGATGCTTTCCGCCGAGTCGTCGCTGCGCAAGACCTGGATCGCACTCTTCAACACCCTGCTCATCGCCCTGTGGCTACTTCGTGCTGCCGTACTGGGCTATGCAATTGCCCCGCACGCACAGAGGTGGCATCCGACAAGCTGGTGGCAGCGCTTTTGTGTCGCGCAAACGGCTGGGGCTTGGCTGTGAGGATCCATGAGGTGACGGATGGCTTGCGCCGACTCGACAACGCGGATGAAGGCACTACTGCGCTTGATTCACAAGTTGATTTACCCCGGTCGCGCGCCGCGCTTTCCTAGCCACCGCAGTCACTGGACAGCGGCACGCCACTAGCCAACATCAGGGCCACCAAGGTCAAACTAGGTTTGCGGCTGCGATAGGGCACAGGGCAGGAGGTAGTGCACCCTGGTATGCATCGTTCGTCACTTCAGGCCCCCATGACCCTCAAATTACCTGAAACCAGGGAATGACAAGTGCCAAGATTCATTCGAACATACCTGCTTCACCATCAAAAACGAGTGCTCTCATGAAGAAAAACATATTGTGTGCAGCCTTGGCTGCTGCCTTGCTCAGCGCCTGTGGCGGCAGCGATGACGGCGACAATGAGAACAAGCTGGCCCCCGGTGACGAGTTCACCACTGAATTGAGCCTGGACGATACCCTGACAGAAACCTCGACCTATCGCGTCTACGGCCTCAGCAACAGCGGGCAGCTGGTCGCCAACGGCGATGACCTCGCCAGCGAGGGGCTCATCCCCATTGAGATCAGCCGCATCAACGCCGAAACGAAGGCAGCCGATGCCGTGACCGACGTGGCAGCGATCCAGGCCTTCGTACCCCAACTGTGGGCCGAGCTGAGCAAGCGCCACGCCACGCTGGACGCCAGCAAGCTGGCGCAGGAGGTGCATGACCTGGATATTTCGCTGGCCGCCATTTACACGGATTACCTCAACTCCGGGCTGAGCCTGCCGGAGTTCGTCGATTTCTACGAAACGCTGGATGCCCATCCGACGCTCGACAAGACCGGAAAGGTCGAAGCCGAACTGAGCCAGTTTCTGAGCAATACCCAGATCACGCCCAGGCAGCTTCTGGATGTGCTGAATGCGCATGGCAGCACCTGGCAGCAGTTTCTGACCCTGATGGCTTCGCGCCAAGACGATTTCAACAGCCTGTATGAAAAGTACGGCCAGGCTGCCACGGATATTTCGTCCTTTGTGCAGGCTTATCTGCAACCGCAGACCAAGGTTCTCAAGAACGCCAAGGTGGCCATCGAGGTAGCGAAATTGGTCTGGGATGTCATCAAGAACAACCGCCCCGAGACCGTGGCCACGGGGGCCTTCACAAGCGTATATGCCTCGGGCGACTCCAACTGGGATAACTACGACCAGGCGAAGTCCGGTGCCTCGCAGGCGGTGACGATCAAGTCCAAGAATTTGTTCACGATGACCCTGACCGAGGTCAGGTTCGCCCTCACGGGCTACTACGGCGCTAAACACCCCAGCATAGGTGGCCACTGGTTGCCTCTTGTGAACGTGGACGTGCAGCACGTGTACGCCTTTCTAAGCTGGAAGGTCAACGCCAAGGCGAGCGTTACCCTGCCCGTGAATATGGGAACGGTGGCTGACCCTAATCCCGAAATGCCGGTGTTCATGCAGATCAGCGAATCCGGCCTGTTCCAGAACGACACCATAAATTACGAGTTCCGCGCCAATGGCAAGGACGGCTTCCGCTACATCGGAAAGAAGAAGTAACCCGATGCAATGCGCGGCCCGGCTCTGATGGGCCAGGCCGACCGACGGCTTGGGTAGCAGCAGCATGATCTTCATCCCCTGCAAGGACGGCATCTGCCACAACGAGATCGGGATGCCAAGCCCGAGCATATCGACGCGGGGTGCAATATGCTGCTGCATGCAATGCTGGAGCGGGCAATTTTTCCCCTTGGTTAGTAACTTGTTGACTGTGCGCGATGTGCAGCAGAAGCCCTGAAATTAGTCGCAGAGGAAACGAGGTGTGCGTGACTACATAGCCCGATGACTTTGCGAAAGTCACTGCAACAAGCTTTGGCTGAGTCAGGCTGGTTTTGGTCGTTTGGCCTTGGGGTGGGAATGCCCGCTATCGCTGCAGATCCTTCATCGTGAATTAGTACAGTCCAATCTGGGCGGCATCACCCCTTGATCTGCCCGCAAACACCTCTTGAAAGAATTACCGATGTTGCGCCAGCGGCCTTGCCACGAAATTTCGATTTTCCGCGTCCTCGCTTCCGGTACGCTGCTTCTGATGGTTCCCCTGGCGCAGGCGCAGACCATCACCGCAGCCCCCTTTTCGCCAGCGTCGATCCCCGTGGACCATCCAGGTGCGTTGCTGCTCTTGGCCCTTTCCATGGTGGCATGCGTTCCCTGGATGTTGCGCAAGGGTCTTTTTTCGCCCCACCGAGTGCGTGCTGTGGGCGCAGGCCTCGTCGCGCTGGCGGTGGGCGCGATGGTGTTTTGGGGTGACAAGGTGCAAGCCCAGTTGCAGGAGCTTCATCAGGCATTCACCCAGGCCAGCGGTCAAACGCTGACCATACCTGTGCAAACGACAGGCACAACCCCCGGCGGTAGTCCTCAGGGTTTTTTGCCGGTGGTGCATACCAACCAGACAGCTTCCAGCCTGCGCATCGCAAGCATCACGGCGCCCGCATTGAGCACCTGCTTTCCGTTGGGTGTTCCTTCCCCGCTCCCGGTGACCCCAGCACGGCCAGGCACACAGTGTGCGGTGGGCACCACGTTGGGCGCTGGCACCGCCTGCTGGGTGGATGTCGCCCAACTGTGCGCTGATGCCGCTGCCGCAGCTCAGGGCAATCATCCCAGTCAACTGCAGGCGGACTCGGTTTCCGTCATTGCCGGTGCCCAGGCCTCTGGCAACGTGCTCACCAACGATTCGGACGCCGATGGCCCGCTGACCGTGGCGAGCTTCAAGTACCAGGGCATGACGTATGCGGCTGGCGCCACGGTGCCCATAGCAGGGTATGGCACCCTTTCCGTCCAGAGTAATGGTGCCTATACCTTCACAGCCGCATCGCCCTTTGTCGGTGCGAGTCCGATGGTCTGGACGTACGTAGTGCAAACGGGAGCATCCAGCACGCTCAGCATCACCGTCAACACCCCGCCGGTCAACAATGCTCCCGTGGCCAACAACGACACTACGACGACCGATAAAGGCATCGCTGTAACCGTTGCTGTCCTTGGCAATGACACAGACGCCGACGGTGATTCGCTCTTGGTGACAGGTGTGACCCAGGGCGCAAATGGCTCTGTGGTGATAGATGCCGTCTCCAACAATCCCATCTACACACCCAACGCTGGCTTTGTGGGCAATGACACGTTCACCTACACCATCAGCGATGGCAAGGGCGGCTCGGCCACGGGCACCGTCACGGTGACCGTGAACGCCGTCGGCAATCGGCCACCTGTTGCAAACAACGATTCTGTCAAGACCGGCATGAATGTGACCATCACCATTCCTGCATCCACGCTAGTCGCTAATGACACGGACCCTGACGGGGACACGCTGAGCATCGATTCGGTGCAGGCAGCCATACAGGGCACGGTTAGTATCGTGGGAGGTAACGTCAGCTTCACGCCTTCAGCAGGCTTTGAGGGCAACGCCAGCTTTACCTACACCGTCCAAGATGGCAATGGGGGCACCAGTACCGCCACGGTCAATGTCACAGTGGGTTCCGCGCAGGCACCTTCTGTGGTGTTGCAGAAAGCCTTGGTCGTCAATGCGCAGGGCACAGGAGGGGTCAGCGCCAAGTTCCCGATTACCACTGCGCTGGTGGACACAGATGGCTCTGAAACACTGACCATCAGAGTGAGCAATGTTCCCTCGGGCATTGCCTTCAACGCAGGTACTAACCTGGGTGGTGGCGTATGGCAGTTCACTGAGGCAGATCTGCCCAACCTGATAATCTCGCTGCCCGGCAGCTACACCACCCTCGCCAGCATCCTGACTGTGCAGGTCACCTCAAAGGAAGCAAATGGCGGGGCTACCGCCAGCGTATCCAACACAGTCACCCTGAAGGTTGCCTACACGACTGTGGACGTGACCACGACGGAAAGTGGCAACTACACCGGAAGTTCTGCCAATGAACACATTCAGGGCGGTAGCGGCAATAACACGATCAACGCATCCGGCGGCAACAACATCGTCCGAGGAGGCGCAGGCGATGACAACCTATCGGCAAGCAGTGGCTCCGACATGCTCTATGGTGAAGAAGGGGTCGACATTCTTAACGGAGGCAGTGGCGCAGACGTGCTGGTTGGTGGCTCCGGCAACGACACCATGCAGGGTGGCGACGTTGGCGAAAATTTCGTGGACGTGTTTATCTGGAATCTTGGGGACCAAGGCGCACCTGCTACACCGGCCATCGACACCATCTTGAACTTTGCCACTGCCGCGGCAGGGGCCAACCTTGCGGGCGGCGATGTGTTGAACCTCCGCGATCTTCTGCAAGGTGAGCGTGTGGGACCGTCCAACGGTGCTGGCAACCTGGCCAGCTACCTGCACTTCGTGATCTCTGGAGGGGATACGCTCATCCACATCAGCCATACGGGCGGCTTTGCCAGCGACTCGCATGCGGTGGGTGCTGCGTACAGCACTGCGGCCGAAACCCAGCGCATCGTCCTGGTGGGTGTCGATCTGCAATCGCTGTATTCGGGGGCAACGACTGACGCGCAGATCATCACGCAGCTGCTGAACAACAACAAGCTGATCGTGGACTAGCGGGCGACTTGAAAGAAGTCGCCCACTTGGCAGGTCGCGGCCTTCGACCCCAGGGAGGTCGGGGCCGTGCGCCAGCACGCGGCAGAGTTGAGGGGTGTGCCGCTTGATCTGCGTATCTGAACGGATCGCAGACGGCGAAGTGCATGGCCGCCTCGCGCGGGCTTTTGTTATTCATGCACACTCTGATAGCAGCGCTCAGTGACCGGTTTTGGCGAGATCTGTCGCTCAGGCCCTGACCGCGAGCGACTCAGATCAGCCTAAAGCAGCCCACTACCGCTGAATCAGCTAACAAGGCTCCCAACCTCCCTCACCATTCCGCAAAACTCCCATCCCGGTGCCGCCACACCGGATTCCTCCACCGGTGTCCCTCCTGCGCCCGCTCGCGCACATAGTCCTCATTCACCTCAATCCCCAACCCCGGCCCGGTGGGGATGGCCACCATGCCATCCTGGTATGCAAACACCTCGGGGTTGGACACATAGTCCATCAGGTCGTTGGCCTGGTTGTAGTGGATGCCCAGGCTTTGCTCCTGGATGAAGGCGTTGTAGCAAACGGCGTCCAGCTGCAGGTTGGCCGCCAGGGCAATGGGCCCCAGCGGGCAGTGCAGGGCCAGGGCCACGTCGTAGGCCTCGGCCATGCTGGCGATCTTGCGGGTCTCGGTGATGCCGCCTGCGTGCGAGGGGTCGGGCTGGATGATGTCCGCATAGCCGCCTTGCAGCACGCGCTTGAAGTCCCAGCGCGAGTACAGGCGCTCGCCCAGGGCGATGGGGGTGGACGATATGCGGGCAATCTCCTTCAGCGCCTCTTCGTGTTCGCTCAGCACAGGCTCTTCGATGAACATGAGCTTGTAGGGCTCCAGTTCCTTGACCAGCACCTTGGCCATGGGCCGGTGCACGCGGCCGTGAAAGTCCACGCCAATCCCCACATTCGGCCCCACGGCCTCGCGCACGGCGGCCACGTTCTGCAGGCAGCGCTCCACCTTGTCGTAGCTGTCCACATACTGCACCTCTTCGGTGCCGTTCATCTTGACTGCCGTGAAGCCGCGCGCCACGGCGGCCTGGGCGGCGGCGGCGGTCTCGCTGGGGCGGTCGCCGCCGATCCAGCTGTAGACCTTGATGCGGCTGCGCACATTGCCGCCCAGCAGCTCGGATATGGGCACGCCCAGCGCCTTGCCCTTGATGTCCCACAGCGCCTGGTCGATGCCGGCCAGCGCGCTCATGTGCACGCCGCCGCCCCGGTAGAAGCCGCCCCGGTACAGCACGGTCCAATGGTCTTCGATGTGGCGTGGGTCTTTGCCAACGAGGTAGTCGGCCAGTTCATCGACCGCGGCGGCCACGGTGTGCGCGCGGCCTTCCAGCACGGGCTCGCCCCAGCCGGTGATGCCTTCGTCCGTTTCGATTTTGAGGAAGCACCAGCGCGGCGGGACGATGAACGTGGTGAGTCGGGTGATCTTCATGGGGGATGGGCAGTCGGTTCAGAAGTGCTGGGTTGTCTGGAACGCTTAGGGGGCGGTTCAGGCAGTGGCGGGCGCTGTGCCAAAGGATGCCTGCCAGGCCCGCGCAAACGCTGCAGCCTTGTGCGCGACTTCGGGGGCCTGGTCGCCGGGTCGGTACAGGGCCGAGCCCAGGCCAAAGCCGCTGGCGCCAGCGGCGGCATAGGGCGCAATGCTCTCGGGCAAGATGCCGCCCACGGGCACCAGCGCCATGGGCGGCGTGATGACGGCGCGCCAGGCCTTGAGCACATGGGGCGGCAGCGCCTCGGCGGGGAAGAGCTTGAGCATGTTGGCCCCGGCGGCCAGCGCGGAATAGGCCTCGGTCAGCGTGGCCACGCCGGGCGCGCAGGCCATGCCAGCGGCGCGTGCGGCGCGGATTACATCGGGGTCGCTGTGGGGCATGACGATGATCTGCCCACCGGCTGCGGCCACATCGGCCACGGCATCGATGGAGAGCACGGTGCCTGCACCCACCAGGCAGTCGGCAGGCAGTGCATCGCGCAGCGCGCGGATGCTGGCCTGCGGCTCGGGCGAGTTGAGTGGCACTTCGATGATGCGAAAACCCGCGTCGTACAGCGCGTGACCGATGGCCACCACCTCGTGCGGCTGCACGCCGCGCAGGATGGCGATGAGTCCGCAGCGCTGCAGGATGTGGAACAGGGCTTTGTCGATGGGGTTCATGCAGCCAGACTCCCGGCGGTGAAGGGGTGTGAGGAGGAGGGTGCTGGCGCAACGACCAGCCCTGCCGCCAGCGCGATCTGCCACAGCCCGGTGGCCGTGGCTTGCGTGGCGATGGTGGGTGTGGCAAAGCCGTAGGTCTGCAGCGCGACGGCGTAGCGGCGGCACAGGTCGGGCTCGCCGCAGAGCACCAGCGTTTGTGGTGTTGTCTGGGTTTGATCCTGTGCGCGTGCCAAGCTGGCCACCTCGTGCCCGATCAGCAGGCCCGAGAGGTAGTCCGATTGCGCCGTGGGCGCAAGCGTCCCGGTCAGGCCCAGCGTGCGTGTGCTGAAGATGTGCGAGAGCAGCCCCAGTGCGGCATCGCTGCCCCGCGCCACCTCCAGGCCGCGCGCAAAGGCGGCGTCGTCGGGCGCGGCTGCGGCCTGCATGGTCTTGCCCAGGATTGTGTGGCCGCGCAGCGCGGCAAACACATCGCCGGTCATGAAGGTGTGAAACTGCTCGATGCGCCCCCGGCGTGCCAGCACCCATTTGCTGTGGGTGCCGGGCAGGCCGATGAGCACGGGCGCATCCGTTGACAGCGCAAGGCCTGCCAGCACGCCCAGCACCTGGGTCTCTTCACCACGCATCACGTTGGGCAACGTGCCCTGCTGCAAAAGGCCCGGCACGATGTGCAGCGGCGGGCCATCGCGCCGTGCCACCAGCGTCAGGCCCCGCGCCAGTTCATCGAGCGAGGTGGGCGTGGGCAGGTACTTGGCCTCGCGCCAGCCCTGGGCGCTGCCCACCATGCCACAAGCTAGCAGGGGCAGGCCGGGTGCGGCGGTCAGCCAGTCGCCACAGGTGTCCTGCAATGCGCGCTCAAAGGCGGCGCCGGGTTCGGGGTCGTTCACGCCGCTGGCGGCTGGGGGCAGATTCATGATTCCCCAGGGGCGGTGGCGGGTTTCCAGCACGGTGCCGGCCGCATCCATGCGGAACGCGCGCAGCGCGGAGGTGCCCCAGTCCAGGGCGATGAGGCCCGCTTCAGCGGGCACCAGATAACGCACAGGCGCCATGGGTTTCCCGCTTAGCGTGCCCAGCGCAGCACCAGCGGGTCCAGCCGCCGTGCGATGTCGATCAGGCCGCGCCGCACCTCGGGGTGCATGGCCGGGAAGGGGTGGCGGCCCGCCTCGCAGGCGATCACGCCGCCTTCTTTCATGAGCGCCTTGGCCGTTAGGATGCCGCCCTGGCGGTTCTCGTGGTTGATGAGGGGCAGCCAGCGCTGGTAGAGCGCAAAGGCCTGGTCCATGTCGCCCTGGCGGTGGGCCTCGATGATGGGGCGAATGCCGTCGGGGAAGGCGCCGCCCGTCATGGCACCCGCGGCGCCAGCATCCAGGTCGGCCAGCAGGGTGATGGCTTCTTCGCCGTCCCACGGGCCTTCGATGGCGTCGCCGCCCAGACGGATCAGCTCGCGCAGCTTGCTGGCGGCGCCGGGCACTTCGATCTTGAAGTAGGCCAGGTTTTCTATCTCTTGCGCCATGCGGGCCAGGAAGGGGGCCGACAGCACGGTGCCGCTGGCGGGCGCGTCCTGCACCATGATCGGGATGCGGATCGCATCTGACACACGGGCATAGAACTCGTAGATCTGCGCCTCGGGCACGCGGAAGGTGGCACCGTGGTAGGGCGGCATGACCATGACCATGGCCGCGCCCATGTCCTGCGCGGCGCGGCTGCGCTCGGCGCACACGTGGGTGCCGTAGTGGGTGGTGGTGACGATCACCGGCACGCGGCCTGCTACATGCTCCAGCGATGTGCGGGTGAGGACTTCGCGCTCGGCATCGGACAGCGAGAACTGCTCGGAGAAGTTGGCCAGGATGCAAACGCCATCCACACCGGCGTCGATCATGAAGTCGAGGCAGCGCTTCTGGCTGTCGAGGTCGAGGCGGCCGTCTTCGTGGAATGTGGTGGGCACTACGGGGAAGATGCCTCGGTAGCGAGGGTTCTGGAGGGTGTGAGTGGCTGGCATGCGGAGGAAAGGTAGAAATTTGAGTGAAATACGGCTCTAGCGCTTATCTATCAAGCGCTAAAAGCTATGAAATATGTAGCATCCTCCGTGGCGAGTGGGCCGTCGGCATCAGTGGGAATGGCGCGGTACAGCAGCCCCCCGGCAGCCGACGAGGAAGTCAAAGTCGCAGCCATCGTCGGCCTGCAGTACGTGGTCCACATACAGGCGCTGGTAGCCGCCGCGTCCGCCGTTGTCCGCGCCAGCCAATGCGGCCAGGCGTGCTGCCAGTTCCTCGTCGCTGATGTCCAGATGCAGGCGGCCGTTCTCGCAGTCCAGCTCAATGAAGTCGCCATCGCGCACGGCAGCCAGCGGGCCACCGGCTGCCGCCTCGGGCGCCACGTGCAGCACCACGGTGCCGTAGGCGGTGCCGCTCATGCGGGCATCGGAGATGCGCACCATGTCCTTCACGCCCTGGCGCAGCAGCTTCGGGGGCAGGCCCATGTTGCCCACCTCGGCCATGCCGGGGTAGCCCTTGGGGCCGCAGTTCTTGAGCACCATCACGCAGCTGGCGTCGATGTCCAGGTTTTCATCGACGATGCGTTCCTTGTAGTGCTCCAGGTTCTCGAACACCACGGCGCGGCCCCGGTGCTTGAGCAGTTCGGGCGACGCGGCCGAGGGCTTGAGCACCGCGCCACGCGGCGCCAGGTTGCCGCGCAGGATGCAGATGCCACCGTCGGCAATCAGGGGGTTGCTGATCGGGCGGATCACCTCGTCGTTGTATTGCGGGGCCTCGCGCACGTTGTCCCACAGGCTCTTGCCGTTGACAGTCAGGGCGTTGGGGTGGGGCAGCAGGTTGTTTTCACCCAGGCGGCGCAGCACGGCGGGCAGGCCGCCTGCGTAGTAGAACTCTTCCATCAGGAAGCGGCCCGAGGGCTGCAGGTCCACCAGGGTGGGCGTGCCGCGGCCGATGCGTGTCCAGTCCTCCAGGTCCAGCTGCACGCCGATGCGCCCAGCAATGGCCTTCAAGTGGATCACGGCGTTGGTCGAGCCGCCGATGGCAGCGTTGGTGCGGATGGCGTTCTCGAAGGCTTCGCGCGTGAGAATTTTGGAGAGCGTGAGCCCTTCGTGTGCCATTTCCACGATCCGTTTGCCCGACATGTGGGCCAGCACATAGCGGCGCGAGTCCACCGCCGGTATGGCTGCGTTGTGCGGCAGCGATGTGCCCAGCGACTCGGCCATGCAGGCCATGGTGCTGGCCGTGCCCATGGTGTTGCAGGTGCCGGCAGAGCGGGACATGCCGGCCTCGGCCGCGAAGAACTGGTGCTCGTTGATCTCGCCCGCCTTCAACGATTCGTGCAGGCGCCACACGGCCGTGCCCGAGCCGATGTCCTTGCCGTCGAGCTTGCCGTTGAGCATGGGCCCGCCCGTGACCACGATGGCGGGCACATCGCAGCTGGCTGCGCCCATCAGCAGCGCAGGCGTGGTCTTGTCGCAGCCCACCAGCAGCACCACGGCGTCGATGGGGTTGCCGCGAATGGCTTCTTCCACGTCCATGCTGGCCAGGTTGCGGGTGAGCATGGCCGTGGGCCGCAGGTTGGATTCGCCGTTGGAGAACACCGGGAACTCCACCGGAAAGCCGCCCGCCTCATAGATGCCGCGCTTCACATGCTCGGCAATCTTGCGAAAGTGGGCGTTGCACGGGGTCAGCTCGGACCACGTGTTGCAGATGCCGATGATGGGGCGGCCATCGAACTCATGGTCTGGAATGCCCTGGTTCTTCATCCAGCTGCGGTACATGAAGCCGTTCTTGTCGGCCGTGCCGAACCATTCGGCGGAGCGGAGTTTGCGCTTGGGGGTGGTCATGGTGGGGTGCGAGAGAAAGAGGAGAAATGAAGAGTCAACGGGCCTTGCCCGAGCGGCGCGAAAGCAGCCGCTGCAGCAGGCAGAAAACGAACAGCAGCACACCAACGACGATGCGCGTCCACCAGGAGCTGAGCGTGCCGTCGAAGGAAATCAGGGTCTGGATGATTCCGAGCATGAGCACGCCAAACAGCGTGCCCGCCACATAGCCCACGCCACCCGTGAGCAGCGTGCCGCCAATGACCACGGCGGCAATCGCGTCCAGCTCCATGCCGGTGGCATGCAGGCCGTAGCCCGACAGCATGTAGAACGTGAACACCACACCGGCCAGCGCCGAGCAAAAGCCCGACAGCGTGTAGACGCCAATGAGCGTGCGGCGCACCGGCAGGCCCATGAGCACAGCCGAATGCTCGCTGCCGCCCACCGCATACACGCTGCGGCCAAACGGCGTGCAGTGCGCCACAAACAGGGCCACCAGCAGCACCGCGATGGCGATGAGAGCGCCCAGCGAGAGGGATGCGCCTTCCCACAGTGGCAGACGCCACTGGGCCAGCTCCGAATAACCTTCGTGCGTGATGCTGATGGAATCAATGCTGATCAGGTAGCACAGCCCCCGCGCCAGGAACATGCCCGCCAGCGTGACGATGAAGGGCTGCAGCCGAAAGCGCTCGATGAGGAAACCCATGAACGCGCCAAATGCCGTGCCCATCAGCAGCACGAGCGGGATCGCGACCATGGGGTTCCACCCCCGGTGTTCCACCAGCGCGGCCAGCACCATGGTGGTCAGCGCCACCACCGAGCCCACCGAGAGGTCGATGCCGCCGGACAGGATCACAAACGTCATGCCCACCGCCACGATGATGAGGAAGGCGTTGTCGATCAGCAGGTTGAGAAACACCTGGGCCGAGAAGAACCCGGTGTACAGCACCGAGCCCAGCGTGGCCATGGCCACGAACAGCGAGATGGTGGCCGCCAGCGGCAGGTACTTGGGGTTGAACCGGGCGCGCGCAGCGGCGGCCGGTGGGGCAGGCGGGCTCACGGTGCTGAAGCCTGCGGTCTTGGGCACGGCGCTCATTGCAAAGCTCCCGCGCCGGTGCGGCGTGCCAGGGCGCCCACTTGCGCCCGAAACTCGGGCGACTGCAGCAGCATCACGATGAACACCACCACGGCCTTCACCACCAGGTTGATTTCGGGCGGCACGCCCAGCGAATAGATGGCGTAGGTCAGCGTCTGGATGATGAGCGCGCCAATTACGCTGCCCACCAGGCTGAAGCGGCCACCGGTGAGGGCGGTGCCGCCCAGCGTGACGGCCAGGATGGCGTCCAGCTCCAGCAGCTGTCCGGCGTTGTTGCCATCAGCACTCTTCACGTTGGAGCTGATGAGCAACCCCGCAATGCCCGCGCACACACCGCAGAACACATAGGCCGCCACAATGAGGCGCCCCGCCTGCACGCCCGCCACGCGCGCCGCCGTGGGGTTGATGCCCACCGCCTGGATGAACAGGCCCAGCGCCGTGCGCGTGATGGCCAGGTACAACACGCCAAAGACCACGGCCACCACAAACAGCGAGAACGGCAACCCTGCCAGGTACCCGCCGCCCATGAAGAAGTAGGGCGTGTAGTAGATGGTGATGATCTGCCCATCGGTGATCAGCTGGGCAATGCCTCGGCCTGCCACCATGAGGATCAGCGTGGCAATGATGGGCTGCATGCCCACCTTGGCCACCAGCACGCCGTTCCACAGCCCACACAGCAGCGCCGCGCCGATGGCGCCCAGGATGGCCACGGGCAGCGGGAACCGGCTCTCGGTGCCCGACACCGAGCCGCCAATCATCCAGGCCGCCACCGCAGCCGCAATGGCGACCGTGGCACCCACCGAGATGTCGATACCCCGCGTGGCGATCACCAGCGTCATGCCCAGCGACACCAGCACCAGCGGCGCGGCGCGGTTCAGGATGTCGATGAGGCTGCCGTACAGGTGCCCGTCGCGCCATTCGATGTGCAAGAAGCTCGCGTTGAAGGCCGTGTTGATACCCAGCAACAACAGCAGCGTGATGATGGGCCAGGCCAGTCGGTGGTGCATCAGCGCGGCAATGGGGGAGGGGGTCTTGCGTTCTTCAGGCATGTTGTTCTGCGGCGATGAGTTCGTAGACGGCGTCTTCGCTGCTGCCCGCTGGCAGTTCGCCGACCTTTTTGCGGTCGCGGAGCACCACGATGCGGTGCGCCACGCGCACCACCTCGCTCATTTCGGAAGAGATGAACAGCACGGCCATGCCAGCCTGCGCCAGCTGCAGGATCTGCTCCATGATTTCTTGCTTGGCTGCCACATCGATGCCGCGCGTGGGTTCGTCCAGGATGAGCAGGCGCGGCTCAATGGCCATCCAGCGCGCGAGGATCGCCTTTTGCTGGTTGCCGCCCGAGAGCAGGCCGATGGGCTTGTCCACACTCTCGGTCTTGATGCCCAGCAGCTTCACATAGCGCTCGGCCAGCACCGTTTGTTCGGCGCGCGAGAGAAATTTACCCACGCCCATGCGAGCCTGCAGCGCCAGCGCAATGTTCTCGCGCACCGACAGTTCGGCCACGATGCCATCGGTCTTGCGCTCTTCGGGGCACAGGGCCAGGCCATGGCGGATGGCGTCCATGGGGTTGGCGAATTTCACCACCTGCCCGTCGATGCGCAGCGCGCCCCGGTCGGGCTGCTCCAGGCCAAAAAGCAGGCGCGCCAGCTCGGTGCGGCCCGAGCCCAGCAAGCCCGCCAAGCCCACCACCTCGCCCGCGCGGATCTGCAGGTCCAGCGGCTGCAGTTGTGTGTCCTGCCCCAGACCCTCGGTTTGCAGCAGCGTGGTCTGGCGGGTGTCAAACACGGGCGACACCGCAGGCTCGGTCGATGTGGCAGCCAGGTCGCGGCCCAGCATGGCGGCGATCAGTGCCTGTGGGCCCAGGTCCTGCGCCCGCCACTCACCCACCCAGCTGCCATTGCGCAGCACGGTGATGCGGTCAGACACGGCATAGACCTGGTTCAAAAAGTGGGTCACAAAAACGATGGCCAGGCCCTCGCTGCGCAGGCGGCGCAGCACCTCGAAGAGCTTTTGCACCTCGTCGTCGTCCAGGCTGGAGGTGGGCTCGTCCAGAATCAGCACGCGCGATTCGATGCTGAGCGCCCGCGCAATCGCCACCAGCTGCTGCACGGCCACGGGGTAGTCCGACAGCAGGCGCGTCACGTCGATGCTCAGGCCGATGCGGGCCACCAGCTCCCGCGCGCGCTGGTGCATCAGCGCCCAGTCGATGCGAAAGCCTTGTGCAATACCGCACCGGGGGTAGCGCCCGGCAAAGATGTTCTCGGCCACCGAGAGGTTGGGGCAAAGGTTGACCTCCTGGTACACGGTGCTAATGCCCAGGCGCTGCGCCGCCAGCGGCGAGTCCGGCCACACCGCTTCTCCGCCCAGCCGCATCTGCCCGCCGCTGGCCTCCAGCACGCCCGTCAGCACCTTGATCAGCGTGGACTTGCCCGCGCCGTTCTGCCCCATCAGCGCATGGATCTCGCCAGGGTAGAGGTTGAGCTGCACATCGCGCAGCACCGGGATGCCCGCAAACTGCTTGTGGATGCCCGAGAGCTGCAGCACCGGGGCGGCGGCAGGGGCGTGAGCGGTGGACGCGTCCATGGGTGCCATCACGCTTTGTTCTTGTTGTAGACATCGACCAGCACGGCGGCCAGAAGCACCACACCTTTGATGACCTGCTGGTAGTCGATGCCAATGCCCAGGATGGACATGCCGTTGTTCATCACGCCCATCACAAAGGCGCCGATGACCGCGCCCATCACTTTGCCCACGCCGCCCGAGGCTGATGCGCCGCCGATGAAGCACGCCGCAATCACGTCCAGTTCAAAGCCCTGGCCCGCCTTGGGCGTGGCGGTGTTGAGCCGCGCTGCAAACACCAGACCGGCCAGGGCCGCCAGCACGCCCATGTTGATGAAGGCATAGAGGGTGAGCCGCTCGGTCTTGATGCCCGAGAGCTTGGCCGCCTTCTCGTTGCCGCCCATGGCGTAGATGCGGCGGCCAATGGTGGTGCGGCTGGTGACGAAGTCGAACAGCACGATCAACAGCGCCATCACGATGAGCACGTTGGGCAGGCCCTTGTACGAGGCCAGGAGGTAGCTGAAGTACACCAGCAACCCGCCAAACACCACCGTGCGTGCGACGAACAGGCCAGCGGGCTCCGTCTGCACGCCATGGCGCAGGCGGTTGGCGCGCTGGCGCAGTCCGCCCACGGCCAGGGCCGCAGCCACCGCAGCGCCCAGCAGCAAGGTGGTCAGGCGCAGCCCTTCCACGCTGAACAGGTCGGGGATAAAGCCCGAGCTGAGCATCTGGAACGCCGAGGGGAACGGCCCCACCGACTGGCCCGCCAGCAGCGCCAGCGCCAGCCCCTTGAACACCAGCATGCCCGCCAACGTGACGATGAACGACGGAATGCGCGAGAACGCCACGAACCCGCCCTGGATGGCCCCGATGAGCCCGCCGCACAGCAGACACACCAGCGTGGCGGGCACAAAGTGCCAGTTGTATTCGACCATCAGCACCGCTGCCAGCGCGCCGATGAAGCCACACACCGAGCCTACCGACAGGTCGATGTGCCCGGCCACGATGACCAGCAGCATGCCCAGCGCCATGATGACGATGTAGCTGTTCTGCAGCACCAGGTTGGTGAGGTTCAAGGGCTGCATCAGCGTGCCCTCGGTCATGTACTGGAAGAAGCCCATGATGGCCACCAGCGTGATCAACATGCCGTATTCGCGCAGGTTGTGCTTGAGGTGGTGCAGCAGCGGCTTGTTCTGTTGGGTCGCTGCCGTGGTGTTGCCGTCAGTCAGCGTGCTGGCGGGGGATGGGTGGTCTGGCTCATATCGGTCATGGATTCAAGGCGTTGTGCGGTTCATCAGGCGCTGAAAGCGGGCGCTGCCGCTACGCGCGGCCGCCGTGCAAGGGCCGCCCCGCCGCACGGGCGGCGTCCCCCTCGGGGGGGATGGCGCGAAGCGCCTCAGGGGGGGCACTCACAATCGCTCGCATGATTCGCTCTTGCGAGGCTTCGGCGGTGGGCATCTCGGCCACAAAGCGGCCTTCGTTCATCACATAGATGCGGTCGGTGATGCCCAGCAGTTCGGGCATTTCGGAAGAGATCACGATCACGCACTTGCCCTCGGCCGCCAGTTGGGCGATGAGGGTGTAGATCTCGTACTTGGCGCCCACGTCGATACCGCGCGTGGGCTCGTCGAGGATGAGCACCTCGGGGTTGGTGAAGAGCCATTTGCTCAGCACCACCTTTTGCTGGTTGCCGCCCGACAGGTTCAGCGTCTTCTGGTCCACGCCCGAGCAGCGGATGCGCAGCTTCTCGCGGTAGCCCTGCGCCACGCGGTGTTCCTGGCCGCTGTCGATCACGCTGGCGAACGACACGCCCGAGAGGTTGGCCAGCGAGGTGTTGAACTGGATGTCTTCGTTCAGCACCAGGCCGTTGCCCTTGCGGTCTTCGGTCACATAGGCCAGGCCGTGGCGCACGGCCTTTTCCACCGTGCTCACATCGATGGGCTGGCCGTGCAGCCGCACCTCGCCGGTGATGCGCTGGCCCCAGGACCGGCCAAAGATGCTCATGGCCAGCTCGGTGCGGCCTGCGCCCATCAGGCCCGCAATGCCCACGATCTCGCCGCGCCGCACGTTCAGGTCGATCCCCTTGAGGTGCTCGCGGTCGCTGTGCTGCGGGTGGTGGGCGCGCCAGTTGCGCACTTCAAAAACAATGTCGCCAATCTGCGGTTGGCGCTGGGGGTAGCGGTCGCTCATTTCGCGGCCCACCATGGCCTGGATCACGCGGTCCTCGCTCACCGGGCCCTCGCGGCAGTCCAGCATTTGCACGGTGCTGCCGTCGCGCAGCACGGTGATGGCATCGGCCACGCGCGAGATTTCGTTGAGCTTGTGCGAGATCAGGATGCAGGTGATGCCCTGGGCCTTGAGTTCGAGCAGCAGGTCCAGCAGCGCCTGGCTGTCGTTCTCGTTGAGGCTGGCGGTGGGCTCGTCCAGGATCAGCAGGCGCACCTTGCGCGACAGCGCCTTGGCAATCTCCACCAGCTGCTGCTTGCCCACGCCCAGCTGGCCCACCGGTGTGTCGGGCGAATCGCGCAGGCCCACCTTGTGCAGTAGCGCCTGTGCGCGGCTGTGGGCGGCCATCCAGTCGATGACGCCGTGGCGCGCGGTTTCGTTGCCGAGGAAGATGTTCTCGGCAATCGACAGCAGCGGCACCAGCGCCAGCTCTTGGTGAATGATGATGATGCCCAGGTGCTCGCTGTCGCGGATGCCCGCAAACTCGCGCTCCTGCCCGTCGAACAGGATCTGGCCGCTGTAGCTGCCGTGCGGGTACACACCCGACAGCACCTTCATCAGCGTGGATTTTCCCGCCCCGTTTTCGCCGACGATGGCGTGGATCTCCCCAGCCTGCACCTGCAGGTTGACCTGGTTCAGCGCTATCACGCCGGGGAAGGTTTTGCGGATGTTCCGCATTTCAAGAAGCATGGTCTCTCAATCTGTTGGTGGGGCCTCTGGCCCCATCCCGGTTGCAGGCCGCCTGCGCTGCCCCAGAGGCATTCGCAGGCGGCGGCTTTAGATGCAGAAGCCGCTCGCGCTCACTTGATTTGCGATTCCTTGTAGTACCCGCTGCCTACCAGCACCGCATTCCAGTTGGAGGAATCCACCGCCACCGGCTTGAGCAGGTACGACGGCACCACCTTCACGCCGTTGTTGTAGGTCTTGGTGTCGTTGATTTCAGGCTGCTTGCCCGTCAGCACGGCGTCCACCATGTTGGCGGCCACCTTGGCCAGTTCCCGCGTGTCCTTGAACACGGTGGAAGACTGTTCGCCCTTGAGGATGGACTTGATGGAAGGCACCTCAGCGTCCTGGCCGCTGACTACAGGGCAGGGCTGCTGGGCGGTGCAGTAGCCCACGCCTTTGAGGGATGACAGGATGCCGATCGAGATGCCGTCATAGGGCGAGAGCACCGCATGCACCTTGTCCTTGCCGTAGTAGGCCGACAGCAGGTTGTCCATGCGCGCCTGGGCCACCGAGCCGTCCCAGCGCAGCGTGCCCACCTTGTTCATGCCGGTCTGCTTGCTGCGCACCACCAGCTTGCCGCTGTCGATGTAGGGCTGCAGCACGCTCATGGCGCCGTCGTAGAAGAAGAAGGCGTTGTTGTCGTCGGGCGAGCCGCCGAACAGTTCCATGTTGAATGGGCCCTTGCCTTGCTTGAGGCCCAGCTTGTCCACGATGGACGTGGCTTGCAGCACGCCGACCTGGAAGTTGTCGAACGTGGCGTAGTAGTCCACGTTCTTCGATCCCTTGATGAGGCGGTCATACGCGATGACCTTCACGCCCTTGTCTGCCGCGCTTTGCAGCACGCGCGACAGCGTGGTGCCGTCGATGGACGCGATCACCAGCACCTTGGCGCCCTTGGTGATCATGTTCTCGATCTGCGCGAGCTGGTTGGGGATGTCGTCTTCGGCGTACTGCAGATCGGTCTTGTAGCCCCGGTCCTTGAGCACCTTGACCATGTTGTCGCCATCGGCAATCCAGCGCGCCGAGGACTTGGTGGGCATCGAGATGCCGATGGTGCCCTTGTCCTGGGCCGATGCCACGGACGTGGCGCCAATGGCAGCCAGTGCCACGGTGGCCAACACGGCCTTGAAAATTGCACGCTTCATGGATTTGTGTCTCCTGATGTTGTTTTGATTTGTTTGACGCTTGGTCGCGTCAAGGCTCTATGAAACTGTCGCTGGCCAATGCGAGTGCCACCGCCTAAGGGCCGCCATGCAGCGAAGGCTGCGTTTCACTTGCGGGCACTGGTGGCGTCCCCCTTCCCGCATCGCGCAGCGACTCGAGAGAAAGGGGGAAGGCGCGCAGCGCCTCAGGGGGTTAATACTTCCGATTCGGCATTTCCTTCGCCGCCACTTCCATCGGGAAGATCCCTTCTTCCGTCACGATGCGCTTGGGCACGGCCTTGCCGGCCTTGATGTCCTTGACGGCGCTCATCAGCTGCGGGCCCAGCAGGGGGCTGCACTCCACGCTCACGTTGAGCTTGCCGGCGATCATGGCTTCGAAGGCGCCCTTCACCGCGTCGATGGAGATGATCACGATGTCCTTGGCGGGCTTCATGCCGGCCTCTTCGATGGCCTGGATGGCGCCAATCGCCATGTCGTCGTTGTGCGCGTACAGCACGTTGATCTTCTTGCCCTCGGCCTTCAGGAAGGCTTCCATCACCTCCTTGCCCTTGGCGCGGGTGAAGTCGCCGGTCTGGCTGCGGATGATCTTGAACTTGGGGTCGGCCTTGATGATTTCCTCAAAGCCCTTCTTGCGGTCGATGGCGGGGGCAGAGCCCACGGTGCCTTGCAGTTCGACGATGTTGACCTCGCCCTTGGTGTCCTTCATCTTCTCCACCAGCCAGCGGCCGGCCTTGCGGCCTTCTTCCACAAAGTCCGAGCCCATGAAGGTCACGTACAGCGAGGTGTCCTTGGTGTTCACTGCGCGGTCGGTCAGCACCACGGGGATCTTGGCGGCCTTGGCCTCGCGCAGCACGGGCTCCCAGCCGGACTCCACCACGGGCGAGAACGCAATCACGTCCACCTTCTGCGCGATGAAAGAGCGGATGGCCTTGATCTGGTTCTCCTGCTTTTGCTGGGCGTCCGAGAACTTCAGTTCGATGCCGGCCTCTTTGGCGGCCGACTTGATGGACTCGGTGTTGGCGGTGCGCCATTCGCTCTCGGCCCCCACCTGGCTGAAGCCCAGCACGAGGGGCTTTTGCGCCCAGGCAGCGCCAGGCAGCAAGGCGGCCACGGGCATGCTGGCCAAGGCGGCAGCAACGGTGCGGCGGTTCATTTTCATCATCTTGTCTCCTGTCTGTAATGGTTGGTTGACGATGGTTGCGGGATGGAAAAAGGAACGAAAAGGGAGCCTGGTGACTTAGGCCAGCATGTAGCCCGTCTTGACCGTGGTGTAGAACTCAGCGGCGTAGCGGCCCTGTTCACGGGCGCCGTAGCTCGACTCCTTGCGACCGCCAAACGGCACATGGAAGTCCACACCCGCCGTGGGCAGGTTCACCATGGTCATGCCCACGGCAGCGTGGCGCTTGAAGTGCATGGCGTGCTTGAGTGACGTGGTGCAGATGCCCGCGCACAGGCCGTAGGGCGTGTCGTTGGCCAGGGCCAGCGCGTGTTCGTAGTCGTCGGCGCGCAGCACGCAGGCCACGGGGCCAAAGATTTCCTCGCGCGCCACGCGGTGCTCGGGACGGGCCAGGAAGAGGGCGGGGCTCATGTAATGGCCTGGGGTGGGGCGCTCCAGGCGCTCGCCACCCCAGACATGCTCCGCTCCCTCGCTCTTCGCAATGTCGATGTAATCCAGGTTTTGTGCCAGCTGGTTGTCATCCACCACCGGGCCCATCTCGGTGCCGCGCTCCAGCGCGTGGCCCACCTTCAGGCTGGCCAGCCGGTTGCGCAGGCGCGCCACGAAGGCGTCGTGCACCTCGGCCTCGACGATGAGGCGGCTCGATGCGGTGCAGCGTTGACCGGTGGAGAAATACGAGCCCTGCAGCGCGCAGTCCACCGCCTGGTCCAGGTCGGCGTCGGCCAGCACGATGAGCGGGTTCTTGCCACCCATCTCCAGCTGCACCTTGGCGCGCCGTGCTGAGGCCGCGCGCAAGATGCGGTCGCCTGTGGAAACAGAGCCGGTAAAGCTCAGCGCATTGACCAGCGGGTGGTCCACTAGCGTCTGGCCCACCTCGCGGCCGCTGCCCATGACGAGGTTGAAGGCACCGGCGGGCAGCCCGCTGCGGCTGATGATTTCGGCCAGCGCCCAACCACAGGCGGGCACCAGCTCGGCGGGCTTGAACACCACGGTGTTGCCGTAGGCCAGGGCCGGGGCAATCTTCCAGGCCGGGATGGCGAACGGGAAGTTCCACGGCGCGATGATGCCCACCACGCCCACGGGCTCGCGGGTCACGTCCACCTGCACGCCCTGGCGTACAGAGGCCAGCAGCTCGCCCTGAATGCGCAGCGCCTCGCCCGCAAAAAACTTGAAGATCTGCCCGCTGCGCGCCACTTCGGCGATGCCTTCGGGCAGCGTCTTGCCTTCTTCACGCGCCAGCAGCGCGCCCAGCTCGTCCTTGCGTGCCAGCAGCTCGCTGCCGATCATGTCCAGCACGTCGGCGCGGCGTTGGGGGGTGCTCTGGCTCCAGGTGGGCAGGGCGTCGGCGGCGGCGCGCACGGCCAGCTCGGTCTGGTTGCGGTCGGCGCGGGCGTATTCGGCCACCACCTCGCGGGTGTCCGACGGGTTGGTGCTGATGCCGGTGGTGGTGCCGATTTCCCACCGGCCGTTGATCAGGTGCCGGGGGCTGAGCTGGAGGTCGCCGAGCTTCATGGAGAGAGGCCTTTGTTGCTGTTGCGGCGAAGTCTATGGAAGGTTTAGATATCAATCCAATCGTTTTTTCGACAAAATACATATCGTTCTTTGCATTCTGGAAAACCCCTCCCTTTTCTCGTCCTTCCCTCCATCCATGAGCACCTACAACCACTGGTTCATCCGCGCCCGCCTCAAGACGCGCCAACTGCTGTTGCTGGTGGCCCTGGCCGAAGAGGGCAACATCCACCGCGCCGCCCAGGTGCTCAGCATGACCCAGCCCGCAGCGTCCAAGCTGCTCAAGGACCTGGAAGACGTGCTGGAGGTGTCGTTGTTCGAGCGCCTGCCGCGCGGCATGCGCCCCACCTGGTATGGCGAAACGATGATCCGCCACGCCCGCATGGCCCTGGCCAGCCTGAACCAGGCACACGACGAGATCGGTGCGCTCAAGACCGGTCACTACGGCCAGGTGGGCATCGGCGCCATCACCTCACCGGGCCTGAGCCTGCTGCCCGCTGCCGTGGCATTGGTCAAGCAGGAGCATCCCAGCCTGCGCATTTCGCTCGACATCGAAACCAGCCCCGTGTTGCTGGAGCGTCTGGAGCAGGGCAAGCTCGACATCGTGGTGGGCCGACTGTATGAGGAGCACGACAAGGAGAACCTGCGCTATGAGTCGCTGACGGAGGAGCTGGTCTGCGCCATGACACGCCCGGGCCACCCGCTGTCGAGCATGACCGGGCTGACGCTGCGCGACGTGGTGGCGGCCAGCTGGATCGTGCCGCCTGCGGGCAGTGTGCTACGGCACCGGTTTGACCTGATGTTCCAGCAGGACGGGCTGGCGCCGCCGCTGCACACGGTGGAGACATCGGCCCTGCTGTTCATCACGCGCATGCTGCAGCAGAGCGACATGATTGCGGTGGTGGCTGAGGATGTGGCGCGCTATTACGCGGCGCACGGGATCGTGACCGTGTTGCCGCTGGCGATGCCGTGCCATATGGATGCGTTCGGGATCATCACGCGGTCGGACCGGCTGCTGTCGCCGGCGGCGAAGGTGATGATGAAGGCGTTGAAGCAGACGAGTCTGGTGCAGTATGGGCGGAGGTTGGAGGTGGGGGATTGATTTTTTGGGTGAAATTGGCTGCTAGCGCTTGTTGAGTAAGCGCTGGTAGCTATTATTTTTGTAGTTTTTGCCCTCCTGTTCGTTCGGGCTGAGCCTGCCGAAGCCTGGGTGTCATTCCATCCGTTCGGGCTGAGCTTGTCGAAGCTGGGGCGTGCTGGTTTGTCGGGCATGCTTGTGTTGAGGGCGGAGGCCGGGAGTCGCCCGGCGGGCGAGTAACTTTCTTTTGGGTCGCCAAAAGAAAGTCACCAAAGAAAAGGCGACCCCCAGTCTGCGACCCCTGCGCTGCGCTGCGGGGCAACCTGCGTCGGGGCGGTTGCGGGGTGCGCCGTGGAACTCGCTTTGCTGCTGCGCAGCGCCGCTCGGACAACCACGGCGAGTTAGTTCACGAAGCACGCGCGCTCCGACGCGCGTGCCACCCCGCAACCGCCCCGACGCAGGCGCAGCCAGCAGGGGGGGGGACAGCCGAACAGCCGCACGGGCCATTGCTGCGCTCGGCCCAGGTTGCGCAGCGCGTGGCGCTTGCGCCCGCGAGATGGGGCCGAGCGAAGCGATGGCCCGAATGGATGTCCGTCGGGTTCCCTTCTGGATGCGCCTGGGGCGCGCAGGGCGCGGGGTGGCGCGTGTGCCGAAGGACACACGCGCTTCGTGAACTGACTCACCGCAGTTGTTCGAGCGGAGCGCCGCAGGCGCGCAGCGAGTTCTGCGGTGCACCCGCGCGCGAGCACCCCAGGTTGCCCCGCAGCGCAGCGAAGGGGTCGCAGACAGCAGGGTCGCCCTTTCTTTGGTGACTTTCTTTCGGCGACGCGAAAGAAAGTTACTCGCACGCCGGGCGACTCCCGGCCTCCGCCCTTAACCCAAGCACGCCGCCCAAACCAGCACGCCCCGGCTTCGACGAGCTCAGCCCGAACGGGTGGTGATCGCCAGGAATTGCAAAAACAATAGCTACCAGCGCTTGATGGATAAGCGCCAGAACCCAAAAAGACTTCAAAAAATCAAACCCACCCCGCATCCACCTTGAACTCCTGCGCCGTACACATCGCCGCATCATCCGACGCCAAAAACAACACCATCCGCGCAATGTCATGCGGCCGCAGCTTGTCCGGCAAACACTGGTTGCGCGCCAGCTCCTTCTCGCCCTCGGCGTCCAGCCACAGCTTGATCTGCCGCTCCGTCATCACCCACCCCGGCGACACGGTGTTGATGCGGATGCGGTCCTGCCCCAGCGTCTTGGCCAGCCCGCGCGTGAGGCCGTTCACCGACGACTTGGCAATGGCATAGCAGGGGTAGCCCGTGCCCTTGCCCTGCCAGCCGGTAGACCCCAGGTTGATGACAGAGCCCGCGCCCAGCCTGCGCATGCCCGGCACCACGGCCTGGATGGCGAAGAAGGCGGGGCGCTCGTTGATGGCCATGCGCTCGTCGTAGTACTCGGGGGTCACGGATTCGAGCGTGTGCCGGTCATCGCTGGCCACGTTGTTCACCAGCACCGCAAAGTCGCTGCCCAGCTCGGCCGCCGCTTCGGCTACGCAGGCCTGCAGGGCGTTCACATCGCGCACATCACACACACGCCACCAGGGGCGGGGCAGGCCTGCGTCGGCAATGTGCTGGGCCAGGGCTTCGCTGGCGTTGCGCGCCACGTCCACAAACGCCACGCGGGCACCTTGTTCGGCAAACGCTGCCACGATGGCCGCGCCAATGCCGCTGCCGCCGCCCGTCACAAACACGGCGCGGCCTTGCAGGCTGGGGAATTTCGCCAGGCCCTGAGGGGCGCCCGTGGCGTCGGTCGAGGAAGAGGAGGGGGTAAAAAGCTGTGTCATATCAATATTGCAATCAATCAATGGCAAAAAAATTCATTTCAAGCATCAATTGGCGTTGATAAGATGCCGCTCGTCAAGTGCCTGGCGGCAGGCCGATGCAAAAAAACGACCGGAGACAACCAACGTGCGCCCTTCGCTGGATACCCCCATCCCACCGTCCAGCGGCGCGTCCGCCTCTGCTCCCACAACAACCGGCGCCGGGCGCTGCGTGGTCGCACTGGGCAACGCACTGGGCGAGGGCGTGATGTGGTCGGTGCGCGAGCAGGCCGTGTACTGGGTGGACATCCTGCAGCGCGAGCTGCACCGCTGGGACCCGGCCACCAGCGCCCACCAGCGCTGGACGTTTGACGAAGAGATTTCTGCCATTGCCGAGCGCGCCAACGCCCCCGGCTTCATCGTCACCCTGCGCCGGGGCTTTGCGCTTTTCGACCCCGCTGCTGACATCGCCCCGCGCTACCTGCACCAGCCCGAGCCAGAGCGCACAGGCAACCGATTCAACGACGGCAAGTGTGACGCCCAGGGCCGCTTTTGGGGTGGCAGCATGGACTTTGCATGCGAGGCTCCCACGGGCGCGCTCTACACCTACACCGCCAGCGGCGACTGCGTGCGGCACGACGATGGTTTTGCCGTGACCAATGGCCCCACCTGGGCTACCACCGCGCAGGGCCCGGCCATGTTTTTCAACGACACGGTGCAGGGCACCACCTACCGCTACCGCTGCGACCCGGCCACCGGCACCGTGAGCGACAAGACCTTGTGGAAGCGCTGGCCCGCGGCTGACGGCGTGCCCGACGGCATGACCACTGATGCGAAGGGCCGCTTGTGGATTGCTCACTGGGGCGGCGGCTGCGTCACCTGCCACGACGCCGACACGGCCGAGGAGCTGGCCCGCATCCCGCTGCCCGTGAGCCAGGTGACCAACTGCGCCTTTGGCGGTGCGGACCTGTGCACGCTGTACATCACCTCGGCCCGCACCGGTCTCACGCCCGAGCAGCTCGCGGCCGAGCCGCTGGCCGGGGCACTGTTTGCCGTGGACATCAGCGCGCCCGGCCTGCCCGCGCATCTTTTCGGCGGCTGATGCCGGCCCCGCGCGCAGCAGCGAGGCCCATGGCTCCGCCTCCTTTTTTCTCCATCCCGCAGAAAGCACACCGCCCATGACCGAGGCCACTTCATCCCATCCCATCGTCTGGCTGCACCACGCGGGGCAGCACCTGGGCCTGGTGCCCACACTGGGCGGCAGTGTGGCAGCCTGGCAGATCGACGACCCGCAAGAGGTGGGCGCACGCATCGACCTGTGGCGCCCGTGGGACGGCGCCACGCCCGACCTGTACCAGCTCGCGTCGTTTGCCATGGTGCCCTGGTCCAACCGCATCAGCGGCGGCGGGTTCGAGCACGCGGGCCAGTTCCACCCCATGCGCCCCAACCGCGTGGGCGAGCCCTATCCCATCCATGGTGACGGGTGGCTGCAGCCCTGGCAGATCACCCAGCCCGCGCCCGACACGCTGCAGATGCAGCTGTGCTCGCGGCACTTCGACGGCAACCCCTACAACTACGAATGTGTGCAGACCTTCCGGCTGGTGGACGGCGGCCTGGACCAATCGGTGCAGGTGCGGCACCTGGGCGCGCAGCCGCTGCCCTACGGCCTGGGCCTGCACCCCTGGTTTCCGCGCACGCCCGGCACACGCATCACGGCGCCGGTGCAGGGCGTGTGGCTGTGCGGCGACGACCCCTTGCCCACGGAGCACACGCAGCAGTTTCCGCCCGGCTGGGACCTGAATGTGGGCGCCCCCGCGCACGGCGGCCTCATCGACAACGCCTACACCGGCTGGGGCGGCACGGCGCAGATCGACTGGCCCGAGCGAGGCCTGCGCTTGACCGCCCAGATGTCAGACTTTGACAAGGACGGCGGCGCGGCCCATCACTATTGCCTGGTGTACCGCCCGCCGCAGGGCCCTGCGTTCTGCTTTGAGCCCATAACCCAGCCCATCGACGCCTTCCACCAGCCCGGGCAGCCCGGCCTGCGCACGCTGGCGCAGGGCGAGGTGCTGGTTATGAATGTGCAGTGGCGTTACCAACCGCTGCCCGGTTGAGGGTGGGCGTTACAGCGGCGCCGCGTGGCACGCCACGCACAGCTTGTTGCCGTCAGGGTCCCGAAAATACGCGCCGTAGTAATGGGCGTGGTACTCGGGCCGCAGGCCCGGGCGGCCCTCGCACACGGCGCCCAGGCTCAGCGCCAGGGCATGCGCAGCATCCACCTGGTCGCGCGTGGCGGCCGCAAAGGCCACCATGGTGCCGTTGCCGGGCTGTGGCACCTCGCCATTGAAGGGGCGCGCAATCACAAACAGCGGGCGCGGCCCGGGGGTGGATTCCCAACCTGCCCAGGGCCGGTCGGGCTCGCAAAAACGCTCCTTCACCCCCAGTACGCTCAGCACAGGCCGGTAAAACGCCAGCGCGCGCTCAAAGTCTGAAATGCCCAAAAACACGTGCGAGAGCATGATGGGTTGATCCTTCTGGTGGTCTGAATGCTGGTGGCCTAGGCGGCCGACCCTGTGTGCCCCGGGGCCCGGCCCTTGTGGGCCTTGCTACCGCTCAGGGCATTGAGCTCTACCGCCGCACGGATGAGTGCGCGGAACGCATCGGCAGGCAGTGTGTCGCCCTCGTGGATATCAATGGCACGGCGTGCGTTGCCGTCCAGGCTGGCATTGAACAGGCGCGCCGGGTCGGGCAGCGCAGCGCCTTTCAGAAAGGTGAGCTTTACCGCCGTCTTTCGGAGCCTGTTGACGGCCCCGCAGGGGTCGCGCTGTGGCCTTTGCGGGATGGTATGCAAGGCGCGGTGCGCTGCCAATAGCTCGGCTATTGGCAAGCGCCGCAACGCCGCAGACCGCCCGGCAAGGCACTTGCCCGAAGGGTTGGAGTGAAATCGGGCGATTGGACGCCCCGGCTGCTTGCATGGGCACGAGCCCATGCGGCTCATCCGAAGCTTCCACTCATCCCGATTGCACTCCAATGCGATCCCCGAAAAGATCTTGAACAGGTTCTTAGAGGGTTCCAACAACTTCATGGGGTCATGATGATGCCAGTCTGGTGGGGCAGCGGCCCCTGCAAGAGCCTGGTTCAAGACGACCCGGGCCGTTGCTCTCGACGACCTCTCCGTGCCACCCGTTCGCCCGTCTCGCGGAGGTTGTGTTAATTTGCAACTATCCAACCATCACCCCAACCACCCCGCAGGGAGGATTCACTGATGAAGAACACCCAACCTGGAAGCGCTGGTCCGTTTGCACCACTGGCAATGCTGATGCTGCTGTCAGCGCTGCCCTTTGCCGCGTCGGCCCAAACGATCTCCAGCGGCGCCCCTGCCGTGGCCAACGTGCCGGTGGACAGCCCCTTGGCGCTGGGCGCCTTGCTGGTGGCTGTTGCGCTGGCCGGGTGGTGGTCGCTGCGCCGCAGTCACGGCGTGCGGCGTGTGGCGTCGCTGCTGCTGGTGGCCGCAGTGGTGGGCCTGGCGGGGCAGGGGGCGGGTTTGATGGCGCAGGTTGTCAGTGCCTTCACCCAACCTGCGGGCGAGACACTGCCCATTACTGTCAGCCCCATCACGGCGGGTGGTTTCACAGGCTTTCAGCCTGCGGACTTCAGCAACAACTCCGGCGCTGCGCTGCGAATTGCCGCCATCGACCCGCCCGACCTGGCCCAGTGTTTTGCCATCAACCCGGCCAACACCTTGCTGCCCCCCGGGCCTCCCACGCCATCGCCCCATCCCGCCTGCGGCGTGGGGGCCATGCTGGCCAATGGTGCCACCTGCCGGGTGGATGTCGAGGCCATCTGCCGCAGCCTCTACGTCTCGGGCGCCACGCTGACCGCCATCAGCCCCAGCTCCGGCACCGCATCGGGTGGGGTCGGCGTCACGCTGACCGGCACCGGGCTCACCGGCGCCACCAGCATCACGTTTGACGGTGTGCCAGCCACTTCGGTCAACGTGGTCAACGCCACCACCATCACGGCGGTCACGCCAGCGCATGCAGCGGGTGCCGTCAATGTGGCGGTTTTCACCCCGGCCGGGGCCGCTCAGCTGGCCAGTGGCTATACCTACCTGGCCACCGCTGTGGGGCAAAGCAGTGGCGGCGGCGTGATTGCTGCGCTGGATGGCGGGCTGAACAACCTGATTGCGGCCACCGCAGACAACAGCACCGGGATCGGGTGGGGTGGCTTCGGCACGGCCGTGGGGCCGGGTGCGCAAAGCGACACCGACGGCGCCAGCAACACCGCGGCCGTCGGAGTGGCCCTGGGTGCGGGCGTTTATGCCGCGCAACTGTGCAGCACCTACCAGGTCGATTCGCAAGGCAATACACCCTGCCAGGCGGGCAACACCTGCTACAACGACTGGTTCCTGCCCGCCCGCAACCAGCTCGCGGCGCTGTATACCAACAGGGTGGCGGTAGGCGGCTTGGCCAACGCCCTCTATTGGAGCTCCACCGAGGGCTCGGCCTCGCCCCTGACCGATGCATGGATCAATGATTTTTCCATCGGCAATCCGGTGACCATCCCCAAGAACCAAAACCTGCAGACGCGGTGCGTGCGTGCCTTCACGCCTTGAAGGCAGGGGCGCATGCCGTAAAACGCCGAAAATTTGGCTGAAATATGCTCTGGCGCTTGATGGACAAGCGCTAGAAGCTATCAAATGGTGAGCAATCGACCTTGGGCATATGCAGAACACCGGCCGGGCCGCCACGGCCCGTGGTTTACCCGCTTGCTGCCCATTGCGCCTGCCCACACCCTTAACGTCATCCGCAGCGGGGCGTAGGCTGCAAGTGGTGGTGCATGGCGCCCCTCATGCTCTATCGCCTTGACCTGTGCAGCCAATCCCCCAAACTGGAACGATTCCGGCAAACTGGCGTCACCATGAACGTGATAGACCCGCGCACCGCCATCGTGTTGATCAGCGCCATGAGTGCGCTGATGGCCCTGGTGCTGTGGGCTCTCAAGCGCAGCTACCCGCCCAGCATTCAGGGTCTGGGCCAATGGGCGCAGGCGCTGTTGATCATTGTGGTGGGCGGCATCCTGGCGGCCTCGCGTGGGCAACTGCCTGAAATCCTCACCACGGCCGTGCCCAATTTCTTGCTGTGCTGGGGCGTGTACGGCCTGTATGCGGGCACCCAGCGTTTTTACGGCGTGCGCCCAGCCACCTGGCGCTGGCTGGCGGTGACTGTCGCCGTCACGCTGGGCACCCTTTGGTTCGCCCTGGGCGACCCCAGTTACACAGCCCGCCTGCGGCTTGTGACGGCACTCTTGGCCGTGATGTTTGCCGTGCACGCCTGGTTCATCGTGCGGCAGGGCATGGGCGGCTTTTCGCGCTGGCTCACGGTGGGGGTGATCGTGTACATCGCCGTGATTCAGCTGGTGCGGCTTGCCACCACGTTCTTCCTGCCCATGGGCGACACCATCTTGAGCGGCACGCCGCAGCACGTGCTGTTCATCGCCAGTTTTTCCGTGTCTGTCCTGCTGTTTTCGGTGGGCGCCGTGCTGATGGCTGGCGACCGTCTGCGGGCCGAGCTGGAGCTGCTGGCCACCCGCGACTCGCTCACCAACACCCTGACCCGGCGCTACATGGACGAAGCCTGCGCCATCGAGCTGGAGCGCAGCCACCGCACCGGCCAGCCCCTGGCCATGCTGATGCTGGACCTGGACCATTTCAAAACCATCAACGACACCCACGGCCACCAGGCCGGCGACCGCGTGCTGGTGGAGTTTGCCACCAAGGTACAGCGCTGCCTGCGCAGCAAAGACCTGCTGGGCCGCTTTGGTGGCGAAGAGTTTGCCCTGCTGCTGCCCAACACCCCCCTGGACGCCGCCCTGCAGGTGGCCGAACGCATCCGCGCCGCCTGCGTGCCCCAGGGCAACGAGGTGGGCTGCACCGTCAGCATCGGCGTCACCCTGAGCCTGCCGCAGAACGACTCGATGGACAAACTGCTGGCGAGAGCGGATGCGGCGCTGTATGAAGCGAAGAACACGGGGCGGAATCGGGTAGTGGCGGGGTGAGGGGCGGGTTCGGTGTGTGAGAACGGTGCGGGTTCTTGGAGACTGTCAGAAGTTTTCTGTGTGAGGCATAGCCTGTCAACAGGGAGCATGTATGCCACGCAAGAGGAAGACAACCGCAGTAGCGGACAAGGCGGCTTAGCCGCGATTTTCAGCCGTAGTGCTTGAGCAACTAGTCCCCGGTCCGGTGACACCGGCCGAGCTTGAGGGCATCTTCCAGCAGTTCAAGAAGGCGTATCGGAGCGCGCGTCGGGTGCTGAGATGAGTCACCACCTGGTGGGCTGCGCTCCTACTGCGCCCACAGCCTCCAGCGCCCTTCATTCCGTCCATCACCGCCTGCGTAAAAGTTTGTAACGCCTCTCAGTCTCATCCCCTGTACTCCCTGTGTGCAGGATGCTCATGATTTCATAGCTATTCGCGCTCGTCTCACAATCCCTGCAGCCCTATTGCTTTCACCCCCAGCTGACCACACCAGCCCACCCCAGGTAGGGGTCATTCCTAGCTAGTAACGTCCCTAGCTAGGAGCCTTCCCAGTTTCGCAGCGCACGCTGGCCCGGCACAGTCGCACGCCATGCAAGTTACCCCCTCAGCCTCCACCTACGCACCTGGCGACCTGGCCAGCCCGCCCGCTGCCGACAGCGCACGGCTGTTCCCAGACCAGCCTCGGGACAACGCAGGCGCCTTTGCCGACAATGGTTCCGGCGACAACGACCTGCACGACTCCCAGTACCCCCATGCTGACCCCGCCCCGGCCAGCACCTCCCTCTTCGCTCTCCCCGACCATACCCCCAGCACCATACTGACCCAGATGGTGCTGACACAGACCAAGCCCCTGCTCGTCACCCCTGAGAACGCAGCAGGCCTGGGCATCAACCTGGTGCACACCAAGCCCTTGCTGATCACCTTCGAGAAAGAACAGTGCCTGAAGCTGAGCGAGCCAGGAGTCCTGAACGTGCAAGAAGCCAACTTGCTGCACCCGATCAGCCGCGCGGCCAGGAGCGCAGTAAAGATCGCGGGCAGCGATGACCCGACGGCGGGGTTTGCGAGTGACTTCTCGCGCGGAGTGCTGGGCGACAAGCTCCAAGGCGTGAAAACCAAGGGGCACGAGCAAAGCCAAGATCAAAACCAGGTGGGGAAAGATGGGCAACAGCGGGGAAAGCCCTCCAGTGACTGGGTGAAGAGCTTGGGGCTCAGTGAGGTGGATGCGAAGTCGCTGGGTCGGGATGGTATGAGCACCGATACCCGTCAGTGGATAGCAGAACCTGCAGGCCAGCCAGCGTTGACTGCAGGAGACTTTGCGCGGATGGACCGGGCCGGTAGAGAAGCGTGGGCTTTGAAGGGCGGGGCTGTTGAGGCATTCGGCACCGCGCTGGAGAGCAGCTTGCCAGACAGCATGCAGAGTCCTGGACAGTGGGCGGAGTCTGAGCTCGGAGATAGACTGGTACCGGGTGCTTTCTCGCATAGGCTCTACGACAACGTCAGTATCGAGTCTGAGCTGACGAGAAAGTTGAATCTCCACGCTGACGGCACACGCCTGCATAAGATGGCATATGTTGATCCGATGGGCAGTGTTTGGGGTAGCGCGCGTGACATCGAGATCACCGACTCGTTTGAGAGCAGCGTTTCGCCAATTCAGGGTACGCCAAACAAGTACGAAGGGTATGACCTGGGCACTGCGGAGGGCATGAAGAATTTTGTAGTCGACGTCTCGCTTGCCAGAGCGCTCAATATGCAGTTGCCAGACGACATGGTGGCGACGGCCAGGACGATTGCTTCCGCCAACTTTGGTGAGAACGGCTCGCTGAATCAAACGGCGCGAAACATTCTGCGTACCAACGACCAAATCCTCTCGGATCGCTTCGCCACGAATGCTGGGAGGATCGTTACATACCAGGCTTTGAATGAGAAATTCGGCACCAATATTGACTTCTCGGCAGTCGCGCAATTTGAAGGAGGTCAAATGCTGAAGGGCTATGTTCCTATGTCGGATGGGCGGGTTCTGGGCAGGAGCGGTGTCACTATTGCTACCGGCTACGACATCGGCCAGATGAACAAAATGCAATTGAAGGAACTTGGCTTTGCAAAGGACTTGGAGGATAGGCTCCGCCCTTACACAAGTTTGACGAAGACAGACGCGGTTGACTTCTTGAACAACAACCCTCTCTCGGTGACTCGGGCTGAGGCCATGCAGATCGACTTCGCCGTAAAAGCGATGCATCTTGGCGCTGCAATTCAGGCTTGGAATGATTCGGATCCGACAGAGAACTTCGCCGATCTCACGCGGGCACAGCAAACGGTCCTTTTATCGAGGACATTCCATCAAGGTGTTGGAATGCCTGCGACTTCAGTGGCTCAGGGCTTCTATAGCGCAGCTCTGCAAGGGCGCTGGGTACAGGCTGAGACTGCTTTGCGTGCATATGATGTGACCGCCAAGTGGTACAAGAGCCGAGTTGGTGCAGAGGCAAACTTGCTGTTGAAGGAGCGAAGCAAATGAGCGTCGTGGATAGTTGGCGAATCTGGATGGCGATATTGCTGGTTTTGGCGGGTGGGGGTGCAGTTGCCGCAACTCGATGTGACAAGATTGAACGAGTCGATGCTCTCAACGAATGCCTGGGGGACGAGTTTGGGATGGCAGATAAGGCGCTGAACTCTGCGTACGCCGAACTCCGGAGAAAGCTGACGCCTGAGAGGCAAGAAGTGCTTAAGAAAGCAGAGACGTCATGGATCGCTTTACGCGACAACGATTGCGACTTCGAGGCCTCGGCCTCGGCGGGAGGAACGGCGTATCAGTCGCTCTATTTGTCGTGCCAGATTCACACCACCAAGCGGCGAATCCGCCTTCTGCAAGACTGGCGCAAGCGCTCCCTGTAAAGAGAAGAGCCCTTCACAGATTTTGTGTTTGCGGCACAGCCTGACAAACATCAATATCTATTCCATGCAGGTTGAACTGTCCCGGGCTCGGGGAGCGCCCGGGGGAGCCTGTCATGAGTTTTGTGTGTGAGCCATAGCATGTCCACAAGCGGCGCACCCGCAACTCTCAGCCGCAGCACTTGAACAACTGATCCCCGGGCCGGTGACGTTGGCCGAGCTTGAGCGCATCTTCAAGCAGTTCAAGAAGGCCGCATTGGAGCGCGTGCAGAGCGCCGAAATGAGTCACTACCTAGGCTATGCGCCCGGTCAGGCCAAGCCCGAAGCGGCTGGCGCCAATCGTCGCAACGGCAAGAGCGCCAAGATCGTTTTCACTGACGTCGGCGCCTTGCGCATCGACATTCCCCGCGACCGCACGGGTAGCTTCGAGCCTCAGCTCATTGGCAAGCATGAGCGCCGCTTTACTCGCTTTGATAACAAGATCGTCGCCATTCATGCGTGCGGCATGACGGTGCGCGAGATCCAAGGCTTTCTTGCCGATATGTACTCGGTGGACGTCTCGCCCGACCTCATCAGCAGCGGCACCGACGCCGCGCTGAGCGAGGTCACAGCCTGGCAAGTCTGGGCACACCTACGGCGTGGGCACAGTCGCCCCCGCCGATGATCTCCCCAAGTTTTCTCGCAAAGTCCAGATGCCCACAGGATGCTCCAAAACCTTATCAGGCCTTCTTCACCTCAATGTGGTACAGCCCCCAGGGGCACAGGCCAAAGCGTTCCTTCACTGGCTTGTCCTTAAAGGCGGGCAGCGCATCCGCGTCGTACACCGCCCACTGTGGGCCCAGGCCGCCCAGGGCCATGGGCTGGCCGTCGATGTGGGTGGCGACGATCATGCGGTAGGCCTGCACGTCGGCCATGCTGATGGTCACGTTGTAGCCGTCCACCGCGCGCAGCACCAGCTGCACGGGGCTGCCAGCGGCCACACCGGCAGCGGCCAGCACGGTGGTGAGCAGGGGGCCTTTGAGCGTGTGGGGCTTGCTGTCGTATTCGAGCGTGGGCTTGATGGTGACGGCGGGCATGCGCTGCAGGGCGGCGGCGTCCAGCGCGTGGGCTTTGTCGAACTGGATGCCGTGTTTGCCCATCATCTGGTCGATGGTGGCATCGAGCGCGCCCCGGTTGGGCTGGGTGATGGCGCCGCTGATGGTGAGCAGGGCGGGGCTGGTGGATGTTTTGGCGGGTGGCGCGGCGTGGCTGCTGGTGGTGGCGGTCCACAGGCCTGCCAGGCCGACGCTGGCAGCCACAAAGTTTCTTTTGTTCATGCTCGGTTTCTCCTCGTGTGATGCTTGCTTGGTTGGTTGATCGATGGATGGTGGCGCATCAATCCGGGGCGCATGGTAAGCGCAGGACTGGCGCTTGCCACCCAAAAAAGTGTCAGTACCTGTGTGGACGTGCCGCGCGTGCTGCGTGTGCCGTGTGGCATGCGTGTCCTGTGGCCTTCAATCCCCAGGGTGCATGGCGCACCCTGCCAGCGCGCAGACGCGAGCCGCACCACAATCGGCGCCCATGACTTCTTCTTCGACGATGCTGCGGCTGATCAGCCTGGCGGCCTTTTGCAGCATGGCCTCCATGCGTGTGTGCGACCCGATGCTGGTGGCACTGTCCCTTGAGTACAAGATCACCACGGGCGATGCATCGGCCGTGATTGCGGCGTTTGCCGTTGCTTACGGCGTGCTGCAGCTGGTGTATGGCCCGCTGGGCGACCGGGTGGGCAAGGTGCGTGTGATCATTGGTGCCACGGCGGCCTGTGCGGTGTTCAGCGCCATGACGGCGTTGGCACCCAGCTTTAACGTGCTGGTGGTGGCGCGGGCGGCCATGGGGGCGGCGGCGGCCGGGATTATTCCGCTGTCGATGGCGTGGATTGGCGATGAGGTGGCCTACGAGCAGCGGCAGGAAACATTGGCGCGGCTGATGGTGGCCACGGTGACCGGGATGATGGCGGGCCAGTGGTTTGGCGGCTTTGCCACCGAAACGCTGGGCTGGCGTGCGGCGCTGGGTGTGCTGGCCGTGCTGTTCTTTACGGCGGCCACGCTGCTGCTGCGCCATGCGCGTGCCAGCGGGGCGCTGCGCACGGTGGTGGTGCCGGGCGCACCGGCGTTTTCGCTGGCCAACTACCTGGCGGGCACCATGGCGCTGCTGCGCATCCCGCGTGTGCGCTGGGTGCTGACGGTGGTCACGATTGAGGGCGCGCTCGCGTTTGGCACGCTGGCCTTTGTGCCCGCGCGCATGGTCGATGGGTTTGGCCTGTCGGCCTCGGCCGCTGGCGGTGTGATGGTGCTGTATGGCTTGGGCGGGCTGATCTACAGCGTGTTTGCCCGGCGCTGGCTGGCGGCTCTGGGCGAGCGGGGGCTGGCCGTGTTGGGGGCCAGCTTCATTGCCATCGGCCTGCTGTCGCTGGCCTGGGCGCCTGCGGTGGCTTGGGCCATGCTGGGCTGCTTTTTGGCGGGCATTGGCTTTTACATGCTGCATAACACGCTGCAGGTGCAGGCCACCCAGATGGCGCCCGAGGCGCGCGGCACGGCGGTCACTTTGTTTGCGTGCCTGCTGTTTTTGGGGCAATCCACGGGCGTGCTGATGGTGGCGTTCAGCGTGGACCGGGGCTGGCTGCCGCCGGTGTTCACGGCGGCGGCGGTGGGTATCTTTGTGCTGGGCTTGCTCATCTCGCGCCGGGTGAAGGCGCGTGGGGCGGTGACGGCTTGATGGTTTGGCCGTTGCATTCGCAAGCAGACAACCGTTCACGCTGAGCCTGTCGAAGCGCCGCGCAGGGTTTCGACAAGCTCAACCCGACCGGTGTGTGGTGCACGTGCAGTCCTTGGAAGGCCGCCTGGCCCCGCCGCGTGCCCGTCAGCCCCGCGCCTCGTACCAGCCCTTGCTGCGGTTGACCACGGCCACCACCAGCAGCATCACCGGCACCTCGATCAGCACGCCCACCACGGTGGCCAGCGCTGCGCCGGAGTGAAAACCAAACAGGCTGATGGCCGTGGCCACGGCCAGCTCGAAGAAGTTGGACGCGCCGATCAGGGCCGAGGGGCAGGCAATGTTGTGCTTTTCGCCCACGGCGCGGTTCAGGCCATAGGCCAGGGCGGAGTTGAACAGCACCTGGATGAGGATGGGCACGGCCAGCAGGGCGATGACCAGCGGCTGCTGCAGGATGGCCTCGCCCTGGAAGGCGAACAGCAGTACCAGCGTGGCCAGCAGGGCGGCGATGGACCAGGGCCCGGTGCGCGCCACGGCGGCGTCGAAGGCGGCCTGGCCTTTGCGCAGCAGCCGCTTGCGCAGCCATTGCGCAATCACCACCGGGATCAGGATGTACAGCACCACCGAGGTGAGCAGCGTGTCCCACGGCACGGTGATGGCCGACAGGCCGAGCAAAAAGGCCACCAGCGGCGCAAACGCCACGATCATGATGCTGTCGTTCAGCGCCACTTGCGACAGCGTGAACAGCGGGTCGCCCCCGGTGAGGCGGCTCCATACAAACACCATGGCCGTGCAGGGCGCGGCGGCCAGCAAAATGAGCCCTGCTATGTAGCTGTCGATCTGGTCGGCAGGCAGGTACGGCGCAAACCAATGGCGGATGAACAGCCAGCCCAGCAGCGCCATCGAAAACGGCTTGACCAGCCAGTTGACGAACAGCGTCACGCCAATGCCGCGCACATGCTGGCGCACTTCGGCCAGCGCACCAAAGTCCACCTTCAGCAGCATGGGGATGATCATCACCCAGATGAGCAGACCCACCGGCAGGTTGACGCGTGCCACCTCCAGCGCGCCCACGGCGCGCGCCGCGCCGGGCAGCCACTGGCCCAGCGCAATGCCCACCACGATGCACAGCAGCACCCAGACGGTGAGGTAGCGCTCGAACACCGCCATGCCAGCGGCCGGGGAGGGGGGCAACGCGCTGGCAGCAGCGCGTTGCGAATGGCTTGGTGGCAGGGTCATTTCAGTGATCCCTTCAGTGATCCATTGCGCTGCGCGCCACCCGCGATGCATGAAACTGGCGCGGCCCAAACCCGTGCACCCGTGGAACTGGCTTTGCCAGGCCACCGGGTGCGTCCCCCTCCCGCGCAGCGAGAGAGGGGTGAAGGCGCAAAGCGACTCAGGGGGTGTTTCATCTTATTGCGCGGGCAGGTTGCGGGCCGTGGCTTGCAGCGCGGTGGCGGCGAGCTTGTCGTCGGGCAGGTTCACCAGCAGTTCCAGGCGCTGCTTGATGGCGTGCAGGGTTTTGCGGAAGGCTTCGGCCTTGTCGGCGTCCGAGCCATCGCCTGCTGACGGGTCGGCATAACCCCAGTGCGCCGTGGCCGGGTGGCCGGGCCAGAAGGGGCAGACCTCGCCCGCTGCGTTGTCGCACACGGTGATGATCAGGTCCATGTGCGGTGCGCCAGGGGCGGCGAATTCGTCCCAGCTTTTGCTGCGCAGCCCTTCGGTGGGGATGCCCGCGTGGGCCAGCGCCTGCAGACCCAGCGGGTGGGGCTGCTGGTTGTCGCGCGGGCTGCTGCCGGCTGAATAGGCCTTGAAGCGGCCCTGGCCCATGGCGTTGAGCAAGGCCTCGGCCAGGATGCTGCGGGCGGAGTTGTGCGTGCAAAGAAACAGCACGTTCAAAGGATTGCGTGGAGTGCTCATCGTAGACCTAGGCTCAGCAGCATTTGTTGGGGTTGTTGGCGGTGGGGCCGCAGCAGGCGGCCTGGCCGGGCGCGGGGGCCGACGGCGCGCCCGTGGGGCAGCACGCTGCCTGCGCGGCCTGGGCTGGCTGCTGCGCAGCGGCTTCGTTGAACACGGGGATGTTGCCCAAGGTGTGGAAGTGTTCCCACGCTACGCCCTGCGGGTCGGTGATCCAGTGCTTGTCGCTGCGGGCGTAGCAGCAGGTGGTGGCGCCTTCGTCCAGCAGGGCCATGTCGGCGCCCTGGGCGCGGGCCTTGAGCTCGGCCAGCTCGTCGGCCTCATCGACCTGGAAACCCAGGTGGTCCACGCCGGGCTTGTCGCCCCGGGTAGAGATGGCGAAGTTCACGCGCGGGTCTTCGAGCATCCACTTGGCGTAGTCGGTCTCGACACGCGCAGGCTCGGCCGCAAACAGCCGGGAGTAGAACGCGATGCTCTTGGCGAGGTCATCGACATGCATGTGGACGTGGAATCGCTTCATGGGGGCTTCCTTTCGGCTGGGGGTCGTGGGGGTCGGTTGGATTGATCAGCACTTGCAGGCGGCGGTGGCCTCGTCGGTCAGGCAGGCGGCGCCCTGGCAGCAGTTCTCGGTCAGGTAAGCCAGCAGTTCGTTCATGGTGGCAAACGAGGCGCGGTAGATCAGGTTGCGGCCCTGGCGCTCCTGGCTCACCAGGCCCGCGTGGGTCAGCTCCTTGAGGTGGAACGACAGCGTGTTGGGCGCAATGCCCAACTGCTCAGACAGCCCGCCGGGTGTGAGCCCTTCCTGGCCCGCCACCACCAGGGCGCGGAACACCCGCAGGCGCACTTCCTGGGCCAGGGCGGCGAGGGATCGGATGACGTCGGTTTCTTGCATGCTTCGATAATACAACAAAAGTCGAAATATAGAAGTATTACCTGGAAAAGTTTCTGTAGTCGTCAGGAAAATTCAAGGAAAAATGGCAGCCTGCGCTCTATGGTATTGCTCCGATAGCTATGAATTTCATAGTTATTGAAGTCTGTGCACCACGGTCTTCATAACTCGGCGATCTAATCACCCGATTTTTTAATCGTTTGTGAACTTACGATTCGCCGATACAGTCGCCCATCCTTTTCCAGACCCGCGCGGCAGCGGCCACTCACTGTGGGGCCGCTGCCGCGCACTGCTTTCCATGATCGATTTACGGGGTATCACCCAAACCTACCAGGGCCCACAAGGCCCCGTCGAAGCCCTGCGTGGCATCGACCTCACCATCCAGCCGGGCGAAGTGTTCGGCATCATCGGCAAGAGCGGCGCGGGCAAAAGCTCGCTGGTGCGCGTCATTAACCTGCTCAACCGGCCCACCACGGGCCAGGTCATCGTGGGCGGGCGTGACCTGACCCAGCTGAACGACGCGCAACTGCGCGAGGCCCGGCGCGAGATCGGCATGGTCTTCCAGCACTTCAACCTGCTGTCGTCGCGCACCGTGTTCGACAACGCCGCATTACCGCTGGAACTGGCGGGCATGGACAAGGCAGCGATCCGCGAGCGCGTGAACCCGCTGCTGGAGCTGGTGGGCCTGGCCCACCTGGCCGACCGCTACCCCGCGCAGATCAGCGGCGGGCAGAAGCAGCGCGTGGGCATTGCGCGTGCGCTGGCGAGCCGCCCCAAGGTGTTGCTGAGCGACGAAGCCACCTCGGCGCTGGACCCGGAGACGACCCGCTCCATCCTCGACCTGCTGCGCCAGGTCAATCGCGAGCTGGGCCTTACGGTGGTGCTCATCACCCACCAGATGCAGGTCATCAAGCAGGTGGCCGACCGCGTGGCCGTGATCGAGGCGGGCCGCATCGTGGAGCAGGGCCGCGTGCTCGATGTGTTCACGCGCCCGCAGCAGGCCATCACCAAGAGCCTGATCGACGAGATCCTGCCGCAAGAGCTGCCTGCGAGCGTGCTCGACCATGTGCGCAAGCTCACCCGCCAGCTGGCCACCACGGCGCCCGGCCACGCGGGGCGGCTGCTGCGGCTGTCGTACTCGGGCGACAGCGCCTACCAGCCCATCCTGTCACAGCTGATCCGCGAGTTTGGCGTGGACATGAGCATCCTGCATGGCCAGGTGGACGAGATCCAGGACGAGACCTTCGGCTCGCTGGCCGTGTACGCCAGCGGCGAGCCCATGCAGGTGCGTGGCGCGGTGGAGCATCTGCGCGCAGGCGGCGTGGCGGTGCAAGAAGTCACGATCGAAATCTGAGGGAGCCATAAGCCATGTTCGACCATTTCACTCCGGCCATGCTGGACCTCTTTGCCTCCTCGCTGTGGGAGACGCTCATCATGGTGGGCATCTCCGGCATCGTGGGTGGCCTCATCGGCGTGCCGCTGGGCGTGTTCCTGCGCCTCACGGACCACGGCGGCGTGCTGCAGAACGGCCCCGTCAACAAGCTCGTGGGCTGGCTGGTGAACGCCGTGCGCTCCACGCCTTTCATCATCCTGCTGGTGGCCATCATCCCGTTCACGCGCTTCATCACGGGCTCGTCCATCGGCACCGCCGCCGCCGTGGTGCCGCTGACGATTGCCGCTGCGCCTTTTGTGGCCCGCCTGGTCGAGGCCGCCTTGCGCGAGGTGGACCACGGCCTGGTGGAAGCTGCCCAGGCCATGGGCGCCACCACCAGCCAGATCGTGTGGAAGGTGCTGCTGCCCGAGGCGCTGCCCGGCATCGTGGCGGGCCTGACCATCACCTTCGTGAGCCTGACCGGCTACTCGGCCATGGCCGGTGCGATTGGCGGCGGTGGTTTGGGTGACCTGGGCATCCGCTACGGCTACCAGCGCTTTCTGCCCGAGATCATGCTGGCCGTGGTGCTGGTGCTGATCTTCTTTGTGCAAGCCGTGCAGAGCCTGGGTGACTGGGCGGTGCGTAGGTTGAGCCACCGGTGATTTGTAATTTTGCTATTAAATAGATAGCTGCTAGCGCTTGATGGTTAGGCGCCAAAGGCCAATTTAATTCATATTTTTGCCTCCGTGCTTTGAGCCAACAGCGGCGCTGGTCTTTACTCCCTCTCCCCTTGTGGGAGAGGGCGGGGGAGAGGGGGCGCATAGGCACATTGCATCGATTCCCCCCCTCTCCCCAACCCTCTCCCGCGAGGGGAGAGGGAGTCTGCAAACCCCTTCAGCCCGGCACCCGATAGTGGTAGCCATACGCCGTCTTGAACCCCATCGACTGGTACAGCCCCAGCGCTGGCGTGTTCTGTGCGCGCACCTGCAAATAGGCGCTGGCCGCCCCGGCCTCTGCCGCCCAGTGCAGCAGGGCGGTGACCAGCGCGCGCCCGCGCCCGCCGCCCCGGTGCACGGGCGCCACGGCCAGGTCGTACAGGCCCACGGCGCCGCGCTCCAGCACCGCCAGCCCAAAGCCCACGGGCTGGCCCTGTGCATCGTGCTGAAGGGCAAACGCGGCAGGGTGGGCGATGTGGTCCAGCATGCTGTTGTGCAGCGCGCGGTGGTGCGTTGGCACGCTGTTGGCGGCGGCAAAGCCCTCCAGCCAGGCGGCAGTGGGCGTGGTGCTGATATGGGTGCTGCCATCGGGCTTGCCGACCGAACCCAGGGCCAGCGGCCGGTGCAACACCAGTGACGGATCGAAATGCTGGTAACCCGCCTCGGCCAGCTCCAGGTCGGCCTCGGGCGGGGCCAGGGGCGAGATGCGGAACACGGCGGGCAGCCCGTGCCGTGCATACAGCGCTGCAGCCGCTTCGCGCACTCCGTCAAACGGCGCGCCGGGCAACAGCGCGTTGACCGAATTGGCACGCTTGGTGTAGCCGCCCGACAGCCGGAACACCCAGCCCCGGTGGAACACCGTCTGGCGCGCGGGCCAAGCGTTGAAGGCGCGTTCTTCGAGGGCGCGGATCAGGGCTGCGGGGACGGTGGGTTCGATGGTGGTGGGCGTCATGGCAGGTGTTATACCAACCCACCCCTCGGGCACGTAGTCAGTCGGTGGTGATCTTGTGGTCGGCCACCAGCTTGGCAAAGCGTGTGGTGTCGCTGGCTATCTGCTCGGCCATCTGCGCGGGCGTGTTGCCAATGGGCTCGGCGCCAATCTCCTGCATGCGCTTCTTGAAGTCGGGCGACTGGATCACCTTGACCATCTCGGTGTTCAGCTTGGCCACCACATCGGCCGGCGTGCGTGCCGGGGCCAGCACGCCAAACCAGGTGCCGATGTCAAAGCCCGCAAAACCGGCCTCCTGCAGTGTGGGTACATCCGGCAGCGATGAGGACCGCTTGGCCGTGGTCACCGCCAGCGCGCGCAGCTTGCCCGCCTTGATGTGGGGCAGCACGGGCGTGATGGTGTCGAACGACATCGACACCTGGCCGCCCAGCAGGTCGGTGGTCAGCGGGCCGCTGCCCTTGTAGGGCACATGCAGCAGTGGCTGGCCGATGGCGGCGGAGAACTGCGTGCCGATCAGGTGCTGCGCCGTGCCCGCACCGTTGGAGCCATACGAAAACTTGTCGGGCGCGGCCTTGATGAGGGCCACGAGTTCCTTCACATCCTTGGCGGGCGTGGTGGCGCTCACGGCCAGCACGTTGGGCACCAGCGCCACGGTGGTGATGGGCGCAAAGCTCTTTTGAAAGTCGTAGCTGAGCTTTTTGTAGACGCTGGTGGCAATGGTGTGGTGCACCGCGCCCATCAGCAGCGTGTAGCCGTCGGGTGCGGCCTTGGCCACGTAGTCGGCGCCAATGGAGGCGCCCGCGCCGCCCCGGTTTTCCACGATCACGGGCTGGCCCAGGGCTGTGCTGAGCTTTTCGCCCAGCGCACGCGCCAGCACGTCGGTGGTGCCGCCCGCTGCAAACGGCACGACGAGGGTGACGGGTTTGCTGGGCCAGGCCTGTGCGTGGACAGTTTTGCCGGGCAGCAGGCAGGCGGCTGCGGCCAGCGCCGCCATTGCCATCAGGTGTTGACGGCGCAGCGGGTGGGCGATGGGGGCGGAGCCGGGGGTAGGGCGATGCATGGTTTTGTCTCCTAAAGTATGGGGGTGCGGCGGGTGTGTGGCCTTTGCGGCTTTGTGGTGGTGCTCGCCGTGTGGCGTCCAGGCCCGTTCTTGCGGGCCTTGAACGATTGCTTTCAGGCGGCTTTGCGCTCGGTCTCTTTGCCGCTGATCAGCGCGCACACCGCATCAGTCACCTGCGCCGTGGTGGCCGTGCCCCCCAGGTCGCGGGTGTGCAGGGCAGGGTTGGCGGTGACCTGTTCAATGGCCTGCATCACGGCGCGCGCAGCATCCACCTCGCCCAGGTGCTCCAGCAGCATCACCACCGACCAGAAGGTACCGATGGGGTTGGCCAGGCCCTTGCCCATGATGTCGAACGCCGAGCCGTGGATGGGCTCGAACATGCTGGGGTAGCGGCGCTCGGGGTCGATGTTGCCGGTGGGCGCAATGCCCAGGCTGCCCGCCAGCGCGGCGGCCAGGTCCGAGAGGATGTCGGCATGCAGGTTGGTGGCGACGATGGTGTCGAGCGTGGCAGGGCGGTTGACCATGCGGGCGGTGGCGGCGTCCACCAGCTCCTTGTCCCACTTCACATCGGGGAACTCGGTGGCCACCTGCGCGGCGATCTCGTCCCACATCACCATCGCGTGGCGCTGCGCGTTGCTCTTGGTGATGACGGTGAGTTGCTTGCGGGGGCGCGACTGCGCCAGGCGGAAGGCGAAGCGCAGGATGCGCTCCACGCCCACGCGGGTCATGATGGACACATCGGTGGCCGCCTCGATGGGGTGGCCCTGGTGCACGCGGCCGCCCACGCCCGAGTATTCGCCCTCCGAGTTTTCGCGCACGATGACCCAGTCCAGGTCCTTGGGCGTGCAGCGCTTGAGCGGCGCATCGATGCCCGGCAGGATGCGTGTGGGCCGCACGTTGGCGTATTGGTCAAAGCCCTGGCAGATCTTCAGGCGCAGGCCCCACAGCGTGATGTGGTCGGGGATGTCCGGGTCACCTGCCGAGCCGAACAGGATGGCGTCTTTGCCGCGCAGGGCATCCAGCCCATCTGCCGGCATCATCACGCCGTGGGCGCGGTACCAGTCGCCGCCCCAGCCGAAGTTTTCGAACTGGAACTGCAGGCCGGGGTGGCGGGCGGCCAGGGCTTCGAGCACACGCTGGCCGGCGGGGATCACTTCCTTGCCGATGCCGTCTCCGGGGATGGTGGCGATTTGATAGGTTGTCATGCAGAGGCCTGGGTGAAAAAGGTCTGGAAATGCCCGTGCAGCAAGACACAGGCGTGAAAGAGAGACACAGGAGAAACCAAACGGTAGAGGGACTGTAGGCCTGGACGCCTTTGCAGAACGCCGCTAAAGTGAATCCATCGTTAACCTGTAGTTAAGAGCTATTCGATGAGTTCCACCATCCAGCCCGCAGAACTGGGCTTCTTTTCTGCGCTGGCCGCCAGCCCCAGCCTGAGCGCCGCAGGGCGCGAAATGGGGGTCTCCACGGCGGCGGTCAGCAAGCACCTCACTCAGATGGAAAAGCGCCTGGGCGTGGTGCTGGTCAACCGCACCACGCGCCGCATGAGCCTTACGCCCGAGGGCGAGCTGCTGCTGGAGCACGCGCGCCGTATCCTGCGCGAGATCGATGCGCTCGATGAACTCATCGTGCAGTCCAAGGCCAGCCCCAAGGGACTGCTGCGCGTGAACGCCACGCTGGGCTTTGGCCGCATGCACATCGCCCCCGTGATTTCGGACTTTGTGCGCCAGTACCCCGAGGTGGATGTGCAACTGCAGCTGTCGGTGCACCCGCCGCCGATCACCGACGACGCCTACGACGTGTGCGTGCGTTTTGGTGAACCGCCCGACGGCCGCGTGATCGCCCGCCGCATCGCCCCCAACCGGCGCGTGCTGTGCGCCGCGCCTGCCTACCTGGACCGCCATGGCAGGCCCCGCGTGCCGCGCGACTTGATGGAGCACCAGTGCATCGGCATCCGCCAGGGCGACGAGGCCTATGGCCTGTGGCGCCTGACCACCGGGCGCGGCAGCAAGGCACACACCGAGTCGATCAAGATCACCGGCAACCTCACCACCAACGACGGCGAGATCGCCGTGCTGTGGGCGCTGCAGGGCCACGGCATCGTGATGCGCGCCGAGTGGGACGTGAACCGCCACCTGGCCCAGGGCCTGCTGGAGCCCGTGCTGCCGCACTACCAGACCCCGGCGGCCGACATCTATGCGGTGTACCCGCAGCGGCACCAGTTCTCCACCCGCGTGCAGGCGTTTGTGGGGTTTCTGGCCGAGGCGCTGGCAGCGTCGGGGGCACCGGCCGCTGTGCCCGCCAAGCCGACCAAGCCGGGCAAGCTCGGTCAAAGCGCAATGCAGGTTTCCTGATCTGCGGGGTGGCGCTGGTGTCGCTGTACGGGTAGGGTGTCGCCATCCGAGTCAGTTTTGCCCGCCTTCTTCCGCTACCCTGCCAAGACCAGGCTTTTACCCATGAAACCACTTTCGCAGCTTTTTGCCGCGCTGGCCTGCGCCCTCACAGCCCTGCCGGTGCTGGCTACCGACTCCACCGCAGCCCAAGACTGGTCTCTGTCGGCCGATGGCGCCTATGTACTTGATGTGCGCGCAGGCCTGGCCTGGCCACGTTGTGTGGAAGGTATGCAGTGGACGGGCAAGACCTGCACCGGCAAGCCGTTGCTGCTGGACCGTGCAGAAGCCACCACCCTTGCCACCGACCGCTGGAAGGCCGAGGGCGTGGGGTGGCGCCTTCCCCGCGCGGCGGAACTGCAGCGGCTGGTGGACAAGTCGCTGTCTCCCCCGGGCCTCAACCCCATCCTGTTCCCGGCCGCGCCGGGCCAGTGGCACTGGTCATCCACCAGCAACGTGAGTGCGCCCAGCGTCAACCCATACACCTACGGCAACATCGCGCAAGGCCGCGCGGGCGACGGCGTACGGCAGGCTGCCATGATCAACGGCTGGGCGGTGAACCTTTCCACCGGCGAGGCACGGGGTGATGCGGCGCGGGCCAGCAAGCTGCCCGTGCGGCTGGTACGGCCTCAGCCTGTGGGGGCGGGGAAGTAGCCGCAGACGTTGCGCGGAGCAGGTAGCGGCTCAGGCACCTCATGCTGCCACCGTTTCCGCATCGCCCGCCGCAAACACTTCGCGGGCAGCGGCCAGTCCGTTTAGCGCGGCCGGAAAGCCTGCATAAACAGCCATCTGCATGAGGACTTCCACGATCTCCTCGCGGGTTACGCCCACGTTCAGCGCCGCCTGCAAGTGCACCTTGAGCTGTGGTGTCGCGTTGCCCAGCGCAGTCAAAGCAGCGATCACTGCAATTTCACGGCTGCGCAGGTCCAGTCCGGGTCGGGAATAGATGTCGCCAAACGGAAACTCGATCAGGTAGCGGGCGAAATCGGGGGCAATGTCGGCCAGGCTGGCGACGACGTGCTCACCGGCGTGGCCGTCGATTTCGCGCAGCTTGGCGAGGCCCTGGAGATAGCGGGGATTGGTTTCGGGGGACATGGGTGCTTCCTTGGCGGGGTGACGAGGGTGTGTGTCGAAGGGAAGCCTCCAGATCCCGGTAGTGCGCGATCTTGGCTTGCAGCGCCTGTGCGGCTTGCTGCATGGCGGTGATGGTTGCAAGCACCTGAGCAAGGTGATGCTCCAGCAGCTCGCGCCGTTCGGGGGCGGTGGTGTTCCCTTCGCTGCGCAGCCGCGCAAAGGCCTGCATCTGCCCGATGGGCATCTGGGTCTCGCGCAGGCGCAGCAGGAATCCGATCCATTCCATGTCCGAAGCCGCATAGCGGCGCTGGCCACCGGGTGCACGCGCCACGGGTGCAATCAGCCCGGCGCGCTCGTAGTAGCGCAGCGTGTGCGCGGTCAGGCCCGTGCGTTCGGCGACTTCGGCAATGGTGAGGAGGGATGCCATGGGAACGATTCTGAAAGTTGGAGTGCACTCTAAGTCAAGCACTGAATCGTTCCAATGTGACAAGGGGTCGCAACAGGCCGCTGTCTAACCCTTGTTCGTATCCGCAGCCTCGTGATCTCTAGCCACCCGCGTGCTTGCAAGCAGTCTCTTCACCGCAGCTGCAACGCCTGCAGCACCAGCGAAAACGCAGGCGATGGCTGGCGCCGACTGGGGTAGTACAGGTGGTAGCCCGCGAACGGTGGGCACCAGTCTTCCAGCACTCGGACCAGGCGGCCGTCTTCGATGTGGGTGGCCAGTTCGTCCTCGGGCAGCAGCGCAATGCCCAGCCCGGCCAACGCTGCATCGACCTGGGGCGGGGCGGTGTTGAAGATCAGCGGGCCATCTACCCGCACGTTGACCTGTTTGCCCTTGCGCGCAAAGTCCCACACGTACAGGCCACCCGAGGTAGGCATGCGCTGGTTGATGCAGCGGTGCGCCGTCAGGTCGTGCGGGGTTTTGGGAATGGGATGGGCGGCAAAGTAGCTGGGCGATGCGACCACGGCCATGCGAAGCGGCGGGCCGATGGGCATGGCAATCATGTCCTTGTCGATGGTGTTGCCCAGGCGCACCCCGGCGTCAAAACGGTCGGCCACGATGTCGCGAAAGCCGTAGTTCATGTCGAACTCCAGCGTGATGTCGGGGTTGTCGTGCAACAGCGGCATGAGCTTGGGCAGCAGCGTGGTGTGCATGACGTGGTCGCCGCAGGTGATGCGCACAGTGCCTGCGGGTTTGTCGCGCAGTGCGGTCAGCGCATCAAGCTCGGCCTCAATCTCGTCAAAGCGGTGACCGATGGCTTGCATCAGGCGTTCGCCCGCTGGTGTGGGCGAGACGCTGCGCGTGGTGCGTGTGAGCAGCCGGATCTGCAGGCGCTCTTCAAGGCCACGGATGGTCTGGCTCAGCGCGGACTGCGTGACGCCCAGAGTGGCTGCGGCCCGGGTGAAGCTGCCCTCGCGCGCCACGGTGACAAAGGCCAGCAAATCGTTCAGGTTGCGTCTCGCCATGTCTGATCCTTTGGGTTGATTAGTTAGCCAGACTTATAAACCCATTCGCCATTCATTATCTAGTCGGCGCAAGCAGTGCTGGGCAAACTTCTTGCCATGGCACAACGCATCAGCAACCACCCCTTCCAACGCCGCGCCCTGGCGGGTGTCTCCTTGGCATTCACCCTGGCAGCCGGGGTGATGCCCACCACCACCTTCGCACAGCAGGGTCCCATGAAAATTCATCTGCATATTGATGGCGCCATTGCCACCGCCACCCTGGACAACAACGCCGCAGCGCGCGATTTTGTGGCCCAGCTGCCGCTGTCGCTGACGTTGCAGAACTACGCGGAGATCGAACGCATTGCGACCCTGCCGCGCAAGCTGTCCACCCCGGCCGCATCCATGGGCATGACCCCTGTTACTGGTGATATCGCTTACTACGCGCCGTGGGGCAACCTGGCGATCTATCTGAGCAGCACCGTTCACGACCGAGGCCTGGTGCGCCTTGGCAAGGTGGACAGTGGCTTGGCAGCCCTGCAACGGCCTGGGCCCTTCGCTGTGCGCATTGAGCGCGCCAACGATTGAACGGCAGCCTTCTTCGCCCCCCCGGGGCGCCAAAGCCGAATTCCTCCCATTTCCAAGAGCATCGAACATGAACAAGACCTTCAACACATCTAGCAGACAACCCGGCACAGATCACCCCACCTCGGACCGGCGCGATTTCCTGATCCGAGCGGGCTTTGGTGCCGCAGCAATGGGCGGGCTGTCTGCTGCGGGTAGCAGTGCGATGGCAGCGGGGCCGCAGCCAGCGCCCGGCAAGCTCAGCGGCGCCGACAATTTCTACCAAAGCGACAAGGTGGCCGTGCGCAAGGTGACCTTCAAGAACCAGTACCGCATGGCAGTGGCTGGCAACCTGTTTGTGCCCAAGAACCTGGACCGCAGCAAGAAAAATCCGGCCATTCTGGTGGGCCACCCCATGGGCGCAGTCAAAGAACAAAGCGCCAACCTGTATGCCACCAAGATGGCGGAGCAGGGTTTTGTCGCGCTGTCGCTGGACCTGCCTTTCTGGGGTGAGAGCGAGGGCCAGCCGCGCAACGCGGTGGCGCCAGACATCTATGCCGAGGCTTTCAGCGCAGCGGTGGATTTTCTGGGCACGCAGGCGATGGTGGGCCGCGAGCGCATTGGGGCCATTGGCGTGTGCGGCAGCGGCAGCTTTGTCATCAGCGCCGCCAAGATCGACCCGCGCATGAAGGCCATCGCCACCGTCAGCATGTACGACATGGGTGCTGCCAACCGTGATGCGCTGAACCACTCGCAGACTGTGGAGCAGCGCAAGCAGATCATTGCCGCCGCTGCCGAGCAGCGCTACGTGGAATTCACCGGCGGGGCCATCCAGTACTCCGGTGGCACGGTGCACGAGCTGACGGCAGACACACACCCCATTCAGCGGGAGTTCTATGACTTCTACCGCACCCCGCGTGGCGAGGTCACGCCCAAGGGCGGCTCAGCCAAAACCACCACCCACCCCACGCTGACCAGCAACGTCAAGTTCATGAACTTCTACCCGTTCAATGACATCGAGACGATTTCTCCGCGCCCCATGCTCTTCATCACGGGTGACCAGGCGCATTCCAAGGAATTCAGCGAAGACGCCTTCAAGCGCGCTGCCGAGCCGAAGGAGCTGCACATCGTCCCCGGTGCGGGCCATGTGGATCTGTATGACCGTGTGAACCTGATCCCATGGGGCAAGTTGACGGCGTTTTTTGGAAAACACCTGGCTTAAGCAATGACCACCCAGGTTTGCGACGCCTCGCCGCACCACGTCGGCGGTGTAGACGGGGCGGCGGCACAGCCCGCGCGCTGGAGCGGCGTTTTTGCGATGACGCTCTGCGTGTTTGCGCTGATCGCGTCGGAGTTCATGCCAGTCAGCCTGCTCACACCCATGGCCGCAGACCTGGGTGTCAGTGAGGGTTGGGCCGGGCAGGGCATTGCGATATCGGGCGCCTTCGCCGTGCTCACCAGCCTGAGCATTGCAGCGCTGGCAGGCAGGATGGACCGCAAGACCCTGCTTCTGGGCCTTACGGCGCTGATGTGCTTATCTGGCGCGGTCATTGCACTGGCGCCGAACTACGCGGTGTACATGGTGGGGCGAGCGCTCATCGGGGTGGTGGTGGGAGGCTTCTGGTCGATGTCTGCCGCCACGGCCATGCGGCTGGTGCCCGCGCAGCAGGTGCCACGGGCCCTGGCCATCTTCAATGGTGGCAACGCGCTGGCCACGGTGGTGGCGGCGCCGCTCGGCAGCTATCTGGGGGCCGTGATTGGCTGGCGTGGGGCTTTCTTTTGCCTGGTGCCGGTGGCGCTGCTGGCCTTCATCTGGCAGTGGGTGAGCCTGCCGCCAATGCCTGCTGGGCCTCGGCGCTCTGGGGCCTCTGGCCTTGTTTTCAGTCTGCTCCGGCGCCGGATGATTGCTGTTGGCATGCTGGCAGTAGGCTGCTTTTTCATGGGACAGTTTGTGCTGTTTACCTACCTGCGGCCATTTCTGGAAACCGTCACGCATGTGGGTGGGTTCACGTTGTCGTTCATCCTGCTGGTGATCGGGGTAGCGGGCTTTGTGGGCACCACACTCGTCGGCGCGGCGCTGGCCAGAGGCTTTTACCCCACGCTGTTCATGGCACCCGTCTTGATGGCGCTCATCGCCATCGCGCTGATCTGTCTGGGTGACCAGCTCACCGCTGTCACGGCCTTGCTGGGCGTATGGGGCCTGGTGGCTACGGCCGCGCCGGTGGGCTGGTGGACATGGGTCGCCCGGTCGATGCCGAAAGACGCTGAAGCCGGAGGCGGTCTCATGGTGGCGGTGGTCCAACTGGCCATTGGCCTGGGCTCCACAGTGGGGGGCCTGCTGTTTGACCGCAGCGGCTACCAGATCACATTTTTCGTTAGCGCTTTTTTGTTGCTGTTGGCAGCTTTGCTGGTCTTACTGACCTGGCGCTCTGGCAGGGCCGAGGGTCGTGCTGTTGCCGGTAGTTGAAGGTTGAAGGAGATTGGGGTGAACGCGTGCCTTACGCGCCAGCAAACTGACGGCGTTGTGGGGTGCAAAACCGAGGGGACAGCAAAACCCGGCGTCCTGGTGAAAAATGGCGCGACAGGTGGAGAGGCTGTGACCTGCTGGCACCCCAGCCTCCCTCCACGTCGCGCCGCTTCATGTGCGCGGCCCCATTTCCATCATCCCACTGCGAGTCCTCCATGAACCCATCCTTCCCTACTACCGCGCTGCAGCTGCGCTCGCTTGTGCAAGCCGATGGCACCTTGCAGATCAGCCTGGAGCCGACGCCCGTGCCCACGCCAGGGCCTGACGAAGTGCTGATTCAGGTACAGGCCACGCCCATCAACCCTTCGGACATTGGCCTGCTGCTGGGCCCGGCTGATCTGTCCACCGTGCAGGTCACGGGCACGGCCGAGCGGCCGGTGGCCACGGCCCGCATCCCCGAGCGCGCCATGCCCGGCATGGCGGCACGCCTGGGCCAGAGCATGCCCGTGGGCAACGAGGGCGCAGGTCTGGTGGTGGCTGCGGGTGCATCGCCCGCTGCGCAGGCGCTGCTGGGCCGCACGGTGGCAGTGATTGGTGGCGCCATGTATTCGCAGTACCGCGCCATGCCTGCAGCGCAGTGCCTGCCTCTGCCGCCCGGCACCACGGCGGCTGAGGGCGCGTCGTGTTTTGTCAATCCGCTGACTGCGCTGAGCATGGTCGAAACCATGAAGCGCGAAGGCCACACCGCGCTGGTGCACACCGCTGCGGCCAGCAACCTGGGCCAGATGCTGCTCAAGATTTGCCAGAAGGATGGTGTCGGCCTGGTCAACATCGTGCGCAAGCCCGAGCAGGCGGAACTGTTGCGCGAACTGGGCGCCCAGTACGTGTGCGACAGCAGTGCGCCCGATTTCATGGCCGAACTGACCGACGCGCTGGCCGCCACTGGCGCCACCATTGCGTTTGATGCCACGGGCGGCGGCACGCTGGCGGGGCAGATCCTGCAGTGCATGGAGGCGGCCATCAACCGCAAGGCCAAGGAATACAGCCGCTACGGCTCGGCCGTGCACAAGCAGGTGTATCTGTACGGCCACCTGGACACGCGCCCGACCGAAGTGCACCGCACCTTTGGCATGGCCTGGGGCATGGGGGGATGGCTGCTTTTTCCGTTTCTGCAGAAGATTGGCGAAGAGGCCACCCAAGCGCTGCGCCAGCGCGTGGCGGCCGAGCTGAAGACCACGTTTGCCAGCCACTACGCGCGCACCGTGTCGCTGGCAGGCGCGCTGAGTGCCGAGTCCATTGCGTTCTACGGCCCGCGCAATACTGGGGCCAAGGTATTGATCGACCCGTCGCTGTAAGCGACGTTGCAGGGGCGCTTCCGGCGCCTTGAGGGACGGTCCATTACGGCAGGCTCCAGGCAAGCTCGGTAAGTGCCATGTAGCCAGCCGACACCGCGTGCGCCAACAAAAAGGGCTCCCAAAGGGAGCCCTTTTTGCCTGCCCGCCCCTGCGGTTCAGTTAACACTCCCCATGACAGCAGCACCCGCAAATGCAAAGTGCCACCACCATGGGAAGTCCCGCAACTGCTTCAACCAAACTCAAGCAGTTGGTCTACCAATTACATGGCGCTGAATTCGCCATGGGGGATCTGGCCGGTGCGCAGGGCTTCCGCAGCCTGGGCACGCACGGCAGCGCGGTCAGCGGTGGAGGTGTAGGTCACCACACGCGAACCAGCAGGTTCCTGGCTGCGGGTCTGGGCCACGGTAGCGGCTTCAGCGGCCACTTCAGCGCGGGTGCGGTTCGTTTCGAACTTCAGGGCGAATTGCGAGCTGTCGGCTTCGTCAGCCTGGGCGCCAAAAGAAGCGAAAGCGGCAACAGCAGCGACGGAGAGGAAACGGGCGGTCTTGTTCATGATGAAAATCCTTGAAGGTTAAAAAGCGTCTCAAAAAAGCCGGGTCAAAAACCATTCCTGAACCGGGTTCGGTGAGTCGCCTTGCGGATTCGGCTCATCGATGGGATGAACTGTACGCCGATGGTGTTCACGGAAAAACTACCTGGTCGCAAACTAACTGTTCCAGTATTGAGAACAATCCTTCCATCCTCCCGCGCTCCCGGGTGATCTTTCAGGGCTCGAATTCTGCTGGAAAAAACTGTATATTCATACAGTATCAAATCACAGGAGTAGCAGTGCCATGCAAGTCATCGAATCCACTTTCGTCGTCAACCTCCGCGACTATCCCGAGGAGCTTCCGCCCAAAGAGCGCATTGCCGCAGAAACCCGGTACGCCAGGGCCCTGGAAAAGCAGCTTGGCGGCCCTGAACAGGTAGCGGCTGCGCTGGACACCATGCAGAGCCTGGAGGAGTCGCCCCCCGAGGTGGTGTCCCCTGGCGATCTCACTTTGCTCAAGGCCTGGGGCAAGGCCAGCGTGGCAGCCCGGCAGGCCGGGTTCCGGGATTTGGGGGAAGGCGAGGGCGCGTACTTTGAAGTACGGCTGGTCTGAGAGGCTGAGAGTCCTTTATCCATGCCCGCCTTGCACGCCAATACGCCCCGGCTCGTCGTTACAAATGCTCGCCATAGCCTGAGCTATGGCTGTGCTTTGCGCCTAGATCCGAGGCGTATTTGCGCGCCTTTCGAGCCCGGCTAAAAAACTCTCAGCCTCTGAGCCTGAAAGCCCGCAGCACGCAATAGTGCTGACCGAGCCGCCGTGCAGGCGCGTGCTGGGTGTGAGGGCCGGGTCGCCCCGGTGCTTGCGCAACCGCCGTGTGGGCAGATACTGTGTGTACATTGCATTCCCTGCACCCTCAACGCCGGAGACACCACCCCATGACCCTGCCGCTTCACCCCCTGGACCCTGACCTGTTTGCCCGCGCATTGCCGCTGCTGGACGAAGAGTGGCTGACCCGCGACCCTGAACTGGCCCCCGTGCTGCCCACGGTGCTGGCGCGCAATGTGGGGCAGGACTGGCACAAGGCGGGCACGTTTCGCCACCACCTGGTGGGCGTGACGCGCACGCTGACGGTGTGGCAGCAGCCGCGCGATGTGCGCCTGCTGGGGCTGCTGCACAGCGTGTATGGCAATGCCTTTGTGGACCTGGTGAAGTTCGACCCCGCCAAGGAGCGCGCCCGGGTGCGCGAGATCGCGGGCGAGTCGGCAGAGCACCTGGTGTATTTGTTCTGTACCCAGTCGCGCACGCAGTTTGTGCAGAAGGTGCTGGCCCATGCGCTAGAGGCGGACGGCAGTCTGGTGCTGCAAAAAGACGGGCAGGACCACGTGCTCACACCCTACGAGGTGGCGGCTTTCATCATTGTGAGCATGGCCGACACCATCGAGCAGTGGTTCAGCTGGCAGGACGATATCTTCTCGCGCTTTCCGGACGTGCAGCACCGCAGCCAGAAGGCGCACTGGGCCGCGTCGCTCTGGCCCGGGCCCATGCGGCCGTCGGGGCGCATGGTGCACCAGATCAATGGCCTGGCCAAGGCGCTGCAGCACCCGGGCCTGAAGGATGTGCTGCCCATGCCGCCCGTGTTTGCTCACTGCTCGCAGTACCTGTCTGCGGCCAACGAAGCGGCGGCCACGTCGCTGTACTGGTCGGTCATCCAGCAAGACCAGCCGCTGGTGGACCTGGACGTGGCCACGGGCGTGCTGGAAAGCGCCGTCCGCCACAACCCGTGGGTGGGCGAGCCGCAGATGGTGCTGGCGCAGTTGTATTTGTCTGCCGGCCGCAAGGACGACGCCAAGGCCGCTGCAGAGAGCGCGCTGCACCTGTTCAGCGCCTGGGGCAATGCCTGGGACAAACGCGTGCAGTGGGACGCCTGGGTGGCCTGGACGCGCATCTTGCTGCAGGGCGCGACGGTGGAGGGCACCTGGCCCGAGCGGCTGGACAAGCTGAACAACGTGGCGCTGCGGGGTTGACTTGGAACATCCCCCTGAGTGGCTGCGCCACTTCCCCCTTCTCTCGAATCGCTGCGCGATTCGGGAAGGGGGACGCAGCCCTCGCTGCGGGGTGGCCCTTGCTCGGCTGCCCTCGCCGGGCGCGCGCCAGTCTCATGAGGTGGGGGTGAGGTGCACGGGTCTTGTCTTCTTATTCGAATGGGTTTTAATGAAATAAAAACTTATTCGTTCCTGTTTTATCGGGAAAACCCTAGGATGCGAGCCATCTCTTTACGAAAGGTTTTCCCTGTGAACAACAACAAGCGCCTTCTCCTGCAATCCGCCCTGGCCCTGGCCGCTGCTGCCGCTTTCTCGTCCGGCGCCATGGCCCAGGACAAGCCCATCAAGGTGGGCGTGACCGGTGGCCCCCACGCGCAGATCTTTGAGCAGGTGAAGAAGGTTGCCGAGAAGGACGGCCTCAAGATCCAGATCATCGAGTTCAGCGACTACGTGCAGCCCAATGCTGCGCTGGCTGCGGGCGACCTGGATGCCAACAGCTACCAGCACAAGCCTTACCTGGACGCACAAGTGGCAGACCGTGGCTACAAGCTGGTGTCGGTGGGCTACACCGTTAACTTCCCCATCGGCCTGTATTCCAAGAAGGTCAAGAAACTGGAAGACCTGAAGGAAGGCGCCAAGTTCGGCATCCCCAACGATCCCACCAACGGTGGCCGCGTGCTGCTGGTGCTGCAGGACAACGGCCTGATCAAGCTGCGTGACGGCGCGGGCCTGAAAGCCACGCCGCTGGACGTGGTGAGCAACCCCAAGAAGCTCAAGTTTGTCGAACTCGACGCGGCCCAGCTCCCCCGTTCGCTCGACGACCTGGACGCCTCGGCCATCAACACCAACTTTGCGCTGTCGGCCGGCCTGAACCCTGGCAAGGACGCGATTGCGCAAGAAAACGCCAAGAGCCCCTACGTCAACCTGATCGCCGTGCGCGAGGCCGACAAGGACAAGCCCTGGGTGGCCAAGCTGGTGAAGGCCTACCACTCGGAAGAGGTGAAGAAGTTCATCCAGACCGAATTCAAGGGCTCGGTGCTGCCAGGGTTTTAAGGCCTCACGCTGAGCGCACCCTGTGATGGGTGGGCGCTGCGGTGCCCTGGTTTGACTTTCTCCCGCGAGGGGAGCGGGAGCCCAACAGCGCTGTCGAAGAACGGCAAATGTTCAGATTCCATTGGCATCCAGCGCTTGTCCAGCAGGCGCTGGATGCTATTTTTTTGGTAGCTATTGGCTGGCCCAGTGCCCCGGCTGCTTTGAGGGGAAACAGGCGGGCCACGCTTGCGTCCACAATGGGAGGGTTAACGTTCTGTAGCAATTACGCCCAGCACACCCCTTCCACCACGGCCCCCCACCCATGTCCTTCGCGGAACGAATCCTCTCAGCGGTCTGGTTGAGCGCAGCCACGCTGTTGTTCGCCGCGTCGCTGTGGGTGCCGGACGTCAGCGTGCGGGTGTTTCTGGACAACGCCTCGTGGACGCTGGCGTTTGGGCTGTCGGCCTTCTGGGCCTGGCGCGGCTGGGTGCAGGCGCCGCCCACCGACCGCACGCTGCACGCCGGTCTGCTGGCCTTTGCCCTGCTGGTGGCTGTGGGGCAGATGGTGTGGAACGTGCAGGTGGCGCTGGACTGGAACCCGTTCCCCGCGCCTGCCGACCTGTTCTTTCTGGCCGGGGGCCCGCTGTGGGCGGCCACCGTCATCCGCGCCACGTTTGCCCGCCTCTCGCGTGACCGCGCCTACCCGGCGGCGCTGGACTTTGGCGGTGCCGTGCTGGCGCTGCTGGCCTTCACCCTGGTGATTTATCTGCCCTCGGGCGGGGTGGGGTCGGCGGCGGTGGGTACGGTTCTGGTGCTGTACCCGGCAGGGTTCCTCACGGCGGCGGGAGTCACGGCGCTGGCCATTCCTACCGTGGGGGTGCGGGTGGCGCGCTCGCACCTGCTGGTCTTGATGGGCCTGCTCGGCTATGGCCTGAGCTGGATGCAGTGGAACCTGATGGTGATCAGCAGCACGGTGGAGCCGGGTGTCTGGTTCAACGCCAGCTTCAGCCTGTCGGCGCTCGCCCTGGGTTGGGGCGCGCGCTGGCTGCGCTTTGAGATGTCGGTGGATGCCGACTACCGCCGCCAATGTGACCGGGCCATGAACTATGTGCCGCTGGTGTCGATGACGCTGGCGGCCATCACCCTGGTGCTGCTGTTTGTCGCGCCCGACGGGCGTGCCGGGGTGCAGGCGCTCATCTTGGTGTGCTGCCTGCTGGTGCTGCTGCTGGCCGCACTGCGCCAGACCATTGTGGTCAGCCTGCTCAACCGCCTGCGCACGGCCGAGGCCGCCGTGCTGCGCAACGAAGAGCAGCTGTACCGGGTGGCGCACTTTGACGCGCTCACCGGCCTGCCCAACCGCCGCTACTTTGAAGACGCGCTGGAGCGCGCCGTGGCCGAGGCCGCGCGCGACACGCAGGGCACCAACCGCCGTGTGGCGCTGCTGCTGATCGACCTGGACCACTTCAAGAGCGTGAACGAAACATACGGCCACCGCGTGGGCGATGCGCTGCTGAGTGAGGTGGCCCAGCGCATCACCCAGCTGCTGGCAGGGCAGGGCCTGGTGTCGCGGCTGGCCAATGACCAGTTCACCGTGATGCTGCTGCGCCCCGCCTCGCGCACCGAGCTGGCGCAACTGGCCGCATCGCTGGTTGAAGGGCTGGGGAGGCCCTGGGAGCTGTCGGAGGTGGGTGCGCAGCACATGGGTGCCAGCCTGGGCATCAGCCTGTACCCGGACGACTCTGCCAACAGTGTGGAGCTGGTGCGCCACGCGCATTCGGCGCTGCACGCCACCAAAAGCGCAGGGCGCGGCTCGTACCGTTTCTACATCGAGGAGTTCACGCAGATCACGCGCAGTCGGCTGGAGCTGCGCCGCCGCCTGCACAGCGCGCTGCAGGGTGGCGAGTTCACGCTGGTGTACCAACCCCAGCTCAACCAGCAGCGCCATACGGTGGGCGCCGAGGCGCTGCTGCGCTGGTCGGTAGACGGCAAGGCGGTGCCACCGGACGAGTTCATTCCGCTGGCCGAGGAGAGCGGGCTCATCGTGCCGATGGGCCTGTGGGTGTTCGACACCGCCTGCCGCCAGGTGGCGCATTGGCGCGCCGAGGGCTGGCAGGTGCCGGTGGTGTCGGTCAATGTCTCCACCATCCAGCTGCGCGAGCCAGGGTTCACCCAAACCTTGCTGGGAGTCACCCAGCGCGCGGGGGTGGCGCCTGCGGACCTGGTGCTGGAGATCACCGAGTCGCAGTTGCTGGACGAATCGCTCTACGCCATTGCGCTCGACCTGAAAAACGCGGGTTTTGCGCTGTCGATCGACGACTTTGGCACCGGGCACTCGTCGCTCATCAAGCTCAAGCGCCTGCCAGTGGGTGAGCTGAAGATCGACAAGGTGTTTGTGCGCGACATCGCGGTGGATGTGAACGACCGCGAGATCTGCGCCACCATCAATGCGCTGGCCCGCACGCTGGGCCTTTCGGTGGTGGCAGAAGGGGTGGAGACCGAGGAGCAGTTGCAGCTTTTGATCAAGATGGGCTGCGAGCGTTTTCAGGGCTGGCTGTTTGCCCCGGCACTGCCGCCGGAGCAACTGGCCCGGCAGTGGCTGCAGCGGCAGTCGACAAGCCGCACAACCGTCTGAATGCGGATCTGCTATTCAATTTATAGCTATTAGCGCTTGTCTAATAAGCGCTGGAGTCACTTTTCAGCATAAAAAACCCGGCATGGAGCCGGGTTTTTCAATGTTGGCGGGGACTGGTGTCCTGAGCTGGAAGTTCGTTGATGACATGAATTTCCAACTCAGGACACTAGGGATCCTCTGCACGAATCGAGCGGTAAGTGTGCGCTGCGGATCGGGAGGGGCTGCCAGGCGCAAAACCTCGCAATAGCTGTAGCTATTGCGAGGTTTTGCAACACCGCAGACCACCCGAGTCCGCAGATGCACACGGTGCGGTGATTCGTGCAGAGGGTCCCCAGGGCCCTGCAGTTGCCGTTCAGGCCGCTTGCGCTACGCTGGCCTGGTTGGCTGCGGCGCCGGTGTGGTTGGTGATTTCCACTTCGGCGGAAGCCAGGGCTGCGGCCTTGGCATCAGGGCCCATGGCCACGCCTTCAGCGCGCACAAACCGCACGTCGGTGATGCCGAAGAAGCCGAACACCACCTTCAGGTAGCTCTCCTGGTGCTCCATGGCCTGGCCGCCTTCGCTGGTGGAATACACGCCACCCCGGGTAGAGGCCACGATCACAGTCTTGCCTTTGGCCAGGCCTTCGGGCCCGTTGGCGGTGTACTGGAACGTGCGGCCGGGTTGGGCAAGCCGGTCGATCCAGGCCTTGAGCTGGGTGGGAATGCTGAAGTTGTAGAGCGGTGCGCCAATCACCACCACGTCGGCTGCCAGAAACTGGCTGACCAGTTGCTCGGACACCGCGTTCTCGCGCTTTTGCGCTTCGCTCAAGCCTTCGGTCTGGCCGGTGCGCGGAGTCATTGCGTCCATGGTGAAGTGTGCGGGGGTGTTGGCTACCAGGTCGAGGTAGGTCACCTCGGTGGCTGGATGGCTGGCTTTGTAGGCGGCCACGATCTGTGCCGTGAGCTGTCGCGAAACGGAGTTGGCACCGGTGATGGCGGAATCGACGTGAAGCAGTTGCATGAAAAACTCCTGGGGGTTCTGTGGATGGAGCCACAGCGTGTGGCCATGGGATGAATTGTGGTTGTTCATCCGTTTGTTGATAAGGTGGTTAATTTGAGATAGATTGTTCCATCCATCGAATGAATCGCGCGTGGCTACAACCCGCACTTCCACCATGCAAGACCTCAATGACATGCTGTATTTCGCCGAAGTGGTGGAGCGCGGTGGCTTTGCCGCTGCGGGCCGTGCCCTCGGCATCCCCAAGTCGCGCCTGTCGCGGCGCGTGTCCGACCTGGAGGCGCAGCTGGGTGTGCGTCTGCTGCAGCGCACCACCCGCAAGCTGTCGCTGACCGAAGTGGGCGAGGCCTACTTGCGCCATTGCCAGGCCATGCGCGAGTCGGCCCAGGCTGCTGCCGACACTGTGGCCCAGGTGCAGACCACACCGCGTGGCACCATCCGCGTGAGTTGCCCGGTGACGCTGGCGCAGACCGTGGTGGCCGAGCTGATGCCCCGGTTTCTCGCCCAGTACCCCGAGGTGCGTATCGACATGCTGGTGAGCAACCGCGCGGTCAACCTGGTGGAGGAGGGCATCGACGTGGCGCTTCGCGTGCGCCCCTCGGTGGACGACAGCGGCAGCATGGTCGTCAAGCGGCTGGACCACACCACGCAGATCCTGGTGGCCAGCCCCGAGCTGCTGATCCGCCAGGGCACGCCAAAGACGCTGGACGATCTGGCCAAGCTTGACAGCATTGCCATGTCGGCACCCGAGGGCCGGTCCATCTGGAATCTCATCGGCCCTGGCGGCGTGCACCAGATGGTGCAGCACACGCCGCGCTATGTGGCCGATGACCTGCTCACGCTCAAATACGCCGCCGTGGCGGGCACCGGCGTGTGCTGGATGCCCGACTACATGTGCCAGGAAGAAATGCGCGAGCGCAAGCTGGTGCGGGTGCTGCCTGACTGGGCGCCCGCGCCCGCCATCGTGCATGCGGTGTTCCCCTCGCGCAGGGGGCTGTCGCCCGCCGTGCGGCGGTTTCTGGACTACCTGGGCGAGGCCATGCCCGGGCGCAGCAGCCTGAGCACGCGGCAGGCCCTGCAGGGGCTCGACGGCGCGAATATCTGAGTTGCTCAGCGCAAAGACTGCGCTTGTGCACGGGTTCAATGGGCGGCACGCTTTTTGGCCCCACAATGCAACGAATTGCAACTGTGCGGGCTGCCCCGTCCCTGTGTTCAGCACACGCGGCGGCCCGGGGATTTTTTGTGACTGCTCCACACCCCATCGACCAAGACATCCGGCAGGCCCGTGTGCACCCCGCCGTGCGGGCCATCGTGGTCCCGCCGTGCCCCGAATCGTTGCTGCGCCTACAGCAGATCATGGCCGAGCCCGAGCTGGACTCGGCGACCCTGGAACAATTGGCTTCCTCCGACGTGGCCCTGGCCGCTGCCGTCATGCGGCTGGCCAACAGCCCGCTGTATGGCCTGGCCCAGCCGGTGCAGACCGTGGGCATGGCGCTCACAGTGCTGGGGCTGCAGCCTGCGGTGCAACTGCTGTCGGCCTTCATCACGCGCAACGCGCTGCAGGTGCGGTCGCCGCTGCTGGAGCATTTCTGGGAAAGCTCGCAGCGCCGCGCCATCGCCTGCGAACACATCGGCCACCAGCTCTACAGCTTTGACCCGGGCCTGGGCTACAGCTTCGGTCTGTTCTGCCATGTGGGCATGCCGGTGTTGGTGAAGGCGGTGCGCGGCTATGCTGGCACCGTGACCGAGGCCCTGGCGCGCAAGGACCGCACCTTCACCCAGACCGAAAACGCCAGCCACCGCACCGACCACGCCGTGATGGGCGCCATCGTCGCGCGCACCTGGCACCTGCCAGGCGACGTAGCGCAAGCCATCTGGCTGCACCACGACTTTGCCTGCCTCGATGACGAGCGGTTTGACCCTACCGTACGCCACTTGGTGGCCCTGGGCCTGCTGGCCGAGTTTCTGGTCAACCAGCACGACAACCTGCCGCCCACGCGCGAATGGCAGCAGCATGGGCAGGCCTGCATGGACCACCTGCACGTAACGCAGGACGAGCTGGACCACTGGATCGACGCGCTGCATCCGGCGTTTGAGGCGGTGCGGTTCTGATCCAGGTTCGCGCTGGATCCGTCAGAAACGATCGGGTTGAGCCCTTCAACGGGCTCCGGACAGTTCTGTAGAAGCCGCTATCGGCGCACCGCTTCAAGCTGGTCGGCAAGGCGTGTGTTTCCCTGCTGCCGGGCCAGCTGCGCCGCGTTCAGGCCTTCGCGGTCTACCAGCGCGGGGTTGGCGCCCAGCGCCAGAAGCTTCTGGACCGTGGCGGTTTGGCCGTGCATGCCAGCCAGCATCAGTGCCGTTCTGCCCACTCTGTCAGGGGCGTCAACCGGCATGCCCTGGCGTATGAGGTTTTCCACCTGGAGGGTGTTGCCTGCGCGGGCCGCATCGTGCAGATCGAGCGACCTCGGTGCACTGGACGTTGCGTTGGCGGCGGGTGCGGACATGCTTTGAACCGGCGCCGCAGAACGGGCGGATTCGGCAGCGGCACCGGCAGCAGGGGGTGCAGCCGCTTCGCGGGACGGCGGCACCTGCCTGCCCACGGAGGCATCTTGGGCGGTAGAACGCTTGTGCGCCTCAGCGAGAGACTCGGTTGGGGGTGTGGGTGCGGGCCGCGCAGCGAGGGACGGTTCGGCCTCGGTGGGTGGCGATGCTGGAAAGCCGGAGACGCCACCAGCCTGGCCCGGCGCCGCAGGGGCCTCTGCCTCCTGGATGGCGGGGGCTGTTTTGGCCTGTGGTGAGGCGGGTTGGGGCGCGGGTGTCGCGAGTTTTGGCGCGGTGGTTGGGGCCGCCGATGGACGGGCGGGTGCGCGGGCGGCATCGGGCATCGCCGCCGGGGCTGTGGGCTCCGAGCCTTGTTCCGCGGCGGGGACGGTGGATGACGGAGCGGTGGCAGCAGGCGCAGGCATTTCGGCCCGGCGCTGGCCGTAGGCGATTTCTTTCTCTTCGGGCGTCCCGCGCTCGAACTGCATCATCAGCAAACCGGTGAGGCCCACCACGGCCACTGTGGCCAGGGCCGAGATCTTCCAGCGCGGATGGTTGGCGGCGGCGCGGGCAGGGGCGGTGGCCTTGGGCGATGGGGCAGCGGGGGCTGCAGCCGCCGCCAGCATCTGCGCATGGGCACGCACGGCGCCGCGCACATGCGCGCCGGGGCGGGCATCTTCCTGCGCGCTGGCTTCGCGGTACCGCCTCACCAGCTCGTCGTCTGGCGCGCTCATGGTGCAAATTCCTTTAGCTGGGCGCGAAGGCTGGCCCGCGCATAACGCAGGCGGCTCTTGGCGGTTTCAAAGTTGACGCCGGTGGCCTCGGCAATCTCCTGCACGCTCAGGTCGCCTTCGGCCTGCAGCAAAAAGGCTTCGCGCTGCTCCAGGGGCAGCTGCTCAACGGCGGCGATGAGCGCAGCGGCCTGCTCGCGCGACTGTAGTTGCCGCACCGGTCCGAAGCCGGAGTCGGCCATCAGCGTGTCTGCCAGGCTGCGCGCGTCGTCGTCGCTGGCGTCCAGACTGGTGTGGTGTTTGGCGGTGCGCAGGTGGTCCACCAGCCGGTGGTGGGCCAGGGTGAACAACCAGGTGCGAAACCTGGCCTTGACCTCGTAGCGGGCGGCGTTGCGTGCCACGGCAAACCACACGTCCTGCAGCAGGTCGTCCGCCACCGCCTGCACCTTCACGCTGCGAAACACAAACCGCCACACCGCCAGCTCGTGCCGGGCGTAGAGGTGGTCGAATGCGGCCAAGTCGCCGCTGGCGTAGCGCAGCATCAGCGTCTCGTCGGAATCGTCTGCAGGTGTGGGGGAGGGGGCGGCAGGCACCCGCGAATTATGCGAGTCCCTCATGCACCCGCCGGTCCGTGCGCAGCGGGTGCTCTCAAGCCCTACCTTGGGTCGGGAACATAAGACAGGTTGTCCGACTGCGGGAACGCGCGGGGCACATGGGGCCGCGCAATGGGTTCGCGGATCACGCCGCTGGCGATCAGATTCTCGCGACTGTCGTAGCGGATGCTAATGACTTCGTTGGGGCGGTCCTGCATGCGGGTAAAGGTGGTGTGCGACACGATGGACGTCTCGCGCTGGCCATGGGCTGTGCCGAGTTTTGGCGACGGCATGGGCGCCGCCTTGGCCACGCTGTCGGAGGACATCGACCGTGCAGAAGACTCGGCTTCCGAAGCCTGGGCGGGCGCCGCTGCGGCGGGCGCAGCCGGTGCTGCCTGCGGCGAGGGCAGCGTGGGTGCAGGCTCCTCGCGCAGTCGCTCCAGGCTTTCGCCGCTCCCGTTGCTACGCCCATTGCTGCTGTCGCGACGCTGGCTGTAGGGCTCGGGGATGATGGCGGGCGCGGGCAACGGCGGTTGTTCGCGAAACAGCGCCACGCCAATCACGCCCACATGCGCCGGGCGGCCCGTGCGGGCGGCATACGAGTTGGCAATGTGGGAAAACTCGAAGGCCGCCACCTGGCTGTCGCTCTTGCGCCAGCCGGTGATCTGGTAACGCTCATAAGGAGAGAACACATAGCCGCGCTGGTCCCAGGCCGCAGTCTCGCCGCTGAGCACATTCACGCCGTCCACCGAAGGCACGGCCAGCACCCGCTCTCCCAGCCGGTTGCGCACCGTGATGGCATACCGCGCCCCGGGCCGCCCTGCCACCCAGTATTCGCCCCGGGCGTAGTGCACCGGCAGCGTGGCACCGGTGTCACGGTCCACGATGGTGACATCAGCCAGGCGGCCAATGGCCTGGGCAGGAAGGTGGGCCAGGCCCAGCAATGCCGTCAGGGCGGCGAGGGCGGGCAGGGTGAGCGAACGGGGTTTCATAGCAGCTCCATCAAAAAAAGTGGTGGTGCTGCATGAAACGAACGGGGTGGGTCAATGGGGTTGAGAGGTGCCGAAAAAAATCAAAAATAGTTTTCAGCACCGCATCGCACTCAGGCTTGCGGGCCTACCGTTCGCACTGCGGTCTCACTCAGTGAGCGAGGCGTCGCACGCTGGTGGTGGGCAGGGCATTGCCCCGGTGGCTCGCTGTGGCGCGCGTGCCCATGCCGGCTGCAGCGCTGCCGCCGACCTGGAATACGGCCACCAGCTCCGCCAGCCGCTGGGCTTGCTGGCGCAGGTTCTCGGCGGCTGCAGTGCTTTCGCCCACCAGTGCGCCGTTTTGCTGGGTCATCTGGTCCAGCTGGGTCACGGCCACGTTGACCTGCGATATGCCGTCACTCTGCTCGGCGGCGGCGGTGCTGATCTCGCTGATGATGCCGTTCACGCGCTGCACGCCTTGCACGATCTCGTTCATGGTCTCGCCCGCATTGGCTACGAGCTGGGTGCCTGAGCCCACCTTCTCGACGCTGGACTTGATCAGTGCCTTGATCTCCTTGGCGGCCTCGGCGCTGCGCTGCGCCAGGCTGCGCACCTCGGTGGCCACCACGGCAAAACCACGCCCCTGCTCGCCCGCGCGGGCTGCCTCGACGGCGGCATTGAGCGCCAGGATGTTGGTCTGGAAGGCAATGCCGTCGATCACGCCGATGATGTCGGCGATCTTCTGGCTGCTGTGGTGGATGTCCTGCATGGTGCTCACCACCTGCTGCATCACTTCGCCGCCCTTGGTGGCGGTGCTGGCGGCGGTGGTGGCCAGCGCATTGGCCTGGCGGGCCGAATCAGCGCTTTGGCGCACGGTGGCGGTCAGCTCTTCCATGCTGGCGGCGGTTTGCTCCAGGCTGCTGGCGGCTTGTTCGGTGCGGTTGCCCAGGTTCTGGTTGCCACTGCTGATGTCGTCGCTGGTGGTGCGCAGCTGCGCAATGTTGTCGCGCACAGCCGAAACCAGTTCATGAAAGCGCTGTTGCATGTCGCGCACGGCCACCATCACGCTGCCGGTGTCGCCCGCCTTGACCTGCACGTGCGTCGTCAGGTTGCCTTGCTGGATGGCCTGCACCACGGCGCGCACTTCGCTGGGCTCTGCCCCCAGCTCGCGGCCAATGCTGCGCGATACCAGCACTGTCACCGCCACGCTGATCAGCACGGCCAGCAGGGTGATGGACAGCATCACGCCGGTGAATTGGCTGGCGTCCTGGTTGGCCGTCTGGCTGTTCTTGATGATGCGGCCTTCCTCGTAGTCGATGAGCTTGTTGGCGGCGGCCAGCCATTGCTCGTACTGCGGTTTGGCCTCGGCCCACAGCAGGGCTTCGGCGCCCGCGCGGTCGCCAGCCTGTATCAGTGCAACCACCTTGCTGGTGGTGGCCACCGTGCGTGCTTCGATGTCCTTGAGCGCCTGCACCAGGGGGCCCACTTCGGGTGGGACCTCTTTTGCGGTTTTCAGCACGTTGTCGAGTTGCGTGGCGGACTGGGCATAGAAGTCGGCCAGCCGCGCGATGGATTCAATCTCTTTTTTGCGCGCCTCGTCGTTGGGCGCCAGCACCACATCCCGCACCGCGATGGAGCGGTCGTGGGCCGAACCCCGGAAGTTGATGGCAGCGCGCTGGATGACCGCGTTTTGCGTGGCATTGGCGCTCAATGCGCCATCGATGCCCCGTGCAATGAGCACGCTGTAGACCGACATTCCGAGCAAAGCCACGATGACCAGGCCGAAGCCCGCCATCAGGCGCTGGCTGATTTTCCATGTGTGCATTGAAGGTGCCTCTTGAAGATGTCTTGGGACGACGTTGCCCATACAAACCGCCAGGTGTCCCCGTTGGAGGGGCACGCCATGGCAAGATGTTTGCATTTCGTTACATTGTACTGATTGGTTGCAAATTATACTGTTTGGTTTAATTTATTTACTCGATAGTCAGATTTTGTCTGGGCAGGAGTTGAGGCTTTTTTAGATGTTTTGGCGATTAAATAACAAGAATTAAGTCGTTTGGGTTTTAAGGCGTGGCTCGCAGAATGCCAATGCTGTGACCCCTACCATCTCCATCATCATCGTCCCCGGCTGGCGCGACTCTGGCCCCGGACACTGGCAAAGCCTGTGGGCTGAGCGCCTGCCGAATGCGCGCCGCGTGGTGCAGGACGACTGGATCACGCCCACCCGGACGGCCTGGGTGGGGCAACTGGAAAAGACCGTGTTGGCCGCGCCGAACCCCGTGGTGATCGTGGCGCACAGCCTGGGCTGCATCGCTACCTGTCGCATCCCGGACGATCATATGGTCGCTTGAGAAACAGGTGCGGGTGGGTCTGGTACCACTCTTTCATCGCCTGCATCGGCGTACTGCTCTTGAGCGCTGACTGCGGTAGCTGGTGGTTGTACAACGCCACATAGCGCAACAAGGTCTGCTCCATGTCTTCGCGGCTGTTGAATCGGTGGGTCTTCAGAACGTCCGCAATGCGGCCGTTAAATCGCTCCACCATGCCGTTGGTTCTGGGTGTTCTGGGCTTGGTCAGTCGGTGCTCGATGCCTAACTCCTGGCACAGTTGATCGAATTCATGGTTGCCGCTGGGTTCGCGTTCCCGGCTGGCAAACAGACGGTCCGTGAACTCTTTGCCGTTGTCGGTCAACAGCTTGTTGATCCTGATCGGACAGGCCTTGTGCAACGCCTTGAGGAAGGCCTGTGCACTGGCGGCGGTCTTGTTGGACTTGAGCTGCACAAACACCCAACGCGTGGCCCTATCGATAGCCACGAACAGGTAGCGCCGGCTGCTCTCATCCTGCATCTGGGGCAGGTACTTCACGTCCATGTGCACGTAGCCTGGCTCGTAGCTCTTGAAGGTCTTGTAGGCCAGCGCAGGCTGCTGGGGCTTTAGAGCATTGAGGTTGCCCGCTCCATGGCGGCGCAAGCACCTGTCCAGCCCGGAGCGCGAGACATGGGGACAGATGAACTCCCGTGTCACGGCCAGCAGGTCATCCAAAGGCAGCAGCAAGGTACGCCGCAAGTGAACCACCACTGTTTCTTGTGCTGGCGTAAGCACGGTCTGCAGGTGGTGGGCAGTGTGAGAGCGGTCTGCAAAGACGGAACGCTTCTTCCACTTGTAGACCGTCTGCTCAGTGATCCCAAAGCGCTGGGCCAGGACGCTGGCTGGTTCATCGCTGGCTGCGATCTCGGCACGCACGGCGGGCGTGGTGCGGGCGTTCTTGTGCAGGGCTATCAACATGGCTTCACTCCCTGGGTGGATTGCAAGGACTCTATCAACTCCTTTAGAACCGCTCGCGCCATGAAGAGTGGATAGCGTTTGGAGTCTATGCAATCGTCCGGGATGCGACAGCTACCTCTCATATGGGCCCCGAGGCAGCGGCCCGCGTGTGTGGTGCGCTGCTGGTGGCCCCGGCCGACCCGGAGCGCCGCGCCATCCTGAGCGACTTTGCGCCCGTGCCCTATGCCGCGTTGCCCTATCGCAGCATCGTGGTGGCCAGCAGCAACGACCCGTTTTGCCCCATCCGCCTGGCGGGCGCCTATGCGCGGGCTTGGGGCAGCGAGTTTGTGCGCATGCAGAACGCCGGACACATCAATATCGACTCCGGCCACGGGGAATGGCCTTTGGGCTGGGCATTGCTGCAGTCGCTGGAGGGGAATCACACGGTGCCATCGCAACCCGGTGCGCGGTCGATCATGTCGCCTGCTGCTGTCTGATTGCTATAAATTTAATAGCTTTTTGCGCTTGTCCAGAAAGCGCTGGTGCTCTTTTTTGCTTGAAATTCCGAGTCAGGGGCCGCTGCCGATGGATCAGGCAATGGCCCGACGCGATCCTCTGAAAAATCTATATTCGAAATTGCGATTAATTAACAAAAATATATTCTTTTGAGTTTTAAAGATGCCTCCGCACAATGCGGCATCTCCAGCATCTTTTGGGCGACATCACCATGACTTCCTTGAAACTCAAGACTCTTTTCGCCTCCCTGGCCCTGGCCGCCAGTGGCATGGCCGCCGCACAGAATTCGCTGCTCAACGTGTCGTACGACGTGGCCCGTGAGTTCTACAAGGACTACAACGCCGCCTTTGCCGCGCACTACAAGAAGACCACCGGCCAGGATGTGAAGATCGACCAGTCGCACGCAGGCTCCAGCGCCCAGGCGCGTGCCGTGAACGACGGCCTGGCCGCCGACGTGGTGACCATGAACACGACCACCGACGTGCAGTTCCTGGCCGACAGCGGTGTGGTGGCTAAGGACTGGGCCAAGAAATTCCCGCACGACGCATCGCCCACCACTTCGACCATGCTGTTCCTGGTGCGCAACGGCAACCCCAAGGGCATCAAGGACTGGGAAGACCTCATCAAGCCCGGTGTCCAGGTCATCGTGGTGAACCCCAAGACCGGTGGCAATGGTCGCTATGCCTACTTGGCCGCCTGGGGCGCCGTGCGCGAAAAGGGCGGCACCGAAGCACAGGCTGCCGAGTTCGTGGGCAAGCTCTACAAGAATGTGCCCGTGCTGGCCAAGGGGGGTCGCGATGCCACGGCCACCTTCCTGCAGCGCAACCAGGGCGATGTGCTGATCACCTTCGAGTCCGAAGTGGTCTCCATCGACCGTGAATTCGGCGCGGGCAAGGTCGATGCGATCTACCCCTCGGTGAGTGTGGTGGCCGAGAACCCTGTGGCCGTGGTGGAGCGCACCGTGGCCAAGAAGGGTACGGCCCAGCTGGCCAAAGCCTACCTGGACTACCTGTATTCAGAGGAGGCGCAGGAGATCGCCGCCAAGCACGCCATCCGCCCCCGCTTGGAAAAGGTGCTCAAGAAGCACGAAGCCACCTTCAAGCCGCTCAAGCAGTTCACCGTGGCCAAGTATTTCGGCTCGCTGACCGAAGCGCAGAAGGTGCACTTCAACGACGGCGGACAGTTCGACAAGCTCTACTCGAAGTGAACACCCCCTGAGCCGCTTCGCGGCTTCCCCCCTCTCTCTGCGCGCTGCGCGCTCCGGGAGGGGGGGACGACGCCAGCGCGGCGGGGCGGCCCTTGCGCGGCGTCCGCTGGCTCAGGTCAGGCCAGTTTTTAAGCGCTGCGTAAACAAATAGCTTCCTATGACTAGAAATAAGAGCGCCAAGAAGGTGCTGCCGGGCTTCGGCCTGACGCTGGGCTACACGCTCTTTTATCTGAGCATCATCGTGCTGATCCCGCTTTCGGCACTGATTTTCAAGACCTTCACGCTCACCTGGGAGCAATTCTGGGCGGCCATCAGCGCACCGCGCGTGATGGCGTCGTACCGGCTGACCTTTGGCGCATCGTTTCTCGCGGCGCTGGTCAACCTGGTGTTTGGCCTGCTGATCGCGTGGGTGCTGGTGCGCTACAAGTTTCCGGGCAAGAAGATCGTGGACGCGCTGGTGGACCTCCCGTTTGCGCTGCCCACCGCTGTGGCCGGCATCTCGCTGACCGCACTGTTGGCAGGCAATGGTTGGGTGGGCAGCATTCTGGAGCCTATGGGTATCCAGCTCGCGTTCAAGCCCGCAGGCATCGTGATTGCGCTGATCTTCATCGGGCTGCCGTTTGTGGTGCGCACCGTGCAGCCCGTGCTGGAAGATGCCGAGAAGGAGCTGGAAGAAGCCGCCACCTGCCTGGGTGCCACGCGCCTGCAGACCTTCACCAAGGTCATCCTGCCCTCCATCACGCCCGCGCTGCTCACCGGCTTTGCCATGGCATTTGCGCGGGCGGTGGGGGAGTACGGTTCGGTCATCTTCATCGCGGGCAACATGCCCATGGTGTCGGAGATCACGCCGCTGATCATCATCGGCAAGCTGGAGCAGTACGACTACGCAGGCGCCACGGCCGTGGCCGTGGTGATGCTCGTGATCTCGTTCATCCTGCTCTTGGTCATCAACGCACTACAGGCATGGCAGCGTCGCCATGCGGGGGCTCCAGCATGAGCGGCAACAACTCCCGAACCATACGCCGCGCCCAGGCGGGCACGACCGAATCACCGTGGGTGCGCTACACCCTGATTGCTGTCGCGCTCGCCTTCATGCTGCTGTTCCTGGTGCTGCCGCTGGCCGCCGTGTTCGCCGAGGCGCTGCGCAAAGGCTTTGGCGCTTACCTGGAGGGTCTGCGTGAACCCGACGCCTGGTCGGCCATCAAGCTCACACTCATCACCGCGCTGATTGCGGTGCCGCTGAACCTGGTGTTTGGCGTGGCAGCGGCCTGGTGCATTGCCAAGTACGAGTTCAAGGGCAAGGCGTTCTTGACCACGTTGGTGGACCTGCCGTTCTCGGTGTCGCCCGTGGTGGCGGGCCTGATCTATGTGCTGATGTTCGGCGCACAGGGCTGGTTTGGCCCCTGGCTGCAGGCGCACGACATCAAGATCATCTTTGCCGTGCCGGGCATCGTGCTGGCCACGGTCTTTGTGACCTTCCCGTTCATCGCGCGTGAGCTGATCCCGCTGATGCAGGCGCAGGGCAACGATGAGGAGCAGGCAGCCATCGTGCTGGGCGCCACCGGCTGGCAGACCTTCTGGTACGTGACCCTGCCCAACATCAAGTGGGGCCTGCTGTACGGCGTGATCCTATGCAATGCGCGGGCCATGGGCGAGTTTGGCGCGGTATCCGTGGTGTCGGGCCACATCCGTGGGCAGACTAACACCATCCCGCTGCACGTCGAGATTCTCTACAACGAATACCAGTCGGTGGCTGCGTTTGCGGCGGCCTCGCTGCTGGCGCTGCTGGCGCTCGTCACCCTGGTGATCAAGACCATTGCAGAGCACCGCAACGAGCAGGCGCTGAAGGCGGCTGCCGAATTGCCCCCCGAGCGGCCCGCGCCTTTGCCAACCGCCCGCTGAATGAAGAAGACCATGAGCATTGAAATCCGTAACGTCAGCAAGCAATTCGGCGACTTCCAGGCGCTGCGCGATGTGAGCCTCGATATCGCGTCGGGCGAACTCATCGCGCTGCTGGGCCCCTCGGGCTGCGGCAAGACCACGCTGCTGCGCATCATCGCGGGCCTGGAGACGGCCGATGTGGGCACCATCCATTTCAGCGGCGAAGACACCACCGATGTGCACGTGCGCGAGCGCAACGTGGGCTTTGTGTTCCAGCACTACGCGCTGTTTCGTCACATGACGGTGTTCGAGAACGTGGCCTTTGGCCTGCGCGTGAAGCCCCGCAAAGAGCGACCGAGCGAGGCGCAGATCAAGCAAAAGGTGACAGACCTGCTGAAACTGGTGCAGCTCGACTGGCTGGCCGAGCGCTATCCCTCGCAGCTGTCCGGCGGCCAGCGCCAGCGCATTGCGCTGGCCCGTGCCCTGGCGGTGGAGCCCAAGGTGCTGCTGCTGGATGAGCCCTTCGGCGCGCTGGACGCCAAGGTGCGCAAGGAACTGCGCCGCTGGCTGCGCCGCCTGCACGACGAGTTGCATGTCACCTCGATTTTCGTGACCCACGACCAGGAAGAAGCGCTGGAGGTGGCCGACCGCGTGGTGGTGATCAACCAGGGCCGCATTGAGCAAAGCGGCTCGCCCCAGCAGGTATGGGACCAGCCCGCCAGCCCGTTTGTGTATGGCTTTTTGGGCGACGTGAACCTGTTCCACGGCCGCGCGCACGAAGGCCTGGTGCACCTGGACGGCATGCAGATCGACTCGCCCGAGCACAGCCAGGCACAAAACGCGAAGGCCTTTGCCTACGTGCGCCCGCACGACCTAGACGTGGAGCGCTACTCCCCCGGCGCGGGCCTGGACGCCGAAGGCCGCCCCCGTGGCATCGTGGCCCAGCTCAGCCGCGCTATCGTAGTGGGCCCCATCGCCCGCCTGGAACTTATTCCGACCGACGACCACAAACCAGCGGACAATGCGTCCCCAGAGTCCCTGATCGAAGCGCAGATCCCTGCGCAGCAGTTCAAGGAAATGGGTTTCAAAGAGGGCGAAACGCTGGTGGTCACACCACGCCGCGCCCGAGTGTTCTTGGATCACGCTGCTGGGATTTGACTCCCCCTGAGCCGCTTCGCGTCTTCCCCCTGAGGGAGACGACGGCCTTTGCTGCGGGACGGCCCTTGCTGGCCGTTCGCGCGTTTGGGCTTTGACGGTTTCAGAGGCAATGACCTGGGCGGTTACTGTTGGATGAGGGATAAGAATGATGGTGTTGAACTGGATCGATCAGGCCCCGCGCCGCGTGCTGGCGCTGATCAGCGTGGCCTGCGTGGCCATGCTGGCGTTTGGCATGTACCTGCAGCATGTGGTGGGCCTGGAGCCATGCCCCATGTGCATCGTGCAGCGCTATGCTCTCATTGGTGTAGCAATCTTCACAGGTCTGGCAAGCGCTAGGGGCTCAAAAGGCTGGTGGATGGGCTGGGGCGCGCTGGCCCTGATCGCCTCCGGCTTCGGCGCCTTCGTGGCCGCCCGTCAGAGCTGGCTGCAGTGGTACCCGCCCGATGTCGCCACCTGCGGCCGTGACTTCTACGGCATGATCGAAAACTATCCCATCAGCCGCGCCATCCCAATGATCTTCCGGGGCTCCGGTGACTGCGCTGCGATTGACTGGACGTTCCTGGGCGGCTCGATTGCCAACTGGTCGTTTGTGTGTTTTGTGGGGTTTGCGGTGGTGCTGCTGGCGCTGTTGGTGCGCGGGTTCACCAGCGGCAATCGTGGGGGTTCCGGTTATTCGATGGCTTGATGCGCCGGGGTCGGCTCGCAGGTAGTAGCCCCTAGCTTGCATCACAAAAAAGGCGCTCCTTGTGAGCGCCTTTTTTGCGTTGGCATGGCAGGTCTTCACGCTGAGAATCCAGGTTTCGGGAGCATTCGATCAGGTGGTCGCAGAGGCGCCAGCGCCTGGCAATGGTGCGATATCAGCGAATGCATGGGCCTTTTCGATCCGGTTGCGCCCGGCTGCCTTGCCCTGGTAAAGCGCGGCATCGGCAGCCCGCATGGCTTTCTCCAGTGCGTGGCCGCTGGCGAACCGGGGTGACACACCAATGGTGACGGTGCAGTGCAGCGGTTTGTCATGGCCGCTCACGTGAATGGCCTGATCTTCGACCGCTACACGCAGTCGTTCTGCCAACTGCACGGCGCCGACATCATCACTGTCGAGGCAGACAGCCACAAACTCTTCTCCTCCTATGCGGCCCGTCAGGTCGCCTCGGCGTACGGTGGTGCGCAGCACATCTGCAACATGGCGCAGCACGGTGTCGCCAGCCTGGTGTCCATAGGTGTCGTTGATGCGTTTGAAGTGGTCCACGTCCAGCAGCAGCAAGTAAGCCGGCGCGGCGTTGTGGAGGTTGAAGTGTTGCTCCAGCGCTTCTGAAAGCCCCCGGCGATTGAGCAGTTGCGTCATGGGATCGCGCGCCGCCATCTGGCTCAGATCATCGGTCAGGCGCCGGAACACCAGCCAAATCATGAAGGGTGGTACCACCGTCGCCAGGGACGACATATAGATGTAGAACACCATCTGAAAGCTGCTGTCCATGTGCAGCACTTCCAGTCCGCCCTGGAGTAGCCTTATGAACTTGATCGCGTTCAGAATGCAGATGCCACTGATCAGGAGCGCGAAAAACGCCATTTCGCGGTACAGGTGCGTGGCAAATGTGCGAACACCATAGAGTGCCGTGAGCGTCATGACCAGGAATAGCAGCGCAGACATCCCGGACAGCATGGCGTAGCGGGCGACCGGCCCCAAGCTCCATTGGATCAGCGCCTGTGCGGCGGAGTAGGCGAGCGCAAATGCCACCAGCGGCCGCCACAGCGGCGCGGGAAATCCAAAGAACCGCATGACCCCGAGGCCATAGGTGATCGGGGCCGCCAGGGTGAGGGTGTGGTTGACCACGCTCATCATGCTCCAGGCCGGGCCGCCTTCCACCAACTGCAGCACATAGGCAAGCCCCAGCAGCAAGTTGCCCATGGCAAAAAAATCCATGCCCATCTTCTTGCCCTGCAAGCGCTTGCTGATGAGCAAAAACATCACCGCGAAGCACAGCAGGTGAGCACACAGCATGCCGACGAGAACAGACCCCACCATGTCAGCGTCCTTCGGAGTCTGGCCGTGCGGTGGCGGCCCCAGGCGCGAGCCTCTTTGCCGGACGCGCAAACAGCACACCCTTTGTCCCATCCACCCATGCGGGTAGCTTGTGCATCACGCTGGCCAAAAGATCGCTGGCCTGCCACTGCGCCAGCCAGGCTTGCAGGCGGGGCCAGGGCTGTGCCGCCCACCAATCGGCATCAATGCCTGCAAACTGCCGTACAAAAGGCGCAATCGCCATATCGGCCAGGGCCGCATGGGTGCCGAACAGATAGGGCTGGTCCGGCCAGAGACGCGCCTCCAGCCCCCCCAGCCAGGCCACGGCGCGGGCGCGTTCTGCGCCGATGTCGGCATCGGGGTAGCGGCTGGGATATTTGCACCGGTCCAGCGCCTGCTTGAACGGGCCATCGCATTCGGCAATCAGCGCCAGCATGTCCTGCAGATTGCCGTGGCTGGGGGTGAGCCAGCCCTCGGGGTCGTGCTGCGCCAGCGCCCACACCATGATCTCCAGGCTCTGCTCCAGCACCTGGCCGCTCGGCAGCACCAGCACGGGCACAGTGGCCTTGGGGGAGGCGTGCAGCAGGCCCTGCGGCTTATTGCGCAACACCACCTCGCGCAGTTCGCAGGCCTGGCCACTGACAGCCAGCGCCAGCCGGGCGCGCATGGCGTAGGGGCAGCGGCGAAAGGAATAGAGGACGGGCAGGGCAGCGCTCACGCGGAGTCGTCCTCGCGATCATTTTTGTCGTTGCTGGAGCTGAATCGCGCTGGGTTGCCCGGTTGACGCGCGCCGATATGCGCTTGCCCGCGTTGCTCCGCCAGGTCCATCTGGCGTTGCCGTTCGGCCAGTGCGCGTTCCTGCTCGGGTGTGCGCGTGCCGTGGCAATACGGGCAGCTCACGCCGCGCACGTAATGCGGCGACTGCAGTTCGGCCTCGCCCAGTGGCATGCGGCAAGAGCGGCACAGTTGGTGGTGCCCCGGAGCCAGGCCGTGGCCCACCGACACACGTTCGTCAAACACGAAGCAGTCGCCATGCCACAGGCTGTCTTCTTCGGGCACGGTTTCCAGGTATTTGAGGATGCCGCCTTCCAGGTGGTACACCTCGTCAAAGCCCTGCGATTTGAGATACGCGGTGGATTTCTCGCACCGTATGCCGCCCGTGCAGAACATGGCCACGCGCGGGTTACCCGCCAGCACGCCGCCGGGCTGCGACTGCTGCGCCACCCAGGCTGGGAACTCGGCAAAGCTCTTGGTGTGGGGGTTGATGGCGCGTTCAAACGTGCCGATACCCACTTCGTAGTCGTTGCGCGTGTCCACCACCACCACGCTGGGGTCGTCGATGAGTGCGTTCCAGTTCTCGGGCTTCACATAGGTGCCCGCGTTGCGCGCCGGGTTGAGGCCGGGCACGCCCAGTGTCACGATCTCGCGCTTGAGGCGCACGCGCATGCGGTAGAACGGTTGGCGGTCGGTGGGCGCCTCTTTGTGCTGCAGGTTCGCAAAGCGGGCATCGCTGCGCAGCCAGGTGAGCACCGCCAGCACATCGGCGGGTGCGCCCGCAATGGTGCCGTTGATGCCCTCGGGCGCCAGCAGCAGCATGCCGCGCACGCCGCGCTCGTCGCACAGACTCTGCAGGGGCGCGCGCAGCGTGGCGCAGTCGGGCAGATCGACAAACTGGTAAAGCGCAACAGTGAGAAAGCGGGGTGTGACCGAGTCCACGAAATGAGGGAGAGTGCGGAAAAGAAGGGGTGATGATAGCGGTCACTTTTCGTTACGATGCAGGCGTCTCCAACATGCGCCCAAGGTGTTTTATGGCCCAGGAACCCTCCCTCAACCTGTTTCGCCGCCTGGAGCAGCTCAACGGTATTGGGGCTGCGCTCTCGCGCGAGCGCAACATCGATCGCCTGCTGGAGAACATTCTGGAGGCTGCCAAGGCCATCACGGGCGCGGACGGCGGAACGCTCTACAGCGTGACTGAGGACGGGCTGTCGCTCAAGTTCGAGATACTGCGCACCGACTCGCTGGACATTCGCCTCGGTGGCACCACGGGCAAACCCATTGATTTTCCGCACCTGCCGTTGCGCAACGCAGATGGCAGCCCCAACGATTCGCTGGTGGCCGCGTATGCCGCCATCCACGACCGCACGGTGAACATTGCCGACGCGTACAGCGCCGAGGGCTTTGATTTTTCAGGCACCCGCAGTTTCGATGCGCGCACGGGGTACCGCTCACAGTCGTTTCTGACCGTGCCGATGAAGAACCACGACCATGAACTGATTGGCGTGCTGCAGCTCATCAACGCGCGGCACTGGGAGACTGGCGAGGTCACCACGTTCTCCGAGGCCGACCAGGGCCTGGCCGAGTCGCTGGCCTCGCAGGCCGCGATTGCGCTCACCAACCGCTTGCTCATCACGCAGCTGGAGCGCCTGTTCGAGTCGTTCGTGAACCTGATCAACCTGGCCATTGACGAAAAGTCGCCCTACACCGGTGGCCATTGCCAGCGTGTGCCCGCCCTCACCATGATGCTGGCCGAGGCGGTGAATGCCACCACCCAGGGGCCGCTGGCGGGCTTTCGCATGAGTGACCGGGACCGCTACGAGCTCAAGATGGCCGGCCTGCTGCACGACTGCGGCAAGATCACCACGCCCGTGCACGTGGTGGACAAGGCCACCAAGCTGCAGACCCTGTACGACCGCATTGGGCTGGTGGACACACGGTTTGAAGTCTTGAAGCGCGATGCCGAGCTGGCCGCACTGCGCCGCCAACTGGCGCTGCGCCCGGTGGTGGATGCGCGTGCCGAGGGGCTGGAGCTGCAAGCCCTGCAGCACGAAATCCACACACTGGAAGAAGACCGCGAGTTTCTGCGCCGCTGCAATACCGGCACCGAGGCCATGCGCCCCGAGGACCAGCAGCGCGTGCGCGACATCGCCGCCATGCGGCACTGGCGCAACCCGCAGGGGGTGCAGACAAGCTTCCTTACGGCCGAGGAGGTGGAGAACCTCACCATCCGATCTGGCACCCTGAACCAGGCCGAGCGCGACACCATCAATTACCACATCGTTGCCACCATCAAGATGCTGGAGACGCTGCCCTGGCCACGGCACCTCAAGAACGTGCCGGAGTATGCGGGCGGCCACCACGAACGCATGGACGGCAAGGGCTACCCGCGCGGCCTTACGCGTGACCAGATGTCGCTGCAGGCCCGCATGATGGGCATTGCCGACATCTTCGAGGCGCTGACAGCGGCTGATCGGCCCTACAAGAGCGGTATGACCTTGTCAGAGGCGATTGCCATCATGTGCAGGATGCGCGACAACGGGCACATCGACCCGGACCTGTTCGAGGTGTTTGTGCGCGAAGGCGTCCATTTGCGCTATGGGCTGGAGTTTCTGGAGCCCGCCCAGGTGGATGAGGTGCCCGCCGACATAGTGGCGCTGGCGGTGCGGGGTTGGGGCTGAGGCCGTTGTTTTTTACGGTGGCTTGCAGTCTGAATGCGGGCGATTGCTACTAAAAAAATAGCTGCAAGCACTTGTGGGATAAGCGCTAGAGGCCGTTTTTAGTAAATATTTCTACTGGCGAAACCGTGCTGCCCCGGGGGGGGCTCACTTGCGGGCAGCGCCGATAGCATCCACCTCGTACGCCCTGGCAAATGTCTCCACCGCGCGGTCGGCAAGCGTCTTGATCTGCTTTGGGGTCAGGGGGGGCAGCTCCTTGTAATACCAGCGCATCAAAATTTCTGCCTGCACCAGGGCGAAAAACTGTACCGTCGCCAGCACCGGGTCGTCCTTGCGCATGTGGCCGTGGTCCATCGCACGCTGCAGGAACCCGGCAATGTCGCGAATGCCGCGTTGGGGTCCTGCTTCATAGAACAGCTGGCCCATGTCGGAGTGCCCCGCCTCAGCCAGCACCATGCGTTGGGTGGCGACCAGATCCGGGCTGGACATGAAGCGGGCCAGCCTTTCCGCGAACTTGCCCAGCACTGCGCGGATGCCACTGCGCATGTCGTGGGTGGCCAACTCATCGAAAGCCGCCTGGATGTGTCTTTCACCGGCCGCCAGCGTGACGGCCTGAAACAGCGCCTCTTTGGAAGGGAAGTAGCCGTAGATGGTGGATTTGGAGCCACCGATGCGCCGAACGATCTCAGCCATGGATGCGCGCTCGAAGCCATATTCCAGAAATACCTGCGACGCAATTTCAAGAATCGCCTCTCGCCGTGCCTCGGTCCGGACTTTCATCGTGTCTCCTTTAAGTGTACTGATGAGTACATTTTTGCTTGACAGGCGGCGTGTGTCAATTTGATAATTGCCAATACCGTACCGTTCGGTACAGTTAAATGGTCTTTTTATCTACTTCTTGTCGGCCTGGCATCTTGCGGGATGCCCTGGTTGAGGAGCTTTTTCCATGCGCCTGCATACCCCTTTCCATCGACCTGTGGCGGTTCTTGCCACCGTTTCAGCCCTCGCTCTGGCCGCCTGCGGCGAGGCGCCCCAGCCTCCGGTCACCGGCGCACAGGGCACTCCCCAGGTCAGCGTGGTCACCGTGCAGCCCCAGCGGCTGGCATTGACCACCGAGCTGCCCGGCCGGGTTGCCCCCGCACTGATTGCCGAGGTGCGCCCGCAGATCACCGGGCTGGTGCTGCAGCGCCGCTTCAAAGAGGGCAGTGACGTGAAGGCGGGTGATTTGCTGTACCAGATCGACCCCGCCATCTACCGCGCCAGCGTGGACAGCGCCCAGGCCACGCTGGCCAAGGCCGAGGCCAACCTGGTCACCGTGCGGCTCAAGGCCGGGCGGTTCAAGGAACTGGCCGCCATCAAGGCCGTGAGCCAGCAGGACGCGGACGACGCTGCCGCGGCGCTGCAGCAGGCCGAGGCCGAGGTCAGCTCCGCCAAGGCCGCGCTGCAGACCCAGCGCATCAACCTGGACTACACCCGCATCACCTCGCCCATCGCGGGCCGCATTGGCCGCTCCAGCGTCACGCCGGGTGCGCTGGTCATCGCCAACCAGGCCAACGCCTTGGCTACGGTGCAGCAGCTCGATCCGATCTATGTGGACGTGACGCAGTCCACCAGTACGCTTCTGGCGCTCAAGCGGGCCGTCAGCGCGGGCACCGTCAAGGGCGGCGCGGCGCAGGTGCGGCTGGTGCTGGAGGACGGCAGCGTGTACGCGCAGCCCGGCAAGCTGCAGTTTTCTGATGTGACCGTGGACCAGAGCACCGGGGCCGTCACCCTGCGTGCCGAGTTCCCTAACCCCCGCGCCGATCTGCTGCCCGGCATGTATGCCCGCGCGGTGCTGGAGGAGGGCGTGCTGGAGCAGGCCCTGCTGGTGCCCCAGCCCGCCGTGGCCCGCGACACCACCGGCAAGCCCTACGCCTTTGTGGTGGACGCCGACGGCAAGCTGCAGCAGCGCAGCCTGACCACCGACCGCGCCGTGGGCGACCAATGGCTTGTGAGCGATGGCCTGAAAGCCGGTGACGTCGTGGTGGTGGAAGGCCAACAGAAGGCGCGCCCCGGCCAGCCCGTGCAGGCACAGCCCTTTGCTCCTGTCGCAGCCGATGCATCCAAGTCACCTGACGTGCGCAAGACAGCAGCCGCGAGTGAGGCCAAGCCCTCGGGCCCAGCCATCGCCGTCGCCAAATCTTCCCACTGAGCACCCAGCGAGACATTCCCATGGCCCGTTTTTTCATCGACCGCCCCATCTTCGCGTGGGTGCTTGCCATCATCACGATGCTGGCTGGCGTGATGGCAGTGCTGACGCTGCCCATCGCTCAATACCCCACCATTGCTCCCCCCGCCATCGCTATCTCAGCCACCTATCCGGGGGCATCTTCCAAAACGCTGGAAGACTCTGTCACCCAGATCATCGAGCAGAAGATGAAGGGGCTGGACAAGCTGTCCTACATTGCCTCCACCAGCGAATCCTCGGGCAGCGTGACCATCACGCTGACCTTTGAGAACGGCACCGACCCCGACACCGCCCAGGTGCAGGTGCAAAACAAGCTGGCACTGGCCACGCCGCTGCTGCCGCAAGAGGTGCAGCAGCAGGGTGTGCGCGTGACCAAGTCGGCCAACAACTTCCTGAACGTGCTGGCCTTTGTGTCGGAAGACGGCAAGCTCAACGGCTCTGACCTGTCTGACTACGTGGCGGCCAACGTGCAAGACCCTATCAGCCGCGTGGAGGGCGTGGGCGACACCATGCTGTTTGGCTCGCAATACGCCATGCGCATCTGGCTCGACCCCAGCAAGCTCAATAGCTTCAACCTCACTCCGCTGGATGTGAAAAACGCCATCCAGGCGCAAAACGCACAGGTCTCCGCCGGGCAACTGGGCGGGCTGCCGTCCACCGCCAGCCAGCAGCTCAACGCCACCATCACCGCGCAAACGCGCATGAAGACGGCCGACGAGTTTGCGGGCATCTTGCTGCGTACCCAGGCCAGCGGCGCCGCAGTGCGCCTGAGCGATGTGGCGCGCATCGAGCTGGGTGGTGAGAGTTATGACACCGTGGCGCGCTTCAATGGCAAACCCGCGGCGGGTCTGGCCATCAAGCTGGCCACGGGCGCCAATGCGCTCAACACCGTCAAAGCGGTGGACGCCAAGCTGGCGGAGCTGAGCAAGTTCTTCCCGCAGGGCATGAAGGTCATCAAGCCCTACGACACCACGCCGTTCGTGCGCATCTCCATTGAGGAAGTGGTCAAGACGCTCATCGAGGCGGTGGCGCTGGTGTTTGTTGTGATGTACCTGTTCTTGCAGAACTTCCGCGCCACGCTCATCCCCACCATTGCGGTGCCGGTGGTGCTGCTGGGCACGTTTGGTGTGCTGGCAGCGTTTGGGTATTCGCTCAACACGCTGACCATGCTGGCCATGGTGCTGGCCATTGGCCTGCTGGTGGACGACGCCATTGTGGTGGTCGAAAACGTGGAGCGGGTGATGAGCGAGGAGGGCTTGTCGCCCCTGGATGCCACGCGCAAATCCATGGGCCAGATCACCGGCGCGCTGGTGGGCGTGGCCCTGGTGCTGGCGGCGGTGTTTGTTCCCATGGCGTTCTTTGGGGGCTCCACCGGCGTCATCTACCGCCAGTTCACCGTCACCATCGTGTCGGCCATGACGCTGTCGGTGCTGGTGGCCATGGTCCTCACGCCCGCGCTGTGCGCCACGCTGCTCAAGCCCGTGCCCAAGGGCCACGGCCTGGCGACCAAGGGCTTCTTTGGCGCCTTCAACCGCGCGTTTGACCGCAGCAACCGGGGCTACCAGAGCGTGGTGCAGCGCATGCTGAAGCGCAGCGGGCGCTGGATGGTGGGCTACGCCATCGTGGTGGTGGCTGTGGGCTTTGTGTTCACCAAGATCCCTGCGGGCTTCTTGCCGGATGAAGACCAGGGCACGCTGTTTGCCATCGTGCAGTTGCCGCCCGGCGCCACGCAGAGCAACACCGTCAAGGTGCTGGACCAGGTGCAGCACCACTTTCTGGAAGAGCAAAAAGACGCGGTGGACGCCATCTTCACCGTGGCGGGCTTCAGCTTTGCGGGCAGTGGGCAGAACACGGGTTTTGCGTTCATCAAGCTCAAGCCCTGGGGGGATCGCACGGCCCCGGGTCTCAAGGCCCAGGCCGTGGCCAACAAGGCGATGGGCGCGCTGTCGCAAATCCGCAATGCCTCGGTGTTTGCGTTTGCGCCGCCTGCAGTGTCTGAGCTGGGCAATGCCAGTGGTTTTGATTTGATGCTGCAAGACCGCGCCAACCTGGGCCACGACGCCCTCATGGCCGCGCGCAACCAGTTGCTGGGCGCGCTGATGCTAGAGAAGGGCCTGGTGGCTGTGCGCCCCAATGGCATGGAAGACGCGCCCGAGTTCCGCATGGAGATTGACGAGCACAAGGCGGGCTCGCTGGGCCTGTCGATGGCGGACATCAACAACACGTTCTCGGTGGCCTGGGGCAGCAGCTACGTCAACGACTTTCTGGACAAGGGCCGGGTGAAGAAGGTGTTCTTGCAGGCCGATGCGCCACACCGCATGGTGCCCGAAGACATCAACAAATGGTTTGTGCGCAACAGCAGCGGCACCATGGTTCCGTTCAGCGCGTTCTCTACCTCGCGCTGGACCACTGGCTCGCCCCGGCTGGAGCGCTACAACGGCGTGCCGTCGGTCGAAATCCTGGGCATGGCCTTGCCGGGCGCCTTGTCCAGCGGCCAAGCGCTGGACCTGATCGAGCGCCATGCGGCCAAGTTGCCTGCAGGCATTGGCTTTGAGTGGACGGGGGTCTCGCGCCAGGAGCGCGAGGCGGGCGGCCAGGCCATGCTGCTGTATGCCGTGTCGATCCTGGTGGTGTTCTTGTGCCTGGCTGCGCTGTATGAAAGCTGGTCGATTCCGTTCTCGGTGCTGCTGGTGGTGCCGCTGGGTGTGCTGGGCACGCTGGCCGCAGCCGCGCTGACCTGGAAGATGAACGACGTGTACTTCCAGGTGGGGCTGCTCACCACGGTGGGGCTGGCGTCCAAGAACGCCATCCTGATCGTCGAGTTTGCGAAGGACCTCTACGCCAAAGGCATGCCGCTGGTCGAGGCTGCCATCACCGCGGCCCGCATGCGACTGCGGCCTATCTTGATGACCTCGCTCGCGTTCATCCTGGGCGTGTTGCCCCTGATGCTGAGCAAGGGTGCGGGCGCTGGCGCACAAAACGCGCTGGGCACCGCCGTGGTGGGCGGCATGGTGTCCGGCACGGTGCTGGCCATCTTCTTCGTGCCGCTGTTTTTTGTGGTGGTGCAAAAGCTGTTCGGGCGCCAAAAGCAAGCCACGGACAGTGCCGCGCCCATGACTTCCCCTGTTTTGCTGGAGGGCCATTGAGATGCCTCATTCCCTGACTTTGTCCTTGGTGGCCGCTGCATTGGTGCTGGCGGGCTGTGCCAACCTGGCGCCCACCTACGAGCGGCCTGCCGCCCCCGTACCTGCGGCATATCCTGATGTGGCGCCTGAAAGCAGCTCTGCTGCCGACATCGACTGGCGCACGTTTTTTGCCGACGCCAAGCTGCGCAGCCTGATCGAGCTGGCCCTGGCCAACAACCGCGACCTGCGCGTGGCCGTGCTCAACATCGAGCAGGCCCGCGCGCAATACCGCGTGCAAGACGCGCAAACCCTGCCCACTGTGAACGCCACGGGCAGCGGCACGGCAGCGCGCACGCCAGCCAGCGTGTCGGGCACGGGCGCAGCCGTCATCAGCCACCAGTACAGCGCCAACCTGGGCGTGAGTGCCTATGAGCTGGACTTGTTTGGCCGCGTGCGCAACCTCAGCAACCAGGCGCTGGAGCAGTTTCTGGCCACCGAGCAGGCCCGCCGCGCCACGCACATCAGCCTGGTCGCCGAGGTGACCACGGCCTATCTGAGCTGGGCTGCCGACCTGGAACGGCTGGCGTTGGCACAAGAAACCCTGCGCAGCCAGAGCGAGTCGTACCGGCTCACCCAGACACGGTATGCGTTGGGCGTCGCTTCGGCCCTCACGCTGCGCCAGCTGCAAACCAGCGTGGAAAGCGCGCGTGTGGATGTCGCCCGCTACACCGGCCAGGTGGCGCAAGACCGCAACGCCCTGGCCCTGTTGCTGGGCACGCCGGTGCCCGAGGCACTGGCGCCCGATGCGTTGGGCGATACGTTGAACGCTTTGCCCGATCTGCCTGCCGGTGTGCCATCCGACCTGCTGCTGCGCAGGCCCGATCTGCTGCAGTCCGAACACCAGCTCAAGGCCGCCACGGCCAACATCGGCGTGGCGCGCGCGGCGTTTTACCCGCGCATCAGCCTCACGGCCGCAGCGGGCAGCAGCAGCGCCGACTTGTCCAGCCTGTTCAAGGCCGGCTCGGGCAGCTGGAGCTTTATGCCGCAAATCAGCCTGCCGATCTTTGACGGCGGCGCCAACCAGGCCAACCTGGACAGCGCCAAGGCCGCGCAGGGCATTGCGGTGGCGCAGTATGAAAAATCCATCCAGACCGCCTTCCGCGAAGTGGCCGACGCGCTGGCCCAGCGCAGCGCCGTGGGCGACCAGTTGCAGGCGCAAAACGCGCTGGTGCAGGCCAGCGGCGAGGTGCTGCAGATGTCGCAGGCCCGTTTTGACCGGGGCGTGGACAGCTACCTCGATGTGCTGGACGCCCAGCGCTCGTGGTACGGCGCACGACAGACCCTCATCGGCACCCGCCTGGCCCAGTTGACCAATGGCGTGACGCTGTACAAGGCGCTGGGGGGCGGTTGGTCGGGCAGTGCGTCTAACCTGTAGCGCACCGACCCATGGCCCGCAGAACGCAGGAACAGGCGCAGGCCACCCGCCAGTGCATTTTGGACGCTGCGGTCCAGGTGTTTCTGGATCGCGGTTTTCAACGCAGCTCCATGCAGCATGTGGCCGACCGCGCAGGTGTGACGCGCGGCGCTGTCTACTGGCACTTTCGGGACCAGGCGGATTTGCTGGAGGCCTTGCTGGACCAGACCCCGCTGCCCTGGCAGGTACTCACGCCATTGCCCGAACCTTTGGCTGACGATGCACCGGCAGCTTGGAGGCGTGATGCCCTGACCCAAATGGCGGTGGTGCCGCTGCATTGGCTGGAGGGCTCAGAACCCGCGCAGCGTGTGCTGCGCATAGTTGCGCAGTTGGACGCATTGGGCAGTTCCACGCGGCTGGGCGTTCGGCTGGCAGGCATTCGGCATGCAGCGCTGCAGCGCCTGCAGATCGCGCTGCGGCAAGCGGCCGCCAGCCACCCACCGGGCCCCCGTGCTGCAGATGTTCCGGGGGCCGCATTGGGGGTTTTCGCCGTGGTGGACGGGCTCATGCACCAGTGGTTGAAGCAGCCCTCCGCATTCGGGCTGACGGCAGTGGGCACGCTGGCAGTGCAGTCGCTGCTTGACGGGCTGCTAGAGCTTTGACCGCTGCAGTCTGATTGCTATTAAAATAGGAGCTATTGGCGCTTGTCTATCAAGCGCTAGGGGCTATTTTGTTCAATATTCATCCCTCTTGAAATGCACAGGCATCGGCATGGTGGCCGGGGCAGGTGGGAGCGGGGTGGCCTGCGCTTGTGCCTGTGCCAGCAGCCACTGCCCGAAGGCCTGCATGGCGGCTGACGGGCTGCGTGACTGCAGGTGCGTGAGCCAGTAGGCGCCGCGATCGAGTTCCAGCGCAAAGGGTTGCACCAAGCGCCCTTGCTGGAGTTCGCGCGTGAACATCTTCACCGGCAGCAGCGCCATGCCCGCGCCCTGCGCCGCTGCTTCGGCCAGCGTGAGGGAGGAGTCGAACACCGCGCCGCGTACGATGGGGCTGGGCGTGCCTGCGGCCTCGAACCAGGCGGCCCATTCGTCGGTGCGGTAGCTGCGCAGCAGCGGTTGCCGTGCCAGGTCGGCGGCGGAGCGCAGGCCGTGGGCCAGGGCCGGGGTGCACATCACTGACATTGGCGCGTCCATGATGCGTTCGGCATGTGTGCCGTGCCAGGCGCCGTCACCAAAGCGGATCGCATAGTCCAGCCCTTCGCCCGCCATGTCCACCCGGTTGTTGTGCGTGAGCAGACGCAGATCCACAAACGGGCAGGCCTGCTGAAAGTCGCGCAGCCGGGGCAGCAGCCAGCCCACGGCAAAGGTGCCCACGGCGCCCACGGTCAGTACCTCGCGCGGGCGGGTGTCGCCCAGTTTTTCCAGGGCACGCGCCAGGTTGGAGAACGATTCCGTCACCACCGGCAGCAGCGCCTGGCCTTCGTCCGTCAACGCCAGGCCACGCGGCAGGCGGCGAAACAGTGGCTTGCCCAGGCGGTCTTCGAGCTTGCGGATGTGCTGGCTGACCGCTGTTTGCGTGACGTGCAACTCCTGGGCCGCCCGCGTCAGGTTGAGGTGGCGCGCCGAGGCTTCGAACGCGCGCAGGGCATTGAGCGGGAGATGCATAAGTTTTTCTAGGGGCTGGCGGCAATTATTGTCGATGGTGCTTTGGGCTCAAGCTCTTTATCGTTCAGGCCTTGTCTTCACTCACCTCCAATTTTCATGCAAAGACGACAGTTTTCCTTGGGTTTGATGGCCGCTACCACCATGTCTTTTTGGGGTTGCGCGGCCGCCAGCAACGCAGCGAACCGCGACAAGACCACCCGCGAATGGAATGAGACCCTCGCCCACATCGAGCGCACTGCCCAGGGCCGCCTGGGCGTGGCCATGCTGGACACCGGCTCGGGCCTGGCACTGGGCTGGCGGCAGGACGAGCGCTTTGCCATGGCCAGCACCTTCAAGGCGGTGCTGGCGGGCTGGATGCTGGCGCTAGTGGACCAGGGCAAGGAGCGGTTGGATGCCCGGGTGCATTTCGCGAAGGCTGACGTGGTGGCGTATTCACCTGTCAGCGGCCCCCGTGCGGGTGATGGGGGTGGTCTGACGGTCGGCGAGCTGTGTTCTGCCACCGTGAGCCTGAGCGACAACACCGCCGCCAACCTGCTGTTGGCGCGCCACGGCGGCCCGGCGGGGTTCACGGCCTTTGTGCGATCACTGGGCGACAGCATCACGCGGCTGGACCGCACCGAGCCCACATTGAACGAAGCCAAGGTGGGCGACCCGCGCGACACGACCACGCCGCTGGCGATGCTGCAGACCTTGCGAAAGCTGACGCTGGGTGATGTGCTCACGCCCCCGTCACGCGCCTGGCTGCAGCGCTGGCTGATGGAGACGAGCACGGGCGACAAGCGCCTGCGCGCGGGTGTGCCGGGCTGGAAGGTGGGGGACAAGACGGGCACTGCCAGTGACAGCGGCACGGCCAATGATGTGGCGGTGATGTGGCCTCCGGCTGGAGGCGCCCCGGTGCTGGTGACGTGTTATCTCACGCGGTCTACCGTCAAGCCGGAGCAGCGCGATGCGGCGATCGCCCAGGTGGCGCGGGCCGTGGCCACCGCGATCCAGAATGGGTAGCAGAGCGCACAGTAACATCGTCGCACTCAGATAGGGGCGAGAACACCATGACGCACGCAACAAAAGTACCTGGCAAATCTGCGTGGGTACTCATCACAGCCATTGGCGTAGTGTTTGTTGCTACGGGTATGTGGCTGGTGATTGCTCCTTGGGCACCACCGTACGGTGGAAAGGCTGGCTTCGTGTTTCACTTGGCCTACTTCGCGGTCGGGCAGTACGGACCCGCGATGGTTTTTGCACTGCTTGGCCTGTTTGTGCTTTTTTGGGGGCTCAAGCAACTCCGCAGCTGATTTGCGCGGCCCCTCTATCCAGAGTGACTACAACTTCTTGACCAGCACCTGGCTGCGCCGGTCCCAGTTGTACTTGCGCTTGCGCGCATCAGGCAGCCAGTCTGGGTCCACGGGCTGGAATCCACGCTTGATGAACCAGTGCATGGTGCGGGTGGTGAGCACAAAGATGCTGTCCAGCCCTTGCAGCCGCGCGCGTTGCTCGATGCGCTTGAGCAGCTTTTCGCCATCGCCCGTGCCCTGGCTTTGCGGTGACACCGTCACGGCAGCCATCTCGGCCGTCTTGGCCTCGGGGTAGGGGTAGAGTGCCGCGCAGCCAAAGATCACGCCGTCGTGTTCGATGATGGTGTAGGTGGCAATGTCGCGTTCGATCTCGGTGCGGTCGCGCTTGACCAGCGTGCCGTCTTTCTCAAACGGCTCGATGAGCTGAAGGATGCCGCCCACGTCGTCAATCGTGGCCTCGCGCAGCTCTTCCAGCTTTTCGTCAATGACCATGGTGCCGATGCCATCGTGCACATACACCTCCAGCAACAGCGATCCGTCCACCGCAAACGGCAGGATGTGGCTGCGCTCCACGCCGGCCTTGCAGGCCTTCACGCAGTGCTGCAGGTAAAAGCCGGTGTCGGTAGGCTGCTGCGCGGGCGGTAGCTGCGCCAGCAAGGCTTGCGCGGCGGCCAGCGGCAGCTCGGTGTCGATGGGGTTGTCGTCGCTCTCGGGCTCGGTGGGCGACATGCGGATGCCCTGCACCTCGGTCAAGAAGATCAGCTTGTCGGCCCGCAGCTCGATGGCCACGCTGGTGGCCACTTCTTCCATGCTCAGGTTGAAAGCCTCGCCCGTGGGCGAGAAGCCAAACGGCGACAGCAGCACCAGCGCACCCATGTCCAGCGTGCGCTGGATGCCCGCCACGTCCACCTTGCGCACCAGGCCCGAGTGCTGAAAATCCACCCCATCCACGATCCCCACGGGCCGCGCGGTCAGGAAGTTGCCCGAGATCACCCGCACGGTGGCACCCGCCATGGGCGTGTTGGGCAGCCCCTGGCTGAAGGCGGCCTCGATTTCATAACGCAACTGGCCCGCAGCCTCCTGCGCGCAATCGAGCGCCACCGAGTCGGTGATGCGGATGCCGTGCGAATACTTGGCTGCATGGCCCTTGGCGGCCAGCTGTTCGTTCACCTGTGGGCGAAAACCGTGTACCAGAACAATCTTTACGCCCATGGCCTGGATCAGTGCCAGGTCTTGCGCAATGCTGTGCAGCTTGCCGGCCGCAATCGCCTCACCCGTGAGCCCGATCACAAACGTCTGGTTGCGGAACTTGTGGATGTAAGGCGCCACCGAGCGGAACCAGGGGACGAAGGTGAAGTTGAAAACGGCGGACATGGCAGTGGAGAGCGGTGGGTGGCCTTGGAGCTACGGAAAAACTGGCAATGAAAGGCAGCTGAGGAGGGCCGCCAAGTCGCGCATCATAAGCATGCAGGGCTTTCGCTGTCTGGGGCAGTTGCAGCCTGGCCCCCGGTTTGTTGCCGAAACGCCGCCAGCCGGGCCGCAAAGGGCTCCAGGATCAGAGCTTCGTCAGGCCCCGTGTGGGCTGCCACCGCAATGGCCACGCCACTTCGAGCCATCAGCGCCTGCATCTCGGGCTGGGCGATCATTCCGTGGTCCAGCAGGGCCTCTACCAGGCGGGTGAGGGCACCCCGGTACTGGCCCAGCAGGTCGCTGGCGCGCTGGTATTGGGACTGCAGCAGTTCCTCGATGGCGGCGTTGCTGGGTTCCACGTCGGTGTTGAGGTGGTTGTCCAGCTCTACAGTGACGTCCGTGCGGGACAGCCGCGTGCCAAACCCATGGTGGCGAATGAACCGCGCAGCCTCGGCCGTGACCTGCTTGTAGTCCTGCTCCGCGCCGGTCGTGCAGGCCATTTCACCAAACACCAGCTCCTCGGCCACGCGGCCCGCCAGGCCCACGCACATCATGTCGAGCGCGTTCTGGCGCGTGGTGACCTTCAGGCCCGCAAAGCTGTTGTAGCCGCCCTCGAACGAGGCGATGTTGATCTTCACCTCCTGCGGGGCCTGGCCGAACAGCAGGCAGTAGACCAGCCCGTGGCCTGCTTCGTGCACGGCTAGCAGGGCGCGGAAGTCGGCATTGGCGCGCTGCTTGAGGCGGTTGAGCTCCAACGTCACCGCGAACTGCGCTTGCTGCACGGCTCCGCTAGCGCCGGCGCCCTGAACCACCAGATGGCGTTTGTCGGCCGCCAGCGTGATGCCAAAGTCCTGCGCCAGGGGCAACTGCTGCTTCAGCACCCACAGCGCGGCGTTGACCAGGTTGGCACTCAGGATCGCGTGCACCGACGAGAACAGTGGCCGCGTGCCCTGGGCCGGAAACACCGCGTTGGCGTACAGCTCATCGTGCACGTCCTGCCCGATGGCAAAGCGCACGCCGCACTGGGCGGCAATGTCGTCGCAATACCGCGCACACAGGTTGCGGATGAGCTGCTCGTAGGTGGCCTTGTTGAACGATGGGTAGATCACATGCTCGTTGCCCAGCCGCGCGATCTGCTCAGGCTTGAAGCGTTCGCTGAGCGCCTTCTTCACATCGATGAGAGAGAGCTTGCGCGTGAGGCGGTGGAAGATGTCGGCATCGGTGTCGCAGTCTTCCACGCGCTGCGCGGTCTCGTGGTACATCTCGTCGAGGTTGCCGCAGACGAACACCAGCAGCTTGCTGTAGTCGGTCTCCCAGGAAGAAAGCGACTGCTGGAACCGTGTGAACAGGGCCTGCACCTGTGCGGGAGGCCACTGCATGATCTCGGCAAGTGGCTCTTGCAGCTTGAGCATGCGCTTGAGTTCCTGCGCGTCCCAGGCGTCGAGCTGAAAGCGGTAGGGCTTCTTGCCGGCGCGCTCCTCCTCGTTGTCGTCGGCGCGCTCGGCCTCGTAGTGCGCGTCGGCCAGCTTGCGCTCGATGTTGGTCAGTGCACTCAAAGCGGGCGGCAGGCGCCCGTCGGACAGCAGCGTCCACACATCCTGGTAGCGCTCTACCTTGACCTCCTCGCCATTGGCGCTCACTGTGCGAAAGCGCTGGAACTCGTCCAGCACCAGCATGCCCGGTGCGCCCTCGTGGATGCCGGAGTCGCCCAGCATGCCCGAGATGGACGAGCTGCCGTAGCTCGCGCCGTGGCTGAAGCCGTCCATCTGCACTTCGACAAAACGGTCGTAAAAGCCCAGCAGCTGCGCCAGGCGCCGCGTGAGCTGGGTCTTGCCCGTGCCCGTCAGGCCCCACAGGCAGACGATGACGGGGCGGGTGATGAGCTGGGGCAATACGTACCAGGCGCGGATGGCGTCGATCACGCGGTCGATCACGTCGTCGATGCCAAACAGCTCGGCCTTGAGCTGTGCTGCGGCCTGTGCCAGCGCCTGCTGGCGCTGGGCCAGCAGCTCCCGGTGGGCGGTGCCCGGTGTGTGCCGCTCGCGCGGCGTGGTTTCTTGAAGGGTAGAAAGGTCCATGGTTTTCAATTGTTTTGTATCAGTCGCTTTCGGTGAAGCGGGATGTCTGGATCGCCTTGCGCAGGGCGACGTTGTCCGCACGGCGCTGGGCCCCACGGGTTCGTATGTGCTTGCCTGCCACACTGGACAGGCTGCGTTGGGCCAGCGCTGCGGCCACAGGGTTTCGGGGCGGTCCCGAGGCTTCGAGCTTCAACACCAGGGGCGCCTTCATGCGGCGCAGCTTTTTAAGCTCGCCCTGGGTAAGAGCCTGCTCCAAGTCTTTTTGGAGTCGCACAAGTACCTTGCCGGGATGGGATGCAAGGCGCGGTGCGCAGTGGATAGCCCGGCTATCCACAAGCGCCGCAACGCCGCAGACCGCCCGGCAAGGCACTTGCCCGAAGGGTTGGAGTGAAATCGGGCAATTGGACGCCCCGGCTGCTTGCATGGGCATGAGCCCATGCGGCGCATCCAAGGCATCCACTCCTCCCGATTGCACTCCAATGCGATCTCCAAAAAGACTTGGAACAGGCTCTCAGCCCGAGACAGTTTTTTGGCACTCATGTGCACTCCACAAACAAAAAACCCCGGCAATGGAGCCAGGGCTTGTGGTGCGCTGCAATGAATGGATGCAGGAGCGCGCTTGCCGTGGCTGGACTTGCTGTGAATGCACAGTCGAGCCGGGGCGGTGGACTGTGGTCAGGCGGGAGCGAACAAGGGAACAAACATGGTGGTGACCTCCAGTGTTTTCAGGGGCTGCCGTGGCGGCAGGCGCGTGCCTGAAAGAAGCGCGAATTGTGGCGAGGCCCTCCAAGCTTGGCAAGCCAGAAAGGTGGCAAAAGCCTGTATCTGTCGCGCGAAAAGAACAATGCGGTTGAACAGCACAGTTCTCAGGCTTGGCGCCGGTAGATCCAACCAGCCGCGTGCATCCATTCTTCCTTGTCACGCGTCTGCACCACCAGTTCCACCAGATCACGGCCGGCGTTGAGCGGCACCTGCACGGTCATGCCGGCCCGGTCCGCCGACAAGGGCAGCAGGAACTGGCTCTCGTCCCAGAACAGGTAGCCGGGCAGTTCGGGCAGCTCCCGAAGTCTGGAGGCCCCCACACCAATGGCCAGCGGAATGGATGTGGGCGCTTCGTTGGTCAGCAGCCAGGTGCTGTCGAGCCGCGCAGTCCAGGGGGCGGCAAGGGGGCCGGGTGCGGGCGGCATTTGTTGGCCGATGGGCACTGTGATCCAGTAGTGCCCCGCCGTGGCGGCCTCGCGCGCAAGGAGGTAGCGGCGGCCTTCGGACTGCTCCCAGCGGTAGTGGGTGCCAGGCTGGGCGTCTGACCACCACCAGCCATCGCTGCGCAGGCGAAGCCCGGTGCTCAGGTTTTTCCAGTCCTGCAGTTTTGGGTTCCACGACCACAGGTCAACCTGTTGGCGGTCGGGCGAGACGGCTTTGATGGGCGCGGAGTAGTTGCCATAGATGCCGAGCAGGGCATCCACCGCGCTGGAAGATGCGGTGGCCATGGCGGGGGGGGCGGTCGAGACCCGGGGCGGCAGCACACGCAATTGCCCTGTCTCCTGCAAGGCGCGCAGTGCAATGCCCTCGGCAATCGGGCCCGGCTTGAAGCTGGCGGCGTTGCCGGTGATCATGACCGCCATGCCCGCCTGGGGCAGCACGCAGAAGTCGCTGGAATAAAACATGGTGCCGCCGCTCTTTTGCCACGCGAGCACGCCCGCAGCATTCAAGCCCGGGTGCCGCGCACTGTCCCAGCCCAAGCCCGACTGCCAGTCGGGGGTGAGGCTGGGGTGCATGCCCTGGTTCTGAATCCTGCCCATCTCGGCCACGCTGGTTTTCGACACGATGCGCTGGCCATCGTGCTCGCCGCCCTGGATGAGCATGGCGGCCAGCTTCATCATGTCGCCGGGTGTGGTGCACAGCCCGCCCGTGGCGTAGCCCATCACGAATTCCTGGCCCTGCGGCGTGTCGTTGATGCTGCCGGGGGCAAAGCTGCCCGGTGGCAACGGCTGCAGCGTATAGCCTGATCGGGCCATGCCCAGCGGGTTGAGAAGGGCGGACTGCACAAACGCCGGGTAGGTTTGCCCGCTAACGGCCAGCACGATGCGCTCGATCAGCGTGAAACCGTCATTGCAGTACACCGCCATGGCGCCGGGGGCGTGCTTGAGGTGCACATTGGCCATGGCTGCCTCCACCTCGGCGGCATAGCCCGGCAGCGGCGCAAAGGCAAACATGTTGTGCAGGTAGGTGCCGGGCAACCCCGAGGCATGGCTCAGCAGGTGCCGGACGGTGATGTCGCGGTAGCCCGGCGACAGCATCGCGAACTGCGGCAGGTAGGCCACCACCGGAGCATCCAACTGCACGAGCCTGCGGTCTACCAGCACCATGATGGCCAGCGCCGCGAGCACCTTGCTGACGGAGCCGACGTTAAAGCGTGTGTCGGGCGTTGCGGGCGTGGTGGCGTTTGCATCCAGCGCCCCGAAGGCCTCTTGCCAGACGATGTGGTCGTTGTGCAGCAGTGCCACGGAGGCCGCCCGCATCTTGCTGCTTTGCATGGCTTCGCGAATTTCCTTGCGACCCCAGGCAATGGTCGTTGTGAGGGTGGGGGATGCAGTGCTGCTGCCACCACAACCGGGCAGTAGCGAAGCCATCGCGCTGGCGCCCGCCCAGGTCAGCCAACCACGGCGCGATGCAGGAAAAAGGCGGGGCTGATCAACAAGGTTCTGGGCGGATGGCTGTCGGGGCATTCGGTATTCCTGGGGGCATTGGCCACGGAGGCATCGCCAGTCGAGGCGCGATTGTGGAAGCCCCGCACCCGGGCTGGCAACCGCGCGCATGGCCCGTGTTGCACGCGGCCAACGCCCGGCTCGGATAATGCAGCCCTCCATGACCGAATCCGCGCCTCCCCACCCCTTGCCAACCGCCCCGCGCACTGCGCCGCTGCGCATCACCTTTCCTGAGTCCCTGCCCGTATCGGGCAAGCGCGAAGAGATCATGGAGGCCATCAAGAAGCACCAGGTCATCATCGTGTGCGGCGAAACGGGCTCCGGCAAAACCACGCAGTTGCCCAAGATTGCACTGGCGCTGGGCCGGGGCAAGTGCAACGCCAGGCCAGGCACCAAGGGCCAGCTCATCGGCCACACCCAGCCGCGCCGCATTGCGGCCAGCAGCGTGGCCAAGCGCATTGCCGAAGAGCTGAACACGCCGCTGGGCGATGTGGTGGGCTTCAAGGTGCGGTTCCAGGACCGCCTCTCCCGCGATGCCTCCGTCAAGCTCATGACCGACGGCATCTTGCTGGCCGAGACGCAGACCGACCCGCTGCTCAAGAACTACGACACCATCATCATTGACGAGGCGCACGAACGCAGCCTCAACATCGACTTCCTGCTGGGCTACATCCGCCAGATCCTGCCGCGCAGGCCTGATCTGAAGGTCATCGTTACCTCGGCCACGATTGATGCGGACCGGTTTGCCAAGCACTTTGAGTCGGCCAAGGGCCCGGCCCCCGTCATCATGGTGTCGGGCCGCACCTTCCCGGTGGAGCAGCGCTATCGCCCGTTTGAAGAAAGCCGCGACTACGGCCTGAACGAAGCCATTGCCGATGGTGTGGACGAGCTGTGGCAAGGCAATGCGGCCGGTGACATCCTGGTGTTTTTGCCCGGCGAGCGAGAGATCCGCGAAGCGGCCGACCACCTTCGGAAGCATCTGTCGCACCAGCCCGTGATGCGCAATGCCGAGGTGCTGCCGCTGTTCGCGCGTTTGTCCCAGGCGGAGCAGGACCGCATCTTTGACGGCCACACGGGCCGCCGCATCGTGCTGGCCACCAACGTGGCCGAGACTTCGCTTACCGTACCAGGCGTGCGGTACGTCATTGACGCAGGAACAGCGCGCGTGAAGCGCTATTCTTTCCGTAGCAAAGTCGAGCAGCTGCTGGTCGAGCCCGTCAGCCAGGCCGCCGCCAACCAGCGTGCTGGCCGCTGCGGCCGAGTGGCCAACGGCATCTGCATTCGCCTGTATGACGAGGCCGGTTTCAATGGCCGCCCCCGTTTTACCGACCCCGAAATCCTGCGGTCATCGCTGGCAGGCGTCATCCTGCGCATGAAGTCGCTGCACCTGGGCGACGTGACGCAGTTCCCCTTCATCGAGGCGCCTTCGGGCCGCGCGATTGCCGACGGCTACCAGCTGCTGGCCGAATTGGGCGCGGTGGATGACGCCAACGAGCTGACCCCCATGGGAGTGGAGCTTTCGCGCCTGCCGCTGGACCCGCGCGTGGGCCGCATGATCATCGAGGCGCGCGACCGCAAGGCGCTCGATGAAGTGCTGGTGATTGCCAGCGCCCTGAGCGTGCAGGACGTGCGCGACCGTCCCATGGAGGCGCAGCAGCAGGCCGACCAGGCGCACGCCAAGTTCGACGACGACAAGAGCGAGTTCAGCGGCTACCTCAAGCTGTGGAAATGGATCAACGAAGCGCGGGGCGGAGCACCCAGCCTGCCATCGGCCCGTGCCCAGAAGGCGATGGCCGCGCAGAAAGCGCCTTCGCAGGCCTACTTGCCGGTGGCGCAGCGCAGTGGCGGGGGCAGTCCTGCCGCAGCGCCTGCTGTACCCGCCGCCGTCCCCGCTGCGACTCACAAACTCAGCAACCGCCAGTACGAGCAGCTGCTGCGCCAGAACTTCATCAGCATCCGCCGCCTGCGCGAGTGGCGCGACATCCACACCCAGCTGCTCACGGTGGTCACCGAGCACAAGTGGCAGATCAACACCCAGCCCGCCAGCTACGAGCAGCTGCACCTGTCGATGCTGGCCGGGCTGCTGGGCAACGTAGGCGCCAAGAGCGACGAGGAAGACTGGTACCTGGGCGCGCGCGGCATCAAGTTCTACAAACACCCCGGCGCTCACCTGAACAAGAAGCCGGGGCGCTGGATCGTGGCGTCGGAACTGGTGGAAACCACGCGGTTGTTCGGCCGGGGCATTGCGGCTATTGAGCCGCAATGGCTCGAACAGATTGGCGGGCATGTGCTGCGAAAGCAGCTGCTCGACCCACATTGGGAGAAGAAGTCTGCCGAGGTGGTGGCGCTGGAGCGCGCCACGCTCTACGGCATCGTGGTCTACAACAACCGCCGCGTGAACTTCGGCAAGGTAGACCCGCACGCTGCGCGCGAGGTGTTCATCCGCGAGGCGCTGGTGGGTGGCAACTGGGAGACCAAGCTGCCTTTCCTGGCCGCCAACCAGAAGCTCATTGCCAAGGTCGAAGAGCTGGAGCACAAGTCGCGCCGCCAGGACGTGCTGGTGGACGACGAACTCATCTACGCCTTCTACGACCATCAGCTGCCGCCCGAGGTATGCAGCGGCCACAGCTTTGAGGCTTGGTACCGCGAAGAAAGTAAAAAACAGCCTGATCTGCTCAAGCTCACCCGCGATGAGCTGATGCGCCACGAGGCCGCAGGCATCACCACCAACGCCTTTCCCAAAACCGTGCGACTGGGTGGCGTGGACTGCGCCGCCAGCTACCTGCACGAGCCCGGCGATGCGCGCGACGGCATCACCGTGACCATCCCGCTCTTCGTGCTCAACCAGGTGAGCGACGAGCGCTGCGAATGGCTGGTGCCGGGCATGCTCAAGGACAAGATCCAGGCGCTGCTCAAAAGCCTGCCGCAGCGCCCACGCAGCCGCTTTGTGCCGCTGTCCGAGTCCGCCACCCGTCTGGCCGCGCTGCTGGGCACGCCCGAACGTTTTGGCACCGGCAGCCTCACTGATGTGTTGCTCAAGCAGGTGCGCGACGAAACCTCGCTGGATGTGAAGCGGGCGGACTTCAAGCTCGACATGCTCAGCCCGCACTTGTTCATGAACTTCCGCGTGGTGGACGAGCACGGCCGACAGCTTGGTCATGGCCGCAACCTGGGCGCGCTCAAGGCCGAATGGGGCGCCAAGGCGCGCGGCGCATTCCAGGCGCTGGCAGGGCTCAAGCTCAGTGGCGGGGCGGCAGAGAGTGAAAAAAATGAGTCAAAAGTGCCTCCAGCGCTTGATGGTAAAGCGCAAGCAGCTACTAAATCAGGAGTAAAGGGTGCAGCGCCCGCCACCGCGAAACCTGCGAGCGTCACCCCATCGCCCCCCGCAGGCCAGCGCTACACCACCTGGACGTTTGGCGAGTTGCCCGAGCTGATGGAGATCAAAAAGGCCGGGCAGACGCTGATCGGCTTTCCGGCGCTCATCGACGGCGGCGACGCTGTGACCATCGAGGTTTTTGACGAGCCCGAAGTCGCCGCAGCCAAACACCGCGCGGGCCTGCGCTGCCTGTTTGCGCTGCAGATCAAGGACGCCCTCAAGTACCTGGAAAAAAACATCCCCGACCTGCAGAAGATGGCCGTGGCCTACATGCCCCTGGGTACACAAGAAGAGCTGCGCACCCAGATCATCGACGTGGCGCTGGACCGGGCCTTTTTGCTCGACCCGCTGCCCACCGACGAAGTTGCCTTCAAGCGCCGCGTGGAAGAGGGCAGGGGCCGCCTCACGCTGATCGCCAACGAGGTCGCGCGCCTGGCCGCCACCATCCTCACTGAATACGCAGCCGCCGCCCGCAAGATCAAGGACACCAAAAACGCCCCCGAAGCCACAGCGGACGCACTGCAGCAGCTGCAGCGCCTGGTGCCCAAGAACTTCATTGCCGTGGCCCCGTGGACGCAACTGGCCCACTACGCCCGCTACCTCAAAGCCATCACGCTGCGGCTTGATAAATACCGCGCCGACCCCGCCCGTGACGCTGCCAAACTGGCCGAGCTGCGCCCGCAAGAGCAGCGCTACTGGCGCCTGGTGGCCGAGCGCAAGGGGCAGGTTGATGCGCGCATGCAGGAGCTGCGCTGGCTGCTGGAGGAGCTGCGCGTGAGCTTCTTTGCGCAGGAGCTGCGCACGCCGCAGCCAGTGAGTGTGAAGCGGCTGGATAAGTTGTGGGCGCAGGTCAACAGCTGATGGCCGGGGTGGAGGCCTGCGCCTTACCCCCTGGTCCAGATCTTGATCGTCACGTACATCGTGTAGCCCAGTGCGAGCACCATCCACACCACAAAAAACAGGTTGGCCCAGTACTGGCCGGAGTGCTCTGCCAGGGTGTAGACCTGCCCGGCGCAGCCCTTTCCAACGCAGGAAATTTCGTGCAGCACCACTGCGCGCAGGGCTTCGAACAAAAGGTAGCACCCCAAACCGGCAACGAGCAAGAAGCCGATGGGCCCGACAGGTGGTTTGGTGAACTCATCGTTCTTGTCGCGCAAGCCCTGGTTGAGCAACTTCTGTCCGTACCGGTAAAAGACGTATCCGACCAGGAGCATCAGGGCGTAATAGACGAGGGTCAGCATGTCGTCGAGTCTTGGTAGGTAGGAGGAACAAGCGGCGTGGCGACGATGGTAGCCGACGCCTCTCGATCACCAGTTGCCCCAGAAGCGCTGGCGCTGTGCCGCCAGCCTGTGGTCACTGCGCCGCGTGCGACCGGTACCTCGGCGTCACATGCGCGACGCAGCATCAGTGCCATCCCCAATGCCGTGGGGCACCATGCGAACTAGGCTGTGTTCTTCAAAGGAATCCCTGCTCCATGCGCGCTCACTACAAGTTCTGGCCCCGCCGGCTGCCCAAGTCCATCACCCTGCCGTCCACCTCGCTGTGGGACAACCTGTCCACCAATGCACGCCGCTACCCCGACAAGGCGGCGCTGGTGTTTTTTGGGACCACGGTCAGCTATCGGCAATTGATGGAAGGCGCGGAGCGCCTGGCTGCGCGGCTGGCCCAGCTGGGCGTGCAGCGCGGCGACCGTGTGGTGCTGTGCATGCAGAACTGCCCGCAGCTGGTGATGGCGCATTTCGCCATCCTGCGGGCCAATGCGGTGGTGGTGCCGGTCAACCCCATGAACCGGGCCGAGGAGCTCAAGCACTACATCACCGACCCCGACACCAAGGTGGCGATCACCACGGGTGATCTGGCCCCAGAGATGGCCAAGGCCAGCAATGCGTTGGCCCCTGGCGAGCGGCTGGCGCATCTGGTGGTCACGCAGTTCTCGGATGCGTTTGACGTGGCCGTGACCGGCATGGATGCGCCGCCCGAGGCGTGGATGGACTGGCTGGGCACGCGCCACCCCTTGCCGGCACTGGAGGGTGGGCAAGCCCACGCCTGGGCAGATGCCCTGGCTTGTACTGATGCGCCCCCCGCTTTGTTGGTAGGCCCGGCCGACCTGGCGCTGTTGCCCTACACCAGTGGCACCACGGGGCTGCCCAAAGGTTGCATGCACCTGCACAAAAGCATCATGCACAACACGGTGGCCGCCAGCCTGTGGGGCAATGGGTCTGTCGACAATGTGACGCTGGCGGTGGTCCCCATGTTCCATATCACCGGCATGGTGAGCGTGATGCACACGTCGATCTACTGCGGCGCCACGCTGGTCATCATGCCCCGGTGGGACCGCGACCTGGCCGGGCGCCTCATATCGCGCTACCAGGTCACCACCTGGACCAACATTCCCACCATGGTCATCGACCTGCTGGGCAGCCCGAACTTTGCCAGTTATGACCTGTCCAGCCTGGCTTATATCGGTGGGGGTGGGGCCGCCATGCCGCAGGCAGTGGCGCAGCGCTTGCTGGAGCAGTATGGCCTGCGGTATTCCGAGGGCTATGGCCTGACCGAGACAGCCGCTCCGTCGCACGCCAACCCGCCCGACCACCCCAAGCAGCAGTGCCTGGGCATTCCGTTCATGAGCACCGACGCGCGGGTGATCGACCCCGACACGCTGCAGGAGCTGCCCGTGGGCGAGCAGGGCGAGATCATCATCCATGGCCCCGAGGTGTTCGAGGGCTACTGGAAGCGGCCCGATGCCACGGCCTCGGCCTTCATCGAGTTCGAGGGCAAGCGGTTCTTCCGCTCGGGGGACCTGGGGCGCATGGACGAGGACGGCTATTTCTTTTTGACCGACCGGCTCAAGCGCATGATCAACGCGAGCGGCTTCAAGGTCTGGCCCGCCGAGGTCGAGGCGTTGATGTTCCGCCACCCAGCCATCCAGGAGGCCTGCATCATCGCCGCCAAAGACAGCTATCGGGGCGAGACGGTCAAGGCCGTGGTGGTGCTGCGCGCCACGCACCAGGACACGACCGAGCAGCAGATCATCGACTGGTGCCGCGAGAACATGGCGGTCTACAAGGTGCCGCGCATTGTGCAGTTTGTGGCGGCGTTGCCCAAGAGTGGCAGTGGCAAGGTGATGTGGCGGGCGCTGCAGGAGCAGGAGGCTCAGTAGGGGAAGTGGCAGTAGCAGTTGCAGTGGCAGCAGCCGCTGTGGCCCATTGGTGTGTGGCCAGGCCGGGAATCGGAATCAGGGGCTGCCATTGGCAGCCCTTTTTTCCATGCCCCGGGTCAGTGGGATGGCGTAGCCAGCGTCAGCTCGCCCAGATCCCGCTCCAGCAAGGCGGGGTCGCCCAATTGCAGTTCGATCAGGCGGCGCAGGTGGGTCACGCTGTCCAGATCGATGCCCCGGCACAGCAGGCCGGTGTGCAGGCCTTCGGTATGCGCGACTTCGGTGGACATGGCGATGTGGTTGCCGGTTTCGGCCAAGGGAATGGTCAGCTGGCAGAGCATGCCCGGCTCCAGGTCGGCCTGCGCGGGCACCATGATCAACGCGCCTTTGAGGGACAGGTCCAGCACATGCACGCTGAATGCGTCGGTGGATGTGGTCAGCAGGGCCGGTGCGTCAAAGCCGACGCGGACAAAGTGGCGGCGTTCGTGGGGCATCGCTGTCTCCTGGGCGAAGCGGGGGTGGGCACATGCTACTCCAAGCCCGGCGGTGGCAGATTGCATTTGGATGTTTTTGCAAGCTTTCGCTACCATGGGTCTTATTTCCCTGATTTCGATAGGGCCAAGCTGTGAGTCCATGCGTGTACCGGTTCGGGAGCCATTGCGTCGGCTGGCTGCGATGGGCAGTGCTGTTGGCGTTGCTGTGGGCATGTGGCGTTGCGATGGCGGCTCCGCGCGAACTGCGCGTGGGGGTGTACTCCAACGAACCCAAGGTGTTTGTGAACGCGGAGGGCAAGCCCTCAGGCATCTTTGTGGACCTGCTTCAGCTGGTGGCCACCCGAGAGCAATGGACACTGCGCTATGTGCCCTGCGATTGGCAGGACTGTCTGGATGCGCTGGCAGCCGGGCAGATTGACCTGATGCCCGACGTCGCCCGCACCCGCGAGCGCGAGCGGCTGTTCGACTTTCATGCCTCGCCCGTGCTGCACAGCTGGTCGCAGGTCTACCGCGCGCGGGGCAGTTCCATCCAGTCGATGTTCGACCTGGCGGGCAAGCGCGTGGCGGTGCTCAAGGGCTCGGTGCAGCGCGCAACCTTCCAGAGCATGATGGACAGTTTTGGCATCGCGGTGCTGCTGATCGACGCGTCCACACTGACCGAGGCTTTCGAATTTGTACAGAACGGCGATGCGGATGCGGTGATTGCCAACCACCTGTTCGGCAACTTTCATGCGGCCCAGTATGGGCTGGCGGATTCGGGCATCGTGTTCCAGCCCGCCACCTTGTACTTTGCCACCGGCCTCGGACGCAACGCCGATGTGCTGGATGCCATTGATCGATCAGTGCAGGACTGGCGCAGCGGTGCCGACGCGCAGTACACCCAGGTTCTGCGCCGCTGGGGCGGGCAAGAGCAGGGCGCGCGCATTCCCCCCTGGGCGTGGTGGGGTGTGGCGGGGCTGGCGTTGTTCGGGCTGCTGGCCGCGCTCTCGGCCGTGGTGCTGCAGCGCAAGGTGCAGGAGCGCACACGCCACCTTCAGGTCAGCGAGCAGAAGCTGGCGGCCATCCTCGACAGCGTGGGTGCCTTCATCTACATCAAGGGGCGGGACTATCGCTACCAGTATGCGAACCACCATATCCTGGAGCTGTTCGGGCGGCCCGCGAGCGAGGTGGTGGGGCAGGACGACACGGCTTTTTTTGACCAGGCCACTGCCGTACAGATCCAGGAAAACGACCGGCGCGTTCTGGAGCACGGCGAGCGGCTGGAGGTGGAAGAGGTCAATACCCACCTGGCCGATGGCGTGACCCGTACCTACCTGTCGGTCAAGATTCCCCTTCGCCTGCCCGACGGCAGCATCCACGCGCTGTGCGGTATCTCCACCGACATCACAGAGCGCAGCCGGGCCGAGGAGTCGCTGCGGATCGCGGCATCCGTGTTCGAGTCGTTCGAGGGCATGGTGGTTACGGGGCCGGACCAGCGCATCCTGAAGGCCAACCAGTCGTATGCACGCCTCACGGGGTATACGGTGGAGGAGCTCGTGGGCCAGACCCCCGCATTGCTGCAGTCTGGCCGCCACGATGCGCAGTTTTACGAAGGCCTGCACAGTGCGCTGCGCAGCACCGGTGCCTGGCAGGGCGAAGTGTGGAACCGGCGCAAGAACGGCGAGGTGTACCCCGCGTGGATCACGGTGACGGCTGTGCGTTCTGCACAAGGCGAGGTCACGCACTATGTGGGCACGCTGACCGACATCTCGCACCGCAAGGCTGCCGAGGAGGAGATCCGTCTGCTCGCGTTCTACGACCCGCTCACCGGTCTGCCCAACCGCCGCCTCATGAACGACCGTCTGCAGCACAGCCTGGCCACCTCGGCGCGCTCCGGTGCGGGCGGGGCACTGCTGTTTGTGGACCTGGACAACTTCAAGGATCTGAACGATACACAGGGCCACGAGTTCGGCGATCAGCTCTTGCGCCAGGTGGCGGCCCGCCTGGGCGGTTGTGTGCGCAGCGGCGACACCGTGGCGCGGCTGGGGGGCGACGAATTTGTGCTGCTGATCGAGGGGCTGAGCCCACAGGCCCACGAGGCCGCTGCCCAGGCAGAAACCGTGGGGCGCGCGGTGCTGCTCGCATTGGCGCAAGGCTATCCGCTCGGGGGGCACACGTACCACAGCTCGTGCAGCATCGGCGTGGCGCTGTATGCCGATGCGCAGGGCTCAGTGGACGAACTGCTCAAGCGGGGCGACATGGCCATGTACCAGGCCAAGGGTGCCGGGCGCAACACGATGCGGTTCTTTGATCCGCGCACACAGGCAGCCGTCACGGCGCGCACGGCCCTGGAGTCCGGGATGCGCGAGGCCTTGCGTGACGGCCAGTTCCTGCTGCACTACCAGGCCCAGATCAGCCAAGCCCACGGCATGGTGGGGGCCGAGGCGCTGGTGCGCTGGCAGCACCCGCAGCGGGGGCTGGTGTCGCCGGCCGAGTTCATTCCGGTGGCCGAGGCCTCGGGCCTCATCGTGCCGCTGGGGGCGTGGATATTGCGCACTGCCTGTCTGCAGCTGGTGGAGTGGGAAAAAGACCCGGCCACCGCCCCCTGGACCTTGGCCGTCAACGTGAGCGCGCGCCAGTTCCGCCACCCGCACTTTGTGGACGAGGTGCTGGGCGTGCTTGAAGAGACGGGGGCCAACCCGCAGCGCCTGAAGCTGGAGCTGACCGAGACCCTGCTACTTGACGACGTGGAGGACACGATCGAGCGCATGACCACGCTGCGGGCGCTGGGCCTGGGGTTTTCGCTCGACGACTTCGGCACCGGGTACTCGTCCCTGAGCTACCTCAAACGCCTGCCGCTGGACCAGCTCAAGATCGACCAGAGTTTTGTGCGCGACCTGCTCACCGACGCCAACGATGCCAGCATTGCCCGCACCATCGTCACCCTGGCCCAGAGCCTGGACCTGGGCGTGATTGCCGAAGGCGTGGAAACCTGCGAGCAGCGCGACATGCTGGCCAGCCTGGGCTGCCACATGTGGCAGGGCTACCTGTTTGGGCGGCCCGGACCTGCCAGCGCACTGCGGGAGGCGCCGGCAGGGGCGGTGGTGTAGGGCCGTCTATTGTTGGAGGGTGCTTCTATTTTGATAGCTGCTAGCGCTTGATAGGTAAGCGCTAGAAGCAAATTTTGCTTGTAAAATTGACCGCTGCGAGGCCGGCAAGGGGTTCTGTCGCCATTTCCTTACATCCTGTGCACCCTGCGCGGTGTAGGGTGTGGCAGGCCTTGTTACAAACCAGGGCCAGCCTACCGCAGCCGCCCAACGGGTGGCGGCTCCGGGTGGCAAAAACAAGGAGTCCCCCATGAAAAACACCACCATGACCACGATGCACTCACTCCGTCTTCTCCTGTCTGGCGCGATGGCCGCGCTGCTGCTGGCAGCCGCTGGCGGCGCCCACGCGCAGGCCTATGTCAACGCCACCGTGGGCGGCGAACTGGCGCCCGGCGTGTACGGCCGCATCAACATCGGCAATGCGCCACCACCGCCGCTGATCTACGCCGAGCCGGTCATCATCCACCGCCCGGCAGTGGTGGTGCCACGGGCACCCATCTACCTGTATGTGCCGCCCGGCCATGCCAAGAACTGGGGCAAACACTGTGGCCGCTACAACGCCTGCAACCAACCGGTGTATTTTGTGCAGGAGCCACCACCACGCCGTGGCCCTCCACCCCGTGCCCACGGCCGCGATGACCGCCGCTGGGACGACGACCACCGCCACGGTGGCAAGCACGACCGTGACCATGACCGGGGGCGCGGCCATGGCAACGGCAAGGGCCACGGCAACCGCGATTGATGGCTAACGACTGAGGGGGAAGGCCGATCGCAGCACTGCGGGGTGCCAAGCAGGTGCAGGCCCTGCCGCACCTTGCTTGAGCCACCGCAGAAGACCTGCGGCGCCAGCGGTTAAGCTCGGGCTTCTATGGCCCAAGTCACTTTTTCTCCTCCGTTCACGGCTCCCTCCGATGTGGCGAGCCAGCTCCGCAAGGCGGGCTACGCCGTTCTGTCGCCTGCCGATGTGGCCCGCTGGGTGGGCTGCGATCTTTCGTCGCTGATGGCCCTGAATGGCGACTGGGCGGCGTTGCCGCCCGATGATTTTCTGAAGGACGGTGGCCGCTACCGGCGCCGCCGCCATGCGTGTTTTGTGGTGCAGGGCGGGCAACTGCAGCAGGCACCGCACCGGGCGCACTGGCAACCTGTGGAATACAACGCGCTGCATGGCGGCATGGAGCGCTGGTTTGCGCCCATGGAGGCTGCCACCGTGGCCCAGCCGGTGTGGCAGCAGCTGCTGGCTGCGCTGGCCGGGGTGTCCGATGCCGTGTTTGCTCTGTCCGAGGCGCCCGTGCCCTGGTTCATCGAGGCGCACCAGTTCCGCATCGACACCACCGACGGCATTGGCCGGCCCACGCCCGAGGGGGCACACCGCGATGGCGTGGATCTGGTGGCTGTCTTCCTGGTGGGGCGCGAGGGCGTCAAGGGCGGCGAGACGCGCGTTTTCGAGGCCGCAGGCCCGAGCGGCCAGCGCTTTACGCTGACCGAGCCGTGGTCTTTGCTGCTGCTGGACGATGCCCGCATGATCCACGAGTCCACCCCCATTCAACCGTTGGCCGAAGGCGGGTACCGCGACACCCTGGTGGTCACCTGCCGCCGAGGCAACTTTCAGGGGGCGGACGTGGTGGGGCAGACCCCGGCAGCCTGAACACAAGCGCCTGCAGCAGCGCATGTGTGCAGCCGATTTGATGCGAATCAAGATGCGGGGTATGGTGGCGGTTCACACTCTGGTTCAAGAAGTCGGGCCACAAGCTTGACTCACCCATCAACCCAAGGAGAAGCACCATGTTCAAGCACATTCTGGTTCCAGTCGATGGTTCCAACACCTCGATGCTGGCCGTGTCCAAGGCGGCCGGGCTGGCCAAGACCTTTGGCAGCGCCGTGACGGCGGTCTACGTGGTAGACCCCTATCCCTTCACCGGCGTGGGGGCCGATTTTGCGTATGGCCAGGCGCAGTACATCAATGCCGCTACCTCCGAAGCCAACGCGGCCCTGGAAGCCACGCGCAAAGCCATGGCCGAAGCCGGTGTGGCTGTGACCACCGTGGTGGGCGAGGGCCATGCCGTGCACGACGGCATCCTGCGCGCGCTGGAGAGCACGGGCGCCGACCTCATCGTGATGGGTTCACACGGCCGCCGAGGCCTTGAAAAGCTGGTGCTGGGCAGCGTCACGCAGCGCGTGCTGGGTGTGGTGCACATCCCGGTTCTGGTCGTGAGGGACTGAGCGCCACTCCTATGAAGAACGGCTCCGAAAGGAGCCGTTCTTCATTTCAGTTCTCGATGACGCCGTGCATCCGCGCATTCCACAGCTCGTGGAACAGGCACGCCCCGTACCAGTGCACCCGTGGATCTGGCTCCGCCAGGCCACCGGGTGCGTCCCCCTTCAGGGGGAAGGCGCGAAACGCCTCAGGGGGTCACTCAATCTTTGCGCCGGAGGCTTCCACGATGCCCTTCCACTTGGCGTAGTCGGTCTTGAGCAGGGTGCCAAACTGTGCGGGCGACATGGCTTCGGGCTCGGCGCCCTGGGCCTGGATGGCGGCCTTCATGTCGGGCGTGGCCAGCAGCTTGTTGATTTCAGCGTTCACGGTGGTCACCACGGCGGCGGGTGTACCGGCTGGGGCAAACACGCCGTACCAGGTGCTCACATCAAAGTCCTTGAAGCCCGACTCGGCCACGGTGGGCACTTCGGGCAGCGACGAGCTGCGCTTGGCCGACGTGACGGCCAGCGGGCGCAGCTTGCCTGCCTTGATCTGGCCCATGGCCGAGGGCAGGGACGAGACCAGGAGGTCCACGTTGCCCGCCAGCGCATCCATCAACGCGGGGTTCGATCCTTTGTACGGGATGTGGCTCAGCTTGACGCCTGCGGCCTTCTCGAACAGGTCACCCGCCAGGTGGATGGAGGTGCCGTTGCCGGGCGAGCCATAGGTGATGGTGCCGGGCGAGGCCTTGGCGGCGGCCACCACGTCGGCCAGCGTTTTGTACTTGGAGTTGACGCTGGTGGCGATGACCACGGGCGTGTAGGCCACGTGGGCGATGGCGGTCAGGTCCTTGGTGGGGTCCCAGGGCAGGTTTTTGTACAGCCAGGGGCCGATCACGAGGTTGTCCTTCTGGCCCATCACCAGGTCATAGCCCGTGGGCGCGGCCTTGACGGCTTCTCCAATGCCGATGGTGCCGCCCGCGCCGGCCTTGTTGTCGGCCACCACGGTCCACTTGGCGCTTTCGGTGAGCTTGGTGGCCACCAGGCGCGAGAGGATGTCGGTGCCGCCACCGGGCGGGAAGGGCACGATCAGGCGGATGGGCTTGGTGGGGTAGGCCGCAGCCGGTGCGGGTGCCTGGGCGTGCGCGGTGGTGCCCACGGCAAAAGCGATCGCGGTGAAGGAAAGCAGGGTGCGAATCATGGTGTGGTTTGTCTCCGTCGGTTCATGGAATGTGCAGGCGGTGGCTGGGCACACGCCACCTGGCTGATCTGGGTCAGCGGGCGCCAATGATCGCTGATGACCGGAGGCGCCCGCCTTGCCAATGGCGGGTGGCAGCATCGCGGGTGGCGATGGCAGTGTTCCCACCCGCAGGGAGGTCAGATGCGTTCAAAAATCGCTGCAATGCCCTGACCACCGCCGATGCACATCGTCACCAGCGCATAGCGGCCCTGGATGCGTTGCAGCTCGTGGATGGCCTTCACGGTGATGAGCGCGCCGGTGGCGCCAATAGGGTGGCCCAGCGAAATACCCGAGCCGTTGGGGTTGACCTTGGCAGGGTCGAGGCCCAGGTCCTTGGTCACTGCGCAGGCCTGGGCGGCAAAGGCTTCGTTGGCTTCGATCACGTCCAGGTCGTTGACGGTGAGGCCCGCCTTTTTCAGTGCCAGCTGCGTGGCTGGCACGGGGCCGATGCCCATGTACTTGGGGTCCACACCCGCGTGGGCGTAGGCCACCAGGCGTGCCAGGGGCTTGGCGCCACGGGCCTTGGCGGCACCGGCTTCCATCAGCACCACGGCGGCGGCGGCGTCGTTGATGCCCGAGGCGTTGCCGGCCGTCACCGTGCCGTTTTCCTTGATGAATACGGGCTTGAGCTTGGCCAGGTCGGCCATCGTGGCGCCGGGGCGGAAGTGCTCGTCGGTGGCGTACAACACGTCGCCCTTCTTGCTCTTGAGCGTGACGGGGACGATCTGGTCTTTGAACACGCCGTTTTGCGTAGCGCGTTCGGCGCGGTTGTGGCTTTCCACCGCCAGCTTGTCCTGGTCTTCACGCGTGATGCCCCATTTGGCGGCAATGTTCTCGGCCGTCACACCCATGTGGATGTTGTGGAAGGGGTCGTGCAGAGCGCCGATCATCATGTCCACCATCTTGGTGTCGCCCATGCGGGCGCCCCAGCGCATGTTCAGGCTGGCAAAGGGCACGCGGCTCATGTTTTCGGCCCCGCCGCCAATCGCCACGTCGGTGTCGCCCAGCAGGATGGACTGGCTGGCGTTGACGATGGCCTGCAGGCCCGAGCCACACAGGCGGTTCACGTTGAAAGCAGGCGTGCCTTCGCCGCAGCCACCGTTGATGGCGGCCACGCGTGACAGGTACATGTCCTTAGGTTCGGTGTTGACCACATGGCCAAACACCACGTGGCCCACGTCCTTGCCTTCCACGTTGGCACGTGCAAGCGATTCGCGCACGACGAGCGCGCCCAGTTCGGTGGGCGGCACGTCTTTGAGGCTGCCACCAAAGGTGCCAATGGCGGTGCGCACTGCGCTGACGACGACGACTTCACGGGTCATGGGGAGGTCCTTTCAGATGAATTTGAGGCTAAATTGGCCGCTAGCGCTTTTCCATCAAGCGCGAGCAGCTACAAAAACAGGAGTTTCGGGGCTTTAGGCATCCCTGACATCGGCCACCGGGTTGGTGCCGAAGTCTGCGCGATCCAGCCAGGCGAGCACGCGGATAGCGGCGTCGGTGGGCGATGTGAGTTGGCCACCCGTCTTGAGGTTGGCGAAATTCTGGCGGTCCGGGAAGGCGGCCGGGTCGGCGCTGCGCAGCTGGACCTGCATGTCGGTGTCGATCACACCAGGAGCGAGCGAGCATACCTTGGCACCATGGGGCTTGAGGGCCTCATCCAGCGCCACGCAGCGCGTGAAGTGGTCCATGCCGGCCTTGGCCGCGCAGTAGGCGGCCTGCGAGGCCATGGCCCGGCGGCCCAGGCCCGAGGAGATGTTGAGCACCTTGCGGGGCACCGTCCAGCTGTCCGTTGCACCCAGGAAGGCGGCGGTCAGTTGCATGGGCGCCTCCAGCCCCACACGCAGGGCGGTGGCCAGGTCGTCCACATTGCTGTGTGACAGCGGTGCAATCTGCGGAATCATGCCCGCGTTGTTGATCAGCGTGGCGCTGGCAAATGCCTGCGGGCCTTGCGCCTGCAGCCAAGCCTGCAGCTTGTGGGCGGCCTGTTCGCCCTGCGACAGGTCTTGCTGCCACTGTTCGATGGTGACGCCTGCCGCTTTCGCTTCAATGGCCAGGTCGGCGTTGGTGCTGCGCGCGATGCAGACCAGGGTGTTGCCGCTTTTCAAAAGCTGCTGGGCCATGGCCAGGCCCATGCCGCGCGATGCGCCGGTGAGGATGGTGAGGTGGTTTTGGGGCATCCCGCCATGTTACTGCGCAGTACCCATGGCCGGGGGTAATTACTGCCCTGTGGGCGACTCAAGCGCCGTCAGCAGCAGTGCCAGCCGGGCGTCAAGTGCCGCGAGGTCGGCGGCCTTCAGTGGCGCCAGGATGCGGTGCTCGTTGGCCACATGGGCTTCCACGGCGCGGTCGATCAGTGCCAACCCCTCGGGTGTGAGCTGCACCAGCGAGCTGCGCGCGTCGTCGGGGTTGGGCAGGCGGGTGATCCAGCCCTGGGCTTCGAGCTTGCCCATGCGGTGCGTCATGGTGCCCGAGGTGACCATGAGCGTGGAAAACAGCGTGGTCGGTGCCAGGCAGTGGGGCGCGCCGCTGCGGCGCAGCGTGGCCAGCACGTCGAACTCCCAATAGCTCAGGCCGAATTCGGCAAATGTCTCGTCGAGCCTGCGCTGCAACAGCGCGGCGCAGCGTTTGATGCGGCCGATGGGGCCCATGGGGCTCACGTCCAGGTCGGGGCGCTCACGGTGCCACTGGGCCAGGATGGCGTCCACGGCGTCGGGTTGGCGTTGAGTGGCCATGGTATTGGTGATGAAATTATCTTGAATTCAAGATTTTAGTGCACGGGCGTGGTAGGATTATTTATCTTGAATTGAAGATAGATTGCCATGCAAAACCACCGTACCTCTCCCTGGCTGGATGCGCTCACCACGGCCCTGGGCCCGGTGATCTGGGGCTCTACCTACATCGTCACCACCGAGCTGTTGCCGCCCGACCGGCCGTTCACTGCGGCGCTGCTGCGCACGCTGCCTGCAGGCCTGCTGCTGGTGTTGTGGTGCCGCCGTTGGCCGGCGTGGGGCGATTGGGTGGGGTGGCGGCGCCTGCTGGTGCTGTCGGCGCTGAACATCGGGGTCTTCCAGGCGCTGCTGTTTGTGGCGGCCTACCGGTTGCCGGGGGGCGTGGCGGCTGTGGTGGGCGCCATAGGTCCGCTGGTGGTGATGGGGCTGGTCTGGGCGCTGGACCATCGGCGCCCGCCCGGCCTGGCGTTGGCGGCGGGTGCCCTGGGCGTGCTGGGCATGGCGGCGCTGCTGCTGTCGCCGGGGGCGCGGTGGGACATGGTGGGCGTGGCTGCGGCGCTGGTGGGCACAGTGTGCATGGCAGCGGGCACGTTCTGGTCGCGGCGCTGGCGGTCGGACCTGCCGGTGCTGGCATTTACGGGCTGGCAGCTGCTGGCGGGCGGCATCATGCTGGCGCCCGTGGCCTGGGTGGTCGACCCGCCGCTGCCCGCGCTCTCGGCCGCGCAGGTAGGCGGTTATGTCTACCTGAGTCTGGCGGGTGCCCTGTTGGCCTACGCGCTGTGGTTTCGTGGCATTGCGCGGTTGCCGTCGGTGGCGGTGTCGTCGCTAGGGCTGCTGAGCCCGGTCACGGCCGTGCTGCTGGGCTGGGTGTTGCTGGGGCAGGCCATGACGGGGGTGGCACTGGGGGGCATGCTGGTGGTGCTGGCCAGCATTCTGGCGGTGCAGTGGGCGATGTCGAGGCCGGTGCAAGGGTAGGCTCGTTGGTCGCGCCTGGAGGGTGTCTCATTTGCTATATTTTGTATAGCTAACAATGAGGACCATCATGCGCCAGGGCCTCAAAACACCCTTAACTGTCGCCTTGCCCTGCGGCACCTCAGGTTGCGGCGATGGCGCGGGGCGCGCCGACGCGTGCAACCTGTGCCAGGGCTGTGTGGGCGGTGTGGGCCGATGGCGTGGGCGCTCGGCTGGCGGCGGGCAGCGGGGTGCTGCTGCCCGCTGCATCCAACTGGAACACCGAGACCAGCTGGACGAGATCCAGGGCCTGGCTCTTCATGCTGCTGGCGGCGGCGGCCATTTCTTCGACCAGGGCTGCGTTCTGTTGCGTGGCCTGGTCCATCTGCATCACGGCTTCACCCACCTGGCCCACGCCGTCGCTCTGCTCGGCGCTGGCGGCACTGATCTCGCTCATGATGTCCGTCACACGCCGGATCGACTGGACGACATCCGTCATCGTCTGCCCGGCCTTGTCGACCAGGGCCGTGCCCTGGTCCACGCGGCTCACGCTGGCCGAGATGAGTTCCTTGATCTCCTTGGCAGCTTCGGCCGACCGGCCCGCCAGCCCCCGCACTTCGCTGGCCACCACGGCAAAGCCCCGGCCCTGCTCGCCCGCACGCGCGGCTTCCACGGCGGCGTTCAGGGCCAGGATGTTGGTCTGAAAGGCGATGCCATCGATCACGCTGATGATGTCGGCAATTTTCTTGGAGCTGTCGTTGATGCCCTTCATGGTCTCCACCACCTGGGCCACCACTTCGCCGCCCTGCACGGCCACGTCGTTGGCATTGCGGGCGAGCTTGTTGGCTTGCTGGGCGCTGTCGGAGTTCTGCTTCACGGTCGAGCCCAGCTCCTCCATGGAAGCAGCGGTTTGCTGCAGCGCGCTGGCCTGGCGTTCGGTGCGGGCCGAGAGGTCGTGGTTGCCCTGCGAGATTTCTGCACTGGCGGTGGAGACGCTTTCGGCGCTTTGCCGCACGTTGGCCACGATGTCGGCCAGCTTGGCGCGCATGTGGGCCAGCTCGGTGAGCAACTGGCCCGGCTCGTCCTTGGCCCCCTGGGGGATGGGAGTGGCCAGGTCACCCGCCGCGATGGCCGTGGTGGCCTGGACGGCCTGCCGCACGGGGGCGGTGATGGAGCGGGTGGTCCACCACGCCAGGAACAACCCCACCAGGATGGCCAGTACGGTGCTGCCGCTCACCCAGGCGGTGCTGGCCTCGGCCTTGCGCGTGGTGTCCTTCAGGGTGCTGGCCACACCTTGGTCCAGCGTGTGGGTCAGCTCTTGCAGCACGGCCGCGTAGTTCTGAAAGACGGGCGCCAGCACGGTATCGGCCTGCGCGGCCACGTCCTGTCCCGCCTCCTTGGCTTTGACGAGTTCGGTGCGCTTGACGCGGTAGGCATCGCGCGCGGCAATGGCCTGGTCGTAAAGCTGCATTTCCTTGCCGGACAACAGGTAGCTGCGCACCTCCTGCATGCGCTTGCTTTGCACCTCGACCACGGCAGACATGTCTTTCTTGAGCTTGCTGGCGTACTGGGCGTCGTTGGCCTTGAGGAAGGCCTCGGTGCGCAACCAGTTCATCTGGATGTCGGTCTGCCACTGGTGCACGATGCCCTGGCGCTTGAGTTCCGAGGTGGCAATGTGCTCGTTGCTATGCTGCAGGGCGGTCACGCTCATGACGCCGAGTACAGCGATGACCACGGTGATCAGCAGCAGCAGCCCGAATGCCACTCCGAGTCGAATGCCCAGTTTCAGGTCTTTGATGCGCATGGCGGTTCCTTGAGGGTGCTGTGGCGAAGGTGTGTGAAGGGGCTGGGGTCGAGTGCCTGTCGAGCCGGTTGGTTTGCCGCGCTGGTCAGGACAAGGCCGCTGCCCCGGTTTCCAGGGAGCTGGTGCTTTGCAGGCGCTGGCGCACGCGCTCCAGGTAGTCGGCCCGCACGCGGCGGGCCGCATAGTCGCGCGGCGCACTGCGCAGCAACTGCTCCCAGGCCTCGCCGCGCCGCTTTTCTGACTGCTGGTGGCACTGCGCCAGCACCACGGGCGTGGGGGGCAGGGCCTGGGCCTCGGTCATGCATTCGTAGCCGTAGTAGTGCATGGTTTCCCACGCCAGGCTTTCGATGGTCTCGATCTCGTGGGGCTGCAGTTGGGTCTTGAACTTGTCCTTGTTGGCTGGCAGGGGGGCAAAGCAGTTGGACTCCCACAGGGCTGACATGCGGGACAGGTCTTGCGCCTCTTGCGATGCCGCGATGTCCAGCATCTGCGGCAGGAACTCGATGCCGATGAACTGGCAGATGCGCCGCAGCGTCTGTTCCTGGTCGCCCAGGAAGTCTTCGTAGCGGATGGTGAGCACGCGGTCCGGGTAGCGCAATGCCAGTGCGCGGCCTGTGGCGTGGGCCTTGACCCAGGCCAGGGCGTTGAGTGTGGTGTCGAAGTCGTGAATGATCGCCCGGTTCATCGAAGCCACCTGCGCCCGGGGGTCGCGGACCACGTTCAGAAAACGCATTTCCGGAAACAGGACCATCAGGTCGTGCGCGTAGTGGACGCTGTCGAGCGACTTGTCCATGGCCACGCTGGCCCCGTGCTGCTCCGCGCTGCGCAGCAGCAGCTCCCACACAATGCGGTGCACGCTGCGGGGTTCGTTCTCCAGCGCGTTGAAGATCTCCTCGGCGTCGAAATGCACCCCCGGCCACTTCACCATGCTGGATTGCTGCAGTCCCACCACTTCCTTGACCATCTGCCGGTACGCGCTGTCGTCGCGCAGGTCGCCATACAGCGGCACCAGGGGCATGAAGTCCACGATGTGCAGGGGGTAGGGGGAGTGGAACTGTGGGCTGGCGTTCAGGCGCAGGCGCAGTGCATGGCTGCCGCAGCGCCGCAGCGGAATCATCAACAGCGGAAGCGGGCGTGTAGTGCGGGTTGGCTGGTTCATGGTGTGTCTGACTCCAGGTGCGCGAAGAACTCGTTGATGAAGCGATCCATATCCTGGTCGGGCAGCCGGTCGATGCCGCCCGCGCCATGGCGACCGCCACCCGCCGGGTAGCGGCTGCAGAAGATGTCGGCACGGCTGGCGCTGGCGCTGCCGATGCGCAGGTTCACCAGAAAGTCGCCGTCCGAACGGGGCGTGAGTACGGCGACCGAACGTCCGTTGTTGCGCGCCACCAGCTGGTTGGCCAGGGTGCCGCACAGGCGCCGGGCCCATGCGCGGTCGGGCAGCACGTACACGGTGGCCCGGTCGTTGGCGGTATAGGGGGCCAGGTCCTGCACGGCCTGCTGGTCGCTGGCATGGCCTTCTTGCAGGCGGCGGAATTCGTAGGCCTTGGCCATGAAGTCGAGCGGGCTTTCAAAGCGATGGAGTGACCGGTACAGCTGCACGGGGCAAAAGTGCAGGTCTTCGCGGCTTTCGCCATAGGCGTTGTAGTTGAGCAGGTAGCCCAGCTGCGCCAGTGCACCACGTGTGGCTGCCGTGCAGCCATGTTCGCGCGCCATGCGGTCGGCCACGGCGTCCAGGTTGTCACCGTAGGCCGCCACGATGGCCCACTGGCGCAAAACGCCGCCCAGGTGGCGGTCTACCAGGATGCTGGTGCAGACGTCCAGGCCGGTGTCAATGTGGGCGGTGAGCTGCGGGTGGCGAAAAAGGGTTTTTGCGCTGTGGTGGTCGTAATAAGTCACGTGGCCGCCGCCATTGAGCACCCGGCACACGCCCTGCGCGTTGCGGTCCCACGAGATGTCGAGCGCCGTCACCTGCAGTGGCCGCCCGGAGGGCAGCTGGTCGAACAGGGCAATGTCCCGCTTCACCCCGCTGATGAGAAAGCTGTCGCGGGGCTCTACCAGGCGCAGCTGGTGCAGCGCACACAGCCCGTCGGCATCACCGTTGAAGAGGTCATAGGCGTGCACCCCATGGGCCGTGGGGGCTGGCGCCGGGGCGGAGACTGGGGCGTGGTCGGTAGACATGGATAGAAACGTGCAAAAAAGACAGCCCTAGCGGATGTACCCGCGCTGGCGCAGGAGCGCGAGCACCTGCGCGCAGGCATCGGGCAGGCTCAGGTGGGCGGTGTCGATGCTGAAATCAGGCGATTCGGGTGCCTCGTAGGGGGCGGAAACCCCTGTGAACTGTGGGATGTGCCCCGCACGCGCCAGGGTGTACAGGCCCTTGGGGTCGCGGCCCTCGCACACGTTGAGCGGGGTGCTCACATGCACCTCCAGAAAGCGGTGTTCTCCGATGAGCGCACGGGCCATGGCACGGTCGCTGCGCTGGGGGGAGATGAGTGCGGTGAACACCATCAGCCCGGCGTCGTTCATGAGGGCGGCGACTTCGGCCACGCGCCGGATGTTTTCCGAGCGCTCGGCGGCGCTGAAGCCCAGGTCGCGGTTGAGCCGGTGCCGCAGGTTGTCCCCGTCCAGCACAAAACTCGCAAACCCGAGCCCATGCAGTTCTTCTTCTAGCGCATAGGCCAGGGTGGACTTGCCCGCGCCGCTCAGGCCGGTGAGCCAGACGGTGACGGGGCGCTGCTGCAGCAGGTCCTCGCGCAGGGGGCCGGTGACCCGTCCGGCATGTGGGATCACCACCCGCAGGCCGTGGGGCGTCAGGCCGGGAGATGCAGCCGCAGGGGTTGGGCCCTGGGCCGGGTGCTGGAGCGAGGAAGGCAGCGGCATGGTCATGTCAGGCAAGGGCTGTGGGCGGCGAGCGTGGCAGCAGGCGGGTTCGTGTTGTCACTTGCACCGAATGGAGCAGGCAAAAAGCGGATGGCCCTGGACCACGGTGGGCGGGCCCAGGCGATGCGATTCAAAACCCGTGCGGCGCAGCAGGCGCTCCACCCCCAGTGGAGAGACAGTGACCATGCGCTGGGCCCCGTGTGCCATGGCGCACCGGCTGGCCGCCTGCAGCAGGCCGGTGGTGATGGGCGAGGAAAACTGGTCGAGCGCGGAACCGGTGGGCCCTGAAAAATCCATGGCTGCAAACCGCGACAGCTCCCACACCTCGGGTGCGTCGGGGGCCGGGGCGCCATTGAGCAGCTGGGGAAACACTTCGGCCAGTAGATAGGGCCGGGTGGTGGGCAGCAGCCGGGCAGTGCCGATGACTTCGTCATCTTCGTTCTGTGCGATGACGTAGACGGTATCGTCCCGGTCGAACTGGTCCAGCTCCAGGGCATCGCGGCAGTTCAGCTGCCAGCCCAGTTTTTCCACAAAAACGCGGTGCCGGTACCGGGCCATGCGGGTCATCAGTGGTGGATGCAGTTCCGCAGAGCAGCCAGAGGTGATGTGCATCGGAGATTCCCTCATGAGTTTTCACCATTAGAAAATCAGAAGAAAATATTTGTAACTACCAACTCTGGTAGGTGTTGTCTGACGCGGCCCTGGTCAAAATGCACTCGCCAAAGGGCGTCAATGCCGCCAGAATGTGCACAAACGTAACAGCGGTTGATGGTGCGTGATTAGCACTCGGATGGTCGGTCTCTGTGGGATGGTGTTCGGTGTTGGAGTCCTATGACAAGCTGGCAAGAAGATCTTTTGGGGGTGATGGACCGCGCGCAGTCTGAGCAGGAGGTTTTTTGCAAAATCGAGCTTGCTGCGCACGCCCTGGGGTTTGAGTACTGCGCCTACGGCCTGAGGGTGCCCATGCCCCTGTCCAACCCCAAGACCATTTTTTTGAACAATTACCCGCAGGCGTGGCAGGATAGGTATGTGCGGCAGGGCTACGTGCAGGTGGACCCCACGGTGCAGCATGGGTGCCGGAAGCACACGCCCCTTGTCTGGTCAGATGACGTGTTTGCTTCAGCCCAGGATTTCTGGGAGGACGCGCGCTCTTTCGGCCTGCGGTTTGGATGGGCTCAATCGTGCATCGATGGCGGCGGGGTGCGTGGCATGCTGACGCTGGCGCGTTCGGCTGACGCCCTGACATCCGATGAGGTGGCCCACAGCGAGATGAAGATGCGCTGGCTGGCGCACATTGCGCACCTGATCCTCTCGCGCATCTTCACGACACGCCAGGCCGAAGAGATGCAGCCGCATCTAACGGCCAGAGAAATCGAGGTGCTCAAATGGACCGCCGATGGCAAGACTTCTGCCGACATTTCCTCCCTGCTGGATGTGTCGGAAAACACCGTGAACTTCCACGTCAAGAACGCGGTGATCAAGCTGCAAACCACCAACAAGACGGCGGCTACCGTGCGTGCCGCCATGCTGGGGTTGCTGGGCTGATGCAGCGGCCCGGGGGCGCTGCTGGCCCTTGCGCACAGCCCGACTGCACCAAGCTGGGATGGGCCGCAACCTGGGTGGCCTGTGGGGGGCGGGCGTGAACGCCATGCAGGTGTCGCCGGATGGCCTGCTGCGCCTGTCGATTGACGAGTTGCTGTCCCTGCCCATCCACCATCTGATGTCGGCGGTAGACCTGGACCTGGTAGTGCCGCGCACCGCAGTGTGCGGCTGCGAAACCACCATCAGCGGCTATACCGAATGGGTGAGCGCGTCCTGCCCCGTGGTTTCCATTGGCTGGGACTGGCACATCAGTCTCTGGACAGCGCAACGGCCCTTTGCCTGGGCACGGCTGGGCCAGCCCCGCAGCAACGTGATGCTGGTGTATTCCACGGGCAACGACACCGGGTGGCACAAGAACCTGGAACTGCTGTCCACGGTGGTGGATGCTTTGCCCTGGCAGGAGCAATTGAGCCATTCGGTGACGGCCCTGCTGCCCAGTCATTGAGTATGGTTTGCTATTAAAAATATAGCTATAAATGACACCCTTCAAGCGCTGGGTGGCAAAAACACTTCAAAAATCAGCTGCCAGTTCCCACCGCATGGCCTGCCCGGTGGTGGGGTGGACCAAGGCCAGTTCCCCGGCATGCAGCAGCAGGCGTGGCGCCTGGGCCTGGGTGGCTGCATCGGCGTACAGCGCGTCTCCCAGGATCGGGTGGCCCAGGGCGCCCAGATGCACGCGCAGTTGGTGCGTGCGGCCGGTGACGGGTTCCAGCTCGACGCGCGTGGTTCCGGCCGCCGTGTTGTGGGCCAGGGGGCGCCAGCGGGTATGGCTGGGCTTGCCGTGCTCTGCGTCAATCACGCGCAGGGGGCGTCGCTCCCAGTCGGCAGCGATGGGCAGGTGGATGTCTGCCCAGGAGCCGGGCGGTTCGGCCACCAGGCCTTGCACGATTGCGACGTAGCGCTTGTGAATCTGCCGCTGTTCGAACGCCAGGCTCAGGCGCCGTTGTGCATCGGCATGCCGGGCCATGAGCACCAGGCCTGAGGTGGCCTGGTCCAGCCGGTGCACGATGAGTGCGCCGGGCCAGTGCTGCTGAGCGCGGGCACTCAGGCAGTCTTGCTTGTCGGGGCCGCGCCCTGGTACGCACAGCAGGCCTGAGGGCTTGCAGAGCACGAGCAGGTCGGCATCCTCATGCAGTGCCACCGGGGCGCGGAGGCCGGCAGTGTCCGCAGCCAGCGCGCTGGTTTCAGCCTGCGGCATGGCTGTCGCCGCCCACCAGGCGCTGCACGGTGGCGCAAAGCTCTTCCACGTCGTTGGGCTTGTGGATCAATGCCTGTGCGCCTTCGGCCAGCGCAGCCTGTTCGATTTCGGCCGTGACGTAGCCCGAGGCCAGGGCCACGGGCAGGTCAGGGCGGATCAGGCGGGCTTCGCGCACCAGGTCCACTCCACAGAAGCCGGGCATGTTGTAGTCGGTGACCAGCAGGTCAAAGGCCTGCGGGGCAGCGCGCAGCGCGGCCGTGGCCTCGTGCGGGTCGGTGTAGCCGCTGACCTCATAGCCCCGGCGGCGCAGCAGGCGCTGAACCAGAAACACCAGGGCCTGGTCATCGTCCACGTACATCACGTGGTGCTTCTTGCGCGGTGCGCTGCCGGGGGTATCGGTGGCGGGAGGCGTCGAGGGTGCGGAGGATGCTGGTGCGGCCTGCACCGCTTGAATGGGCTGCGCATCCAGGGTGCTTTGCGCCGCGCTGTGGGCGACCGGAAAGTACAACGTGAACCGGCTGCCCTGGCCGGGGGCACTGTGTACGTCCACGCCGCCTTCATGTGTGCGCATCACGCCGTGCACCACCGCCAGGCCGAGGCCCGTGCCCTGGCCCACGGGCTTGGTGGTGAAGAAGGGCTCGAAGATGCGTTCCAGCGTGGCAGCGTCCATGCCGGGGCCACTGTCGCGCACGGTCAGGGCGACATAGTCCACGGGGGCCAGGCCCAGCCGTTCGCTCAGGCGCTGGTCGGGCTGCACGGCAGCGGCTTCCACATGGATGCTGCCGCGCTCGGTGCCTTGGCTCTGGATGGCGTGGACCGCATTGGTGCACAGGTTGAGCAGGGCCTGCTCGACCTGCGTGGCGTCGGCCAGCACGGGGGGCAGGCCCGCCTGCAACTGCATGTGCAGCTCGATGGCGGGGGGCAGGGTGACGCGCAGCAGGCGTTCGGTGTCGTGCACCACTTCGGCCAACGACACTGCGGAGCGCTGCGGTGGCTCATTGCGGCTGAAAGTGAGGATCTGGCGCACCAGGTCGCGCGCGCGCCTGCCTGCCTTGTCGATCTCCATCAGGCTTTCCAGCACGGGCGAACCTGCTGCACAGTCGGCCTTGGCCAGTTCGACATTGCCCAGGATCGCGCCCAGGATGTTGTTGAAGTCGTGTGCAATGCCGCCCGCCATGGTGCCCACGGCCTGCATCTTGTGCGACTCGCGCAGCTGGGCTTCCAGCTCGCTGCGGTGCGCCTCGGCCTTCTTGCGGCCGGTCAGGTCGCGGGCAAACACGGTGGTGGTTTCGCCCTCGGCATGGCGCTCGAACGACACGCTCACCTCTACCGCCAGTTCCTTGCCGCTGGCGGTCAACGCCGTCATCTCGCCCAGCAGGGCCTGGGTGGTGAGCTGGGCAAACGCCAGCGCCTGCGCCGCATCGGGCAAAAAGCGGTCCAGCGTACTGCCCAGCGCGTCGCTGGCGCTGCACTGGAACAGCGCTGCCGCCGTAGGGTTGAACACGGTGATGCGCTGGTGCTGGTCCACGCAGATGATGGCGTCCAGCGCGGAGTTGATGATGGCCTCCAGCCGCTTCTCACTGGCGCGGATCTGTTCGTTGCGCTGCTGCAGGGTAATGGCGCTGTGCTGCAGCGCCTGGCGCTCGGCCAGCAGTGGGCCTTGGTCGATCACTGCACACAGAAACTGCGACAGGGGGGGGCCATTGCTTTGCGGGGCCTCAATGTGCGCGATGTGCAGGTCGCCCGTGATGGGCGTATCTGCATTGATGGAAAAAACGACCTCCTTGACCTCGCTGCGCCCCAGGTCCTGCGCCAGCGCGAAGGCCTCGCGCACGCGCCGGGCGTCCTGCGGGCGCACAAAGGGCATCAGTGCCGTGAGCGGGCGGTCGCGTTCGGTGGGCTGGAACGAGCGGTGCGCCATCGAGTTGGCCTGCACCACCATGTCGTGTTCGTCCACCACCATGAGGGCCAGCGGCACGCTGGCAAACAGGGTCTCGAAGCGTTCGTAGGCGCTTTCCGCCACGGTCTGGCTGTAGCGCAGGACCTTGTTCTGGCTCTCCAGCTCTGCCTGGTAGGCGCGCAGCTCAGCCACCAGGCCCTCGGCTCCTGTGCTGGGGGGCGTGGCACGCGGGGTGGGAGTCCCGGGCGCATGACCTGTGGGAGCGGGCTGCCGCCCCGCAGGGTCCAGAAACGACAGGTCGGGTTCACTCATGGGAGGGGCGCGGCCAGGGGTTTTGGCTCGAGGAAAGTGCGCGCGCTGCGCAATGCTGTGGGCCAGAAAGCATGGCCACGAGTGTACGCCCGCAAGCCTGCGGATCCTGCAGGCCCCGGGGGCTCGTACACGCAGAGACCGGGGGGAACGGCTTCAGCGCGTCTTTCAAGGGGCGATTGTTGATCAATTGCGAACAATCCTTTTCTCTCACGGGGCTTACCGAAGGAGATTCGGATCCCTACAGTTCCACCATCCCGCATTTTTTAGATCCAACCCGATCGCTACTGACTGTCAGGAATTTTTGCCATGAACCCCATCGACGACACCTCCCTTGCACAACCCCTGCTGAACAAACTGCAATGGCGCTATGCCGCCAAGAAGATGAACCCCGCCAAGGCTGTTCCGCAGGAGAAGGTGGAGCGCATTCTCGAAGCCGCGCGCCTGGCGCCCACCTCCAGTGGCCTGCAGCCCTTTGAAATCATCGTGGTGACCGATCCCGCTGTGCGCGCCAAGATCCAGCCCATCGCCTGGAACCAGGCCCAGATCACCGACGGCTCGCACCTGCTGGTGTTTGCTGCATGGGACAACTACACGGCCGATCGCATCAACATGATGTTCGACCTGACCAATGACCAGCGTGGCTTCAAGAACGAAGGCTGGGAAAACTACCGCCAGATGCTGCTGAACAGCTACCCCCAGCGCGATGCCGAGGTGAACTTCCAGCACGCAGCCCGCCAAGCCTACATTGGCATGAGTGCCGCACTGATCGCCGCTGCGTTTGAAGAGGTGGACTCCACCCCCATGGAAGGTTTTGACCCCAACGCGCTCGATGAGATCCTGGGCCTGCGGGCACGTGGCCTGCGCAGCGTGTCGATCCTGCCGCTGGGTTACCGCGCCGATGAAGGCGACTGGCTGGTGAACCTGAAGAAGGTGCGCCGCCCCCGCGAGCAGTTCGTGACTGAAGTCTGAGGATCTCCTCCTAAGACACAAAAAAAGGCTGGACAGTGGTCCAGCCCTTTTTGCGTGGGGAGCCTCAGCGTGTGGCGGGTGCTGCATCCGTCACGCGGCGCATGGGCGTCAGTACAAAAGCCAGTGCGGCCAGCACCACCAGCGTACCTCCGCTGGCCGCAAACAGCTGGGTCAGCGTGATGCTTTTCATCACCCAGCCCGTGACGGCTGCGGAGATGGGGGCCAGGCCCATGAAGATGAACATGAACAGGCTCATCGCCCGGCCAATCAGGGCCGGCGGCACACGTTGCTGGATCCAGGTGAACACGCTCACCTGCATGAAGCCGCCGAGCAGGCCGATGACCAGCATCAGCGTTGCGCCCTGCCACACGGCCGTGATCAGCCCCATAGGCATGAACAGTACACCGATGATGGCGTCGAACGCCAGGATGGTCATGCCCAGGCTGCCAAAACGCAGCCTCGGCAACATGCCCGACACCACCATGCCCAGGAGCGTGCCCGCGCCATGGGCGCCCACCATGGTGCCGAACGCGGCCGCGCCCAGCGCTGGCGTGCTGCTGGCCAGCACGGGGATGGCGATGTGGATGGGGCCCATGATGAACAGGGCGATGGCGCTCCAGTAGAGAAAGCAGGTGCGCAGTTCTCCATCGCGCCAGAAGTGAACCAGGCCCTGCGCCACCGATGCCAGCACCGCCTGGGGTGCGGCAGCCGGGGCCGAGTTGCCTGCATGGGTCTGCACCTTGGACAGCGTCCAGGCGGACACCGCAAAGCTCAGGGCATCCAGCGCAAAGGCCAGGCCGATGCCGGTGGCGTTGGCATTGGCCGGTGCACTGGCGACTTCTTTGACTGCGTCGCCCGCACCAAACAGCGCAATGAGCAGCCCTGCCAGCAGGGGCCCGAGGAACATGGTCAGCTGGCGCAGGCCCAGGCTGATGCCGTTGGCGGCCTGCAACTGCGAGCGCGCCACCACGTGCGGCATCATGGCCGTGCCAGCAGGAATGCTGAAGGCCGTGGCCAGGCCAATGCCCAGCGACAGCGCATACACCATCCACAGCGTCAGGGTGCCTGCAAGCACCAGCCCCGCCAGCACGGCCAGCAGCACCAGGTTGATGTATTTGGTGATCATCAGCACCTGCTTGGGCGAGTGGCGGTCTACCAGTGCACCGCCGATCAGGATGAACAGTGCGCGCGGCACGCTGATGAGGGCCAGCACGGTGCCCAGCACCAGGGTGTCGCCCGTCATCTGCAGCACCAGCCAGGGCAGTGCAATCAGCGTGAACTGGTCGCCCAGCATGGACAGGAAGGAGCCGCTCGTCATCCAGCGAAAGTTGGGGTCCTTGAACAGCGCGGCGCGCGGGTCCTGGGGGGCGCTCTTTGGGTGGGGGGGCGAAGGGTGATGGGGCATTTCAGGTCGCATGAACAGAGTCTCCAAAAGATTTGCGGGTGTGCCGGCGCCCGTTGAGCCACTGGCTCACGGCGGTGAATCGCACGCACAGGTGGTAGCTGGCCAGGCACAGGGCCGTGGTGGCCAGCACGTTGAGAGCCATCTTGGCCAGGACGGGAATCGGCACGCCATACAGCAGCGCGCCAAAACCAATCGTCAGCGGCAGGTGCACGAGGTACACCCAGTACGAGCTGTCGGCCAGGTAGGCCAGCCAGGCACGGGGCTGGCCGACGTGGCGCAGAAAGAGTCCGATCAGCGCAAAGCTCCACAACCAGGACGCGGCGTTGTAAGCCAGTGCCATCCAGAACTGCAGGTGCCGGGTGGCAGAGACGGGCTCGGCCAGGATCTCGGTGAAGGCACCGGTGACCAGGACCAGAGCAAAGGCCGAAGCCTCAGGCTGGGCCAGCACTTCCGACAAGAATGCAGTGATCAGGAAGCAAACGAGCCCCAGGCCCGCCAGCACGGGCCAATGCCTTGCGTAGCGCACCATCAAGTCCCTGCGCTGCGTGTACAGGCACAGCCCGAATCCGTAGAAAAGCCCGTTGTGGAGCCATTCCGCCAAGGGAGGCAGAAAGGAACCGCTGGGCGTGACGATTCCGTGGTCGTAGTGGGCGCCGATCCAGGCGAGTGGAAGGGTGAGCGCCACAACGCCCAGGGCCGAACCGCCCAGCCAGGCGGCGAAGCGCCCCAGGGCTTTTTGCACGCCGCCAGGCAGCGCACGTGCCGCAGCCCACACCACAGGCGTGAACACGGCCAGCCACAGCAGCATCCACAGAAACCACAGGTGCATGGTCGGTGGGCCTTTGGGTACGTTGGGGCCGTGGGGCAGCAGGCTGCGGTCTACGCCCCAGGTGCCATGGGCCATGCGGTGCAGGAACAACAGGCCCAGCAGGGTGCTGACCGCCAACAAGGGCGGCCAGAACACCACAAAAGGCAGGCCCAGGCGGCGCAGCCGGTTGCGCACCATGCCCGCCAGCCCTCGGTGCTGCACCAGTGCCGACACAAAAAAACCGGCCAGGATAAAAAACAGGGGCATGCGGAACGCATGGATCACCGCCACCAGCAAGTCGGCCACCGACGTGGACAAATCGTCGTGCCAGGGCAGGGGAGACGGCCGGCTCATGTAAATGACCGAAACATGCAGCACGATGCCCAGCCACATCATGGCGGCGCGCAGATTGTCCAGGGCATGCAGTTTGCGGCCCGGGGCGGCGGATTCTGGGGTGTGAGTCGGTCCATTCATAGGGACCGACTGTGAAGCCTCACGTTGCGTGAGGGTCAAGCACTTTTCTGACTTTTTGGGGCGGTGCTGTTGTCAGCGGTGTGGGGATACCACAGCAGCCGCAGGTGCTGGCATTGCGTGCGCCAGCGCTGCCTGCAGATAGGCGCGCACGGGAGCACTCAGGGGCGAGCCTGCCTGCAGCAGCGGTTCATTGGCTGAGGCCATGAGCAGCTTTTGGCGCAACTCGGGGCTGCGCCGCGTGAGTGTGTCGAACAGTGCGTTCCAGCGCAAAGCGGCAGCCACCGCATCGGGGTGGTGGGGAGGAAGGGCGCGGGCCAGAAGCTGCTGAACGTCCTGCTCCAGCGCTGCCCAGTCGGTATGGGGCACATGGCCCAGTGTGCGCAGATCGTTGCGGGTCAGGTACTTTTCCAGCAGCGCCATGCGCAGCTTGATGGCCGTTTCGATGTACTCGATCATTTCACCCGGCGGTGCGTGGTTGCGCCCCTGGGTGCTGGGTTCGGTGCGGAACATATGGCCCCAGCGCTCCAGCAGGTCCAGATCGCCCTTCATCCAGTGCAGCATGAGCGCCATCCAGCGGTAGGCCAGCGCCTGCACCTCGGGTGTGTCGGGTGCCAGTTGGCGGTCCATGGCACTGCGCACCAGGTCTTTGACGATCAGCCAGTCAGCCTCAATGAGGTTCCAGTTCTGAAAGATGTGCTTGAGTTCGGCCGAGCTGAAATACTTGCCATAGGTCGTCATCAGCGCCAGGGCCTCCAGCCAGTTGCCCATGTCTGGCTCGGCACCGGCCATCAGGCCGTCCCTCAGCATGGTCAGGCGTCCGCGCAGTTCGGTGGCCTGCGCGATTTGCTGGTCCAGCGAGCGGATCTGCTGCCCGATGATGCGTTCGGGGGCCATGCCGTCACCCGCCAGCAGCGCCCCGATGTCGCTGAGCGCCAGGCCCATCTGGCGCATGGTCTGGATGCCGTGCAGTCGCTGCACATCGGCCTGGCTGTAGAGGCGGTAGCCCGCCTCGGACCGGCCTGAAGGCTTGAGCAGCCCGATCTCGTCATAGTGGTGAAGCGTGCGCACCGTCAGGCCGGTGCGCCGCGCGAGATCACCGACCTTGAGCAGCATGGGGTCAGCGGCCGATGGAGATGAGTTCGATCTCGAAGTTGAGCGTGGCATTGGGTGGGATTACGCCACCGGCTCCCCGGGCGCCGTAAGCGATGGAGGGCGGGCAGGTCAGCTTGGCCTTGCCACCCGGCTTCATGCGTTGCACGCCTTCAGTCCAGCAGGGGATCACACCGTTGAGCGGGAACGACGTCGGCTCGCCGCGCTTGTAGGAGCTGTCGAACTCCTTGCCGTCCAGAAACATGCCTTTGTAGTGCACCTTGACGGTGTCGGTGGCCTTGGGCGAATCGCCGGTGCCGTCCTTGAGCGATTCATAAACCAGGCCACTGGCCGTGGTGACGGGGCCTGCGGCCTGGGCAGAGGCAAAGGGGGCAGCCAGAAGGCCAATGAGCACAAGGGCGGAAGAAATGCGCACGGGGAGTCCTTGAAACAAAAAAGAAAGGGGGAAAAGTCAGAACGCCATTTTGCTCGTCAGCAACGGTTGGGCTGCAAGCGGCGCGCCAGTGTAAAGGGCGTGGCGCCTTGGCTGGTGCCAATCCACTGTGGGCGCGTTAACCAACGTTAATGCGCTGCGGCATGCGGATGGCAACACTGCAGCTGCGGCCAATGGGTGCCGAGTGCTTGTTTTTGCGGAGATGACGGATGCGTTCATTCAACGGCCACAGCGGACTGGCTCGGAGGACTTTTTTGGGGGGGCTTGCGACGGGGGGCGTGGGTATGGCGGCGGCGCAGGCAGCGCCGCCACAGCCACTGGCCGCCCGCTTGCCCGATGCGATGACCCGCCCCGGTGGGGCCGATCTGCCGTACGGCCTGCCCGCAGCTCAGGAGGCGCAGGTGGAGCGGACCTTGTCCACTGCGGCAGGCTTTCCTGTGTGGCGCACGCCGTTGCAGCACCAGCGCGGCATCATCACCCCCAGCGGCCTGCACTTTGCCGTGCACCACAACGGCGTGCCCGACATTGCGCCGGAGCGCCACACACTGAAGGTGCATGGGCTGGTGCACAAACCGCTGCGTTTTGATCTGGAGCGTCTGCTGCGCTACCCCATGGTCAGCCGCGTGCATTTTCTGGAATGCGCGGGCAACTCAGCCGCCAACGCGCTATCGCCCACGGCTCTGGACCAGACGCTGGGCGAGATTGCGGGCGAGGTGTCGTGTTCGGAGTGGACGGGCGTGCCGCTGGCCTATCTGCTGAACGAAGCGGGGCTAAAAGACAGCGCCCAATGGGTGGTGGCCGAAGGCGCCGACGGTGGATCACACAGCCGCAGCCTGCCACTGAAGGCCTTGCTGGAGCACGGCATGCTGGCGCTGTACCAGAACGGCGAGCGGCTGCGGCCCTCGCAGGGCTACCCCATGCGCCTGTTCATGCCGGGCTGGGAGGGCAACGTCAACGTGAAATGGCTGCACCGGCTCGAAGTGACCGACGCGCCCGCTTACACCAAGGACGAGTCGGGTCTGTACACACAAGTGCTGACCGATGGACGGATCGAGCGCTTCGCGTTCCACATGGAGGTGAAGTCGGTGATCACGCACCCCTCAGGCCAGCAGCGTTTGCCTCAGCCCCATGGGTTTTACGAAATCGCTGGTCTGGCCTGGTCGGGTCGGGGGCGCATAACGCGTGTGGATGTGTCCGTGGACGGAGGTCGCACCTGGGCTGCGGCGCAGCTGCATGGCCCGGTGCTGGACCGGGCCTTCACGCGCTTCACGCTGCCCTGGCAGTGGAACGGCCGCAAGGCCGACCTGATGAGCCGCGCCACGGACGAACACGGCCGCACGCAGCCACTGCGCAGCGAGTGGAAGCGCCGCTACGCCATGCACTCGTTCAACCACTACAACGCGGTGCAGGCTTGGCGCGTGCAAGCCGATGGTCGCGTGGAGAACGTCTATGCGTGAAGACCTGTGCAGCCGGTTGCTGCTCGCAGGGCGCACCACCCTGCGGCGGGGCGTGGCCGTGGCGATGGTGATGGTCATGGTGATGGGACTGCTGAGTGCAGGCAGAGCCAGCGAGGCCCAGGCGCCATCCGCTGCGGCTCCTGCACCAGCAGCGCCGCCACTTGTCATCGGCTTAGGCCAGCCGCTCTCGCCTGCCGACATCGATCGCTATGCCATCACCGTCTTCCCCAACGGCCGCAATCTGCCACCCGGCCGGGGCAGCGTGGAGCAGGGCGCGCGCCTGTACGCCATGCACTGTGCCGCCTGCCACGGCGCACAGGGTATCGAAGGGCCTGCCGCACGGTTGGTGGGCACAGATGGTTTGATCGGCTGGAGCGACCCGCTGCGCCCCTTGCGCGTGCGCAAGTACCCGCTGCAGGTGTTGTCGGTGGGCGCTATGTGGCCTTATGCCACGACGGTGTTCGACTATGTGCGCCGGGGCATGCCGATGCACGCGCCCAAGAGCCTGACCGATAACGAGGTGTACGGCATCACCGCGCACCTGCTGCATCTGAACGGGTTGGTGGCAGGTGACGCCGTCATGGACAAGGAAAAATTGCCCCAAGTGGTGATGCCTGGGCGGGATCGCTCGGTCAGTGCGTGGCCACAGGACCGCTGAAAATTCTCAAACGCCGCGTGACGCTTCCACCATGCCCAGCCGTGCCCGGATGCGTGATAGCGATACCGGCGAGATGCCCAGGTAGCTGGCCACATGGTGCTGCGGCAGATGGGGCGTCAAATCACCATGTGTAGCGAGAAAAGATTGGTAGCGCACCTCGGGCGGGTGGCTCAACAACTCGGCTTCGCGCTGTGCGTGCTGCTGAAACACATAGCCCAGGGCCTCTTCCAGCAAGGGGCCGAGGTGGGCAAAGCTGCGTTGCCACTGCTGCAAGGTGGCATAGCCCAGCTCCACAGCCTCTACGGGCGCCAGGGCCTCGATGGCATAAGGGCTGGGCAGCGCCAGGGGAGGCAGGTTGCCAGCCACCCAGCTGCCAGTGCCGTGAAACGACCGGTTGCGTTCGGTACCTTGTTCGTTCAGGTAGAACAGCCGAACCACACCGCTGCGCACCTGCCAGCAGCGCGTACTGGTCTCGCCCGCCCGCTGCAGTAACCTGCCTGCGCCGAACTGCCGGCGGGGCAGGGCCTGCCACAGAGCGGCCAGGGCAGGTTCAGACCGGACCAGCGCCTCCAGCGCAGGCGGCTGGCAGACAGTGCAGGCGCTGGTGATCGAGGTCACTGCGTTCAGGCGTATCAGGCGTAGTCAGACACCGGGATGCAGCTGCAGCTCAGATTGCGATCACCCCACACGTTGTCCACGCGGCCTACGGGCGACCAATACTTGTTGCTACGCAGAGCGGCCACGGGGTAAGCGGCAGCTTCGCGGGCGTAAGGGCGAGCCCATTCGCTGCCCAGCAGACTCTCGGCCGTGTGGGGCGCGTTCTTCAGCGGGTTGTTGTCCTGCGGCCAGGCGCCCGACTCGATCTGGCGAATCTCTTCTCGGATGGCAATCATCGCGTCGATGAAACGGTCGATCTCGAACAGCGTCTCGCTTTCGGTGGGCTCCACCATCAGCGTGTTGGGCACGGGGAAGCTCAGCGTGGGTGCGTGGAAGCCGTAGTCGATCAGGCGCTTGGCCACGTCCTCCGCCATCACGCCGCTGGTGTCCTTCAGGCCACGCAGGTCCAGGATGCACTCGTGCGCCACGTGGCCCGGCTTGCCATCCTTACCTTCGCTCGCGTACAGCGTGGGGTAGTGATCCTTGAGGCGTGCGCTGATGTAGTTGGCCGAGAGAATGGCGGTTTCGGTCGCGGCCTGCAGGCCTTCGGCGCCCATCATGCGGCAGTACATCCAGCTGATGGGCAGCACGGCGGCATTACCCAGAGGTGCTGCCGACACGGCACCCACGCCGCCGGCCACACCGGCCGTGGCATGACCAGGCAGGTAGGGCACCAGATCGGCCACCACACACACAGGGCCCACGCCAGGGCCGCCACCGCCGTGGGGGATGCAGAAGGTCTTGTGCAGATTCAGGTGGCTCACGTCGCCGCCGAACTCGCCGGGGGCTGCCACGCCCACCAGGGCGTTCATGTTGGCGCCGTCCACATACACCCGGCCGCCGTGGCTATGCACCAGGGCGCACAGTTCCTTCACCTGCGTTTCGAACACGCCGTGCGTGCTGGGGTAGGTGATCATGATGCAGGCCAGGTTGGCGCTGTGCTGTTCGCACTTGGCCTGCAGGTCGGCCATGTCCACGTTGCCGTTGTCGTCGCACTTCGTCACCACCACCTGCATGCCCACCATCTGGGCGCTGGCGGGGTTGGTGCCGTGGGCGCTGCTGGGGATCAGGCAAATGTTGCGATGGCCGTGGCCCTGGGCTTCGTGGTAGGCCTTGATGGCCAGCAGGCCCGCGTATTCGCCTTGCGATCCGGCGTTGGGCTGCAGGCTGATGCCTGCGTAGCCCGTGGCCTGGCAGAGCCAGGCGCGCAGTTGTTCGTCCAGCTCCTTGTAGCCTTGCAACTGGTCAGCGGGTGCGAAGGGGTGCACGTTGGCGAATTCGGGCCAGGTGATGGGGATCATCTCGCTCGTGGCATTGAGCTTCATGGTGCAGCTGCCCAGCGGGATCATGCTGCGGTCCAGCGCCAGGTCCTTGTCAGACAGCTGGCGGATGTAGCGCAGCATGCCGGTTTCGGAGTGGTGGGTGTTGAACACCGGGTGCGTGAGGTAGCTGCTGGTGCGGCGCAGCTCGGCCGGAATCAGCAACTCCACGCCTTTCTCAAAAGCATCGAACGTGGGCAGCGCCTGACAGTCCTGGGCGAAGACTTTCCACAGCAGCTCGATGTCTGCCCGTGTGGTGGTCTCGTCCAGCGAGATACACAGGTAGTTTTCGAAGTAAATTCGCAGGTTGGCGCCCAGCTGTACTGCGCGAGAAGCTATGGATTTAGTAGCGCCATCGGTTTTGAGCGTCAACGTGTCAAAACACGCCTGCGGGCGCACCGGCGCGCCCAGTTGTGTGAGCCCCTTGGCCAGAATGGCGGTGTAGCTGGCCACGCGTTGCGCAATGCGCTGCAGGCCTTCGGGGCCGTGGTACACGGCGTACATGCTGGCGATCACGGCGGGCAGCACTTGCGCGGTGCAGATATTCGACGTGGCTTTTTCGCGGCGGATGTGCTGCTCGCGCGTTTGCAGGGCCAGGCGGTAGGCGGGCTTGCCATGCACGTCCACGCTCACGCCCACCAGGCGGCCAGGCAGGCTGCGCTTGAACTCGTCGCGGCAGGCCATGTAGGCAGCGTGCGGGCCACCCGCGCCCATGGGCATGCCAAAGCGCTGCGTGGTGCCCACGACGATGTCTGCGCCCCATTCGCCGGGAGGGGTGATCAGCGTGAGGGCCAGCAGGTCGGCTGCTGCGATGAAGGCGGCCTGTTTGGCATGGGCCTTCTCCACGTCAGCGCGCAGGTCATCAATGCGGCCGCTGGTGGCGGGGTACTGGGCCAGCACGGCGAAATACTCGCCATTCAGCGCTGCATCCCATTCGGCGGCGGAGTTGGCCAGCACCACTTCGATATTGAGGGGCTTGGCACGGGTCTGGATCACTTCGATGGTTTGCGGGTGGGCATCACCGGCCACCACAAACACATTGCTCTTGCTCTTGACGGAGCGCTTGGCCAGCGTCATCGCCTCAGCGGCGGCCGTGGCTTCGTCCAGCATCGACGCATTGGCAATCGGCATGCCGGTCAGATCGCAGACCATGGTCTGAAAATTGACCAGCGCCTCCATGCGGCCTTGCGAGATTTCGGCCTGGTACGGCGTGTAGGCCGTGTACCAGGCGGGGTTCTCCAGGATGTTGCGCAGGATGACGCCCGGTGTGTGGGTGCCGTAGTAGCCCTGGCCGATGAAGCTCTTCAGGACCTGGTTCTTCGATGCCATCGCCTTGAGTTCGGCCAGCGCCGCCGCTTCCGTGATCGGCAGGGGCAGGTCCATCGCGCTGCTGCGTGCGATGGAGCGCGGGACGATGGAGTCGATGAGGGCGCGGCGCGAGGCCTCGCCAATCACCGACAGCATGTGCGCTTCATCGGCCGCATCGATGCCGATGTGGCGTGGCAGGAATTCGGTGGCGTTTTCAAGCGCTGCGAGCGTGGGCAGGGGGGCGAGGGTGGTCATCGGCGGCGGCGTGGGACAACAAGGAGGCACATTGGCCCGGCAGGGCGCCGGGCCTCGGGGAACAAAAGATCCGGAGATCAGGCGTTCTTGGCGAACTCTGCGTACGCAGGTTCGTCCATGAGCGCGTCGAATTGCATCATGTCGGTCACGTGGACCTTGAAGAACCAGCCAGCGCCCAGCGGGTCGGTGTTGGCCAGCGAGGGGTCGGCGCGCAGGGCTTCGTTCACCTCGACGATTTCGCCGGTGACGGGCATGTACACGTCGGCGGCGGCTTTGACGGACTCCACCACGCCGGCGACTTCACCCTGGGTGAAGGTCTTGCCGACTTCGGGCAGGTCCACAAACACCACATCGCCCAGCGCGTCCTGGGCGTGTACCGTGATGCCCACGGTGGCGGCTTCGTGGTCGGAGATGTCGATCCACTCGTGATCCTTGGAAAACTTGACGGTCATGGGGGCTCCAGAAAAAAAGGGGGGAAACAAACAAAAGTGCCGATGCCAGCCAAGACTGTAGCCGGGGTGGCGCAGTTTCAGACGGTCAGCCGCGGTAGTAGCGCGCGGGGGTAAAGGGCATGGCACGCACTTCCATGGGCACGGCCTTGCCGCGCACGATGGCGTTCACCCGCGTGCCGATGGCGGCGAAGGCGGGTGTGACATAGCCCATAGCCACGGGTTCGTTCACCGTGGGGCCCAGCAGGCCGCTGGTCACTTCGCCAATCTTCTGGCCGTCTTCGCTCTGCAATTCGGTGTGTTCGCGCACGGGCACACGCTCCATCGCGACGAGGCCAACGCGCTTGCGCTGCAGGCTGGCGGGGTTGTCGATCTGCGCGAGCACCTTGTCTGCTCCGGGGAAACCCCCTGCGCGGGCGCCGCCCGTGCGACGCACCTTCTGGATGGCCCAGTTCAGCGCGGCTTCAGGCGGCGTGGTGGTGATGTCGATGTCGTTGCCATACAGGCACAGGCCCGCTTCGAGCCGCAGCGAGTTGCGGGCGCCCAGGCCGATGGGTTTGACCTCGGGCTGAGCAAGCAGGGCGCGGGCCAGGGTGTCGGCCTGAGCGGCGGGCACCGAGATTTCAAAACCGTCTTCGCCCGTGTAGCCGCTGCGGGTCACAAAACAGTCGCAGCCCGCAATGGAAAAATCGCCGCCCGTCATGAAAACCAGCTTTTCCACGCCGGGCGCCAGGCGCGCAAGTGCTGTGACGGCCTGCGGGCCCTGCAGCGCCAGCAGCGCGTGGTCGGGCATGGGGATCACATTGCAACGCTGGCCGATGCGCGCCTGGATATGGGCAATGTCGCCCACCTTGCAGGCACCGTTCACGATCACGAACAGCGTGGGCTTGCCATCCACCACGCCTTGGTTGAAAAACATCAGGTCATCGATGACCGTGCCTTCGTCGGTGAGCAGCAGCCCGTAGCGCTGTTTGCCCACGGGCAGGTCGATCACGTCCACCGGCATCAGGGTTTCAAACGCCGCTGCGGCGTCAGGGCCGACCAGCTTGAACTGGCCCATGTGCGAGACGTCAAACAAGCCCGCCGCACTGCGCGTGTGCTGGTGTTCGGCCATCAGGCCAGCGGGGTATTGCACGGGCATGGAGTAGCCGGCGAACGGCACCATGCGGGCGCCCAGCTCAATGTGCAGGGCGTTCAGGGGCGTGGTAAGCAGGGGGGCGGTGGCTGACATGGCGGAACTCCGGGGCAAATGAGGGCCGCAGCCACAAGGTGGCTACGGGATTTGCCCTGCTGTCCGCTTTACCTGAGAGATTCACCGCAGCGCCCTGGCTGGCCGTGCGGTTTGCTCCTTCGGTGGATGGCCTCAACACGCGGTGCGGTGGGCCATCTCTCTCCAGCAAGGGAACGCCCACATCACTGCGGGCGGTTGTCAGTCCTTTTGCCTGAGCGTTCGGCTGCTGCCTGCGCCTTCGGCGGTGCGGTGGCCTGTGGGGCTTGGCACTCTCTCCTGACCGGGGGATTCTAACTACTTTGCGTAGACCAGATCGCGCAAACCCAGCGACAACTGCGGCACATAGGTCACCACCATCAGGCAGGCCATGATGACAAGCACAAACGGAATCAGGTGCCCGACGATGCGGTCCAGCGATATTCGCGCCACCGTGCAGGCTGCAAACAGGTTCACGCCAAACGGCGGCGTGATCATGCCCATGGCCAGGTTCACTACCATGATCAGGCCAAAGTGCACCGGGTCGATGCCAAAGTGGATGGCCACGGGAGCCAGGATGGGTGCCAGAACAATGATGGCGGCGCTGGTCTCGATGAACATGCCGATCACGAAAAGCGCCGCATTCACGCCCAGCAGGAACAGGGCAGGGGATTGCAGCACCGCCTCCAGCCAGCGGCCGATGGCATCCGGCACGCCAGCGCGGGTGATGAGGAAGGCGAACAGGCCCGCATTGGCAATGATGAACATGATCACGGCGGACGAGATGGCCGACTTGCGCAGGATGGCAAACAGGTCCTTGAGCCTGATCTCGCGGTATATCACCACACCCACAATCAATGCGTAGAACACAGCCACGGCCGATGCTTCAGTGGGGGTGAATACGCCGCCGTAGATGCCGCCGAGGATGATCACCGGCATCAGCAGCGCCCAGCCCGCCTGCAGCGTGGCCTTGCCAAGAGGCATGCGGCCGTCACCGTCGTTTTTGCCCCAGCCCTTGTACTTGCAGTACGCCCAGACAAAAAGCATCAGCGCGCCACTGATCAGCAGCCCGGGGCCAAAGCCTGCAATGAACAGCTCGCCAATCGACACTTCGGCGCTCACGCCATACAGGATCATCGGTATGGAGGGCGGGATGATCACGCCCAGCTCGGCGCTGGTGGCCTGCAGCGATGCGGCGTAGCTCGTGGGGTAGCCGTGCTTGATGAGCGCAGGAATCAGAATGGCGCCAATGGCAAACGTGGTGGCCACCGACGAGCCCGACACGGCCGCAAAAATCATGCAGGTGAGCACGCAGGTCATGGGCAGGCCGCCCTGCACGCCGCCCACGATGCTCTTGGCGAACTCCACCAGGCGGCGCGAGATGCCACCGGTCTCCATGAGGTTCCCGGCCAGGATGAAGAACGGAATGGCCGCCAGCGGAAACTTGTTGATGGAGCCGAACATCTCCTTCACAGAGATCAGCATGTTGGCATTGGCCACCTGGATGCCCAGGATGGAGGCCAGGCCGATGGAAACGGCCACGGACACGGTGAGTGCAAAACACAGCACCATGGTGGTGATCATGACTGTGGTCATTGCGCGGTCTCCAGCTCAAGGCGTTGAGGGTCTAGCAGGTTGCCGACGATGCCAATGGCGCTGAACACGCCACCCACCGGCATGGCCACGTAGGCCCAGAACATGGAGACGGATTCGAGGCCCGCCATCGACTGCACGCCGCCGCGCTGGGCATAGTCCCAGCCCCACCACACGATCACGCCAATCAGCGCCAGCGCCGCCACCGCCACGACATAGTCCAGCACCCGGCGCACGCGCGGCGGGCTCCAGCGGTACAGCACATCCACGCTCACCATCGCGCCCTGGCGGAACGCGCTGGGGATGGCCAGGAACACCATCCAGATCAGGCTGAAACGGATCAGCACTTCAGTCCACTCGGCGGGCTGCTCCAGCACAAAGCGGGTCACGATCTGGAACATGCCCAGCGATGCGGCAATGACCAGCATGGCGCACGCGCCGAGCAACGCTGCAAACGTGGCCCCGCGTTCAAACATCAGAAAAGCTTTTTTCATGGGGCGGACAACGCCATGGGTTCAGATGATTCGGTGGAGAGAATCAGATTGAAGATAAAAAACGCCCGTAGCGCTTATTCTACGGGCGTTGTGTGCTACTAAAAATATAGTAGCTGATGCGCATGCAACTACTTGACGTCGCGGATCTTGTCCAGGGTGGCCTTGCCAAACTGTTTTTCAAACTCGGCGTTCACAGGCGCCAGCGCCGCCACAAACTTGGACTTGTCCGGATTGTCCACCACCGTCATGCCTTTGGCGCGCAGGTCGGCCACGCCCTTGGCGTCGTCTTCATCCACGCGTGCACGGTTGGCCTTGGTGCCTTCCTTGGCGGCGTCGATGAAGGCTTGCTTGTCAGCGGCCGAGAGCTTGTCGAACGAGGCCTTGTTCATCACGAAGATGGCAGGCGAATACACGTGGCCAGTCAATGTCAGGTGCTTTTGCACTTGGTCGAACTTGGCCGAGATGATCACTGGCAGTGGGTTCTCCTGGCCGTCCACGGTGCCTTGTTGCAGGGCCGTGAACACTTCGGGGAAGGCCATGGGCGTGGTGATGATGCCGAAGCCCTTGTACGCGGCGATGTGCACGGGGTTTTCCATCGTGCGCATCTTCAGGCCCTTCAGGTCTTCAGGCGCGTTCACCGACCGCTTGCTGTTCGTCATGTGGCGAAAGCCGTTCTCGGCCCAGGCCAGGGCCTTGAAGCCCTTGCTATCGAACTTGGTCAGCATCTCCTGGCCGATGGGGCCGTCCAGCACCGCACGCGCATGGGCCTTGTCGCGGAACAGGAAGGGCACGTCAAAGATGCGCGCTTCGGGCACAAAGTTGGGCACGGGGCCGGTGGAGCTGAAGGCCAGCTCTTGCGTGCCCAGCTGGACGGCTTCAATCGATTCGCGCTCGCCACCCAGGGCGCCGTTGTAAAACGTCTGTACCTTGTAGCGGCCGGCCGTGCGCTTTTCGACTTCCTTGGCAAACGTGTCGATGGCAATCCCCTGGTGGGAATTCTGGGCTGTCGAGATGCTGATGCGCATGGTGGTCTGCGCGGCAGCGGTGGCCACAAAGCCGAGCGCAAGGCTCAGGCCGACGACGAGTTTGGTCAGTTGCATGCTGTCTCCTGTTAATGGTGGGCTGGGTTGGTGGGGATGCACGGTTGCTCCTTGCAGAGCGGACCCCAGCCTCTGCCAAATTATGGCGGTGCAGCATCGGCGCAGGCATCGGGGTTTGTGCTGGTAAGCGTGCTTATTAACTATCCACCAGGGCGCTTGCCAAGGCGCTTCTGTTGGCCACGGGCGACGCCCAAAATGCCAAGGGCCCCGTGCTGGCGGTAACCAGCCGGGGCCTTGTCAGTTTGTGCGCTCCGGTAAGAGCGCCTTGATGGAAGAAGTATGCGCGGGGCGGATGAGATGAATTTGCTGAATTCGCTTCAAATGGAGTGAATCGCAGAATAATTTTCTGTGTTGGCGAAGATTGGTGAATAATCCAGCCGATGGATCGACTGGATAGAAAAATTCTCGCTGTGCTGCAGGGCAACGCCCGCGCCAGCCTGCAAGAGATCGGGCAGGCCGTGGGCCTGAGCGCATCGCCCTGCTGGGGCCGCATCAAGAAGATGGAAGAGGCGGGTGTGATCCAGGGCTATACCGTGCGCATCAACCCGCAGTCGCTGGACCTGGCCGACACGGTGCTGGTGCAGGTCACGCTCGACAGCCATTCCGACAACACGCTCGAAAAATTTGGCGAAACACTCGCCAGCATTCCTGAGGTGATCGAGGCGCACCTGGTGTCTGGCGACTACGACTACCTGCTGCGCATCGTCGTGAAGGACACGCGCGATTACGAGCGCTTGCTGCGTGAGAAGCTCTACAAGATCAAAGGCATCCGGCACAGCCGCTCCAGCTTCGTGCTGCGCACTCTCAAGAAGGCCGATCTGCCCCTGTTTGTGGGGTGAGTTTGAATGAAAATGGACTCTAGCGCTTATCTGTAAAGCGCCAGTAGCTATTGTTTTAATAGCATTTGCATCCAGTCGCAGTTCCATTGCGCAGGCATCGAGGAAACCCGGCGATGCTCTGTTTTTGCGGTTCAAAGGCTGTGGAACACGCGGATCAACGGCAGAATGGCCACGCCTTTCGGCGCTGGCTTGGGGGATGTTGCACCACCACGGTGCACCGCCAAGGAGCTTGCAACGTGCCAGCAAGGCCGGAGAACCACCACCATGAACCTGCGTTTTGTCGAAGCCTTTTACTGGGTGGCCTCCCTCAAGAGCGTGACGCGCGCAGCGGAAAAGCTCTTTCTGACGCAGTCGGCCATGTCAAGTCGCGTGGCGGCGCTGGAGGAAGAACTGGGCGTGCTGCTGCTGGACCGGCGCGACAAACATTTCAAGCTCACAGTGGCGGGCACGCGCTTTCTGACGTACGCCAAGCGGATGCTGGAGCTGCAACGCCAGCTCAAGGCCGAGATGGGCTCGGGCGGCCCGCTGGAAGTGTCGATTCGCCTGGGCGCCATTGAGTCGGTACTCCACTCGTGGCTCATCCCCTGGGTGGAACAACTGCGCAAGGACAACCCGCTGCTGGAGCTGGAACTCACGGTCGAATCCACGCCGGTGCTGCTCGATCAGATCCGCCGGGGCACGCTGGATGCAGTGTTTGCGGCCTTGCCCGCATCGGCAGAAGGCATTCGCAGCCAGGCGCTGACGCCGATGGAGATGGTGTTCGTCGGCAACAGCAAGATCCACCGCAAGCGGCGCTATGCATCAGAAGACTTTGCCGGCACCGACATCCTGACCTTTCAGCGCGGTTCTCAGCCCCATGTGTACCTGTTGGACACGCTGCGCCAGGCGCAGGTGGAGCCGCGCTGCGTGCACACCATTTCCTCAATCTCTGCCATGGTGCAGCTGGTGCAGGGCGGTTTTGGCGTTGCCACGCTGCCGCGCCTGGCGGTGCAGAGGATGCTGGCATTCCCGGATCTTCGTGCGCTGGCCTGCGACATTGCGCTGCGTCCGCTGCCCATTCACGTGAGCTACCGCGAAGACCCGTCTTCGCCCGCGATGGAGGCGATCGTGCGTTCGGCGCTCAGCTTCATCGAAGCGCAGCAACCCCCAGAGCCCAAGCCCCGCAAGGCCCGCGCCTGAGCGCGGGGACCACGCACGCTCCTTTTCCGCTGCGCGCACTGCGGCTGCAGTGTCTGCGTTTGCGGCGCAGCCCCGAGAATTTCGCATTGAAGCGACATGCGCAGTTCGGTGCGGCTGCGCTTGTGCAAATTCTCCTTTCGAGGACTCGGGTTAACCCTAAATAGAAGTTCAAGGGTTAACCCTGAGCACCAAATTGGTTTGCTTCGCCCCAATGAAGTGCATCGGAAAAATCGATGAGCTAAGAGAAATTTTTTGAATTTGCCAGCGCAGTTACACCCCAACACAATCCGTCCAACGTCATGCAATTGACTTTTCTCAATGCAAGGAAATACGGTGGACTTAGCTCAAGAAAATTCGCTCGCGGTGTTTGGCCCTGAGGGCACCAGCAATCCGAACTACGTCCGCGACACCATCCGCAAGGGCCTGTGGACATCGCACACCAGCGGTCTCGCAGACGGCCATGTGCAAGGCAACGTGGTCATCCTGCCCGAGGTGCTTGCCAGTGACTTTCTGCGGTTCTGCCAGCGCAATCCCAAGCCTTGCCCCGTGCTGGCGGTCAGCGAGCCCGGCCAGTTCACCCTGCCTTCGCTGGGCAAGGACATCGACATCCGCAGTGATGTCCCGCTGTACCGCATCTGGCGCCACGGTGAAATGTCGGAGGAGGTGGCGGACATTGCCAGCCTCTGGCGGCCGGACCTGGTCACCTTCATCCTGGGCTGTTCGTTTTCGTTCGAGTCCGCATTGATCGAGGCAGGCATCCGCCTGCGCCACATCGACGAAGGCAAGAACGTGGCCATGTTCCGCACCAACGTGCAAACCGAGCCGGCCGGCCCTTTTGGCGGCGCCATGGTGGTGACCATGCGTCCCATGCCCGCAGCGGATGTGATCCGCGCCGTGCAGGTGACCTCGCGTTTTCCCAATGTGCATGGAGCACCTGTGCACATCGGTGACCCGGCGCTGATCGGCATCGCCGATCTGGCCCATCCCGACTACGGCGACGCCGTAGCGCTGATGCCGGGCGAAATCCCTGTTTTCTGGGCCTGCGGCGTCACCCCGCAATCGGCCATCTTGAATGCCCAGCCCGCGTTCTGCATCACGCATGCACCGGGCTGCATGCTGGTCACCGACCTTCTCAACCACCAGCTCGCCAGTTTCTGATCCGCTTTCAACAAGGAGTTCCACCATGAAGAAAATCACAATTTGTTTGTCCGCAGTCCTCAGCGTCTGCGCCGCCCAGGCCCAGATCAAGTGGGACCTGCCCACGGGCTATGGCGCCAACAGCTTCCAGACGCAGAACGTGCAGCAGTTCGCCAACGAGGTGGATCAGCTCACGGGCGGCAAGCTCAAGATCGTGTTGCACCCCGGTGGCTCGCTGTACAAGGCCAACGAAATCAAGCGTGCGGTGCAAACCGGCCAGGTGCCTTCGGCCGAGTTCATTCTCTCGGGCGCATCCAACGAGAACCCGCTGTTTGGTGTGGACTCGATTCCGTTCCTGGCCACGAGCTATGCCGATTCCAAGCGCCTGTATCTGGCCGCCAAGCCTGCCCAGGAGAAGCTGCTCGCGTCCCAAGGCGTGAAAGTGCTGTTCAGCGTGCCATGGCCCGGCCAGTCGCTCTACTCGCTCAAGCCCGTGAGTACGCCCGCGGACTTTGCAGGCACCAAGATGCGGGCCTATAACCCCGCCACCACGCGCATTGCGCAACTGCTCAAGGCGCAACCGGTGACGATCCAGCTGTCGGAGCTGGGCCAGGCGCTGGCTACCAACACCGTGCAGAACTTCCTGACGTCCAGCGCCAGCGGCGTGGAATCCAAGCTGTATGAGCAGGTGAAGCACTTCTATCCCGTCAGCGCATGGCTTCCGCGCAATGCCACCGTGGTGAACCAAAAGGCGTTCGATGCCCTCGACAAGCCTTTGCAGGACGCCGTGCTGAAGGCAGCGGCAGCCGCCGAAGAGCGCGGCTGGGCCACGAGCGAGCGCGTGGACAAGGAGTTCATCAAAGAGCTGGGCGCCAAAGGCATGACCGTGGCCGAGCCCAGCGACAGCATCAAGAAGGAACTGGCAAGCATTGGCGAGTCCATGACGGCCGACTGGATCAAGTCTGCCGGGCCTGAGGGACAGGCCATCATCGACGCCTACCGCAAGAAGTAATCGTCGTTTTCCGGGCCCCCGCAGTGGGGCCGGGGTAGCACAGGCGCCTGCTGCCCAGTTCTTTCGTCGCCACTCCCCCTCATTTTTTTCAAGCGTTACCGGAGTACGCCATGGACAAACTCGTCCGAAATTTCTACAGGCTGCTGATGTTGCTGTCCGGCCTGTCCATGCTGGCTGCGTTCGCCGCAGTCACGCTGGGCGTGTTTGCCCGCGAGGTCATTCACGTCAACATCGACGGTCTCGACGCGTATGCAGGCTACGCCATCGCCGCAGCGCTGTTCTTTGCATTGCCCGGCACATTGCAAAACGGAGACCACATCCGGGTGACCCTGTTGCTCGACCGGCTGCCGTCACGCTGGCGCGGCGCCTTTGAATGGTTCTGCCTGTCCAGTGCACTGGTGCTCACGGCCTATATCGCCTGCTACGCAGTGCGCTCGGTGTGGATTTCCTACGTCACGCACGACATTTCGCCTGCGGCCGATGCTTCGCCGCTGTGGATTCCCCAGATCAGCATGGCCATGGGCTGCATCGGCTTTGCGCTGTCGTTTGCCCATGCGCTCATCCTGCGCTTTCAGGGCGTGGCCTTCATGGCCGTGTCTGAATCGGCCCGTTCCGAGTAACCCCCGCAGGAGAAATCAACATGGACGTCATCATTGCCTTTGGCCTGATCGTGGTGCTCTTTGCAGTGCTCGGTTCGGGTTTGTGGATCGGCCTGTCACTGCTTGCGGTGGCGCTGGTCGGTATGGAGCTTTTTACCAGCCGCCCCGTGGGCGACAGCATGATGCTGACTATCTGGGGGTCTACCTCCAGCTGGACGCTCACGGCTTTGCCGCTATTCCTCTGGATGGGCGAGATACTGTTTCGCAGCAAGCTGTCGAGCAGCATGTTCAAAGGCCTGGCGCCCTGGCTGGACCGTCTGCCCGGCCGTCTGTTGCATGTGAACGTGGTGGGCTGCACCATCTTCGCTGCCATCTCGGGCTCATCGGCGGCCACTTGCGCGACCATCGGCAAGATCACGCTGCCCGAACTCAAGCAGCGTGGCTATCCCGAAGACATCTCGGTGGGCACACTGGCTGGCGCTGGCACGCTGGGCCTGCTGATCCCGCCGTCGATCATCATGATCGTCTATGGCGTGGCGGCCAATGTGTCGATCTCCAAGCTGTTCCTGGCCGGCGTGATTCCAGGCCTGCTGCTGGCAGCACTGTTCATGGGCTACATCGTCGTGTGGGCCTTGTTCAACAAGGACAAGGTGCCAGCGCCTGATGCCCGCCTGAGCTTTATGCAGAAGCTCTATGCGTCGCGCCACCTGATCCCTGTGGTGTCGCTCATCGTGGTGGTGCTGGGCGCCATCTACAGCGGTATTGCCACCGCCACCGAGGCCGCGGCGCTGGGTGTGGGCGGGTCGCTGATCCTGGCGAAGATCGAGGGATCACTCGATTGGGCGCGCTTCAAGGACGGGCTGGTCGCTGCCTGCCGCGTCTACTGCATGATCGGCCTCATCCTGGCGGGCGCCGCGTTCCTCACACTGGCCATGGGCTTCATCGGCCTGCCACGCCACCTGGCCGAGTTCATCGGCGCCCTGCACCTGTCGCCCTTTGCGCTGATGCTGCTGCTCATCGTGTTTTTCATCCTGCTGGGCTGCTTCCTGGATGGCATCTCCATGGTGGTGCTGACCATCGCGGTGCTGCTGCCCACGGTGGAAGCTGCAGGCTTTGACCTGGTGTGGTTCGGCATCTTCATCGTGTTGGTGGTGGAGATGGCGCAGATCACGCCGCCGGTGGGCTTCAACCTCTTTGTGCTGCAGGGCATGACGCGCCGCGAAGTTACCTGGATCGCCCGCACTGCACTGCCTTTGTTCGCACTGATGATCGTTGCGGTCATCCTGACGTATTTCGTGCCCGACGTCGTGCTCTGGCTGCCACGCCAGATGCAGGGCTGACCCCGCAGCACCCCTCGCCGAATAGTCCGTACAGGAGCTCACCATGAAGACCATTGTGTTGTTGGCCGCGCTTGCCGTGGCCCCGGTGCTGCACGCCCAAACCCAGTGGAAGCTGGCCACGGGCTACCGGGCGGAGTCGTTCCACACGCGCAATATCGTCCAGTTTGCGCAGGACGTGGAGCGTGCTTCAGCCGGTGCATTGCGCATTGAAGTGCATGCCAACAACGCCTTGTTCAAACTGGCGGAGATTCCTCAGGCGGTGCAGGACGGCAAGGCCCAGGCGGGCGAAACCATCATGACGAGCCTGGTGCGCGACATCCCCATGGCAGGTGGCGATTCCGTGCCTTTTGTGGTCCGCAGCTATGCCGACGCACGGCGCATGTGGGATGTGCAGCGACCCTTGATTGAAGTGCACATGGCGCGCAAGGGGCTCAAAGCCTTGTACGCCGTGCCGTGGCCTCCGCAGGGGCTGTTCACCACGGTCCCGGTGCGTTCGTCGGTGGATTTCAAGGGCACCCGCATGCGCACCTACAACCCGGGCACGGTGCGTATTGCCGAGCTGCTGGGCGCCACGCCCGTGGATGTGCCCATGGTCGAGGTCAACCAGGCCCTGGCGGCCGGAAGGCTGGATTCGATGATCACATCGGCCCTGACCGGGGTGGAAAACCAGGTCTGGGGCCAGATCAAGCAGTACTACGGTATCAACGCCTGGTTCCCCAAGAACATCGTCTTTGTGAACCAGCAGGCGTTTGACGCACTGCCCGCCCCGGTGCGCCAGGCCGTGAGCCAGGCTGCAGCAGACGCCGAAAAACGGGGCTGGGCGATGAGCGCCGCCGTGGCCGAGGAGTCGGTGATCGAACTGCAGCGCAAAGGCATCAAGGTCGAGCCCCCCACCGCGGTGCTGGACTCCGAACTCAAACGCCTGGGCGAACGGTTTTCCCGCGAATGGGTGCGGTCCGTGGGGAGCGAGGCCAACCAGCTCTTCATCCCGTACTACACGCAGCGCTAGGCCATTGCATTGTTGGCATCACCAAGGAATCACCATGCAAACCCCTTCAGACACCATCGAGATGTATCTGCTGGCCAAGGATGGCAACCGGCCTCACCTGATCGAGCGGGCCTTTGCCGGCGGCTCGCTGCTGCGCATGGACGTGCGGCAGGGCGACATGGACTTTCCGCCGGTGGCCCACGGCCGCGACGCCATTGCCGAAACCCTGGTGCGCCGTTTTGGCCGCACCTATGAAAACGTGTACAGCTTCTGCCTGGCCGATCCTCCCGACCCCGCATGTTCGGAATTCCACTGCCCCTGGCTCGTGGCCATGACCGAAAAAGACAGCCGCGCGGTGCGCCTGGGTTGCGGCCAGTACCACTGGCGCTTTGCCCCGGGCACGCGCCTGGCGCAGGAGCTGAGCATTGTTGTGGACAGCATGCAAACCCTGCCGCCCTCGGACATCCATGTCGTGATGCCCTGGATTGCTGCACTGAGCCGCCCCTGGTGCGGTGCGGACAAGGCCATGGTCACAGCGCCCTCCATTCCTTCTGTGCGCGCGGTGCAGGAGGCACTGGCTCGCGCGCCGCGCTCCCCGGCACGCTCCCCTCTGGCCCTGGCGGCTTGAGCGTGCACCGAACCCTTTCATTTCACTTTGCAAACCATCACACCATGACACAACTTGCACCCACCACCCACATTCCCCGCTGGCAGTTTTGGATTGACCGTGGGGGCACATTCACCGACATCGTGGCCAAGCGGCCCGATGGCTCGCTGACCACCCACAAGCTGCTGTCTGAAAACCCCGAGCAGTACAAGGACGCCGCCGTGGCGGGCATACGCCACCTGTTGGGTTTGAAGCCCGGCGAGCCCGTCACACCCGCGCTGGTGGAGTGCGTGAAGATGGGCACCACCGTGGCCACCAACGCATTGCTGGAGCGCAAGGGCGAGCCCACGCTGCTGGTGACCACGCGCGGCTTTCGCGACGCGCTGCGTATTGCCTACCAGAACCGCCCCCGTTTGTTCGATCGCCACATCCAGTTGCCCGAGCTTTTGTACACCGAGGTGATCGAAGCGTGCGAACGGGTGGGCGCCCATGGCGATGTGCTGCAGGCACTGGACGAACCCAGCCTGCGCGGCGACCTGCTGGCCGCCTACGGACGTGGTCTGCGCAGCGTGGCCATTGTGTTCATGCACGGCTACCGCTACACCCAGCATGAACAGGCGGCTCAGCGCATCGCTAAAGAGGTGGGCTTCACGCAGATCAGCACCTCGCACGAAACCAGCCCCATGATGAAGTTCGTGAGCCGGGGCGACACCACCGTGGTGGATGCTTACCTCTCACCCATCCTGCGCCGCTATGTGGAGCAGGTCGCCAGCGAAATGCCGGGCGTCAAGCTGTTCTTCATGCAGTCTTCGGGGGGGCTTACCGATGCGGGTACCTTCCAGGGCAAGGATGCGATTCTGTCAGGGCCCGCAGGTGGCATCGTAGGCATGGCGCGCACGGCGGGCTTGGCCGGGCATGAAAAGGTCATCGGCTTTGACATGGGCGGAACGTCCACTGATGTAAGTCACTACGCCGGTGCGTTCGAGCGCGAGTTCGAAACCCACGTCGCCGGTGTGCGCATGCGCGCCCCCATGATGAGCATCCACACGGTGGCGGCTGGCGGCGGCTCGGTGCTGGCCTACGACGGTGCCCGTTTCCGAGTGGGCCCCGAGAGCGCAGGCGCCAACCCAGGTCCGGTGAGCTACCGCCGGGGCGGCCCGCTGGCCGTGACCGATGCCAACGTGATGGTGGGCAAGGTGCAGCCGCGTTACTTCCCCAGCGTGTTTGGCCCCGCCGCCAACGAAACACTGGACGCCGATGCGGTGCGCGCCCGTTTTGAGGAAATTGCTGCGCAGACCCAGCGCAAGCCCGAAGAAGTGGCCGAAGGCTTCATCCAGATCGCTGTGCAGCAGATGGCCAACGCCATCAAGAAGATCAGCGTGGCACGCGGCTACGACGTGACGCGCTACACGCTGCAGTGTTTTGGTGGCGCGGGCGGCCAGCATGCCTGCCTGGTGGCCGATGCCTTGGGCATGTCGCGTGTGTTTGTGCACCCGCTGGCGGGCGTGCTCAGTGCTTATGGCATGGGTCTGGCGGACCAGACGGTGATCCGCGAACAGGCGGTGGAGATGCCGCTGGCCGCCGCATCGCTGCCGCTGATTGCGGAACGCCTGGACGCACTGGGCTCTGCGGCCCAGGCCGAGCTGGAGCGCCAGCAGGTCAGCGCCAATCCGGTGCAGGTGCGCCACAACGTGCACGTGCGCTACGAAGGCACCGATTCGGCCCTGGTGGTGCCGTTTGGCGATATGGCCAGCATCCAGGCCGCTTTCGAATCTGCCTATCGCCAGCGTTTTGCCTTCCTGATGGTCGGCAAGGGTCTGGTGGTGGAGGCCGTGTCGGTCGAGGCCATGATTGCGGGCGGCGCCCCCGCCGAGCCGCGCCTGCCCGTGCATCCGCACCGCAAGCACCCACAGCGCGAGACGGTGAAGATGTACTCGGGCAGCGCATGGCACGACGCCGCCTTGGTGGTGCGCGAGGACCTGCACCCTGGCGACGTGATCCCAGGCCCGGCCATCATTGCCGAGAAGAACACCACCACCGTGGTGGAGCCCGGCTGGTCTGCGCGCCTCACGGACCTGGATCACCTGGTGCTGGACCGCGTCACCGCGCGCAAGGTGCAGTACGCCGCAGGCACCACGGTAGACCCGGTGCTGCTGGAGGTGTTCAACAACCTGTTCATGAACATCGCTGAGCAGATGGGGTTGCAGCTGCAGAACACGGCCTACTCGGTCAACATCAAGGAGCGCCTGGACTTCAGCTGTGCGCTCTTCGATGCCACGGGCAACCTGATCGCCAACGCGCCGCACATGCCCGTGCACCTGGGCTCCATGGGTGAGAGCATCAAGACCGTGATCCGCGAGAACGCGGGGAGGATGCACCCGGGCGATGTGTACATGCTCAACGACCCGTACCATGGCGGCACCCATCTGCCCGATGTGACGGTGATCACCCCGGTGTATGTGGCCGAGGGCAAGGAGCCCACGTTTTATGTGGGCAGCCGGGGCCACCATGCCGACATCGGTGGCACCACGCCGGGCTCGATGCCACCGTTCTCCACGCGTATCGACGAAGAGGGGGTGCAGATCAACAACGTGAAGCTGGTGGACCGTGGCATCTTTCTGGAAGAAGAGGTGCGCAGCCTGCTGACGACGGGTGGCGGCACCACGCCATACCCCAGCCGAAATCCCCAGCAGAACCTGGCCGATCTGCGCGCGCAAATCGCTGCCAACGAGAAGGGCGTGCAGGAACTCTCGAAGATGGTGGGCCAGTTTGGCCTGGATGTCGTGCAGGCCTACATGCGCCACGTACAGGACAACGCTGAAGAGTCGGTGCGCCGCGTGATCACGCAGCTCAAAGACGGACAGTTCACCCTGAAGTTGGACAACGGCGCACAGATCAGCGTGTCGGTCAAGGTCAACGTGGCCGAGCGCAGCGCGGTCATCGACTTTGCAGGCACCAGTGCGCAGCAGACCAACAACTTCAACGCCCCGCGTGCGGTGTGCATGGCTGCGGTGCTGTATGTGTTCCGCACGCTGGTCGACGATGACATTCCGCTCAATGCCGGGTGCTTGAAACCCCTGCAGGTCATCATTCCGCAAGGATCCATGCTCAACCCCAACCCGCCGGCCTCGGTGGTGGCGGGCAATGTGGAGACCTCCACCTGCATCACCAATGCGCTGTTCGGCGCCTTGGGCGTGATGGCGGGCAGCCAGCCCACCATGAACAACTTCACCTTTGGCAATGCGCAGTACCAGTACTACGAAACCATTGCCGGCGGCAGCGGCGCCGGTGCTGTGTTCGATGCTTCGGGTCGCACGGTGCGCGGGTTTGACGGCACCAGCGTGGTCCAGACGCACATGACCAATTCGCGCCTGACCGACCCCGAGGTGCTGGAGTTCCGCTTCCCCGTGGTGCTCGACAGCTACGAGATCCAGCGCGGGTCTGGCGGGGCAGGCCGCTGGGCGGGTGGTGATGGTGGCGTGCGGCGCGTGCGCTTTCTGGAGGCGATGACGGCCAGCATTTTGTCCAACGGGCGCCTGAACCCCGCCTTTGGCATGGCAGGCGGCCAGCCCGGCCGGCCCGGTGCCAACCGCGTGCTGCGTGCCAATGGCCAGGTGGAAGAGCTGGGCCATATCGGCGCGGCGCTGATGGAGCCTGGCGATGTGTTCGAGATCGCTACCCCCGGCGGTGGCGGCTTTGGCGAATGTGTCACGTCGTGACGTGATGGGCCGCTGACCCCAGTGGGGCATGTGCTGTGTGCGATGTACCTGCGGGGACACACTGGGCACAGCGCTTGCCACCACTGGTTTCCACCCCCGCATGGTGCGGGAAATGAACCAGGAGAACGCTCATGAACTACTTGCCAGCCACTTCCGGGGCGCTTGGCGGCGCAACCTTCTCCGCCGCACCTGCACACGCACCTGCACACGCAGATGTCAGCCGTGTCACAACAGACTCTGCCGCCCAGAGCCCAGAGCCTGCGCGGCGCAGCCGCACCCGCACCCTGAGCGTGGGGCAGAAGCTGGCGGCCAGCTTTGGCATTCTGGGCTTCGCGGTGGCCCTGCTCGGCGCCACCACCTGGCTGACGGGCCAGGACACCAGCCGCCAGGCTACGCTGCTGACTGCAGAGCAGCTGCCCATTGAGCGCACGGTGCGGGACTGGAAAACGCAGTCTGTCTATATCGGCCAGATTGCATTGCGTGCCACGTTGTCGTCCGACGTGTTCCCGCTGGTGGCTGAGATGCGCAGCCAAATCGCAGCCGAAGACGCGATGCGCAAGCGCATTGAAGAAGCGATGACCAAGGCGTCCTCCAGCGAGAGTGCCGGGCCGCTGTGGACCGAAGCCCAGGAGCAACGCCAGAAATATGCAGTGTTGCGGGATGCGCTGGTGCAAAACGCCCTCGAAGCCAAGATCATCAGCCAGAAGGAGTTGCAGGAACACGCTGCTGCTTTGACCCAGTACCTGCGCTCCATTGACCAGTTGCTCGCAGCCTCCGAGCAGTCATCCCTGAAAGCGGGTGACAGCATGATTACCGACGCGTCCCGTGCGCAATGGGTCAGTGCTGTGGCGGTGCTGGTGGTGGTGGCGCTGTCGGCGCTGTTTGGCTGGCTGCTGCGGCGCTCCATCGTGCTGCCGCTGCGCCAGGCCTGCGAGGCGGCCGACCTGGTGGCGCGGGGCGACCTGACGGTGCGCATGCAAACCCAGCGCACCGACGAGATTGGCCAGCTGCTCACGGCGCTGGACAAGATGGTCGAGTCGCTGCACTACGTGGTGACCGAGGTGCGTGACTCGGGCGAATCCATCCATGTGGCCAGTTCGGAGGTGGCAGCGGGCAACACTGACCTGAGCATGCGCACCGAGCATGCCGCCAGCAACCTGCAGCAGACGGCGGCCAGCATTGCGCAGCTGGCGCAGATGGTGGCCGCCAATGCCGACAGCACGCGCCAGGCCAATGCTCTGGCGCTGAACGCCACCGAAGTGGCCAGCAAAGGCGGCGAAGTGGTCAGCCAGGTGGTCAAGACCATGGAAGAGATCAACGCCAGCAGCAAGAAGATCGCCGACATCGTGGGCATCATTGATGGCATTGCGTTCCAGACGAATATCCTGGCACTGAACGCCGCCGTGGAGGCCGCCCGCGCGGGCGAACAGGGGCGCGGCTTTGCCGTGGTGGCCAGCGAAGTGCGGGGCCTTGCCGGGCGCAGTGCCAATGCGGCGCGCGAGATCAAGGCGTTGATCTCCACCAGCGTGGACAAGGTGAGTGACGGCGCCCGGCTGGTGGTCACCGCAGGTTCCACCATGGGCGACATCGTGCAGAGCGTGGAGCGGGTGACCACGCTGATGTCCGAGATCAACGAAGCCAGCAGCGAGCAGAGCACACAGATCGGCCAGGTGAGCCAGGCGGTGGACCAACTCGACCACATGACGCAGCAAAACGCCGCGCTGGTGGAGCAGGGCGCTGCAGCGGCCCAGAGCCTCAAGGACCAGGCCAACCGGCTGGCGGGTGCAATGGGGCAGTTTCAGCTCACGCGCGCAGCCGCGTGAGCGTCAGTGCCAGAGACATCAATAAAAAAGGACCTGCAGCGCAGGCCCTTTAAGCACTAGGTGCTATGAATTTTGATGGTGCTCACATGCCTGCATAGTTCGGACCGCCGCCGCCTTCGGGGGTGACCCACACGATGTTCTGCGTCGGGTCCTTGATGTCGCAGGTCTTGCAGTGCACGCAGTTTTGCGCATTGATCTGCAGGCGCTGGGCATCGCCGCCCTTGGTGGTGTCGGGCACAAACTCGTAGACGCCGGCAGGGCAGTAGCGTGCCTCGGGGCCCGCGTACTTGGCCAGGTTGATGTTGACCGGCACGCTCGGGTCCTTGAGCGTAAGGTGTGCGGGCTGGTTCTCTTCGTGGTTGGTGTTACTGATGAACACGCTGGAGAGGCGGTCGAACGTGAGCTTGCCGTCGGGCTTGGGGTAGACGATGGGCTTGCACTCGGCAGCGGGCTTCAGGTAAGCGTGGTCGGGCTTGTCGCGGTGCAGCGTCCAGGGGATATGGCCGCGCAGCACAAGCTGCTCGATGCCATTCATCACCGTGGCGGTGGTCAGGCCGTATTTGAACCAGTTCTTGAAGTTGCGGTCCTTGTTCAGTTCGGTGTGCAGCCAGCTCTTTTCAAAGGCTTCGGGGTAGGCGGTCAGCTCGTCGTGCTGGCGGCCTGCCACCACGGCGTCGTAGGCGGCTTCAGCGGCCAGCATGCCGGTCTTGATGGCGGCGTGGCTGCCCTTGATGCGGCCCACGTTCAGGTAGCCCGCATTGCAGCCCACCAGTGCACCACCCGGGAACACGGTCTTGGGCAGGGCGTTGATGCCGCTGGCGTTGATCGCGCGTGCGCCGTACGACAGTCGCTTGGCCGTGACTTCGCCCTTTTCGTTTTCGAAGTAGTAGCGGACGTTCGGGTGCGTCTTCCAGCGCTGGAATTCTTCGAAGGGGCTGAGGTAGGGGTTCTGGTAGCCCAGGCCGGTCACAAAGCCCACGGCCACCTTGTTGCCCTCCAGGTGGTACAGGAAGGCGCCGCCGTAGGTGTCGTTCTCCATGGGCCAGCCAGCGGTGTGCATCACAAAGCCGGGCTGGTGCTTCTTGGGGTCGATTTCCCAGAGTTCCTTCACGCCAATGCCAAAGCTCTGCGGGTCGCGGTCCTTGTCGAGGTGGAACTTGGCAATCAGCTGCTTGCCCAGGTGGCCGCGTGCGCCTTCGGCAAACACGGTGTATTTGCCCAGCAGCTCCATGCCGAGCTGGAAGTTCTCGGTGGGCTCGCCGTCCTTGCCGATGCCCAGATTGCCCGTGGCCACCCCCTTGACGGAGCCGTTATCGTTGTAGAGGACCTCTGCGGCGGTAAAGCCGGGGAAGATTTCCACGCCCAGGGCCTCTGCCTGCTCGCCCAGCCACTTGGTCAGGTTGCCCAGGCTGATGATGTAGTTGCCGTGGTTCTGCGCAAAGGGCGGCAGGAACATGTTGGGCACGCGAAAGCCCGACTTTTCCGACAGGAAGATATAGGCATCGTCGGTGACGGGCTGGTTCAGGGGCGCGCCGCGCTTTTTCCAGTCGGGGATCAGCTCGGTGAGGGCCTTGGGGTCCATGATGGCGCCCGACAGGATGTGCGCACCGGGCTCGGAGCCTTTTTCGAGCACCACGACCGAGACGTCCTGGCCTTTTTCGGCCGCCAGTTGCTTCAGGCGGATCGCAGTGGCCAGGCCGCCAGGGCCGCCGCCAACGACCACCACGTCGTATTCCATGGATTCGCGGGGGCCGTATTGGGCGAGGATTTCTTCGTTGGTCATGGGCTTCTCGTCGGGCGTTTGATAATGGATTATTTTCTACAGAGCGCCGACCGCGCCCTGTCTGTCTGGCGACTGATTGTATTCACGGAATATGGACAATCGAACGACCGTTCTATTTTGATCAGTAGGGAGACTCTAAATGGCATACAGCATCGACTTGTCCGGCCGCGTGGCCTTCATCACGGGCGCCTCCAGCGGCCTGGGCGCTCAGTTTGCCCGCACGTTGGCCCGCGTGGGCGCAGGCGTCGTGCTGGCCAGCCGCCGCGTGGAAAAGCTCAAGGAGCTGCGTGCGCGCATCGAAGGCGAGGGCGGTGATGCCCATGTGATCGAACTCGATGTGACCGACCACGACTCCATCAAGTCCGCCGTGGCCCATGCCGAGACCGAAATGGGCTCCATCGACATTCTGGTGAACAACTCGGGCGTGAGCACCACGCAGCGCATCCAGGACGTGACGCCCGAGGACTACGACTTCATCTTCGACACCAACGTGAAGGGTGCCTTCTTTGTGGCGCAAGAGGTGGGCAAGCGCATGCTGGCCCGCTCGCGCGGCGCGGCGCCGGGCAGCTTCACGGGCGGGCGCATCATAAACATTGCCTCGATGGCGGGCCTGAAGGTGCTGCCGCAGATCGGCGCCTATTGCATGAGCAAGGCCGCCGTGGTGCAGATGACCAAGGCCATGGCCATGGAATGGGGCAAGTTCGGCATCAACGTGAATGCGATCTGCCCGGGCTACATCGACACGGAAATCAATCACCACCACTGGCAGACCGAGCAGGGCAAGAAGCTCATCGACATGCTGCCCCGTAAGCGCGTGGGCAACGCGCAAGACCTGGATGCGCTGCTGGTGATGCTGGCCAGCGACCAGAGCCATTTCATCAATGGTGCGGTGATTGCGGCTGACGACGGCTTTGGGGTCTGATCCCTCGGGTGTGCGAAACCATGAAGATTGAAATCCCGGAAGTCAAGAAGCTGGTTTTTGAAATGCGCTTCCCCGTGCGCTGGGGCGACATGGACGCGATGGGCCATGTCAATAACACGGTGTATTTCAGATACCTGGAGACGGCCCGCATCGAGTGGATGGTGTCCGTGGGCTGCAACCCCGATCCGCGCGGCCAGGGGCCGGTCATCGTCAATGCGTTCTGCAATTTCTACAAGCAGCTCGAATACCCGGCTGACGTGCTGCTCAAGCTCTATGTGAGCGACCCGGGCCGCACCACGTTCGAGACCTGGGGCACCATGGAGCGCACGGACCAGCCCGGCGTGATTTGCGCGGCAGGTGGTGCCACCACCATCTGGGTGGACTTCCCGCAGCAGAAGGCAGCGCCCTTGCCGGACTGGATGCGGGCGCTGGTCACTGCGGATAGAATTTGAATGAAATTGGGCTCTAGCGCTTATTGGGTAAGCGCTAGTAGCTATTAGATTGATAGTAAATGCGCCAGGGCACTTACTTCTGCTTGGGCACCCGTCCCATCAAGTAAAACTCTGGGTTGGGCTGCATGCCCGCAAAGCTGGCCATGCGGTTGCTCAGCCCAAAAAACGCGGTGATGGCCGCGATGTCCCAGATGTCCTCGTCGTCAAAGCCGTGGGCGTGCAGCGCAGCGAAGTCGGCGTCCTCGATCTCGTGCGAGCGCTGGCAGACCTTCATCGCAAAGTCGAGCATGGCGCGCTGGCGCGGGCTGATGTCGGCCTTGCGGTGGTTCACTGCCACCTGGTCGGCCACAAACGGTTTCTTTTCGTAGATGCGCAGGATCGCGCCGTGGGCCACCACGCAATACAGGCACTGGTTGGCGGCACTGGTGGCGGTCACGATCATCTCGCGCTCGCCCTTGGTCAGGCTGCCTTCCTCTTTCAGCATCAGTGCATCGTGGTAAGCAAAGAACGCTCGCCACTCGGCCGGGCGGCGTGCAAAGGCCAGGAACACGTTGGGGATGAAGCCCGCCTTCTCCTGCACTTCCACGATGCGTGCGCGGATGTCTTCGGGCAGGGTGTTCAGGTCGGGAAAAGGGTAGCGGCTCACGGCGGTCTCCTGGGGTTGTTGTGGTGGATGCCGCAAGTATCACGGATGCCTCAAGGGTGCCAGTGGGTCGCCCGCACCGGACTCTGGGCGGGCGCGGCCGAATTGCCCGCCAGCGCATACGACAACTGGGTGGCCGCAGCCATCACTGTCTGCGCCAGCGCTTCGAGCTTTTCGGCGGGCAGACGCGATGCCGGGCCCGAAATGCACACCGAGCCCATCAGCCGCCAGTGCATGCCAAACACGGGCGCCGACACCGTGGCCACGCCCTGTTCTCGCTCACCAATCGACCAGTGGTAGCCCTTCTTGCGGATCTCTTCATAGGCCTTGCCCGGCTCGCCCGAAAACGCCAGGATCACACGGCCCGGCGATCCTTTGTCCAGCGGCAGGCCTTCGCCCATGCGTGCGTGGTGGCGCAGCGCCTGCGGGCCTTCCACGCGCACGAGGCAGGTCCGCACATTGCCTTCGCGCACATAAAACGCGGCGCTTTCGCCCGTGGCAAGGGTCAGCTCGCGCAGCGCGGGCTCCAGCACGTTCTGCACGTCAAAACCGGCCTGGTAGCGCGCGCCCAGCCAGCCTGCGGCCGGGCCCAGGCGCCAGTCGCCATCCTCGCGTTGCACCATGAAGCCCGACTGCGCCAGCGTGCGCGCCAGGCGCAGCACGGTGGTCTTGTGCAGGCCGCAGCGGCGGCTCAACTCGGCCAGCGGCAGGCTGGATTCGCCCAGTGCAAAGGCCTCCAGCACCTGCAGTGCGCGCGTGACGGCAATCACGCCGCCGCCCGTGTCTTTGGCAGCGCTGTTTTCCGGTTCGGTGGGCTCCTGCGGCAGGGTCTTGCGGGGTGACGGGGACCTGGCAGGCGAGGGCACCCTGGCGGTGGCGAGGGGCGAGGGTGGTTTTTTGGGAAGATTGCTCACGGTGCAATTCGTTTCATTGTGTGCAACTTCATTGTATGGGTTGAAACGCCTGCGTAAAGTCGCGTCCACAGCGCCGGGCCTGCAGCAGCATGTGCAGGGCGGCGCCAAGAACCACCTACCAGGAGACAACTGCATGCCCGCTTTTTCGCCCCGTTTGCTTCCCCGTGCCCTGGGCGCCCCCCTGTGCGCCGCCGTCCTCGGCCTTGCCGCCATTGCAGCGCCCTTTGCCAGCGCCCACGCACAAGCCGCGTATCCGAGCAAGCCCATCCGCCTGATCGTGCCGTTCCCTCCCGGCGGAGGCACCGACATGATTGCCCGCACGGTGGCGCAAAAGCTCACGGACCAGAACAAGTGGAACGTCATCGTGGACAACCGCCCCGGCGCGGGCGGCAACCTGGGGGTGGACGCCGCCGCCAAGTCACCCGCCGACGGCTACACGCTCGTCATTGGCCAGACCAGCAACCTGGCCATCAACCCCACGCTCTACCCCAAGCTGCCGTACGACCCGCTCAAGGACCTGGTGCCCGTGGCGCTCGTCTCGTCCTCGCCCATCGTCATGGCTGCGCCCATCAACTCACCCTTCAAGAGCTACGCCGATGTGGTGGCGGCCGCCAAGGGCAAGCCCGATGCGCTCACGCTGGGCTATTCGGGCAACGGCACCGTGGCCCACCTGGCCGGGGAGCTGGCTGAAAACGCCGCCGACATCAAGCTGCGCCACATCCCCTACAAGGGCGCGGCCCAGGCCATGACGGACCTGGTGGGCGGGCAGATCGACCTGTACATGTCGTCGGTGCCTACGCTGCTGGGTCAGGTGCGCAATGGCAAGCTCAAGGTCATCGCCATCACCTCGGCCAAGCGCTCGCCGCAACTGCCGGATGTGCCCACGCTGGCCGAGTCGGGCTACAAGGGGTTCGAGGCCGTGACCTGGTTCGGCATCCTGGCCCCTGCCGGTACGCCCGCATCCATCGTGGCGCAGCTCAACAAGGCCATCAACGCGGCCCTGCAGCAACCCGATGTGGCCGACAAGCTGCGCTCCGAAGGCGGCGATGTGCTGGGCGGCACCGCCGAGCAGTTCAGCGCGCTGCTCAAAGCCGAAGTGCCACGCTGGGCCAAGATCGTCAAGGACTCGGGCGCCAGCCTGGACTGACGGGCTCACGCTGGGGGGGGCGGTTTGTCCCGCATATCGGCCCGTCCCACTTCTTCACCTTCGCATTTCGTCTGCACTTCGCCAGCCGCTGAGTCCGGGGCTGGTTGCGCTGCGGCATGGGCGCCTTGCACGCGCATCCCAGTCAGCCGCGCACATTCGCTCCTCAGCATCTCCGCGTTCTTTCCAAGGATTCCCCATGAGCCAACTCCCTGAAATCATCCGCACCATCGACCGCGTGAGCGCCGACGTAGTGCAAAAAGCCGCCACCTACCAGGCCGCCATCCTGGCCGACGTGGCAGGCCGCCGCGGCACCATGCATGGCCGCGTGGCGCCCGTGCACCAGTCCATGAAGGTGGCAGGCCCTGCCTTCACCGTGGAAGTGCGCCCCGGCGACAACCTCATGATCCACGCCGCCATTGCCCTGGCCCAGCCCGGTGACGTGCTCGTGATCGACGGCAAGGGCGACCAGACGGCGGCGCTGATGGGCACGCTGATGCTCAGCGCTTGCAAGAAGCGCGGCCTGGCCGGCGTGATCGTGGACGCAGCCATCCGCGACAAGCTGGAAATTCTGGAGCTGGACTTCCCCGTGTTCAGCGCGGGCTTCAACCCCGCAGGGCCCACCAAGTACGTGCCCGGCCGCATCAACCACCCCATCTGCGCCGGTGGTGCCGTGGTGAACGCGGGTGACTTGGTAGTGGGCGACGCCGATGGCGTGGTGGTGATCGAGCGCGAAAAAGCCCCCGCCATGCTGGCCCTGGCGGACAAGAAGGTGGCCGACGAGGCGGCGCGCATCGAGGCGATTGCTCGCGGCGACACCGCATCGAAATGGCTGCCCGCCGCCCTGCGCGCTGCCGGTGTGCTGAAGGAAGGGGAATCGCTGTGAACCCAACCATCATCGTGACGGGCGCTGATCTGGCGCAACAAGCCCTCGACCTGCTCACAGGCTACGAGATCGTCTACGCCGGCAAGACGCCGACGGAAGAGGGCATGGTGGCCCTGTGCCGCGCGTACAACCCCTTGGCCATCATCGTGCGCTACGGCAAGGTGGGCGCTGCGGTGATGGATGCGGCACCCGCGCTCAAGGTCATCTCCAAGCACGGCAGCGGCACTGACACCATCGACAAGGTGGCTGCCAAGGCGCGGGGCATTGAGGTGGTGGCTGCCGTGGGCGCCAACGCTGCGGCCGTGGCCGAGCAGGCGCTGGTGCTGCTGCTGGCCTGCGCCAAATCGGTGGTGCAGCTCGATGCACGCATGCACGCGGGCCACTGGGACAAGGCCACACACAAAAGCTTGGAGCTGGGTGGCCGCACCGTGGGCCTGGTGGGCCTGGGCGCCATCGGCCTGCGCTTTGCCAAGATGGCCGACGCCCTGGGCATGCGCGTGATCGGCTTTGACCCGTTTGCGAAGAACCTGCCGGACTATGTGCAGAGCGTGGGCCTGGAGACGATCTGGCGCGAAGCCGATGCTGTGTCTTTGCACTGCCCGCTGACCGACGAGAACCGGGGCATGCTGAACGCCACCACGCTGGCGCAATGCAAACGCGGCGTGATCGTGGTGAACACGGCGCGCGGCGGCCTGATCGACGAGGCCGCGCTGCTGGCGGCCGTGCGCTCGGGCCAGGTGATGGCGGCGGGGCTGGACAGCTTTGCGGTCGAGCCGATGACGGCGGGCCATCCCTTCCAGGGCGAGAAGCACTTCATCCTCAGCCCCCACATCGGCGGCGTGACCAGCGACGCCTACGTGAACATGGGCGTGGGCGCGGCGCAGAACCTGCTGGCCGTGCTGGGCCGTGTGCCTGGCGCAGCGGTGGCTGCGGCCTGACGCCAGCCCCCTTCCTGAAAGCAAAGAGAAAAAAAGGCACGGGGCAGGGAGCCCCGGCCCATGGAGACAAAGACATGCACAACATTTTGAGAAGAAAAACGGCCTCTGCGCTTGTCCATCATGCGCTGATAGCTATTGTTTGTATAGCATCCAGCGCAGCAGGGGCGCAAACGGCGTTCCCCCACAAGCCCGTCAAGCTGGTGGTGGGATTTGCCGCAGGCGGCCCCACCGACGTGGTGGCCCGTGCGTTTGCCGACCACGCCAGCCGCGCGCTGGGGCAGCCCTTTGTGGTGGACAACAAACCCGGCGCCAACACCATCCTGGCCGCCCAGGCGGTGGCCAGCGCGCCCGCCGACGGTTACACGCTGCTGTTTGGCGCCACCAACCACACCATGATCCCGGGGCTGTACGCCGGGCGGGTGAAGTTCGATGCGGTGAAGTCGTTCAAGCCGCTGTGCACCGTGGCCACCAGCCCCACGGTGCTGGTGGTGGGGCAGGCCCTGGCCGTGAAGTCGCTGGCTGAGTACATGGCCCGTGCGCGCAAGGAGCCGGGGCGTCTGTCCGCAGGCACGGCGGGCGTGGGTAGCTCAGGCCACTTTGCCACCGAGATGTTTGCCCGCGCCAACAGCCTGCATCTGAACCACGTGCCCTACAAGGGCGCGGCGCCGGTGGTCACGGACTTGGTGGGCGGTCAGCTCGACAGCTCGTTTGCCACGCTGGGCTCGGTGCTGCCGCAGATCAAGAGCGGCAAGCTCACCGCGCTGGCCGTGGCATCGCCCAAGCGGTCGTCGCTGCTGCCCGACGTGGCCACGTTTGCCGAGGCCGGTGGCGGCAAGTATTCGGCCGATGCCTGGTATGGCCTGCTGGCCCCGGCGGGTCTGGACGACGCCATTGCCCAGCAGCTGGAGCGCGTGGCCAGGGACTTTGTGCAAAGCCCTGCGGCCAACGACAAGTTGCGCGGCCTGGGGCTGGACGCCGATGCCACCTGCGGCGCCGCGTTTGCCAGCCAGGTCGGCCGCGAAGTGGCCACCTATACGCAGATTGCACGCGAGCTTGATCTGAAAGTGGATTGACCCCCCTGAGGCGCTTTGCGCCTTCCCCCCTCTCTCGCCTCGCTGCGCGATGCGGGAAGGGGGACGCAGCCAGTGCGGCGGGGCGGCCCTTGCACGGCTGCCTGCGCTTTGTCAGCGCCAGTTTCGCAGGCCATGGGCCAGCGATACCTGTTTGTTCTTCATGGATTGAATAGATAAGGAGACTTCATGTTGCGTTTTCTCAAACCCTTGATCGCCGCCTGCGCCCTGGCTGCAGGCCTGGCCCACGCCGCCTTCCCCGAGCGGCCCATCACGCTCGTCGTGCCCTATGCCCCCGGCGGCGCGGCCGATGCCGTGGCCCGCGTGGTGGCCACCCGCCTGGGTGCCAAGCTGGGCGGCAGCGTGATTGTGGACAACAAGGCGGGCGCCAGTGGCACCATTGGCGCGAGTTTTGTGGCCAAGGCGTCGGCGGATGGCTACACCATGCTGTACGACGCCACGCCGCACTCCATCAACCCGCACCTGTTCCCCAAGATGCCGTATGCCGCCAACGCACTGCAGCCGCTATCGCTGGTGCTGCTGGCGCCCAATGTGCTCATCGTGAAGGCCGATGCGCCCTACAAGAACGTGGGCGAGCTGATTGCCAAGGCCAAGGCGCAGCCCGGCAAGATCAACTTTGCCTCGGGCGGCAGTGGCACGGTGCAGCGCCTGGCGGCGGAGCTGATGGCCCAGAAGCTGGGCCTCGATATGGTGCATGTGCCCTACAAGAGCGGCGGCCCCGCCATCACCGATGTGATGGCCGGCCAGGTGGACTTCATGTTTGGCACCGTGGCCGCCACCTACCCGCATGTGGCGGGCGGCAAGCTGCGCGCGCTGGCCGTGTCGGCGCCCGAGCGCTCCAAGCGCCTGCCCGACGTGCCCACAGTGGCCGAGGCGGCCGTGCCGGGCTACGAGGCCTATGAGTGGAACGGCGTGTTTCTGCCTGCGGGCGTACCTGCCGACGTGGCAACCAAAATGCAGCAGGCCCTGCAAGAGGTGCTGAAGGAAGACGAAGTGAAGCAGCGCCTGGCCGACCTGGGCGCCCAGCCCATCGGCTCCACGCCTGCGGAGTTTGCCGCCTTCCTCAAGAAAGAAGACAGCAAGTGGGGCGAGGTGGTGAAGAAGGGCAACATCAAACTCGACTGAGCCATGCCGTTGCCCGCGCTGACCACGCCCGTGCCGCACTCTGTGGGCCTGAACCGCCCGCAGCGCCTGCTGACGCCCGGCGCGTGCGACAGCCACATGCACATCTTCGATGCGCGCTTTGCACCGTCTGCCCACTGGCCGCGCACGCCGCCCGATGCGCCCGTGGCCGCCTATTGGCAGCTGCAGCAGCGCCTGGGCAGCACACGCACGGTGGTGGTCACGCCATCCACCTACGGCACCGACAACGCCTGCACGCTGGATGCGCTGGACCAGCTGGGTGACGACGCACGCGGCGTGGCCGTGGTGGACCCCAGCGTGAGCGATGCAGAGCTGGCCCGGTTGGCCGCGCGCCGCGTGTGCGGGCTGCGGGTCAACTTTGTCTCACCCCAATCGTGGGGCACCACCACGGCGCAGATGCTGAGCACGCTGGCGGGCAAGGTGGCACGGCATGCGGACTGCGGTGGCTGGCACATCCAGGTGTTCGCGCACCCGGAGCAGATCTTGGCGCTGGCGCCCGTGCTGCAGGCGCTGCCCGTGCCGCTGGTCATCGACCACCTGGGCCGCATCGATCCGGCCGAAGGCCCATCGGCCCAAGCCTTTGGCGTGCTGCGCCGCTTGCTGGACAGCGGCAACACCTGGGTCAAGCTCTCGGGCGCCTACATGCGCTCTGCCGTGCGGGGCCCCAGCTACGCCGACACCCTGCCGCTGGGGCAAGCCCTGGTGCGGGCTGCCCCCAGTCACCTGGTGTGGGGTAGCGACTGGCCCCACACCACCGAGGCGCCGGGCAAGGTGAACGATGCCGACCTGGTGGACCTGCTGCGCGCCTGGGCGGGCTCGGATGCCGCGATGGACCGTATCCTGGTGGACAACCCGGCGCGGCTTTATGGTTTTGGCGCCACCTCCTGACAACGAAAGCCTCTTCCATGTTTCTGCTGCAATCCCCCGAGGTCCGCGAGCTGGCGTTTTTCAGCTCCATGCCCGACACCTTCCGCCGCCCCGAGCGCAGCGCCTGGGCCGATGCCAACCGGGGCGGCACTGCCACCGATTCGTTCCTCGAAGGCCCTGTGTTCGACGACGCGGGCAACCTGTACGTGACCGACATCCCCTGGGGCCGCATCTTCCGCATCGACCCGCAGGGCGCGTGGACGCTGGTGGCCGAGTACGACGGCGAGCCCAATGGCATGAAGTTCATGGATGCGGGCACGCTGCTCATCACCGACTACAAGAACGGGTTGATACGGCTCGATATCGCGACCGGCAGGGTCACGCCGTACCTGGAGCGCCGCAACAGCGAGCGCTTCAAGGGCGTGAACGATTTGATCTTCGACGCCGACGGCAACCTGTACTTCACCGACCAGGGCCAGAGCGGCCTGCACGACCCGAGCGGGCGCCTGTACCGGCTGCGCCCCAATGGCCAGCTCGACCTGTTGCTGGCCAACGTGCCCAACCCCAATGGCGTGGCCCTGTCGCCCGACGGCCGCGTGCTGTACCTGGCCGCCACACGTGGCAATTGTGTGTGGCGCGTGCCGCTGCTGCCCGATGGCAGCGTGGCCAAGGTGGGGCAGTTCTTCACGTCCTATGGCCCGAGCGGCCCCGATGGGCTTGCGGTGGATGGGGCGGGGCGCCTGTTGGTGGCCAACCCGGGCCTGGGTTATGTGTGGGTGCTCAACCACCGGGCCGAGCCCGTGCTGGTGCTGCGGGGGCCGGCCGGAGCCTCCACCACCAATCTGGCTTATGGCGGGCAGGGCGGACAAACGGTGTTCGTGACCGATTCGACCCACGGCCACATCCTGCACGCACGGCTGGATGCGCCGGGGCTACCCCTGCACCGCTCGACCCCGGACTGAATGTCGGGCCAAAGGGCAAGGGCGTTTTCAGAGCTTTATTGGGCTGCGGCGACCTTTGCGGCGCCGCGATAGCGCGACAGCCAGTGCGCGTAGGGCGCGGGCAGCGTGTTCCATTCAGGCTTTTGCACGCCCAGCACCTGCGCCAGATGGTAGGTGTAGTGCGGATTGGACAGGTGGGCGCGGCCGATCATCACCAAATCCATCTGGCCGTCGGCCACTGCACGTTCAGCGATTTTCGGGTCATCGATGCCCCACGACGAGGCCACGGGCAGGTCGGCTTCGCTGCGCACGCGCTGTGCTACCGGGGCCAGGAAGGCGGGGGTTGCCCAGGGAATCTGCGTCTCGGCAATCACGAAGTTCGCGCTGACGTTGACCATATCCAGGCCACGTTCGCGCATCTGGCGCACCAGCTCAATGGACTCGGCCACGGTTTCCTCGTCGCGTCCGTCGTATTCGATGACTCCGAAGCGTGCCGTGAGTGGCAGGTGCGCGGGCCACACCTTGCGCACGGCCTCCACGGTTTCCAGCAGAAAGCGCGCGCGGTTGTCAAAGCTGCCGCCGTACTGGTCGGTGCGCTGGTTGCTGTGGGGCGAGAAGAAGCTCTGCGCCAGGTAGCCGTGGGCAAAGTGCAGTTCCAGCCACTCGAACCCTGCGGCCAGTGCGCGACGTGCGGCGGCCACAAAGTCGGCCTGCACGCGGGCAATGTCTTGCAGTGTCATGGCCTGGGGTATCCGGGGCAGACCGCCGCCGTAAGCAATGGCGGACGGTGCTATCGGCTGCCAGGCACGCGCGTCGTTCTCGGGAATGTGGTCATCGCCTTCCCAGGGGCGTTGGGCGCTGGCCTTGCGGCCTGCGTGGGCGATCTGGATGCCGGGCACGGCGCCAGCGGCCTTGATGCTGGCGGCGATGCGGCCCATGCCTTCGACGTGCTGGTCGTTCCAAAGGCCTGTGCAGGCCGGGGTGATGCGGCCTTCGGGCGATACGCCCGTGGCCTCGACAATCACCAGGCCTGCGCCGCCGCGAGCGAGACCGGCGTAATGCGCCTGGTGCCATTCATTGGTGAAGCCGTCCACCGCGCTGTACTGGCACATCGGCGGGATCGCGATGCGGTTGCGCAGGGTGACGCTTTTGAGTTGGAACGGTGTGAACAGGGCAGACATGCAGCTTGCTTTCTTGTCGGTTAATTAGAAAAGGAATTTCGGGCTGGGGGCGGGGGCAAAGACACCACGGCCACGCACAGTGAAGATGGTGGGTACGATGCAGCCATAAACCAAATCGATAGTTCTTATTTCTGAAATCATGGCAATTGATATCAGGGCCATGGACCTGAACCTGCTCAAGGCACTGGATGCCTTGCTCGACGAACGCAGCGTAACCCGCGCCGCCCAGCGCCTGTCACTCACCCAGCCTGCGGTGAGCGGCATGCTGACCCGCCTGCGCGAAAGCTTCGATGACCCGCTATTCGTGCGTACACAGCGTGGCATTACGCCCACGCTGCGCGCGCAGGAGCTGGCCGCGCCGGTCAAGGAGCTGCTGGGTGGGATCGAGTCGCTGCTGCAACCTCAGGCCTTTGACCCTGCCACGGCGCAGATGACGGTGCAGCTCGCGTCCACCGACTACGCGCTGCAGGCGGTGGTGGTGCCATTCCTGGCCATGCTGCGCCGCCGCGCGCCCGGCGTGCGCGTGGCCGTGGTGCCTGCCCAGCACCTGCCGGTGTACGAGCGGCTGGAGCGGGGCGATATCGATCTGGCCCTGATCAGCCCCGAAAACACGGCGCCCGACCTGTATGCCCGGCACCTGTTTGACGAGCGCTACGTGTGCGTGATGCGCGCCGGGCACCCGGATTCGAAGGGCGGCGCGCTGTCGCTGGACCGCTTCTGCGCGCTGGACCATGCGCTCATTTCGTACACGGGTGGCGGTTTCTGCGGCGTGACGGATGAGGTGTTGGCACGCTTGGGCCGATCACGGCGGGTGGTGCTGTCGATCACCAGCTTTCTGGTGCTGCCGGAGATCCTGCGCAATAGCGACCTGATCGCGGTGGTGCCCCAGCGGGTGGTAGCTGATGCACGCGGGCTGGTGGTGCTGGAGCCACCAGTGGCCATACCTGGCTTCGTTAAAACTGCTGCCTGGCATGAACGCACCCACCGCTCGCCGGGGCACCGCTGGGTCCGCTCGGTGCTGTTCGATACGTGTGGGTGCAAGGAGGCCGGTAGTCCGCTGCATTTGCCGAAATTAGAGAAAAACTATTGAATTAATCAAAACTATTGCCTTTTCATAAGGATATGCACTCCATAACATCGGCTGCTCACCAACGCCAACAGGAGTGCCTCATGACACAAGAGACAAACAAGTGCCCGTTTGACCACACCAAGGCTGCCGCGCCCAAGGGCCGTGGCAATGCCGACTGGTGGCCAGACCAGCTCAATATCCGTCCCCTGAACCAGAACTCCCCGCTCACCGATCCCATGGGCGACGGCTTCGATTACGCAAAAGAATTCAAGAGCCTGGACCTTGCTGCCGTAAAGGCCGATCTGCATGCGCTGATGACCGACTCGCAGGATTGGTGGCCCGCAGACTTTGGCCACTACGGGCCATTGTTTGTGCGCATGGCCTGGCACAGCGCCGGAACCTACCGCCTGGCGGACGGACGTGGCGGCGCAGGGGCAGGGCAGCAGCGGTTTGCGCCGCTCAATAGCTGGCCCGACAACGCCAATCTGGACAAGGCACGCCGCCTGCTCTGGCCCATCAAGCAGAAGTACGGCCGCAAGATCTCGTGGGCCGACCTGATGATCTTGACCGGCAACGTGGCACTGGAGTCCATGGGCTTCAAGACCTTCGGCTTTGCCGGTGGCCGCCCCGACGTGTGGGAACCCGATGAAAACGTGTACTGGGGCGCCGAGAACACCTGGCTGGGCGGAGACAAGCGCTACAGCGGTGAGCGTGACTTGGCCAACCCGCTGGCTGCTGTGCAGATGGGCCTGATTTACGTGAACCCCGAAGGTCCCAACGGCAACCCCGACCCCGTCGCCGCCGCGCGCGACATCCGAGACACGTTTGCGCGCATGGCGATGGACGATGAAGAGACCGTGGCATTGATTGCTGGTGGCCACACCTTTGGCAAGACCCATGGCGCGGGCGACGCTGCGCTGGTGGGCAAGGAGCCCGAAGGCGCGGGCATCGAGGAGCAGGGCCTGGGCTGGAAGAGCAACCATGGTTCTGGCAAGGGCGGCGACACCATCACCAGCGGCCTGGAAGTCACCTGGACCACCACACCCACCCAATGGAGCAACAACTTCTTCGAAAACCTGTTCGGCTTTGAGTGGGAGCTGACCAAGAGCCCGGCCGGTGCCCACCAGTGGACGGCCAAGGGTGCCGAGGCCACGATTCCACACGCACACGATCCGTCGAAGAAGCTGGTACCCACGATGCTCACCACCGACCTGTCGCTGCGGTTTGATCCGGCTTACGAGAAGATCTCGCGCCGCTTCCTGGAGCACCCTGAGCAGTTTGCCGACGCATTTGCGCGCGCCTGGTTCAAGCTCACACACCGCGACATGGGGCCGCGTGCACGCTACCTGGGCCCTGAAGTGCCCGCCGAAGTGCTGGTCTGGCAAGACCCTGTTCCTGCAGTGGACCATGCTCTGGTCAACGAACAAGACATCACGGCACTCAAGGCCAAGGTGTTGGCGTCGGGCCTGTCGATCTCTGAGCTGGTATCGACGGCCTGGGCTTCTGCTTCAACTTTCCGGGGCGGCGACAAGCGCGGCGGAGCCAATGGGGCGCGCATTCGTCTGGCTCCGCAGAAGGACTGGGACGTAAACCAGCCTGCACAACTGGCCAAGGTGCTGGGCCAGCTCGAAGTCATCCAGCGCGCGTTCAACGCCGAGCAGACGGGCGGCAAGAAAATCTCGCTGGCCGACCTCATCGTGCTGGCCGGTGGCGCCGCTGTGGAGGCTGCCGCGAAGCGAGGCGGGCAGGACGTGACCGTGCCTTTCACCCCCGGCCGCACCGACGCCTCGCAGGAGCAAACCGATGTGCCATCGTTCGAAGTGATGGAGCCCGTGGCCGATGGCTTTCGCAACTACGTGCGCCCCGGGCTGGAGGGCGCTGTGGCCGAACTGCTGATTGACCGCGCGAACCAGCTGACCTTGACTGCGCCAGAGATGACGGTGCTGGTCGGCGGTTTGCGGGTACTGGGTGCCAACATGGGCCAGGCGCCTCACGGAGCTTTCACGCAGCGCCCGGAAACGTTGAGCAATGACTTCTTTGTGAACCTGCTCGACATGCGCACCCAATGGCAGAAGTCAGCTAGCGCAACCGGTGTGCTGGAAGGGGTGGACCGCAGCACAGGCGCCAAGAAATGGACCGGCACCGTGGTCGACCTCGTGTTTGGCTCGAATTCCGTGCTCCGTGCGCTGGCCGAGGTCTATGCCAGCAGCGATGCCCAGGCCGTGTTTGTGCAGGACTTCGCCCGCGCCTGGACCAAGGTGATGAACCTGGATCGCTTTGATCTCGCGGCAGCGTAAACCTGGGGCTTAGCACTTTGACAAAGCCACCTGCCTGGCCCTTCGCGGGGCATGGCAGGTGGCTTTGTGTTTTTCGTGCAGGCGCTGCGGCTACGATGGCGGCCCCAACTGAACCGGAGAGCCCGCATGACACAACAACTCCCATCCACCAAGGACTTCGACAAAGGTCTGGCCACACGCAAGCAGGTCATGGGCGAGGACTTTGTCGCCAATGCCTTTGGCAATGCCACGGCGTTCACCCAGCCGATCCAGGAGTTCATCACCCGCAATGCCTGGGGCGATGTATGGCAGCGGCCAGGGCTGGACATGAAGACGCGCAGCTTGATCACGGTGGCGTTTCTTACCGCGCTGGGCAAGCAGCATGAGCTTAAGGGCCACGTGCGCGGCGCGCTCAACAACGGCGCTACAGCGGCAGAGATCCAGGAAGTGTTGCTGCACGCCAGCATCTACTGCGGCCTGCCGACGGCAGTCGAGGCTTTTCGCACAGCTGCTGATGTGATCGACGGCCCGAAGTAGGGCTCAACCAGCGAGCAATTTGTGTACTAGGTCGGCAGCGGTGGATGCGTTGTACTTGCGCATGAGGCGTGCCCGGTAAATCTCCACCGTGCGGTGGCTGATCTCCAGGGCCCGACCGATCTCCTTGGAAGTCAGTCCCTCCAACAGGCGCGCGGCCACCTCGCGTTCGCGGCCTGTCAACTCGGCCTTCACGGGGCGTTGCGAACTCAGGTCTTCAAAGCTCCAGATGCCTGATTCATGCGGGGCATCTCGGTTGAGTGCACGGCCTGACACATGGCACCAGAAGACCTCGCCGTTGGCACGCTTCATGATGCGGTTGTCGGCGTAGTGGCCCTTGGCGTTCAGGATAGGTTCCATGTGCGCGCCAAGGCGCTCGTATTCGTCGGCGCTTGGATAAAGTATCTGGAACGACTGACCGATGAGCACCTCGCGCGAGGCGCCGAACATCTCGCACACATGCCGGTTGCAATCGACCATGGTGCGGTTGCGCGACAGCACCAGGCCCACGGGGGCCATGTCAAAAGCGAGTCGGTAATCAACGTCCATTGGCAACGTCCATAGTGCAAGTCTTTACGGGATACTACTTAATCGGGTACGTAGTATCGTAGCGCATCCAAATTCACAAGGAGATCGTGGTGAACAAGTTATTCCCCTCCGCAGCTGAGGCCCTCAAGGGCGTGGTTGCAGACGGCCAGCTCATGGCTGTGGGTGGTTTCGGTTTGTGTGGCATTCCTGAAGCGCTGATCGACGCCTTGCGCGATTCCGGCGTCAAGAACCTCACCGTGATTTCCAACAACGCAGGTGTTGATGGCTTTGGCCTGGGCAAGCTGCTGGAAACCCGCCAGATCAAGAAGATGATTTCGTCCTACGTGGGCGAAAACAAGGAGTTCGAGCGCCAATACCTGGCCGGCGAGCTGGAGCTGGAGTTCACGCCCCAGGGCACGCTGGCCGAGAAGCTGCGTGCAGGCGGCGCGGGCATCCCGGCCTTCTTTACCAAGACGGGTGTTGGCACCATCGTGGCCGAGGGCAAGGAACTGCGCGAGTTCGACGGCGAAACCTATGTGATGGAACGCTCGCTGGTGCCTGAGGTGGCGCTGGTCAAGGCGCACCGCGCCGACAAGTCGGGCAACCTGCAGTTCCGTCTGACGGCCCGTAACTTCAATCCTGCCGCTGCCATGGCCGGCAAGGTCTGCATCGTTGAAGTGGAAGAGGTGGTGGAAACCGGTGCCATGGTGCCGGACCAGATCCATCTGCCCGGCATCTATGTGCACCGCATCGTGCACAACCCGAACCCGGAAAAGCGCATCGAAAAGCGCACCATCACTGAGAAGGCGGGCGTTTAAGCCTGCGTTTATCGAAAAGCAGGCGTGCAAGCCTGCCGTCACCGAACAAGCTGGAGAAATACATATGTCGTGGAGTCAAGACCAAATGGCGGCGCGTGCCGCCCATGAGCTCGAAGACGGCTTTTACGTGAATCTGGGTATTGGCATCCCTACGCTGGTGGCCAATTTCGTGCCCGCCGACAAGGAAGTGTGGCTGCAGTCCGAAAACGGCATGCTCGGCATCGGCCCGTTCCCCAACGAAGATGAGGTGGATGCGGACCTGATCAACGCTGGCAAGCAGACCGTGACCACCATCAAGGGCTCGTCCATCTTTGGCAGCCATGACAGCTTTGCCATGATCCGTGGCGGCAAGATTAACCTGTCCATCCTGGGCGCCATGCAGGTCAGCGAAAAGGGCGATCTGGCCAACTGGATGATCCCCGGGAAGATGGTCAAGGGCATGGGCGGCGCGATGGACCTGGTGGCGGGTGTCAAGCGCGTGATCGTGCTCATGGAACACGTTGCCAAGAAGAAGGACGGCACCGAAGACCTGAAGATCCTGCCCCAGTGCACGCTGCCGCTGACGGGCGTGGGCGTGGTCGACCGCATCATCACCGACCTGGCGGTGATGGACGTCACCCCCCAAGGCCTGAAGGTGGTGGAACTGGCTCCGGGCGTGACGTTGGATGCCCTGCAAGCCAAAACGGGCGTGACGCTGATTCCTTGACCGTTGTTGGGGGCGTTCCTCAAACGCAAAAAAGGCCGAGGCTCCGTGAGGGGCCTCGGCCTTTTGCTTTCAGCATCGGGCTGCAGCCGTGAAAACGACCGCAGTACCTGCCGCGCGAATTACATGGCGCTGAATTCGCCCGAAGGGATCTTGCCAGTGCGCAGGGCTTCAGCAGCCTGGGCGCGCACAGCAGCGCGGTCAGCCGTGGACGTGTAGGTCACCACACGCGAACCAGCGGGCTCGATGCTGCGGGTCTGGGCCACGGTAGCGGCTTCAGCGGCCACTTCGGCACGGGTGCGGTTCGTGTCGAACTTCAGGGCAAATTGCGAACCATCGGCTTCATCAGCGTGGGCGCCGAAAGCAGTGAAAGCGGCAACAGCGGCGATAGAGAGGAAACGGACAGACTTGTTCATGGTGAAACTCCAGTGAAATTCAAAAGTAGGGACGAGGTACTTGGCAATACGAAAACGTGTGAACCGTGGATTCAACAAGAATCAACCACGCTCACCCGAAGGGATCTGGCCAGCGCGCAGGGCTTCGGCAGCCTGGGCACGCACGGCAGCGCGGTCAGCCGTGGACGTGTAGGTCAACACACGCGAGCCTGCTGGCTCGATGGAGCGGGTCTGGGCAACGCTGGCGGCTTCTGCCTGCACTTCAGCGCGGGTGCGGTTGGTTTCAAATTTGGTCGCGAATTGCGAAGCATCGGCTTCGTCAGCCTGTGCGCCGAAAGAGGCGAAAGCGGCAACGGCAGCGATGGAGAGGAAGCGGGCGGTGTTGTTCATGATGAAAATCCTTGGAAGTTAAAAAGCGTCTCAAAAAAGCCGGGTCAAAAAACCATTCCTGAACCGGGTTCGGTGAGTCGCCTTGCGGGTTCGGCTCATCGATGGGTTGAACTGTACGCGGGTGAAGTCCAAAGAAAAACCACCGAGTCGCAAACTAACTGTTCCAGTATTGGAAACAATGCCGCCAGAGAATTTCAGGGTTTACCCAAATTTTTAGCCTGAAAAGAAGGATTGAACCGCTTTTGCATGCAATGAATGAAGCGTTTATCCGGAATGGTGATCCATAGCTGCAGGACGGGCTGAATCGGGTGGTGAATGGCGTGCAGGGAAGTCTCCCGGCCTTGTGAAACACGGGGGGGGGCGGCGACTGGGCCTTGATCTGGCTCAAGACTGTGTGGGGCCCGGGTATTTTTCGTGGATGCCCCTCGGGGGAACGCCCTATAGTCCTGAATATGCTTTTGTTTTCTGCATGACGGACACCCTTGCGCCTGCGGGCATCGACACTTCGGACAGCCCCCACTACTTGCGCGCGTTGACCGACATGGCTGACCGGCGTACGGTGGTTGCTGACGCAGCCATTTACACCGACAAAGGTATCAAGCTGGTCGAAAAAGGCGCGCGCATCGACAGCCGCCTGTATGACCGCCTGGTGCAGCACAAGCTGCGCGAGCCCATTGACCGCCATCTGTCCATCGAGAATCCCGTGGACGTACCCGCTTTGCTCGCGGCGGGGCAGGCCATGAGCGAACAGGAGGTGCTGCCCAGCCTGCTGGCAGAAGCCCTCGGCTCGGCGGCCCGGCTGCTGGCGCCGCTGCGCTCGCTGCCCTTGCCTCCATCCATGGCCTGCAAGCTCACCGTGATGCGCGATCAGCGGCCCGGACTGTTTCAACACAGCCTGCAGATGATGGCGGTGGCCGTGTTTCTGGGCATCAAAAGCGGTCTTGCTGAGCGCGACTGCGCCCATCTTGCGGCAGCAGCCTTGCTGCACGATCTGGGTGTGCTGCACATGGATCCGGCCTGGGACGATCCCGACCACAAGGTCGTTGGTGTTCAGCGCAAGCATCTGGTGGCGCACCCCATCACCGCCATGCTCATGATCCGCGATACCCAGGTCTATCCCCGGGCTGTGGATGTGGCGGTGCTGGAACACCACGAGCGCATGGATGGCAGCGGCTACCCGCGTGGCCTTGCCGGTGCGGACATCTCTGTCCTGGGCCGCATCCTGTTGCTGGCCGAGGTGGTGGCGGCGTTCTATGAAAAATACGACGACATGCCCGCGCAGCGCCTGTCGCTGGTGCTGCGGCTGAACCATCGCAAATTTCCATCGGCCCTGGTGGCGCACATCCTGCCCCTGCTGCAGGAAGAAGTCGCCCGGGAATCTGCCCTCATGCCGCTGGGCAACGATGCCTCGCGCCAGATCGACCTGCTGGCCGAAGCTTTTGAATGCTGGGATCAGCTCAAGACCGCACTGCCTCCCGAAACCAGTGTCAAGGCACTGCCGGGAAGCGCCTTTGTGTTCCTCGATGCACGGCTGCTGGCTTTGCAAAAAGCCTTGCTGGAGGCCGGTTCACACCCTCGGCAGCAGGGTGAACTCATGGCCCAGTTGCAGGGCGATGCTATTGGGATGGCTGAAGTGGCGCTGGTGGGGCGCGAGGCGCTGTGGCAGCTGCAAAGTATTGTGAATGCCAGCTATCGCCGCTGGCCACAACTGGCAGACCGCGCCACCCCTGCGGATGCAGCGGTGGCGGATTGGTGTGATTGGGCAGTGCGGAAGCTTTGAAAAGGGTGGTCAGCCCACCCGGCTTCGCTGCCAGAACCGATGGTGCATCGCCCAGCCCGCCATGAGCACCGCGAGGACCAGCAGCCCCCATTCAGACAGCGTCGGAATGGATGCTGGCGGCGCGATGCCGATGTGGACCGTGAATGAATCCGCTGTCGGGCCCGTGCCCCAGGTCCAGAGATAGGTGCCCGGTGTGAGTCCCAGGCTGGCCAGCGAGGTCGCAGTCCAGGTGGCCGAGGACGTGAGCGCAGAGCCCGAGACGTAACCTGTCGGGGCGAAGACGAAACCGGGCCCTGTGCTGTCCAGGCCCACCATGTCGCCAGATCCTGCATTCGCCCCGACAGGGCCTCCGCCTCCGAACGCTGGTGGGCCGGATATCCCCAGGTACGCGTCCACGGTGCCAGCCGTGCCGGTGAAGACCAACCCAGCCGAAGCAATGACCCCGGGGGACAGAGGCCCGCTGCCCGCAGGCGAGAGGGCCCCCAGATTCAGGCTGCCACTGCCACTGGCGACCACATTGCCACCGCTTTCAAAAAAGTAGAGCGTATAGGCCGCGAACGTGTTGCCGGACAGGAGCAGCAACAGGGCGACTGCTGCCGATTGGATTGTTTTCATTCAACGGACCCTCTCTTTTTGTCCTGCCCATTGTAGGGAGCGTGGTGTGCGTTGGCCCAGTTTTATAGGACCTGGGACGCGTTGCCTCCAAAAGCCCCTCACCCCAAAGTCTTCTCCGCCAGTTGCCCCGCTGCTCGAAATACTGGTTATATTTACAGTATTCATATTGTTCTTCTCGTCTTCGCCATGCCTGCGCTACGCCACTCCCTGGGGGTTGTCGCGTCCGATCTGCCATTGACCGTGCCCGGTGTCTGGCATGCGGACGCATTGGGTGCGGGCCAGTTGCAGGTGCAGTCCACCGGTTATGGTTCTCTGGATGCGCAGTTGCCCGGTGGGGGCTGGCCGGTGGGGGCGCTGAGCGAGGTGCTGCAGCCCCTGGCGGGCCTGCACGAATGGCAACTGGTGCTGCCCGCCCTGGTACAGGCCACTGCCCCGCGCTCGGGGGCGGTGGTGGTGGTAGCGCCGCCTTGCGAGCCTTTTGGACCGGCGCTGCAGGCCCAGGGCTTGTCAGCCGAGCGGCTGTGTGTGGTGCGGGCCGATGCCGCCGCTGCGCTCTGGGCGGCAGAGCAGGCGTTGCGTTGCCGGGAGGTTCTGGCCGTGATGGCCTGGCTGCCGCAGGTGCAGCCTGCAGCCCTGCGCAGGCTGCAACTGGCAGCAGCGCAGCAACGTCAACTGCTATGGGTGTTTCGCCCGGCCAGTGCTGCGGCGCAGGCCTCACCAGCCTTGCTGCGGCTACAGGTGCAGGGGATGGCCATGCCGGGAGGTGTATGCACAGTCCCCGGGATGCAGGTGCACATTCTCAAGCGCCGGGGGCCGCCCCTGGCGCAAGGGCTGGATCTGCCGGGCTGTCATCCCCGGCTGGCGCAGGTGCTGGCGGCCCAGGCCGGGCGACGGCGTGCAGCGCAGGTGGATGCTGGCAGTACCTTGGTGGCAGGTCGCCTTGCGGCGGCAGCCAAGGCATCGGGGGCGTTGCCCATGCGCCCTTCATTGGAGCCGCTGGTGCCGTTGGGGGCGGGGCCAGAGGGGAGGGTGCATGCACTGGATCGCGCTGCCATTGCCCTGGTGCGATGAGGCATCCGCACCGCCTGCAGGGGTTGTGCACACCGCTGCGGCAGGCTGGTGGGCCCTGCGTTTTACCCCGCGTGTGGCACTGGTGGATGCAGAGGCCGTGCTGCTGGAGGTGTCCACCACCGAGCGGCTGTGGGGCGGGCGCGAAGTGCTGCTGGCCCAGGTGCTGCAGGCCTGGGTCTGGGCCGGGGCATCTGCCAGGGGCTCTACCCCCCCCGCTGCCCAGGTCGCTGGCGAGTGTGGGCCAGCAGGAGAAGAGACGGTGGTGGGCGCACAACCGACGGGTGAACCCGTGATCTGGGGCAGTGGCCCCACCGCCCTGGTGGCGCAGGCCCGGCTGCGTATGGCGTTGGCGGGGCAGGCTCTCCCTGCACAGGGCCCGCTGAGCCTGCCTCTGCACACACTCACAGCCTTGCGCCCGCATGTGGCCAGCCTGGAGCGCATGGGCTGCCGCACCTGGGGGGCACTGCGGGCGCTGCCTCGCGCCGGGGTGTCGCGGCGTTTTGGTGCGGCGGTGCTGCGGGTGCTGGACCAGGCCTTGGGGGATGCCCCCGAGGCCCACGCCTGGCTGGAGCTGCCCGAGCAGTTTGTGCTGACGGGCGAGTTGCCTGCGCTGGCAGAGTCGGCCGATGCGCTGCTCTGGAGCGCCAGCCGCTGCCTCACGGCCTTGCAAGGCTGGCTGCAAGCGCGGCAGCAGGGCGTGCTGGGCCTGGAGCTGGCCTGGCGCCATGACCTGCGGCGCATCGATGGTGTGGCCATCGCCCCCACGCAGGCGCTGCAGGTGCGCACGGCGCAGGCCACGCAGGACATGGGGCACCTGCGGCGCCTGTTGTCTGAAAATCTGGCGCGCACCACGCTGGCCGCGCCGGTCAATCAGATCACGCTGCGTTTGCTGGAGGCGGCCCCGCTGCCACACCGCAGTGCGAGCCTGCTGCCGCCTGACCATCTGGGCGGCGCAGACCCTGCTGGCGCCCAGGGCGAGGCTTTGCACCAGTTGCTGGAGCGCCTGTCAGCCCGGCTGGGAGCAGACCATGTGCAGGCCCCGGTGCTGCAGGCCGACCACCGCCCCGAATGCATGCAGCAATGGCGCCCGGCGGCCGAGGTGCTGCGCGTGACGGCGGCGGCCGCAAAGCACGCTGCAGCCCGGAATGCCTCCGTCAGTGTTGCCAAGACGGCGCTGGATGCAGCCCCCGATGCCCTGCTGCTGCCCACCTGGCTGCTGAATCCGCCCCGGCGGCTGGCGGTGCAGGGCAACCGCCCCTGCCACCACGGCCTGCTGCGACTGTTGGCCGGGCCCCACCGCTTTGAAGCGGGCTGGTGGTCTGCGGTCGGGGAGGGCGCAGGCCCGGCCCCCGGTGAAGGTGCCCTGGCCTTGCGCGACTACTTTGTGGCGCACAACGATGTGGCGGGGCTGGTGTGGGTGTTCCGCGAGCGTCTGGCGCCGGTGCCGTCCGTGTCGGACGGCACCCCAGCCGCCGTGCGGCCCCATCGCTGGTTCCTGCATGGGGTGTTTGGGTGATGTCTGCGGAGGCTCCATGGGCCTGACACCTTCCTCTGCATCGCCTGCATCAGCCACCGTGCTGCCGGGCTATGCCGAGCTGCACTGCCTGTCCAACTTCAGCTTCCAGCGTGGTGCATCGCATCCACAGGAACTCGTGAAGCGCGCGCTGGCGCTGGGCTACCAGGCCCTCGCGCTGACGGACGAATGCTCGGTGGCGGGTGTGGTGCGCGCCTGGGAGGCCGCCAAGGAATGTGGTTTGCACCTCATCGTGGGCAGCGAGTTTTTGTGGGGTGACGACCTGCGGCTGGTGGCCCTGGCGCGCGATGCCGAGGGCTGGGGCAACCTGTGTGAGTTCATCACCGCGGCCCGTGCGGTCGCATCCAAGGGGCAGTACCACGTGGGCCCGCGCAGCCCCTGGGGATTGCTGCAAGGGTGCGAGTTGCTGCTGGCGCCTATCCGGCAACGCTTTGATGCTTCTGATTTGATAGCTGTTGGCGCTTGTCTATCCAGCGCTAGAGGCCAATTTGACTCATATTTTGATGGCCATATCTGGCTGGCGGTCGAACTGCACCTGGCCCCGGACGACAGCCTGTGGCTGGCCACGCTGCAGCGTGTGGGTGCGGCGCTGGGCTTGCCGCTGGTGGCAGCGGGCGATGTGCACATGCACGCCCGTTCGCGCAAGCCGCTGCAGGATGTGATCACCGCCGTACGCCTGGGCCGCAGCGTGGGCGAATGCGGGTTTGCGCTGCAGCCCAATGCCGAGCGCCATCTGCGCCGGCGCGTGCGGCTGGCGGGCATCTACCCGCCCGAGTTGCTGGACGCCACGCTCACCGTGGCGGGGCGCTGCACGTTCACCCTGGACGAAATCAAGTACCAGTACCCGCTGGAGACCGTGCCCGCTGGCATGACCCCCGCGCAGGCCCTGGCCTGGCTGGTGCAGGTGGGCGTGCAAGGCGTTTACCCGCAGGGCGCGCCACAGAAGGTGCAGGCGCAGATCCGCAAAGAGCTGGACCTGATCGCACACTGCCAGTACGAGATGTACTTTCTCACGGTGCACGATATCGTGCGCTACGCGCGCAGCCAGGGCATCCTGTGCCAGGGGCGTGGCTCGGCCGCGAATTCGGTGGTCTGCTACATGCTGGGCATCACGGCCGTGCCGCCCGAAAACTCACACCTGCTGTTCGAGCGCTTTATCAGCAAGGAGCGCAAGGAGCCGCCCGACATCGACGTGGACTTCGAGCACGACCGGCGCGAGGAGGTCATCCAGTACATCTACGAAAAATACGGCCGCGAGCGCGCCGCCATCGCGGCCGTGGTCACCACCTACCGCACGCGCAGCGCGCTGCGCGATGTGGGCAAGGCGCTGGGCGTGGCGCCGTCCTTGGTCGATGCCTTTGCCAAGGACCACCACTGGTTTGACGAGCAGTTCGCAACTGACCGTTTGCAGGAACTGGCCCAAGGCCTGGGCGTGCCGCTGCACCGGCACACGGCCCAGCTGTGGCTGGAACTGGCGGCGGACCTCAAAGGCTTTCCGCGCCACCTGAGCCAGCATGTGGGCGGCTTTGTGCTCACGCAGGGCAAGCTCACGCGCCTGGTGCCGGTGGAGCCCGCGAGCATGGAGCACCGATCGGTCATCCAGTGGGACAAGGACGACCTGGACACCATGGGCCTGCTCAAGGTCGATGTGCTGGCCCTTGGCATGCTCAGCGCGCTGCGCCGCTGCCTGAATTTGCGCGAAGCCTTGCGCGGTGAGCGCTGGGACCTCCAGGGCATTCCGCGCGAAGACCCCGCCACCTACGACATGATCTGCGCCGCCGACACCGTGGGCGTGTTCCAGATCGAAAGCCGCGCGCAGATGAGCATGCTGCCGCGCCTGCGGCCGCGCGAGTTCTACGACCTGGTGGTGGAGGTGGCGATTGTGCGGCCTGGGCCTATTCAGGGTGGCATGGTGCACCCCTATCTGCAGGCGCGCGAACGCAGGCGCAGGGGCGAGCCACTGCAATTGGAGAAGCCCGAACTGGAAGCGGCCCTGGCGCGCACGCTGGGCGTGCCGATTTTTCAGGAGCAGGTGATGCAGATCGCCATGGTGGCGGCCGGGTTCTCTGCGGGTATGGCTGACGATCTGCGCCGGTCGATGGCGGCCTGGAAGCGCAAGGGCGGCGTGCACCGGTTCGAGCGCCCACTGGTCGGAGGCATGGAAGCGCGTGGTTACCGCACCGAGTTTGCCCAGGCCATCTTCCAGCAGATGCTGGGCTTTGGCGAATATGGCTTTCCTGAAAGCCACGCCCACAGCTTTGCCTTGCTGGCCTATGCCAGCAGCTGGCTCAAATGCCATGAGCCTGCGTGTTTTCTGGCCGCGCTGCTCAATTCGTTGCCCATGGGTTTTTACACCGCCTCGCAACTGGTGCAGGATGCGCGCCGCCACGGCGTGCGTGTGCTGCCCATTGACGTGACCTGCAGCGACATCGACTGCACGCTGGAGGGCACACCAGAGCCGCTGAGACCTGCGCGGGGGCTGGGCGTGCCGCCACTGCCGCAGCCCGCTGTGCGCCTGGGCTTGCGGCTGGTGGGCAGCCTGCACAAAGATGCTGCCGAACGACTGGTAGAGGCCCGCGCTACAGGCCCTGCCTTTGCCAACACCGAAGACCTGGCCCTGCGCGCACAGCTGAGCCAGCAAGACCTACAGGCGCTCGCTGCAGCCGATGCGCTGACGGGCCTGTCAGGCCACCGGCGCCAGCAGATGTGGGAGGCGGCCGCGCAGCACACTGCACCGCCCCTGCTGCGCGATGTGCCCGTGCACGAAGCGCCCCTGCAACTGCTCGCCGCGCCCGAGGGCGAAGAGATTCTTTTCGACTACGCCGCCACCGGCCTCACACTGCGCCGCCACCCGCTGGCCCTGCTGCGCCCGCGCCTTGCGCGCTGGCGGCTGCAGACCGCGCTGCAGTTGAACACCGTGCCTCATGGCCGCAAGGTGCGCGCCTGCGGCATCGTCACCGTGCGCCAGCGCCCCGGCACGGCCAAAGGCACGATGTTCGTCACGCTGGAGGACGAGACGGGCCCCGTCAACGTGATCGTGTGGCCTGCGCTGGTGGAGACCTGGCGCAATGCGCTGCTCAGGTCGCAACTGCTGGCGGTGGAGGGCGTGTGGCAGTGCAGCGTGCCCGAGGGGGAGGGGGCCGATGCGCCGTCGGCGCCATCAGCGTCGGTAGTGCGCCACCTGGTGGCCCAGCGCTTCAAGGACTTGACACCGCTGCTCGGTCGCATGGCCCAGGCGCTGCAGGGCAGCCGGGACTTTCACTGACCTGCTGAGCCGCTTCGGGTCTTCCTCCTGACTCCCTTGCGGTCACTGCTCCAGCAGATAAGCGTGGGGGTCGATGAAAAACGCTTTTTTGACGCCCTGCGTAGCGCCATCCACCTTCCACGGCGCGGGCAGCGTTCGCACGATGGAATAGTGCAGGTGTGGCGGCTTGCCGTGCGCGTTGCCGCTGGCGCCCAGCGTGCCAATCGCCTCCCCAGACGCCACGAAGGACAAGGCGTCTGTGCCGATCGAGTCCAGGTGCGCAAAGTAATGCAGCCGCCAGCGCGGCCCGAGCACCAGCACCACCTTGCCGCCTTTGGCGATCTCCCCCGTGAACAGCACGACGCCATCCGTAGTGCTCAGCACAGGCGTGCCGGTCTTGCCAAAGATGTCGATACCCTTGTGCACGCCCGAGCTGCCCCAGGGCTCGAACCAGAAGGACTTTGGATTCCAGTCCTTCGCCGATGCCCTGGCCACAGGGATCTGGATGCGCTCTGGCAGTAACAGGCCCGCCACCAGCACGGCCAGCAGGGTGAGGCCCAGAATCTTTGCAATTTTCATGGCGCGATTATTCCGCGCTCGCAATCGTTGCAGTCGCTGTGAATCAGCGCGAAGGGTCTGCCTTGCTGGCGGCCTGCCGTGCAGGCTGCGAGGCCGTGCCGGCTGCCCCCTGGACTCCGGGCTTAACAGGCTGCTGGGCCAGGTTCAGCAGCGGCTTGCAATGGGTGTCGTCGTCTGCTGCCGGCACGGTGATGGGCACCAGGGCCAGCGCGGCGGGGGCCACCACGGCAGCCACCACCGCCGCGCCTGCGCGCAGCAGCAGCGGTCCGGCCTCGACGCCCACATCCGGGTTGCCAAACGTGCCCCTCACATACAGGGGTGAACGCAGCGAAAAGAACTTCCATTGCAAGGATTCGGGTTTGATGCGCAGGTCCAGTGCCTCGGTGCCCAGGTCGATGGTGCCCGTGGCCTCCACCACAGCATCGTCGGTACTCATTTTCACGACGCGGGCGGTTGCCAAGCCATCCACCACCATGAAGTCGGCCACCGCACAGCGCAGGTGCACTTCCTTGTTTTCGCCAAAGAGCTTGCCCACGACGATGCTGCCCACGTTGAGCGCGGCCAGGTCCAGCATCTGCTTGCTCAGCGTGCCCTCGCGCACATACAGGCGCATCTCGCCCGTGCCGTGGCCCAGCAGTACGGCCATGCTGTTGCCGGTGCTCTCCAGGGCAATGGCTCCGTCCATGCGGCCAAAACTTTTCTTCATGAGCTGCACCTTGGGGAACAGGGCCGACAACTGCAGTCCCTGCACGGTGCCGCGTATCTGGGCCTTGAGGGGGGCGCTGCGGCCATCGATGGTGACCTGCGATTCGATCTTGCCTTCTGCCACGCCAAACGTGAGGGGCGCCAGTCTGAGCTGCGCGTTTTCCATTACGGCGCGTGTGCTCAGGTCCTGCAGCGGCAGGCTCTCGGGGCGGATGATGTGGCGGCCCTTGAACACGATGTCCATGTCCATGGCATTCCACCGCTCGGCCGCAAATTGCGAATCCGGCAGCACCTTGCCACCCTGGCTGCGGGTGCGTTGCGTGTTGCCGGACACGCGGGTGCCCAGCGTCGGCCCCAGGTCTGCCAGGCGCAGCTGGTTCGATGTCATGGTGCCGGTGAGCCGGGGGCGCGGTTTGCCCGAGGTGTATTTCAGCGACCCCTGCAGATCACTCTGACCCACCTTGCCGCGAAAATCGTTGTACTCCCACACCGCGCGTTCGGGTTCCAGGCTCCCGGTCAGCCGTCCGCGCGTTTCAAACGCCGGGGTGTTGGGCAGCACCAGCCCGGTCAGGTCGTACAGATCGGCCATGCTGCCGCCCTGGAGGAACACCTGAAAATCCAGCCCCGAGAGCTCCCCGGGGTTGGCCAGCACCCCTTCAGCCGACAGTGCCACGCTGCCCGCGCTGGCATCAATCTGCAGCGGATAGTTCACCACCTTGTTGCGCAGGCTGATGACCTGGCCCGCGCGCCCCTGTCCCTTGATCTGGGCCTTGGCATAGCGGCCTTGCAGTTCAAAGCGCAGGCCATAGGGCATCGCCCCCTGGGAGGATGTGCCGGGGGCCGCGACAGCTGCAGTCGGTGCTGTGCCACTGGCGGCGCTGGTGGAAGCCTTGGCGGCCGGGCTGCCGGGTGGGCTGGGGGGGGCAATGGGCTCCGTTGTGTCAATGCGCGCCTGCAGGTCCAGGTCTTTCATGCCATCGGCATAGGCCAACACGCCCTGCTTGAGCACGAGCCGGTCTACATCGAAGCTCCACCCGCTCCTGGGGCCGTCCTTGCGCTCAAAGGTCCAGTTGTTGGTGCCATCGGCGGTGCGGGCCAGCGCCACCTGGGGGCTGGTGAGTGCCACGGTGTCGATCGACAGATGCCGCCCCAGCAGCGGCAGCAGGCGCACCGTGGCGGTGGCGCTGCCGATGCGGGCCATGGCGGGCGCTTCCGGCAGATCGGCGTTGTCCTTGGGAGGCGTTTTGCCATCGGCACGCTGGAAGGGGGGGATGAACCCCGCCGGCTGGTCCATCACCAGGCGCTCGGCCTGGACGGTGACGCCAGGTATCCATCGTCGCCATCCTTCCTCCAGGGGTTGGGGCCAGTGCCAGGCTGCCGACAATTCGCCCTCAATCGCAAAGTGCCTGCCCGTGGCTTCGCTGACTTTTTCGTTGACCCAGGGTTTTGCACGGTTCCAGTCGATCACGGCCAGCAAGGCGCCGAGCAGCACCAGCAGCGCGGCCACTACACCCAGGGCCACCAGCAACCACCGTGCTACACGTCGACCAACCCCCGAGGCGGGTGCGGGGTGGCCGGTGGACGCGGCAGGGCGGGGAAGATCGGCAGAAGGCGTGGTAGGTGACGGCATGAAGGGTGTATGGGTTATGGCCGCATGCCGCAGAACAGCCATGCTGCACGGGACAGGGGGGCCTCGTTTGCTCATGCGGCACCGAGCCTCCTGGGTTCATGCTAGCCCGCATTGGCGCGCCCAGTGGCAGTGCAGGCGCAACTGCCGCCCTTGTCCTACAGGCGGAAAACGGTGCTGCCGCGCCCTAAAATCCGCGCACCATGCACAACCCCCACCACCCCCACGCCCCGCCCATGCGCGATGGCGTGGGCCCCAGCTGCGTGGTGCTGCCCAGCCAGGGGCAGGGCAGCATGCTGGACTTTCTGGCGCAGCGTCTGCCCGTCGTGACCCGCGACGAATGGCTGCAGCGTATGCAGGCGGGGGATGTGGTGGACGAACGCGGGGAGCCCGTGTCGCCCGGGCGGCCGTTTGAAGGCAGCTTGCGCGTGTACTACTACCGCAGCCTGCCCGCAGAGCCCGCACTGCCTTTCACAGAAACGGTGCTGTACCAGGACGAGCACCTCGTGGTGGCCGACAAGCCTCATTTCATGCCCGTGACACCTTCGGGCCGTTATCTGCACAACACACTGCTGGTGCGCCTCAAGCGCCAGCTGGGGTTGCCTGAACTGTCGCCCCTGCACCGCATCGACCGGGACACGGCGGGGCTGGTGCTGCTGTCGGTGCAGCAGCGCACACGCGGGGCCTACCAGGCGCTGTTCCGTGACAAGCAGATCACCAAACACTACGACGCGATTGCGCCGTGGCGCGAAGACCTCGCGTTCCCGCGCGAACACATGAGCCGCCTGGAGGAAAGCCCTCAGTTCTTTCGCATGCAGGAAGTGCCCGGCGAGCCCAACAGCCACACGCAGATGCAGATGCTGGAGGTGGCAAGGTCTGGCGCCTGGGCCCGGTACCGCCTCATGCCGATCACCGGCAAACGGCACCAACTGCGCGTACACATGGCCGCGTTGGGCCTGCCCCTGCGCAACGACCCGTTCTATCCGGTGGTCAACGATCCTCCCGAAGGAGACTACTCGCGCCCTCTGCAACTGCTGGCGCGGTCTCTGGAGTTTGTAGACCCGGTGTTGGGTGTGCCGCGGATGTTTGAGAGCAGGCAGCGGCTGAGTTTGGAGGATTAGGGTTTACCACTAGTAACCGTTATTTGCTCGTTGAGGGCGGGGTGGCCCTCATGAAAGCATGGCATTGCTTTGGGTTTTGTTTTTACACACAGATAAGGTAACTTGGTTACCTGTTCTGGGCAGAGGGCCCGGAAACTGCAGAAGAAAACAACAATGAGCCCCACCACCACACACCGTTCCGTCGCGTTCAAGCTGTCGCTTGCGGCGTTACTCAGCCTGCTGCTTGTGCTGCTCATCACCATGGGTATCGTCAGCGCCTTGCTCTGGCAAAACTTTGGGCGGCTATCGCGCGGCGATGCCCAGCAATACGCAGCCCAGTTGCGCACCTTGGTGCAGACGTTTGACGAAACCGCGCAAGAGCAGGCCAAACGCGACTTCACCCTGTTCAAGGCCAATTTTCCGGGCAATTTTTCGCTCAGCGAGGCGCCGGGGGCTGACGGTAAGCCCGAGGCCACGCTCGCATTTCAGGGGGTGCCGATCAATGGCGACTTTGAGGTGGTGGATCGGTTTTCCAAAGACAGCATGGGTGCCGTCGCCACCATCTTCGCGCGCACGGGCGACGACTTCATCCGTGTGACCACTTCGCTCAAGAAGCAGGACGGAGACCGCGCCTACAAGACCCTTCTGGACCGCAAGCACCCCGCCTACGAACTGATGAACGAAGGCAAAACCTTCATCGGCCGCGCCAATCTGTTTGGCCGGGAGTACATGACGGTGTATGAACCCCTCCGCGAAGGCAACCGCACCATCGGCATCCTGTTCATCGGTTCGGACATCGGCCCCATTCTGGGCAAGCTCAACACCGTGATGGCGAGCCAGAAGCTGTTTGCCACGGGCGCTGTCTACGCGGTCAATATTTCAGCAGGCCCTGCACGGGGCAACGTTTTTGGTTTGACGGGCGCCAATGCAGCGCTCAAGGTCGATGAGAAAGTGGACGAGGCCAAGGCCTGGCTTGCTTCACTGTCGGGTATCGAGCAAACCGGCGATTTTGAATCGAGTTGGTCGCCGCGCCGCAGTGGCGACGGTGACACCGCCGCGCGTTATGTGGCGGTGGAGCGCTACAAGCCCTGGAACTGGGCCATAGTGGCCGAGGCGCCGGAGTCTGAAATGATGGGCGAGGCCCGCAGCGTGCTCACCTGGCTGTGGCTGGGTGTGCTGGTGGCGCTGGCACTGCTGACCGTGGTACTGGTGGTGGCCACACGCCGCCTGGTCGGTGCGCCCGTGCAGCAGCTGAGCACCGCGCTGGGTTACCTGGCGCAGGGCGACCTGACCCACGCAGTCACCCTGAAATCCCGCGACGAAATCGGCAGCCTGGCCCAGGCCATGGAGGGCTTTCGTGTCCGCTTGGTAGAAAGCCTGAGCACCGTGCGCACCAGTGCCGAAAGCGTGTCGTCAGCCAGCACCGAAATCGCCCAAGGCAACCAGGACCTGTCGGGCCGCACCGAAAGCCAGGCCAGCTCGCTGGAAGAAACGGCGGCCAGCATGGAGCAGCTGGGTGCCACCATCCGACACAACGCCGACAGCGCCAGCCAGGCCAACCAGCTGGCCGTGGGCGCCAGCCGCGTGGCCGCCCAAGGCGGTGAAGTGGTGTCCAAGGTGGTCAGCACCATGCAGGACATCAACACCAGCAGCCAGAAGATTGCCGACATCATTGGCGTCATCGACGGCATTGCTTTCCAGACCAACATCCTGGCCCTGAACGCTGCGGTTGAAGCCGCTCGTGCTGGCGAGCAAGGCAGGGGTTTTGCCGTGGTGGCTGCTGAAGTGCGCAACCTGGCTCAGCGCACCGCCGCCGAGGCCAAGGCCATCAAAGAACTGATCGGCGCCAGCAGCGCCATGGTGCAGCAGGGCTCGGTGCTGGCCGATCAGGCGGGCACCACAATGCAGGAAGTCGTGAGCTCCATCCAGCGCGTGGCCGACATGGTCTCTGAAATCAGCGCTGCCAGCAGCGAGCAGACCGCCGGTGTGGGCCAGGTGGGAGAGGCAGTGACGCAACTGGACCAGACTACTCAGCAGAATGCCGCCCTGGTGGAAGAAATGGCTGCTGCGGCCAGCAGCCTGCAGACGCAGGCGCACCAGATGGTGTCTGCCATTGCGCAGTTCAATCTGGGTGGCGCCAGTGCCAGCACCGGTTTGCCAACCCGGGCGCGTGGGGGCTTCCGCAACCCGGCAATCTCCGGCTGAACGCCCGCACACTCGCGGGCGCTAGCGGAGCTTCGCTATGGCAGGATCAGCGAAACGGAATGGGCTTGCCCTTGGCAGGCGCGCTTTTTGGAAGCCGTGAATTGAAGAATTCAGCCAATGCCCGCTGGGTGTCGGGATGCAGCCGCCATGCGGTCCAGCCCAGGCCGATACTGCGCAGGTACACGGTGACGTGCGCGTCTTCCAGCGGGTACTGGATGGCGAGCGTGGGGTTGTCCTGCGACATCACCGGGACCCCGCTCCCATTGCCGTCCTGGGGAGCCGGGGTGACTTCAGGCGTCATCTGCGAGCGCAACATGGCCAACTCACGAATCAGATTTTCGATCTCTGGCGCTGTGAGCGTTTTGTTGATTGCCAGGGTGGCCTGCGTGCGGTCGTCGCTCAGTTGCATGGGGCTTTTCCTTCTTTCGCGGGTAGTTGTGAAGGCTCCATTGTGCTGCCTTCGGTCTGCATCCCGCCGAAGGGGCGCAAACACGGGACGCAAGCCTCTGGCCAAACCCGTTTCGGGCGCGCCGCCGCGTGGCTACAATACGGCTGCTGATGAAACTCTGGCGCGGCATCTGCCAACCCGGTGTTTTCACAGGCCTCACTGAAATACCGTTGTCCATCAACGGCTTACAGAAGGCGGGTGTAGTTCAATGGTAGAACGGCAGCTTCCCAAGCTTCATACGAGGGTTCGATTCCCTTCACCCGCTCCAGCCCCCTTCGGCTGATCATCTCCCCCCCGTCCTTGCCTTTGCTGTTGTTTTGACCGCGCATGCTGCACGGATGACGGCATGGGCGCGCGCCCATCCAGTAGGGCATGTCAAGCCATTTGCTGACGCCACGCGGCCGCCACCCACGCCACCATTCTGGAACGACCTCCTTTGGAGGGGCACTATCGTGTGAGGAAATGAATGGCTTCCAAAGACAAGGACTCAGCACAGAAACCCGCCGCCAGCAAGAAGCCAAGCACGGCGCAGGAAGGCAAGGACGCCAAGGCACAACGCGAGCTGGGCATCGTCGGGCCACATGGCGACATGCGGCTGGCCTCGGTCATCATCGAAGGCTATAGCCTCGAGTTGAGCGACGGCGAAGGCTATGTGGGGGATGTCGCCAGCCGCACGGCCTTTCGCCACATGCTCGATGCCTGGCGCAAGCTTTATGCATCCATGGAGGGCAAGGACCCTATGGGCACCAAGCCCACGCGCGAACTCAGCAAACACAAGCTGGATGCGTTGCTGGAGAAAGACGGCGTGGCCGCCCAAGCCATCGAAGCCGCGTCGGAAGACTACGCGATGCAGCTGGCGCACGTGGTGCAGCGATTTCTGAAACACAAGACCTGGCGCGGCGTGGAGCGCATCATCATCGGCGGGGGCTTTCACCAGAGCGAGGTGGGTGGCCGCGCCATCGATTGCACCCGCAAGATCCTCAAGGCCGAAAAGGTGCCCGTGGAGCTGCGCACGCTGCGCCACCATGCGGACGAGGGCGGCCTGATTGGCTGGGTGCACCTGGCGCCCCCCGCGCTGCTGCAAAGCTACGACGCCATCCTGGCGGTGGACATTGGCGGCACCAATGTGCGCTGCGGAATCGTGCAAACCCATTTGCACCGCGCCCCCGATCTTTCGCTGGCTGAGGTGGTGCGCCGCGAGAAATGGGCTCATGCCAACGACGAACCCCGGCGCGACGAACTGGTCGAAGGCATCGCCACGCTGCTCGAAGGCCTGATTGCTTATGCCGAGAAAAAGAAGATCCGCCTGGCGCCCTACATCGGCGTGGCCTGTCCGGGGCTCATCGTGGAAGACGGCTCGCTGGCCGGTGGCACGCAGAACCTTCCGGGCAACTGGGAGAGCACCCGCTTTCACCTTCCGCGCGACCTGTGCGAGCGGCTACCGCACATTGGCGATGGCCGCACCCAGGTGTGCCTGCACAACGATGCAGTGGTGCAGGGCCTGTCTGAAATGCCCTTCATGCAGGACGTGAAGCGCTGGGCGGTGCTGACGGTGGGCACGGGGCTGGGCAACGCGAGCTACACCAACCGTCAGCCGCCAGAATTTGAATGATTTTGGCTGCTAGCGCTTATTGGTAAAGCGCTAGCGGCTATAAAATAAGTAGCATTTTGTGGGGCTGCTTATTTCTGAATGTCCCCCAGGCACAGGTACTTGATCTCCACATAGTCGTCCATGCCGTAGTGCGAGCCCTCACGGCCCAGGCCCGACTGCTTGACGCCGCCAAACGGCACATGCTCGGTGGCCAGAATGCCCACGTTGGCGCCCACCATGCCGTATTCCAGCGCCTCGGTCACGCGGAAGATGCGGCCCACGTCGCGGCTGTAGAAGTAGCTGGCCAGGCCGAACTCGGTGTTGTTGGCCGCGTCAATCGCTTCCTGCTCGGTCTTGAACTTGAACACGGGGGCGAAGGGCCCAAAGGTTTCCTCGCGCGCGCACAGCATGTCGGCCGTGGCGTTGGCGACCACCGTGGGTTCGAAGAACTGGCCCGAGCCGAGGCTTTTGAGGCGTTGGCCCCCAGCAACCACCTGGCCGCCCTTGGCCAGTGCGTCGTCCACATGGCGCTGCACTTTCTCCAATGCCGCTTCCTCGATCAGCGGGCCCTGGTTCACGCCATCCTCAAAGCCGTTGCCCACCTTGGCCGTTTTGACCTTGGCGGCGAACTTCTTCACAAACTCGTCGTACACGCCTTCCTGCACGTAAAAGCGGTTGGTGCACACACAGGTCTGGCCCGCGTTGCGGTACTTGCTGGCAAAGGCGCCTTCCACGGCGCTGTCGATATCGGCGTCGTCAAACACGATGAAGGGCGCGTTGCCGCCCAGCTCCAGCGACATTTTCTTGACCGTGGGGGCGGACTGCGCCATCAGGATGCGGCCCACTTCGGTGGAGCCCGTGAAGCTGATGTGGCGCACCACGTCGCTCGCGCACAGCACCTTGCCGATGGCGATGGAGTTGTCGCTGTCGGCGGGCAGGATGTTGAACACGCCGGCCGGGATGCCTGCACGCAGGGCCAGCTCGGCGGCGGCCAGGGCGGTGAGCGGCGTCAGCTCGGCCGGTTTGATGACCACGGGGCAGCCTGCGGCCAGCGCGGGCGCGACCTTGCGCGTGATCATGGCCAGCGGGAAGTTCCACGGCGTGATGGCGGCGCACACGCCGATGGGCTGCTTGAGGACCAGCAGGCGGCGGCTGTTGTCAAACTGCGGCAGCGTTTCGCCATTGATGCGCTTGGCCTCTTCGGCAAACCACTCCACAAAACTTGCACCGTAGGCCACTTCGCCCTTGGCTTCGGCCAGCGGTTTGCCTTGTTCGGCCGTCATGATGCGGCCCAGGTCGTCCTGATTGGCCATGAGCAGGTCAAACCACTTGCGCAGGATGATGCTGCGCTCCTTGGCGGTCTTGGTCTTCCAGGGGCCCCAGGCGGCGTTGGCGGCGGCAATCGCGGCCTCGGCGTCGGCCGGGCCCAGGTTGGCCACATCGGCCAGCTTGAGGCCCGTGGCCGGGTCGTTCACATCAAAGCGGCTGCTACCTGCCACCCACTGGCCGTTGATGAGGCCGTCGGTTTTGAGCAGGCTGGGGTCGTTGAGCTGGGCGAGGGGGGAGGTCTTCATGTCCATGGGATGGTCCTTGAGAAAGGGGGCTAAACGTGGGCAGATCGAGGTTCACGCACGAAGCGGCAGCGGTCATTGTCAGCCGCCTGGGCGACGGCCGCATGTCGCCGATGTGAACTCCCGGGCGGCAAGGGGCATATCAAGCACGGCGACCGCGCAGCCACTCCAGCGCCAGCAGCAAGCTGGTGGTGAACAGGATGAGCAGCGTGGCCACCGCGGCGATGGTGGGCGAGATGTTCTCGCGGATGCCGTTGAACATCTGGCGCGGCAGTGTGGACTGGTCGGCACCGGCCAGGAACAGCGTGACCACCACCTCATCGAACGAGGTAGCAAACGCAAACAGTGCGCCGGAGATCACGCCCGGTGCGATCACGGGCAGCGTGACGCGAAAGAAAGTGTTGAACGGCGTCTCACCCAGGCTCAGCGAGGCGCGCACGAGGTTGTGGTTGAAGCCTGCCAGAGTCGCCAGCACGGTGGTCAGCACAAAAGGTGCGCCCAGGGCGGCGTGCACGATGATGAGGCCGAAGTAGCTGTCGGCCAGCCCCAGCGGCGCAAAGTACAGGTAGGTGGCCACACCCACCACGATGATCGGCACCACCATGGGCGCGATCAGGATGCTCATGAGCAGGCCCTTGAAGCGGAAATCTGCCCGTGACAGCCCCACCGCCGCCAGCGTGCCCAATGCCGTGGCGATGACGGTGGCCGCGGGCGCCACGATGAAGCTATTGCGCGTGGCGCGCGCCCATTCGGCCGACTCGAACAGATTGCGGTACCACTTGAGCGACCAGCCGGGGATGGGGTAGGCCAGGAACGAACTGTCGGAGAACGATAGCGGCACCATCACCAGGATGGGCGCCAGCAAAAAGATCAGCACGGCCACACACAGGGCGCGCACCGCCCACCAGCCGAGCTTGTCGGCCAATGTGGCGTAGAGGGGGAATTGGGGGAGAAGATGGCGCATGGTGACTGTCTTTTGAAGTGGCTAGCCCAAGCTCAGCTCTGCCTTGCCAATGCGGCGGTACACGCCATAGAGCAGCAGCGTGGCGGCCAGCAGCAGGGCACCCAGCGCGCAGGCCATGCCCCAGTTCACCTCCACATTGGTGTAGCGGGCGATGTAATAGCTCAGCATCTGGTCGTCGGCGCCGCCCAGCAGTGCGGGCGTGACGTAGTAGCCGATGGCGAGGATGAACACCAGCAGTGCACCCGCGCCCACACCCGGGTAGGTCTGCGGCACGTACACCCGAAAGAACGCGGCGATGGGCGAGCTGCCCAGCGACACCGCTGCGCGAAGGTAGGTGGGAGGCACGCTTTTCATCACGCTGTACAGCGGCAGCACCATGAACGGCAGCAGGATGTGCACCATGGCAATCACCACGCCCGTGCGGTTGAACAGCAGGGGCAACGGTTCTGCAATCGCGCCCAGGCCCATCAACCCCCGGTTTACCAGGCCTTCGGACTGCAGCAGCACGATCCATGCGGCCACGCGCACCAGGATCGATGTCCAGAACGGCACCAGCACCAGAATCATCAGCACATTGGCCTGGCGCGCGGGCAGCGAGGCCAGCCACCAGGCCAGCGGGTAGCCCAGCAGCAGGCACAGCACCGTAACCACAAAGCTGATGTGAAAGGTGCGCAGCAAGATGCCGCCAAACGCGCGCTGTTCCTCGGGCATGCGCTCGACCTGGCCGAGTGCATCGCGTTGCAGATCCACCGAAGCGAGCAGGTAGTCGGGCGTCCAGCGTGCGCCATTTTTGGCGATGGCCTGCCAGAAAGGCGCTTCGCCCCAGCGTGCGTCCTTGGCCAGCAGCTGGTCGCGAATGAATTCGGGCGTGCCCTGCATGGGCAGGGCGCGGAAGGCGCCCATCACCATGGAGCGCGCGCCGGGCACCTCGGAATTGAGCCTGCGCGCCAGGGCCCCGGCGTCGGAGCTGTCGGGCAGGCGGGCCAGGTCTTTCATGAGGGCTGCATAGGCTGCCGGGCCTGGCGCCTCATGGCGGTCCCAGCCGTGCAGCGCTTCGATGGTGTCAGGCAGCGTGTTGGCGACCTCGGGGTTCTCCACCCCGCGCTGCAGCAGCGCGGCAATGGGGACCAGCAGTGTGAGCAGCAAGAACACCAGCAGAGGCAGGGTCAGGGCAAAGGCCCGCCACTTGCGCCGTGCTTCGGCGCGCGATAGTGCCTTGCGCAGCGCGCCGGGTGGCTGGGTGTCCAGCGCAAGGGCGGCGGGGGCGATGGCAGAAGAGGCTTGCATGGTGTCTTGCGCTCCGAGGGTGCGGGTTACTTACTGGGTGGCCCAGGCGGCAAAGCGTTTTTCCAGCGCCTCGCCCTGGTCGGCCCAGAAGCTCACGCCGAACTGAATGGCATCCTTGGCGTTGGTGGCCGATGTGGGCAGGTCGTCCAGCACCTTCTTGTCCAGCTTGGCCAGGGCCGTGGTGTTGGCAGGGCCATAGGCAATGTTCTGCGCGTAAGCAGCCTGGTTGGCCGTCTGCATGGTGTAAGCAATGAACTTCACCGCCGCGTCCTTGTTGGGCGTGCCCTTGGGGATGGCCCAGTAGTCCAGGTCATAGATGCCACCAGGCCAGTAGATCTTGAGGTTGCGGCCTTCGCGGTTGGCAGCGTCAATGCGGCCGTTGTAGACGGTGGTCAGCGCCACGTCGCCCGCCACCAGGAACTGCGGCGCCTGGGCACCGGCTTCCCACCATTGAATGTTGGGCTTGAGTTCGGTCAGCTTCTTGAAGGCACGGTCGGCGCCGTCCTTGGTGGCCAGCACCTTGTACACGTCGGCGGGCTTCACGCCATCGGCCATCAGCGCGAATTCGAGGTTGTAGCGCGCACCCTTGCGCATGCCGCGCTTGCCGGGGATCTTCTTGGTGTCCCAGAAGTCGGCCCAGCTGGTGGGGGCCGTCTTGAGCTTGTCGCCGTTGTAGGCCATCACGGTGGACCACACGAAGATACCCACCGCGCATTCATGCACAGCGGCCGGCAGCAGGTCGCTCTTGCTCACGATCTTGCTGTAGTCGAGCTTTTCATACAGGCCCTCGTCGCAGCCACGCGCTGCGTCGGGCGACTCGACTTCCACCACGTCCCAGGTCACTTTCTTGGCCTCGACCATGGCCTTGACCTTGGCCTGCTCGCCGTTGTATTCCACGGCCACGATCTTGTTGCCCAGCTTTTCGTAGGGCTCGTAGAACGCTTTTTTCTGCGCGTTGGCGTTGGCGCCACCGAAGTTCACAACATTGAGTTGCTGCTGCGCGAAGCTGGGCAGTGCAAAACAGGCGGCCAGGGTGGCGCAGGCGATGAGGCTCTTTTTCATGGGGAGTTTTTCCTTTGGGTTGTGGAGGAACAGGGAGCGGGGAAATGGGTAATAGAAACAGGCGCAGGAGCAGGAAACAGGGTTGGACTCGGCAGGGGTCAGACCGCGTAGATGCGCGTGGAGGCCGGTGGAAACTCCAGCAGGACGGCATCGCCCGGCTGCGGGTGGGGGCTGCCGTCCGACGATGTCAGGGCCAGTTTCACGGTGGCCGGCTCCTGGCCATGTCCGAGGTCGCACATCAGGCGCAGGTGGTCGCCGTAGTAAATGGCGCGTGCCACCGTGGCCGGAATCGCCGAGCTTTTCGGGTATTCCGAATGGGGGTGCAGCACGATGCGTTCAGGCCGCACGCAGGCGTGCACGGTCGAACCCCGGGGCGCCTGGTTCACGTTGACGCCGGTGAGCAGGTGGCCGCCGGGCAGCTGGATGGCTGACTCGTCGCCCGCGCCTTGCAGCGTGCCCGCCAGCACGGTGTTGTCGCCCACAAAGCCCGCCACAAAGCGGTTGGATGGCGCCTCGTAAAGCGTTTCCACATCGGCCAGTTGCTGGATGACGCCTTCGTTGAAAACGGCGACGCGGTCGCTCATGGTCAGGGCTTCGCCCTGGTCGTGCGTTACGTAGACAAAGGTCACGCCTAGCTGGTGGTGCAGCTCCTTCAGCTCGATCTGCATGTGTTCGCGCAGCTGCTTGTCCAGCGCGCCCAGGGGCTCGTCCATCAGCACCAGCTGGGGGTTGAACACCAGCGCCCGCGCCAAGGCCACGCGCTGCTGTTGTCCGCCCGACAGGCGCGCAGGCAGGCGGTCGGCCATGCCGGTCAGGCGCACCATGTCCAGGGCTTTCTTCACACGCTCGGCCTGCTCGGCCTTGGGCACCTTGCGCACGGTGAGCGGGTAAGCCACGTTCTGCCCCACGGTGAGGTGCGGGAACAGCGCGTAGTTCTGGAACACCATTCCAAAGTTGCGCTTGTGCGGCGGCGTGCCGGTGATCTGCTTGCCGTCGAGCAGGATGTCGCCCGCCGTTGGGGACTCAAACCCCGCCAGCATCATCAGCGTGGTGGTCTTGCCCGAGCCCGAGGGGCCGAGCAGGCTCAGAAACTCGCCGCGCTGGATGTCCAGGTCCAGCGAGCGCACCACGAGTTGTTCACCGTCGTACGTCTTTTGCACGCCGCTGAAGCGGACCAGGGGTTCTGCTGTTTGGCTCATGGTTGGGGGCACCTTGTAAGCAGAGTGAAGCGCGGGCCGCATGTCAGCCCAGCGCGGCAAAGCTGTCGGCCAGGATGGCCAGACCTTCGTCGAGCAGCTCGTTGGAGGCGGTGAGTGGAACCAGAATGCGGATCACGTTGCCGTAAGTGCCGCACGACAGCAGAATGAGCCCGCGCTTGGCGGCTTCGGCAACCACCTTCTTGGTCAGCGCGGCGTCGGGCCGGTGCACGTCGCCGTCTTCAAACAGCTCGATTGCCACCATCGCGCCCAGGCCGCGCACGTCGCCGATGGCAGCGACTTTGGCGGCCATTTCCTTCAGGGCACGGACCAGCCGCGCGCCCATGTCCTGGCTGCGAGCGAGCAGTTTTTCTTTTTCAAAAGCGTCGATCACGGCTAGCGCAGCGGCGCAGGCCACGGGGCTGCCCGCATAGGTGCCACCCAGGCCACCGGCCGCAGGGGCGTCGATGACGTCGGCACGGCCCACCACGCCCGACAAGGGGAAGCCGCCTGCCAGTGATTTGGCAGTGGTGATGAGGTCGGGTGCCACGGGCCATTGCTCGCATGCAAACCAGGTGCCGGTGCGGCCAGCGCCGGTCTGCACTTCGTCAGCGATCAGCAGGATGCCGTAGCGGTCTGCCAGGGCCTTGAGGCCGGTGACGAATTCGGGTGGCGCCACGTAGAAGCCGCCTTCGCCCTGCACGGGCTCAAGGATGAAGGCTGCCACACGCTCGGGCTCGATGTCGTTCTTGAAGATCAGCTCCACCGAATGAAGGGCCTGCTCCACGCTGACGCCATGCAGCGCGTTGGGGAACAGGGCGTGGTACATCTCGCCAGGGAAGGGGCCGAACCCGATCTTGTAAGGCGCGACCTTGCCGGTAAGGCCCAGCGTGAGGTTGGTGCGGCCGTGGTAGCCGCCCGTGAAGGCGATCACGCCGGGGCGTTTGGTGTAGGCGCGGGCGATCTTGATGGCGTTTTCCACGGCCTCGGCGCCCGTGGTGAGCAGCAGGCTCTTCTTAGCAAACGCGCCGGGGGCCAGGGTGTTCAGGCGCTCGCACACTTCCACGTAGGGCTCGTACGCCACCACCTGGAAGCAGGTGTGGGTGTACAGCTCCAGCTGGGCTTTGACTGCAGCGATCACTCCGGCGTGCAGGTGGCCGGTGTTGAGCACGGCGATGCCACCGGCAAAGTCGATGAAGCGGCGGCCCTCCACATCCCACAGCTCGGCGTTAAGCGCCTTCTGGACGAAGAGTTCATGGGCCTGACCCACGCCCCGGGCCACAGCGCCATGGCGGCGGGTAAGGAGGGCGGCGTTGGTGAAGTGGCGGTCTTGCTGCATGGCGGTGGGCGGGTGGGTTGAACACGAAATGAAGGAATGGGCGAATTCTGGAATTCGCGCCACGGCCCGTCCATGTACACCGGCATGCTGTTTTGCGCGCACTGTGCAGGTCCTCCATCCTGTACAGGCAATCCCTGATTTGGTGTGCGCCAACACGGTGCACAATGCAGCCCCTTTTGCGTAGCCGTAGTGCAATCCCCCACGCTGATCTGCAGGAAAACCGGGCACTCGGGGGATTGAGGGGTTTGTATCGGAATGCAGCGGCGGGCCGCTTGCCAACTTCCAAAACGGTGCGTAAGAACCTGTTCAAAATCTTTTCAGGGATCGCATTGGAGTGCAATCGGGATGAGTGGATGCTTCGGATGCGCCGCATGGGCTCATGCCCATGCAAGCAGCCGGGGCGTCCAATCGCCCGATTTCACTCCAACCCATCGGGCAAGTGCCTTGCCGGGCGGTCTGCGGCGTTGCGGCGCTTGCTGATAGCCAAGCTATCAACTGCGCACCGCGCCTTGCATCCCATCCCGGCAAGGTACTTGTGCGACCCCGAAAAGATCTTGAACAGGTTCTAAGAACAAAAAAGGCCTCGCAGCGTGCTGCGAGGCCTCTGCTGGCCGAAACGAGAACGCTCTGCTACCGGGCGCACACCCCGGTCGTTGCAGCCACTCCTGTCACCACGGTGTTGTTTGTGACCACGCTGTTCGGTGCAATCACGCGCACCACGGTGCTGCCCGCGTGGGGTGTGGGGAAACATGCAATGTTGTTACGCACCACAGCGTTTCCATCGGGGACATCGCCATTCTGGAATTCGGTGTGGCCCACATTGATGGCTGTCTGGAAGGTCGTCTGCGCGTTGATGATGACGTTGCCTTCAATCACGATACCGGGTGCCGACTGCACTGCCATGCCCGTGTTGCCGGCGTTGATGAGTTTGTTGTTGCGCACCACGAAGTTGCGGAACCATTCGGCCGAGTCATACCCCTGCGTGATCGACATCTCCCAGCAGCCATCCGTCGCAGCATCCTGCTCAATCCGGTTGCCCTCAATCAGTACGCCGTCCATCTGGCCGTGGAAGGTCATGTTGCCCCCTTGGCAGATGCCATTGACCACCGAGTTGCGGATGTAGCGGTTGTTGCGCAAGGTGACGTTGGTGCCACTCAGTCCATGGCTGCCCGACAGGTAGGTGCCGTGGTTGAAGCCGCTGCCGCTGAAGTTGTTGGCCTCGATCAGGTTGCCTTCGATCACGCTGTTGCGGAACTGCCCCAGGATGCCCATGCTCCCGTTGTGATGGATGTGGTTATTGCGGATCAACACGTTGTTCACACCGTGGGGAGCGCGTGCCTGCGAGTGGATGGCGATCTGGAAGCCGGATATCTCCACGTTCTCAATCACGATGTCGCGGACATTGCCACTCAGCCAGAAGCCCCAGGCCGAGTTGTTGGAGCCGTGGATCCGCAAATTGCGGAACACGTAGCCGCCGTCGTTGGAGGTGTTGGCGTAACGCCCTCCCAGCTCAAAGGGTGCAATGGCATTGTTGTTGGTGTTGAGGAGGGGGGCGGGCCCTGCGCCATACGCATCGAAAGTGAGGGGCGCGTCTGCGCGGACGTTCATGTTCTCGAACGTGGTGACACCCACCACCCAGGCACCGCCGCGCGCAAAAAGCAGTGCTGTGCCTGCAGGCAGTGTGTTGACATTGATCCCCGTGAGGTTCTGCTTGGGTGCCGCCTGGGTGCCGGGGTTGGAATTGCTCCCTGGCACACAACCGGTGGCGGCGCCCGCCTGGCAGTCCGAGAAGTAGTACGTTACGGAGCCACCGGGCGTCGGTGCTGGCGGAGGCGCCGGTGGAGCAGGCGGTGCCGGAGGCGTTGGCGGTGGGGCGGGCGGGGCGGGTGTTGGGACGGGGCTGCTGACGTAGCACGCCTTTTTCACCTGCCGCAGGGGGTCGCCAAAGGTGGCGTTGTTGCACATCACGTTGTTGGTGAATGCGCGCGCGGCAGTCCAGGTGGTGCCAGCCCCATAGACCACCTTGGCCGTACCGGTAAAGCTGCATTGCTGCCCCTCGACGGCACACAAAGTGTAGCCCGGTGGCGGTGCTGTCAGCACGGGATCGGGCGCAGGAGCTGGCGACGGTGCGCTGGCATAACAAGCCTTTTGCACACCCCACAGGGGGTCGCCAAAGGTTGCGTTGCTGCAACTGACACCGTTGGTGAAACTGCGGGGGCTGGTCCAGGTCGTGCCTGCTCCATAGACCACGTTGGCCGCGCCGCTGAAGCTGCATTTCTGTCCCTCGACGGCGCACGGCTTGTAGCCTGCCGGTGGGGTGTGGGTCGCCTGCGCCAGTGCAGGGCCTGTGGCTGTGCCCAGGCATAGACCCAAGGCAATGGCCCATGGCCTGGGTTGAAAAATCCGTGAAGAGTTGAGTTCAGATGTTCGTGTCAGCATGGGTGTCCCTCGGTGTGTTGGGTATTGGTTTTCAAACCCGATTTGCGGTCACCGATGCCAATCGAGTTGGGGGGCAAGCCTATCGCTGGGGCATGGGTGTGTGCGCATCGCGGCGGCGGAAAAGGGACAGGCGGTGGATGCAATCCGATAGCCGCTGCATCGGACAAAAGACTGAATACCGCCCATCGGTTGGGCACTACCGTTCACGGTCTGCGGGCCTTTTCGAGCGCGGCGGGATCAACGCGCAAGACATCCCACAGCCCTGCAAATCGCCTGGAGACCGCTGCCCCAGGGTAGGTAGGGCTGACGGACAATAGGGGCAGCCCGGCCGGACCGGATGCGGGTTCAGCGGTGGTACCTCCAGGCACTCGTCGCTGTTGACGGGAGCACACTGTGCAGGTGTCCCGTCCTGTACAAGCAATCCCTGAGTTCGCGGGTGTCGGCCCGGTGCACAATTTGGCCCCTTTCCTTGTTCTTTTGATGCTCACTCTCAGCCCGGATCTTCAGACACCGCTGGTCAGCCAGATCGTTGATGGCCTGCGGGGTCTCATCGCTGGCCAGGTGCTCAAACCTGGTGCCAAGCTCCCCTCCATCCGCGCCTTTGCGGCAGCCCACGGCGTGAGCGTGTTCACCGTGGTCGAGGCCTACGACCGCCTGGTGGCGCAGGGCTGGCTGGTGTCGCGGGCCAATGCAGGTTTTTTTGTGAAGCGACGGGGCGATGAGGGCGCTGTGCCCGGTACTGGTGCGCCCGAGCGGCCGGTGCCCCGTTTCGATGCGCGCTGGTACCTCAAACAAATTTTTGAAAACCGCAACCTGCCCATGAAACCCGGCTGCGGCTGGTTACCTCACGACTGGCTGTTTGGCGATGCGGTCAAACGCAGCATGCGTCAGCTGTCGTCCGACGGGCCCGAGCTGGATGGCTATGGCCTGCCCCACGGCCACATGGCGCTGCGAATGGTGGTGGCCGAGTCGCTGGCCGAACACCATCTGGCGGTGGACGCCGACCAGGTGCTGCTGACCCAGGGCTCCAGCCAGGCACTGGACCTGGTGGCGCGCCGCATGGTCAAGCCTGGTGACGTGGTGCTGGTGGACGACCCGGGTTACCCCAACCTGTTGTTCATGCTTCGCTTTGCAGGAGCCCATGTGGTGGGTGTGCCGCGCACCGCCACCGGCTACGACCTGCCGGCGCTGGAGGCCCTGCTGGCCGAGCACAAGCCCACGGTGTTCTTCACGCAGCCGCGTCTGCAAAGCCCGACCTGTTCGGTGGCATCGGTGGCGCACCTGCACCGGCTGCTGCAACTGGCCGAGCAGCACCACTTCATGCTGGTAGAGAACGACATCTATGCCGACATGGACCCTGGTGTGCGCCCCTCGCTGGCCAGCCTGGACCAGCTCAACCGTGTGATCTACCTGGGCAGTTTCTCCAAGACGATTTCGCCCAACCTGCGCACTGGCTTTCTCGCGGCGCGGCGCGATCTGCTCGATGAGCTGGTGCAGCTCAAGATGATCTCGGGCCTGACGTCATCAGAGATCACCGAGCGCATTACCTTTGGCGTGGTGACCGACGGGCGCTGGCGCAAGCACCTCAAGTCCCTGCGCGAGCGGCTGGCCGAGGCACACCGCACGGTGGGGCGGCGCTTGCTGAACCTGGGGTTCGAGCTGTTTCACGAGCCCGAGGCGGGCATGTACCTGTGGGCGCGCCATCCTGATCTGCCCGACAGTGCCGAGCTGTCGAAGGAAGCCACGGGTGCGGGCATCATGCTCGGCCCCGGTCAGCTGTTTCTGGTGGAGCCGCGCCCCACGGGCTGGCTGCGGTTTAACGTGGCGTTCAGCCAGGACGAGCGCCTGTGGCGCTTTCTGGAGCAGCGCATTCTGCTGGGCCAGCAAGTGTCGGAATAGGCCTGCTGTTGCCGCTGCTGGGGTGAAAAATTTAGGCCGTTTTGGCCGCCGGCGCTTATTGGTAAAGCGCAATATGCTATAAAAATTAGAGCAATTGCCCGTTGGAACTGAGGCTGTCCACGCGGTTGCAGGCGCTGTGTGCGTGGTGGCGCGTGCTACCGGTCAATGATGCGCCGCGCAAACCGCTCCAGATACTCCATCAACTGCTCCGCGCCAGCAATGGCCTGGGCTTCGTCGCCACTGGCAATGCCCTGCGCCAACTGCATGTGCGCGCGGGCGCCCTCTGACACCTCGCCTTCGTGCTGGTAGGCGTACCAGAAGCGGCGGCACTGCACGATGAGCGGTTGCACGCATTTGACGGCCGAGTGGTTCTGGCTGGCCTGGTGGGTGAGGAGGTCCAGCTCATGGTCGGCCAGCATGTAGTCGTCGAGGTGGCCGCGCGCTGCGGCCTGCACCATGTTTTCCGCACACCGCACGATGGCCTGGCGCTGCGGCGCGGTGGCGCGGCGTGCGGCGTTGGAGGCCAGCAGGCGCTCCAGCACGCGGCGGGTCTGGATCACGTCCAGGTGGTCGGCCAGATCGATGTGTGACACCAGCAAGCCGCGCCGGGGCTGCTGCACGATGAGCCCGATGGACACCATGCGCAGCAGTGCCTCGCGCACCGGCGTGCGGCCCAGGCCTGTGCTCTCGGCGATCTCGGCCTCCACCACGGGGCTGCCCGGCTGCAGCTGCAGCGTGGAGATCATGGTCTCGATGGCGTCGTAGGCCACGTCCGCCGCGCGCCGCTTGGGCGCGGGGTCTTGCTGGGGGGAGGGGCGGCGGAGTGTCATCGGGCGTGAAGGACGTTGCGGGAGGCCGCATCTTATGGGATGCGGCCCCGGTGACCCTTGCGGACTGTCAGAGGCTTGCGCCCGCCTTGCGCAGCTCGGCAATCTGCGGCGCCTTGGGCAGCCACAGCTTGTCGAACTCCTGGATGATGCCGTCGGGGTTGAAGGACGATGCCGTCTTGAAGGCGATGGACGTGCCCTTGAACTTCTCGATCAGCCCGGCCTCGGTGGTCACGATGTCATTGATCTGCGCATCCAGCGACTGGGCCACCAGCTTGCGGATAATGTCCTTGTCCTTGGCATCCAGACCTTGCCAGATGCGGCCGGAGACCAGCGGAGCGAACGGCATGAACAGGGCGTTCATCTGCAGCAGCGTCTTGGCCACCTTGTCGAAGCGCTGGTTCCACGAGAACTCGATGTCTGCCTCCAGCCCGTCGACCTGGCCGTTGCTCATGGCGTCGAACACCTGGGGCGTGGGGATGGGCGTGGGCGCGGCGCCGAGCATTTGGTAGAAGTCGCGGTACACGGGCGTGGGGTTGATGCGCAGTTTCATGCCCTTGATGTCGGTGGGCACGGTGATGTCCTTGGTGGAGAACACGGCGCGCATGCCGGTGATGCCCCAGCCCAGGCCAATGGTGCCGGTTTCGCGCGGCAGCACTTCGAGCAGCTTGGTGGCGGAGGGGTGCTTGACGAGTTTGGCCACGGCAGGCGTGGAGCGCACCAGGTAGGGCGCATTGATGGCTGCAATGCTGGACACGCGCGAGCCCAGCTCGGCCGCCTGGATCCAGCCCATGTCGAGCGCGCCGGATTGCAGCTGCTGCATCATCGCCGCCTCGTTGCCCAGCTGGCCCGAGTGGAAGACCGTGACGCTCAGGCGGCCATCGGTTTCCTTCTTCAGCGCCTCGCCAAACTGCACGGCAGCACGGTTCCACGAGTGGCCTGCGGGCGTGATCAGGCCCAGGCGAAACTCCTTGGTGTCGGCGGCACGCACCAGGGCCGGAAAGCCCAGCCCCGTGACGGTGGCAGCGGCCACGGCGTGGCGCTGGATGAAATGGCGGCGGGTGACAGCGGGGGTGTGGGCGGGCTGGGTCGTCATGGTGAACTCCGTGTGAAAGAACTTTGGGAGGGGACGGGGGATTTGCTGGGCGGCGGTCTACTTGAGCAAACCGAGCGACAGGCTGGGGAACAGTGACAACATCACCAGCGCCACGCAGCTGATGATGAAAAACGGCAGCGTGACGATGAACATCTTTCCGGGCTTGGCCCCGGTGACGGCTGACGCGACAAAAAAGCTCAGGCCCACGGGTGGGGTCATCAGCCCCAGCACCAGGTTGACGACGATCACCACACCAAAATGGCGCGGGTCGATGTGATAGACCTCGGTGGCAATTGGCAGCAGGATGGGGGCGGTCATGATGAGACCGGGGATGCCGTCGATCACCGTGCCGATGACCAGCAGGATGGCGTTGGTGAGCAGCAGGAAGGTGACCGGGTCGTGCGCCACGGTCTCCACCCAGGCGGCCACCATCTGCGGCACCTTGCCGTAGATCAGCAGCCACGAGAACACGGCCGCTGCCGCCACCAGAAACAGTACGATGGCCGAGTAGATCGCCGAGCGCAGCAGGATCGCGGGCATGGCGCTGAAGCGGAACTCCTTGGTCACATAGCGACCCACCAGCGCCGATACCAGCGCACCCACGGCGGCAGATTCGGTCGGGTTGGCCAGGCCGCTCAGGATGGAGCCCACGATGATGATGGGGATCAGCAGCGTGGGGCTGGCCTGCACCACAGTGCGCGCACGCTGGGCCAGCGTGCGCTTTTCGCTGCGCGGGTAGTTGTAGACAAAGCCCATGAGCGCGATCACGACAAAGAACAGCACGGTGAGCAGCACGCCGGGCAGGATGCCTGCAATCAGCATGTCGCCCACGGCCACCTGGGCCAGCACGCTGTAGACCACAAACATCACCGAGGGCGGGATGATGGGCCCGAGCATGCCGCCGTACACCGTGAGGCCCGCCGCAAAGGTCTTGTCGTAGCCCTGCTTTTCCATCTCGGGCACCATGACTTGCGACATGATGGCCACCTGCGCGGTGGCCGAGCCGATGATGGATGACACCAGCATGTTGGCCAGGATGTTCACGTAGGCCAGCCCCCCTTTGACGGAGCCGATGAAGGCCATGGACAGGTCCACCAGCCGCCGCGTGATGCCGCCGCTGTTCATGATCTCGCCGATCAGGATGAACAGCGGAATGGCGATGAGGCCATAGCTGTCCACCCCGCCAAACATCTGCATGGGGAAGGACTGGAACAGCACCGGGCTGCCGATGCTGAGGATGTACACCGCGCCCGACAGGCACAGGCAAACGCCGATGGGCACACCCACCATCAAGGCGGCGAGGAAGAACAGGGTGGTGATCATGGTCGGGCTCTGGTGGGTTTTGCTGGCGTGGGGGCGTTCAGTTCACGGCGTCGGCGTTGACTACGTCGAAGCCCGCGTGCTGCACACGCTCTGCGGCGCCCATGTCTTCGAACAGGTTGGCCAGTGCATGCACGCTGAAGGTGGCCGAGAAGATCGGCAGGATGAGTTGCAGCACCCAGGTGGGCCAGTTCAGCGTCTGGGTGCGCTCGGTGTAGATGAAGTTGAAGCTCTCGGCCGCAAACTCCTTGGCGTCAAAGCCGTAGCGCGCAATGCCGATGGGGTCCATCCACACCCAGCACATCACTAGCATGGCCAGGCCAAACAGCAGCACGCCGGACGTGGCCACCACCTTGAATGCCTTGGCGCCCCGCGCGCCGAGGTGGTCGGTGAGCATGGTCACGGCAAAGTCCATGCGCAGCCGCGTCATGACCGAGGCGCCCACAAAGGTCAGCCAGACCACCGTGTAGACCGCCGCCTCGTCCACCCAGTAGATGGGCATGCCGGTGTAGCGCGTGACCACGTTGAGCAGGATCAGCAGCACCAGCAACGTCATGAGGGCGGTGAGCAGATGCCGCTCCATGCGCAGAACCTGCGTGGACAACGCCAGCACCCAGCGGACGGGAGCGTGCGGCGCCGGAGATTGCGGGGCGGGTGGACTGTGGGGTGTGGGCATGATGGGGTTCCTGGGGAGGAGGGCGGCGAGGAAAGAAAAGCCTGGTGCTTTTTAATATCTAACAAATATATTTAAAAGCAAGATAGATGCCTGCTGGGTGCGGGTAAGCCCTGAAAGGAAGGACGGGGGAAAACGGCTGCGCGCGCGTCAGCCCGAGGGAGTTGCGGGCTCGCGCTGAGCGCTGGTGGTGGGCGCGGACGTGCAGGCGGCCAGCGTGCCAATGCGTGTGGGCGCCAGCAGATGCCGTGGGGGCGCAGGCGTCCAGCCAAACAGGTGCTGTGCGGCAGCGCCGCAAATGCGGCCCTGGCACGCACCCATGCCGCAGCGGGTGTGGAGCTTGGCATCGATCCAGCCGTTGCGATCGGCCAGTGCAGCGTAGGGCACGTCTTCGCAGCGGCACACCAGGGTGCCAGGCTGCGCCAGGGTTTTGAGTGCTTCGTTCAGTGGAAAAGAAGCCTGCAACGCCTGCGCAAAGCGCTCCCAGCGTGCCAACTGCGGGCGCAGCGCCTGGGCCTGTTGCACCCGTCCCGCTGCCACATGTCCTGCCATGGCGCCCTGAACCAGTGCACGTTCGCTGCCGCCAAAGCCGGTAGCTTCACCCGCGGCGAACACTCCGGGCGCGCTGGTGCGCATCTGTGCATCGACAGCCAGGCCCTTGCCACCGCTCAGCGGCCCGCCCAGTGTGCAGCCCAGCATCTGCCCCAGGTGGGTGTTGGGTACCAGCCCGAACCCGCAGGCCACGCGGTCGCAGGCCATGGTTTCTTCGGCGTGTTGGCCTTTGCGCAGCCTCACTGTTTGCACCTGCGTGGTGCCTTGAACTTCCAGCACATGGCTGCTGGCCCGCAACTGCGGGTGAAGCAGCGTGAGGGCTTGCAACGCCTTGGCAGGCCAGCGCGGCAGTTGCGCTGCAAAGCCAGCGAGCGCGCTCCACGGCGCCTGCTCCGCCACGCGCACCACGGTGGCACCCGCTTTGTTGGCGGTGGCGGCAGCGGCCAGCAGCAGAGGGCCTGTGCCTGCAATGACGATGCGCTGGCCGCGCACGTCGAGCCCTGCCTTGATGAGGGCCTGCAAGGCGCCTGCACCCGTCACACCGGGCAACGTCCAGCCCGGAAAGGGCAGCAGCAGCTCGCGGGCCCCGGTGCACAGGATGATGCGGTGGCTGTGCTGGGTCCAGCCCCGGTCTGCGTCTTCCAGCAGCAGGGCCGGGGCCTTGTCGCCGGGTTGGGAATCACCCAGGCCCACCACGCGGGTGCCCGGCAGCAGGCGGATGTTGGTGTGCTGGGCCAGCGCCGCGCGGTGCTGTTGCGCCAGGGCGGGCAAGACCACCTGGGGGCCGTCGCGCCAGATTTGCCCGCCGGGCTGCGGGTTGTCGTCCACGATGGTGATCGCTGCCCCGCTGGGTGCGGCAGCGAGGGCGGCCGCCAAACCTGCAGGGCCTGCGCCGATGATGAGGATGTCGCAGCGCTCGTGCGCCGAGTGTTGCTCGGTCATGGGTGGGGTCACGGGCTGGTTCATGGCGTGGCGCTCCCGGGTGCTGTGCCGGCATCGGTGTGAATCGACATGCCCTCGGTGCAGACCGTCTGGCACGCCAGGCGTGTGCGGCCGTGGATGCTGACCCTGCATTCGTGGCACACCCCCATGCCACACAGCGGTGCCCGCGCCGCGCCGGTGACCGAGGTGCGTGTGGTGCCTGGCGTTTGCTGCGCCAGGGCGGCGGCGACGCTGGTCCCTGCGGGCACCTGCAGGGGGGTGCCATTCACCACGATGTGCACCAGGGCGGGTGTTCTGGATGCGGTCATGGTGTGCTCAGGCCTGCAAAGCGGGCAGGTGCAAAGGGCGTGGGGTCGATCGCCGGGGCGCCCCCTGCGATCTGGGCCGCCAGCAACTGCGCGGTGGCCGGGGCGGTGGTCACCCCCAGTCCTTCATGTCCCACGGCCAGCCACAGGTGCGGGTGTTGGGGGTGCGCGCCAATCAGCGGCAGGCTGTCTGGCGTGGCGGCGCGAAAGCCGGTCCAGGTGCGGATGGCGTTGAGGTCGGCCAGGCCTGGCAGGTAGTCGAGTGCCCGTTGCAGCATGCGCGCCATCACGGCGTTGTTGACGGCGGGGTCGGTGGTGTCGAACTCGCGCGACGAGCCGATCAGCAACTGCCCTGTGGGCCGGGGCTGCACGTTGAAGGCCACGGAGGTACCGTCGCTGTGGTGCGCGCTGGTGATGTAGCCCAGCTCCACCAGCTGGTGGTGCACGGAGCCTGGGTAGCGGTCGGTGATGACGAGGTGGCCCTTTTTGGGGCGCAGCGGCAGGCCGGGACACAGCTGCGGGGCCTGGATGCCGCTGGCCAGCACGATGGCGCCGGCGCTGCGCTGGCTTCCGTCGCGCAGGGTGACGGTGTGGCCGTCGATCTGCATCGCTTCAGCCTGCTCAAACACAAAGTGTCCGTGGGCTGCGGCCTGGTCCAGCAGCCACTGGGCTGCGCGCGGGGCATAGACCACGCTGTCCCCCTGCACCTTGAGCGCACCCGCCAGACCGGGGCGCAGTGCGGGTTCTGCGCGGGACAGGGCGGCCGCGTCGAGCATGTCGCAGGCGATGCCGTGCGCTCGCAGGGTGGTGCGTTTGTCATGTGCCGCCTGCAGTTCTGCATCGTTGGCAGCCAGCCAGAGCGTGCCGCAGGCGGTGAAAGCGCAGCCTGCGTCCATATGGGGCGCCCAGGTGTGCCAGAGGTCCAGTGATGTCTGGCTCAGCGCTAGTTCAGCCGGGTTGTCGTCCATCACCACCAGGTGGCCCATGCCTGCCGCCGTTGCGCCGCCGAGGCGCGCATCGATCACACGCACCGAGAGCCCGGCCTGTGCGAGGGCGTGGGCGCAGGCGGCGCCCACGATGCCGGCGCCAATGACGAGAACGTCGGTGTGTTGCATGGCGCGCGTGTGTTTTTGGACGAGCGGCGGATTACAGCCGGATGCCCCAGCCAAAGGGGTCGCTGTCTTCGATGAGCAGTGTGGCCTCGGCGCTCATGTGTGCCCGGCCACGCAAGGTAGGGATGACCTTGCCATCTTCCTGCAGCGTATAGCTGGCCTCGAAACGGCTGCAGATGATGCTGGCTTGGCGCCAGATGGCTCCCGGTGCCAGCTTGCCGTCTGCCGCCAGGCAGGCCACCTTGGCGCTGGTGCCCGTGCCGCAGGGCGATCGGTCATACGCCTTGCCGGGGCACAGCACGTAGTTGCGACTGTCGGCGGGGTCATCGGCCTGGTCGTCGTCGGCAAACAACTCGATGTGGTCGATCTCACCGCCGTTGTCGCCCCGAATGCCCTGGTCTTTGAGGGCTTGCTGCACGGCGCAGCTATAGGCCATCAACGCCTCCAGGTTGTCACTGGCTACACGCTGGCCGTGGTCAGAGATCAGGAAGAACCAGTTGCCGCCCCAGGCCACATCGCCCACCACGCGGCCATAGCCGGGCACGTCCACCGCCAGCTGATGATGCAGCCGGTAGGCCGGCACGTTGCGCACGCTGACAGAGCCATCCGTGTGCAGGGTGGTGGTGACGGTGCCCACCGGGGTTTCGATGCGGTGCTCGCCAGGGGTGATGCGGCCCAGGTAGGCGAGCGATGCGATCAGCCCGATGGTGCCGTGGCCACACATGCCCAGGTAGCCGCTATTGTTGAAGAAGATCACGCCCGCTGCGTTGGCCGGGTCTTGCGGCGCACAGAGCAGGGCGCCCACCACCACATCGCTGCCACGCGGCTCCAGCACGGTGGCGGCCCGCCAGGCATCGTGGCGCTCGGCCAGCAGCGCACGCCGTTCGGCCATGGTGCCAGTGCCCAGGTCCGGAAAACCGTCGATGACAAGCCGGGTCGGCTCGCCGCCGGTGTGGGAGTCGATCACGTGGATGCGTTGCATGGTGCTCTGGTGGTGGTGGAGTAGGGCGCTCAGTGTCTCAGGCGACAGACTGGTATTTTGTAGGGCGCGTGGCCAGAGCCTTGCGCACCACGCTTTCTACAAACGCGCGCTCTTCGCCCACCAGTGGCAGACGTGGGCGGCGCATGTGTTCGGTGCCCACACCCACCAGCGCGTCGATGAGCTTGAGGTTCTGCACCAGCTTGTTCGATACATCCAGGTGCAGCATGGGCGTCATCCACTGGTACAGCGGCAGCGCCTCGGCAAATTTGCCCGCCTTCATCAGGTCGTACAGCGCCACGGTCTCGCGCGGGAAGGCGCAGCCCACGCCCGCCAGCAGGCCGTCGCAGCCCAGGGCCAGGCCTTCGTAAGCCAGGTCGTCCACGCCCAGGAAGAGCTGGTAGCGGTCGCCCACGGTGTTGCGCAGGTCGGTGATGCGGCGGATGTCGCCGGTGCTTTCCTTGATGGCGGCGATCCATTCGCAATCGGCCAGCTCCACCATGTGCTCGGGTTTCAGGTCCACGCGGTAGGCCACAGGGTTGTTGTAGACCATCAGGGGGCGCTGGGCGGCGCCCGCCATGGCGCGCACATTGGCCATGGCCTCGCGGGCGTCGGCCACGTAGATCACCGAGGGCATGACCATGTAGCCGGCTACACCGAGCTTGTTGCCCCCGTCGATGTAGCGCAGGGCCTCGCGGGTGCTGGTTTCGGAGACGTTGGCGAGCACTGGTACGCGGCCGTCAGCGGCTTCGAGGGCGATCTTGGCAACCTGGAGCTTTTCTTCCAGCGTGAGGGTGCTGGCTTCGCCGAGAGAACCGCAAGTGACCAGCCCGTGGATGCCGTTGCGGATCTGAAAGTCGATGTGGCGGGCTGTGCCCTCGGCGTCGATGGACTCGTCGGCGTGGAACTTGGTGGTGATGGCGGGGAAGATGCCTTGCCAGCGGGGTTGTGGGTTCACGAGGGGCTCCTTGGATGAGTGGGAGGGTTGCAGTTATTAATATATTAACAAGATATTTAAAGGGCGCAAGCGGATTTTTCCGCATCCGTTGGCGCATGGAGTGGAGGCGTCTATCCCCGCCCTGTCGCCCTACCGCCACGGACCGCCAGCCTGCAAACCTATAATGAAAGGTTGGTCCCCATAGGGGCAGCGACAGGCAGCGTGCAGGCGCGGGTCCTGCGGCCTGCCTGCTGCGTGCAACCACTCCACAACACCATGAGCACTCCCACTTTTTCTGTCGCTGACATCCGCAAGTCCTTCCTGGACTTCTTCGTCTCCAAGGGCCACACCGTGGTGGCATCAAGCCCCCTGGTGCCCGGCAACGACCCCACGCTGATGTTCACCAACTCGGGCATGGTGCAGTTCAAGGACGTGTTCCTGGGCACCGACAAGCGCTCGTACAACCGCGCGGTGTCGGTTCAGGCCTGCCTGCGTGCGGGTGGCAAGCACAACGACCTGGAAAACGTGGGCTACACCGCGCGCCACCACACCTTCTTTGAAATGCTGGGCAACTGGTCGTTTGGCGACTACTTCAAGCGCGAATCGCTCAAGTGGGCCTGGGAGCTGCTGACCGAGGTCTACAAGCTGCCGCCAGAGCGCCTGCTGGCCACGGTCTACCAGGAAGACGACGAGGCCTACGACATCTGGACCAAGGAAATCGGCTTGCCACCCGAGCGCGTGATCCGCATCGGCGACAACAAGGGCGGCCGCTACAAGTCCGACAACTTCTGGATGATGGCCGACACCGGCCCTTGCGGCCCCTGCAGCGAAATCTTCTACGACCATGGCCCGCACATTGCGGGTGGCCCTCCCGGCAGCCCCGATGAAGACGGCGACCGCTTCATCGAGATCTGGAACAACGTGTTCATGCAGTTCAACATGGACGAAACCGGGGCCGTCACACCTTTGCCCGCACCTTGCGTGGACACCGGCATGGGCCTGGAGCGCCTGGCTGCCATCCTGCAGCACGTGCACAGCAACTACGAGATCGACCTGTTCGACGCGCTCATCAAGGCCGCTGGCCGTGAGACCGGCGTGACGGACCTGAACAACAAGAGCCTGCGCGTGATCGCTGACCATATCCGCGCCACCGCGTTTTTGGTGAGCGATGGTGTGATCCCCAGCAACGAAGGCCGTGGCTACGTGCAGCGCCGCATCGTGCGCCGGGCCATCCGCCACGGCTACAAGCTGGGCAAGAAGACCCCGTTCTTCCACAAGCTGGTGGCCGACTTGGTGCGCCTGATGGGCGATGCCTACCCATCCCTGCGCGAGCAGGAACAGCGCATCACCGAGGTGCTGAAGGTGGAAGAAGAGCGCTTCTTCGAGACTCTGGCCAACGGCATGGAAATCCTGGACGCTACCCTGGACGGCGGTGCCAAGGTGCTGCCCGGCGACGTGGCCTTCAAGCTGCACGACACCTACGGCTTCCCGCTCGACCTGACCAATGACGTCTGCCGCGAGCGCGACGTGGAAGTGGACGAGGCCGGCTTCAAGACCGCCATGGAAAAGCAGAAGGCCCAGGCCCGCGCGGCAGGCAAGTTCAAGATGGACAAGGCGCTGGAGTACACCGGTGCCGCCAACCAGTTCACCGGCTACGAGCACCTGGCAGAGACTGCAAAAATCGTAGCAATCTATGTAGATGGAACAAGCGCTGCGGCCCTGAAAGCCGGCCAAAACGGCGTGGTGGTGCTGGACACCACCCCGTTCTATGCCGAAAGCGGCGGCCAGGTGGGTGACGAAGGTGTCATCACCAGCGGGTCGGCACGCTTTGCGGTGGGTGACACGCTCAAGATCAAGGCCGATGTGTTTGGCCACCACGGCACGCTCGAAGAGGGCACGCTGAACGTGGGCGACACCGTGCAGGCCCAGGTCAACACCGCCGTGCGCGCTGCCACCATGCGCAACCACTCGGTCACGCACATCATGCACAAGGCCCTGCGCGAAGTGCTGGGCAGCCATGTGCAGCAAAAGGGCAGCTTGGTCAATGCCGACCGCACGCGTTTTGACTTCACGCACAACGGAGCCGTGACGGCGGCCGAGATCCGCGAGATTGAGCGCCGCGTGAACGAAGAAATCCTGGCCAACCAGCCCACGCAAGCGCGCGTGATGGACATCGAGTCGGCCCAGAAGACCGGCGCCATGATGTTGTTTGGCGAGAAGTACGGCGAAACCGTGCGCGTGCTGGACATCGGCACCAGCCGTGAACTGTGCGGCGGAACGCACGTGCAGCGCACGGGCGACATCGGCCTGTTCAAGGTGGTGGGCGAGGGCGGGGTGGCTGCTGGCATCCGCCGTATCGAGGCCGTGACCGGCGCCAACGCACTGGCGTACTTGCAGAACCTGGAAGACACCGTTAACCAGGCCGCCAGCACGCTCAAGGCGCCGGTGGCCGAGCTCAACGGCCGCATCAGCCAGGCGCTGGACAACGCCCGCGTGCTCGAAAAGGAAGTGGCTGCCCTGAAGGGCAAGCTGGCCTCTAGCCAGGGTGACGAACTGGTGAATCAGGCTGTGGATGTGAAGGGCCTCAAGGTACTGGCTGCCGCGCTACCGGGTGCCGACGCCAAGACCCTGCGCGACACCATGGACAAGCTCAAGGACAAGCTCAAGACCGCTGCCATCGTGCTGGCTGCTGTGGACGGCGACAAGGTGCAGATCGCTGCAGGCGTGACGGCCGACAGCGTGGGCAAGCTCAAGGCCGGCGAACTGGTCAACTTTGTCGCCCAGCAAGTCGGCGGCAAGGGCGGCGGCAAGCCCGACATGGCCATGGCCGGCGGCACCGATGCCTCCAAGCTGCCCGCAGCACTGGCTTCGGTGACAGCCTGGGTCACGCAGCAACTGGGCTGATGTACCGGTCACCATAGCGGCACCAGCCGCTGTGGTGTGGCAGCCATTTCTGCCAAAAATAGGGTGACGGAAAGCCGACTTTCCCCCTACATTCAAGCGCATGGACCCCCTGCGCGAAAGTCCGCAAGAGCCGGTGCCCGCCCATGGCACCCGTTCCGGTTCGCCTGATTCGGGAGGGGCCGAACTGCCCTGGTGGCGGCGCATCACCGTTCCGTTCGAGGTGGTGATTGCCTCGGTGGTGGTATCTGCCATGCTGCTGCTCACGGTGCTCTTGGTCTACCAGGTAGGCACCAGCGCGCGGCAGGCCATCATCGCGGCGTCGGACGACAGTGCGCAGCACATCAGCTTGTTGATCAGCGAGCGGGTGCACCATATCGTGGACCCGGCGGATGCCACGCTGCGGCTGCTCGCGTTTGATCCCATTGCTTCGGCCACCACCCTCCAGGCGCGGCTGCGCCGCCTGCCGGTGTTTGTGCGCCTGCTGGAGCAAAACGCTTTGCTGTCGGCGGTCTTCATCGGGTATTCCGACGGGCAGTTTTTGCTCATGCGTCCGCTGCGCAACGCTGCGCTGCGGGCACGGCTTCAGGCGCCTGCGGACGCTGCATTCCTGGTGCAGTCGATGGCGCGGGAGCGCAGCGCGGCGGGTCTGATGGGCCTGGTAGGCCGCTGGAACTATTACGACGCACAGCTGCGTCTCATCGATTCCTCCGTGCGCCCCGGCTACCGCTATGACCCCCGGTCCCGCCCGTGGTATGCCGAGGCGGCTGAAAAAAACACGCAGGTCCTCACTGCCCCCTATGTGTTCTTCACCACGCAGGAGGTCGGCGTTACGCTGAGCCAGCCCAGCGAAGACGGCCGTGCTGTGATCGGCCTGGATGTTGCGCTCACCGACCTGGGCCGGGAGATTGGCGAGCTGCGGCTGATGCCGCGCACCGAGATCGCTGTGGTGGACCAGGACCAGCGCGTGCTGGCCTACCCGGACATGTCCCGCGTGCTGGTGCGTGAGGACGGCGACCAGCCCAGCCTCAAGCTGCGCACACTCGGTGGCCTGGGGGTGCCCAGCCTGCAGGCCCTGCACAGTTTGGACATGAAAGAGGGGCCTTCGCGCCGCTTTGTGGCAGGTGGCGAGGAGTGGCTGGCCAAGGTCATGTCACTCAAGTCGCAGCGCTGGGAGGGGCTGCACATCCTGATGGCCATTCCCACCCGGGAGCTGCTGGCGGATGTGAACGAAAACCTGCAGCGCCAGGTATGGCTGTCCCTGGGGCTCATCGCGCTGATGCTGCCTTTTGGGTGGCTGGCCGGGAGGCGTGTGGGGCGCAGCCTGTCGGGTCTGGCCACGCAGGCGCAGGCCTTGGCACGGTTTGATTTCCGGCGGCCGACACAACACCACATGTCGCGCGTGCGCGAGGTGCGCGCACTGGGTCAGGTGATGGACCGCATGTCCGACACCATCCAGGAGTTCCTGCACATCACGCACCACATCAGCGCCGAGTCGCGCCTGGACCTCATGCTGTCGAGCGTGCTCTACGAGCTGGTGCGCGCCACCAGCTGCACCGGCGGTGCGGTGTACCTGGTAGAGGCACAGCGCGCGGGCCTGCTGCGCACGGCAAGGTACTGCGAAGATACTGAGCACCAGTCGCTCTACCCGGAACACCTGCCCATGGTGTTTTTCATCAACCCTGCCGAGCCGCAGGACGGCGACCAGCACCATGATGACGACCAGGCCACGCCCCAGCGCGTGCTGCGCGTGCAGCTACGCACGCGCGACGGCCAACCGCTGGGCCTGCTGGTGCTGCGCTACCGTGCGGACCAGCAGCAGGACGATGTCCACTTCCGGGCGTTTGTCGAGAAACTCTCGGGCACGTTGTCGGTCGCCATCGAGACGCGCAGTTTGATCGAAGGGCAAAAGAAGCTGTTCGATGCCGTCATCCGCCTGCTGGCCGACGCGATCGACGCCAAGAGCCCTTACACCGGCGGCCACTGCGAGCGGGTGCCCCAGTTGGCGGAATCCCTGATGCAGCGCCTGTGCGAGGCCGAGGAAGGTCCATTTGCCCACGTCGCCATGACGGATGCCGAGCGCTACGAATTCCGCCTGGGCGCGTGGCTGCACGACTGTGGCAAGGTCACCAGCCCCGAGCACATCATCGACAAGGCGACCAAGCTGGAGGCGCTCTACAACCGCATCCATGAGGTGCGCATGCGCTTTGAGGTGCTGTGGCGCGACGCGGAGCTGGACTACTGGAAGCAGTACGTGTCCGGCGTGGACCCGGTGCGGCTGCAGCGCGAGCTGTTGCAGCGGCGCGACCGCCTGCAGGAAGAGTTTGCCTTTGTGGCCCGCAGCAATGTGGGCGGCGAGTTCATGGCCGATGCCGACATCAAGCGGCTGGCCACCATCGGGCGCCAGGTGTGGCAGCGGCATTTTGATGACCGGCTGGGCTTGTCATCAGCCGAATTGGGGCGGCTGGCGAATGTGCCGACGCGCCCCTTGCCCGCCAATGAGCCCCTGCTGGCAGACCGGCCTGAACACATCGTGCCCTGGGGTGCCCGCAAACCGCCGGTGGAGGTTGGCAACCCGGCCAACCTTTGGAGCTTTGACATGGTGCTGCCAGCGCAACAAGCCCACCTGGGCGAGCTGCACAATCTGTCGATCCAGCGCGGCACGCTCACCGCAGAAGACCGTTTCAAGATCAACGATCACATCGTGCAGACCATCGTCATGCTCAGCGGCCTGCCGTTCCCGCCGCATCTGGCGCGCGTACCGTCGATTGCGGGCTCGCACCATGAAAAACTGGACGGTACGGGCTACCCCCGGCGCCTGAAGGCTTCAGAGCTGACGCTGGCAGACAGGGTGATGACACTGGCCGATATCTTCGAGGCCCTGACGGCGTCAGACCGGCCCTACAAGCCGCCCAAGACTCTGTCGGAATCGCTCAAGATCATGGGCAACATGGTGCGCGAACGCCATATTGATGCCGATGTGTTCCGCTTCTTCCTGCGCAGCGGAGTCTGGCGTGAGTATGCGGAGCAGTTCTTGCCTGCTGCGCAGCGGGATGTAGTGGATGTGGAGGCGATCCTGGAGTCGCTGAGCCAATGAGCCAATGAGCCAATGCGCTGAAGGCGGGCAGTGGTGCCCTTTCGCTCCGCCTGGGTAGCTTCAGAACAGCTCGACGTCGTCGTTGGCCACCTTGGCGGCCAGCTGGCCGCTGGCCACCAGGTCGTCATAAAAGCAGACCTGGTTGCGTCCGTGCTCTTTGGCGTAATACAGCGCCTGGTCGGCCTGGCCCAGGATCTCCACGGGCGAACCCTGCATGGTGCTCACAAAACCCAGGCTCACCGTGACCTGGCCCACCTGCGGGAAGTTGTATTCCTGCACCGCAAGCCGAAAGCGATTGAACACCTTGTGGGCGGTGCTCAGCGTCGTGGAGCGCAGCAGCACCACGAATTCTTCGCCGCCAAAGCGGAAGATGCGGTCGTGGCTGCGAAACGAGCTGCGCAGGATGTTGGCAATCAGGATCAGCACTTCGTCGCCATACAGGTGGCCAAAGCGGTCGTTGACCTGCTTGAAGTGATCGATATCCACCACCGCCAGCCATTGCTGCACGGGCTCGCCGGGCAGAGAGCCTTCTTCGGGGGGAAGAGATTCGGTAACAGTGCCCGGGCGGCCACTGGACAGGCCATTGAGCGCGTGGCGCGAGAACTGCTCGTCGAAGGTCTTGCGGTTGAACAGGCCGGTGAGGGCGTCGCGTTCGCTGTAGTCCAGCAGACTCTGGTAGTTCTGGTAGACCTGGAACACGCCCTTGAGCACTTCCAGCTTGTGCGCCGAGAACGCGCGCGACTGCGTGATCTCCAGACAGGTGGTGACCTTGTCATGCATCCACACCGGCAGCCAGAGCACATGGCGACCCCTGCGGGGCGATGCGAGAGCGCTGTCCCCCTGGTTGGCTACGCAATCGCGAAGCGCGGGGTATTTGTCCAGCGTTTCGCGGCGAGGGTCTGCGGCGGCCTCAGAATCGGTCGAAACGAGCTGACCGTCCTCAACCCAGGAACGGGGGCGAACATGGGCCACGCCGTCAATGGTGAAAAGCTCCAGTGCGCGCACTTCGACGATGCCACTGAGCGTTTGCAGCGTGGACAGCACTGACACCTCCAACCGCAAGTGGTCGCGGTGGCCAGTCATTTCCACGAGGTTCTGGAGAATGGGCTTCATTGGGGTGTACGGTGGAGCACTAGGCACAGGTTGTCAATGTCGTCGCACGAACACAACATCCCACACGCCGTGCCCCAGCCGCAGGCCCCGGTTCTCGAACTTGGTCAGGGGCCGGTAGTCAGGCTGCGGGGCGAAGTCCGTGGCGGTGTTCTGCAGCAGGGGTTCGGCGCCCAGCACCTGCAGCATCTGCTCGGCATAGGGCTGCCAGTCGGTCGCGCAGTGCAGGTAGCCACCGGGCTTGAGGCGGGCGGCCAGCTTGGCCACCAGCGGGCCCTGAATCAGGCGGCGCTTGTTGTGTTTGGTCTTGTGCCAAGGGTCGGGAAAGAAGATGTGCACACCGTCCAGGCTGCCCTCGGGCAGCATGTGGTCGATGACCTCCACGGCGTCGTGCTGCAGGATGCGGATGTTGGTAAGCTCCTGTTCGCCAATGCGCTTGAGCAGTGCACCCACACCCGGCTCATGCACCTCGCAGCACAGGAAGTTGTCATCGGGGCGCACGCGGGCGATGTGGGCCGTTGCCTCGCCCATGCCAAAGCCAATTTCGAGAATCAGCGGTGCCGTGCGGCCAAAGGCCGAAGCAGCGTCGAGCGGCGCCGGGGCATACGGCAGGACAAAGCGGGGGCCGAAGTCTTCAAAGGCCTTGGCCTGGCCCGTGGTGGTGCGGCCAGCACGGCGCACAAAGCTTTTGATGGTCTTGGGGTGGGTCACGCCAGCGGGAACCCCGCCAGATGTCGTCGCGGGGGCTGCAGCGGGCGCAGCGGTGGGGGCGGAAGCGGTAGGTGTCAGTTCGGTCACGGTGCGCCATTGTAGTTTCGTCGCCACGCGGCGACCCACAGGGTCAGTGCGTCAGAGATGCAAGGGCTGTGCGGGGCAGGCAGCGGTGGCAGGCCCAGCACCCGCGCGGCATCGTCCAGAGCCTGCAGCGGGTGGGACAGGTCCAGCGCGCGGGCGCCGTTCTGCTTGGAGAGTTTTTCGCCGTTGTCGCCACACACCAGCGGGGTGTGCAGGTAGCGGGGCATGGGCACGCCCAGGGCCTGCTGCAGCAGGATCTGGCGCGGGGTGTTGTCGGCCAGGTCTTCGCCGCGCACCACATCGGTGACGCCCTGGTCGGCGTCGTCCACCACCACGGCGAGCTGGTAGGCCCAGAGCCCGTCGGCGCGGCGCAGGATGAAATCCCCCACGGCTTGTTCCACATTCTGCTGCTGCAGGCCCAGGCGGCGGTCCTCCCACTGCAGGAGATGATTTGCTATTATTTTTGTAGCTGATGGCGCTTTTCCATCAAGCGCCAGGGCCTGTTTTTGCTTGAAATCTGTGACATTGAATCGCCACGCGCGCCCGGCGCGGCCCTGCAGCCCGTGGCGGCAGGTGCCTGGGTAAGGCAGCGCGGCATGGCGCTCACGCGTGTGGCCCTGGGCGGCATGGGCGTCTTCAATGTCCTTGCGCGAGCAGGCGCAGGGGTAGGCGTGGCCTTGGGCTACCAATTGGTCCAGCGCCCGCTGGTAGAGCGGGCTGCGGGTGGACTGCCATTGGGGGGGAGCGTCGGGCACCATGCCGCAGCTGGCCAGCTGTTGCAGGATGAGCCGGTCCGCCCCTGGCACGCAGCGGGGTGTGTCCACATCTTCAATGCGAACAAGCCACTGGCCCCGGTGCGCCCGCGCGTCCAGCCAGCTGGCGAGGGCCGCCACCAGGGAGCCCGCGTGCAGCGGCCCCGTGGGCGAAGGGGCAAACCGGCCCACGTAGCGCCGTGCAGCGCCCACCTCGGCCGTCATGCCACGGCAAGTGCCAGTTCCAGTCCCGACACGAAGGCGTCTTCAACCCGGTGCCCCAGACACCAGTCACCGCATGCACCCAGGCCCATGGATTTGTCCCACAGGTGGCTCTTGCCCAGCGGGTGGGTGGTCTGGGCATAGCGCCAGCGGCGCGTATCGGCATGCGCAGGGGTAGCCCGGATGCCGGTGACTTCGGCAAAGGCCTTGATGAGCTTGGCCTGCACGCGGGCTTCGTCGTCTTCGAGGTGTTCGGCCGACCAAGCGGGACTGGCCTGCACCGTCCAGCGTTCGACCATGTTGCGGCCGGGTTTGGACGACTCGCGTGCCAGCCAGGCAATGCGGTGGTGGGTGCTGCGTGCAGCATTCCACTGCGGGCCCAGCGTGGTCAGGCCGGGGCGCACGGCCTGCGGGTAGGCCAGCATCAGTGTCCAACAGGGGGCAATGGCCACCTTGGACAGAGCGTCGGTCAGCGGGGTGTCCACCGCCGAGCTGGCCAGCAGGGCCTGGGCAGGCACCGAGGGCTGGGCCAGCAGCACAGCGTCGAAACCGGCATAGACGTGCTGGCTGCCCGCAGGCCCTTCGGTTCGCAGTTGCCAGCCAGGGGCGTTCAACGAATCGGGCTCGATGGAGGTGACGCGGGTGTGGGTGATGAGCTGGCCGGCCTTGAGCAGCGGCTCGGCCCAGGCGCCCACCAAAGACTGCATGCCTGGGCTGGCCACCCAGTGCGCTTCGCGGTGGGGCAGGCCCGCAGCGGCCACACGGCCTGCTGCGTCCAGCACCTGCACCGAATTGGCGCTCCAGCGCTTGCAGATGCCGGGCACGGTGTCGATGGCGCGGGCAAAACGCGGATCGCGCACTGTGAAGTACTGGGCGCCTGCATCAAAGTTGCCAAAAGGGGTGTCGATGGTGGCAGTGCGGCCGCCCGCCTGGGAGGATTTCTCGAACACCGTCACGCGGTGCCCGGCCTGCACCAGGGTGCGTGCACAGGCAATACCAGCCATGCCAGCGCCGATGATGGCGAAGTGGCGCTGGGGTTTGCCAGAGAACGTGGTGGGGGCTGCGGGGGCTGCAACGGGGGGAGTTGCCAGTGCAGTGTTGCGTCGGAGCCGTTTGGCGGGAAGAGGATCGGGTTTGCTCATGGGAGGCCTTTCGGTGACGGTCGGCAAGCGAGATGCAATACAAAACCAACAGGAACCACTCTACACGCGGTATCACCCTGTCGGGACTTGATCGGGATCAGAAATGATGGTGGTTTTCCAGCAGAGCGCGGCGTGTAGTGGGGCTTTGCAGCTGGTTCAGCCACCATTGCAGTGCGCGGCCTGGTGCGGTGAAGCCCGGGCCGCCCCAGGCGTAGTGCACGCGCACGTTGCGTTCGGGGCGGGCCACGCGGCGTTCGACCAGGCGCCCGGCCTCCAGGTACGGTCGCACCATGGGTTCGGGCAGAAAGCCGCCGCCCAGGCCACGCAGTTGCACACGCACCTTGGCCTGCATGGTGTCCACCGTCAACACGTCCTGCCCGCCCAGCAGGCCCATGGTGGCGCCGCCGCGCGTGGCCGAATCGGCCACGGCCACGGCGCGGTGTTCAAGCAAGGTGGCGTCTGAGATCGGTTCGGCAGCCGCCGCAAGCGGGTGGTGGGGCGCTACTACGTAGATGAACAATACATCGCCCAGCGTGCCCTGCTGCAGGCCCGCCACGTTGTTGCCCGCCACGGATACGCCGATGGCCAGGTCGGCCCGGCCGGAGGTCAGCGCCTCCAGCGTGCCGGTCATGATGCCGTCGCGCAGCTTTAGCCGCGTCGGAGGCTTCATGGCGTAAAACGCATCCACCAGCTCTAGCATGGTGTGGGGCGAAATGATGCCGTCGATGGACAGCGTGAGCTGCGGCTCCCAGCCTGTGGCCACGCGGCGCACGCGGTGGGCCACGGCGTCGATGTCCTGCAGCAGGCGCGCGCCTTCGCGCAACAGCTCTACTCCGGCCTCGGTGGGGCGGGCCTGGCGGGCGCTGCGGTCGAACAGCAGCACATCCAGCGCGTCTTCGATCTGCCGCACGCGGTAGGTGAGGGCGCTGGGCACCAGGCCCAGTTGCCGGGCGGCGGCGGCAAAGCTGCCTGCCTCGGCAATCACCTGCAGCATGGTCAGCGCATCGGGGGTCAGGACATCACGTGCGTTTTGCATGGTGACGCCATGTTAATTCAGATTATTTGAACATTGCCATCAATTCATCTGCCCCTGCAGGGCGCACTGCAGTCCTACAGTCGAGTCTTGAAAGGAGCACTCACATGCTGACTGTTCGTAAATCGCAAGACCGGGGCCACGCCGACCATGGCTGGCTCAATTCCTTCCACAGCTTCTCGTTTGCCGGGTACTACGACCCTGCCCACATGGGCTTTGGCAACCTGCGGGTCATCAACGAAGACCGCATCGCACCGGGCACGGGGTTTGGCACCCATGGCCACCGCGACATGGAAATCATCAGCTATGTGCTGTCGGGCGAACTGGCCCACAAGGACAGCATGGGCAATGTCAAGGGCATCCCGCCCGGTGATGTGCAGCGCATGAGCGCAGGCACCGGCGTGCAGCACAGCGAGTTCAACCACGCTGCAGGCCAGACCACGCACTTCCTGCAGATCTGGATCGAGCCCAACGTGCGCGGCATCCCGCCGAGCTACGAGCAAAAGACCTTTGCCGAGGCGGAAAAGCGCGGCGCCCTGCGCCTGGTGGCATCGCCCGACGGCGCCCAGGGCTCGGTCAAGATCCATGCCGATGCGGCCTTGTATGCAGGGCTGCTGGATGGCGCTGAATCTGCCACGCTGGCGCTGAACCCCGCCCGCAAGACCTATGTGCACCTGGTGCGCGGTGCACTCAGCGCCAATGGGCAAGCCCTGTCGGGCGGCGATGCGCTGCTGATGGAAAAGGAAACCACCTTGTCGTTGACCGATGGCCACGACGCCGAGGTGCTGGTGTTTGATCTGGCCGCCTGACATTCGACGTTCATTCTTCAACCCACTTTCACCCGGAGTTCTTCACCATGTTCACATCCCTGCAAAACCCCTTGGCTCTCGCATCGCGCCTGTTGCTGGCCGCCCTGTTTCTGCCTGCTGGCATCAGCAAGCTCACCGGCTTTGCTGGCACTGTCGGTTACATCACGTCGGTAGGCCTGCCCATGCCCACCGTGGCCGCCGCCGTGGCCGCTGCGGTCGAAGTGCTGGGCAGCCTGGCGCTGATCTTCGGCTTTGGCACGCGTCTGGCAGCGCTCGCGCTGGCATTCTTCACGCTGGTGGCCAGCTTCTTCTTTCATGCGTTCTGGGACCTGCCCGCTGACAAGCAAATGATGCAGCAGCTCATGTTCTTCAAGAACGTGGGCGTGACCGGAGGCCTGCTGGCCCTGGCAGCGTTTGGCGCAGGCGGCTGGAGCCTGGATGCACGCCAGTCGGGCCGCTGAGCGATCCCCTCAAAAGGCCTGCTGACCGCAGGGCTGTGGTTTCAAGCATTCAATCCGTTCTTCCGCCGTTCTCGTTTTCCTTGTCCCCCTCGTTTCAACAGGAGTTTTCTCATGGCACACATCGCAGTTGTTTACCACTCGGGTTACGGTCACACACAGCGCCTGGCGCAGGCCGTGGCAGAAGGCGCTGGCGCTCAGTTGATCGCCATCGATGCCGAGGGCAACCTGCCCGAAGGCGGCTGGGAAACGCTGGCCGCTGCCAGCGCCATCATCTTTGGCTCGCCCACTTACATGGCTGGTCCCAGCTGGCAGTTCAAGAAGTTTGCCGACGCCTCGTCCAAGCCCTGGTTCAGCCAGGCCTGGAAGGACAAGCTGTTCGCAGGCTTTACCAACAGCGCCAGCACCAATGGCGACAAGCAGATCACGCTGGACTACATGTTCCACCTGGCCATGCAGCACGGCGGCCTGTGGGTGGGCAACGGCATGATGCCCGCCAACTCTAAGGCCGCCACGCGCAACGATGTGAACTGGATCGGCTCGTTCAGTGGCGCCATGGCGCAGTCGCCATCGGACGCCTCGGCCGCCGAGATGTTCCCTGGCGACCTGGAAACGGGCAAGCAGTTTGGCCAGCGTGTGGCAGAGATGGCTGCCAAGCTGGGCAGCTGAACCGCTGAAGCTGGTAGGCTGGCGGCGTTGTTGTCCAGCCCACAAGGAGCCACCCGATGAATCACCTTTTTGACCTTGTCTCTGTCGTTGAAGCAATGGGAGTGCTGGCATGAACGCTCCTCTGCGTCTGTCGGGCCAAGCCAAGGACCTGGGTGGTGGCTTCACGGTACGGCGCCTGCTGCCCGCGGTGCAGCGCCAGGCGGTGGGGCCCTTCCTGTTTTTTGACCACTTCGGTCCGGTGACGGTGGAGCCCGATGCGGGCCACGATGTGCGGCCTCACCCCCACATCGGCCTGGCCACCGTGACCTACCTGTTCTCCGGCGCCATCATGCACCGCGACAGCCTGGGCTATGTGCAGCAGATTGAGCCCGGTGCCATCAACTGGATGACGGCGGGGCGCGGCATCGTGCATTCCGAGCGCCGCCCGGAGAGTCTCGCAAACCAGGCCTACGTGAACCATGGCATTCAGCTGTGGGCTGCTTTGCCGGTGACCCATGAAGAGGCAGAGCCTTCGTTTGTGCACACGCCTGCAGCTGCCATTCCGCAAGTGCAGGTGGGAGATGCCACGGTACGGGTGCTGATTGGAGAAGCCTTCGGGCAGACCTCTCCAGTTGCCACCTATTCGCCAACGCTCTACCTGGATGTCCAGTTGCCCGCCGGTGCCACGTTGGAGATTCCGGCGCTGGTGCCCGAGATGGCGGTCTATACCGTGGATGCTCCGGTCCAGCTCAACGGGGACACCGTGGCTGCGCAGCTTCTGGCAGTGGCGGAGCCCGGGCAGGCCACACACCTTGCTGCAGGTGATACCCCGGTGCGGTTGATGGTGATCGGTGGCGACGCGCTGGATGCGCCGCGCCACATGTGGTGGAACTTTGTCTCCAGCCGCAAGGACCGCATCGTGCAGGCTGCCGCTGACTGGGATGCCCAGGCCATGGGGCAGGTGCCGGGGGAGGTGGAGTGGATTCCGCTGCCAGAGCGCCGCTTCAAGGCCTGACTTGGCCAAATTGTTGGCTTTGAATGTCTGAGATTTCAAGCCAAATTGGCATCTGGCGCTTGATGAATAAGCGCTATAAGCTCACTTATTGATAGCGTTTTCGCTGTCGGTGGGTAAGGGGTCGGTAGACAGGTCTGCCGCCAGCACCCTGCGTTCATCGAACACAAAACAGCCGCCGTGGTAGTGCGCGCCATCGGTCAGTTCAAAGTATTTGAGGATGCCCCCTTCGAGCTGGTAGACATGCGAGAGGCCTTCTTCGCGCATCAGGATCGCGGCCTTCTCGCACCGGATGCCTCCGGTGCAGAAGCTCACCACGGTCTTGTCCTGCAGCTCGGTCTTGTGCGCGCGCAGGGCTGGCGGGAATTCGGTGAACTTGTCGATGCGCCAGTCGATGGCGTTGTCGAAGGTGCCAGCGTCCACCTCGAAGGCGTTGCGGGTGTCCAGCGTGACCACTTCGCGCCCCTCATCGTCATGGCCCTGCGCCAGCCAGCGTCGCAGGGTGGCCGGGTCCACCGAGGGCGCGCGGCCCTGGGCGGGGCGGATGGTGGGGTGGTCCATGCGGATGATCTCGCGCTTGACCTTGACCAGCATCTTGCGAAACGGCACCGTGGCCGACCAGCTTTCCTTGGGCTCCAGATCGGCAAAACGGGCATCGGTGCGCAGCGCATCGACAAACCCGCGCACGGCCTCGGCCGCGCCCGCCAGAAAGAAGTTGATGCCTTCCTCGGCCAGCAGGATGGTGCCCTTGAGTCCCGCCGCCGTGGCGCGCGCATGCAGCAGCTCGCGAAGGGCCGCCGCATCGGGCAAAGGCACGAACTTGTAGCAGGAGATGTTCAGGACGGTGTCGATGGGGTTCACGGCAAATCAAATGAGCGCAGCGAGGGGCGCGCTTTCACTTCGGTCAAGGCAACTCGCTGAGGCCAGCGGGGGCACCGCGCTGCTGCCGGGCTGTGGCGCCTGCGGGCGTCTCAGGCGGCCGGGGTCAGCAGCGTGGTTTCGATCTTGTTGGCCAATTGGGCAATCGCCAGGGCCGCAGGGCAGCCCGGGGTTTGCAGCAGCAGCAACTGGCGGCGCATGACGGCGTCGCGTACCGAGGGATCGGCCGGGATGTCGCCCATGTGGATCAAGCGCATCGGGCGACCGGATTCAGTGGTGACAAAGCGGTCCAGCACCTGCTGCAGCTGGCTGGTGATGGCACGGCCATCGCCTGGGCGCGCGGCCTGGTTGATGACCATGCGCACATGCTGGCGCTTTTGCTGCATGGCCAGAACCTTGATGGCGGCGTAGGCGTCGGTCAGCGAGGTGGGTTCGGGCGTGGCCACGATGAGCACCTCGGAGGCCAGCGAAATGGAAAACAGCACCACGTCGGAAATGCCGGCGCCGGTGTCCAGCAGCACCACGTCGTACTGGGGCGTGAGCGCCTGGATCACGCTCAGGAATTGATTGCGCACCTCGGGCGTCAGGCGCGAATACTCGACCATGCCCGAGCCTGCCAGCAGCACGTTGAAGCCACCCGGGGCCTGGATCACGGCCTCTTCGAGCGTGGCCTTGCCGGTGAAGACGTCGTGCAGGGTGATCTTGGGGTGCAGGTTCAGCACCACGTCCAGGTTGGCCAGGCCCAGGTCGGCGTCGAGCACCAGCACGCGCTGGCCACGGCGGGTGAGGGCCGCAGCCAGGTTGGCCGACACAAAGGTCTTGCCGACCCCGCCTTTGCCGCTGGTGATGGCAATGATGCGGGCACCCGTTGCAGAGTGCGAGGGTGAGGCGGCGCCAGCAGGAGCCGCTGGCGATGTGGGTGGGGGAGGGGACAGCGCGTCGCTCATCTTCTAACTTTCAGTAGGCGCTGCCTGTTGGGTTGGGGTCCACCGGAGGCAGGTCGCCCCAACCCGAGGGGGTGTAGAGCGGGCCAAACAACAGGCTTTTCTCTTCGGCACTGACAGTGCTGTCGGGTTGCTCCTCAATGCTGACGCGGTTGCGGCCTGCCGCCTTGGCCTGGTAGAGCTGGTGGTCGGCACGGTCGGTCCACAGCAAGGTTGTGGAGCGGATCCACTGCAGGGCAAAGGCGCCGCCAATGCTCACCGTGACGTGGAGTTCCACCGAGCCCGAGACCTTGATGGGCGTGTTGGCAACGGCACGCCGGATACGTTCGGCCACCACGCTGCCAAAGCCGGCCTGGCATGCGGGGAGCACCACGGCGAACTCCTCGCCACCGTAGCGCGCCAGCGTGTCCATGGGGCGCACGCAGGCACTGAGCGTGCGCGCCACCGACTGCAGCACGATGTCGCCAGCCAGATGGCCATGCGTGTCGTTGACCTTCTTGAAATGGTCAATGTCGAGCATCAGCAGCAATGCTGCCTCTCCCGAGCGAGTGACGCGGTCGATTTCACGTTCCAGCACGGCGCGGAAGTGCCGGCGGTTGGCCAGACCGGTGAGCGGGTCTTTGAGGGAGAGTTCACACAGTCCGTCGATCAGGCCCTGCAGGTAGCGCGAGGGCACCTCGCGGTGCAACGCTGCTTCGCTGCCGCCAGCCTGAGCCACCAGCGCGTGGGCAGTATCCAGGCGAAGGTCGCGCAGATCTACCAGATGAGAGGCCGCAGAGTCAGACACAAATGGAGCAAAAAGAGTTTGTGCAGTGTACCAGTGCGCCAGCGGGAAGGGCCCCCGCCCCAGGTCTAGGTGAAACCCGCAGCGGTACTGGGAAAAGGGGGGTGAAAGGCTCCAGCATCACACCCGTTCCACCGGCTGCGGAAGCTGCTGCAGCGCTACCATTGCTTCGGCGTCGGTGCGGTACATCGCAAGGCCCGTTCCGGGCTCCAGCAAACCGGCTTGGCGCAGAACCTGCTCTACGGGAAGCTTGAGGCCGCTGAGGTGCAATGTACCCCCCCGTGATTGCAGCAGGGCCAGCAGCTGCGCGAAGGTCTCTACGCCCGTCACGTCGATCCGGTTGATGGGCTGGGCCATCAGGCACAGGTGCACTACATCGGGATGGGTGGCCAGGTGCTCGGTAACGCGCCGCTCCAGGGCGCTGGCCGAGGCAAAGTCCAGCTCGGCATCCATGCGCAGCGCCAGCAGCCGGGGAGCCAGAGCGGGCAGGTGCCACAGGTGCCGGTCGCGCAGGCTGCCATCCGGGTGCAGGCCCACTTCAATGATGCGGGGGTGCAGCCGCTGGTACAGAAAGTGGCTGAGGTTCATCAGCAATCCCACCAGCACGCCCCAGTACATGCGCGGGGCCGTGGCCAGCGTCAGTGCGAAGGTGATGCCGCCGATCACGGCCTCTACCCTTGACACCCGCCACAGGCGCAGCAGCATGCCGGGCTTGATGAGGCTGGTCACGGCGGTTACCACCACGGCAGCCAGCACCGACTGCGGCACGTGGTAAAGCGCCGGAGTGAGCCACAGCAGCACCACGAGTACCAGGGCAATGGCAAACAGCGTGGCCCAGCCGCTTTTGGCGCCCGCATAGAGGTTGATGGCCGAGCGCGAGAACGAGGCACTGGTCGCAAAGCTGCCAAACAGTCCGCTGCTGATTTTGGCCAGGCCCTGGCCGATGAGGTCCTGGTTCTCATTCCAGCGCTCACCGGACCGCTGGCTTTCTACCTTGGCGCTGGACGCCGTCTCCAGAAAACTCACCAGCGTGACGACCAGCACCGGCATTACCAGGGCAGAAAAGCTGGACCATGGCAGCGCACCAGGCCAGTACGGGGCCGGCAGGCCCGAGGGCAACGCGCCCACCACGGCTCCGCCAGCGTCTGCATAGTCCAGCGCCCAGCTCAGGGCGCCGGCCGCGCCCACCACCACGATGGCTGCAGGAAAGTTCGGCCGCCAGCGGCGGGCCAGTATCAGCAGCGCCAGACTGCCCAGGCCAAAAGCCGCCGCCGTGAGGTCAAACAGCCCGGTCGAAGGCGTTGACAGCAGCGCCCCCCAGTCTGACCGTAACCCGGTGAGTGCGGCCAGCTGCGAGCCCAAAATCAGTAGCGCCGCTGCCTGGGTAAACCCGCTCAATACGGGGGACGTCACAAGATTGAGCAGCCAGCCAAACCGCGCCATCCCCATGACCAGCTGCAGCAGGCCCGACAGCAAAGCGATCCACGCTGCCATGGCCACCCATTGCGCGCTGCCCGGCTCGGCCAGGCCTGTGAGTGACGCGCCGATCAGCAGGCTGGTAAGCGCCGTCGGCCCCACGCCGAGCCGCGTCGATGCGCTGAACAACACCGCCACCAGCGCAGGGATCAGCGAGGCATAGATACCCGTCACCAACGGCATGCCCGCCAGCGCTGCATAGGCGACCCCCTGCGGCACCAGCATCAGGCCCACCGTCATGCCCGCCCAGAACTCGCCTTTGATCAGGGCGCGGTCTGGCCGGGGCCAGGACAAAAAGGGGAACCAACGGGTGAGTGACGCAGCGGAAAAAGCCATGGGTACATTGTCGCGCCTCGGCATCGGGCCAGTTTTGCGCAATTGGCGGCATCGTCCTACAGGTGTCTAGGCTGCATCCGACCTAGTGCGCACCTGCCTGCGTTTACAGTCTCGCCATGTTTCAACCGCAAGGAGTTTCCGCATGAACAACCTGAAGATTTCCCAGCGTCCTGCACACCGTATTGCAACCATCCTGGCCGTGAGCGCCCTGGCCTTGGGCCTGTCTGCCTGCGGCAAGAAGGAAGAGCCGACTGTGGGCCAGCGCCTGGATTCCGCCGTCGAAAAGACCGAGCAGGCCGCCGCCGAAGCCCGCGCCAAGGCCGAAAGCGCCATGGAGAACGCTCAGACGAAGGTGGAGCAGGGTGCTGCGAATGCAGAATCTTCGGCCAAGGACGCCGCCAACAAGGGCATGGTTTTTCTGAGTGACGCAGAAATCACCGCACAGATCAGCGCCAGCCTCGCCAAGGACCCTGACCTGAGCGCAGTGAAGATTGATGTCGATACAGCCAACGGCCGTGTGACACTGAAAGGCCCCGCACCCTCCGCCGTGGCCCGTGAGCGCGCCGAAGGCATTGCCAAGGCCGTGAATGGCGTTAGTTCTGTGAACAATCAGTTGGTGGTTAGCGCGAGCTAAAGCGCGCGGGCTGGCATCAGCCCCGTCGCCGCTACCAGCGCTTCACACCACGCGCCGCCCGGGCTCACGCCCTGGCGGCGCGCTACCATGGTCGGCATGAAAGAGCACGACACCGACCTCGCCACCCGCATCGTCCACCACGACTACGTTCCTCCTGCTGGTTTCGTAGCGCCCCAGCCGGGGGTCTACAAGGCCTCCACCGTCATCTTTCCCAACGTCGCAGCCATGCGCTCGCGCGAATGGAAGGACAAAAGCGGCTACACCTATGGGCTGCACGGCACGCCCACCACCTTCATCCTGGAAGAGCGCCTGTGTGCGCTGGAGGGTGGCCTGCAGTGCGTGCTGGTGCCCAGCGGCCTGGCTGCTATTGCCAACGTGGCCTTGGCCCTGCTTCAGCCCGGGGACGAAGTGCTGATCCCGGACAACGCCTACGGCCCCGGCAAAGACCTTGCCAATGGTGAGCTGGCGCGTTTTGGTATCACCCATGGGTTTTACGACCCGCTGGACCCCGCCGATCTTGCCGCCCGCATCACCCCTGCAACCCGGCTGGTGTGGCTCGAGGCTCCGGGCTCGGTCAGCATGGAGTTTCCCGACCTGTGCGAGCAGGTGCGCATCTGCCGCGCACACGGCGTGACCACGGCGCTGGACAACACCTGGGGCGCGGGTCTCGCGTTTGCGCCGTTTGACCTCACAGGTGATGGCAGCTTGGGGGTCGATATTTCGGCCCACGCGCTCACCAAGTACCCCAGTGGCGGTGGCGATGTGCTGATGGGCAGCGTCATGACACGGGACCCGGGCCTGCACATGAAGATCAAGCTCACGCACATGCGGCTGGGCTTGGGGGTGGGGGCCAACGACGCGGAGTTCGTGCTGCGCGCACTGCCCAGCATCGGCCTGCGCTACCGCGCCCATGACGAAGCGGCCCGCAGCCTGGCACGGTGGCTGCAGCAGCAGCCCGCCATCGCGCAGGTGTTGCACCCCGCGCTGGAAGGTGCGCCCGGCCACGCGCACTGGAAGGCACTGTGTGGCGCCGGGCAGGGCGGGGCGGGGCTGGCAGCGGGCCTGTTCAGCGTGATGATTGATGCCCGCTACACCCAGCAGCAGGTGGATGCGTTCTGCGACGGCCTGCGGCTGTTCAAGCTGGGCTACAGCTGGGGCGGCCCCATGAGCCTGGTGGTGCCCTACAACATCGCCAGCATGCGCAGCCGCCCGCCCGCGCACTTGAAGCCGGGCACGCTGGTGCGGTTTTCGATCGGGCTGGAGGCGGTGGAAGACCTGCGGCGCGATCTGCAGCAGGCCCTGGAGCACGCCTTCCCGGCAGGCTGAGGCCTGTCTTTTTTGCGCGGGGTGGTAGTTTCCTCAGTGGCGCACCGCCGAGGGCTGGCTTAGTGTGAGTGTTCGCGGGTGTCCCGCTGCCACTTCCACGAACTGCCCGAATGACCGCCACCCCATCGGATTCCTCCACCCCCCTTCCTGCGTCTGCCGATCCGGCCCAGCAACCGGCGCCAGACACCCAGGTGGCCCAGCCCGTGACCCTGCAGCGCCTGGGGTTGGCGGACCCGTTTCGTTGGCTGGCCAAGGGGTTGCAGGATGTGCGCGCGGCTCCCGGCATTGCCCTGTTTTATGGCGTTTGCTTCTGGTGCATGGCGCTGGTGCTGGGCTGGGTGTTCCGCACCCGGCCTGAATACACCATGTCCCTGGCCAGCGGCTGCCTGCTGGTAGGCCCCTTCTTGGCGATGGGGCTCTACGACACCAGCCGTCGGCGCGAGGCGGGGCTCAAGCCCGAGCTGAGCGAATCGCTCACCTGCTGGGACAGCCACATGGGCAGCATGGGCATGCTGGTGCTGGTGCTTGTGGTGCTGGAGCTGCTGTGGGGGCGTGCATCGCTGGTGGTGTTTGCCGTGTTCTTCAACACCGGCATGCCGTCCACCACGGGCGTGCTGCAGGCGGTCTTCAGCCCGCAGAACTGGAGCTTTGTGGCGGTGTACCTCGTGGTGGGGGGCGTATTTGCAGCGCTGGTTTTCTCGACCTCCGTGGTGTCCATTCCCATGATTCTGGACCGAGACACCGATGCGCTCACGGCCGGTATCACCAGCATGCGCGTGGTGCTGGAGAACCCTCTGGTCATGCTGCTCTGGGGCGCACTCATCACCACCATCGTGGTGTTTTCCCTCTGGTTCTGGGGCATCGGGCTGCTGGTGGCCGGGCCGGTGCTGGGCTTTGCAAGCTGGCATGCGTACCGCGCATCGGTCATCCCGCTTCAGCGCCCCCCAGCGGGGGCTTGAAAAACCCATGCTGTTACAGTGAGTCTCAACTTCAGGAAGCAATTACCTTGGCAACACCCAACTACGGATACGAAAAACGCCAGCGCGAACTCGCCAAAAAGAAAAAAAAGGAAGAGAAGCTGAGGTCCAAAACACAGCGCAGGCCGGACGATCCGCAAGGCGACGACCAGCCCGCTGACGGCCAGCCCAACGGCGATGTTGCGGCCCCGGACCAGCCCACAGGCGCTCCCGGCGCCTGAGCCCTCAGCGCAACAGCTTTTTCAGTTCTGGCCACACATTGGCCAGCATCTGCGGATGCGCCTCCGCGCGCGGGTGGATGCGGTCAGGCTGGAACAGGTGGGTCGGATCAGGCCCGTCGGCCACCCCCTTGAGGAAGAAGGGCACCACGGCCACCTTCTGGGCCTTGGCCACTGTGGTGAACAGGCCCGCGAACTTGTTGGCGTAGTCGGTGCCATAGTTGGGTGGCACCTGCATGCCCACCAGCAGCACCTTGGCCCCGGCCTTTTGCGCCGCCTGCGTCATAGCGGTCAGATTCTCTTGCGTGTTCTTGAGCGGCAATCCCCGCAGGGCATCGTTGCCGCCCAGTTCAATCACCACATGGCTGGGCTTGTGCTGCGCCAGCAGCGCCGCCAGGCGCGAACGGCCGCCCGAAGTAGTCTCCCCACTCACGCTGGCGTTGACCACCGTAGCGGCCAGCTTTTCCTGGGTCAGCTGTTTTTCGAGCAGAGCCACCCAGCCCGTGCCGCGTGCCAGGCCATATTCGGCGCTCAGAGAGTCTCCCAGCACCAGGATCACGGGCTGGCGAATCGGCGCGGCCGCTGTCTTGGACGTTGCCTGGGCCATGGCGCAGGGCGCCGAAAGCCCCACCAGAAGCCCGATAGAGGCGCGCAGGATAAAGTGGCGCCGTTGCTGATATCGAATCAAAGTAAAGAGCCTTTCATGTCCGAATCCTCTCCATTGCCCAAGACAGCTGCTGCCACACCCATCATTGCCGTGGAGCATGTCTTCAAATCGGTCACGGATTCCACCGGAACCCTCGACATTCTGCGGGATATCGATTTCCGCTTGGCCGCCAGGGAAACCGCCGCCATCGTGGGCGCGTCGGGCTCGGGCAAGAGCACCTTGCTGTCCATCATCGCGGGGCTGGACACCCCCAGCCGTGGCACGGTGCGGCTCGATGGCCACGACCTCTTTGCCATCGACGAGGATGAACGCGCTGCACTGCGTGCCCAGAAGGTGGGTTTTGTGTTCCAGAGCTTTCAGCTCATGGGCAACCTCACCGCGCTGGAGAACGTGATGCTGCCGCTGGAGCTGGCCAACCGCCCTGAAGTTCGCAAAAATGCCCGCAAGGTCGCCGCCGACATGCTGGCCCGCGTGGGGCTGGGCCAGCGCCTCTCTCACTACCCCAAGGTGCTCTCGGGCGGCGAACAGCAGCGCGTGGCGCTGGCGCGGGCGTTTGTGGTGCAACCTGCCGTGCTGCTGGCTGATGAGCCTACGGGCAGCCTCGACTTTGCCACCGGCGAAACCATCATGAAGCTCATGTTCGACCTGAACCGCGAGCAGGGCACCACGCTGGTGTTGGTCACCCATGACCGCGCCATTGCCGAGCAGTGCGAGCGGCGTATCACCATCGAAGCCGGGCGGGTCGTGTAAGCGCTATTTGCCCCGCTGAGAGGGAGGCGGAAACCAGGTTTTTGAGTGTTTTTGGCCTCTAGCGCTTATTCATCAAGCGCTAATAGCTATCAAATTGATAGTTTTCCAAAGCCGGTGCCCTGCGCCAGCGGATAATCCCCCCATGTCCAGCCCCAAAGTTCTCTTCGGCTTTCACGCCGTGGGCGTGCGTCTGAAGACCGCGCCGAAATCCATCATCGAGATTTACTACGAGGCCACGCGGCGCGATGCCCGCATGCGCCAGTTTCTAGACCGCGCCCGCGAGGCCGGTGCCCGCCTGATTGAAGCCGACAGCGTGCGCATCGCCAAGCTGGCCGGCAGCCATGGCCACCAGGGCGTGGCTGCGCGCGTAGAGCCCGTGAAGGTTGCCACCTCGTTGGATGAACTGCTGGAAGACCTGGAAGCCGCCGGCATTGAGCAGCCCCTGCTGCTCGTGCTGGACGGCGTGACCGACCCGCACAACCTGGGCGCCTGCCTGCGCGTGGCCGATGGTGCGGGCGCGCATGCCGTCATCGCCCCCAAGGACCACGCCGTGGGCATCAACGCCACCGTGGCCAAGGTGGCCAGCGGCGCGGCCGAGACCATGCCGTACTTCATGGTCACCAACCTGGCACGCACCTTGAACGAACTCAAGGAGCGCAACATCTGGTGCATCGGAACCAGCGACGACGCCCCCAAGACCATCTACCAGGTCGACCTGAAAGGCCCCGTGGCCCTGGTGCTGGGCGCCGAAGGCGATGGCATGCGCCAGCTCACGCGCAAGACCTGCGATGAGCTGGTGAGCATCCCAATGAAGGGCGCTGTGGAGAGCCTGAACGTATCGGTGGCCAGCGGCGTGTGCCTGTACGAGGCGCTGCGCCAGCGGTCTTGATGCAGCCCTGTAGGTGATGGAAGGTGCTTTGCTCGACGCCGTAAAAGCATGGGTGCAGCAGGCGCGCCACATCGCCGTGCTGACCGGTGCAGGCATCAGCGCCGAATCCGGTGTGCCCACCTTTCGCGATGCCCAGACCGGTTATTGGGCGCAGTTTCGGCCTGAGGACATGGCCACCGAAGCCGGGTTTCGTGCCCACCCGCAGCGCGTGTGGGACTGGTACCAGTACCGGCGTGACCTGCTCACCGGCGTGGCGCCCAACGCGGGGCATCAGGCGCTGGCAGCGTTTGCGCAGCAATACCCGGATCGGCTCACGCTCATCACCCAGAACGTGGACGGTCTGCACCAGCGCGCGGGCAGCGTCGGCGTGTTGTGCCTGCATGGGGACATCTTTGAAAACCGCTGGCTGGATGCGCCGCGCAACTGCTGCCACATCGATCACGCCGTGGCGGGCCATCCCCCGTACTGCGACCGCTGCGGCAACCTGCTGCGGCCCGGTGTGGTCTGGTTTGGCGAAGCCCTGCCTTTTGCCACCCTGGAGGCCGCCCAGCACGCAGCCCACACATGCGATCTGATGTTGGTCGTCGGCACGGCCGGGGCGGTGTACCCGGCGGCCGGTCTTGCGCACCAGGCGCGCGCTGCGGGTGCGCGGGCGGTGGTGGTCAATCCCGCACCGAGCGAGCTGGATGGCACCGCGCATGGCGTACTGCGCGGCACGGCCGCCGAAGTTTTGCCGCAGCTGCTTGGCGCGGGCTAGCAACACCACGCCAGAACCCGTGGGCGATCTCGTCGGTGGCCAAGGTGCAACGGGGTGGCCGGGCTGTCGCAAAGCCGACACGTTAAATCGGCTCCTGCCTGTAGCCTCGCCCACCTTTGCACTATTTCGGGCGTATCAACATGAGCCGTAGACACTTTCTTTTGCGCGCCACCCAGGCCGTTGCTGCCACTGGCCTGCCCGCATGGGCCCATACGGCGCGCGCCGCCGAAGAAGCACTGACGGCTCGCACCATCAACCTGGGTTGCTCCATCGCGTTGACCGGCCCCTTGGGCCAGGCGGGCATCGAGCAGGTGGCAGGCATGAAGGCCGCGTTTGCTGAAGTGAATGCCGCTGGCGGCGTGCATGGCCGCGAGATCCGCATGGACCCCAAGGACGATGGCTATGTGGCTGCACGCACCCTCAAGAACGTGACCGAGATGGTCGAGGCCCAGTCGGTGTTCGCGCTGATCTCGCCGCTGGGCACGGCCAACACGGCATCCATCCTGCCGTTGATCGAATCCAAAGGCATTCCCACCGTTGGCCCGGTGACGGGCGCGACCTCGCTGCGTGCGCCTGAGAACCGCCATGTGTTCTTCCTGCGCCCTACCTACCGCGAAGAGACGCAGCGCCTGGTCAAGCAGATCGTGGACATGGGCCTCAAACGCATTGCCGTGGTGTACCTGGACAACCCGTTTGGCAAGGAAGTGCTCAAGGACATGTCCCGCGCGCTGGACGAGATCAAGGTCGAGCGCGGTGGCGAGTTTGCACTGGCCGTGGACGGCAAGAACGGCGCTGAGCTGGCCGACAAGGTGGCTGCAGAGCGCCCGGGCGCCGTGCTGCTGGCCACCACGGGCACGGCCAACACCGCGTTTGTGCATGCCTTCCGTGCCAAGGCGCAGGGCGTGCCGCTGGCGGGCCTGTCGGTCACGGTGATTTCGTCCGAGCTGCCCAAGCTCGCCGCCTCCACACGGGGACTGGCGCTGGTGCAGGTGTTTCCGGACGCGAATTCGCAAAAATCGGTGGTGGTGCGCAAGTTCCAGAGCACCATGAAGGCCACCGGGGCCGACCCGGCCTTCTTGAACAGCGGCAGCGCGCTCGAAGGCTGGCTCAACGGCCAGATCATGATCGAGGGCCTCAAAAATGCGGGCAAGGACCTCACACGCGACCGCCTGCGCGCGGGCCTGGCCAGCATCCGCGCGCTGTCGTTTGGCGACTTCAACGTAGGCTTTGGCAACAAGGCGCCCTACATTGGCTCCGACGCCATCTACTTGGCGGTGTATGCGGAGAACGGGCGTCGGTTGAGCTGAAAATACGCAAAATTGATAGCTGCTTGCGCTTATGCAGAAAGCGCTAGAGGCCAAAAAAGCTGAAATTTTTCCAGCCCGTGTCTTCGCTCAGGGCAGCTTGCTTTCGCGCAGATACCGCGCCAGCAGTGTGCGCAGGCGCAAGGGGCGCAAGGGCTTGCGTAGCACGGGAAACTCCTTGCCCGCCGAGCGCAGCAGCTGCACGTCCTCGCCCGTCAGTATGGCGGCCAGCTTCAGCCCGTGCTGGCACGCGCGGGCCTCGCGCAGTACGGCCAGGCCGTCGCGCGTGCCGGGCAGGCGCCAGTCGCTCAGCACCACGTCAAACGCATCACTGGCCTGCGTGAGTGCGGCGCAGGCTGCATCGCCGTCGCTGGCGGCCTGCACGGTGAGGCCCCAGCCGGTCAGCAGCTGCACCAGCGCATCGCGCACCAGGGCGTTGTCTTCCACGACCAGCACGCGGCCTTGCAGCGGCGCGGTGGCGGCAGCCGGAGGCTCTGGCGTGGCGCTTTCGCTACCAGGCGAGGCTGGCGGCAGGCGCAGGGCAAAGACCGAGCCGCGCCCAGGTTGCGAACGCAGCTCCACCGAGTGCCCCAGCAAGTCTGCGATGCGCCGCACCGTGGGCAGGCCCAGGCCGTGACCCTTGTCGGGGTCGCGGGCGGGGTTGTTCAGTTGCACGAACTCTTCAAAGACGGATTCGTGCGCCTCGGCGGCAATGCCGATGCCGGTGTCGGCCACGAAAAGGCACAGGCTTTGGTCGGCGCGGCGCACGCCCAGCAGCACGCCGCCGCATGTGGTGTAGCGGATGGCGTTGGTCAGCAGGTTGGCGAGCACCCGTTCGAGCAGCGCCGGATCGCTGACCGCCCAGGCGGACGTTGGGTGCACGCGCATCTGCAGCCCCTTGTGGCGGGCCGCAGCTTCATAGGTGCCTGCCAGTCGCTCCAGTAAGGGCTGCACGGCGAAGGGGCGGGGCTGGGGCGTGACCTGGCCGCTGTCCAGGCGCGTAAGGTCGAGCACCACGCCTAGCAGCCGATCAAGCGCGGACAGGCATTCGTCCAGCCGCGACAGGGTGGCCGGATCGCTGCGTCCATCTTGGCCGCTTTGCAGCACGCTCATGTAGAGGTTCATGGCTTGCAGCGGCTGGCGCAAATCGTGGCTGGCTGCGGCGAAGAAGCGGGACTTGGCGGCGTTGGCCTCGCGCAGCGCCAGGGCTTGGCTTTGCAGTTCGTCCACCAAGGCGCTGTTTTCATGGCGCAGCGCAATCATGCGTTGTAGCGTGCGCGCATGCTGCCTGCCGTAGTACAGCAGATAAGCCAGCAGCAACAGCATGCCCGCACCAAGAAAGCGCGTGCTGCCATCGGCCTCTAGCAGCGCCCGCACTGCAAACGGCGTGATCAGTGTGGGCAGAAAAATCCACATGACCCTGGGGTGGTGTGCATGTGCGCCGATGCTGCCCGCTGCCGTACCGCCCAGCACCAGCGCCCAGTAAAACGGCACCAGGCTGCTGTTGGCATGGAAGAAGAGCACGGACGATGCGCCCCAGTACGCAGCAAGGATGAAGGCATCGACTTCGACCCGGCGCGCCCTGCGCGCAGGGCTCAAGGGGGTAGACTGCGGCTGGCGCACGGCGGCCCGCCAAAGAGGCCTCCACAGATGCACCAGTACCAGCCCTGCCAGCCATGCGGCGAGCACCTGCGTTGGATACCAGCCGTGCATGGCCAGGGCCAGCAGCGATGCGGCCACGATGTTCGATACCACCGAGCCGCGCAGCGCCCGCGACAGCGAGCCGATGCTGTCGGCAAAGACGCGATCCGGTGGTGCGGCGGCCCTGTCTTCTTCAGGTCGCTTCACGTACCACCGCCTGCGCCATCATCACTGCCTGCACCCGATTGGCAGCGCCCATCTTGGTGAAGATGGCGTTCAGGTGGTTCTTCACCGTGCCGGGCGATATGCCCATGGCGCGGGCGATCTCCTTGTTGCTGCCGCCCGAGGCCAGCATGTGCAGCACATCGATCTGCCGCGCCGTCAGGCCGTAGGGGCCGGTGGGCTGCTCCGCATCAGGCGGCTGCGCGGCGACGGCGAACGAGGGCTCGCCCTCGGCCAATTGGCGCAGTTGCGCCAGCAGGGCGGGCACTTCCAGCGTTTTGGGCAGATAGGCCACCAGCCCAGCGTCCTGCGTGCGGCGTGCCAGCGTTGGGTCGTCCACGCCAGACATCAGGCCCACACCCATGCCGGGGTGCTGCGTCATCAGCAGCGCGGCGCAGCGCAGGCCGTCCATGCCGGGCAGGCGGTAGTCCAGCAGCACCAGATCGAACCCTTCGCTCTCCCCCTCGCCATGGCCCGCCAGCAGGTCGATGGCCTCGGCGGGCGAGCCCACGGCCTGCACGCGCAGCCCCGGCGCCTGGTGGCGCAGCGCGGCGGCCAGCCCGTCTCGGAACAGGGGGTGGTCGTCCACTAGCAGAAGGGCAAAGCCGTTGAGCGGGTCCAAGGCGGGGTCTCCATTTTTCGTGAAGTTTTTCACGTTGCAGAGGATAGCGTGCAGCCCAGGCCCTCTGCATGGGCCGAATGGCATATGGCCGCGCGCGTTTTGCGTGGGCACCATCCCGCCCCATGCGTGAAAGGAAAAGCACGAAACCAGCTTGCGCCGCTCTTCACGTCCCATCCACCCACCAAGAGAAAAGTATGACCTCTTACAACACCCTCACCATCAGCGGCGCGGCACTGCTTGTCATGATGGCTTTGGCTGGCTGCGGCGACAAGACCGCAGAGTCCACCCAGACGGCCCAACAGGCCGCCGAAAAAGTCACCGGCAAGAAGAAAGTCAAGCTGAAGGGCAACACGCCCCTGGATGCCGCTGCCTATTCCGTCACCTCTGTGATGTCTGGCAAGTTCAAGGACTACCACATCACCGGCAACACCGTCCGGCTCGTCGTGAAGGACGGTGCAGCCCTGTCCGGCAGCGAATGCACCATCATCAACGCGGCCACGAAGGCGGATCACCCCAACGCCACCTTTGTCATCGACAGCGGCAGCGCAACCGTCACCTGCTGACCAGGATGCCATCCCGCCGCCTTCGTGAAAGCAAAGCCATGCTAGTGCACCGCACCCGCCTGCTGCTAGTCGCCGCCTGCCTGCCCCTGGCCGCGCTGGCGGAGCACGGCCAGTCTGCCGCCGAGCGCGCGCAGGAAACCCCGCCCGGTCCCTGGCAGGGCAACTGGCGAGTGACACGCGACGATCCACGCATCCGAACCCGCGCCGGGGCCGAGCTGGCGCGGCTGCACATCATCCAGCAGCAGGGCAGCCGCGTGCTGCAGTTGCAATGGGTGGCAGGGCGCGCCATGTGCGAAGACCCGGCGGGAGAACCCTGCGAATGGGCGGGCGCGGCGGGCGAATCGGCCCACGCCCGCGAGCTGAAGGGCGGGGGCCTCGCCGCGCCGCTGGCGGTGAGCGCCGACACCGACGACCCCTTCACCCTGCGCTTTGCGCGCCACCCCGCGACGGGCCAGGCGGCAGAGGGCACGCTGACCAGCGCGCGCGGCGACATCCGATGGCGCGTGCGTATCGAGCGCGACAGTCAATGAACACCACTACCGAAAGAGAGCCTGCCATGAAGACCGCAACCCTTGCCATCGCCACCGCCGCCTGCTTCGCCGCAGCAGCCCAGGCCCAGGACATCGCCCCCGGCCTGTGGGAGTTCAAGCACGACGTGCGCGTGCCTGGCCAGCCGGACATGGCTGCCCAGATGGCGCAGATGCACGAGCAGATGAAAAACCTGCCGCCCGAGGCGCGCAAGATGATGGAGCAGCAGATGGCGGGCCACGGCATCGGCATGGGCGCGGACGGCGCTCTGCGCCTGTGCATCAGCCCCGAGAACGCGAAGCAGGACCCCATCCGCGAAGGCCACACCGAGGGCGACTGCACCTACACCCAGGTCAAGCGCAGCGGCAGCACCTGGACGGGCCGCCTTACCTGCAAGGAGCCGCCCAGCCAGGGCGACTTCACCACCACGCTGCACAGTGCCAGCCACTTCAGCACCAAGGCCGTGCTCACCAGCAAGCAGGATGGCCGCATGGACATGAGCACCGAGGCGCGCCGCCTGTCGGCCGACTGCGGCACGCTCAAGCCCCTGGCAACGCCCACCAAGCCCGCGGCCAAGCGGTGATGGCAATGCGCGCCCAATCTGCCCTTATTGGCATGTTCGCCCTGTGCGCCGCCGCCGCCAGCGCGCAATCGCTGGATCACCTGGCCTGTGCGGCAGGCGTGCATTGCAGCGGCATGCTGCAGTCCGAAGAGGCGCGCATCGCGCTGGGCATCGACGGCCAGGCCGAGGCACAGCGTGCCTTCATCGACGCCAGCCGCGACTTTCCCGACCCTGTATGGCGCTGCGCAGCCGCAGGCGAATGCGCGGGCGGCATGACGCAGAACGAGGCCCGGGTGCTCATCCCCTTGCCTGAAGAAGCCTTTGCCGCAGCCGAGGTCATGCGCCGTGGGCAAGTGCAAAAAGACCCGCCACCGCCCGCAAAAGCGCCTGCCGCACCCCGGCCCGCAGGCAAGCCACCGGCCAAGTCGCCCGGCATCGAGGTCGAGATCATCCAGCCGGGCCCCAAGGAGATTGACCTGCGAAAACCCCTACCCACGCCCGGCGGCGAAATCCAGCCGCAGGACGGCCCATGGCGCTTTGCCAACGGCAGCCCGCTCACCAGCGGCAAGTGCTTGCCGGGCCTGACAGCAGCCCTTGCCGGGCAAATGCCCGCGCCGCAGTCCGGCCCCGTCACCTTTGCGCGCCCATTCAACGCCTCGCAAATCATCCGCAGCCCGCAGGTGGCGTGGCAGCGCATCGCGCCCAACCACTGGCGCGGCACGCTGGCCGCAAGCCAGGGCAAGCCGATGGAGATGGTTTGGGATGTGCGCGTGCGCAGTGCCACGCACATGGAGGGCGAAAGCGTGGTGCGTGTCACCTTGCCTTCGGCCTGCACCATCAGCACGCCGTTCACCTTTGCGCGGCAGTAGCCGTGGTAACGCTTTCTTTTTGAAGAGGATTTCATGCCTGTCACCCACCGACTTGTCGCCACCGCACTGCTGGCCTGCGCCGCCAACGCCCCCGCCCACGCGCAAACCGTGCCGCAAGGCCCCGGCCAATCCATGCTGGTGCTCGACGCATCCGGCTCCATGTGGGGCCAGATCGCGGGCCGCGCCAAGATCGAGATCGCCCGCGAGGCCGTGGGCAGCATGCTCGCCACCTGGCCCGCCAGCCAGCAACTGGGGTTGATGGCCTATGGCCACCGCAGCAAGGGCGACTGCGCAGACATTCAGATGCTCAAGGCCCCGGGCACGGTCGACAAAGCCGGTTTTCAGCAGGCGGTGAACGCCTTGCAGCCCAAGGGCATGACGCCGATTTCCGCCTCGGTGCGGATGGCAGCAGAGCACCTGAAGTTCAGCGAACGCAAAGCCACGGTCATCCTGGTTAGTGATGGCGAGGAAACCTGCCACGCCGACCCCTGCATCCAGGGCAAGGAACTGGAGAAGCTGGGCGTGGACTTCACCGCCCACGTCGTGGGCTTCGACATCGACAAGAACCCCAAGGCCAAGGCGCAATTGCAATGCCTGGCGAGCAGCACCGGCGGGCGCTACGTGGACGCCCGCGACGCCAATGAACTGAACCAGGCGTTGCAGAAGGTGGCTTCCAGCCCCCCACCGCAGCGGCCCGACAAGCTGTCGGGAATGGTGGGCCGCGTCTATGACACGAGCTTTGGCCGCTTGACGGTGGAGAGCGCGGACAAGAACCGCTTGACCGGGCGCTACGCGGGCACGGCCGCCGACGGTTCCGACGCGGGCACGATCGAAGGTGCGCTCACCCCGGATTCTGGGGGCGGCAGCTTCAATTTCGAGGGCCATTGGTTCGCCAAGTCGGCAGGCCAACGCTGTGCCGCATCAAGAAACGGCACGCACTACTGGGGCAGGGCGACGCTCGTCTTCAATCGTGAAGGCACCAATTTTCAGGGCTTTTGGGACTATTGCGACGCTGGCGGAGCGGCAGAGGGGGCCTGGCATGGAGACGTTGTCGAGGTGCCGAAGAAGAACTAACGGCAACTCCTGATTTGATAGCTGCTTGCGCTTTTTGAGAAAGCGCTAGAGGCCGATTTGACCTATATTTTTTTGGAAAAACTCATGACCACACTTGCCGACAACACCGCCGCCCGTGGTGTGCTGGAGCGCGCACAGGCCATCTTGCTGCGCCCCCGCGAAACCTGGCCCACGATTGCGGGCGAGGACGACAGCATCGCCCGCGTTTACAAAAGCTATTTGATCTACCTGGCCGCGATTCCAGCCGTGGCGGGCTTCATCGGCCAGAGCCTGGTGGGTGTGGGCGCGTTCGGCATCACGGTGCGCGTGCCCATCGTGCAAGGGTTGGTGGGCATGGTGGTGGGCTATGCGCTCACGCTGGCGCTGATGTACGGCATGGCCCTGGTGGCTAGCGCGCTCGCACCCAAATTTCAGGGCCAGGCGCACGTGCCGTCGGCCTTCAAGCTGCTGGCCTATGGCGCCACGGCGGGCATGGTGGGCGGGGTGTTCAGCCTGCTGCCTTCGCTGGCGATGTTGGGGCTGGTGGCGGCGCTGTACAGCATCTATCTGATGTACCAGGGGGCGCCCGTGCTGATGAAGGTACCGCATGAAAAGGCCATGGGCTACACGGCGGCGCTGGTGGTATGCGCCGTGGTGCTGGGGCTGGTGATGGGCGGGGCGTCCGCGCTGTTCATGCCGCGCGCAGGGGTGGGGCTGGGCGGCTTGGCCAGTTCCGAGGGTGGCAACGTGAGCATCAGCGTGCCGGGCACGCAGATCAAGATCGACACCGCCAAGGTCGAGGCCGCCGCGCGCCGCATGGAGCAGGCCCAGGCGCGCGGCGACACGCAAGAGGCTGGCAAGGCCATGGACGAGGCGCTGGGCGCCGCCTTGGGCGGGCAGGGCGGGGCGCCGATTGCGGTGGAAACCTTGAAGGGCCTGATGCCCGCCACGCTGGCCGGCATGCCGCGCACATCGGCGGACGCGCGCACCGAGGGCATGGCAGGCATGCAGTTCAGCAGCGTCACCGCGCAGTTTTCCGAAGGGGATCGGATGATCGAGCTGCGCGTGCTCGACATTGGCGCCATGCCCATGCTGGCCATGGCCGCGTGGTCGCGCGGCACGGTGGACCGCGAAACGGCCGATGAGGCCGAGCGCGTGTACCAGAAGGACGGCGTCTCCTACAAAGAGGAATACCGCAAGGATGGCAGCCAGTCGAGCTTTGCCATGCTGCTGCCCAACGGCGTGCTGTTGGACGCCAATGGCCATGCGCCGATGCCGGACTTGAAAGCCGCACTACAAGGTGTACCGATCGGACAACTGGCGGCGCTGAAGCGTTAAGGGTGTCCTGCATAACCCTTGCGAGACAGTGGTAGTGGGGGGCGGGATGGGCCGCAAGGCGCCTTTTTGCGGCCAACAGCCCAGCTATTGGCACGAAAAGCAACGCAGCGGACCGCCCGAGACCGCGCTATCACCGACCGCAGGGAGCTGTGCAGAAAATCTTTAAACCCAACCCAGTGCCCCCAATGCCGCGCCTGCTCCCAGCATCCACAGCAGGTGCAGCCTGGTACGCCACACCAGCACCACGGTCACGGCGCTGAGCAGCCACAGGGGCCAAGCGGTGTCGAAGTTGCCGTGTGCGCGTGTCAGCACCCACGAGGTGGCCAGCAGCAGGCCAATGACCACCGGCGCCATGCCTTGCTTGAAGGCGCGCACGCCGCGCCGCTCGCGGTTGCGGTGGCCCCAGCGGGTGGCTGTCCAGGTCAGCAGGCTGCTGGGCAGCATCACGCCCAGCATGCACACCGCCATGCCCAGAGCGCCGAGCAGCCAGCCTGCAAGGCCCGGGCCGCCTGCGTTGATGCCCACGTTCCAGCCCAGCAGGGCGATAAACAGCACGTTGGGGCCGGGTGCTGCCTGGGCAATGGCGATGGATGCGTTGAACTGCGGGTCGGTGAGCCAGGCGTTGCGCTCCACCAGGTAGCGGTGCATGTCGGGCGCGGTGGCAATGGCGCCGCCCACGGCCAGCAGCGACAGCGACAGGTAGTACAGGAACAGGTTGAACCAGTCGCCCGCGCTCAGGGCAGTCAAGGGTGTGGTGAGGGTGGTAGCTGCATTCATGGCGCGAGCTTTCTCCACGTCAGCACGCAGGCCGCGCCACCGATCACCGGCAAAATCCAGAACAGCGGCCAGCGCAGCCACGCCATGGCCACGATGGTCAGCCCTGCAAACGCCACACACAGCGGGCGGCCCAAGGGGTGGTTTTTGATCGACACAAACAGCTTGATGCCCACCCCCGCAATCAGCCCCGCCGCCACGGCGCCCATGCCGCGCAGCGCACCGGCCACGGCCGGGTGGCTGGCAAACTGCGCATAGACCACGGCCAGGGCCAGCACCAGGATCAGCGGAAAGGTCAGCATGCCCGCCAGCGCCGCCAACGCGCCGCGCAGGCCGAAGTAGCGGTCGCCGATCATGATGCTGAGGTTGACCACGTTGGGGCCCGGCATGATCTGTGCCACGGCCCAGTCCTCGACAAACTCTTCGTTCGTCATCCAGCGCTTTTTCTCCACCAGCTCGCGCTGCACCACGGCCAGCACGCCGCCAAACCCTTGCAGGGCCAACCAGGTGAAAGACCAGAACAGATCGGTCGGGTTGCGGGGTTGGGGCCGGGGCGGGGATTCCGGGGGCGGGGAGGGGAAATCGGTGGCAGTGGCCATGGAAAATTGAGTAAAAATGGCTGCTAGCGCTTATCTGGCAAGCGTTAGAAGCTATTAAATCAGGAGTATTTTGGGTGCGCGGCTGGCGCTGCGGTGCACCCCGCGCCATGTTACGCGCGCCACACGGGCTGCGCAGGGGATGTGGCCCTCGTCTTGCGGCAAGGCAGGGCCGGTGATTGGCGTGCACGCTGGGGGTTGCGTGCCGCTATGCTGCGTGTCGGCGCAGCGCGGCTCTGGCTGCGACTGCCACCTTTCGCCGACCCCACCAGGATTTCCCGCCATGAAACTCATCCGTTACGGCCAGCCCGGCGCAGAACGCCCCGGACTGATCGACGCCACCGGCACGCTGCGCGACCTGTCCATGCTGCTGCCCGACATGGGCCCGGCCCAGCTCAACCCGCGCACGCTTTCTGCCCTGGCCGCCATCGACGCAAGCCGCCTGCCGCCCGTCTATGGCACACCGCGCCTGGGCAGCCCGGTGGCTGGGGTGGGCAAGATCGTGTGCGTGGGGCTCAACTATGCCGACCACGCGCGCGAGGCTGGCCTCCAACCGCCGGCCGAGCCTGTGTTGTTCATGAAAGCCGTGACGGCGCTCAGCGGCCCCAACGACGATGTGCGCATTCCGCCCGGCGCCGTCAAGACCGACTGGGAGGTCGAGCTGGGCATCGTCATCGGCACCCGTGCGCGCCAAGTGGCCGAGGCCGATGCGCTGCAGCATGTGGCGGGCTATGTGCTGGCCAACGATGTGTCTGAACGCGCCTGGCAGATGGAGCGCGGCGGCCAGTGGGACAAGGGCAAGAGCTACGACACCTTTGCCCCGATCGGCCCCTGGCTGGCCACGGCCGACGAGGTGCCCGACCCGCACGCCATCGACCTGTGGCTGGAGGTCAACGGCCAGCGCGTGCAAAGCGGCAGCACCCGCAATTTCATCTTTAGCGTGCCCACCGTGGTGTCCTACATCAGCCAGTTCATGACGCTGGAGCCCGGCGACGTGGTGCTGACCGGCACACCCGCAGGTGTGGGGCTGGGGCAAAAGCCCGACCCCTGGTTCCTCAAGCCCGGTGATGTGATGCGCCTGGGCGCCACGGGCCTGGGTGAACAGGTGCAAAAGTGCGTGGGGGGATGAGTCGGGCGGTGGGCCTGGTGCGGTTCACACGGCGTAGCGCTCTTCGGGCCGAACCTATTTGCCCAGCTTGCCGATCAGCAGATGGTCCTTGGTTCGCCAGCCAGCCTGCTCCGGGGTGCTGACCCTGAAGATTTTCAGGTCCGCCTGGCTGGCGTGCTTGACGCGGTAGACCTTGAAGCTGGCCTGGTTGGCATAGGCCACAAAGAACCAAATGGCATCGCCGCTGGCCTGGGTGGCGTAGTGCACCTCGTGCCAGCACAGGTCGGCCTGGCTTTCATGCGCCACCTCGCAAATGTGGGCGTCGGCCTGGTTTTCGTATTTCACTTCCAGGATCTTGGCCATGGGCATCCTTTCGGGCGAGGGTTTGGGCGGGGGCTTGTCCTTCCGAGGGTATCCAGACTTTGGGCGCGCCGGCCCCCGGGTTGCCCTGTAGAGATGTAAGATTTTGAATAAAAATAGGGCCTGGCGCTTGATGGACAAGCGCAAGCAGCTATCAAATTGGGAGTGCAGAGAGCAACCAGGGCCCGGTGGCGGGTCAGTTCTCCACCTGCACCGACTCCACAAACACCAGCTCGCAGGAATTGGCCCCGGAATCCGACCGTGTGAGCGAACTCGTCCAGCGCCAGCCGCTGGGGTGTGTCACCTCCACCAGCCTGCCGGTGATGCGGATGTAGGCCCCCGCACGGGCCTTTTTGAGCGCCCGCTCCACCACCGGCGTGGCTGCAATCATGTGCATGTTGGCTGACGATTCGATGATCTCCTGCAGCGGGATGGGCGGCTGGTCGCGCCAGGTGTAGCGGTACCAGCGGCCGCCCTGGGTGATGTTCAAGGCTTCGTACACCGCAGGGTCGGCCATGCGCTTCCAGCCCAGGGCCAGGTCCAGCGGGGACAGCTCGGCCTCCTTGCCCACGTAATAGTCTTCGCGCGACAACACCCGTGCGCGCACGGCAAACGTGGCCAGCGGCTTGACCTGATAGCCCCGGAACTCGAAAGCCGCCTGGCTGGTGGCCTCCTGCGCGGGGCTGTCGGCCATTGGCTGAGAGACAGCGGCCAGCCCGTGGTTTTGCAGCCGCTGGTCGGCGTAGTGCACCCTCAGCTTCTCGACGGCAAAAAACGCCACCAGCAGGGCCATGGCGATCTTGAAGAGGGTGGAGACGTTCATGGGCATACACAAGAGTCACGGAATTGTGCACAGATGCAACCTCAGGTAACGCCGAAAGGCGCTCCACCGATTGGCGACATCCGCTGACAGCCCGGGGGGCCGCACCCCCGCAGCGGTGGGCCCGGGTGGCGTGCACAGTGGCCGGATGCGCGTGCAACCTTTTCCCCCTCCAGTCTGTGTGTTCCATGACCGCTGAGCTGCTTCCCGCCCTGGGCTTTGTGCTGGTCGGCCTGCTGCTGGTGGTGATGACCCTGACCAGCTCCTTCATCGCGCGTGTGCCACTCAGCTCGGCCATCCTGTACCTCGCCGTGGGCGTCGGCATTGGGCCCTGGGGGCTGGGCCTGCTGGTATTGGACCCGGTGGGTGATGCCCCGCTGCTGGAGCGGCTGACCGAGATTGCCGTGCTCATCTCGCTGTTTACCGTGGGCCTGAAGCTGGATCTGCCCCTGCGCGACCGGCGCTGGCGCATTCCGGTGCAGCTGGCCACCGTGTCGATGCTGATCACCGTGGGAGCCATCACCGCCGTGGGCGTGTGGCTGCTGCACCTGCCGCTGGGCGCTGCCGTGCTGCTGGGGGCCATCCTGGCGCCCACCGATCCGGTGCTTGCGTCCGATGTGCAGGTGTCCGACCCGCAAGACCGTGATCGCTTGCGTTTTGGCCTGACGGGCGAGGGCGGGCTGAACGATGGGGCGGCGTTTCCGCTGGTGATGCTGGGCCTGGGCCTGATGTCGCTGCACGACCTGGGCGAGAGTGGCTGGCGCTGGTGGGCGGTGGACGTGCTCTGGGCCGTGGTGGGTGGCCTGTTGATTGGCTACCTGCTGGGCGTGGTTGTGGGCCGGGCCATTTTGTACCTGCGCATCCGCCACCGCGAGGCGCTGGGCCCGGACGAGTTCATGGTGCTGGGGCTCATCGCGCTGGCTTATGGCGTGGCCTTGTTGTGCCATACCTACGGCTTTCTGGCGGTGTTTGCTGCCGGGTTGGCGCTGCGGCGCGCGGCGGCGGAGCCAGCGGCGTCCGTGGCATCGCCTGCGCAAGGCGACAACAACGATGGTGAAGCCCCCGTGGCTGCTCAGGCGCCGGGCCACATGATGGAGTCGGTCGAGCGCTTCAACGCCCAGCTGGAACGCCTGGCCGAAGTGACTGTGGTGCTGGTGGTGGGTGCGCTGCTTTCGGTGGTGGACTTTGGCACCGAGGTGTTGTGGTTTGTGCCCGTGCTGCTGCTGGTGATCCGCCCGCTGGCGGTGTATGCAGGGCTGGTGGGCGCCAAGGTAGAGCGCTCGCAGCGCCGCCTGATCGCATGGTTTGGCATCCGGGGCATTGGCTCCATCTACTACCTCATGTACGCCATCACACACGACCTGCATCCGGTGATTGCGCAGCGCCTGCTGGCGATCACGCTGGCGGTGGTGGTGGCGTCGGTGCTGCTGCACGGTGTGTCGGTGACGCCGCTGATGCGGCGCTATGAGACCCGCAGGAAGACCAAAGCGCAGCGGCCACGGTGAGTTAGCAAGACCGGTTCAATCGAAAATGACCGCTAGCGCTTTATCCGTATGGTTTTATTGCTATGAGTTTTGCGGTTTTTGGGGGAGGTGCGCCTCCTGCTCGCCGCACCTCAGAGGCTGAGAGTTTTTTTAGCCGTGCCCGAAAGGCGCGCGAAAACGCCTCGGATCTAGGCGCAAAGCACAGCCATAGCTCGGGCTATGGCGAGCGTTTGCAACGACGAGCCGGGGCGTTTTCGCGTGCAAGGCGGGCATGGATAAAAAACTCTCAGCCTCTCAGACCCAAGTGTCGTGGCAGGGCACATGGGCGGGGGCCAGGTTGATGTACTGCACCAGCCGGGGCTGCGTGCCCCGATTGGGGCTGGGGCCATGGGGCAGGGCCTGGTGCCAGATCACCAGATCGCCCGCGCCCGCGCCGATGGGTGTGGCACCCAGCGCATGCAGGTCTTGCTGGCGGGGCTCGACCCCAGCGGGTAGCTGGGCCAGCCAGTCGCCCACCCGGCGGTGAAAACCTGGCACCAGGGTGAGGGCACCTTGTTCGGGGGGCGTGTCGGTCAGGTACAGGATGCCCTGGGTGGCAAAGGGAATAGGCTGGTGCAGGCTCACATCCCAGTGCATGCCCTGGCCGCCGTAGGGGTAGCCGGGGTGTTCTGGAGGGTTGAAGCCACAGCGGTCGGTGCTGCGCCACAGGTCTGCCGTGCCCCACAGCTGCGCAAATGCCTTGTGGATGCGCAGGGAACGTCGGTTGACGTCGAATGCCGGGTGCTGAAACATCTGCACCATGGTGTTGCGCGGGGCGTGGGCGTACCACGACTCCACATCTGCGGGGTCGGCGCGCACGGCCTCCCACACTGCCTGCGCGGCGGCGGCGCTGTGCTCTGGCGTGGTGGCCTGGCGTACCACCACATAGCCATGCTCGTCCCAATGCGCCAGGTCGTCCGCATCCAGCACGGGCTCCATCGCATCGATCCGGGCCTGCAGCTGCAAGGCCGCTTCGGGCGCCGGGCCGCCATCCACAAGGGCTTGAATCCGCGTCACGGTGGCGGCATCGGGCGCGCCCGCCGTGCGCACGATCCAGTCCTCAAAGGCAGCGAACTCCGGGGCCTCGCGCAGCACGTATTGCATGGTCTGCTCCAGCCCCACACCCAGTGCGGACAGCACGGTCTGCGTGCGGTGGGCCTCCGCTTGGGCACCACTCAACACCTGGCCCTGGCGCGCGGCCATCCAGCGTGACCAACAGCGTTTGAGGTGTGGGACCTGCAGGGCGCCCCTGTCCGCATCGGGCGGCAAGGAGCCAGACGCTGTCGGGGGAGTGGTGGTTGCGATCGGGGAGTGCATGGATGGAGCAAATCAAAAACGGTTCGGGGTCACAAGGCGCGGCCCGCGCCGAACCCTGCGCGCAGGCCTGTCGATTTTGCCGCGTGGCCCGCCATCACCGGGCCAGGGCCACGCCACCTGCAATCCGCTGCGCCACCACGTTGCGCACGGACTCCGGGGCGCTCTCCAGCAGGCTGGGCCATTGCGTTTTGGCTCGCGCCACCGTGTCGCGCAACAAGGCCAGGTGCCGGGGCACGCGCAGCAGCCCGGCCGATTTCATCAGGCCTTCCATATCGTCCCAAGTCAGCGCCCGCAGGGTGTTGTCGATGGCGCGGTTCACGGCGTATTGCTGGTCGGGCACACCATCAAAAAACGCGGCCACGCACACCGGGTCGTACACCGGGGCCAGCTGCGGCACGCGGCCGTCGGCGTAGACCAAGGCCCAGTTTTTCAGGTGGGCGTCGGTGTTGCCCATCAGGATGAAGGCCACCATGCGCGCCAGAAACTCGCGTGTGTCCAACACCGGCTGGCGGCTCAGGCGGTTGAGCACGCGCAGCATGGTGGCCCAATCCTGCAGCGCGCCCTTGCCATGGGTTTTGCCGTATGTCTTGCCGTACTTTTGGCGCGGCGTGTAGCCCAGCACCTGGTTGAACTCCTCCATGTGCACGCGGGCGCCGCCGGGCAGGTGGTCAAAACGCTGCACGGCCAGAATTTCGTTGAAGGGCACGGCATCGGGCAGGTCGGCCTCGGTTCGGGTGATGACGCGCGCATCGGCGCAGTGCAAGCCCAGCGCCTTGCACAGCTGGTAGCCGGTGAACTCGTTGGCCACGAGGTCGGGGTGGGCGGTGGTGGGCAGCTTCAAAATCACGCTGCCTGCTGCGCCCTGGCGGTGCACGGTGTAGCGGCGGCCGTCCTGCACCGCGCTGAACTTGGTCACCACGCCGGGCAGCGATGCGGCGTCTTCGACCGGGAATTCGACAAACCCCGGCTCCAGCACGTCCAGCCCCTGCGTGGTGTGCCAGTGCCGCACCACGTCCGGGATGCCGTCTTGCGCGGGCACGGGCTCCACTTCCAGCGCGCCCATCAGGTCGTGGCCTGCGGCGGCCAGCAGCTCGAACTCGTCGTCAGGGCTGCAGCCACGCTCGCGCGCCAGCCGCTCGCGGTTGTGGCCCTCGGGCAGCAGGTTCTGAAAATACACCGGCCAGCGCCCATCGGTGCGCACCAGCCGTGCATCGCGGGCCGACGCCAGAATCTGCTGCGTGGCCGCCTCGTCCGCGCCCTGGAAGCTCAGCGACAGGGTGGGGCGCTGCGGGTTGCGGATATAGCTCTCGTCAAACGACACGCGCAGGATGTCGCCGTATTGCGAGAGGTAGCCGATGGGCTCGCGACCGCCCGCCGCCCCGTCCGCCTTTGCCGGGCGGTGCAGGTACAGGCGCAGGTAGCGGATGGAGGTGCTCATGGGGTGAGGACCGGAGGGGTGTGCGAGGAGTCTCTACGGTCAGCGGCGCAGACCATCCACGACCGAGGGCGGCGCATCCACGCCCTCGGGCTGGCCCAGGAACTTGCCCCCCGACTGAATGAACGCCTCCAGGCTGGGTCGCAGGCTGCTGGGCACGGCAATGATGTCCATGCCCAGCACGCGGGCCATCTCGGCCAGGGTGGAATAGCGCGGGTCCAGGTCGCCGCCTTCGGTGCGCTGCACCGTCATGCGGCTGAGGCCTGCACGCTCGGCAAGCTGGGCCTGGGTCATCTGGTGGGCCTTGCGGGCGGCGGCGAGTGTGGGGATGAGGTCGGTAGACATGATGATATTTATACTCTTAATACTAAAAAAGATCATAGTATTTATCTCGCTGCGAGATTTCCGTCACAGCGTAGCGGAAAGTAGTAGGTATGGCCGCGGTAAGTCAGTCCAGTCTCTGCCACTGTTCCTTGGCATTTGATGTCTTAGACACCGGGACTGCCCGGAATGGTGGCAATACAGCGACTGCGGCCACCGGTCTCGGATTGACGAACTGACGCTGTGTGGCTCACAGCGGTAATTGCCCGATCACCTTGGAGTCTTTCATATCGGCCAAGTGCTGGATCGCACTCGAGAAACCGGCCGCCACTCTTAGCTATGACGGCGTGATCTTGCCCGTCTCACACGAGTGAGATGGCGTTGCACCCGGATTCACAGGCGAACTGCAAACTATTGTCAAACGCGGGGTTTGGCCGCACCTCCGCCCATCTCACCCGGCCAATCAGCGCCTGCGTCGCTATAGTGCATGGCAACCTGCGAAATGGTAGGAACCGGTTTGCCCTGATACCGTATCAACCCGAGGAGATGCGCCATGAGCAGCGTTTTGAAACGAAACAATGTCAAAGTTCTGGGCGACGAAGGCCCAGTGCTGATGTACGCGCACGGCTTTGGGTGCAATCAAGATATGTGGAGCTTGATTACACCTGCGTTCAGAGCTACGCACCGCCAAGTGCTGTTCGACTATGTGGGCAGCGGCGGCTCGGACCGCACTGCGTTTGACCGCATGCGGTATGCCGATCTTCGGGGCTACGCGCTGGATGTCCTGGAAGTGTGCGATGCCCTTGGCCTCAGCGAGGGGGTGACCTTTGTAGGCCATTCCGTCAGCTGCAGCATCGGCATGCTCGCATCCATCGAGCGGCCTTCGCTGTTTGACCGGCTGATTTTGCTGGGCCCGTCTCCATGCTTTCTGAATGACCCGCCCGGCTACGCGGGGGGCTTCGAGCGTGACGACCTGGAAGGTCTGCTGGCGCTGATGGATCAGAACTACATGGGATGGGCCAACTACCTGGCGCCGGTGGTTGCGGGGAATGCAGGAGCCGGCGACGTGACCAGCACGCTGACAGATAGTTTTTGCTCGACGGACCCGGCAGTTGCAAAGGTGTTCGCCAGGGCCACATTCTTCGCGGACAACCGGGCTGACCTGGCCAAGGTCTCGCGGCCATCACTGCTGTTGCAACACCGCAGCGACACTCTGGCCCCACTTTCCGTCGGGGAGTATCTCCATGCACACCTGCCGGGCAGCACACTGCAAGTGCTCGACGTTGCCGGCCATTGCGCACATATGAGCAACCCATCCCTCGTGATCAACGCCATGCGTGACTACCTTGATCACGCTTGCGTCGCTGCCTGACGCAAAGGCAAGGCCCCTTCCATGAATCTGTTGGACCAATTGCCCTGCGCGGTGGTCGTCACGAACGAAGCGGGTCGCCTGCTTGACGTCAATGTAGCCCTTCTCGCGCTTGTCGGCGGGGCACGAGAGAATCGCATCGGGGCGTTGTTTGAGGAACTGCTGCCGCCAGCCAGCCGCATTTTTCTGCAGACCCATATTTGGCCCACGTTGCTGCGGGACGGGAAGATCAGCGAGATCCATTTGCAAGTCAGCGGTTGCGACAGAACCCGGGTGCCTGTGCTACTCAATAGTCGCCGAGGGGAATACCAGGGCGTTCCCGCCTATTTTTGGAGCCTTGTTTCCACCCACGAGCGCCACCGCTTCGAGGCTGAACTCATTGAACAGCGCAACCTGGCAGAGTCGGCGGGCCTCGCGCTCGGCGAAAGCCAGCGCTTTATTCGTGCCATCACTGACGCGATCCCAGGCATGGTGGCTTACTGGGACAAGGGTCTGCGCTGCCGCTTTGCCAACCATGCCTACGCACAATGGTTCGGCAGGCAGCCGCATGAGCTGATCGACATGTCGCGCGAAGAGCTGCTGGGCGAACGCATCGTTGAATGGAACGAGGAATACGCCCACGCTGCGTTGGCCGGGCATCAACAGCATTTCGAACGTGCTGTCACCAATTTCGACGGAAGTCCCCGCCACATCCTGGCGCACTACGTGCCCGATATCGCAGGCAGCGAGGTACTTGGTTTCTTCGTCAATGTTAGTGACGTTACTGCACTCAAGACAACGCAATTGGCATTGGAAGAAGCCCAGAGGCTTGGCCAAACGGGCAGTTGGAGCTGGCAAGTCGAGGGAGATGTGGTTACGTGGTCTCCCCAGTTGTACTCGATGCTCGGCGGCGACCCGCAGGCGCCTGCACCCAGTTTTGAAGATCAATCTCGCATTTACCAGCCAGAAGACTATGCCAGGCTCGCGGAGCGGGTATCCAATGCGCTGCACACCGGCGAGGATTACGTTCTGGATCTGCGCTACTGGCGACCCGATGGTCATCCAGGCTGGGTGGAGGCGCGCGGCGAGGCTGTGCGCGATGCGTCAGGGAGCGTCAGTGGCCTGCGCGGCACGCTTCAGGAAATCACGCAGCGGCGAGAGCAAGAACTGGCACTGGTGGTTGCGCAGGGCCGGCTGCAGGCGATGTACGAAACCACGCCAGCTATGCTGCACTCGATTGATGCCCAGGGCCGACTTCTGCACGTGAGCGATGCCTGGCTCGCTTGCCTTGGATACCGTCGGGACAACGTTATCGGCAGACTGTCTTCAGACTTCCTTACCGAAGAATCCCGTAGACGCGCCAAAGAAGAAGTACTTCCCACCTTTTTCGCGACGGGCCGATGTGACGCAATACCCTATCAAATGATCACGAGCCGCGGAGCGATCATCGACGTGCTGCTATCAGCAATTCTGGAGCGAGACGATGAAGGCCTGCCTATTCGCAGCTTGGCTGTGGTCGAGGATGTGACCCTCCGCAGGCGTGCAGAACGTGAGCTTCAAAGGGAACATGAGCGCTTGCGCAATCTGATTGAGGGTACTAACGCAGGCACGTGGGAATGGAACGTACGAACCGGCGAGGTGATCGTCAACCCTCGCTGGGCAGAGATCATCGGCTGGACCATCGAAGAACTGGGGGTCATAACGAATCAGTACCGCGCGGACATCGCCCACCCGGACGAACTACCCCAGACTCAGCAGCTGCTGCGAGAGCATTTCGCTGGGCGCAGCGATGCCTACGTGTCCGAACTGCGCTTGCGCCATCGGGACGGTTCCTGGATTTGGGTCGAAGACCGGGGGCGGCTTATCACACGCACAGCCGATGGCAGGCCCGAGTGGGTGTTCGGTATCCACATCGACATTTCAGAGAGAAAACGCCGTGACGATGCCATGCTGCGACTCAGCGCCGAACTGGCTCAGCAGCACGAACTGATGAGGGTCACACTCCAGTCGATTGGGGACGCCGTCATCACCACCAATGCCGATGGGCTGGTCAGCTGGCTCAACCCGGTGGCCGAGCGAATGACAGGGTGGCTATCTTCGGAATCGATTGGGCGTCCCCTGCTGCAGGTTTTCCACATCATCAACGAAGAAACGCGCGAGCCTGCACCCGACCCGGTTGCCGCTTGTTTGGCTGAAGGCAAGACGGTGGGCCTGGCCCCCAAAACCTTGCTCATTGCGCGAGACGGCACTGAATACGGCATCCAGGACTCAGCGGCCCCCATTCGCAGTCCGCAGGGCGAAATGCTCGGCGTCGTCCTCGTCTTCCATGATGTCAGCGAGCAGCGCAGGCTCAGCGGCGAGATGACCTATCGGGCCACGCACGACTCGCTAACCGGGCTTGTAAACCGTGCAGAGTTCGAGTCACGATTGCTCAGAACTCTGCGCCATGCGCAGGAGAACGACAGCAACCATGCGCTGCTGTATATCGATCTGGACCAATTCAAGCTGGTCAACGATGCGTGTGGTCACGCCATCGGGGACCAGTTGTTGCAGCAGGTCAGCAAGCTGCTGGGGGACTCGATCCGCACGCTCGACACCCTTGCTCGCCTGGGGGGTGACGAATTCGCAATCATCCTTGAACACTGCACCATGGAACAGGCGAGCCGAGTTGCCCAGAAGATCTGTGACCGCATGAACGATTTTCGATTCATCCATGGGGAGCGACGCTTTCGGATCGGTACCAGCATTGGTCTCGTTCCGCTGGACAAGCGTTGGGCCAATGCCGCAGCCATCCAGCAAGCTGCCGATGCCTCGTGCTATGCGGCTAAGGAGGCTGGCAGGAATCGCGTCCATGCTTGGTTTGAAACCGACGTAACCATGCGCGAAAGAAACCATGAGATGCAGTGGACGACCCGGATCCAGCACGCGCTGGACCACGATTGCTTTGTGTTGTTTGCGCAGCGTATCCATTGCCTGAGGGATCAAGCGCTTGGCATTCACGCCGAAGTTCTGCTGCGCTTGAGAAACGACGATGGATCCTTGGTGCAGCCCGGAGTGTTTCTACCTGCCGCCGAGCGCTTTCATCTGGCGTCGCGCATTGACCGCTGGGTCCTACAAAACGCGGTCCGGTGGCTGCAATGCTTGGACGAGCCCGACGCTATCGACAGCCTCAGCGTCAATCTCTCGGGCCAGTCCGTGGGCGACAGGGCCTTTCACGCGTGGGCGCTCGCACTGTTTGCCGCAGCAGGTGCAGCAACCTGTTCAAGGCTCTGCCTGGAGATCACCGAAACAGCCGCAGTCACAAACCTTGCAGACGCGGCAATCTTCATCGGCCATGTTCGCGCAGTCGGCGTGAAAGTCGCGCTTGACGACTTCGGTGCTGGCGCATCTTCGTTCGGGTATCTCAAAGCCCTGCCCGTTGACTACCTCAAGATCGACGGGCAGTTCATTCGAACCCTCCTCAGCAATCCACTGGACGAAGCGGCGGTTCGCTGCTTCGCAGATGTCGCCAGACTGATGGGATTGGAAACAGTGGCTGAGTTTGTAGAGACCCCAGAAGTGCTGGAGCGTCTCAAGGAGATGGGGGTGGACTATGCGCAGGGATACCTAGAGCACCGCCCCGAGCCCATCGACCGCTTGACAGATATTGCGACCAGGGCCGGGGCGACTGCCTTGTAAGGCTACCATCGCCGGGCCGCCACCAGCCCGTGGAAAGCGACCAGCGGTTAGCGGCCAACGCGAGGATGACGATTGATGCAAAACGCCCTCAGGCACTCTATACATCCCGCACAGAGCGCGGGCGGATTCTTCGTTACTCTCACAAACTTTCGCAGTGAGTGAGCGGACCGCGTCACGGGGCCAGTTGTCTCAGGATTCATTGGCCGTGAACAGCCAAGAATCTGTCAAAAACAATAGCTGCTAGCGCTTGCTCAATAAGCGATAGAGTCCAAAAACATCGAATATTTAGCCGCAGTATTTGCCTCGACTCACTGGGTACAACCTGACACCTAGTTGCTGGGTAGTGCGCCGGGTGGGGCGTCGTTACCTGGCCTACCCAGCTACCTGGCATCCTGCGGCGCTGGAAGCACCTGCCCCCGCTCCCCACAAAACCGCAGCGCCTCATCCCCCAACCAATCCCGCACCAGCTGCATCGCCGGGCTGGGGTGCGTCGTGGTCACAAACGAATACGCCGCCCGCGACAACACGCTGCGCCCCAGCAGCGGCACGAGGCGCCCGGCCTTTACGTCCTGCAGCACCAGCGCGGCACGGCCCATGGCGATGCCTTGGCCGGCCAGCGCGGCGCCCAGGGCCAGTTGCGACAGGTTGAACTGCTGGCCGCCTGCCCAGGGTGGCGGCGTGGCGCTCACCTGCGCAAACCAGTGTTGCCACTCTTCATAGGTGTCGGCGCCGTCCCAGGCGCTGCCGTCGTGCAGCAGCCAGTCGCCGTGCAGGTCTTGCGGCTGGGTGATGGGCGGGTGGCGGGCCAGAAACTCGGCGCTGGCCACGGGGATGAGCCATTCGTCCAGGAACACGGTGGCGTTCAGGTCGCGGTAGCCGCCCAGGTCAAAGCGCACGGCGGCCTCAATGCCGTCGCGCACCATGCGGGTGCGGTCCAGCGTGTGGAATTCGCCAAATACGCGCAGGCCGGTGTGCGGGTGCTGGCGAAAGAAGTCGCCCAGGCGGGGCGTGAGCCAGCTCATGGCAAACGAGGGTGAGCAACTCAAGGTGGCGGTGGCCGCCTCGGGCGGCTGGCGCATCTGGGCCAGGGTGCTTTCGATGGCGTCAAAGCTCTCGCGCAGCACCACGGCCAGCCATTTGCCCTCGGGCGTGGGCACCAGCGCGCGCGGGGTGCGTAAGAAAAGCGGGCGGCGCAGCCAGTCTTCAAGCTGCTTGACCTGCTGGCTGACGGCGCCCTGGGTAATGCACAGCTCGGTCGCTGCCTTGGTAAAGCTGCCATGGCGGGCAGCTGCATCAAAACTGCGCAGCCAGGCCAGCAGGGAGGGGGAGAGGCGAATGTCCATTATTAATACTAATGCTGCGCTCACTATAAATGGCTTGTGACAGCGGCGTGACCGGCGAAGAATGCAGTCAAGACTTCAACGACTGAATGAATCTGTATGACGCCTGCTGAACGAACGCCTGCTGTGGATGCACTGTTGGCCAACCGTCTGCGCAATGCCCAGCCCGCGCTGTGGACCAACCCGGCCCGGCAGGAGCAACCCCCGGCTGCTTTGCAGGCGCTGGGGCGCAGCATTAGTCTGGATGATACGCAGGCCGCCGCCGACCGATTGGCCCGTTTTGCGGGCCTGCTGGCGCAGGTGTTCCCGGAGCTGGCTGCCACCGGGGGCGTAGTGGAGTCGCCTCTGCTGCCCGCCGCCACGTTGCAACCTGCGCTCGGTTTGGCCGAGGGGCAGGGGCGCCTGTTCATCAAGGCCGATCACAGCCTGCCGGTGGCGGGCTCTATCAAGGCCCGGGGCGGCATGCACGAGGTGCTGGAGTTGGCCGAGCGGCTGGCGCTGGAGCATGGGCTGGTACAGCCCGGCGGTGACTACCGTGCGCTGGCCACCCCGGCCGCCCGCGAGGTGCTGGGCCGCTACCAGGTGGCGGTGGGCTCCACCGGCAACCTGGGGATGAGCATTGGCGTGGTGGCATCGGCCCTGGGCTTTAAGGCCACGGTGCACATGTCGGCCGATGCCAAGGTGTGGAAGAAAGACCGCCTGCGGCAGCGCGGTGTGCAGGTGGTGGAGCACACCGGCGACTACGAACGCGCCGTAGCCGCAGGCCGCGCCGAGGCGGCCAGCAACCCGCTGTGCCACTTTGTGGATGACGAGCAATCGTTCTCGTTGCTGCTGGGCTATAGCGCGGCGGCGCTGCGCCTACAAAAGCAGTTGGCAGAACAGGGCGTGGCGGTGGATGCCGAGCACCCGCTCATCGTGTACCTGCCTTGCGGGGTGGGGGGCGCGCCAGCGGGCATCACGTTTGGCCTGCGGCAGTTGCTGGGGCCGCATGTGCATTGCTTTTTTGCCGAGCCGGTGCAGTCGCCATGCTTCATGGTGCAAATGCTGGCCGACACCACACCAGGGATGGACGACCACCCCTCGGTGTACGACTGGGGCCTGACCAACCGCACCGAGGCAGATGGCCTGGCCGTGCCGCGTGCGTCGCTGCTGGCCGCCGAGCTGATGCAGCCGCTGCTGTCGGGCGTGTTTACCGTGGCCGATGACACCTTGTTTGCGCAGCTGGTGCTGGTGCTGGATGCCCTGGGCGAGCGCATCGAGCCCTCGGCTGCGGCAGGCTTCAGCGGCCCGGCCATGCTGACGGGCACTACCGCCGGGCAGGCCTGGCTGCGCAGCACGGGCATCGACGCGGTGCGGCACAACGCCACACACCTGGTGTGGACCACGGGCGGCCTGCTGGTGCCCGATGCGCAGTACCAGGGCTTTGTGCAGCGTGGGCGGGCCGTGCTCGCGGCACAAGGCTGATTGTTGTCATTCCCTGATTCGTCTATCCCCCAACCTTTGTCACCTTTGGAGAGCTCCCCATGAACCGCAAGCAACTGCTTTTGTCGTCCGCCATCCTCTGTGCTTTGGGGGGCGCTGCATGGGGCCCTGCCATGGCGCAAGAGGCTACGTTCCCTACCAAGCCCATCACGCTGGTGATTCCGTTCCCGCCCGGTGGCGCTACCGACGTGCTGGGCCGCCTCATTGGCAAGAAGCTGGGCGACAAGCTGGGCCAGAGCGTGGTGATCGACAACCGCGCGGGGGCGGGCACCACCATCGGCGCGGCCTATGTGGCCAAGGCCGCGCCGGACGGCTACACGCTGCTGATGAGCTCGGGCACCACCTTCACCGTGAACCCCGCCGTGCGCGCCAAGCTGCCGTACGACCCGGTCAAGAGTTTTGAGCCCATTGGCATCGCAGGGCGCACCAGCCTGATCCTGCTGGCCAACAAGGACGTGCCGGTCAGCGACGTGAAGCAGTTTGTGGCCATGGTGAAGGCCGCGCCCGACAAATATTCCTATGGCTCGTACGGCGCGGGCACCACGTCGCAGTTTGCGGGCGAGATGTTCTTCCACGCGGCGGGCCTCAAGATCCAGCATGTGCCCTACAAGGGCAGCTCCCCCGCCATGGTGGACCTGATGGGCGGACAGATTCCGTTCACCGTCGATACCGTTTCGGCCGCGCTGCCGCAGCTGAAAGACGGCAAGATCAAGGCCATTGCCGTGACGGCGGGCAAGCGCTCGGCCCTGCTGCCCAAGGTGCCCACGCTGGCAGAAAGTGGCTACCCCGGCGTGGAGATGGACACTTGGCTGGCCATGGTGGCCCCACGCGGCTTGCCGCCCGCCGTCAAGGCACGGCTGGAGCTGACGCTGGCGCAGGTGGTGGCAGACCCCGAAACCCGCGACAAACTGATCGCCGTGGGGTTTGAACCCACCTATGCTTCCGCCAAGGCCGTGAGCGAGCTGATCGACAAGGAACTGCCGCTGATGCGCGCCGTTGCGCAGCGGGCGGCCATCACGGCAGACTGATCGGTCCCCACCAGGCAAGCAAGAAAAAGGAGACAAATTCGATATGACGACTTCACACAGCACCCTGGTCGAGCTGACCGCCAACGAACTGCGCCACCGCATCGGCACGCGGGAAGTCTCGCCCGTCGAGCTGCTCGACGCTTGCATTGAGCGCATCGAGGCCGTCAACCCGCATGTGAACGCCATCACCGCCACCTGCTACGACCGCGCCCGCACCGAGGCCAAGGCCGCCGAGCAGGCGGTGCTGCGTGGCGAACCGCTGGGCCTGCTGCACGGGCTACCACTGGGCGTGAAGGACCTCGAAGCCACGGCTGGGCTGCTGACTACCTACGGCTCGGAGATCTACCGCAGCAATATCCCGGCGGAGGACAACGTGCTGGTGGCGCGGCTGCGTTCGGCGGGCGCCATCGTGGCGGGCAAGACCAATATCCCCGAGATGGGCGCGGGCGCGAATTCGCGCAACACGGTGTGGGGCGCCACCGGCAACCCGTTCAACCCGAACCTGAATGCCGGGGGCTCGTCGGGCGGATCGGCCGCTGCGCTGGCGTGCGACATGCTGCCGGTGTGTACGGGGTCGGACACGGGCGGGTCGCTGCGCATACCGGCGTCCATTTGCGGCGTGGTGGGCTTCCGGCCATCGCCCGGGGTGGTGCCCAGCTCGCGCAAGCTGCTGGGCTGGACTCCTATTTCGGTGGTGGGCCCCATGGGCCGCACGGTGGAAGAGGCCTGCCTGCAATTGGCCGCCACGGCCGGCATGTCGGCGGGCGACCCGCTGAGCTACCCGCTGGACCCGATGAGCTTCTTGCTACCCGAAACGGTGGATCTGAGCCGCCTGCGCGTGGCGTATACGGAAGACTTTGGCGCCTGCGCGGTGGACAACGGCATCCGCGCCGTGTTCCGCCGCAAGGTGCAGGCCATGAAGCACCTTTTTGCGAGCTGCGACGCCATCGACATCGACCTGGGTGACGTGCACCGCTGCTTTGACGTGCTGCGCGCCGAAGCCTTTGTGGCCAGCACGCGCGAGGCCTATGAGCGCGACCCCGCCAGCCTGGGCCCCAACACCCGCGCCAACTACGAAATGGGCGCCGCCATGAACCTGCTGGACAGCGCCTGGGCACAGGCAGAGCAAACGCGCATCCTGGCGCGGTTCCAGAAGCTGTACGAAAACTACGACGTGATCCTGGCGCCCACCACGCCCGTGTCGCCCTTCGCCTGGACCGAGCTGTTTGCCAGCCACATCAACGGTGAGCCGCAGGCCAATTACTACCGATGGCTGGCGCTGACCTATGTGACCACGTTGACCACGCATCCAGCGCTGAGCCTGCCGTGCGGGCTGGATGACGTGGGGATGCCGTTTGGTTTGCAGATCGTGGGGCGCTTTCGCGCCGACCGCCACACGCTGGGCGTGGGCCATGCGCTGGAGCAGGCGTTCAAGGGCATCGTCGGGCTGGCCCGCCCACGGCCTGACATCGCCAAGCTGATGCAAACAAACGCCGAGCCCGCGCTGACCTCCATCGTGACCGGCGCGCCCGATCCGCGTGATGCGCGCAGCCTGCCGCGTGATGACCGTGCCACCTCGGCGGCGCAAGTGTCTGCGGTCTGAACGACGCCAGGAGACACAACCATGCAATCAGCGGACACCATCGTCATTGGCGCGGGCATTGCGGGGGCCTCGGTGGCTTGGCAGTTGGTACAACAGGACAAAGCCGGTGGGGAGGGCACCAGCGTGCTGCTGCTAGAGCGCGAATCGCAGCCTGGCTACCACACCACCGGCCGTTCGGCAGCGCTGTACATGGCTACCTACGGCACACCCAACATCCAGGCGCTGACGCGGGCGAGCCGCGCTTTTTACGACGCACCGCCGCCGGAGTTCGGGGCCGACCCCATCCTCTCGCCCCGTGGCGTGGTCTACGTGGCCGGGCCGGACCAGCTCGACATGCTGAAACAGGCCTATGCAGAAGCCCACGCGATCTCGCCTAACGTGGAATGGGTGGAGCAGGCCGCACTGCTGGCCCAGCTGCCGTGCCTGAAGCCCGAAGCCGTGGCCGCAGGCATGAGCGAGCCCGAGGCGGCCGACATCGATGTGCATGCGCTGCACCAGGGCTACCTGCGCGGCCTGCGCCAGCGCGGCGGCCAGGTGCTGACGAATGCGGAAGTCACGGCCCTGCAGCGCGTTGGCGATAGCTGGCAGGCGACCCTGGCCGATGGCCGGGTGCTGCAGGCCAAAACCATTGTGAATGCCGCAGGCGCCTGGGCTGACGTGGTAGCGGGCCTGGCAGGCGTGCCGCCCATCGGCCTGGAGCCGCGCCGCCGCACCGCCTTCACCTTTGCCGTGCCCGAGGGCATGGACGCCACGCACTGGCCTGCGGTGATCGGCATCGACGAGAGTTTTTACTTCAAGCCCGATGCGGGCCAGCTGCTGGGCTCGCCCGCCAACGCGGACCCTACGCACCCGCACGACGTGGTGCCCGAAGAACTGGACGTGGCCACGGGGATTTATCACATCGAGGAAAAAACCACCTTCCAGATCCGCCGCCCCTCCCACACCTGGGCGGGCCTGCGCTCGTTCTTGCCCGATGGCGACATGGTGATTGGCTGGGACAACCATGTGCCCGGCTTCTTCTGGCTGGCCGGGCAGGGTGGGTATGGCATCCAGAGCGCGGCGGGTGCCTCGTTGTTGGCCCGGCAGTTGTTGCGCGGCGAGCCGCTGGCCGAGGAGCTGGTGCGCGAGAAGGTGGATGTGGCAGGGCTGTCGCCTGCGCGGCTGAGGTAGTTGCGCGCCCCTTGCTCTGGGTTGTCGAGGGGCTCAGGCGAACGTGTTGACCTGGGTGCCCAGCGTGCCAGACGTTGCCAGCGCCGGTTGGGGCATGGACTGCTGCATGGCGTCCAGCATCGTGGCGGCCGACACGGCCTGCATGTCCAGCGCCTTCTTCAAGACCACCATGTTCAGCGCGTCCGACGTCTTGGCACTGGCCAGCGCGGTGGCGGTGTTGACGATGCTGTTGGTGAGGGCGACGTCCATGGTGGTTCCTTGGGGTAATGGGTGGATATCGGCAATTTGGGAAGTGGGCTTGAGGGGTGTTACATCTCTGCGTTGCTGAGGCCTCTACTCCAGCGCGGCCACCCCAATGGCCGTGCACGTCGCCAAATCAGACTCGCGCCCCTTGGGCAATTGCCGTGCGGTATCCCGCAGCGCAGTGCGCAAACCTTCTTCTAGCGTAGGGTGGTAGAACGGCATCCCCAGCAGGTCATGCGCGGTGAGTTTTTGCTGAATGGCCAGTGCCAGCAGATGGGCCATGTGTTCGCCTTGTGGGGCGCACATTTCAGCACCCAGCAGGCGGCCGGTGGCCTGGTCGGCATGGATGCAGATGCGCCCGTGGTTTTGCTGCGCGGTGCGGGCGCGGCCCTGGTTGTCAAAGCTGGCTGTGCCGGTGACGGTGTGGGCGGGGTCCATGTCGGCAAAGCGCTGGCCAACGGTGGCGATGTTGGGGTCGCAGAACACGATACCCAGCGGGGTGCGGCGCTGAAAGCGTGTGGGGGTGTCAGCCAGCGCGTTCATACCCGCAATGTGGCCTTCGTCGGCAGCCTCGTGCAACAGGGGGGCATGGGTGTTGGCGTCTCCGGCCAGAAACACGGGCAAATCGCCTATTTGCTGGGTTTGTGGATTGACGGTGGGCATGCCGCGCTGGTCCAGGGGCACCCCCAGCGTCTCCAGGCCCAGGTACTGGATGTTGGGCACCCGGCCCATGGCCGCGATGACCTGGTCCACCACCACGCGGTTGTTGCCACTGGTGACTTCAATGCCGCCGGGTACTTCACGCAGCTGCGCTTCGGCCCCCATGTGCACCACCATGTCCTGCTTGAGCAGCGCTATCAGTTCGGCATTGAGCACCGGGTCGCTCAGGCCCGCCAGCGTATCGCCCGTGGTGAATGCGGCCACCTGCAAACCCAGCCGCGCGAGGGCTTGCGAAATCTCCACCCCAATGGGGCCCATGCCAATCACGGCAATGCGGGGACCGAGGGTGCTTTGCTCGAACAAGGTGTCGGTGGTGAGCATGCGGTCGCCAAACGCGAGCCATTCTTCCGGCACGCTGGGGCGTGACCCGGTGGCGATGATGATGCTGCGGGTGGCGTAGGCGGTGCCGTCAATGTCCACCGAGTGGGGACCCAGCAGGGTGGCACGCCCCGACATCTGTGCGCTGCCCAGTTCGCTGGTGGCTTTGAGGGCGCCGGCCACAAAGTCGTCGCGCAGATCGCGCACGCGCTGCAGCACGGCGGGCAGGTCGGCGGTCAGTGCGCTGGCGCCCCGCAGGCCGAATTCTTCAAACGTATGCCGGCGGTGGAAGGCGTTGGCCGCCTCGATCAGTGCCTTGGAGGGCATGCAACCCACGCGGGCGCAGGTGGTGCCCCAGGGGCCTTCGTTGACGATGAGGTAGCGTTCCGTGCGCTTGCGCACTTCGCGCAGGGCGGCCAGACCGGCGGTGCCTGCGCCGATGATGATGGTGTCGAGCGGTTGGCTCATAGCGTCTCCTTAGCAGCCCGGTAAAGCTCTGAGTGTGGCGGCCTGCCGCTACAGCGCTTGTAGGCGTAAAGGCATTTGTTCCGAGTCGGCGCCAGGTCCGGCTGGGCTGCCCCCTAGGAGGGTGGGCGGCAGAAGGCATCGAAGCGAAACGTGCGAAAACCGAGGATCGCGTGGTGCTACCGACAAGCCCAGGGTGGGGCCCTGGGCGCAGGAGGTGGTACCGCGCGAGACCGGTTTATCGCGCGTTGCAGCCGATGCTCCTTCTGCCGCCCACACTCCCAGCTCAGACGTCGGGCTCGGTCCAGCCCACGCGGCCTTGGCCGCTGTTGTTGATGCGCAGCACAAAGGCGGCGGCGTGGGCCTCGGGCAAGCGCCACTGCAGCGTGACGAGCGTGCCGTGCTGCACGTTGATCAGCTCCGCATCTGCGGCCTCGATCTCGCGGCGCAGCAGCCCCTCCAGCGCATAGGGCACATGGCACTGCAGGGTTTTCATGCGTTGCAGCGTGACCTTGGGCGCGGTCAGCAGGGCCTGGGCAATGGTGTCGGTGTAGGCGCGCACCAGTCCGCCTGCGCCCAGCTTGACGCCTCCAAAGTAGCGCACCACGGTGGCCAGCACGCCTTCCAGGTCCTGGTGGCGCAGCACGTCGAGCATGGGGCGGCCTGCCGTGCCACCAGGCTCGCCGTCGTCCACCGCCGCCGACTGGCCGCCCGCCAGCAGCGCCCAGCAGATGTGGGCGGCGCCGGGGTGCTGCTTCCACAGTGCATCCACCGTCGCCTGCGCACTTGCACGGTCGGCCATGGGTTGCACACAGCCGATGAAGCGGCTTTTCTTGATGATGAGTTCGCTGTGCGCAGGCGCAGCCAGGGTCTGGGGCATGGGGCAAGGAGTTTACGGGGGCAGGTGATGCGGATTAGCGACGTTGCTCCAACCGTTTGTCGTGGCGAGCCCGCCATTGGTGACAAAACGGTGTTGTTTGTGCGTTCTGTCACACCTGAAAAAAGCGTCCGTTCCTACACTTGTGGCTTGTTGCTGTGGCCTACGCTGTTGCTACTTATTTAAAAGCACTCAGGCCATCAGAAAAGGAACTGCCATGTTTGCCACCCCCTTCACTGCCCCATTGCATGAAACCCTCGCCAGCCACGTGTTTGGCCGGTTGATGCCCCCGCGTGTGCAGCCGGGTGTGGCAGATGCTGTCGTGGCCCCTGTGCAGGCAGCGTGTGGCCAGGAAGACGATGCCATTCCCGACCTGGCCCAGCGTGTGCGCGAAGTGGGGGAGTGGTAATCGAAGGCGCAGGGCCTCCGAGCCACGGGGCTGTGCACTTCGGTGTTCAGCCTGCTATGAATAAAAATGGTCCATCGGGACCATTTTTTTATGGATCAGGCGCTCCAGGTCGTGCGCTGCTGCACCGGGGCGCAGGCCGTGGGAGAGATCGAGGTGTTTGTCCGTGAGGGGCTTGTTTTGCCAAGTGTTTCTATAGCTTCAGCTCCCACGTCTCCCCCACCAGCTGCTGGCCAAAACCTTCATACGGCTCCGACTTGACCAGCTTGAATCCGCGTTTGGCATAAATGCCCCGTGCAGCAGCCAGGCAGCTGTTGGTCCACAGCACCATCTTCTTGTAGCCCTTGGCCCGCGCAAAGGCGATGCACTCGTCAGTCAGGCGCGCACCCAGACCCAACCCGCGCGCCTTGGGCGACAAGATCAGCATGCGCAGCTGGGCCGTGGTGGCCGATTTGCGCACCACAAACACGGCGCCTACACGTTCGCCGTCCAGCTCGGCCACCCAGCACCGCTCCCACGCCGGCTGGAACTTGCGCAAAAACTGCGCGGCGATGTCGGCCACCAGGGCTTCAAAGCGACTGTCCCAGCCGTATTCGCGCCAGTAGATCTCGCCGTGCTGTTGCACCACCCAGCCGATATCGCCAGGAACCGGGTCGCGCAGCACGGCCACGCGGGTTGCGGTGGCTGCGGCGCTGGTGGGCTCCAGCAGCGCCTCGATGCGCTCCATGGCGGCCACCAGCTCCTGCTGACGGGCGGGGGGCAGGGGGGCGAGCAGGGCGGCTGCTTCGTCGCGTGAGCGTTGTTGCAGGGGTTCAAACGCCTCGCGCCCGGATGGTGTCAAGGCCAACACGTTCTGCCGCGCATCCTGGCGGCTGGCGCTGCGCTCGATCCAGCCTGCGGTTTCAAACCGGCGAAGCACCCGGCTCAAATACCCGCCGTCCAGGCCCAGGTCGCGTGCCAGTTCGCTGGCTACCGGGGCCTCGCGGTGGGCCAATTCATACAGCACCCGCACATCCGTCAGCGATAGCTTGCTGCCCAGGTACGGGTCCAGCACGCCCACCCGGCGCGTAAAGAAGCGGTTAAAGCGCCGCACGGCCTTCACCGCACTGGCCGGGGCCTGCTCCGTTGCCGCGGCGGGTTGGGATGCGTCGGGGGGCGTATTCATGAATGCCTTTGTCATGCAATTGATTGACTTTGGCAAGTATATGCCTGATGTTCATCAAGACCTCCAACGCACAAGGGCAACGCGCAAGCAGCGACAAAAAGGGCTTGCCGCCGTAAAATCGCGGGTTAACCACCACAGCCGCGCCCCACGACGCCCTTGACGCACAAGGGCCGGCCGCGAAACTCCTCTGCATGAACGCCCCCGTTGACGTCTCCTTTTTTGCGCGCGCCGCAAAGCCCTTGACCAGCTACCGCCCGTACTGGGCCAAGCGCTTTGGCACGGCCCCGTTTTTGCCGATGAGCCGCGCCGAGATGGACAAACTGGGCTGGGACAGCTGCGACATCATCCTGGTCACGGGTGATGCCTATGTGGACCACCCGAGCTTCGGCATGGCCGTGATCGGCCGCACGCTCGAAGCCCAGGGCTTTCGCGTGGGCATCATCGCCCAGCCCGACTGGCAAAGCGCCGAGCCCTTCAAGGTGCTGGGCAAGCCCAACCTGTTCTGGGGCGTGACGGCGGGCAACATGGATTCGATGATCAACCGGTACACCGCCGACCGGAAGATTCGCAGCGACGACGCCTACACCCCCGGGGACATTGGCGGCAAGCGCCCGGACCGCGCCGCCATCGTCTACAGCCAGCGCTGCCGCGAGGCCTACAAAGACGTGCCCATCATTCTGGGCGGCATTGAAGGCAGCCTGCGCCGCATTGCCCACTACGACTACTGGAGCGACAAGGTGCGCCGCTCCATCGTGGTGGATGCCAAGTGTGATCTGCTGCTGTACGGAAACGCCGAGCGCGCTCTGGTCGAGGTGGCCCACCGCATCGCAGCACGCGAGCCGGTGGAGCAGATCACCGATGTGCGCGGGACCGCCTTTGTGCGCCGGCCTGACGACGAAACCGGCAAAGGCTGGTTCGAGATCGACTCCACCAGCGTGGACGAGCCCGGCCGTGTCGAGGCGCACGTCAACCCCTACATGACCACCAGCGAGCAGGCCGCTGCCCAAGGTAGCACCTGCAGCAAGGATGATGCTCCTGATTCCGTAGCTGCTAGCGCAGGTGAAATAAGCGTTAGCGGCCAAAAAGACCCAAAATCTGCCGAGCCCAACCCCGCCATCCAGCCCATGCTGTTCGTGGCCAATCCGGAGCTCAAGGCCAAGCTCAAGGTGCCGCCGCGCGACAAGAGCGTGATCCGCCTGCCCAGCTACGAACAGGTCAAAAGCGACCCGGTGCTCTACGCCCACGCTAACCGCGTATTGCACCTGGAGACCAACCCCGGCAACGCCCGCGCGCTGGTGCAGGCCCATGGCGAAGGTGTGACTGCGCGCGATGTGTGGATCAACCCACCCCCCATCCCGCTGACCACGGCCGAGATGGACTATGTGTTCGATTTGACCTACGCCCGTGGCCCGCACCCCAGCTACGCCGACGAGAACGGCAGCCACGATGGCGCGACCAAGATCCCCGCGTGGGAGATGATCCGTTTTTCGATCAACATCATGCGCGGCTGTTTTGGCGGCTGCACCTTCTGCTCGATCACCGAGCACGAAGGCCGCATCATCCAGAGCCGGTCCGAGGATTCGATCATTCAAGAGATCGAAGACATCCGCGACAAGGTCAAGGGCTTTACCGGCACCATCAGCGATCTGGGCGGCCCCACGGCCAACATGTACCGCCTGGGCTGCAAGAGCCCCGAGATCGAAGCTGCCTGCCGCAAGCCCAGCTGCGTGTACCCGGGCATCTGCTCTAACCTGGGCACCAACCACGACCCGCTGATCAAGATCTACCGCCGTGGCCGCGCTTTGAAGGGCATCAAGAAGATCCTCATCGGATCGGGCCTGCGCTACGACCTGGCCGTGAAGAGCCCTGAATACGTGAAGGAGCTGGTGCAGCACCACGTGGGCGGGTATCTGAAGATCGCGCCTGAGCACACCGAGCAGGGCCCGCTCACCAAGATGATGAAGCCGGGCATCGGCAGCTATGACAAGTTCAAGCAGATGTTCGAGAAGTTCAGCGAAGAAGCGGGCAAGAAGCAGTTCTTGATTCCGTACTTCATCGCCGCGCACCCAGGCACCAGCGACGAGGACATGATGAACCTCGCCATCTGGCTGAAAAAGAATGGCTTCCGCGCCGACCAGGTGCAGACCTTCTACCCCAGCCCCATGGCCACGGCCACGGCCATGTACCACAGCAACAAGAATCCGCTGCGCAAGATCACGCGCGACAGCGAGGCTGTGGACATCGTGCGCGGCGACAAGCGCCGCCGCCTGCACAAGGCCTTCCTGCGCTACCACGACCCCAACAATTGGCCGCTGCTGCGCGAGGCGCTCAAGGCCATGGGCCGGGCCGACCTGATCGGCAACGGCAAGCACCACCTGATCCCGACCTTCCAGCCGCTGACCGATGGCGGGTACCAGAGCGCGCGGCGCAAAAACTCCACCCCGGTCGGCCAAAAGGCCGAGGCCGCCAAGGCGCTGCCATCCAAACCCATGAAGGCAGGTCAGCCGCAAAAAGGCCGCCTGCTGACCCAGCACACCGGGCTGCCGCCACGGGTCACGGGGTCTGCCAAGCCTGCTGCCCCCAAGTTCTCGAAGAAAGCGCGCTAGTTTTTTGCCCGCGCTGCAGGTGCCCGCCGCCTGCGGTATTTGCCACAACCCATTTCGACCATGCCGCAACACCGGACCGTGCTGCACAGTGACCCGAAATGGGCGGTCGAGCGGGTGCTTCAACAGGCGGCGCCCTGTCAGTGGAGCCCGTCTTATGTGGTCGACTCGCAGCGATGGGTGTTGCCCGTCATAGGTCTTTCGGAGTTCCGCGTGGCAGGCCAGCGGGTGTTGCTCGACGGACTGACGGCGCTTTGCCTTCCCACAGGCGTGCCGTACCAAATGCGACCGCTGCAAGCGACTGATCGTGTGAGCTTTGTGGTGAGTGCGCGGCCGGGTGCCCCTCTGCCGCCGCTGAAGACTCCCGCGGTTTGTATTCTGGCCCCGCGTTCACTGTGGCAGATGCGCTTGCATTGGCGTGGCACACAGGGGGACGCTGCAAGCCCGTTCATGCAGGCGGTTCCCGAACAGCGCGGTGGAGCAGGGGGCATCGCGGCAGGCCCGGGCACCCGTGGGTCGGAGCGGGTGTGGCGGGCCCGGCAGTTCATGGCGCAACGTGTTTCGGCAGCAGATGGCAAGCCCTGGTCGGTGCAGCACGTCGCCGATGCGGTCAATTGCTCGGCGTTTCATCTGGCCCATGTGTTTCGGCAAAACACCGGCATGAGCCTTCATGGCTATCGCCAGCGTTTGCTGCTCGCCTTGGCGTTGCAGCGGCTGGAGGACGGTGAGACCGACTTGGCAGGACTTGCCCACGATCTGGGCTACTGCAGCCAGAGCCACCTCGGGGCCGTTTTTCGCCGTGAAGTCGGGGTGACTCTGGCACAGGCACGCAGCGCGCTGAAGCGTTGATGGCCATATCGCACACTGCGCAGGAATTTGATATTCGGCAAAGGCGAGGATGGCCAGACTCGGGCCATGTCATCGCTACCAACCTCCTCGCCGGCGCCATCGCCATCGCCTATTTCTCCCGAGCACCGCGCTCTGATCGTCGGCGCACTTGCGGCGCTGATTGCGGCATTGATCGGTAGTGGCTGGCAGCTCGCTTCTCGCTACGCCGTGACCACGACGCTGGGCCCGGTAGAGCTCGCGGTCATGCGCTATGGCATTCCTGCGTTGTTGCTCATGCCCTTATGGTGCAAGACGGGCCTCTTTCCATCGGGGGTGCCGCGTGGTCGGCTGGCGCTGCTGGTACTGGGAGGTGGATTGCCGTTTGGGTTGGTGGCGTTGGCCGGGGTGCAGTGGGCACCTGCAGCGCACATGGGGATGCTGATGGCGGGAAGCGTGCCCTTGTTTGCGGCGTGCGGCGGCTGGTGGGCCTGGGGCGATAAGTTGTCTGGCTCAAGAATCTGCGGCTTGGCGCTGGTTGTGGCGGGTATTGCGGTGTTTGGCGCCGGGGCGTGGCAGACGCTGGCCTCGTCCTGGCGCGGAGATGTGTTGTTTGTAGCGGCTGCTTTGTTGTGGTCTGTCTACTCATTGGCTTTCAGAGGCTGCGGCCTGACGCCCTGGCAAGGCGCTGCCGTGGTGAACCTTTGGTCGGCGCTGCTGTTGTTGCCGCTGTGGGCTGTCTGGGGCGCGCCGCTGCTTGTATCCGCGCCCTGGAGGGATGTGGCATGGCAAGCGCTGGGCCAGGGGCTGGTTGCAGGAATTCTCGGACTCGTCGTCTATACCGTTGCAATCAACCGGTTGGGTGCCGCGCGTGCCGCTTTGTCGGCGGCCTTGGTGCCACCGTTTACCGCGCTCGGCGCAGCGTTGCTGCTGAATGAAACGCTAGCCTACGGCACATTGGCCGCCCTGGCGCTGGTGATGCCGGGTGTCGCCCTGGCCAGCGGTGCGTTTGGACGGTCTCGCGGATAAATGGCATTTGCAGTTTGTGTTGATGAAGACTGCAAGCATCGCCGCTATAACGCCCAATCAGTAAACCGTTTTGGCAAAGTCGCTTTAGCGATCCTCGGTGACGCTCTCCGTGGGGTGATCGTCGCCTTCTGCTGCGTGGGTGCCCACCACCACCGACTGCGGGCTGCCATCCACCGGCTGCGAGATCAGGTCTTCGATGATGAAAGTGCGGTAGTAAAAGGCGGTGACGGCGCCTTCAGGGGCGATGGCGTCCACCAAGGTGTCGGTGTGGTCCTTGTCGGCCATGGCGATCAGCAGGCCGTGGTGACCTTTGCCTGCCAAGTCGGCAATGCGACGCACCATGTCGCCTTCGGCGCCGACGGATGGCAGTGGCGCATCTGCCGTACCCAGGGTGTGGACGATCTCTTGCAGGATGACTTCGGGGCTGGCGTATGCCGTGTCGCCCTGGTGGCCCGCAACTTGCAACGCGGTGGCCGCCTGGCGCACACAGTCTTCGTCGGGGAAGAGAGCGAACACATGGCCGGTGGGGTAGAAAGTGCCGCCCATGTTGGTCATGGAGGAATCAAGAACGAGGGGTTTCATGGGCGTCTCCCGAGGAGTTTTAGATCTTTTCGATTGAAACGCCTCCCAGGCGAGCGCGGTGTAGGCCAGCGGGCAATGTGCACGTCAGCACCCTGCAGAGCATATGCATGCAGGAAAAATATGATTGAAAATGGCCGTTAGCGCTTATCCAATAAGCGTTAGTAGCTATCAATATGGTAGTTCTCAAGTCGTCAGGTGGCTATCGAAGCCAGCCGGTCACCCAGGCCAGAAGCGCGCCGCAGTGCAGCACCACGGTGATCCAGTAGACCGCACGAAATTCCACCTTGCGCGACTTGTGCCGCAGCCATTGCTGCGCAAACCACGCGCCCGGCCACCCGCCCGCCATGGCGAGCAGGTGCAGGTGGCTTTCCTTGGTGCGCCACTGTCCGTTTTGCGCGGCGCTTTTGTCGATGGCGTAGACCAGAAAGGTGAGCAGGTTGACCGCCACGGCAGCGCCCAACACCCACAGCGGGAGTCGACCCGCCCAAACGCCCCAGGCCAGCAGCGCCACCCAGCCCAGCATCAACAGCAATGCGATGCCAGAGGGTGCGGTGGCGCCAGCAGTTTCGGTGGGTCGTCGGCCACTTGGGGGCTGACGGGGCTTGGGTTGCTGGGCGGGCCCGCGTTGCGCGCGCTGCGCCGCTGGGGGCGTGGAGTTGGATCGGTGGGAAGCAGCGGGCGATGGCGGCGCAGCGCCCTGGCGTGCCGCTGGCTGCACCGCCATCGCCCGGGGGCCTTTGCCGCCCACATGGATTTCTTCATAGACCACGGCCAGACCTTCGCGTGGCGCGGCGGCGCCTTTGAAGTCCCGTACATGAAAGAACACATCGGCCGAGGTGTCGGGGCTGCGGATAAAGCCGAAGGCGCGGGTTGCGTCCCAGCGGATGACGGTGCCTTGTTTCTGCATCGGTAAAAGGGGGTCTCAGGCCAAGGTGTGCAACGGAATGTCTTGCGCTACTGCCAGTGCATCGAGCTGCGCGCGTGTCTGGGTGCGCAGGAACGCGCCCACGGCCGTGTGGGTGGCGGGGGCGCGCAGCACTTGCGGGTCACCCGTTGCGGGCAGGCCTGCGGCGGCGCACAGGCTGGCGGCAAAGTGGGGTTCCAGCGCGGCCACGGCAACGCGGCCGTCGGCGCAGGGGTAGATGCGGTAGCCCGCGTGGTTGCCGCCCACGTCGCCCTCGGGGGTGGTCAGGCCCCAGTCGCGCGGCTGGGCCAGCCAGGCGGCGGCGTCGGCCAGGGCGACTTCAATGCACACGCCGCCGCCCGTGTGGCCACGCTCCAGCAGGGCCTGCAGCACGGCTTCGCTGGCCATCAGGGCGCCGCCCATGTCGGCGTACAGCGTGGGGGGCATCTCTGTGCCGGTGACCAGCCCGGCGTCGGCCAGGTAGGTGAGGTCATGGCCGGGTTCTTCGGCACGCTCGGCCGCAGCGCCCACGATGCGCACCAGCGACAGGCGCGGGTATTTCGATTGCAGCGCCTCCCAGGAGAGGCCCAGTTTGGTGAGGGCCGAGGGGCGAAATGAGGTGATCAGCACATCGGTGCGGGTCAGTTCTTCGTGCAGCGCGGCCTGGCCTTCTGCCGTCTTGAGGTGGGCATGCAGCACGCGCACGCCTTGGTGCAGCGTGGCATAGGCCGCCGGGCTGTAGATGCCCATGGGGTCGGCGCTGGGGTGGCCCGGGGCGGGCGGGGGTTCAAGCTTGGTACAGTCGGCCCCCATGCGCGCGCAGCGCATCAGGGCGGCGGGGCCGGGCAGGTTGAGCGCGAGGCTCAGGACGCGGACATTGCGCAGGGGCTGGGGCAGGGCGGTTGTCATAGGTGTGGGGTTGTCTCGGTGTTGTGGTTTTGAACGGAAGGAGAAGGCGCGGCGCTGGAACTTCAAGGGGCGCGCGGGCTCACTCCCCGCGTTATACATAATTTGTTACGCTCCCCGACCCATGCAACGCAGAACCTCTTTGGCCGCCCTCACGGGTCTGGCCGCCTTCCCGGGAGCTTTCATGACCACGTCCCTGAGCAGCGCCGCCACGGCATCTGCGTTGCAGGCGCTCAAGCCCTCGCCCCGCATGCCCGTGCTGTTTGTGGGCCACGGCAGCCCCATGAACGCCATCGAAGACAACGCCTGGCGCCGCAGCTGGCAGGCCATGGGCGCGGAGCTGATGGCGCGCGCGGTGCAGCCGCAGCTCATCCTTTGTGTGTCGGCACACTGGCTCACACGCGGCGGCTGGCAGCTGACGGGCATGGCCAACCCCAAGACGATCCACGACTTCGGCGGCTTTCCGCAGGCGCTGTTCGACCAGCAATACCCCGCGCCCGGTGCGCCGCAGGTGGCGCGCAGTCTGGCGGCCGAACTGAAGTCGCCCGCTACCGGCGGGGCACTGGGTGTGGACGAAGGCGAATGGGGCCTGGACCATGGTACCTGGTCGGTGCTCAAGCCCATGTTCCCCCAGGCTCGGATCCCCGTGATGCAGTTGAGCATGGACTACAGCCGCGCCCCGGCCGAGCACTATGCGCTGGGCCAGCAGCTCAAGGTCTTGCGCGAGCGGGGTGTGCTCATCGTGGGCAGCGGCAACATCGTGCACAACCTGCGCGCATCCCGCCGTGGCTCGGCCGCCAACGAAGCCTACGACTGGGCGGCCGAGTTCGACACCGTGGTTCAGGAGCAGATCAAGAAGGGCCAGTTGGGCGCCCTGCAGGACTTCCAGAAACTGGGTGCGGTGGCCCAGCAGGCGCACCCCACGCACGAGCACTATCTGCCGCTGCTGTACGCCGCAGGAGTTGTTTCGCCCAGCGAGATGCCGCGTTTCTTCAATACGGGTTACCAGTCGGCGTCGATCTCGATGCGGTCGGTGCTGTGGGGGTGACGCAGGATAACGTCGGCTGCTTCTGTTTTGATAGCTGCCAGCGCTTTTACATCAAGCGCTAGGGGCCAAAAAGACGTAAAAACTGGTGGCTTTGCCGATCAGGCGGTGGCCCGGATCGTCAGCCACGGCCAGCGTTCTCGGTAGCTTTCAGCCTTGGCCTTGAACAGCGGTAGATGCGGGCACGCGGGGTTGGGTTTGAGCAGTCCTGCGTACAGTTCTTCCAGCCCGTAGGGCGCGTACAGGGTGGACTCGTTGACGCTCAGGTTGTCAGCAGGTTGCAGCCCGACGCAGGTGCAGGGCACCAGAAAGCGCTCGATGCCGTTGCGGGCTGATTGCAGCGGCGCATACGGGTAACCAAACCAGCGTTCGTACCAGAGATGCACGCGGGCCTGGTTCTTGGCTTCCACGGTGATGGGCAGGTCGGCGAAGAGGGCGGTGACTTGGGCTTGCACCTGGTGTTCTGCCGATTCGGACAAGTCGTTGCCGTCGAAGTAGAACAGGTCGTAGTCCTTGATGTTCGCCGTGGGCTCCAGGCCGGAGCGCAGGTTCCACACCGTCTGGAACAGGCAGCCTGCCACCAGCCACGCATCGGGCAGGCCCAGAAACGGCAAACGCTCCAGAAGGGCCGCGTTGTGCGGGTTCTGGAGCGCTTCGCTCACAAAGCGGCGCGCGAGCGCCGCTTTCTCATCGTGCTCAGACAACCTTTGCAATGGCCTGGCAGACGTAGTCGATGTTCTTGCTGTTCAGGGCTGCCACACACATGCGGCCGGTGTCGGTGCCGTACACGCCAAACTCATTGCGCAGGCGCACCATCTGGTCCTTGGACAGGCCGGAGTAGCTGAACATGCCGATCTGGGTGGTGATGAAGCTCATGTCCTGCTTCACACCCGCAGCCTTGAGGCCGTCCACCAGCTTCTGGCGCATGGCCTTGATGCGCACGCGCATCTCGCCCAGTTCCTTCTCCCACATCGCGCGCAGCTCAGGGTTGTTCAGCACGGCAGCCACCACTGCGCCACCGTGGATGGGTGGGTTGGAGTAGTTGGTGCGGATCACGATCTTGAGCTGGCTCAGCACGCGCGAAGCTTCTTCCTTGTCGGCGCACAGCACGGACAGGCCGCCCACGCGCTCGCCGTAGAGGCTGAAGCTCTTGCTGAACGAGGTAGAGACAAAGAAGTTGAGGCCTGCAGCCACGAACTTGCCGATCACGGCGCCGTCTTCGGCGATGCCGTGGCCAAAGCCTTGGTAGGCCATGTCGAGGAAGGGCGTCAGGCCCTTGGCCTTGACGGCCGCAATCACTTGGTCCCACTGCTCGGGGGTGATGTCGTAGCCCGTGGGGTTGTGGCAGCAGGCGTGCAGCACAACGATGGTGCCGGGGGCTGCAGCGTTCAGGCTGGCGAGCATGCCTTCGAAGTTCACGCCACGCTTTTCCGCGTCGTAGTACGCGTAGGTATCGACTTCAAAACCGGCGTTGGTGAACAGTGCGCGGTGATTTTCCCAGCTGGGGTCGGAGATCAGCACCTTGGCGTTGGGGCTGAGTTTCTTGAGGAAGTCAGCGCCGATCTTCAGGCCGCCCGTGCCACCCACCGCTTGCACGGTAGCCACGCGGCCCGAGGTGACGGGTTCGCTGTCCGCGCCGAACACCAAAGCCTTCACGGCGTTGTCGTAAGCCACGATGCCGTCGATGGGCAGGTAGCCACGGGCCGTGGGGGTGGACATCATGGTCTTTTCTGCCGCCTGCACGCATTGCAGCAGGGGCAGCTTGCCGTTGTCGTCGAAATAAACGCCGACGCCCAGGTTGACCTTGTTGGGGTTGGTGTCGGCGTTGAATTGCTCGTTGAGGCCCAGGATGGGGTCGCGGGGGGCCATTTCGACGGCGGTGAACAGAGACATGAAAATCCTTGAAAGGTTGTCAGTAGCGAAGAATCCGGGCGTGGTGTACTGTGCCGGGTTCGGCCGATTTTAACGGCCTGCCTCTACCAATCGTTGACCGCACCTATGCCGGATCTCACAGAAGTCATAACGGAAAAGCAAGACGGCGAGTTCGTCCATTTCCCCAACTCCCCCTTCGAACTGTTCCAGCCGTACCCACCGGCCGGCGACCAGCCCGAGGCCATCAACAAGCTGGTGGAAGGTTTGAACGATGGGGAAACCTTCCAGACGCTGCTGGGGGTGACGGGCTCTGGCAAGACCTTCACCATGGCCAATGTGATCGCCCGCATGGGGCGCCCGGCGATCATCTTCGCGCCCAACAAGACGCTGGCCGCGCAGCTGTACAGCGAGTTCCGCGAGTTCTTCCCCAAGAACGCCGTGGAGTATTTCGTGAGCTACTACGACTACTACCAGCCCGAGGCGTATGTGCCGCAGCGCGACCTGTTCATCGAGAAGGACAGCGCCATCAACGAGCACATCGAGCAGATGCGGCTTTCGTGCACCAAGAGCCTCATGGAGCGCACGGATGTGGTCATCGTGGCCACGGTGTCGGCCATCTACGGCATTGGTGAGCCCGAGAGTTACCACCGCATGGTGATGACGCTGCGCACCGGTGACAAGCTGGGCCAGCGCGACGTAATCGCACAGCTGATACGCATGCAATACCAGCGCAATGAGGCTGATTTTTCGCGCGGCAAGTTCCGCGTGCGGGGCGACACCATTGATGTGTTTCCGGCCGAGCATTCCGAGCTGGCCGTGCGCATCGAGCTGTTTGACGACGAGATCGAAAGCCTGCAGCTGTTTGACCCGCTCACGGGCCGCGTCAAGCAGAAGATCCCGCGGTTCACCGTGTACCCAAGCAGCCACTACGTGACGCCGCGCGACAAGGTGCTGGCGGCGGTGGAGACGATCAAGATGGAGCTGTCGGACCGGCTCAAGCAGCTGCTGGCCGACGGCAAGCTGGTGGAGGCGCAGCGGCTGGAGCAGCGCACGCGCTTTGACCTGGAGATGCTCAGCGAAGTAGGGCACTGCAAGGGCATCGAGAACTACACGCGCCACCTGTCGGGCGCCGCGCCCGGCGACCCGCCCAGCACGCTGACCGACTACATGCCCAAGAACGCTCTGATGTTCCTGGACGAAAGCCATCAGATGATCGGCCAGCTCAATGCCATGTACAGCGGCGACCGCTCGCGCAAGACCACGCTGGTCGAGTATGGCTTTCGTCTGCCCTCGGCGCTGGACAACAGGCCGCTCAAATTCGAGGAGTTCGAACAGCGTATGCGGCAGGTGATCTTTGTCACCGCCACGCCGGCGGACTACGAGCGCACACACTCCGGCCAGATCGTCGACCAGGTGGTGCGCCCCACCGGACTGGTGGACCCCGAGGTGGAAGTACGTCCCGCCACCCATCAGGTGGATGATGTGCTGCAAGAAATACGCATTCGTGTCGAAAAGCATGAGCGCGTACTCATTACAACACTGACCAAGCGCATGGCTGAACAGTTGACCGACTACCTGACGGACAACGGCGTGAAGGTGCGCTACCTGCACAGCGACGTGGACACGGTGGAGCGGGTGGAGATCATCCGCGACCTGCGCCTGGGCGCCTTTGACGTGCTGGTGGGCATCAACCTGCTGCGCGAAGGCCTGGATATCCCCGAAGTGTCCCTGGTGGCGATCCTGGATGCTGACAAGGAAGGCTTCCTGCGGGCCGAGCGCAGCCTGATCCAGACCATCGGCCGTGCGGCGCGGAACCTCAATGGCCGGGCCATCCTCTATGCGGACCGCATCACCGACTCCATGAAAAAAGCCATGGGCGAGACGGAACGTCGGCGCATCAAGCAGATCGCACACAACGAGGCCCACGGAATCACGCCGCGCAGCATTGTCAAGCGGGTAAGAGACCTGATTGACGGGGTTTACAGCGAAAAGGCCGGTAAGGACGCAGAACGGCTGGAGCATGAAGCCCTGCAGCGCGCCAAGGTGGAGGACATGTCAGAGAAAGACGTGGCGCGCGAGATCAAGCGGCTGGAAAAACTCATGCTGGAACACGCCCGCAATCTGGAGTTTGAGCAGGCAGCCCGGGTGCGGGACCAACTCACGCGGCTCAAGGACCAGGCATTTGGTGCACATGGCAATGATTCGGTGGCCTTGTAATGGGCGAAAGAACAATCGGAAATAACTATTGGGTCAATTAAAAACTAGTTGGTTTTTTAACCCGACGGATTCGATAGGGATTTGTGTTATACTCGCACAAAATACTCAAGAAAACAGCCCAGCGATGAAGGGCTCCGTGGCAGGCGACTGTTCGGAGTAAGGGGCGGAGACGGTGCCTTGCTGACCAACAGTCAGTGCAGGCGGTTTCTACAACGAACAAGCCTTAGCACAAGGAGCTTGCGATGCGTCTCACAACCAAAGGCCGTTTTGCGGTCACCGCCATGATTGATCTGGCCCTGCGCCAGAACAACGGCCCAGTCACCCTCGCGGCCATCAGCCAGCGCCAGCAGATATCGCTGTCGTACCTGGAGCAGCTTTTCGGCAAGCTTCGCCGCCATGAACTGGTCGAATCGACCCGGGGCCCCGGTGGCGGTTATACCCTGGCCCGCAAGGCGGGTGACATCACCGTGGCCGACATCATTGTCTCGGTGGATGAACCCATTGACGCCACGCAGTGCGGTGGCAAGGAAAATTGCCTGGGCGAAGCTGGCCGCTGCATGACGCATGAGCTGTGGGCATCGCTCAACCAACGCATGGTCGAGTTTCTGGATTCCGTCACTCTGCAAAAGCTGGTGGATGAACAGATTGCCAAGGGTGTGCAGATCGAAGACAAGCCGGTGGTACGCCGTGCCATCTCGACGACCCCGGTGGTCAAGCCGATCCGCGTGAATGCTCCGAACTCCGTGTTCGCGCTGGGCAACGTTTTCGCCAAATCCTGATAGCCCAAGGGCTTGTGTCGGCCCTGGGGTCGGCACCGCCCTGAACAGTTTTTGAACCCGTTTTTGTTTCTTATTGCGTTTGCCAGCCAGCAACCATTACTGAGCCAGCCATGGACATGACCCCGCACTTCCCCATCTATCTCGACTACGGCGCCACCACCCCCGTGGACCCCCGTGTGGTCGATGCCATGATTCCCTGGTTGCGTGAACACTTCGGCAACCCGGCGTCGCGCAGTCATGCCTGGGGCTGGGAGGCTGAGGAAGCGGTTGAAAAGGCGCGGGTGCAGGTGGCAGACTTGATCGGTGCTGACCCGCGTGAAATCGTGTGGACCAGCGGCGCTACCGAATCCATCAATCTGGCTCTGAAGGGTGCAGCGCACTTCTACAAGGGCAAGGGCAAGCACCTCATTACGCTCAAGACCGAGCACAAGGCCGTGCTGGACACCATGCGTGAGCTGGAGCGCCAGGGTTTTGAGGCCACTTATCTGGATGTGCAGGAAGACGGCTTGGTCAACATGGATGCCCTGAAGGCCTCCCTCCGCCCCGATACGGTACTGATCAGCATCCTGTTCGTGAACAATGAAATCGGCGTGATCCAGGACATCCCTGCTATCGGCGCGCTGTGCCGTGAAAAGGGCATCCTGCTGCACGTGGATGCCGCCCAGGCCACAGGCCGGGTCGAGATCGACATGAACGTGCTGCCCATCGACCTGATGAGCATGACCGCGCACAAGACCTACGGACCGAAGGGCGTTGGCGCGCTGTATGTGCGCCGCAAGCCTCGTGTTCGGCTGGAAGCGCAGATGCACGGCGGTGGCCACGAGCGTGGCATGCGTTCGGGCACCTTGCCCACGCACCAGATCGTGGGCATGGGTGAAGCCTTTCGTATCGCCAAGGAAGAAATGGCCGAGAGCAATGCCAAGGCCCATGCCTTGCAGCAGCGTTTGCTCGATGGCTTGAAGGACATTGAACAGGTGTTCATCAACGGCAGCATGGAGCGCCGCGTGCCGCAGAACCTGAACATGAGTTTCAACTTCGTCGAAGGCGAATCGCTCATCATGGGCATCAAGGGCCTGGCGGTGTCGTCGGGTTCTGCCTGCACATCCGCCAGTCTGGAGCCCAGCTACGTGTTGCGCGCCTTGGGCCGCAGCGATGAGCTGGCGCACAGCAGTCTGCGCATGACCATCGGCCGCTTCACGACCGAAGAAGAGATCGACTACGCCATCTCCACCATCCGCGAGAACGTGGCCCGCCTGCGCGAGCTGAGTCCGCTGTGGGAGATGTACAAGGACGGCATCGACATCAGCACCATCCAGTGGGCTGCGCACTGATCGATTCCGCAAAATTTTGGACGTATTGAAGAGGTACACATCATGGCTTACTCAGACAAAGTGGTTGACCATTACGAAAACCCCCGCAATGTGGGTTCGTTCGACAAGGGTGACGATTCGGTGGGCACCGGCATGGTGGGCGCCCTGCCTGCGGCGACGTGATGAAGCTGCAGATCAAGGTGAACCCCGAGACCGGCGTGATCGAAGATGCGCGTTTCAAGACCTACGGTTGTGGTTCGGCGATTGCCTCATCGTCTCTGGTGACCGAGTGGGTCAAAGGCAAGACGCTGGACGAAGCGGCAGCCCTCAAGAACAGCGAGATCGCTGAAGAGCTGGCCCTGCCGCCCGTCAAGATCCACTGCTCCATCCTGGCTGAAGATGCCATCAAGGCCGCTGTGCTCGACTACAAGACCAAGCACGCAGCCACTGCAACTGCCGCTGCCTGAGTTGACAGATAAATAGATCGAGAGACATGGCCATTACGCTGACAGAAGCCGCTGCACGGCACGTCAACCGCTACTTGTCCCGCCGGGGCAAGGGCCTGGGAGTGCGCCTGGGAGTCAAGACGACCGGCTGCTCCGGGCTTGCCTACAAGCTCGAATATGTGGACGACAGCGAGCCTGAGGACATCGTGTTCGAGAACCACGGTGTCAAAGTGCTGATTGACCCCAAGAGCCTGGCCTACATCGACGGCACCGAGCTGGACTTTGTGCGCGAGGGTCTCAATGAAGGCTTCAAGTTCAACAACCCCAACGAGCGTGACCGCTGCGGTTGTGGGGAGAGTTTCCGCGTTTGAGCGCCTGCCGCCTTCGTGCCGTCAAACCGCCATCGCGCTGCGTGCTGGCGGTTTTTTCTTTGATTCTTTGCTCAGCCACCTAGCGCATGAACCTGCAATCTGACGACTTCGAACTGTTTGGCCTGGCTCGCCGTTTTGCGCAGGAGCGCAGCGCCATCGATGCGCGCTGGAAGGAACTGCAGCGCGAAGCCCACCCCGACAAATTCGCGGCGCAGGGTGCGGCGGCGCAACGCGTGGCCATGCAGTGGTCCGTGCGCATCAACGAGGCTTACCAACGCCTGAAAGACCCAATGCGCCGCGCGGCCTACCTGTGCGAACTGCACGCAGCCCCCATCAATGCCGAGGACAACACGGCCATGCCCACTGCGTTTTTGATGCAGCAGATGGAGTGGCGCGAGGCTTTGGAAGATGCCCGCGCAGAGAGCGAACTCGACACGCTGGACGACGCTGTCGCGCAGGCCCGCCGCGCCGCGCTGGCGCAGTGCGAGCAACTCATCGACCAGCAGCAGGACTACGCGGGCGCGGCCCGCCAGGTCAGAGCCCTCATGTTCATTGCGCGATTTGCCGACGACATTGAACGACGCCGAGAGCAACTGGGACAATAGAGCGGTTTTGCCTTCCCCTTGGGGCCCCTGTCGCTTGCTGAGGTGATGGCGTCCCCCACCACGTTGAGACCCGAAATTTCATGGCGCTTTTGCAGATCTCCGAACCCGGCCAATCCCCCGACCCGCACCAGCGGCGTATTGCCGTCGGCATTGACCTGGGCACCACCCATTCGTTGGTCGCCGCTGTGCGCAATGGCGTGGCCGAATGCCTGCCCGATGCACAGGGCAGGGTGCTGCTGCCCTCGGTGGTGCGGTATCTGGAAAACGGCGGGCGCCAGATCGGATATGACGCTGTGGCGGCGCAGGCCCAGGATGCGCGCAACACCATCGCCTCGGCCAAACGCTTCATGGGGCGTGGCCTGAAAGACGTGGCGGAAGCGGGCAAGTTGCCCTACGACTTCGTGGTTGCCGCCGATAGTGACGAGGGCGGCATGGTCAGTCTCGCTACGGTGGATGGCATCAAGTCGCCCGTTGAGGTCAGCGCTGAGATTCTGGCCACGCTGCGCTACCGGGCTGAAGACACCTTCAACGACGATCTCTATGGCGCCGTCATCACCGTGCCGGCCTACTTTGACGACGCGCAGCGCCAGGCCACCAAGGATGCGGCCAAGCTTGCCGGTATTAACCTGCTGCGCCTGATCAACGAGCCCACCGCTGCCGCGATTGCCTATGGCCTGGACAACGCCAGCGAGGGGGTCTATGCCGTATACGACCTGGGCGGAGGCACCTTTGACATCTCGATCTTGCGCCTGACGCAGGGCGTGTTTGAAGTCATTTCCACGGGGGGTGACTCGGCCTTGGGCGGGGATGACTACGATGCCGCGCTGGCTGACTGGGTCCTGCAACAGCTAGGGCTGCAGGCGACCACTGCAGCCGACAAATCAGCCGTGCGCATGGCTGCCCGCGCCTGCAAGGAAGCTTTAACCGCTATTAATTCAGTAGCATTCAGTGCTGTACTATCAAGCGCTGAGGTCCGATTTGATGTCAAACGTTCAGACTTTGAAGCGATTACTGCTGAGTTGACGGCCCGCTCCATGGCCGCGGTGCGCCGTGCATTGCGCGACGCCCATTTGACCCGCGACGAGGTGCAAGGCGTGGTGATGGTGGGTGGTTCCACCCGCATGCCGCAAGTGCAGCGCGCCGTGGAGGAGTTCTTCTGCAAGCCGCCGCTGACCAACCTCAATCCCGATGAAGTCGTAGCCTTGGGCGCCGCCATCCAGGCCAACCAGCTGGCGGGCAACAACACCTCAGGTGATTTGCTGCTGCTTGATGTGATTCCGCTGTCGCTGGGCATCGAAACCATGGGCGGGCTGGTGGAACGCATCGTGGCGCGCAACGAGACCATTCCCACCGCCAAGGCGCAGGACTTCACCACGTACAAGGATGGTCAGACCGCCTTGGCGATCCATGTGGTGCAGGGCGAACGCGACCTGGTGCAAGACTGCCGCAGCCTCGCGCGTTTTGAGCTGCGTGGCATCCCGCCCATGGCCGCAGGGGCAGCGCGCATCCGTGTGACCTTCACCGTCGATGCCGATGGTCTTTTGAGCGTGAGTGCGAAGGAGCAGGGCAGCGGTGTGGAGGCGCGCATTGATGTGAAGCCGTCGTATGGTCTCTCCGATGACCAGATCGCGCGCATGCTGCAGGACGGGTTTGCCACTGCCGCGCAGGACATGAAGGCTCGCGCCGTGGTCGAGGCGCGCGTGGATGCCGACCGCATGCTGATCGCCACCCAGAGTGCGCTGGATGCGGATGGCGATGTGCTCAACCCCAAGGAGCGCGCCGCCATCGATGCCTTGATGGTGGCCCTGCGCCACCAGCGCGATGCCGATGATGCCGCTGTCATCGAGGCCGCGACCGATGCACTGGCCAAAGGCACCGAAGGTTTTGCGGCCCAGCGCATGAATCGCGGCATCCAGCAGGCATTGGCCGGCAAGAACGTCGCGAGCCTCTGAGCGTGCCCGGCGCATCCCTCTGAACAAGAAAAAGACACCCCATGCCCGTCATCAAAATCCTCCCCCATCCCGAATACTGCCCCGCAGGCACTGAAATCACGGCGCCTGCTGGCACCTCAATCTGCGAAGCCCTGTTGGACAACCACATCAACATCGAGCATGCCTGTGACATGAGCTGCGCCTGCACCACCTGCCACGTTATCGTGCGACAGGGGCTGAGCTCGCTCAACGAGGCCGAGGAAGAGGAAGAAGACCTGCTGGACCGCGCCTGGGGCCTGGAGCCACAATCGCGCCTGTCGTGCCAGGCCATCCTTGCGCAAACCGATGTGACCGTGGAAATTCCCAAGTACACGATCAACCACGCCAAGGAAAACCACTGATGTCCCGGCAAATTGTTCTGGACACCGAAACCACCGGCCTGTCGGCCGAGGGGGGTGATCGCATCATTGAACTGGGCTGTGTAGAGCTGCTCAACCGCAAGCTCACCGGCAACAACCTGCACCTGTACTTCAACCCGGGCCGCGACAGCCATGAAGACGCGCTGAAGGTGCACGGCATCAGCAACGAGTTCCTCAAGGACAAGCCCAAGTTTGCCGAGGTGGTGGACGACATCCTGCAGTACCTGCAAGGGGCCGAGATCATCATCCACAACGCGGCGTTTGACGTGGGCTTCCTGAACAAGGAGCTGGAACTGGTGGGGCGTCCCGCGTTCCGCACCTATGTGGATAGCGTGACCGACACGCTCGCGATGGCCAAGGAGATGTACCCCGGCAAGCGCAATTCGCTCGATGCCCTGTGCGACCGCCTGGGCGTGGACAACTCCGGCCGGACCTTGCACGGCGCTTTGCTGGATGCAGAGCTGCTGGCTGATGTGTACATCAATCTCACGCGCGGCCAGGATGCCCTGCTGATTGCCGACGATGCGCAGGACAGTGGCGATGGCCTGAAGATCGCAGCCATCGACCTGCGCGGATTGAACTTGCCCATCCTGCGTGCCAGTGAGCAGGAACAGGTGGCCCACGCGGAGCTGCTGGCGCAGATCGACAAGGCCAGTGGTGGCAAAACAATTTGGAGAACTGTTCAGGCGGCCTGAAAAGCTGTGCCATAATAGAAGGCTGTCACAGAGACACGGGTGATTAGCTCAGCGGTAGAGCACTGCCTTCACACGGCAGGGGTCACATGTTCGATCCATGTATCACCCACCACGCTTTTTGACTTCTTGCGAATGCACTCTGTTTCAGGGTGCCTACGTCGGGTGATTAGCTCAGCGGTAGAGCACTGCCTTCACACGGCAGGGGTCACATGTTCGATCCATGTATCACCCACCAATTTGAAAACCCCTGCAGATTTTGGTCTGTAGGGGTTTTTTCATGGGCGTTTGCATAGGTGGCTATTTCGCCTGCTACACGCCGTAGAGAGGCTAAAGTGTCGGACTTGATTCCACGGCGGTTGCATTTCCTGGGACCGCACTCGCTGTCCTCTGGCCCCTTTGCCGCTATCGATACGCACTGACCCATGATCACCTTCCACAATCCGTTTCACCAGGGTCACGCCCCCGTCCATGAATTTTTTCGCGGCGAACGCGTGCCGTGTTTTGAGAAGCCTGCACGCGTGGACTATGTCGAAGAGGCGCTGCGGGCGCGCGGCCATGGCCTGATGGCCCCGGATGTGGATAGCGCCCCCGTGTTGTCTCAGGTGCACGCGCCACGCTATTTGGCCTTTTTGCAGACCGCTTGGCAGCATTGGCTGGCCCTCGATCCTGCCAACGCTGGAGTGCAGCCATTCCCGTCGGTCTGGCCTGTGCGTACCTTGCGCAGTGATCTGGAGCCTGAGAATTTTGTGGCACGCCTGGGCCTGTACTCCATGGACAACGGCACGCCCATGGCGTCGGGTACCTGGGCTGCAGCCAAGGCGGGGGCCGATGCTGCCGCCAGCGCTTCGACCCTTGTGGCGCAAGGGGCCCGCGTGGCGTTTTGCTGCACACGGCCGCCCGGCCACCATGCCGGCCCCGACTTCATGGGCGGCTATTGTTTTCTCAACAATGCTGCCGTGGCCGCACAGGTGCTGCGCAACCAGGGTGCACAGCGTGTGGCGTTGCTTGATGTGGACTACCACCATGGCAACGGTACACAAAGCATCTTCTACGACCGGGCCGATGTGCTGTTCATCAGCATCCATGGCGATCCACGCACCGAGTACCCGTTTTATCTGGGCCATGCGGACGAAACCGGGGTGGGCGAGGGCGCGGGTTTCAATCTGAACCTGCCCCTGCCTGCAGGCACCAGTGCGACGACCTGGTTCGATGCGCTGGAAAGCGCCTGTGCGCGTATTGCCAGCCAGGGGGCTGATGCCTTGGTGGTCTCCCTCGGGCTCGATACCTTTGAGGGCGATCCCATCTCCAAGTTTGCGCTGGCGTCCGCCGATTTCACCCGGGTGGGTGAGCGCCTTGCACGGGCGGGCCTGCCCACCGTCTTTGTGCTGGAAGGTGGCTATGCGGCTACAGAACTGGGCACCAACGCCGTCAATGTGCTCGACGGGTTCGAGCAGGTTTGAGGATGCGGTGCCTATTGGAGGGCTGAGTGATGGCGGATGCTGTTGATTGTGTGGTGGTTAGTGCGGGTGTCGTGGGCCTTGCCGTCGCGCGGGCGCTGGCCCTGCAGGGCCGCGAAGTGATGGTGCTGGAGTCTGCCGATGCCATCGGAACGGGTATCAGCTCGCGCAACAGCGAGGTGATCCATGCCGGGATCTACTACCCTACCAATTCGTTGAAGGCCAAGCTGTGCGTGCGAGGCCGAGACATGCTGTATGCCTACTGCACTGAGCGCAATGTGCCTCACCGCCGCTGCGGCAAACTCCTGGTGGCAACCTCGCCGGGCCAGTTGTCAAGTCTTGAGTCCATCCAGGCGAGGGCGCTAGCCAATGGCGTGCTGGATTTGCGCTGGCTGGGCCGCCATGAAGCCCAGGCCATGGAACCTGCGCTGGAATGTGTTGCCGCTTTGTTTTCGCCCAGTACCGGCATTGTGGACAGCCATGCCCTGATGCTCGCGCTCCAGGGCGATCTGGAGCATGCGGGCGGACTTGTTGCGCTGAATTCGCCCCTGGCGCTTGCGGGATGCGCGCAAGATGCTATTAATTTGGAAGCATTGGACGGCACGCGCTTGCGAGCGCGCACGGTGGTCAATGCTGCAGGGCTGCACGCCCCCGGGCTGGCCCGCCGATTCGCAGGGCTGGAGGCGGATCATGTGCCTCATGCTCGCTATGCCAAAGGCAGCTATTTCACGTTGTCCGGCAAAGCCCCCTTCAGCCGCTTGATTTACCCCGTGCCCGAGGCCGCAGGCCTGGGGGTGCATCTGACACTGGACCTGGGTGGGCAGGCCAAGTTCGGCCCCGACGTGCAGTGGGTGGATTCGCCAGATGACCTGTTGGTAGACCCCGCACGCGGAGAGGCGTTTTACGCCGAGGTCCGCAAGTACTGGCCCGCACTGCGCGACGGGGCGCTGGCACCCGGCTATGCGGGCATGCGGCCCAAGATCCATGGGCCGGATGAGCCGGCAGCGGACTTTGTGATCCAGGGGCCGTCAGTCCATGGCATCCCTGGTCTCGTGAACCTGTTTGGCATTGAGTCCCCGGGGTTGACAAGTTCTCTGGCGATTGCAGAACATGTGGCCGCACTCGTTTGATCTGGGGCAAGCCATTTGCAATCGGTAACCTCTTGAGACCCCGTCCTACGAAGGGGAACAGAGCGGATGACTAAGATGAACTGGTGTTCTGCACGGCTCTGCCGACAGGGCTGACTGATTTTTTGTTGCTTAAAGAAAGGCTTGTATGACTGCTTCCGACACCACCACGACCCAGGGCGAACTGGAAAAGCTGGTTTCTGACCTGCGGGGGCTCCTGGCCAACAAAGATCTCGATGCGGTTCCGGAAATCAAGCTGCTGCGCCAGCGTCTTGACGATGGCATGCACAACGTGCGCGAGTCTGCCGTGCGTGCGGCGCAAGATGCAGCCCGCCAGGCCAAAGACGCTGCCCTTGCGGCCGACCGCTATGCGCATGATGAACCATGGCGCGTGGCCGGGGCCGCACTGGCGGTGGGCGCGCTGGTGGGCTTCCTGCTTGCACGCCGCTGATCCGGGCCGTCAGGGCTCGGTTGCACAACACGGGGGCTGCGCATGAACTGGCTTTCTCTTCTGGGGCTGGAGTCGCTGGTGGCCCGGTGGCGCGCCAATGTGATCGAAGGCGCCATTGCGGCCGAAGACCGGATGGACCTCGCCCGTCTGGAATGGCAGGATCAGAAACAACGCCTGCAGCAGATGCTGGTATTGACCATCGTAGTGGCAGGGCTCACGGTGGTGGCCTTGATCATGCTTTCGTTGGCGGTGCTGGTTCATTTCTGGGATACCCCCCATCGCACGCTCGTGGCCTGGTTGGTCGCGGCCGTGTGGACTGTGGGATGGGCCGCGACGCTGATGTCGCTGGTTTCCGTGGTACAGAAGGCGGGCAATGGCTTTGCCCTCACTCGCCGCGAACTTGCGCAGGACTGGCGTGACATCAAGGAGCGTTTGTAATGGCGACGACCCCTTCATCTCCATCTCCCATGTCGCAGCCTGTGTTTCCCCAGCCGACGGCTGCCCAGCAGCGGGTGCTGGACCGCATTGCCCTGCAACGCGAACGTCTTCGCGCCCGCAGAGCTGCGCGGGCCCAGTCGCTGGCCTTGGCGCAGCGTGACCCTGGGGCAGGCGGTATGGACGAATCCATGGCGCTTCGCGCTGCAGGGTTTGCGCGGGAGCATCCCCTGGCGGTTGCGGCCATGGCAGGGGTTGCCTTGGTGGCTGGGCCGCGCCGTCTGATTCGTTGGGCCGGCGTGGTGCTGCCCATGTTGATGCGGCTGCGGCGCTAGGCCGGTGCTGCACGCACCTGCGCAAGGCGGCCTGCCTCTCGCAAACACAAAGAGCCGCTGATCACAGCGGCTCTTCGTGTTTCCGGTTCAGCGGGGCGACCTGGACTCAACCCATGGCTTTGATGGCCTTTGCGGCCTTCACCACCAAAGCGGGGCCTTCGTAGATCAGTCCGGTATAGATCTGCACCACGTCGGCGCCCGCGCGGACTTTGCTGACGGCATCCTCTGCGCTCATGATGCCGCCCACGCCGATGATGGGAAAGCGGCTGCCCAATGCTGCACGCAACTGGCGGATGACCTGGTTGCTGGCCTCCAAAACCGGCGCTCCGCTCAGGCCGCCGGTCTCTCCTGCATGGCGCAGGCCTTGCACTGCAGCGCGGCTGATGGTGGTGTTGGTCGCAATCACGCCGTCCATCCCGTGGCGTTGCAGTGTGGCTGCGATTACGGACACCTGGGCTTCATCGAGGTCGGGGGCAATCTTCACGAACACCGGCACGCGGCGGCCATGCTGTGTGGCCAGGGCCTCACGCCGCTCGGCGATGGCACCCAGCAGGGCGTCCAGGGCAGCGTCGCTTTGCAGAGCGCGCAGATTCTGGGTGTTGGGTGAGCTGATGTTGACTGTGACGTAGTCAGCGTGGGCATAGACGCCCTCCAGGCAGGTCAGGTAGTCGCTGGTGGCATTCTCGATGGGGGTGGTGGCGTTCTTTCCGATGTTGAGGCCCAGCAGAAGGGGATGTTTTCGGCTTTGGGTGCGAAATTGCGCCTGCTGCACGTTGTGCAGGAAGGCGTCCAGGCCCTCGTTGTTGAAGCCCAGGCGGTTGATCAGCGCGCGGGCTTCGGGCAGGCGGAACATGCGCGGCTTGGGGTTGCCGGGCTGCGCCTTGGGCGTCACCGTGCCCACTTCGACAAAGCCGAAGCCCATGGCACCCAGCGCGTCGATGCAGCGGGCGTTCTTGTCCAGGCCTGCCGCCATCCCCACGCGGTTGGGAAAAGTCAGGCCTGCCAGTTCCACGGGGTCGTCCACGGTTTCATTGCACCAGGCCCACTGCAGCGGAGTGCGCTGCCCGCGTGCCAGCATGTCCATGGTGAGTTCGTGGGCAGTCTCGGCATCCATGCCAAAGAGAAAGGGGCGGGTGAGGGCGTAGGGGATCAGGGACATGGAGGGATAATTCAAGGATTACCCCTGATTTTCTCCCATGACGACCACTCCTTCCCTGACCCAAGACGAACTCAAGACCCTGGTAGGCCAAGCCGCACTGCAATATGTGGTGCCTGGCGAGATTGTGGGCGTAGGCACCGGCTCCACCGTCAACAAGTTCATTGACGCACTGGCCACCATCAAGGACCAGATCAAGGGTGCTGTCTCCAGCTCGGTGGCAAGCACGGAGCGGCTCAAGGCGCTCGGTATTCCAGTGTTTGATGCCAACGAAGTGGCTTCGCTTGCGGTCTACATCGACGGTGCCGACGAGATCGATGGCAACGGCCATATGGTCAAGGGCGGTGGCGCTGCGCTGACGCGCGAGAAGATCGTCGCGGCACTGGCCACGCGTTTTGTGTGTATTGCCGATGAATCCAAGCTGGTCCAGGCGCTGGGGCAGTTTCCCTTGCCGGTCGAGGTGATCCCGATGGCTGCCAACCACATTGCACGGCGTTTTGCGGCGATGGGGGGGCAGGCGCAGCTGCGGATGCGGGATGGGCAACCTCTGGTGACCGACAACGGTCAACACATCCTGGATGTCCGTGGGCTCTCGATCGCGGACCCGTTGGCGTTTGAATCCGACATCAACCAATGGCCGGGGGTGGTGACGGTGGGGGTTTTTGCCCACCAGAAGGCGTCTGTCTGCCTGTTGGGCACCGCACAGGGTGTGAAAACGCTCACCTACTGAGCATGAACTCCTGAGCAGTTTTTCTGGCAAAGAAAAAGGGGCCTGAATAGGCCCCTTTGTTTTGGCAGTTGGCAGCGCGTTCCCGCACTCCGTGATCAGAACCGGATACCTGCGGGATTGCTGGGTGATGGCCCATCATTGACAGGTGCGGGCGGGCGCGCCCTGGACGGTGTTGCGGGCGCTGGGGCTGAGGCCGCTGCTGCGGGTTCTGCCGCCTTGACGGCCACCAGCGGCGTAGGCGCTGGCTGGCGGTAGTTTCGGGGCAATGCGGATTGTTTCGGGTAACCCGCAGCGTCCAGATACTGTACCCATTCCCCTTCGGAAAAGCCTGCGAGCTGCTGGCCGCCGATGGTGCCGAAGGGCAGGCCGGTACCGCCACTCAACCTTTGAAACGCCGCTATGTCTTCGTTGCTGGACACGGTGCGCTCGATGAACGGGACACCCCGTGACGTGAGCAGGTTGCGCGCAGAGGTGCAGGGCGGGCAGTCGTTGCCGGTGTAGAGAGTGACCGGAAAGCGGTTGGCAACCTGGCGCAGCTCGTAGGGCAGCGCGCCGTTGGCAATAGCGGGCGCCTCGTTGGCCGTGCGGGCGGGCTGCGCGTTGGCATTGGCGTCGGCGGGAGGTCGGTCCGAAAACGTCACTTTGCCATCCGGGCCGACGATGCGGTAGACGCCTTGTGCTTGCACGCTGGCGCAGGCCAGTGTCATCAGCAAAGTCGCCAACAGGGGGGCGGTCAGTGGCTTGTGCATGTTCATTCTCCTTGCTCCTTCTTTGTCGTCAGGCCTGGGTGCAACGTGTGCATTTCAGGCCGTGGGTTCGGTTCGCTCAGGCAGTCGATTCTTCCGCCATGCCCTGGTGGCGCAGCAGGGCTTCCAGGCTGGGCTCGCGGCCCCGGAAGGCCTTGAACGATTCCATCGCAGGGCGGCTGCCACCGGCTTCCAGGATGGCCTGGCGGTAGCGGCGACCCGTTTCTATACTCGGCAGACCGTCGCTTCCAGCGGTTTCCTCGAAGGCTGCGTAGGCGTCTGCACTCAGTACCTCGGCCCATTTGTAGCTGTAGTAGCCAGCGGCATACCCGCCCGCAAAGATATGGCTGAAGGTGTGTGCCGTGCGGCTGAATGCCGGGGGCTGCAGCACGGCCACTTCGCGGCGCACCTGGTCCAGCAGAGGCATGATGTCCTGGGCCGGGTCGTGTTCGGTGTGCAGCAGCATGTCGAACAGCGAGAACTCAATCTGTCGCAGCGTCTGCATGCCGCTCTGGTAGTTCTTGGCGGCAATCATCTTGTCGAACAGCGCGCGGGGCAGGGGCTCGCCCGTGTCCACATGGGCCGTCATGTGCTTGAGCACATCCCATTCCCAGCAGAAGTTCTCCATGAACTGGCTGGGCAGCTCCACCGCATCCCACTCCACGCCGCCAATGCCCGAGACGTCGCGCTCGTTCACCTGGGTGAGCATGTGGTGCAAGCCGTGGCCGAACTCGTGGAAGAGGGTGATCACGTCGTCGTGCGTGAGCAGCGGTGGCTTGCCGTCCACGCCGCTGGCGAAGTTGCACACCAGGTGCGCCACCGGGGTTTGCAGCACGCCCGTGTCGGGGCGCAGCCAGCGTGTGCGCACATCGTCCATCCATGCGCCGCCGCGTTTGCCGGTGCGTGCAGGTTGGTCGAGGTAGAACTGGCCCACCAGCTGGGTGCCCTTATGGGCGCCCTCCGGGTGCGTGCGCTCAATGCGGTAGAACTCAACGGCTGGGTGCCAGACGGCGGCCGTGTCGCGCCGGATGGACACTTCGAACAGGGTTTCGATGATCTTGAACAGGCCTGCCAGCACCTTGGGCGCCGTGAAGTACTTCTTGACCTCCTGCTCGCTGAAGGCGTAGCGCGCTTCCTTGAGCTTTTCGGAAATGTAGGGCCAGTCCCAGGCCTGCGGATTGGCCAGGCCCAGGTGTTCGGCGGCAAACGCGCGCAGGTCGGCGATGTCCTTCTCGGCGTAAGGGCGGGCGCGTCGGGCCAGATCACGCAGGAAGGTGATCACCTGCGCCGGTGATTGGGCCATCTTGGGTACCACGGACACTTCCCCAAAATTGGCGTAGCCCAGCAGTTGGGCCTCTTCGCGGCGCAGTGCCAGGATTTCGCTGATCAGCGCTGTGTTGTCGAATTTGCGTGCATCGCCCTCAGCCTGGTCGGAGGCACGGGTCACATAGGCGCGGTAGAGCTTCTCGCGCAGGTCGCTGCGCGCGGCAAACTGCATGACCGGCAGGTAGCAGGGCATCTTCAGGGTGAGCTTGTAGCCTTCCTTGCCGTCTGCCTGTGCTGCGGCCAGCGCGGCCTGTTGGACATCGTCTGGAATGCCATCGAGCTCTTCGGCCGTGGCGTAGTAAGCGTAGGCGTCCGTGGCATCGAGGGCGTTTTCGCTGAACTTCTGGCTCAGCTCGGCCTGGCGTTCCTGGATCTGCGCAAAACGCTCCTTGGCGGCACCGGTCAGCTCCGCGCCACTCAACACAAAGTTGCGCACCGCGTTCAGGTGTGCCTGCCGCTGCTCTGCAGTCAGGGTGGCGGGGTCGATGGCCTTGTACTTGGCGTACAGGCGTTCATCGGCACCCAGGCGCGTCCAGAACTCGGTGACCTTGGGCAAGGCGGCGTTGTAGGCTGCGCGCAGTTCAGGGGTGTCGGCCACGCTGTTGAGGTGGCTGATGCTGCCCCAGGCGGTGCCCAGCCGTTCGGTGGCCACATCCAGCACTTTCGCAATCGCATCCCAGCGGGCTGGAAAGTCGGGTGCGGTGACGGTCTCCAGCGCGGCATTGGCACGCTCCAGCAGAACATCCACGGCAGGCGCCACGTCCTGCGGTGTGATGCGGTCGAAATGGGGGAGGTCCGAGAAGTCGAGAAGGGCGTTGCTCATGCGAAATCAGATGGCGCCAGATGGCGCAGGTTCAAGTTGCAAAGCCGCCGACATCGACAGCACTGACCCAGGTCAGTGCCCTGCAGTGCGCTCAGCGGCTTCGATGGTGTTCACCAGCAGCATGGTAATGGTCATGGGCCCAACCCCGCCAGGCACGGGGGTGATCCAGCCGGCCACTTCCTTGACGCCGTCAAAGTCCACGTCGCCGCAGAGTTTGCCGTCCGCCTTGCGGTTGATGCCTACGTCGATGACGATGGCACCAGGCTTGACCATGTCGGCTGTGAGCGTGTTGGCGCGGCCGACCGCTGCCACCACGATGTCGGCCTGGCGGGTGTGGTAGCCCAGGTCGGGGGTGCCGCTGTGGGTGACGGTAACCGTGGCGTTGGCCTGCAGCAGCAGCAGGGCCATGGGCTTGCCCACCGTATTGCTGCGGCCAATGACCACGGCGTGCTTGCCCTTGATGGTCTGGCCGGTGGATTCGATGAGCTTCATGCTGCCGTAGGGCGTGCAAGGCCGGAAACCTTCCAGCCCGGCCATGAGCTCGCCCGCGGAGAGGACCGAGTAGCCATCGACGTCCTTGGATGTCGCAATGGCCTCGATGACCTTGTGCGGGTCGATGTGCTTGGGCAACGGCATTTGCACCAGGATGCCGTGTACCGTGGGATCGGCATTGAGCGCCTCGATACGGGCCAGCAGCGCGGCTTCGCTCAGATCGGCGTCGTATTTTTCAAAAATGGAGCGCACGCCGCTGTCTTCGCAAGCCTTGACTTTGTTGCGCACGTATACGGCCGAAGCAGGGTCTTCACCCACCAGGATCACGGCCAAGCCGGGCTGGTGGCCGCGGGCGGTGAGCGCTGCAGCGCGTTGCGCCACCTCGCTGCGCAGTTTGCGGGAAAGGGCGTTGCCGTCGATGAGTTGGGCTGTCATGTCAGAGAATATGAGTCAAATTGGTCTCTAGCGCTTTATCAGCAAACGCGAGCAGCTATCAAAATGTGAGTTTCAACCCTTGGGGGCGTTCTGGCCGAGGGCGATCTTGAGCAGGTCGGCCACGGTGTTGGCGTTGAGCTTTTCCATGATGTTGGCGCGGTGCGCCTCCACCGTCTTGATGCTGATGCCCAGGTCGTCGGCAATCTGCTTGTTCAGGCGACCGGCCACGATGCGTTCGAGCACCTGGGCTTCGCGGCTGGTCAGCTTGGACAGCAGGGCATCGCGGCTGGCGGCCTGCTGGTAGCCGGCGAAGGCTTCGCGGGCGTGGTCGAGCATGCGCTCGACGAGTCCGACCAGTTCTTCTTCGTCAAAAGGCTTCTGGATGAAATCCAGCGCGCCTTTCTTCATGGTGTTCACGGCCATGGGCACATCGCCGTGGCCTGTAATGAACACGATGGGCAGGGGGGACTTGCGCTCGATCAGGCGATCCTGAAGCTCCAGGCCCGTCATGCCGCCCATGCGGATGTCCACAATCAGGCAGGCGACTTCGCGGGGGTCGTAGCGTGAGAGAAAGGTCTCGGCCGAATCAAAGCAACGCACCCGGTAGTCCTTGCCTTCCAGCAGCCACTGCAGGGAATCGCGAACTGCCTCGTCGTCGTCCACAACGTAGACAGTGCCTTTTTTCGGAATCAAGCTCATGCAATTGTCCTTGGTTTTTGAATGTTTGCTACAGAATTTGTAGTGGCATCAGCAGGCTTGGCAAGCGGCAGCCAGAAGGAGAACTTGCAGCCCGTGACCTCGGATCCATTGTAGAGGTTCTCCGCCAGCATCCTGCCCTGGTGCGACTCGACGATGCTGCGGCACAGATTGAGGCCCATGCCCATGCCTTCTTCCTTGGTGGAGAAGAAGGCTTCGAAGAGGCGCTCCAGCACTTCGGGGGCCAGGCCCTTGCCGGTGTCCTGCACCGAAAATTCCACCACTTCGCGGTCTTCGACGTGTTTGGGCACCACGCGCAGTTCCACGCTGCGACCCGACGGTGGACGGTTGGCGTGCTGGATGGCTTCGGCGCCGTTCTTCATCAGGTTGACCAGCACCTGCTCGATCAGGATGGTGTCCACCATCACGGGCGGCAGGCGGGCGGCCACATAGTGCGTCAGGCGCACGTTGTGTCGGCGAAGCTCGATGTCGGCCAGCTCCACGGCTTCGTTGACCATCGAATGCACGTCGGCCAGGGTGCGGTTGGGCTCGCTCTTCTTCACAAAGGCCCGGATGCGCTGGATGATCTGGCCCGCGCGCTGGGCCTGGTGGGCGGTCTTTTGCAGTGCCGTGAGCAGCGCTTCTTCGGTCAGCTGGCCGCTCTGGATGCGCGAGACCATGCCGCTGCAGTAGTTGTTGATGGCCGTGAGCGGCTGGTTGAGTTCGTGCGCCACGCTGGAGGCCATCTCGCCCATGGTGATGAGGCGGCTGACGGATTGGGCGCGCTCGGCCTGGCGCGCCGCCTGTTCCTCGGCCTGGCGGCGGGGGGTGATGTCGGTGGCAATCACCATCTGGGCCAGTCGGCCGTCCACCCAGTTGAGGTAGCGCGAACGTACTTCGAGCCACTTTCCCAGGTCGGGCAGGTAGATTTCGGCGTTCTCGGTGCGGGCACTGGTGAGTGGGTCGGTGGGCAGGCCCATGAGTCCGTCTTCGTCGTCCATGCCCGTGTGCTCCGTGCCCGCCACGGGCACCACGCCCGCCTGCGCCACCAGTTGCAGGTGGCCGCCCGTCTGCGAGCCGAACCATTGGCGGTAGAGCTTGTTGGCGAACAGCAGTTCTTCGCTGCCCAGCGGCGCCACCGAGACGGATGCGTCCAGCGATTCCAGCACGATGGTGAAGCGCTCGTGCGATGCGGAAAGCTGTTCGCGGATGCGGTTGGGCTCGGTGATGTCCGTCATCGACGTCATCCAGCCCGTCTGCTGGCCGTGCGCATCGATCAGGGGCGACACATACAGTCGCGCATCGAAGAGCGTGCCGCTTTTGCGCCGTACCCGCACCTGAAAGCCGCCGACGATGGTTTTGCCCGACAGTTCGTCGCGCAACTTGGCGTGCAAGGCTTCGTGGTCGGAGTCGGGCCAATAAGGGAAGGGTGCTTTCAGGCCCACCAATTCAGCCTCGCTCCAGCCAGTCATCTGGCAGAAGGCGGCGTTCACATAGGTAATGCGGCCTTCCATGTCCAGCGCGCGCATGCCCGTCAGGATGGAGTTCTCCATCGCGCGGCGGAAGTTCGTCTCGGCCACCAGGGCCTGCTGGGCCTGCATGCGGCGGCGGGTGTGGCGCCAGGTGGCGATCAGCATCCAGGCCGTCATCGCGCTCAGCGTGCCCACCAGCCAGAACAGCCCGCTACCCACCACGCCCAGCGAGGTGCGGTAGGCCTGCGCCTTGAGCACCAGCCCGTTGCCCACCGGGGAGACGGGGACCTCGTATTCGTTGGCTCGGGGTGACCAAGGCAGGAGCTGTGTGGCCGTGTTGCGCGGTCCCAGAGGGGTTCCGGCCAGCACCTGGTTCTTGCCATCGAGCAGCGTGACGGCGTAGCGTGCCAGCACCTCGGTCGGCGTGCCGTAGCGCAGCAGGCTGTCGATGGAGTATTCGCCCAGCACCACCCCGCTGAATTTGCCCTGGTTGTTCAAAGGCACCTGCAGCTGGAGCAGCGGGGTCGAATCGCCCGAGGTTGCGGCGGGCTGGGCATACACCGGCTGCTGCAGGTCGCGGGCCAGGCCAAAGGTGTCGGCCGTGTCGCCGGGTTTGAGCACTTCGCCGGCAATGCGCAACTCGCTGCTGGCCAGCGTGGGTGCCGCATGACTGGCGCGTATGCGGCGGCGCTCGTCGATCCAGGTGATCGCCTGCAGTTCGGGGTATTGGCTGATCAGGCTTTCGGCACGGCTCACAAACTCTGTGCGTTCCAGCTCTTGGTTGGACAGGTCACGCGCAATGCGCATGAGCTGTTCTTGCCGCTCCAGCAGCCGCAGGCGCACGCGCTGTTGCGCGTATTCCACGTCACGCCGTAGGGCTTCTTGTTCGCGCTCGGCCTCTTCGGCGCGCAAATACCAGAACGCCGCCACGATGGCGGCCAGAAACATCAGCACTGCAGCCAAGGGTGCCAGCGCCGCAAACCGGTCCTGCCGGGTAGGCGACAACCCGCGCCACCACTTGCGCCACCAGCGGGCAGGCGCTGCCACGACCATGGCTGTGGGGGAGGGGTGAGGGGGCAGGGAATCCATCCTTCAAGTGTAGGGGAGCCGCAGCCTGGAATCCGGGGCACGTGCAATGTGCGTTCGCAGCATTTTCTTGTAATATGAAATGCATGGGCACCATTTGAAATTTTAGAAAAATATGCGAAACTAGAGCCAACGTACTAAATTGCTGCCACACCTACAGGAGACAAAGCATGTCAGCTCAGCCCGACCCTCAGGCCGGAAACGGCAACGCGCCCGCCACCGATACCGACCAACAGGAAACCCGTGAGTGGATGGATGCGCTGTCCGCCGTCATCGACAAAGAGGGGGCCGAGCGCGCCCACTACCTGTTGGAGCAATTGCTCGAACACGCCCGCCAGAACAGCGTGGACCTGCCGTTCTCGGCCAATACCGGCTACGTGAACACCATCGAGCCCAGCCAGGAGGCACGCAGCCCCGGCAACCTTGAAATCGAACAGCGCCTGCGCGCCTACATGCGCTGGAACGCCATGGCCATGGTGGTCAAGGCCAACCGCCATCACCCGCCCGAAGGTGGGGATCTGGGTGGCCACATCGGCTCCTTTGCCTCGCTGGCCAGCATGTTTGGCGCGGGCTTCAACCATTTCTGGCACGCCGAGAGCGAAAACCACGGCGGTGACCTGCTTTACATCCAGGGCCACGTATCGCCCGGTATTTATGCCCGCGCCTACCTGGAAGGCCGCCTGAGCGAAGAGCAGTTGCTCAACTTCCGCCAGGAAGTGGACGGCAAGGGCCTGTCGAGCTACCCGCATCCCAAGCTCATGCCCGAGTTCTGGCAGTTCCCCACGGTGTCGATGGGCCTGGGCCCGCTGATGGCCATCTATCAGGCGCGTTTCCTCAAGTACCTGCACGCCCGTGGCATCGCCAATACCGAAAACCGCAAGGTCTGGGTGTTCTGCGGCGACGGTGAAATGGACGAGGTCGAATCCCTGGGCGCCATTGGCCTGGCCGCGCGCGAGAAGCTCGACAACCTGGTGTTTGTCATCAACTGCAACCTGCAGCGCCTGGACGGCCCCGTGCGTGGCAACGGCAAGATCATTCAAGAGCTCGAAGGCGAGTTCCGTGGCGCGGGCTGGAACGTCATCAAACTCATCTGGGGCAAGGGCTGGGACGAGTTGCTCGCCAAAGACCATGATGGTGCTCTGCGCAAGCTCATGATGGAAACCAACGACGGCGACTACCAAGCCATGAAGGCCAACGACGGTGCCTACGTGCGCAAGAACTTCTTCGGCCGCGACCCGCGCACCCTGAAGATGGTCGAGCACATGACCGACGACGAGATCTGGAACCTGCAGCGCGGCGGCCACGATTCGCAAAAGGTCTATGCCGCATTCCATGCCGCTCAAAACCATGGCGGCCAGCCTTCCGTCCTGCTGGTCAAGACCGTCAAGGGCTTTGGCATGGGCAAGATTGGCGAAGCCAAGAACACGGTTCACCAGACCAAGAAGCTCAGCGACGAAGACATCAAGGCCTTCCGTGATCGCTTCAACATCCCGATCCCCGACAGCCAGCTTGCCGAACTGCCCTTCTACAAGCCCGCCGACGACACCCCGGAAATGAAGTACCTGCACGAGCGCCGCAAGGCCTTGGGCGGCTACCTGCCACACCGCCGCGTGAAGGCCGACGAGAGCTTCACCGTGCCTGCGCTGGACACCTTCAAGGCCATCCTGGAGGCTACGCCCGAAGGCCGCGAAATCTCCACCACGCAAGCTTACGTGCGCTTTCTCTCGCAGCTGCTGCGCGACCAGGCCCTGGGCCCGCGCGTGGTGCCCATCCTGGTGGACGAAGCCCGTACCTTCGGCATGGAAGGCCTGTTCCGCCAGATCGGCATCTACAACCCCGCAGGTCAGCAGTACACCCCGGTCGATAAAGACCAGGTCATGTACTACAAGGAAGACAAGGCCGGCCAAATCCTGCAAGAGGGCATCAACGAAGCCGGTGGCATGAGCAGCTGGATCGCGGCGGCCACCAGCTACAGCACGAACAACCGGATCATGATCCCGTTCTACGTGTACTACTCGATGTTCGGCTTCCAGCGCATTGGTGACCTGGCCTGGGCGGCGGGTGACATGCAGGCACGTGGCTTCCTGCTGGGCGGCACCTCAGGCCGCACCACGCTCAACGGCGAAGGCCTGCAGCACGAAGATGGCCACAGCCACATCCTGGCCAACACCATCCCCAACTGCGTGAGCTACGACCCGACCTTTGCGCACGAAGTCGCGGTGATCATGCACGACGGCATGAAGCGCATGGTCGAGCGGCAGGAAAACGTCTTCTACTACCTCACACTGCTGAACGAAAACTACCCGATGCCCGGCCTGCAGCCTGGCACCGAAGAGCAGATCATCAAGGGCATGTACCTGTGCAAACAGGCGCCCGCTCTGGCCCATGATGCGCCCACCGTGCAGCTGCTGGGCAGCGGCACCATCCTGCGCGAATCGTTCTTCGCACAAGAGCTGCTTGAAAAGGACTGGGGCGTGGCCGCCTCGGTGTGGAGCTGCCCCAGCTTCAACGAGCTGACCCGCGACGGCCAGAACGCCGAGCGCTGGAGCCTGCTGCACCCGACCGAAGAAGCCAAGGTGCCGTTCGTCACCCAGCAGCTGTCGGCATCGCAAGGCCCCGTGGTCGCGTCCACCGACTACATGAAGGCCTATGCCGAGCAGATTCGCCCGTTCATCCCCAAGGGCCGCACTTACAAGGTGCTGGGCACTGACGGATTTGGCCGTAGCGACTTCCGCAGCAAGCTGCGCGAGCACTTCGAGATCAACCGCCACTACATCGTCGTCGCTGCGCTCAAGGCGCTGAGCGAAGACGGCGTGCTGCCCACCACCAAGGTGGCTGAGGCGATCGCCAAGTACAACATCCAGGCCGACAAGGTCAACCCGCTGTACGCGTAAACCGAACGGAGACAACAATGGCATTGGTAGACATTCAAGTCCCGGACATCGGGGATTTCGACGAAGTGGGCGTGATCGAACTGCTGGTCAAGGTGGGCGACACGGTCAAGGCCGAGCAGTCGCTCATCACCGTCGAATCGGACAAGGCATCGATGGAGATTCCGTCCAGCCACGCAGGCGTGGTCAAGGAACTCAAGATCGCCCTGGGCGACAAGGTCAAGCAGGGTTCTGTGATTGCCGTGGTCGAGTCGGCAGACGCGGTTGCCTCAGCCCCGGCTGCTGCGCCAGCCCCTGCAGCTGTTGCCCCCGCCCCCGTTGCAGCCGCTGCGTCAGCACCGGTTGCACCCGCTGCAGCCCCTGCAACTGCAGGCCCGGTGGAAGTGCGCGTGCCCGACATCGGTGACTTCAAGGACGTGGCCGTCATTGAGTTGCTGGTCAAGGTGGGCGACACCATCAAGCTCGAACAATCGCTGTTCACCGTCGAATCCGACAAGGCCTCCATGGAGATTCCGTCGCCCGCCGCTGGCGTGGTCAAGGAGCTCAAGGTCAAGATTGGGGACACCGTCAACATTGGCGACTTGGTGGCCTTGCTGGAAGGGGTGGCGGGCAGTGCGCCTGCTGCCGCTGCAGCGCCCGCAGCGCCGGCGGCGGCTCCCGCTGCTGCGCCTGTTGCAGCCCCCGCACCGGTTGCAGCAGCCGTTGCACCGGTCGCCGCTACGGCCTCCGTGCCCGCCCACCAGCCTGGCACGCCCACAGCGGGCCTGCCGCACGCATCGCCCTCGGTGCGCAAGTTCGCCCGCGAGCTGGGTGTGCCCATCGATGAAGTCAAGGGCAGTGGCCCCAAGGGCCGTATCACGCAAGACGACGTGCAGTCCTTCACCAAGCAGGTGATGGCGGGTGCCACCCAAACCAAGGCGCAGGCTGCCAAGGCGCCTGCCGCATCCGGTGGCTCTGGCGGTTCCGGTGTGGGCCTGGATCTGCTGCCCTGGCCCAAGGTCGACTTCACCAAGTTCGGCCCCGTCGAGCGCAAGGACCTCTCGCGCATCAAGAAGATCAGCGGCGCCAATCTGCACCGCAACTGGGTCGTCATCCCGCACGTCACCAACCACGACGACGCGGACATCACTGACCTCGAAGCCTTCCGCGTGCAGTTCAACAAAGAGAACGAGAAGAGTGGCGTGAAGGTCACCATGCTCGCCTTCATGATCAAGGCCGCCGTGGCCGCGCTCAAGAAGTTCCCCGAGTTCAACAGCTCGCTCGACGGCGACCAGCTGGTGCTCAAGCAGTACTTCCACATCGGCTTTGCGGCCGACACGCCCAACGGCCTCGTTGTGCCCGTCATCCGCGACGCCGACAAGAAGGGCATCGTCCAGATCTCGCAAGAGATGGGCGACCTGGCAAAGAAGGCGCGCGACGGCAAGCTCGGCCCGGCCGACATGACCGGTGGCTGCTTCTCCATCAGCTCGCTGGGCGGCATTGGCGGGCGCTACTTCACGCCCATCATCAATGCGCCCGAAGTCGCCATCATGGGCGTGTGCAAGAGCAGCATCGAACCGAAATGGGACGGCAAGCAGTTCGCACCGCGCCTGATGCTGCCGCTGTCGCTCAGCTGGGACCACCGCGTGATCGATGGCGCGGCCGCCGCACGCTTCAACGTGTACTTTGCCTCGCTGCTGGCGGACTTCCGCCGCATCGTGATGTAACGAAAGGGCAAGACACACCATGGCAATCATCGACATCAAGGTGCCCGACATCGGCGACTTCGCCGAAGTGGCCATCATCGAAGTGCTGGTCAAACCCGGCGACACCATCAAGGCCGAGCAAAGCCTGATCACCGTGGAGTCCGACAAGGCCTCCATGGAAATCCCCTCCAGCCACGCTGGCGTGGTCAAGGAGCTGAAAGTGAAGCTCGGCGACAAGATCGCGGAAGGCTCGGTGGTGCTGACGCTGGAAGTGGAGGGCGCTGGCGCCGCGGCACCGGCACCTGCAGCAGCGCCTGCACCCGCAGCTTCTGAGCAAAAATCGGCTCCAGCGCAGGCCCCACAAGCGCAAGTAGCTATCAATTCGGTAGCATCCAGCTTTGCAGGTACGGCCGACCTGGACTGCGACGTGCTCGTGCTTGGCGGCGGCCCCGGCGGCTACAGCGCAGCCTTCCGCGCAGCCGACCTGGGCCTCAAGGTCGTCATCGTCGAGCGCTATGCCACCCTGGGCGGCGTGTGCCTGAACGTGGGCTGCATCCCGTCCAAGGCGCTGCTGCACGTGGCAGCCGTCATGGACGAAGTGAGCCACATGGCCGACCTGGGCGTGGACTTTGGCGCACCCGCCGTCAACGTCGACAAGCTGCGCGGCCACAAGGAAAAGGTCATCGGCAAGCTCACCGGTGGCCTGGCCGCCATGGCCAAGATGCGCAAGGTGACCACTGTGCGCGGCTACGGAGCCTTTGTCGGTGCCAATCACCTCGAAGTGGAAGAAACCACCGGCACCGCGCAAGACAAGACAGGCACCAAAAAGGTCATCGCCTTCAAGCGCGCCATCATCGCCGCCGGTAGCCAGGCGGTGCGCCTGCCCTTCATGCCCAACGACCCGCGCGTGGTCGACTCCACCGGCGCCCTGGCGCTCAAGGAAGTCCCCAAGCGCATGCTGATTTTGGGCGGCGGCATCATCGGCCTCGAAATGGGCACCGTGTACAGCACGCTGGGCGCGCGCCTCGATGTGGTCGAAATGATGGACGGCCTGATGCAGGGCGCCGACCGCGACCTCGTCAAGATCTGGCAGAAGATGAATGCCAAGCGCTTCGACAACATCATGTTGAAGACGAAAACCGTGGGAGCCGAGGCTACGCCCGAAGGCATCAAGGTCACGTTTGCGCCCGCGGAAGAGGCGGCGGCACCGCCCCCGAGCCGCAGGTGTACGACCTGGTGCTGCAGGCTGTGGGCCGCACACCGAACGGCAAGAAGATTGCCGCCGAAAAGGCAGGCGTTGCCGTGACGGAGCGTGGCTTCATCAACGTCGACATCCAGATGCGCACCAACGTGCCGCACATCTTCGCCATCGGTGACATCGTGGGCCAGCCCATGCTGGCGCACAAGGCGGTGCATGAGGCGCATGTGGCGGCAGAAGTGATTGCCGGTGAGTTGCAAGGCAACAAGGAGCTTGCCGCTGCCGCCTTCAACGCCCGCGTGATTCCATCTGTGGCCTACACAGATCCCGAAGTGGCCTGGGTCGGCCTCACCGAAGACCAGGCCAAGGCCCAGGGCATCAAGGTCAAGAAGGGCCTGTTTCCCTGGACGGCCTCCGGCCGCGCCATCGCTAACGGCCGCGATGAGGGCGTGACCAAGCTGCTGTTCGACGACTCGCCCGAAGCCCATGGCCACGGCAAAATCCTCGGCGGTGGCATGGTCGGCACGCACGCCGGCGACATGATCGGCGAGATTGCGCTGGCGATTGAGATGGGCGCGGACGCTGTGGACATCGGCAAGACCATCCACCCGCACCCCACGCTGGGCGAAAGCATTGGCATGGCGGCGGAGATTGCCCACGGCTCCTGCACGGACGTGCCGCCTGCGCGCAAGTAGGCAGCCCCTCCGGCATGCCTGCAAAGCCCGATCCCTCAGCGGTTCGGGCTTTTTTTATGGCCCGTTAAAACGCTTGGCACACTAGGCTTTTTCGATTCACCAACATACTCTGGGTTGTGTGTCATGCGCGTTGCCGATGGCGCCACACATCTACAACGAGAAACAGAAAGGCCAACGCATGGATACCTGGATGAATATCGTCATTGGTTTGGTGTTGCTGGTGGTGGGCGGCGAACTGCTGGTGCGCGGCGCGGTGGCTTCGGCCAAGGCACTGGGGGTTTCGCCTCTGTTGATCGGTTTGACGCTGGTGGGCTTTGGCACCTCCACTCCTGAACTGGTTACTAGCGTTACCGCGGCGCTCAACGGCTCTGCGGGGATTGCCGTGGGCAATGTGGTGGGCTCCAACATCGCCAACATCTTGTTCATCCTGGGGCTTTCGGCCGTGATTTACCCCATGGCAGTGAACCCCAAGGGCTTCAAGCGCGACGCGCTCATGGTGTCGTTTGCAGCGCTGGCCTGCCTGGCGGTGGTGCTTTACGGGCGCATGGGCATGGTGTTGGGCTTGATGTTTGTGGCGAGCCTGCTTGCCTACGTCGTCTTTGTGTACGTGCAGGAAAAGCAGTCGCCTGACGAAGCTGCGGTGGTGGCCGAGCACCGGGCCGAAGACGCCCGCAAGGGTCCGGCGACCATGGCGTTGTCTGTGGCGATGGCCGTGGCTGGCATCGCGATCACGATTTTTGGTGCACGGTTTCTGGTGGATGGCTCGATTGCCCTGGCCAAAGGGCTGGGCGTATCCGACACCATCATCGGTCTGACGATCGTGGCGGTGGGCACCTCCATGCCCGAGCTGGTGACCTCGGTCATGGCGGCTCTCCGTAAGCATGCAGATGTGGCGTACGGCAACATCGTCGGCTCGAACATTTTCAATGTGCTGTTCATCCTGGGCACCACTTCGATGATCCAGCCCATCGAGATGCCCGCACAGATTGCCGCGTTTGACATCTGGGTGATGCTGGCGACCACGGGCTTGCTGGTGTACTTCGCGCGTACCGGAGCCAAGATCCATCGTTGGGAAGGCTGGGTGTTTATCGGTTGTTATGCGGCTTACACGGGCTATTTGATCTCGATCGCCTGAATTTGAACCCGAATATTCACCCGCCAAGAAAGTCATTGTCCATGGCTGCAAATGCTTCCCATCAGAAATTTCTGGGTTTGTTGCCTCAGGATGCCGTGCCTGGCGCGTTGCTCGTGTTCGTTGCAGCGTTGGCCATGGTGGTGGTCAATTCGCCTTGGGGCCCTGCATATCAGGCGGCACTGTCCACCTCTTTCAGCATTGGCCCCACGGGCGGCGGCATTGAAATGAAGCTGGCCTACTGGATCAAGAACGCGTTGATGGCGCTGTTTTTTTTCTTCGTGGGCCTGGAGCTCAAGCGCGAGATGCTGGAGGGCCAGTTGTCAGACCCGAAGGCGGCGCTGTTGCCTGTGTTGGCTGCAGCGGGTGGAATGGCTGCGCCCGCGCTGATGTATCTGGCGCTCGCTGGTAGCGACGGGTTTGCCAGAGGCTGGGCCATCCCTGCTGCCACCGATATTGCATTTGCCCTTGGTGTGCTCTCACTCTTGGGCAGCCGCGTACCAGCGGCACTGAAAGCCTTTTTGCTGGCCGTAGCGGTGGTGGACGATCTGGGCGCAATCCTGATCGTCGCGTTTTTCTACACCGAAGAAGTGCTGGTGAACTATTTGGTCATAGCAACAGGCGTGGCGGCGGTGCTGGTGGTGATGAACCGTCTGAAGATCGCCTCCATCGGGCTGTACATGCTAGTGGGCGTGGTGCTTTGGATCGTGATGTACCGATCCGGCATCAGTCCCACCATCGGCGGTGTGATCGTGGCCGCTTGTGTGCCCTTGAAAGACAGGGCAGGCCACAGCCCCCTGCATGAGGCCGAGCACAGTTTCCGGCCCTGGGTACTGTTTGGCATCATGCCGGTGTTTGCGTTCGCCAATGCCGGTATCAGTCTGGATGGCGCAGGCGCCTACCTGACCCACCCGGTCACGCTGGGCGCTGCCTTGGGATTGGCTTTGGGCAAACCCCTGGGGATTGGCGTGATGACCTACCTGGGCGCCATGGCGATGAAGGCCAGAACGCCGGGCAACCTGATGCAAATCGTGGGCGTGGGCTGCATTGCGGGGGTGGGCTTCACCATGAGCCTGTTTGTGGGTGCGCTTGCGTTCACCGACCCCGCGCTGGCCACACCGGTGCGCCTGGGCGTGTATGCAGGCTCCATCTTGTCGGCGCTGCTGGGTTTGTTCATTTTGACTTGCAGCTTGCCAAAAGCCTCTGCAGCTGCGCCGTCAGACGCTGAGGATCAAACCCGGCCTTTCATCTCCGCCGAGCCTCAATACGAGGCACACGACAACGCCAGGCCTTGACTGGCCACGACCAGAGTCGGTTTCCTCAAGGCATCGCCCGTCGCGGTCTGGTGTTGCGGTGGCTGCGCACCGTACGACAGCTGTGGGAACGGGTCGAGGAGCCCACACAAAAGTGATGGAAAATACTTGGCTTGCTGCTGCGCGATCTGTGGCAGCAATTCCGCACCGGCTTTCCACCCTTTTGCTCCCCTGAGCCTGTCCATGCAAGACGTTCAAAACTCCAAAATCTCTGTAGAGAAAATCGGCGGCACCTCCATGACCGCCTTTGGCGATGTGCTGCGCCACATCATGCTGCACGATCCCAAGCGCATTTATGGCCGGATCTATGTGGTGTCCGCCTACTCTGGCGTGACGAACCAGTTGCTGGAGCACAAGAAGACGGGCGAGCGCGGCATCTATGCCCTGTTTGCAGAGGGCAAGGGCTACCAGGACGCCTTGACCCAACTGGCCGCCAGCCTGAAAAAGCTGAATGCCGGCTACGCCGACCTGGGCCTGCCGCTGGATGTGGCCGATGCCTTCATCGACCAGCGTATTGGCCAGGCGCGTGAGTACCTGAACGCCATGCAGCACGTGCTGGCCAGCGGCTACTTGAGCCGCAAGGATGTACTGCTGGCCGCGCGCGAAGTGCTGGCCTCCATTGGCGAGTCCCACAGCGCGTTCAACTCGGTCGAGATCCTCAAGGCCAATGGCGTGAACGCCATGCTGATGGACCTTGCCGGTTTTGACGACAACGAAGCCTGGACGATTGACGAGCGCATTGCCAACAGCTTTAAAGGCATCGACCTGAGCGACAAGGTGGTGGTGGCCACCGGCTACACCAAGGGCACCGAAGGCATCATGCGCGAGTTTGACCGCGGTTATTCCGAGGTCACCTTCAGCAAGATCGCCGTGGAAGTGCGCCCCGCAGAGGCCGTGATCCACAAGGAATTCCACCTGTCGTCCGCCGACCCCAACCTCGTGGGCCTGGAAAACGCCATCGTGGTGGGCGCCACCAACTACGACGTGGCCGACCAGCTGGCCGACGTGGGCATGGAAGCCATCCACCCCAAGGCTGCCAAGCCCATGGAACTGGCTGGCATTCCCATCCGCCTGAAGAACACGTTTGAGCCCGACCACCCCGGCACGCTGATCACCAAGGATTTTGTGGGTGAACGCGCACGTGTGGAGATCGTGACCGGTACCGACAAGGTCACGCTGATCGAGATCCACGACCCCAGCATGGTGGGCACGGTGGGCTTTGATGCGGGCCTGATGAACGTGTTCTGCAAGCACGACGTGAGCTACATCCTGAAGGCAACCAACGCCAACTCCATCGCCCATCTGGTGTGGGACAACCAGGTCACGCCCGAGCTGGTGGCCGAGCTGCAAGAGGGCTACCAGGTCGTGACGATCAAGCCCAGCGCGATCGTGTGCACCATCGGCTCCAACATCAGTATCCCGGGCGTGTTGGCCAAGGCGGCGCAGGCGCTGGCTGATGCCCAGGTCAACGTGAACTGCGTGTCCCAGACCCTGCGGCAGGTGAACATGCAGTTCGTGATCGAGCGCGAGGATTACAAGACGGCCATCAAGGCGCTGAACCTGGCGCTGTGCGTGAACTCAGGAACTCCCGTTCCACGCGTTTGAAGGAATAGCTGCAGGCATGCTTGCCGCAATGCCGTTCCATAAGGAGCCCGCCATGAGCGGGCTTTTTATCGTCTGGATGTTTTCGTCAGCCTGTGCCGAGCAGCCTTTCGAACAGATCCGTTCCCCCCATCTGTCCGCCCTTGAGCATCAACTCAAGCCCGTGGCGCGACGGGTTTGCACTGTGCGCGCGGCTCAGCGTGACCCCTGGGCAGACCCTGGTTTGGTACGACAAGCCCCACAACTGAAGCGCCTGCACGGCGTGGCTGGAGGTATCGCCCCCCGCAATGCCAATGCGCCCCAGGGGCGTGCCGTTGTCGGCCTGCGCCTGCACCACGCGGGCTACCAGGGCCGCGCTGGCGGGGGCGACGGCTGCTGAAGCACCACTGGACGGAGCAGGGGCGCCGTCCATTGGCCCGGTGTAGGCCAGTACGTGACAGCCTTGTTGCAGCCCGGCGCATATCGCGCGCTGGGTGGCGTGGGCATACGCTGCATCGTCGCCTAGGCGCTGCGCGTCCACAGGGATGCGTTGGTAAGACGTTGCAGCCTGGACCTGGGCAGCAGTGATGGGTGACAGGCTGCCCGCCCAGGCGAACACGGGGGCGGGTGATGGCGCCAAGGTGGGGGCGGGGTGGCTTGCGTGGGCTCCCCAGCACGCGATCAGCGCTTGTGCCACGGAGCTGGGCCCCACGGCGAGCAGGCGGGCGTGTTGTGCCTGTTGCCAGAGCAGGTGCCCCACGCTGGCAAGCTGGTCTGCACTGGTCAGGTCCAGCAACGTGGGCACGAACGGCAAATCGGGCAGATCGGCCGAGCCGTTGTCCAGAAGCGCGCCCAGGGCGGCGGGCAAGGTTGCCGCGTTTTGCCCTGTATCCGCTTCATACAACGGGTAATGCAACGCCGTGATGCCCTGCAACCCTTGTTGCGCCAGGTGCACCCGCAAGTCAGCCTCGGCCATGGGGGTCACCGGGTGGCGGTGCATCGTCGGGTGACGGTCAATGCGGTAGACGGCTCCACCCGTCCCGGCTGCGGCAAACAAGTTGCTGAACGCGCAGTATCGGCCCAGGCTGGGCTGGCCTCCGAGAATAGGCACCCAGCGGTTGTCCACACTGGAGTGCAGCGTCTGGATGGCGCAGGCAATGTTGCCGACATGCGGGGCGCTGTCGAAGGTAGAACACACCTTGTAGTGCAGCACGGTGGGCGCAACCTTCCTGAAAAATTGGCCCACACTGGTCAGCTCGGCGCGCATGGCGTCGGGCACCATGGCGCGCGCTGCGCCGGCAATGCCTATGGCGTCCAGCGGCCCGGCGGCCGCCAACGCTTGTGCGCTGGGTGCGCCCATGAACAGCATGGACCGCAGGCCCGCTTGGGCCAGCACGGCCAGGGTGTCGGTGGCGCCGGTGAAGTCGTCGCCGTACCAGCCAAACCGGGGGGCTTCAGTGGTCATGGTTCAGGACTTCTTGCCGAAGAAGTCGATGGCCCGGCGTAGCTCGGGGGCGTGTGCCGCGCGTTCGGCCAGGGTTTCGCCCTTCTGCACCGCATCCCACGCCTGCTGCAGGCTGGCCACGCCCGGAGCGGGGCCGTCCGGGTGGGCCAGGATACCGCCGCCGGACATGAATAGCAGATCGTTGGACTGGATGCTGTCCCACGTGGCAGGCACGGTGCCCGCCCACTGGCCGTTGGAGAACGCGGGCAACACGCGGTCGTCCAGGCCTTCACACAGCGGCGCCAGGGTGTCGTGGGCCGACTCGATCACTTCTTCGTCGGTCTGTGAGAACTTGCCTTGCAGGCCATGCACGTGCATGTGGTCCACACCGGCCAGGCGCCACAGCGTCTGCCAGGCGTTGAACGAAAAGCCCAGCAGCGGGTGGCGCGACAGTGCGCCGTAGCCGTTGCGGTGGCCGTGCAGCGCCAGCGGGGTGTGGCGCCGCAGGGTTTGCACGGCGGAATAGCCGCACCAGTTCAGGCTGACCATCACGCAGCTGCCGCCTTCGGCAGCGATCAGGTCGGCGTGGCGGCGCATGGCGTCGGTTTCGTCGGTGATGTTGAAGGCCACCATGACCAGCTTGCCGGTCTTGTCCTGGTGGGCGCGCACGCGGCGCATCACGGCTTTGACGCGGTCGGCCAGTGGCGCGTGAACGGGGTTGGCGCAGACCTCGTCGTCCTTGATGAAATCCACACCCGCCGCACACAGACGGCCTGCCAGGTCGCCGGTTTCTTCGGCCGACAAACCCACGTTGGGTTTGATGATGGTGCCGATCAGCGGGCGCCCCTGCACGCCGGTTAACGCGCGGGTGCCGCTGATGCCGTGGCGGGGCATGTCGAACTGCGCGCGGTAGGCGCTGGGCAGTTTCATCGACTCCAGCCGCAGGCCGGTGACCTCGCCCAGGTCGTACAGATTGCCCGACACCGTGGCGGCCAGCGTCGGCAGGTTGGGGCCGATGTTGTCGCACGGAAAGCTCACGCGCAGACGGGCGCGCTGCCAGGTCTGCGGCGTGTCGAACATGCCGCGCCGCTGCATCCAGCCGTTGGGCAGCGAAGGGGCGGGCGCCACATCCAGCAGCTCGACCGATTCGACCGTGGCGCGGGCGCGTTCGCGCAGCGCGTCGGTCTCGCCCTCCACACGGGTGAAGGTGCCACACGATTGTTCGCCCGCCAACACCTCGGCCACGTGTGCGGGGGCTAGCGGGGTTTCGATCAGGTAGGTGGCTTCAAAGCGGTCTGGGGACATGGTTATGGTGCTACTACTGTTTTGATAGCTGTTTGCGCTTATAGGACAAGCGGTAGGGGCCAATTTGACTGATGCTTATCGATCTCGGATGGCCCTCACTCCCTCTCCCCTTGTGGGAGAGGGCCGGGGAGAGGGGTGCAACGGGCGCGGCGCGGATGCAGGCCCCCTCTCCCCAACCCTCTCCCGCGAGGGGAGAGGGGGTCAGCCCCGAGCGCCGGTGCGGGTGCTCAGGTTGATGTACCTATCTGAGAGACGCACTTCATCAGACCCCATCGACGTAAAAATCAGATCCTCTTCAGATCTTGGACAGATCAGGAAAAGGCCGCACCGGGTCCGTCGTGCCGTCCCAGGTTTCCGACTCCGAACGGATCAGGTCGAACATGCGGCCCTTGGGGCCGGCCACTTCCGACAGCTCGATCACCGTGCCGGGGTGGTACTCGGTGTCGAAGTAGACAAAGCGGCCTTTTTCGCCCACCTCGCCGCTCATCACCGTCTTGAAGCCCTGGGCCGTCAGGCGCGCCAAGTCGGCGTCGTAGTCGCTCGTCCAGTACGCCACGTGCTGCAGCCCGGTGCGCCCGGCCTGCAGAAAGTCGCGGTACATCGACGGCACGTCGTTGCGCGTCTGGATCAGCTCGACCTGCACATAACCCGAGTTGGCCAGCGCCACCGAGTTGTGCGGCTCGTAGTGCTCGCCCTTGTAACGATAGTTCTTGATCGGAACCTTGGGGTTGTAGAACCAGGGGCCCACGCCCAGGGTCTTGCTCCAGTAGTCCATGGCGGCTTCGATGTCGTGGACCACATAGCCAAGTTGGCGGATGGCGCCGAAATGACGGCTCATAAGAATTTCCTTTGTTGGTGATGCGTCAGGGCAGGGCGCAGCTGGGCGGGGCCCATCAGGCGCCGCCCAGGTTGCAGGCTTGCTTTATTTACTTACTTGGCGCCGTCGATGATTTCTTTGGGGATCGGCACGCCCGCGTACTTCACATGGATGTCGTTCAGCTTGCCGTTGGCCAGGTTGGTCTTGATCCAGCCGTTCACGGCGGCCATCAGCTCGGGTTGGCCTTTGCGCATGGCCACGCCCAGCTGGTACGACTGCAGGATGAACTTGGTCTCAAAGTCGCGCGACGGGTTCTTCTTGGCGATGGCCGCGATGATCGGCGGCGTGATGGCCACGATGTCGGCCTGGCCGGTGGCGGCGGCGGTGATGGAGGCGGATTCGTCATCAAAGCGCACCACCTTGGCCTGGGGTGCGCGCTCGGTCACGATCTTGTCTTGCGGGCCACCGCGCGTCACGGCCACGGTCTTGCCGGCCAGGTCGTCGATGCTGGTCAGCTTCAAACTCTTGGGCGCGCCCACCGCCGCTTGGATGGCACCGTAGGGGATGGAGAAATCCACCGCCTTCTGCCGCTCGGGCGTGATCGACAGCGACGAGATGATCAGGTCCACCTTGTTGGACAGCAGGTTGGGAATGCGCGCGGAGTTGGTCGTGTTCACGATCTCCAGCGTCAGGCCCAGGTCCTTGGCCAGCAACTCGGCCGCTTCCACGTCCGAGCCCACGGGCTTCATCTTGTCGTCCACGTAGCCGTAAAACGGCGCACCAAAGTCGATGCCCACGCGCAGCTTGCCGGCGGACTTGATGTCGGTCAGCTCGGCCATGGCGGGCATGCACAGGGCGGCGGCGCCCACGGCCAGCAAGGTGCGGCGGAAGATGAGGGATACGGTCATGGTGGTTGTCTCCTGGTGGTTTTTGAGTACGGAATCGAAAGGGGCAGGGCTGAAGCTGAAACTCAAAGCCCGTGAGAAAGAAAGTCGCGCAGCTCGGCGGTCTGTGGGTTCTTGAGCATGTCGCCTGGGCCCGTCTCCCACACTTTGCCCTCGTGCATGTAGATGATGGTGTCGGCCACCCGGGCGGCAAACTCCATCTCGTGCGTGACCAGCACCATGGTCATGCCGCCCTGGGCCAGGGCTTCGATCACGCGCAGCACCTCGCCGGTGAGCTGCGGGTCCAGGGCCGAGGTCACCTCGTCAAACAGCATCACCTGCGGCTCCATCGCCAGCGACCGGGCAATGGCCACGCGCTGCTGCTGCCCGCCTGACAGTTGCTCGGGGTACGCCTGCGCCTTGTCCGCCAAGCCCACCTGCTGCAGCGTTCGGGCGGCAATCTCGCGCGCCTTGGCTGCGGGCAGGTTCTTCACGGCCTTGGGGGCCAGCGTGATGTTCTGCTCCACCGTCAGGTGCGGGAAGAGGTTGTAGCTCTGAAACACGATGCCCACGTCCTGGCGCAGCTGGCGCAGGTCGATGGCCGGGTCATGTACCGCGTGGCCGCAGACATTGATGGTGCCGCTGTCGATGATCTCCAGCCGGTCAATGCAGCGCAGCGCCGTGCTCTTGCCCGAGCCGCTCTTGCCGATGATGGCCACCACCTGGCCCCGGGGAATGGCAAACGACACGCCCTTGAGCACCTGGTTGCTGCCAAAGCTCTTGTGAACGTCCTTCAGTTCAACGACGGGCTGCGCAGGCGAGGCCGCTGGCTGGGAGGGTTGCGCGGCAGCGTCTCGGGCGAGGTTCATGGTGTCTTCTCGTTTCATGCGGTGGTCACAGAAGGGGTGGCTGTGCCACGGTTTCCAAACTGCTGGCGCTGCTCCAGCTTGCGGCTCCAGACGGACAGCGGGTAGCACATCGCAAAGTAGACGATGGCGATCAGCAGGTACACGGTGAAGGGCTGAAAGATCGAGTTGTTGATGAGCTGCCCGGCACGCACCAGCTCGATGAACCCCACGATGGACGCCAGCGACGTGTTCTTGACGATCTGCACCATGAAGCCCACCGTGGGCGGCGTGGCAATGCGCACCGCCTGCGGCAGCACCACCAGCCGCATGCGCTGGGTGCGCGACAGGGCCAGGCACTCTGCCGCCTCCCACTGCGTGCGCGGCACCGATTCAATGCACCCGCGCCAGATTTCGCCCAGGTACGCGCTGACGTAAACAATCATCGCAATGCTGGCCGCCACGATGGCGGGCAGCTCCAGCCCGGCAATGCTCAGGCCGAAGTAGCACAGGAAGAGCACCACCAGCAGCGGCGTGCCCTGGATGATCTGGATCCACGCAATCGTCGCCCAGCGCACTGCCTTGATCGGGCTGACGCGGCACAGCGCAATCACGCCCCCGGCCAGGCCGCCGCCCACAAACGCAATCAGCGACAGACCGATGGTCCACAGCGCGCCAAACAGCAGGTACTGCAGGTGGTACGAGTTCAATCCACCGTCGATCATTTAGCGTTCCCCAATTTGCGTTGGCGCGTGAACACGATCTGCCCGAACACCCACAGCCCCAGCCGCATCAGCAGCGACAGCGCCAGATACGCCACCGCCACCAGGATGTAAGCCTCAAACGGGCGGAAGGTTTCAGACTGCACCCGCGCCGCCACGGCCGTGAGCTCCTCCACCGAGATCTGCGAGGTGATGGACGACGCCAGCATCAGCAGCACAAACTGGCTGGTGAGCGCCGGGTACACCTTCTCCATCGCCGGGCGCAGCACCACGTGCCAGTACACCTGCCGGCGCGTAAGGCCCAGGCACTCGGCCGCCTCGATCTGGCCCTTGTGGATGGAATCCATGCCTGCCCGCATGATTTCGCAGGTGTAGGCCGCCACGTTGATCACCAGCGTGAGCAGCGCGGCAGCAAACGCCGACACCTTGAAGCCCAGGCTGGCCAGGCCAAAGAACACCAGAAACACCTGCACCAGCAGTGGCGTGTTGCGCAGCACCTCCACATAGGCACCGCAGGCCTTGACCAGCCAGCGCGTGTCGCCGCGCCGGCCAATGGCCAGCAGCGTGCCACCCACAAAACCAATCACCGTGGCCGGGAAGGACAGCAGGATGGTCATCCAGGCCCCTTCCAGAAACTCGGGCCAGTTGGCCAGCACGCTGGCAAAGTCGAACTCGTATTGCATGGACGCGGCGGCGATGCTTCAGCGCACGCAGGCGGGGCGCCTGTTCACGAACGGCACGAAGGGCACGGGCGAGCCCGGGGTGCGGCACGCGGCGCGAGTTGGGGTATCAGGCATGTCTTGTCTCCTGCGCAATCGGTCTTGGCCGCTGCAACCTAGGGTTTGTACTGATGGTTTTTGATGCCTTTCAGCATCGAACGCCCAGTGATACTATCCGCGGAATCCATCAAATACCAGCGAACTAAATGATGGTTTTTGATTGAATCCGCATGGCCCAAAACCCGCCCAACCCCAGCAGTCCCCGCAGCCCGCGCATCCCCGACATCGCCCAGCTGTCCGGCGTGTCCACTGCCACGGTCGATAGGGTGCTGAACCAGCGCTCGGGCGTGCGCAATGCCACCGCGCAGCGGGTGCTGCAGGCCGCTGCCACCCTGGGATACCTGCCGCAGGCCGAGCTGCACGCAGCACTGCAGCCCCAGCCCCTGCGGTTGATGGTGCTGATCCCCGAGGGCAGCAACCGTTTTCTGCAAATGCTGGGCGACGTGATCGGCTACGCGCAAGACCACTGGGCACCGTTCAACGTGCGCTGCCAGGCGGCGTACATCGAAAGCTTCAACCCCGACGCTCTGGCCAAAGCGCTGCTGCACTACGGCAAGCGCTGCGACGGCATCGCCTTCATGGCGCTGGAGCACCCCGTGGTGCGCGAGGCAGTGGCCCAGCTGGCAGAGCAGGGCGTGCCCACGGTCACGCTGATATCGGATCTATCCAACTCGCGCCGCGTGGCCTACGTGGGCCTGGACAACCGCGCCGCGGGCCGCACCGCCGCCTATTTGATCGCCCGCTTCATGGGCCCCCTGGCCCACAGCCGCAAGGCGCATGTGGCGATGATTGTTGGATCGCTGCGCTACCGCGCCCATGAGGAGCGCGAGGCGGGCTTTTTGCACCTGTTTGAAGAACAGTTCCCCCTGGTGCAGGTGGTGGGCGTGCGCGAAGGCCAGGACGACGCCGAACGCAACTACCGCCAGGCCCGCGCGCTGCTGGAGCAACACGGCGATTTAGCAGGCATCTACAACATCGGCGGCGGGGCCGAAGGCATTGGCCGGGCGCTGAAAGAGGGGGGGGCAGACCGCAAGATCGTGTTCATCGGCCACGGCCTCACGCCGGATACGCGTGCGCTGCTGATCGACGGGACGATGGACGCGGTGATCACCCAGAACCCGCAGGGCGCGGTGATGAACTGCGTGCGGATATTTGCGAACCTGCGGGATGGGCGGGAGCCAACCAGCGGGGTGGAGACGACGCGGAGTCAGGTGATTTTTCGGGAGAATTTGCCGTAGGGGTGTTGAGAGGCGCGCTTGGCTCATTCGCAATGCCTATCCCATGGGGGCGAAGTCAGTCAGTTTGATAGGCTCTTCAAATTTGGTGAGGTACAGCGTCAGACTTCCCGCATGCTCAGCGCCCGTTTAAGGCTGATTGCCGATCTCCAACTCGCTCGCGTCGATGGAGGCTATAGCCCAGAGGCAGTCGGTGCCGAATAGCGGGGCGGGCGCTTAATCGTGCAGCTGAGTGATAAGTTTCAGGTAGAAGAGTGCCGGCGCTTAAGAGATTCCCGCGCCTTGACGCACAGAAATAGCGCGAACCCGTGATGTGAACGTTCTCATTGACAGTCAATTCATAATTTTCAAAATTAGCCAGGAGGGAGTATGGACGAGGCAGCTTATTCTAGAGAGTGGAGCGCGGTAACGACTGAGGTTGCAGAGTTGGCGCGTTTTGCGAGTGCAATCCTAAATGAAGCGCGGACGAAGCAGTCAAAAGAGACTGTAAAACGAGCCATTGAAAGAGTCTTAGGGTTTGAGCAATCCTCATTCTCCTGGGTCGAAGGTATCGAGTCCCAGATTTCCTACCTTAATTCCGCCAATGCATTTGCCTTTCAGATTGAGCGGGCGTCAGCCAATTTTGAGCAGCAGGTTGGGGTAGAGCTGCTCGCGAGAGCGCGACGTCTGCGTGTATTGATTTTCGATTTAGTAAAGGTCCTTCCAGAAGATGTTACGTCAAGGTTACAAATGGATGAGTCGGACACGCTGCTGAGCGATGAGGGCCGAATCCAAGCGAGATTGGCACGTCTCCAGGACACGATCCAAGGTGCTCTCGACAGAGCAAGCGACGCCGCCAAGCGAGCAAGCAGCGTTGAAGATTCCGTTTCAGAGGTTGCGAAACATGTAGAGATCAAATTTGACCAGTTTAATCAGCGATCAGAAGCTGAGTTCGTCAAATTGCAGTCCGAGTTTAAAACGAACGCGGCCTCGCTCCAGGCCCTTCATGAAGATGGGCGACGTGAACTTGAGGAGAAGCTAAAGGAAACAGAACAGTTTCTAGGCGTGTTGGCGTCTAAGGCCATTGGCGGCGGATACATGCGCAATGCGATAAAAGAGGAGCGAAGGGCAGACTTATTTCGTCTTTTGGCCGTTGGAACCATGGTCGCGCTGGGACTGTATTTAGTTTCCAGTATTGCATTCATGGAGATGCGAGATATTGAGCCGCAACGAGCGGTGGTACGTTTGACCGGTGTAGTATTTTTTTCGTTCGTTATTGGATACTTGATCCGGCAATCTGCCGTTCATCGCGGACAGCAGCACCAGTACCAGCGAACGGCTTTTGATTTGAAGGCAATCGATCCGTTTCTGGCAGATTTGCCTGAGGCGACTCGTCATGCGATCAAGCTCCAGCTAGCCGAGAAAATATTTGTGCCCAAGGAAGTCCTCGCGTCCACGGATAGCACAGGCTTTGGTCTACACGAAGCGATACTGAAGTATTTGGAAAAGAACAAGCCAGTCAAAGAGAAGGAGAAGGGTTTGGGTTAGCTGCGCTGACGGCGCAGTCATTAGCGACCGCTGCATCGACACCATAGCCATGAAAATCGTTGAGGCTGAGTGCTGTAGTGCGCTGCATGGCCGATAGCATCTCAAAGTGCCCGGTCTGTTCAGCGGCGGCAGCCGCTGCGCAAACGGCACTGAATAACCCGTGCGTTACTTCAAGGTAGAAATCAAGAGCAAATTGCCGATCACTGCGCAGCGATACACGCGCGAGTCAGTCCCGGTCCGACGCCTTTGCTCCATGCCCTGGCAGCACATCCGGCGAACGGGTAGGCAGCATCCTGGATGCCTGGCATGGGGCACGCATAGAATTCAACAATATTTTGCTATTTTATTGATAGCTAATAGTGCTTGTAATGTAAGCGCTACAGCGCATTTTGATTAAATTTTTTGCGAGCAAAACCTGTTTCGGACCTGTCAGCCTTTTCAAGATCAGCCAGCGCACTACTCAGCCGTGGGTGCACAAAACGGTATCCCTGAGCGAGTACGGCACGCGGCACAGCGTTCTGCCCGTCCAGCAGCAGCGTAGACATTTCTCCCAGCATGACCCGCAATGGCAGCGCCGGCATGCGCAGCCAGGCACTCCGCCCAAACGATGCAGCCAGGGCCTGCGCAAACCCGGCCTGCGTCACCGCCTCAGGCGCCACGGCATTGATGGGGCCTTGCAAATATTGATGCGCCATCGCAAACCGCACCAGCCCCACCGCGTCAGCCAGATGAATCCACGGAGCAGGCTGTCGACCATGCCCCAGCACGGCGCCGAGGCCTAGGCGGGCGCTCAGCGCTTGCATGGGGTACGCGCCACCGCCGTGCCCCAGCACCACACCAAACCGCATGCGCACCACCCGCACGCCCAGGGCTTCGGCGCGCCGGGCCTCGTGCTCAATCGCAGCGCACAGGTCAGACTGGAACTCGCCCGAGCGGGGTGGGGCGGTTTCGTCCAAGGGCTCCATCGACGCATTGGGCGATGCGCCGTAGAAGCCCACGGCCGACGCGCTGACCAGCACGCGCGGGGCCTTGTGCAGGCGCCGCATCAGGCTAACGAGCGCCACGGTGGTGTCGACGCGGCTGGCCAGCAGTCGGCGTCTGCGAGCCACTGTCCACGGCATGCCCAGCACGCGGGCGCCTGCCAGGTTGACCACTGCGTCGATGGAGGTTTCAGACGGGATCGCGTCCAGAGTGTCCACCACCCACACGCCGGGGCCAAAGCTGGCGCGGGCCTGCAGGGCGTCGCGGGTCAGCACGATCACCCGCTGGCCGTCGCGCACCAGGTCGGCCACCAGGGCGCTGCCCACAAATCCGGTGGCGCCGGTGACCAGCGTGGCTGGCTGGGGTTGGAGGCCACGGGCATGCAGGGCGTTGGGTTGCACAGGCGGAGCCGTGCGGTAGAGCTTGATGGCGGCCAGCGCGTTGCGCACGCTCCAGGCCCACACGCCGAAGGCGTAGGCTGTGAACAGCCACGACACCCAGCCGTGCGGGGCCAGCACCATGGCGGTGGGTTGCTGCGCCCAGGCCCACAGCACGGGGCCGATCAGCCCCAGGAAGAGGCCATAGCTGATCGTCAGCACGGTGTGCAGCACGCGTTCAAACGGCGGCAGGCGCCGGGTGCGGTCTTCTTCCAGAAAGTCCGCCAGGGTGATGCCCAGCTCGATCAGCAGCAGGGCAGCCAGCACGGCGGCAAAGGCGCCGCGCCATTCAAACCAGGCCAGGCCGACAAAGACGACGCCGTAGATGGCCTCGCGCGCGGCGTGGAGCGAGAGTTCGTACCGCGCGGAAGTGCGCTGCGGCAGCCGGGCTTCGAGCTCGTGGTGCCACAGGTTGTCAAACGCGCCCAGGGCGGCCTGGATGGAGAGCAGCAGAAAGATGGTGTTCATGGCGGTCATGGTGTGAAGGCCTCAGTGGGTAGAAGAATGGGTGCCAGCGGGGTCGGCGCAGTCGTCGGTCATGGGATCGATGACGGGATCGGTGAACACGCCGGATTGGTGGAAGGTTTCGCCCCACAGCGGGTGCACCATGCTCAGCGTGAAGCGGAACTGGCCTGCGCCCAGGTCGGTGTGGGCGACGCGGCAGGTACCAGGCGTCAGCAAGGTCGGCACGGGGATGCGCAGGCCTGCCACCACCCACCAGAAGCGGCGGCTGCGGAACACCAGTGCGCCGTCTTCTTCCAGCACGTCCAGCGACATGGCCAGGCCGCCGTCGGTGCGCTCCAGCAGGGTGCCGTCGGTGCCGAGCTCCTTGGTGGACCGCACGGTGCGGTCTGCGCCGTTGTCAGTGCCGTTTTCGGTGCCCGTGCCGGTGTGAAAGCGCCGCTCCCACACCACGCCGCCGCGCCCGTTGTGGCTGACGTTCACGGTGGCGGGCAGGGCGGTGGTGTTGATGTGGGTCAGCGGGCCGCCCCAGGCCCGAGTCAGCGCGGCGTAGATGTGGCCGATGAGCGAGCAGCGCAGGTCCATGTGGCCGTGGTAGCTCACGTTGGCGTGTGCGGTGCCAAAACGGCGTTGCACGGCGGCGGGCAGACGTGCCCACGCTGCGGCGCCGGCCAGGGCGGGCAGGTCGAGCACGGGGCTGGGGTGCGCTGGGTTGGCGGTGCAGTGGCGGGGCGCTGGGGTGAAAAGGGCAAACATGGCGGGCTTTGCAAGAGTGGCGGTTGCACTCTCTATTGCGAAACCCGGGCCAGCCTCAGCGGCCGCTGCAAGTGCTTGATTTCATTGAAATTTGCGTGCTGACCTGCATACTTGGTTTACAGTGCGCGCAGCCCCCACCGTTAACGCCAGGAACAGGTCACGCCATGATCACCACCGCCGTCTGCACATGCTGATTCACGCCGTCCTCGGGTTCTCGGTGCTTGAAACGCTGGTGCTGGCAGCCCTGCTGTTGGCCTGGGCTGACCGCGTGGCGGGTGCCCGGCTGCTGGCGGCGTTTTTGATCGGCATCTCGCTGTGGATGGTGGGCAACGAGCTGCCCAACTGGCTGGGGCCCGAGACCGAACCGGTGGCGATGCGCTTGCTGGCTACGGCGCCATTTACCTCTGCGCTGTTCTTTCATTTCTGCACGGTGTTTTGCCGTGTCGACCTGGGGCGCTGGGGTGTCGCAGTGGCCTATGCGCTGGGCGCGACTGCGTCGGTGGTTTCCATCATCCTGGTGCCGGGGCACTTGATTCATCACCGCGACATTGGCTTTATTGCGGTGGCCGACCCGGTGGGCAGCATCGCCAGCATGGCCTGGGTCATTTTGGGCATTGGCGGGGTGGCGGTGCTGCTGCTGGCCTTGCTGCGCGCGCGCCGCTCGGGCGACGGGCAGAAGTTTCGGCAGATTGCCGCCGTTACCGCGTCGTGCCTGTGGGGGCTGCTGTGCCTGGCGGGCTACGGCATTGCGGTGCTGGATTTGCCGATCTACCCGTTTCCGCTGCTGGGCCTGCCGCTGTACTCGCTGATTCTGGTCTACGGCATCTTGCGCTACGGCGTGTTTGTGGCCAACGCCTGGGCACGCCGCGCCCTTGTGTGGGCGCTGCTGCTGGCGCTGGGGGCCGTGGTGCTGGCGCTCACGCCGTTGCTGCCGTTCGAGTCGCGCTGGCTGGGTGGGCTGGCCGTGGCCGCCAGTGTGTTGGCGCTCAACGGCCCGGTGCGCCGCGTGGCCGAGCGGCTGGTCTACCCAGGGGGCGAGGTGTCGATTGCCGACCTGGGCGCCTGGCGCAGCGCATTGCTGTCGGCCGAGACGCCCCAGGCGCTGGGGCAGCAGGCCGCCATGCTGTTGAGTGCGCGCATTGGGACGCAGGTGGAGGTGCAAATTGGCGCTCCATCCGCATCCACAACACCCTCCACGTCATCAGCGCCAGCAACTCCACCCGGCAGCACCCCGCAGCTGGTGTGCACCCCGGGCGAGCAAGGCTGGCAGACCACGCTGCAGGGCTGGGACGCCGCACCGCCCGGGCCTCGCCATGTGGCCGAACTGTTTGGCACGGTGGTAGCCGAGGCTGCGGCGCGGGTTGAGCAGGCCCAGCAGTTTGCCGCCCGCGAACGCGAGCGCCAGTTGCAGGCGCGGCTGGCCGAACTGGGCGCGCTGGCCGCCACGGTGGCGCACGATATCCGCAACCCGCTCAACATCATCTCGATGGCCGTGGCCGCGGCGCCCGGCGAGACGCGGCGCGAGGTGGCCGACCAGGTGGCGCGTATTGCCAACCTGACACACGACCTGCTGGACTTTGCCAAGCCCTGGAAGCTGGTGCCCCGTGAGCTGGATCTGGCCGCCCATGTGCGCAACGCGGCCATGCGGTTGCCCGACGTGACCCTGGGCGCGGGCCTGGCCCAGCCGCTGGTGCTGCAGGCTGACCCCCGGCGGGTAGACCAGGCACTAACGAACTTGCTGGAGAACGCACGCATCGCACTGGCGTCCGATGCCGGGGATACCGATGCCGGTGGAAACGCAGCAGCGGCCACAACCCACAGCCCCGTACACATCGACGCAGAAACCACCGACAACGCCGTGCTGCTGCACATCTGCGACGCGGGCCCCGGCGTGCCGGATGAAATCCGCAGCCGCCTGTTCGAGCCCTTTGCATCGCGCAGCCCCGGCGGCACCGGGCTGGGCCTGGCCATCGTGGCCCGCATCATGGCCGCGCATGGTGGCTCGGTGGCGCTGACAGAGCGGCCGCCGTGGAGCACCTGCTTCACGCTGCGCTTTCCTTTGACGACGACGCAACGCCTGCTATGACCCGCAACACCACAGACAACGCGGCCGACACCCCGCCGGATGCACGGCAAGACGCCACACCGGCAGGCGAGCCGCAAAACGGCCACGTGCTGCTGGTCGATGACGAGGCCGCGTTTCAGCGGCTGGGCGGTGCCTTTTTGCGCAACCTGGGCCATACCGTCACGCTGGCGGGCGATGGCGAGCAGGCCCTGGCGGCGTTTGCCAAACAGCAGCCTGAACTGGTGCTGCTGGACCTGGCCATGCCGCCGCACATGGACCCGGAGATCGGCCTAGAGCTCATCCCACGTTTTGCGCGCGTGCCGGTGGTGGTGTTGACCGGCCACGGCGACCATGCGCTGGCCCTGCGCGCCACCGAGCTGGGCGCGTGGGACTTTCTGACCAAACCCATCGACCCTGACATGCTGCGGTTTGTGGTGGCACGCGGGCTGCGCAAGGCCCGCCTGGATGCCGAACTGGCAACCCTGCGCGCAAGGCAGTCGCTGGATGACCTGGGCATGGCGGGGCAGGCGGCGGCCACGGTGCAGCTGCGCGCCCTGGTGCGCCGCGTGGCGCCCACGCATGTCAGCGTGCTGGTGCTGGGCCCCACGGGCACCGGCAAAGAGCTGGTGGCCCGGGCCTTGCACGCCTGCAGCGCCCGCCGCAGCGAGCCCTTTGTCGCTATCCACTGCGGCGCGCTGTCGGCAGAGTTGCTGGAGAGCGAGCTCTTTGGGCACATGAAAGGCAGCTTTACCGGCGCCTACCGCGACCAGCCAGGCCTGGTGGAAGCCGCCCACGGCGGCACGCTGTTTCTGGACGAGGTGGGTGAGATGCCGCCACCCATGCAGGTCAAGCTGCTGCGCTTTTTGCAAGAGGGCACTTTTGTGCCCGTGGGCGGCCGTGTGCCAAAACGTGCCGACACCCGCGTGGTGGCCGCCACCCACCGCGATCTGGAAGCCATGGTGCGCGACGGTACGTTCCGCGAAGACTTGTTTTACCGCCTCAAGGGCGTGGTGCTGCGCACCCCATCCCTGGCCGAGCGGCCCGCCGACATCCCGCTGCTGGCCACGCGCTTTTTGCACCGCGTGGCGCACCGTGCCAGCCTGTCGGCCAGCGCGCTGGCATGGCTGATGGCGCGCGAGTGGCCGGGCAATGTGCGCGAGCTCAAGGCCGTGGTGGAGTCCGCCGGGGCACTGCTGATGCCCGACCAGCGCGAGGTGGATGCCGAGCTGCTGCAACTGGCCAGCGGGGATATGAGCGAGAGTGCAGTGGATCAAAAAACTCCTGCAGTGGCGCCATCCGGCAGCACCGGTCCCCTGGACGCCGCGCTGATGGAGCTGGAAGTGCGCATGGTGCGCGACACCATGGCCGCAGTGGCTGGGAACCAATCAGAAGCGGCCCGGCGGCTGGGGATCTCGCGGGTGGGGTTGATCAAGAAGCTGACGCGGCTGGGGTTGAAGTGAGCCAGCGAGCGTGACCACGGCTACGGGCACCGTGACGCACGATTTCTTCGTCTGCATCGGCGGCAGTGCCTGATGCGAGACGGGTCCGAAAGGGCGCTCTCTGAAGCGGTAAATTACCGATTGCTATATTAAATATAGCAATAAACCCCCACAGATAAAGCGCTAGGCAACAATTTTGTTGGATTTTTACGGTGAGCACACGTTGCGCGTCACCGTTGTCATCCCTTGCCGCCGCATCCGCCATGGGCTTTCCGGCCTGTCTGCCCGGACAGGCGGATCAGCGCCCGGTTCCCTCCTGCGCCTCGGCGTCGGCACCGCGAGAGCCCACACCCGCACCCACCGCCATGACGCCCAGCCCGGCACCGCCTGTGCCGGCCCCGTCGCCACCACCACCGCCGCCGCGCCCACCACCAGCTCCGGCCCTGTCGGCCGCTCCCGCGCGCCTGCCTGCGGCGCCGCCCGCACTTCCGGCCGGGCGCAGTGGGCCCTGGTTGGGGATGGCCACCGAGGCAGGAATCGCCTCCAGGTCCAACGCCGCCCGGATGAAGTGGCGCAGGGACACGACCAGCTGCGCGGTCTCGATGCTGCGCCCGGCCACCATGTCCTGCGCGGCGCGGGCGGCCAGCTCGACCTGTTCTTCGGTGCCAAGCAGGATCACGTCGGACAGCGCAGCCTCCACCGCATCGCGCACGCGGCGCTGGCGTTCGGTGCTGGCCAGTTCGGGGGCGGGGGCCAAAGCGTCGGCATCGAGGACATCGGTGTCCGATGGTTCCGCGGCCGCCACCTGCACGCCGCCGGTTTGCACCTGCTGGCGCCGCAGGTCGCGCATGTGTGTGGGGTTCACCTGCAGTTGCCCGGTGAACGAGCCGCCCAGCGTCTTGTAGGCGGCGATCAGTGTCTTGAGCCGCTCGTTGATCTGGCGGTTTTCGCGCTCCCGACGCTTCTGGATGGTCTGCATGAAGACCAGCCGCGTACCCACCATGACCAGGGTGGCCACCAGCAGGCCCATCAGCGTGGTGAGCAGGGTGGACCAGGAACTGAAGTCGATCAGGTTGCGCATGGGGGTCGGCGATGCTGGCAAGCCGCCAGGGGTGGAGAGGCATCCATCCTAGCGGCGGCAGGCTGATTTGCCCTGTAGGCCGGAGCCCAACGGTGGGCGCACCGCCTGCCAACCTCAACGCTGCAACGCGCACTACGCGGGACCGGTACCCGCAGTCTCGGGCAGCTTCGCAATCACCTTGATCTCGAACTGAAAGCCATACAGCCACGTCACGCCGATGCCCGTGAGCGTGGGGTGTGGCGCATGGCCCCAGTATTCGCCCACCACTTCCCACGCGGCCTCGAAATGCTTTTCTGGGTCCACCATGAACACCGTCACATCGATTACGTCGTCAAACGTGCAGCCGGCGGCCTGCAGGATCGCGTTGAGGTTGTCGAACGCCAGCCGCACCTGCGTCTGGTAGTCGGGCTCGGGCGAGCCGTCGGGCCGGCTGCCCACCTGGCCCGAGACGAACAGGAAACCGTTGGAGCGGATGGCGGGCGAGTAGCGGTTCTTTTCGTAGAGCGCCTGCCGCCCGGGTGGAAAGACCACGTCGCGAGGGGATGTGTGCGTCGATGCCATGGGAGTGTTTTCCTTTCGGTAGGCCGCAGGGGCCTTGGGTTGTTGTTGAAAGGAATTTATCGGCGTGCCCCCGGCAGATAAACGGGCAAGCCTGTCCATCACTGTTTGTAAACTCCAAACAATCTTTGACGAGGCAGGAGCACCATGGACCGGTTCGATGCAATGCAGGCGTTTGTGCGGGTGGTCGAGTCGGGCAGCTTCACCAAGGCGGCCGACACGATGCACGTGAGCAAGACCACGGTGACGCAGCTGGTGCAGCAACTGGAGGCGCGGCTGCGCGTCAAGCTGCTGCACCGCACGACACGGCGGGTGCAGGTCACGGCCGATGGGGCCGTGTATTACGAGCGCGCCGTGCGTCTCTTGGCCGACATGGACGATGCCGAGACCAGCCTGTCGAGCGCGTCAGCCGCGCCCCGGGGCCGCTTGCGGGTGGATGTGCCCAGCCCGCTGGCCCGGCTGATCCTGGTGCCGGCCCTGCCGGAGTTTCATGCCCAGTACCCCGACATCCAGCTCGACATGGGCGTCAGCGACCGCATGGTGGATCTGATCGGCGACAACGTCGATTGCGTGGTGCGCGGGGGCGAGATTCAGGACCAGTCGTTGATTGCGCGGCATGTGGGCGACCTGCAGCTGGGCGTGTACGCGGCGCCCAGCTACCTGAGTCGTGCAGGCAGCCCTGTACACCCGCACGAGCTGGAGGATTCGCACCACCGTGTGGTGGGCTTTTTGTGGTCGCGCACGGGCAAGACGTTTCCGTACGCGATGCGGCGTGGCGCCGAGGAAATTCAGGTGCAGGGCCGCTATGTATTGGCGGTCGACGACGGCAACGCCTACCTCGCGGCCGGGCTGGCCGGCATGGGCGTTCTTTGGCTGCCGCACTACATGGCCCGCCCGCACCTGGGCAGCGGCGAACTGGTACCCCTGCTGGAAGACTGGGCGCTCGACCCCATGCCGCTGTACGTGGCCTACCCACCCAATCGCCACGTCAGCGCCAAGGCGCGGGTGTTCATCGACTGGGTAGCAGCGCTGATGGCAAAGCACGCGCCGCCGGTGCGCCCGCCGGGCAAGCGGCCCAGCGGGGCGGCGGACTGAACACCACCGCCCATGCAGGTCAAGCTGCTGCGTTTTTTGCAAGAGGACACTTTTGACGCTGCCTTGCCTTGGCACCACGGTGGGCATGGAGAAGGCGCTCGGTTTTCATGGCCGCTGGGTGCCGCACTGCATCAGGGCTAAGGTTGCCCGAAGCTCAACATCACTTGATGCCCCTCTGGCTCCACGCTCAACATCCAGTAGCGTCCATCAATCAGGGCCAGGGCAGGGGTGATGTTGCTTAAAAGCTGCTCGCCGTCAGCTGCATCCACATCACCAGGAAGGTACTGGCGTTGTGTTGTGTCGCCAAGGGTCTGCTGGGTGATGCTGCGAAGTGCGTTGTCATCGTGCGGCACGACCAGCAACACCTGGCTGTCAGTGGGCTGTGCGGCAGCCGCTACGGCTGCTGACGTCCACGCGACGCTTTTGTCGATCAGGCGGATGGGCTCGTTGCCGTAGAAGTAGAAGTTTCTAGCGGGGTCGTTGTCGCTGACCCAGATGGAGTACACGCTGCGTCCGCCATGGGCGCGGAAGTACACGAAAGCACCCTCGCGCGTGCAGGCAGCGCAAGGCTGTTCATCTGTCATTGCTGCGTAGCCCTGGCCCGTCTGAACCGGTGTGTTTCCCAACCACTTGGTTTCCTTTTCAAAGCGCCATGCGTAGTAGAGGTCACTGGACCGATATCCCTTGAAGAACAGCACGAGGTGGCGTGCGTTGGGCAGTGAAACCGCACAAGGGGCGCGATCGGTTTTGGCGGCACTGCCGTTGACTTGCACGGTGCCATGTTTCATCCAACGGTCGCCGTTCCATTGCAGCCACTGTAGACAGCCCTCGAAGTCGGCATAGAAGCAATGCAGCACGTCGCCATGAACAACCAGTGTCGCAGGGGTGGATGTCTGCACCGGGTCGCCGGACACCTTCAGCAGTTGAAAGTCGGTCCACTGCGTGCGGTGGCGCCCGATCAAAAACTGGTTTCCTTGTTTGACGCACACCCACCGTTCACCCTTGAACTCGGCGATGGCAGGTGAAGACTGCGTGGTCAGCGGTTTGCCCTGACGCTCCAGCAGACGGGCTTGCACTATCCAGTTTGTGGCGCTGCCAGAACCGGTGTTTGGGCCTGTGGCCTGGCCTTTGCCGGGTGGTACGCCAATTTTGGGGGGGCGCAGCGCACCATTGAGTTCTGCCGCCAGTACCCACCAAGGCGCGACGCCTAGTATTCCCGCGCGCATCCATTCGCGCGAATTGGGGTTTGCGGTTGGGACACGGACCCGAGCCAAGGCTTCACCCGGTTTTGCGACAAACAGTGGTGAAAAATTGTCGGTAGCCTGAGGGTCGAGCGGGAGCTTGGGAAGAAGTCGCAGGTAAGTGGGAGCGGCCACGGCCTTGCCATCGGTGAACGCGCGATATACATCGGCGATAGCCGCGCGAAGGGCCGCGCGCATCACATTGCGGTTGGCCGCATTCACGGTGTCAAAGTAGCGCCCATCGCCGTAGGCGATCCAGTGGTCGCCAGCCGCATTGCTTACCCACAAACCGTTGAAACCGTCCTCGTCATGCATCGCCTTGGCGCATGCATCCGGCGCAAAGTCGATCGAGTGGGTCTGAGAGCTCTGGAAGTCGTGCAGGTGACGCCGCGGCGTGCGCAGATGTCCGCTGGCGAAACCGTCGGTCAAATAGTGGCTGGCGAATGCAAGGTACGCATACGCCTTCAACAGTCCGTTGCTGCGATGCAGCCCCTGGTGGGCACTGGCTGAAGCGGCGGTCTCCATTGCTACTTGAAGACCTGCGCGGCAGACATCGTGGGCGTGGGCACCGAAGTGGTCCCAGTTGAAGCTGGCAATCCACATGTAGCGGCCCCACAAACTGGTGTCATAGGGATAGATTTTTTTGTCCGCCCCTCCGGTGGCGACGTTGTATTGCAGGTCCCAGTGGTCGCTGTTGCGTGCGTAAGCTTCGTGGGGGTCTTCGCCCTTCGCGATCGCGTTGGCGATGGCCTGAAACTCTTCCTCCATGATTCCCAAAATTTTTTTGACCTCCTGCGGGTCTGCCTTGTCGAGCGTGGCGAAGGTTTCGCGAAACGCAGCGGGCTTGTCCGCCTGATCGGAGATGGGCTTGTGCGCAAGGGCATAAAAATCGCCAGCCAGCGCGACGATCTGGCCGAAACTCAGTCGGCAGCCGTTTTCCAGTGTGAATTCGAGATGAACGGCATCGTGTGAGCTGCCATCCGCCAGCGTGAGCCTGAGCCCATCCACGACCGACCAGTGCTCGGCGCTACCGAAAAATGCCACCCCTGGCCTACGTCCACCCGCAAGTGCTGTGCGTGTGCGAAAGCGCATCGGGACCTTGCGAGGCTGCTGCTGCGTCTGATCCGGACCGAGCGGTTGATTGACTTTGATGTCCATGAGGTTCTCCTGGTAGTCGGCTTGGTGGGCGCTGCTCCGCGCTTGTCAGCCGGTGTTGGGAAGAACCGAAGGCTAGCGACGGAGGGTCGCGTCGAACAGTCCAAAGCTTGCATGGATCGTGTGCGTGGCATGAACACACGAGGTTTTTTCAGGCATTTGGCTGATCACCAACCTGAAGCTGCGCATCCGACCGTTGGCCACGAATTTGGGGAATCCTTCGAGTTCGGCATGGCCGTGCTGTGCGCTGCTCCTGTCGGGGAAGGAGGCGGCCATCACGGCCGGGCGCTGACGACCTTGGCCCCAGCCACTCGCAGGCTGGCGACAAGCTTGGCGGGCGTGGCGGCTGGCACTACCAGTGTGGCCAGCTCCTTGAGCGCCGCAATGCCGAAGGGGGAGGCGGCTCCGAGTTTGTCGATGGAGGCCAGCACCACGGTTTCTGCAGCGCGCGCGTGCAACGTGCGCTTGACGGCGGCCTCTTCAAAATCCCCGGTAGTCAACCCGGCGTCGGCATGCACACCCGTCACGCCCATCAGGTACAGGTCTGCGCGCAGCTTCATGGCGGCTTCGGTCACGCTGGCGCCCACGTTCACCATCGAATGGCGGAACAGGCGGCCGCCCAGCATCAGCACCTCTACCTGCAGGTGGTCCGCCAGCGCCACAGCCACGCTGGGGCTGTGGGTGACCACGGTGGCGCGCAGGTCCAGCGGAAGGTGTTGCACCACCTGCAGCGAGGTGGTGCCGCCGTCGAGGATCACCACCTGGCCGGGCTGCACCAGAGCCGCGCCGGCACGGCCGAGCGCGCGCTTGTCGTCGGTGGCAAGGTGCTCGCGCACCTGCAGGTTGCCCACGGCCTTTGATGCGGGCAGGGCGCCACCGTGCACGCGCTGCAGCTGGCCCTCGGCCGCAAGCTCGCGCAGGTCGCGCCGCACGGTGTCTTCCGAGATCCCGAGTTCCTCGCTGAGTGCCTTGGCCACGATCTGGCCGTCTTGCCGCAGGCGCTCCAGGATGAGTTGTTTGCGTTGGGTGGTGAGCATGGGCGTGAAGCGGGGCAACCGTGGATCAAAACCAGGGTTGCATGAATTTGCATGTTTGTGCATGATATTGCACGATTAAAAATTTGCAAGACCATGTCCACCCCCACCCACCCAAACCCTCCGCTCCTGGTGCTTATCGCAGGCCCCTACCTCTCGGGCACCGACGGCGACCCCGTGGTGCACCCCGTGAATGAATGGCCGCTGCGGCAGCACGCCTGCGCCGCCAAAGCCATGCCCGCAACGGAGCCAAGCCTGTGAGCCGCCCCGTGCCCGCACCGGTGCCTGCCAGTACCGAGCAGGTCAAGCTGCAGTCGGTGGAGGTGCTGTCCGACCACTGGTACACGCTGCGCAAGGTGACCTTTGACCTGCGCCGCCGCGACGGCCAGTGGCAAACGCTGAGCCGCGAGGCCTATGACCGAGGCAACGGCGCGGCCTTGCTTCTCTATGACCCGCGCCGTCGTACGGTGGTGCTCACACGCCAGTTCCGGCTGCCGGCGTTCCTCAACGGCAGTGCAGACGGCATGTTGATCGAGACCTGCGCAGGCCTGCTCGACGGGGACGACCCCGAAACCTGCATCCGCCGCGAAGCCGAGGAAGAAACCGGCTACCGCGTGCGCCAGCCACGCAAGGTGTTCGAGGCCTACATGAGCCCCGGCTCGGTCACCGAAAAGCTCCACTTCTTTGTCGCCGAATACGAGCCGCAGGACCGCATCCGAACCGGAGGTGGCCTCGCCCACGAGGGCGAGGACATCGAAGTGATCGAGATGCCACTGACCGAGGCCCTGGCGGGCATTGGCAGCGGCGTGATCGAGGACGGCAAGACGGTGATGCTGCTGCAGCATGTGGCGTTGATGCTGCAGGAGGCGGCGGGATGAGGACATGCGGGCGGCGCAGGCGTTAAAGCCTGCGACGCCTATCGCGGTGTGCCGCCGGGCGATGCACCGCCGCGCATCAGGCCTTCTTCTTCACCAGCCCGTAGATCACCAGCAGCACGATGGCGCCGATGATCGATGCGATCCAGCCGACGGACGCATTGGGCCCGTACCAGCCCATGGCCACGCCCACATAGCGCGCCAACAGCGACCCGGCAATGCCGAGGACGGTGGTCATGATCAAGCCCAATTTGTCATTGCCCGGCTTCAAGGCGCGCGCGAGCAATCCGACGATGAAGCCGACAACGATGGTTCCGAGAATGGAAAACATGGAATTCCTTTGTGATGATGGTCAAGCCGCTCCGATGGCCCGGCAGCGACTGTAATTGCATTTCTGACCACGGTTTTCCACGCAGGATCCAGGTCGTTGCAGGCCGACGGCGCACCTTGAGAATGGCCTGCATGCCCCTCGCGAGGCGATGGTGGCGCGGATCGGCACGGCGCCTTGGTCCTTGCAGGCACGATATTGGAAGGTGCTATTATTTCAGTAGCTAACAGCGCTTGTCCCTCAAGCGCCAGCGGCCATTTTTTCTCATACTCTCGTTTTTCCAACCCGCCCCCGTCCTTCCATGCAAGCTTTGCTCGACGCCATCGCCGCCATGCCCCTGCCCGTTGAGGCCCAACGCGTCTTTCACGGGCGGGGCGGGCTGCATCCGGGTTCTGAGCAGTGGTCGCTGGACGCCTACCCGCCGGTGTTCGTACTGACCAGTTTCGCACCCGCCACGGACGAAGACCTGGCCGCCATCGGCGCCGCGTTGCAGGCGCGCTGGGCGCAGATCGCACCGGCTGGCGAGCCGCTCAACTGGGTCTTTCAGCACCGGGGCGAGGCCCTGCGCATGGAGGGCCGTAGCGAAACACGGCTGATGGCCGGCGCCGTGCCCGACCCGCACATCGTGACGGAGGCTGGCGCGCGCTATCGCGTGCATGTGCTGCGCGGGCAAAACCACGGCCTGTTCCTGGACATGGCCGAGGGCCGCCGCTGGGTGCGCGACCACGCGGCCGCCCGCAGCACCGACCGCTACGGCCTGAAGGTGCTCAACCTGTTTGCCTATACCTGCGCTTTCTCGGTGGTGGCGCTGCAGGCGGGCGCCAGGCACGTGGTCAACGTAGACATGAGCCATGGCGCCATCGGCATCGGGCAGCAAAACCACCAGCTCAACGGCATCACCACGGGCGCGGCGTTTTTGCCGCACGACATCTTCAGCAGCTGGGGCAAGATCACCCGCAGCGGGCCGTATGGCCTGGTCATCGTGGACCCGCCCAGCTACCAAAAGGGCAGCTTCGTGGCCACCAAGGACTACGCACGGCTGATGCGCCGCCTGCCCGACCTGCTGGCACCCGGCGGCCATGCACTGCTGTGTCTGAACGCGCCCGAGCTGGGCGTGGGCTTCCTGCAAGAGCAGATGCAAGCGCTGGCGCCTGAACTGCACTTTGTGGAGCGGGTGGCCAACCCGGCTGCGTTTGCGGATGTGGACCCCGAGCGCGCCCTCAAGGTGCTGGTGTACGCCGCACCGGACCTTTGAACAGGTTCTCAGGGCCGCTTGCGGGTGCCATTTGGGCTTTGTGGGTTATGGGTAGCTTCTGATATTCTTTGCGGCGCCTGTGTGAACCACAGGCCCACGTTCTCACGGCCTCGCCGCTTGGCGCATTCCTGGCGCGTTGGTGCGCGCTCCACCAGGTTCTTCTCATCGACGTATGGTCCGATTTTTCTTGATCTTCATCGCCGTCTTGGCGGTCCTCTTTCGCATCGACATGCTCGATGAGGTGCAACGGGTCGCCATCGAGCCCTGGACCAGCCTGCTCGCCACCGCCAGCGCAGCGCTGATGACCCCGCTGGACTCGGATGTGGCGCACCATGGTCGCATCCTGATGAGCAAGGCCACGGGTTTTGCGGTGTCAATCGAGGCGGGCTGCAACGGCGTGGAGGCGGCCATCATCCTTATCGCCGGCATGATCGCGTTTCCTTCCAGCTGGAAACACAAGCTCGCCGGCATCGCCATCGGCATTGCGGCGGTGCAGGTCGTCAACCTGCTGCGCATCATCAGCCTGTACTACCTGGGCAAGTGGAACATGACCGTGTTCGAGTTTGCCCACCTGTACCTCTGGCAGGCGCTCATCATGCTGGATGTGCTGGTGGTCTGGATGCTCTGGATTCGCTGGATCGCCCGCCAGCAACCTCCCTCACCCCCTCAACCCCCCCTCGCCAATGCAGCTTAGTTCTGTCGGACGTTTCCTGCTGGTTGCCATTGCCAGCCTGCTGTGCCTGATGCCGCTGTGGTACTACCTGTCGCCACAACTGTCCAAGCCCGTGTTCTTCATGGCGGGCGAGGCGGCTTCCACCCTGTTCCATTGGGCATTGAGCTACACCCAGAAAGAGACCACGGCGTTGTTGAACACCACGCTCAAGGTGGTCTCCGTGCAAAACGGCCAGTTCAAGTCGGGCAAGCTGGCGCCTTTGGTGGACTACCGCCTGCTGGGCTACGGCATCGTGATCTTCTGGGCGCTGGTGCTGGCATCGTTTCCCCGTCACTGGGGGCGCAAGCTGCTCATAGGCTCCTTGGCCATGCTGCCGATCCAGGCACTCAACGTGGCCCTGCAGTGGTGCAACGATGTCTTCAACAGGGCGGGGCCTGAGGTGTTTGTGCAGACGGGACTGCCCGGGTGGGTGGCCGACGTGGTGGCATTTCTGTACCACTTCAACCTGTTCATCTTTACCGCACTGGCCCCGGTGATGCTGTGGCTGTTGCTGGACCGGGAGTTCCTGGCCAAGCTCCACGCCCAGGCGCGTGCCGCCGTGGCCGTTCAGCGGCCGCAGTAAAGCGGGGTGGCCCCAGGGCGGACAGGGCGGGGGCAAAGCAGTGCAAGCCTGCGGTTCAGCCCAGCATCTCCATGATTGCAGCCCACTCGACGGGCTCCACGGGGGTGATGGACAGGCGGTTTCCGCGCTGCAGCACCCGCATCTGCGCCAGATCCGGGTGCTCCCGCAGCTGCGCCAAACCTACCACCCGTGTCTTGCGCTGCGCCTGCACATCCAGCAGCAGCCAGCGGGGTTTGTCGGCAGGGGATTTGGGGTCGTAGTACGGCGAGGCGGGGTCAAACTGCGTCGGGTCGGTTCGGGTGCCGCTCGCCACGCGCGCAAGGCCGGCAATGCCTGGTTCGGGGCAACTGGAGTGGTAGAACAAAACGCCATCGCCCACCTGCATGTCGTCGCGCATGAAGTTGCGGGCCTGGTAGTTGCGCACGCCCGTCCAGGGCACGGTGGCATTGGGCGCGGCCAGGGCGTCGTCGATGGAGCATTCCTCGGGCTCGGATTTCATGAGCCAGTAGCGCGCGGGGCGGGGTGTGGCAGAGGCAGTCATGGCCGCCATTCTGGCAAAGGTGTGGTGGTGCGCATACAGGACAGGCCGCGCACGTTTTACCACGGCGCTTCTGTTTTTATAGCAAATTGCGCTTGATGGATAAGCGCTGGGTGCCAATTTGGTTTGCATTTCTGCGTCAGAACTGCATCAGAACGGGCCTTGCAAAACCACATGGGCCCCTAGGAGTTGCAAAACGTACTGGCCCGCCGCCGCAGCAAGCCGCAGAATCAGCGCCGCCCGGATTCCGGAAGAACAAAAGCCCTCGGCAAGGGGGCATGCAGAGGGAGGGTGTATGGCCAACCAGGCACGGCGGCGCACCAAAGGCGCCAACCATCAGGCAGCGGCAAGTAACAAAAGCGGCTCCTGGTTTCTCATGCTGTTCGCGCTGCCGTTTTCCGCCGTGGGCATTGGCATGCTGCTGCTGGGTGTGCTGCCCACTCTGTACGACTGGTCGCGCATGCAGTTCTGGCATGAAGTGCCCGCACGGGTGGTTTCGGCCCAGCTGAACACGCACCGGGGCAGCAAATCAGGCAGCACCTACAGCGTGTCGGTCCACTACCGTTATGAAGTGGCGGGCGTGGCGTATGACGGCCACCGGCCTGCCATCAACACCTTGGCCGACAACATTGGCAGCTTCCATGAGAACCTGGCCTGGCGCTTGGAGAGTGCGCAGCGCAGCGGTACGCCTGTGCCGGTGTGGGTGAACCCGTCGCGCCCGCAGGATTCGGTGGCCGACCGCAGCCTGCGCCTGGGTTTGCTGGGTTTTCGCATGATCTTTGTGGTGGTGTTTGGCGGTTTTGGGCTCGGCATGCTGGCCTGGGGGTGGCACATGCGCCGTAGCGTTGCGCGCAAGGCACAGCGCCTGCAAACCGTCAGCGACGAGCCTTGGCTGGCCAACAAGGCCTGGGCCGATAACCGCATCCGTTCCAACAAGCGCTGGGAGGTGTGGCTGGCATGGGGCTTTGCCGTGGTGTGGGGGGCATTGCCTACCCGGCGGCTTTGTCGGCCATACCCCGCGCTTGGCGCAACGAAAACTACCTCGTGCTATGCGTGCTGGTGCTGATGGTGGCCGTGGGGCTGGGTCTGCTGGTGTGGGCCGTGCGCGCCACGCTGGATGCGCGGCGCCATGGCGAGGTGCGGCTGGTGATGGACCCGTTTCCTGGCGCCATCGGCGGGCATGTGGGCGCGACGATGGATTTGCCCACGGTGCCCTACCGGCCTGATCTGCGATTTGCCGTGACGCTGCGCTGTGCCTACCACTACCAGACGCGCACGGGAGGCGGCGACAACAGCAGTGAATCGCATGAGCAGATGGTGTGGGAGGGCGAGGGTGCCGCACAGGTGCAACCCCAGGAACGGGGCAGCCGCGTGGCGTTCCGCCTGAGCGTGCCCAAGGGCCTGCCCGAGTCCGAACAAGCTGTGGGCGACAGCGAGCACCACTGGACGGTGCTGCTGGAAAGCACTGATCCGGCGCTGAAGTTCTCACGCCGGTTTGAAGTGCCCTTGTTTGCCTCGGGTGCCGAATCCACCTGGCTCGCACACGACGCCGCCAAGCACCCGCAGATGCAAGCCCTGCGCGAGGCCGAACTGGACGCGGTGAGCGACATCGAGCCCGTGGAAGGTGGCGTGCGGCTGTACCAGCCCTACGGCCGCCTGTGGCGGCAGAACCTGCTGTGGCTGGTGATGGGCGGCGCTTTCTTTGGCATGGGGATGTGGGCGGGATACAGCGGTGCACCCGCGTTGTTTCCGGTGGTGTTTGGTGGCGTGGGCGGTGCCATGCTGTTGTGGGGCTTTTACGCAGTGTCCAACAGCCTTACCGTGCAGCTGGACCGGGAAGGCCTGCGCACCGAACGCCGCTTGCTGGGCCTGATGCTGGCCTGGCAGCGCGTGCCCGCAAAAGACATTGCGCGCCTGCGCATCAAGGAAAGCTATACCCAGCAAAGCGGCCACCAGCACACCACCTTCTTCCGCGTGCAGGTGAGCCTGCGCAATGGCAAGAGCGTGACCATTGCCGACAGCCTGCGCGGCCGCCCCGTGGCGGACCAGATGCTGGCCATGTTGGTCAAGGCGACCGGATATCCCGGGTAGATGGGGCGCGGCGTCAGCTTGCCTTGCGAAAGGTGAGGTTGATGCGGTGGGCACCCGTCAGTGGGTGACTGGCCTCTGGGAGCGGCAACACCCCATGAAACCGCAGCCGCGCCGGGCCTCCCCACACCACCACGTCGCCATGCATCAGTGGGACGCGCCGCGCCTTGTCGGAGCGCTGGGCGCCGCCCCACAGAAACACGGCCGGGATGCCCAGTGACACGGACACGATGGGGTGCGCATAGTTGCCCTCATCCCGGTCCTGGTGCAGCGACAGCCGGGTGCCGGGGGCATATCGGTTGATGAGGCAGGCGTCAGGCGCAAAGCCGGGGAAGCCCGCTGCTTGCGCCGCGTCAAATGCCAGCTGGCGCAATAGCGGCGGCATGGCGGGCCAGGGCTGGCCGCTGTCGGGGTCGAGGGGGTCGTAGCGGTAGCCGCTGCGGTCGCTCACCCAGCCGAGTCTTCCGCAGTTGGTCATGGCCACCGACATGCGCAGTCCCCCGGGGGTGATGAGGTGCCGGAAGGGGGCTTGCGCCGTCACCTGCTGCACCGCTTGCAGCAGGTCTGCCGCCTTCTCCAGCGCAAAGCCGCGCAGCACCATGGCGCCGGGCTCCAGCACCTCGGGCGGCTGGGCAGGCTGGGGTGGGTCGTCGAAAAGGCTCAGGCTCATAACGGTGGCAATCCATGGCGGCAGTGTGGACCGCAGCTGCCGTCGTCCCCGGAGGATAAGGCGCGAAGCGGCACAGGGGGAACATCATCCAGCATCGTGAAAGATCACACCCAGCGTGTGCCGCTGCCCGCTGCGCAAGCGGCTTACGCCATGTCGCATCTGCACGCGGTACGGCCCGCGCGTGCCCTGCACGGGGCGGTGGTGCACGGCAAACACCACGGCGTCGCCGCGCAAAAGCGGCACCACCTCGGCCCGCGACTGCATGCGCGGGCGCTGCTCGGTCAGCACGAATTCGCCGCCAATGAAGTCGCGCCCGGGCTCTGACAGCAGCACCGCGACCTGCAGCGGAAACACATGCTCGCCATACAGGTCCTGGTGCAGGCAGTTGTAGTCGCCAGCGCCGTATTGCAGCAGCAGCGGGGTGGGGCGCATCTGGCCAGCGGCATGGCAGCGGGCAATGAAGTCGGCATGCCGCGTGGGGTAGCGCACATCGATGCCCATGGCGGTGTTCCACTGGTTGGCGATGGGCGCCAGGTGGGGGTACAGTGCCTCGCGCAGCCCGGCCACCACACCGGGCAGCGGGTAGCTGAAGTACCGGTATTCGCCCTGGCCAAAGCCGTGGCGCTGCATCACCACGCGGCTGCGGAAGGTGCTCTCATCCGCGTTGCCATACAGGCGGGCCAGCGCGGCACATTCGGTGGCGCTGAGCAGTTGCGGCAGTACCGCGTTGCCTTGCTGGTGCAGGGCCTCCGTGGTTGTTGGCCAGTCGATGGCAACTGTACGCAGCGCCCAGTCGTCGTTCTTCAGACCGGGTTGGTGAGACAGCGGGACAGCGCTCATGCCACCTTCTCCGCCAGCGGTTGTGCGGGCTCTGGCGCTGCTTCGCGCGTCAGCAACGCACGTTTGCGTTCCACGCCCCACCGGTAGCCCGACAACGCGCCATCACTTTTCACCACCCGGTGGCAGGGTATGGCCACCGCCAGCGCATTGGCCGCGCAGGCCTGCGCCACGGCGCGCACGGCAGTGGGGGCGCCTATGCTCTGGGCCACCTCGGCGTAGCTCGCCGTCTGCCCGGCGGGTATGGCCTGCAGGGCCTGCCACACGCGTTGCTGAAACGCCGTGCCACGCACGTCCAGCGGCAGGTTCAGCCCCAGGCCCGGGGCCTCCACAAACGCTACCACCTGTGCCACCAGCGCTTCAAACGCAGCATCACCGCCAATCAGGTGGGCCTGCGCAAAACGGTCCTGCAGGTCGCGCACCAGGGTGTCGGCGTCGTCGCCCAGCAAGATGGCGCAGATGCCCCGGTCGCTCTGGGCGACCAGAATGGCGCCCAGCGAACACTGGCCGATGGCAAAGCGGATGTCTTGCGCCGCACCCCCCGCGCGGTAGCGGCTGGGCGTCATGCCCAGCACCTGGGCCGATTGTTCGTAAAAGCGGCTGCTGGACTGGTAACCCGCGCTGTAGATCGCATCCGTCACCGAGGCCGTGGGTGCGTTGTCGAGCGCACTGCGCAGGCGCTGCGCACGCTGGGCGGCGGCATACGCCTTGGGCGTGAGGCCCGTGGACTGCTTGAAGATGCGGTGCAGGTGCGACGGGCTCAGGCCCATCTGGGCGGCCAGCGCATCCAGCGTGGGCGCCTCACCGGCGGCAGCGCCTTCGATGATGCGGCAGGCCTCGGTGACCAGCGCGGCGTGGTGCGACAACGCCGTGGGCTGCCGGGGCTTGCAGCGCTGGCAGGGGCGAAAGCCTGCGGCTTCTGCATCCGCGCAGCTTTCGTGAAACCGCACATTTTCCGGCCGGGGTGCACGCGCCGCGCAGCTGGGGCGGCAGTACACACCCGTGGTCTGCACCGAATACCAAAAGCTGCCGTCCGCCGCCGCGCTGCGCGCCGCCACCGCCGCCCAGCGCGGGTCGGCCTGGGTGGCGGCGGCTTGGGCGGCCTTGGTGGAGGGGGTGGCGCGGTGGGGCATGGCGACGGCGTAGGTAAATGGTCGGTCCGGGGCGTTGGCGCTGCGCTGGGTGGCGTTCGGGTTCATGGTGGATGGCTCACAAGGGGGTTGCGATGCCATGCACTCTAGGGATGGGGTGCGCAGTGTGCACTCCGAAGCTTGCTTTTTAATTCTGCGCCACGGCACCGAGGTGGTTCTAGTGCTGAATTTGCTCTCAGTTCAATAGCTGTTGGCGCTTTCCAATCAAGCGCTGGAGGCCTAAAAGGCACAAATCTACCGGCTGTTGTGTGGGATTGATCGCGCCCCCATCTTTTAGACTGCACGCGGCTTGCCGCCAGCGCCCTGGCCAACCAGAACAAAGCCCACCATTCGGGAGGAGACCCATTCATGCCGCACATCCGCCACACACGCAGGGCGGGGTTCCGCAAGGCCCTGTTGCTTACCTTGTTTGTCGCCGCCGGGGGCGTGGGGACTACTGCAGGGGCCGCTGACCCACAGGCTGCACACCCTCTGGTGGGCCGCTGGAAGGTCGCCAGCATCAACGGCGCTCCGCCGCCCAAGTTCCTGGCGGGCCAGGTGCTGGTGATTCAGGCCGACGCGCAGGTCATCAACCTCGACCTGGGCGCATCCGGTGGCGCCTCCACCTCGGAGGGCGCCGTGCAAAAAGCCCTGCGCGACGCGCTGATGCGCGGCACCTGGCGTGCCGACAAGGCGCGGCTGTATGTGTCGAACAGCCCACGCCGCGACACCGGCAGCGCCTACGCCATCACGCAACAAGGTACGTTGCTGAGCCTGGACCCGGACCCGTATTTCTCGAATAAGGACGTACCCTCCAAAGCCACCTACGAGCGCTTGCCGTGATGTCCCCCGCGTCCCCACGCCACGCGACGCAGCGGCGTGAAAAGCTGCCGGGAGGCATTTGGGTTCTGGCCTTGTTCGCCGTGCCCTTCGCCGCAGCGGGCATTGGCATTTTCTGGTTCATGGTGGCTTCGCCCGTGTTTGACTGGGCGCGCATGCAAACCTGGAGCCAGGTGCCTGCGGTGGTCGAATCGGCCACGCTGCAAAGCCACCATCCGAGCAAGGGCGGCACTACGCACAGCGTGTCGGTGCGCTACCGGTATGTGGTGGAGGGCGTGGCGTACACCGGGCAGCGCGCGGCCATTCACGAGCGTGCCGACAACATTGGCCGCTTTCAAGAGGAACTGGGCCGTCGCCTGCGCGGCTTGCAGCACACGGGCGAAGCCGTGCCGGTGTGGGTGAATCCCCGCAACCCTGCCGAGTCGATAGTGGATCGCAGCCTGCGGCCAGGCCTTATTGCCCTGGCGCTGGTGTTGTCCTCGGTGTCGGGATGGTTTGGGCTGGCGGTGCTGGCAAAGATAGCCCGCGCCGTCTGGAACGGTGGCATGCCTGTCTTGCCGGGCTCTTAGCCTCCGCCCTGAGAGGTAGGCGCGCCACAGGCGCCAAGGTACGCGCCAAGGCCTGCATTACCGCAGGTTTCTGAAAATGCAATCAAGTTGCGTTATGCTTCACTAACGCAAGTTAGTTGCATTTGTTCGTGCTGGGCCAGACGGCGACCGGAGCAAGCTGCAACACAACACGCACGCCAACCCCCATGACCTCTGCCACCACCCACCGCAATCCACGCCGCCCGCATACCCGCCTTCCCGTCACCGTGCTCTCGGGTTTTCTGGGCGCGGGCAAGACGACGCTGCTCAACCACATCCTGAACAACCGCGAGGGCCGCCGCGTGGCGGTCATCGTGAACGACATGTCCGAGGTCAACATCGATGCGGCCCTGGTGCGCCAGGGCGGCGCTGAGCTGTCGCGCACCGATGAGAAGCTGGTGGAGATGAGCAACGGGTGCATCTGCTGCACGCTGCGCGAAGACCTGCTGCTGGAGGTGGAACGCCTGGCCAAAGAGGGCAGGTTCGACCAGCTGGTGATCGAATCCACCGGCATCTCCGAGCCCTTGCCCGTGGCCGAAACCTTCACCTTCACGGGCGAGGACGGCAAGAGCCTGTCGAGCATTGCGCGGCTGGACACCATGGTCACCGTGGTCGATGCCTACAACTTTCTCAAGGACTACAGCTCGCGCGACAGCCTGCAGGCCCGTGGCGAATCGCTGGGCGAGGAGGACCAGCGCACGGTGGTGGACTTGCTGATCGAGCAGATCGAGTTCTGCGACGTGATCGTGCTCAACAAGGTGGATTTGATCGACGCAGCGCAGCGCGAGCAGCTCATGGCGATCTTGCGCAGCCTGAACCCGCGTGCACGCATTGAGGTGTCGCAGTTCGGCAAGGTGGCACTGGCCTCGGTGCTGGACACCAAGCTGTTCGACTTTGACGAGGCGTCCAAGGCACCCGGCTGGCTTGCCGAGTTGCGTGGCGAACACACGCCCGAGACCGAGGCCTACGGCATCAGCAGCTTTGTCTACCGCGCCCGCGTGCCGTTCCATCCACGCCGCTTTTTTGATTGGGTAGAAAGCGAGTGGCCCGGCGTGGTGCGGTCCAAAGGCCTCTTCTGGCTGGCCAGCCGCCCGGCGTATGCGGGGTCGTGGTCGCAGGCCGGTGCCGTGGCGCGCCATAGCGCCGCAGGCTTTTGGTGGGGCGCAGTGCCCCGCGATCGCTGGCCGCGTGATGCCGAATCCTTGTCGGCCATCCAGAAGAACTGGGCCGATGGCGTGGGCGATGCCCGGCAGGAGCTGGTGCTGATCGGTATCGGCATGGATGAAGCCGCTTTGCGCCAGCGCCTGGACGCCTGCCTGCTGACCGATGCGGAGATGGCTCAGGGCCCGCATGCGTGGACGCGCTTTGACGATCCGTTTCCCGCTTGGTCGTGATGGCTAGTCTCTGGAATAGGGCCGTTTCATGAGCTTGCACCCGAACCCCGGCGTCCGCGCGGACCCGCTCAAGCAGGCAGGGCTTAAGGCCACGCTGCCGCGCATGAGGATCCTGGAGATCTTTCTGGCCGCGCAGGCGGCGCCCGATGGGCTGCGCCACTTCACGGCCGAAGATGTGTACCGGCGTATGCTGCATAACCGCACGGATGTGGGCCAGGCCACGGTGTACCGCGTGCTGGCCCAGCTGGAGCAGGCGGGCCTTTTGCGGCGCAGCAGCTTTCAGGCGGACCGCGCGGTGTATGAGCTGGACGACGGTTTGCACCACGACCACCTGGTGTGCCTGGACTGCGGCAAGGTCGAGGAATTCCACGACGCTTCCATCGAATCCCGCCAGGCCGAGATCGCGCACGCCAAGGGCTTTCGGCTGCAGGAGCATGCGTTGTCGCTCTACGGCACCTGCACGCGTAGCGACTGCCCTTCGCGCCCGCAGCGCGCAAAGGTGTGAACTGCGTGAATTGCCTGAATTGCTATATTATTAATAGCTGCTAACGCTTTCTGGATAAGCGCTAGAGGCCAAAAACACGGCGGTTTCAACAACGAAGTGCGCCAGTACCCAGTGTAAGTGGGCTCACTTTGTAGCCATGGAACACCTCATGCGGAGTCTTCCAGCCCAAGCATCTGCGGGGTCGGTGGTTGAGCCGGTACACGGCTTGGAGCACCTGCTCTTCGCTGGCCGTGCCCAGATCGCTGCCCTTGGGGAAGTAGTGGCGTAGCAGCCCATTGTGGTTCTCGTTGAGCCCCCGCTGCCAGGGGCTGTGCGGATCGGCGAAGTACACCTTCGTCTTCAGGCGTCTATGCACCCACCTGTGCTCGGCGAATTCCTTGCCGTTGTCCAGCGTGAGGGTGTGGCGGTGCTTGGGATGGTGCCTGAGCATTTCGATGATGGCCTGGCCCACCGGCTCGGCCTGGCGCCGCTGCACATGCTGCGCCAGTGTGTAGCGCGAGCGTCGCTCGGTCAGGGTCACCAGCCCTGCCAGTCCACCCGCACCTGAGACGATGGTGTCCCCCTCCCAGTCACCCAGGCGCGCTCGCTTGTCCACAATGGCGGGGCGCTGTGCGATACCCACGCGATCGCGCAGTTGCCCCGCACCCGAATGTGCCTTGCGTCGGCGCTGGCCGCAACGCAGGCGCGGTGCAGCTTGTCCCATGCGGCGCAGCCGGTTGTAGATGCAGGTGTGGCTGATGCGCAGGCGCTTTTCCAGCCCCAGGCGGGCGGCGGCCTGCTGAGGTGACAGATCCAGCTGCAGATACGACAGCACCAACTCCCACTGGGCATCGTCAAAGCGCTGAGCGTTGGTCTGACCACTTTGGCGCGCAAGAGCCTGTTGATGGGCGCTGTGGGCTTGGTACGCCGTGCTGGCGCCGCTGTTGCGCCTGATCTCGCGGGCAATGGTGCTGCGGTGGCGCCCCAGGCGCAGGGCTGTCTGTGTGATCGACAGCCCCACGTCGCGAAGGCATTGGATTTGGTAACGTTCGCTTTGGCTCAGATGGGTGTAGTTCATGGTGCACTTGGGTTGACTGGCAGGTCACACAAGTCATCTTCACTTACTTGTCTGGGCCTACCTTTTGGCAACGTGCACTTCGTTGTTTAAACCGCCCACTCAAACTTCTGGTGGCTGCAACGGCCGGGGCCGCCGTTTGCCCGTGCCGCCCCAGCGCAGCGCGTCTTCGCCCGGAATGTCCAGCGGGTTGTTGACTGGCTCGCTCAAAGGCGCCAGCAGTGCGCGCAGGTCGGCCTCGCTGAATTTGACCGCGCCCTCGGCGTCGTGGCCCAGCACGCCCTGGGCCAGCGCAGCCTTGCGGGCTTGCAGCTCCAGCATGCGTTCTTCGATGCTGCCTTCCACCACCAGCTTGTAGACAAACACGGGCTGGTCTTGCCCGATGCGGTGGGCGCGGGCGGTGGCCTGTTCTTCCACGGCGGGGTTCCACCAGGGGTCGAGGTGGATCACGGTGTCGGCGGCCGTGAGGTTCAGGCCCAGGCCGCCGGCCTTGAGGCTGACGAGCAGGATGGGGGCGCTGGTCTCGTCCTGCGCCTGGAACTGCCGCACCACTGCGCCGCGCTGGCGGGGTGGCGTCTGGCCCGTCAGGGTGAGGTAGGGCAGGGCCAGGGTGTCGAGCAGCTCGGCCGCCAAGCCCAGCATTTCGGTGAACTGCGAGAACACCAGCACGCGGCGGCCTTCATCGACCAGGGCGGGCAGCATGTCGGCCAGTAGTTCTAGCTTGGCGCGCTCCATGGTGTGGGCCGTTTTCGTTGTTCCTTTGACAAGGCGCGGGTCGCAGCAGACCTGGCGCAGTTTCAGCAGTGCATCGAGGATGGTGATCTGCGCGCCGTCAAAGCTCTGGCGCTCCAGCGCACGGCGCACCTGTTTGTCGGCCGTGGTACGCACCGCCTCGTACAGCTCGCGCTGTTTGCCTTGCAGCTGCACGCGCTGGATGACTTCGGTGCGCGGTGGCAGTTCGGTCGCCACGTCCTGCTTGCGGCGGCGCAGGATGAAGGGGCGCACGCGCTGGGACAGCAGCTGCGCGCGCAGGGTTTCGCCGTTTTCTTCGATGGGCTTGCGCCAGCGGGCGTTGAAGCTGCGCACATCGCCCAGAAACCCGGGCATCAGGAAGTCAAACTGTGCCCACAGCTCGCCCAGGTGGTTCTCCAGCGGCGTGCCCGTCAGGCACAGCAGGTGCGGGGCCTGCAGCTTGCGCAGGGCGCGGGCGCTGCGGCTGCCGGCGTTCTTCACCATCTGTGCTTCGTCCAGGATCAGCAGGTGGAATGGCTGTGCGGCCAGCGCGTCCACGTCACGCCAGAGCAGTGGGTAGGTGGTCAGCACCAGGTCGTGGTCGGCCATCTGCAGGTAGCGCTGGCCACGGCTCGCGCCGTGCAGCGCCAGCACGCGCAGGCTGGGGGCCATGCGGGCGGCCTCGGCTTGCCAGTTGAAGAGCAGTGAGGTGGGCAGCACCACCAGGGCGGGGCGGGTCAGGCGCCCGGCCTCCTTTTCGGCCAGCACATGGGCCAGCGCCTGTGCGGTTTTGCCCAGGCCCATGTCGTCGGCCAATATGCCGCCCAGGCCCTGCGCGCGCAGGTACTGCAGCCAGGCCAGGCCCTCCAGTTGATAGGGGCGCAGTTGCACCTGAAGTCCCTGCGGTGCGGCCACCGGCTGCGGGGTGCCGATGGTGCGCAGGCGCTTGGCGAGCTGGGCCAGGCCCATGTCGCCCTGCAGCTGCCAGTCGTTGTTCCAGCCATTGACCGTGCCCACGCGGTGGGCCAGCACCAGCCCGGCGCGCAGGGCTTCGATGCGGCGGGCCTCCCACGCTCCCAGGTGCAGCGGATCGCCATCCTTGCGCTGGTTACGGGTGGGGTCGGTCAGCAGATCGACCATGGCGCCCACGATGGCCTTGAGCGGCCCGGCGGGCGCGTCGATGCGTTTGCCGCCGGGTGCGCGCAGCGAAATGATGGCGATGTCGTCGATGGCGGCCATCTGCTGCGCGTTGAGCCAACGGGCGTCGCGGCGCAACAGGTCGGCCAGCATGGGCGCCAGGTCCAGCGTTTCGCCGTCGATCTCTATGCCCAGGCTGAGCAGCCAGGCGCCTTCGCGCTCGGGCAGTTGCAGCTTTTGCACGGGGCGTTCGCGTGCGGCCAGCGGGCCGTCCACTTCCTTGCCTAGCAGTTCGCCCGTGTCGGGGGCGATCAGCAGCTTCCAGCGCAACACGGGCACGCTTTCGTGCGCAAAGCCGGGCTGCACCACCACGCTCCAGCCCTCGGCGCGCAGTTGGGGAATCTGCTCGGCCCAGAAGTCACCAAAGTGCGCCTCCTGCGCCAGCGTCCACACGGGGCCCAGCGTGGCGGCTGCGGCGCGGTGGCGCCATTGCAGCTTGTTCGCATCGACGGGGATCAGGCCCAGATCCCACACGCGGTCCATGGCGTCGGCCTCGGCGCCCAGGTTGCGCTGCATGCGCACAACCGGGCCGCCGGTGTCGAACAGGTCTTGCACCGGGGCAGGGCGGGCGTTGAGGATGGACGTGGGGGCAGGCGTCTGCCAGTGGGCGCCATCGTCAGTGCGGTAGGTCCAGTCAATCTGCACCAGCGTCACGCTGTCGCCGCGCGGCCCCAGCTTGCCCTGGGGCGCCATGCCCAGCAGGCCGTCGCCCCGGCCCAGGGTCATGAGGGTGATGCGCGGGCGGAAGTGGCCGGTGGTTATGCCAGAGTTGTGGGCGCTTTCGGGGGCAGGGCGGTCGGGTTGAACAGACTTGTGGGGCGCGTCGTGGCGCAGCAGAGCCACTACGCGTGCGGCTTCCGCATCACTCAGGGGCGCTAGCGCCTGCAGCTGGACTGGCCCGGCCTGGGTGCGCAGGGCCTGCACCCAGGCCTGTACCAACGCCGCCCGGTCAGAGCGGGGCGGGATGGGTTCTGTGGGGCGGGCACCGGATGCAGGCATAGGCCGCCGATTGTGCCGTGGCGGCGGCGTCCCAGACCGCGCCTAGAACTCCCAGGCCATGCCCACTTGGCTGAACGTGCGGCCATTGCCACGGCCCACGGCGGCGGATGCTTTGAGCCCGTCGGTGATGGCGTAGCGCAGGCCCACTGCCTTGTCCGGGCGCGACCTTTGTTCGCCATACACCTCAGACGTGAGCTGTAGTTGTTCAGTAAGCGGAATCTCATAGCCCACGGCCCAGGTGGCCGCACGGTGGCGGGCGCCTTGTGCCCTGACGGTTTTGTGGCCGGCATTGAGGTGCAGCACCTGCGCATTGGCCAACCGGTAGCTGGCCAGCGCTGTGAGGGCGGTTTCGCGCTCGGTGAAGCGCTGCGGGGTGGCGTGGTCGCGAACGCGGGTGTGGCCCATGTCGAACCGCGCACCCACCGACCAGCCCGTTTCGTTCTGGATGGGCACCCACTTCACACCCCAGCCATGCCCATGGAAGGTGGTGGATGCGCCCATGGCCGTGTCTTTGGCGCGTGCGAGCGAGACCTCCATTTCCAGCTGCGGCGCGACGCCAGCGCCAAAGAGCAGATCGGCACCTCGGGTCTTGTCATCGCGGCCGAAGACACCTTCGAGCTTCATGGCGCCTTGGGTCAGCGTGCCCGCATCGTCGGTGTGCATGGGCGCTTCGGCGTGGGCGTGCAAGGCGCTTGCCAGGCTGGACAGTGCGATGCAAAGGGGCGCGATTTGCGAGGGTTTTGTGGCTTTGGGGGGGCGTCTCATGGGGTCTCTTTTTGTAGTGGGATTCGAATTATTGCGGGGCGGGTCAGGCGCATCGTCAGTCCGTAGAACGGGGCAGGGCGGCGGGCCATCGCAGCTCAATGCCAAAGCCCGGAGCACAGTCTGGCAGCACCGTGTGGCCCCCGTGCGCGCGTGCCACCAGGTCGGCCAGCACCAGCCCCAGGCCGCGCATGGCGCTGCCTTCGCCATAGGCCTGCTGCTGCAGCGATTGCTGTAAACGGGCTTTGGTGTGGGGCTGGCAGCCATCGCCATCGTCCTGCACGCGCAACACGGTGTCTGCGCCCTCCTGCAGCGCCGTGATGGTGACCTGGTGGGCGTTGAAACGGTGCGAGTTGTCCAGCAGGTTCAGCAACGCGGCGGCCAGCAGATCGGGGTCGGCGTTCACTGGGATGGTTTGTTGGATGGAGATGGCCATGTCGTGAAACGCCAGCGCATCGATGAGCTGGCGCAGGTCAACGTTTTGGCGCTGTGGCTCCATGCCGCTGCGAAACATCATCAGCAGCGCTTGCATGACCCGACCGAGCCTGCCCGCAGCGTCGCGCGCGCGCACCAGGCGCGGCCTTATAGACTCGGGGGCCTCTTTGATCGCCAGGGCCAGTTGCACGTCGATACCCGCCACGGGCGTGCGCAGGGCATGGGCCGCGTGCGAGGTGAACGCACGTTCGCTGATGATCCGCTGCGCCAGCCGGTGCCCCAGGTCGCCAATGGCCTGCTCGATGGGATGCAGCTCCTGCCTCGGTGCGGCCTTGGGCGCGGTGTCGGGCCGAAGGGGGTCATAGTGCTGCACGCCCTGGCCCAGCGCTGCCAGTGGGCGAAGCTCCTGGCGGATGCGCCAATTCATCAGCAGGGCCGACAGCAGGCCCATCGACAGTGCCGCCATCAGCGTGTACCAGACCACTTCACCGTGCACCTCGTCGCGCTCCGTGCGGCTTTGTGCCACCACCAGGAAATGTCCGGGGTGCTGGCTGAATACCGACGTGAAGGCGCGCCATTGCCCGTCTTGCGTCCAGGCGATCGCCTCGGTGGGGGCGGTTTGCAAGGCCAGCTCGGGGGCCTTGTGCGAGCGGCTTTTCACGCGGCCCGACGGAGCGTCCACCACCTGCCAGACCAGGTGTTCCTCATACGAAAAGTGTTTGGTGGCGCTTGGGCCGCTGGTGGTCAGATCGGGCTGGATGGCCATGACGCTGTGAAAAATCTCAGCAGCCTCTCGCAGTTCCTGGTCCATGAGTTCGCCCATTTCGTGGGCGATCACGTACCAGACGACGACGGAGGTCAACAGGCCGAACGCGATGGAGATAAACAGCAGCGATTGGACGAGGCGCCCCCGGATGGACGGCGGTTTTGTCTCGCCCGTGCGCATACCCATGTCGTTAGCCTTTAGAGGCCGTTAGGGCCGTCGGCGGGGAAACGGGTGCAGGAATGCGGTAGCCCATGCCCCGCACCGTCTGGATCACGTCCTTGCCCAATTTGCTGCGCAGATTGAAAACGTGCACCTGCAGCGCGTTGCTGGCCAGGTCGCTTTCCAGCCCCAGCACCAGTGCCTCCAGATCCGACGCGGAAACCGTGCGCCCCGCGCGCAACACCAGCGCCTCCAGCACCGCCCATTCACGGGCGGTCAGCTCCACCCGCTGGCCGTGCAGCCGCACTTCTTTGTCGGCCAGCAGCACATCGACCGCGCCGAATGCCTTGCAGGGCGCGCCGCCGGCCATGCGGCGGAACAGGGCGCGCAGCCGGGCACACAACTCTTCGGGGGCAAAGGGCTTGACCAGAAAATCGTCGGCCCCACTGTCCAGTCCATGGATGCGGTCACTGAGCATATCCCGCGCGGTGAGCACCAGAGCCGGTGTCTTGGCCCCTTTGGCGCGCAGGCTGCGCAGCCAGTCGAGGGCGGAGCCGTCGGGCAGGTTCCAGTCCAGCAGCCAGGCGTCGTAGGGCTCTGTCACCAGGCCCCGGGCTTGCGCCAGGGTGGTGCACCAGTCCACCAGATAGCCGTCGTGCTGCAGAAAATCCCGCAAGCCTTCGCCCAGAGTGTGATCGTCTTCCAGCAGCAACAGTCGCATGCGAACCTGGTCCGTCAAAAGTGCTGCTTGGTGCCGGTGACCATGGCCCGCACGAGGCGCACCCGCTCCAGCCGCCCCATCACGATGGCCGCCGCAGCGTGCAACCCTGCCGCCAGCAGCAGTCCGTTGGCCAGCACCTCGTGCAACTCCATCAGCCATTCTTCGCCGAAGAATGTGTCGGTGGTTTGCATCCACCCCGTTACGCCCAGGGCCAGAACGATGGCCATCAAGGCCAGCATCATCAGCGCCCCGAGGGGGTTGTGGCCCACGTAGACCGGATGCTCGCCATTGCGAAGTGCGCCCAGGTGCTTTGCCAGTCTGCGCGGGGTGGGGAAAAAGTCACTGAACCGGGCGTGGCGGCTGCCTACGAAGCCCCAGACCAGCCTCGCCAGCACCAGGGCGCTGGCGGTGTAGCCCACCCACTCGTGTGCTGTTTTTCCGGGCTCCAGAACAAACTGGTTCAGGACCACGCAGCTCACCAGGCTCCAATGAAAAATGCGGACAAACGGGTCCCACACCTTGGTGGCGGCAGGGGGGTGGTGGAGAGGGACGGGCTTCATGGGCGACTCGGGGTGCAGGCGAGGGGCAGGACGGGACGCTTCGCTCGGGCTTACTTGCGCTCGATTTCAGCGCCAGTGGCGGGGTCGAAATAGATCTCCACCTTCTTGCCCGCCTTGTCCAGGCCATAGATTTCGTAGCACTTGCCTTTGCTGACCTTGAAGGTCCGGATCTGGTAGCCCTGCTTTGCGAGCCCTGCCTTGAAGTCGGCTTCTTTCATCCATTTTTCTTCTGGAACGTTGCAGGTGGGGCCCGCAAATGCAGCGGTAGAACCAAGGGCGAGAACAAGGGCGGTGATGTGCAGTTTCATGGTGAATGTTGGTGTCAGTGGGTTTGAACATGTGGACTGACTGCCCACAAACTGCATTGGACGCGGCCAAGATTAAGTGGGGATGAAGCCGCACTGCGGCGCGCCGGACACAGGCCACAGATGCGCTGCACCTCCAGGAAATCAGTTGGAACAGGGGGGATGGTGGAAGGTGCTGCGGTGAGTGGGGCCGCCGCAGACAACGCAAGGACAGCCTTCGGCAGTCAATCGGCTTGGCGGACGGATCTGGGCCTGGATATCGCTGGCTGTAGCGCAACCGAGCTGCTCCGTTCGCGAGGGACTTGCCCCCCGCGTCGCACCCTACGTGGGCAGTGGCCTTCGTGCTAACCGCTCAGCACCCGCGCAAACAGCTCGTTGCGAAAGTGGATGCCAAGGCGCGCAAAGGCGCGGTTACGGTAGGTTTTGACCGTGGGCACGCCCAGCCCCAGGTCGCTGGCGATGCCCTCGTGTGTCATGCCCTGCAGCAGGCGGGCGCACACGTCCAGCTCGCGGTCCGTGAAGTCGGCGTGAAGGCGCAGCAGGCGCTCACGCAGCGCGGGCAAGCTGGCGGGCAGGGTGCCGTGCCGGACGGGGTGTTCGGCCTGCGGCAATGCCAAGCCGGCGCTTCCAGACTGTGGCCAGACGGCGGGCGCCAGGGTGTCGCTGTGCGACAGTGCAATGTGTTTGCGTGCCAGCGCCAGCAGCACGGGCGCCACCACCTCGAAGCCGCCGATGTGGGCATCGCGGAAGGGTTTTTGGTGCTGGTGGCGGTAGAAGTTGACGGCAAATACCGATCCATCGCTTTCGTATTCGACCACCGACACGCGCTCGGCCACGCCATGGGCCTCGTACACCCGGGCGCGATGCTCTCCATCGACCTCCCGGGCCGTCAGGTGGCACAGGCGGGTAGGGGATTCTGCGGGCGCCGCTTCGTCAAAGGAGCGGCCCCAGGTGCGGTCATGGCGGTAGGGGCCTGAGAGGTAGGCCCACCAGCAGTCCTGCGTGGTGTCTGGCACGCCCAGGCTGGCCGACATGAACAGCGTGGGCTTGCAGCGATGCCCTGTGCGGTACACCGACCACGAGGCAGCGGGCAGCACAGGGGCCAGGTCCTGCAGCAAGCCAGTTGCAAAACCGGGCTCGCCCAGCCGGTGCACCATGCCTGCCAGCGCATGGCCCGCCGGGCCCGTGGTGGCCTGCCTGCCAGTGGCAGACGGTGGGGAAGGGGTCCATTGCCTCATGGCGGGCAGGGGTGGGGGTTACGCCGTGTCATTGCGTTGTCATCCTCTGGGATGACAGGGGGTTTGCGCCACGGGATTTACGCTAGGTTTATAACCAATAGGGCTTACGCAAACCGGGATGCAGCGGCCGCCTCGCTCTGGGGTGAACCGCTTGCCTGACCCCTGTTTTGCGTAAGTCATGACTAATTCTGTAGCCCAAGCCCTCTTATGCCTGACCTACCGACCCTGGCCGAACCTCGGCTGAAGTTCTTTGCCGACCTGCGTGTGGAAGTGGGGGCACCCCAGCAGGTGGGGCAGACCGTGCATGGCCTGCGCCGCCTGATTCCCATCATCGGCGGTACCGCCACGGGCGATGGCTGGAGCGCCCGGGTGCTGCCGGGTGGTGCGGATTTTCAGCTCATCGTGAATGACCGGCTGTCAGAGCTGGACGCGCGCTACGTGCTGGAGACCGACGCAGGCGACTTCATCTATGTACAGAACCGGGCCGTGCGCTCCGGGCCGCCGGAGCTGATTGCCCGCCTAGTGCGCGGCGAGCCGGTGGACCCGGCGCAGATCTACTTCCGCTGCAGCCCGAGTTTCGAGACCGCTGCCCCCGCGCTCTCCTGGATGGGCGAGCGCATGTTTGTGGGCACGGGTGCCCGCTATCCCGACGCTGTGGTCATGCGTTTTTTCGAGCTGCTTTAGAAGCCCGGTTCCTCCTTCTGACCACCCCTCGCTGCATTCTTTTTTCCCTTGACCCGCCTGACAGAACTCCTGGAGACAACCATGAAGCCTTCTTTCCATTCCGCCCCCGCCGCCGCTGCACGAAAAAGCGGCACACGCCGCACGCTGCTTGCCGCAGCAGTCACTGTGGCCGCCAGCCTGCTGCCCTGGTCGGGCGCGCAGGCGCAAGCCAGTGGTGGCGCATATCCGAACAAGCCGGTGCGCATCATCGTGGGCTTTCCGGCGGGCACGGGGCCCGACATCGTCGCGCGCCTGCTGGCGCAAAAGTTGTCGGAAGGCTGGGGCAACCTGGGCGTGATCGTGGACAACAAACCTGGCGCGGGCGGCCTCATTGCTGCGGGCGAGGCAGCCCGCGCCGCGCCGGACGGCTACACGATCATGCTGGGCGAGACAGGCCAGCTCAGCATCGCCCCGAGCAGCTACAACAAGCTGCCCTACGACCCGGCCAAGGACTTCGCCGCTGTGAGTCAGGTGGTCACGTCCGACTTTGTGCTGCTGGTCAACCCCCAAAAGGTGCCGGCACGCAACGTGAAGGAGTTTGTGGACTGGACCAAGCAGCAAAGGGGCCTGTTCCTGGCAACCTTTGGCGCGGGCACGCCGGGGCATTTTGGTGCCTTCATGTTTGGCGACGCGGTCAAGCTCAAGCCAGAGCCCGTGCACTACAAGAACACGTCGGATGCGCTGGGCGGCCTGTTCAGTGGCGACGTGCAGGGCGTGTTTGCCAGCGTGGGGCTGGCCGCGCCCAACGTGAAGGCTGGAAAGCTCGCCGCGCTGGGCACCACCGGGGCCACGCGCACGCCCACGCTGCCCGATGTGCCCACCATCAAGGAGCAGGGCTACGCCAATCTGGAGTTCTCATCGTGGTTTGGCATCGTGGCACCCACCAAGACGCCCCCGAGATCATTGCCAAGCTCAATGCCGACATCGTGCGGGCCGTGCAGTCGCCTGAAGGCAAGGCCAAGATGGAAGAGGCCGGTTTCCGCGTGACGGGCACCAGCCAGCACGACTTTGCCCGCACCATTGCCGCCGACACGGTGACCTGGGGCAAAGCGGTGGCCGCCACGGGTTTCAAGGCCGATTGATGTGCCCAGACGCTAGGGCTACGCCATCTGCGGCGTAGCCCAAGTGTCCTGAGTTGGAAATTCATTTCATAAAGACGCCCAGAATCGCCGCCATACTGCGTTGCAAATCCTCGCGATAGCTACGGCTATCGCTGTGGTTTGCGCCTTGCCTGGCGACGATTTCGACATCTTTATTTCATCAACGAACTTCCAACTCAGGACACTAGCAGGTTCTCAGCAGGATTAACGAGATGCCTTGGGTGCGGGCAGCTGCAGCTGTGCCTCCTGCACCACGCGAACGCAGTCCTTCAAGTGCTGCTCGCCCAGGTAGCGCAGCGTGGCATAGCCAATGGTGGCAGCCACAGCCTGGCCCGCGAGAGGAACATATTTGGCGGCCTGTTTGGTCGTCAGGCGAAGACCCACGGTCTGCGTGGCGCGGATGACCAGCTCGCGCGTGATCAGCTTGCCGATCAGCACCGACCCCACAAGGCTCACCGCTTTTTGCACCTGCTCGCGCTTGTTCGGGTCGAGTTGGTCAATCTGCGCCGCCGACAGGCCGAACTCGGCATTGATCTGCGGTAGCAGGCGTGAGAGCAGCGCGGCATCCACCGCCCAATCGAGCCCGGGCACGGGAACGGCACTGGCGGCGGCAGCCACCAGGGCACGCCGATGGAGCAATTTGCGGCTGCGTTGCACGGCGGCAGCCAAGGCGGGATTGCCAGCTGCCATCTGCAGGGAAGTGGGCATGGTTGGGTGGTATTGAATGAAATGTCGGTGAAAGAAGGGGCGGCTGCCAACAGTAGCAGTGAATCCATCATTTCATCAGTTTTTGCCCTTTACAAGGCTGTATACCGCCAGCAGCAGCATGGCGCCCACCACCGATGCGATCCAGCCTGCGGCCTCGCCCTGCTGGTACCAGCCCATGGCCAGGCCCAGATAGCTGGCCAGAAATGAACCCGCCACCCCGAGCAGTGCGGTCATGATCCACCCCAGTTTGTCATCCCCCGGCTTGAAGGCCCGGGCCAGAAGACCCACCACCAGACCGACCACCAGCGTTCCGATCAATGACACCATAATTGTTTCCCCTTGTGTTGTTACGACGGCGATGCGCTGACTCTAAGTAAGGCGGGAAAGTGGGGGTGTCGGACAACGCGCCCTGTGGGCGTCCCGTCTGGTGGAGCGCCGTCGCCTGTTCTCGCCGTGCTTTCGCTCCGCGTGTCGGCGCCGTTGGATGACGCTGCAAGCGGTCGGTAGCGGGTTGTGGGTGCTGTCTGACATCCTGGTGCGGCGGGTGCTTGCCAAGCCAGCGTGCGCTGGGCCCTACATTCAAGCGTCTGCACTTTAAGGAAGACTGATGACCCAAATCCCTAAAACCCGTTCTTTCTCCCTGGTGTTGATGGCCGCGCTGGCCTTGGGTGGCGCCGTGGCGCTGCCCACCACTGCGGCCGCACAAAATGGCGATGAGGCTTCGCTGGCGCGCGGTGCGGTACCGGACACGACCCCTCAGCAACGCTACCAGACCGCCATCCGCGAGGCAGGTGGAGGCATCAAGGTCAGCCTGGAGGAATGCCGCACCATGGCTGCGGCGGAGCGCAGAAGCTGTGAGTCCCAGGCCCGGGCACGCTATCAGGCCGACATGGCCACGGCCAAAGCCATGTTGCGTGACCCTTCGCTGGGGCCGGTGAATGTGGTGGGAGGCCCGATCCGCAGCACCGAAACGGTGTACGAGATCAAAAAGTAACCGGTGCCGCAGGCTGGTGGTTACTTGGCTTGCGCGGACTCGCCGTCGGCATTGCCCGCCACGCGGCGCGCACCATTGAAGCGGCGGGCCCAGTAGGCCACGCCCATGTCTTCCACACGGATCTGGGCGCCGCTGCGGGGAGCATGGATGAACTTGTTGTCCCCCACGTAGATGCCCACGTGGCTGAAATTGCGGCGCATGGTGTTGAAGAACACCAGATCACCCGGCTGGAGTTCTTTTTTGTCGATGACCTGGGTGGCGGCAGCTTGCTGATCTGCACGGCGGGGCAGCAAAAGGCCCACGGTCTGTTCGTACATGGCACGCACGAAGCCGCTGCAGTCAAAGCCTGTTTCGGCACTGCTGCCACCACGCTTATAGGGCACGCCCAGAAACCCCATGGCGTTGACCACCAGGGAGGATGCCTGGTCGGCCACGGTGTGGGCCCGGTCCGCCACCTTGTGGCTCACGTCTTCCAGCCGCGTCAGCAGGCCTTTGTCCGTGATGAAACGGTCCATATCGTCAGGGTTTGCCGCTTGCGGCGCAGCCTGGGCGGTGGTGGCGCAGGCCAGGAGAAGTATGCAAAGCCATCGGGACATGGGGGCGAAGGGTAACACGCAACGCTTGCTTATCGAAAATAATCACCTTTGCAAGCCGTTGATTTCGTTGAAGTAAATCAAAACCCCGGGTTTCCCCAGGGATCACAAGGCCCTGGAAGCCCCTGCAGGCACACTCCGACGATGCACCTCGGGCGTCGCCCGGGGACGGGGGGTTTCCATCGCTTTTTCAGGAGCGCAGCCTTATGAAATTCAAGTCAAAAATGCCTCCAGCGCTTGCTGTAAAAGCGCAAGCAGCTATCTTTTTGGTAGTGGCAGGGGTTTCGGTCAGTGCTGACGCCCAGAACACCACACCGGCGGTGGCGCTGGTGCCCGTGGCCCAGGGCCTGGATCACCCTTGGGCGGTGGCCTTTTTGCCGCAGGGGCAGTTTGTGATCACTGAGCGGCCGGGGCGCATGCGGGTTGTCAGTGCCAGCGGGCAGGTCAGCCCCCCACTGGCGGGAGTGCCTGCTGTGGCAGCAGGCGGGCAGGGTGGTCTGCTGGACGTGGTGACAGACACCGCCTTTGCCCGCAACCGCCGCATCTTCTTTTGTTTTTCCGAGCCCGCAGCGGCGGGCGCACGTGGCAACAGCACGGCGCTGGCCCGGGCCACGCTGTCCGAGGATGCTCGCAGCCTGCAAGACGTCAAGGTGATCTTCAGCCAGCGGCCCAAGGTCGACAGCAGCCTGCATTTTGGCTGCCGCATCGTGCAGGCTGCGGATGGCAACCTGTTCCTGACCCTGGGTGACCGCTACCACCGCAAGGACGATGCCCAAAAGCTCGACAACCACCACGGCAAGATCATCCGCATCACCCCCGAAGGCGCTGTGCCGCCCGACAACCCGTTCGCCAAACAACCTGGCGCCTTGCCCGAGATCTGGAGCTACGGCCACCGCAATCCCCAGGGCGCAACGCTGGGGCCAGACGGCAAGCTGTGGATGCACGAACACGGCCCACAGGGTGGCGACGAAATCAACCAACCCCAGCCGGGCCGCAACTACGGTTGGCCGGTGATTACCTATGGCGAAAACTACGGCGGCGGCAAGCTGGGCGAAGGCACAGCCAAGGCGGGCATGGAGCAGCCGCTGCACTACTGGGTGCCGTCGATTGCGCCGTCGGGCGTGGCTTTTCTGACCAGCGCGCGCTATGGCGCAGCGTGGCAGGGGAGCCTGTTCATCGGTTCGCTCAAATTTGGCACCCTGCACCGCCTGGAGGTGGCTGGCGGCAAGGTACAGCGTGAGGAAAAACTGCTGCAAGGCAATGGCGAACGTATCCGTGATGTCCGCCAGGGGCCGGATGGCTTGCTCTATATGGTGACTGACAGCCCGCAAGGCCGGTTGCTGCGCTTGCAGCCTGAGTGATGGGAAGGGCAGCGTCGACTTGACCCAGGTCATGCAGCCCGCAATTTCCGCTGGGTCAACGCTGAGGCGCAGGGTGTTCCCGAGGCGCTGGAATGCTCTTTGGAGTTAGGCTGGCGCAATGCATGCCGAGCCTTCCTCTTCTTCATCAACAGCCTCAGCGCCCCCAGCGCCATCCGCCTCGGCCGACGCGCCACCCCGCTCCCAACTGGCCCTGCGCCGCGTGGCGATAGACACCTGGCGCGAAAACGTGGCCTATCTGCACCGTGACTGCGCCGTATACCGGGCGGAGGGCTTCCAGGCCCTGTCCAAGATCGAGGTGCGCGCCAATGGCCGCCGTATCCTGGCCACGGTCAACGTGGTGGACGACCCTGCCATCGTGGGTTGCAACGAGCTGGGCCTGTCGGAAGACGCGTTTGCCCAGCTGGGCGTGGACAACGGCCACACCGTGTCGGTCGCCCAGGCCGAGCCTCCCGAATCGATGGGCGCGCTGTTCCGCAAGATCGCCAGCGAGCGCCTCACCCGCGAGGACTTCGGCGCCATCGTGCGCGACATCGCCGACCACCGGTATTCCAAGATCGAACTCACCGCCTTTGTAGTGGCCTGCCACCGCAGCGAGCTGGACCGGGAGGAGGTGTTCTTCCTCACCGATGCCATGGTGGCCAGCGGCCGGCGCCTGGACTGGCACGAACCGCTGGTGGTGGACAAGCACTGCATTGGCGGGATACCGGGCAACCGCACCACCATGCTGGTTGTGCCCATAGTGGCGGCGCACGGCATGTTGTGCCCCAAGACGTCTTCGCGTGCCATCACCTCGCCTGCCGGCACGGCCGACACCATGGAGGTTCTGGCCAAGGTCGAGCTGCCGCTGGAGCAGCTGGCCGACATCGTGCGCGACTACCGGGGCTGCCTGGCCTGGGGCGGCACGGCCAACCTGTCGCCCGCCGACGATGTGCTGATCTCGGTGGAGCGGCCGCTGTCCATCGACTCTGCCGGGCAGATGGTGGCGTCCATCCTGTCCAAAAAGGTGGCGGCCGGTGCCACGCACCTCGTGCTCGACATTCCCATCGGCCCCACGGCCAAGGTGCGCTCCATGCCCGACGCACAGCGTCTGCGCCGCCTGTTTGAATATGTGGCGCGGCGCATGGGCCTGTCGCTGGACGTGGTCATCACCGATGGCCGCCAGCCCGTGGGCAACGGCGTGGGCCCGGTGCTGGAGGCGCGCGACGTGATGCGCGTGCTGCAGAACGATCCGCGCGCACCCGACGACCTGCGGCAGAAGGCGCTGCGCCTGGCTGGGCGCCTGATCGAGTGCGACCCTGATGTGCGCGGCGGCGACGGCTACGCGATTGCGCGCGACATTCTTGACTCCGGCCGGGCGCTGGCGCGCATGAACGCCATCATCGCCGCCCAGGGCGGCACAGGGTTTGACCACAACCACCCGGCACTGGGTGTACTGACACTGGACGTGGTGGCCCCCGCCAGCGGCGTGGTCGCGGGCATCGACAACTACCAGATCGCCCGCGTGGCCCGACTGGCCGGTGCGCCCAAGGTGCCCGGCGCGGGGGTGGACCTGATGCACAAGCTGGGCGACACCGTGGCTGCCGGGGACGTGCTGTACCGCGTGCATGCCAGCTACCCGGCCGACCTGGAGTTTGCGCGCCACGCGTGCGAGGGGGACAGCGGCTACCGCCTGGGGACCGCCGACGAGGTGCCCAAGGTTTTTGTGGAGTTCTGACAGTGACTGTTGCCCCCCACCAAGCGTGTCTGCTGTACTTTGCCGACGAAGAGGCCCCTGCGCTGCGCCTGGCGCAGGCAGCTGGCATGACTGCCCAGGCCGTCGAGCGCCACCGCTTCCCCGATGGTGAACTCAAGCTGCGTTTGCCCGTCAGCGCTGCGGGCCGCCTGCCCCGGCGGGTGGTGCTGCTGCGCAGCCTGCACCAGCCCAATGAAAAGCTGGTGGAACTGCTGCTGGCCGCGCGCACGGCCCGCAGCCTGGGCGCGCAGCAGCTCACGCTGGTAGCGCCGTACCTGGCCTATATGCGGCAGGACATCGCCTTCCACCCTGGCGAGGCCGTGAGCCAGCAGGTGGTGGGCGGGTTTCTGGCGGGCCTGTTCGACGCGGTGATCACGGTGGACCCGCACCTGCACCGCATCGAGCGGCTGGAGCAGGCCATCCCTGTGCCGCAGGCGGTGGTGCTCAGCGGCGCCGAGCCACTGGCCGATCTGATCGCTGATCGGCGCCCCAATGCACTCCTGGTAGGCCCGGACGGCGAATCCGCCCAGTGGATCGCCCAGGCCGCCGCCCGCCACGGTTTTGACCATGCTGTCTGTACCAAGGTCCGCCATGGCGACCGCGATGTCGCCATCGAACTGCCCCCACTCAAAGCACAGGGCCGGGCCGTGGTGCTGCTGGACGACATGGCCAGCACCGGCCGCACGCTGGCGTTGGCGGCGCGGCTGCTGCTGCAGGCGGGCGCGGCATCGGTGGATGTGGCTGTGACGCACGCACTGTTTGCGGGCGATGCGCTGCAGGTGCTGCATGAAGCCGGGGTGGGGGAGGTGTGGAGCACGGACTGCATCCCGCACCCGAGCAACGCCGTGCCCATGGCCGGGCCGCTGGCCTCCGCGCTGCAGTCCGTCCTTCGCACCTGAAAACCCCGGGCTCGGGCTGCGACAATGCGCCATTGCCTCCGACGCTGCGCCCGCACAGCGATTCAACGAATACAGAAACGGTCCCACCATGCTGCTTGACGCCACCGAATCCCAACTCGTCCTGGTCGATTACCAGGAGCGCCTGATGCCCGCCATCTTTGAAGGCCCCGCCGTGCTGGCCAACGCCCGCCGCCTGGCCGAGGTGGCCCGCATGCTGGACGTACCCGTGTGGGGCACCGAGCAAAACCCCTCGCGACTGGGTGCGAACGACCCCGCGCTGCGTGCCCTGTGCCAGAAGACCCTGGCCAAGATGCACTTCAGTGCCGCCGAAGAAGGCCTGGGCGAATGGCTGCGCCCCCCGGCCAAGCCCCAGCAGGGCGGCAACGCGCGCAGCCTGCCCAAGCACCTTCAAAAACCCGCTCAGCAGGAGCCCGAGCGCGGCACCATCGTCATTGCCGGGTGCGAAGCCCATGTCTGCCTGCTGCAGACCGCGCTTGATTTGCTGGAGGACGAGTTTGAGGTGTGGGTGGTGACCGACGCCTGCGGCTCGCGCACCGAACGCAACCGCGACGCCGCCTTCGACCGCCTGGCCGGCGCGGGCGCCGAGCTGGTGACCACCGAGATGGTGGCGTTTGAATGGCTGGGCACCTGCGAGCACCCGGCGTTCAAGGATGTGCTGGGCTTGATCAAGTAGCCAGTTTTTGAGTCTTTTTGCCCTCTGGTGCTTATCTATCAAGCGCTAGCAGCTATCGAAATAGTAGTATTCGTTAGACACCACCGAGGGCGCTGATTGCTCCCATTCGCCCATGTCCCCTGTCTTGATTGGTCTCGTTCTGCTCGTGGTGTTGCTGGTCCTGAATGTCCAGGCCACCCGCCAGATTGTGCGCACCGGTCTGCAAGGTTTTCGCAAAACGATGCTGACGGGCGGTGTGTGGGTGCTGCCGTTCCTGGGCGCCTGGCTGGTGAAGATCCACCTGCAGTCCGCCGCAGTGCCTGCGCCCGGTGAATCTGGTGCAGGGGAGGCCGAGCCAGCCCCTGAGCACCTTGAGGCGCCAGGCGTTGCGAGTTTTGACGTACGGGGGCATCTGCAAAACACACAGAATCTGCCGCAGCTGGATTGGCCCGCGCTGGACGCCTGGGCCCACGGCGCGGGCGATCGCGCACCGGCGGCCGTGGCCGACGCGCTGAACCAGGGCCGACGCGCCTGGCTGCTGCACCTGCGCGATGCGCTGGGCACGCACATGCATCTGCACGAAGGGGCGGATTGCTTCATCCTGTCGCCGCTGGAACCGTCAGTGGCGCGTGCCACCGCGCGCTATGTGACCACCACGCGTCAGCGCATCGACCGGCTGCTCAAAGGCATGGCGCATTTCCCCGTGGCAGAAAAAAGCATCCTGCTGGTGCTGGACGATGAAGACACCTACTACCACTACGTGGCGCAGTTCTATGGCGAGGACGGCGAGTTTGCGCGCAGCGGCGGCATGTTCATCCACTTCGGCTGCCCGCATTTTGTGGTCGTGGCGGCCGACCTGGCAGCCATCGAGCCGGTGATTGCCCACGAGATGACGCACAGCGCGCTGGCCCACCTGCACCTGCCCACCTGGCTGGACGAGGGCCTGGCCGTCAACACCGAGCGCCGCCTGAAGGGCGCGCCACCAGCACAGCACACCCCCGCGCAACTGCACCATCTGCACCAACGCTTCTGGACGCCCGAGCGCATGCAGGAGTTCTGGGCGGGCACGTCGTTTCAGCGCACCGACGACGGCAACCTGCTGTCGTATGAGCTGGCGCGCATTCTGGTGGACCACATGGCGCGCGACTGGGCCGCGTTTACCGCTTTTGTGACCACGGCGCAGCGCCGCGATGCCGGGGCACAAGCGGCGGTCGAGGTGTTGTCCGTGGATCTGGGGAGCAGTGTGGGCGCCTTGCTGGACATTGTCGATAACGACGGCTGGGCGCCAGACCCTGCGCCTTGGGGTGGGGCAGCGGCGTGAGGTAGCACTGGTCAGCGGCGGTCATCCAATTGAAGACACCCGAGCGCCTAAAGCCTATGCTTGGGCAGCCCAACAAGGTGGTTTTTTCATGTACCGACGTTTTTATTCTTCGTCTTCCCCTGTTTTTTTGGTCAACTTGCGCCCCGCGGCGCCTGAAGGGGCGAGGCGGTCGTTCTTTACGTCGTGTGCATGGCTATTGGCGACGTTCACGACGTTGGCGGCGCTCAGTGGCTGCAGTGCAGTCCCACAGGCCGCGGATCCCAACTCCGACGCCCCCGAGGCGGCGTTTGCCCCGCGTGGCCCATTCATCGACGCGCCGACATACGACGAAGCGCTGCAGCGCTGGCAGAGCCCAGAAGACATCAACGCCTGGATTGGCGCGCGGTTCCGGTACGACACAGACCGCGCGATGCAGCTGTCTGAAACCCAGCGCCAGGCTAGCGGGCGCATGCCCATCCTGGCGCCTGACGCCTTTTTTGCAGCCCCCAGCGGCGTGTGTGTGGACGTGGCCCGTTTTGCGCTGGAGACGCTGCGAACCCTGCAACCCGGCGTGCAGCCGCGCTACCTGATGATCGAGTTCGACCCCGTCTCCGTGCGCGGCAACACGCTGCGCCGACACTGGCTGGTGTCGTTCGAACGGGGCGGGCAGCATTATTTTTTTGCCGATTCCAAACGCCCAGGCCACATCGCCGGGCCGTACGCAAGCGTGCAGGCCTTTGTGGACGAATACGCGCACTACCGCGGGCGGCGCATTGTGGCTTTCAGCGAGCGGGAGTCCTATGAGCGCAGGCTGCGCACCCGGGCGGTTGCTGAACCGGCATCGTGAGATGGGTAGAGGTTTGAGCCGCCTCTGAGTGAGCCAAGGTATGACGCATGGAATGGGCCCAAACCCCGATCATTGCGGCACACGGGGCTGTGATTGGAAATATGATTGTTTTTTGCCTCTAGCGCATATCCAACAAGCGCTGATAGCTATCATTTTTAGAGATACAACGAAGCTGTGGACGGGTGTCCAGTCAGTCCCGGCTCAACCCGTGGGCAATGCTGAGGCTTTGGCCTGCACCGGTTGGCCTGCCGCGATCCAGCCGTCGATGCCACCTTGCAGAAAACGCGCCTTGATGCCTGCGGCACGCAGGCGCAACGCGGTGGAACGGCTGACCTCGTGGCCATAGACGCAGTACACCACCACCTCTTCGTCGGTCGGCAGCTCACCGGCCCAGGCGTCGATGGCCGCTGGGTCGCGCCAGGGGGCATTGGGCAGGATGGTGGTGGCGGCGTCGTAAACACCAGCGCGGCGCACATCGATGCGATGGCGTGCCTGCTGCGCGTCTTGTACCGATGCCTCCAAGCCCTCGCTGGCGGCGTGGACCGCGCGCTGGTAGCGCTCGTACACGGCAGCCCAGTCGATATTGGCCATGAAGGCATCGACATATGCGCCCGCTGCAGCGCCGTGGTCGAGGTGGTAGGCATGTTCATACATGTCCAACGCGAGGATGGGCACCCCACCGGCAGCAGCCTGGGTGTGGTCGCTGGCCCGATGGTTGACGAGCGTGCCATCGCGCGGCTGGAACACCAGCAGCACCCATCCCGAGCCGCCGCCCAGTGCCTTGCCCATGGCGACAAACTCTTCACGCCAGCGCTCCGCGCTGCCAAAGCTGGCTGCCAGGGCCAGCAACATGCCGGGGGCAGGGGCGGCGCCACCGCCGCCCAGGCTGCCAAAGTACAGTTCGTGCAGCAGCATCGAATTGCTGGCGATCAGCTCCTCGCGCTTGAGTCCGTTGACGACAAAGCCGGGCGTGGAGGCAAAGTCCAGCCCCGAGAGCTGCGCCCGGATGGCGTTGAGCCGCGCCACCGCACCGCCATAGTTGTTCTGGTGGTGGCTGCGCAGCAGCCTTTCGGACAGGCCGGGCAGCGTGGCCGGGTCAAGGGGAAGGGCTTGGGGGCGTGCTTGCATGGGGATACTCCCGGGAAGTGGATGACAACTGGTTCAGGCCAGCCAGGGTTTGAGGAAGGTCACGGCCAACCCCACGGCCGCGCACAGCCCCAGCAGCGGCATCACCCCCAACTTGAAGCGGAACAGCGCCACCAGTGCGCCCACGGCGATCACCGCCGACATGGCATCGAACGCCCCGCCAAAACCCTTGGGCCATAGGAGGTGGTAGGCAAAAAACAGCGCCAGGTTCAGGATCACACCCACCACAGCGGCGGTGATGGCCGACAGCGGGGCGGTGAAACCGAGCTTGCCGTGGGTGGCCTCTACCGCCGGGCCACCCGCGAGGATGAAGATAAACGAGGGCAGAAAGGTCACGAACGTCACCACGGCGGCGGCGGCTGTGGCGCCGGCAAACAGCGCTTCCGGGCCCCACACCTGCTGCAGCCAGCCGCCCACGAAGCCGACGAAGGCCACCACCATGATCAGCGGGCCGGGCGTGGTCTCGCCCAGCGCCAGGCCATCGATCATCTGCGGGCCGCTGAGCCACTGGTATTGCTCCACCGCGCCCTGGTAGACGTACGGCAGCACGGCATAAGCGCCGCCAAAGGTGACCAGCGCGGCCTTGGTAAAGAACCAGCCCATCTGCGTGAGCGTGCCTTGTACCCCCTGGGTGACGACCAGCGTTGCCATGGCCGCCAGCCACAGCGCCAGACCGGCCGCGAGCACCTTGACCAGGTGGTTGCGTGAGAAGCGCGCGTGCGCGGGCGTGGGGATGTCGTCGTCGATCAGTGCTGGGCCGTAGCCCTTGTGGCCGTCGGCATGGCCGCCTCCGAGGGCAAACACGCCAGGCCAGCGTTGTGCGCCAAAGTAGCCTATCAGCCCGGCCGTCAGGACGATGGCAGGGAAGGGCGTATCGAACGCAAAGATGGCCACAAACGATGCGGCAGCGATGCCCCACATCCAGCGGTTCTTGAGAGCCCGCGTGCCAATGCGGTGCGCTGCGTGCAGCACCAGTGCGGTCACGGCGGGTTTGATGCCATAGAAGATGCCTGCCACCACCGGCACATCGCCAAACCGCAGGTACACCCACGACAGCGCGATCAGGATGAACAGCGAAGGCAGTACAAACAGCGCCCCGGCCACGATGCCGCCCCAGGTGCGGTGCATGAGCCAGCCGATGTAGGTGGCCAGCTGCTGCGCCTCGGGGCCGGGCAGCAGCATGCAGTAGTTGAGGGCGTGCAGAAATCGCTTTTCGCTGATCCAGCGGCGGCGCTCCACCAGCTCGGCATGCATGATCGCAATCTGACCCGCAGGCCCGCCAAAGCTGATGAAACCGAGCTTGAGCCAGAACAGGAAGGCCTCGCCAAAGCTTACGGGGGTGGGGCGGTCCAGGGCGGAGGGGGCGGGCGCAGGGGTGAGGGTGGTCATGGTGCGGCACTGGTCAGCGGAGCCTGGGAGGATGGAAGGGTGGGCGGCACGGCATACAAGGCGTCGAACACCTGCGCAGCGGCCTGGGCGAGGGCATCGTCATCGGCATGCACTTCGCGCAGGCCAGCCAGCACGGCCTCCAGCCCGGCGGCTTCGGGCACGGGCATGCCACCGGTGTCCAGGTAGTGCACGGCGCGTGCCAGGCGCTGCAGGCGGGGGTCGGCTTCGAACCCGAAGCTGGCAATGAGCACCTCGAAGGTCACCAGGGCACCCACGTGGGTAAACCGGGCGCCGTCAAAGTCAAAGCCCTGGACATCAGCAGGCGGCGATGCCGGATCGGCCAGCCACACAAAACGCGCACCCGGGTCGACGAATCGGCGGATCAGCCAGGCGCAGGCCAGGCGGTCCACCCAGGGCCGCGCCCGCGTCGCCCAGCGCTGGTTCTGGAACTGGGCGGTGTCAAGGCGCTTGATGCCATGGGCGGGCAGGGCGGCAGGCTCCCCCCGCGAGAAGCAGGCGTCCAGCGCCTGACGCAGGCTGGCCATGTCAGCATCGGCCTGCGCGGCTGCGGCGCCGGGGTAGTAGTCGATGCGGTGCAGTGCCTGCAGTGCATCGGCAACGTTGCGCTGGCGGCGGCGCGCTTCGGTTTCCGTGAGCTGTGCGAGCTCGGCTTGCAAGGCGGTGGCCGTGTCGCGCCACTGCGTGAAGGCTTCCGTGCGGTCGAACAGCGCTTCGATCTCCTGGCGCTGCACGTTGTCAGTAGCAGTCAGGGTCAGCAGCATGGCCGTCCCCCCGTGTTCTCGCACCTCGGCGGCGATGGGCGCCAGCAGGCCTGCGTGTTCTTCAGGCAGTAGGTAGGCGCCGTCGCGCAGGGCGGCGCAACCCAGTGCCTTGAGATTGCGCCAGATGCGCAGCCGCACGGCGTTGGGCTGCGTCGGCAGCGTCATGATGAGGGTGGACCACATGGTATTGAAGTATATGCATTAAGTAGTGAAATAGTTATTTCTACTTCAAAAATCGTGATCACCAAAGATTCCTTGCATGCCGGGTGCTTCTGGTCATACAAGGGAGCGGAGCGGGCGAAAAGGCATGAGGTACACAGGAGCAGCGCACAGTGCAGGGCGGCAGTCGCTTTGTCCATGGAGATGTGGCCCCGTGTAAGTGGGCTCAGGGCCGATGCCAAGCCCTGCGTCAGTTTGCCGCAAGCCCGTTATGAATAATTATGAATTCAAAACCTGCTGTCTTGGCAGGCCGAGAGAGATGCCGAGGAGACCCCCACAATGACCGCTTACGCTGATTTCTACCGCCAGTCCATCGACCACCGCGACGCCTTCTGGAGCGAACAGGCCCAGCTGATCGACTGGAAGACGCAGCCCCAGCAGGTGTGCGACTACAGCAACCCGCCCTTTGCCAAATGGTTTGTGGGCGGCACCACCAACCTGTGCCACAACGCAGTAGACCGGCACCTGGCCACGCGCGCCAGCCAGGCGGCGCTGGTGGCCATTTCGACCGAAACCGATACCGAGCGCAGCTACAGCTTTGCCGAGCTGCATGCTGAAGTGCAGCGCATGGCGGCCGTGCTGCAGGGCCTGGGGGTGAAGAAGGGCGACCGCGTGCTCATCTACATGCCCATGATTGCCGAGGCCGCGTTTGCCATGCTGGCTTGCGTGCGCATTGGGGCGCTGCATTCGGTGGTGTTTGGCGGCTTTGCCTCGGGCTCGCTGGCCTCGCGCATTGAAGACGCTGAACCCGTGGCTGTGGTCAGCGCCGATGCCGGGTCGCGCGGTGGCAAGCTGGTGCCCTATAAACCGTTGCTGGACGAGGCCATTGCCCTGTCCAAACACAAGCCTGCCGCCGTGCTGATGGTGGACCGGGGCCTGGCCCCCATGCACCTGCAGCCCGGCCGCGACCATGAATGGGCGCCACTGCGCGAGCAGCACCTGAACACCGTGGTGCCCTGCGAATGGGTGGAATCCACCCACCCTAGCTACACGCTGTACACCAGCGGCACCACGGGCAAACCCAAAGGCGTGCAGCGCGACACCGGTGGCTACACCGTGGCGCTGGCCGCCAGCATGAAGCACATTTTTGATGCCAAAGCGGGTGACACCTACTTTGCGACCAGCGACATCGGCTGGGTGGTGGGTCACAGCTACATCGTCTATGGCCCGCTGATCGCGGGCATGACGACCATCATGTACGAAGGCTTGCCCACGCGACCCGATGCCGGTGTGTGGTGGAGCATTGTCGAAAAGTACCAGGTCACCCACATGTTCTCGGCACCCACGGCGGTGCGGGTGCTCAAGAAGCAGGACGCCAGCTGGCTCAGGAAGTACAACGTCTCCACCCTCAAGGCCCTGTGGCTGGCGGGCGAGCCGCTGGACGAGCCCACGGCGCAGTGGATCAGCGACGCGCTGCAGGTGCCCATCATCGACAACTACTGGCAGACCGAAACCGGCTGGCCCATCCTGACCTTGGCCAACGGCGTGGAGCAGCAGACCACACGCTTTGGCAGCCCCGGCAAGGCCATGTACGGCTACCACGTCAAGCTGATCGACGAGAGCAACGGCGAAGAGCTGACCGCCCCCAACCAGAAGGGCGTGGTCGCCATCGAAGGCCCGCTGCCCCCCGGCTGCATGCAGACCGTGTGGCGCGACGATGCACGTTTTGTGAACACCTACTGGAAGAGCATTACCGGTCGGCTGATCTACAGCACCTTCGACTGGGGCATCCGCGACGCCGACGGCTACCACTTCATCCTGGGCCGCACGGACGACGTGATCAACGTGGCAGGCCACCGCCTGGGCACGCGCGAGATCGAGGAGAGCGTTGCCTCCCACCCCAACATCGCCGAAGTGGCCGTGGTGGGCGTCGCCGACAGCCTGAAGGGCCAGGTCGCCATGGCATTTGCCGTGGCACGCGATGCGTCGGGCCTCACCGACGATGCCGCGCGCCTCAAGCTCGAAGGCGAGGTGATGAAGCAGGTGGACCACCAGCTCGGCGCCGTGGCCCGGCCGTCGCGTGTGTACTTCGTGACCGTGCTGCCCAAGACCCGCAGCGGCAAACTGCTGCGCCGCGCGCTCCAGGCCGTGGCCGAGCGGCGCGACCCGGGTGACTTGACGACGATGGAAGACCCGGCGGCGCTGCAACAGGTGAAGGACCTGGTGGGGTGACGAGCCTTTTCGACCCGCAGTGGGCTCCGTGCAAGGGCCGCCGTGCTGTTCGCGTGGGGCTTGGCACGCCAGGGCTCAGGAGATCACCAGGGTGAAGTAGCCAAACTCCATGTCGGTCGCTTCGGACACTGCTGTGACGGTGGCGTTGGGATTGGATGTGGTCACGCTGTCAGTCGTGATGCCATTAATGACGGCGTAGACGGAGTAGACATCGCTGATTTCCAACGTGACCTGTTCGAATGAGTTGGGCACCACGACGTCTTGCACTGGCACACCTTGGTGCGTGATGTGGAAAGTAACGGGGCCAAGGCTGGTTTTTTCGAATTGCATCTGGTTGGCAATGCTACTGAGCGTTGTCACCACTTCGAATTCGTAGGTTTGCTGGGAGCGCTGCTGCTTCACCTGCGCCAGAAAACGGGTTGCACCACTGACTGCTATCGGTGCGGAGGTATAGGTGTTGTCTTCCAGTATGGTGCTGGCCGTGATTTCGAAAGTGTCGGCCTCCGGGACGGATAACGTCGCGCCGGGGGCGAGGCCCGGCAGGCGGGCGAGGGCCAGCCCACCCCGGTGAATCACGTACTGGGCGATGTACGAGGTGCTGTTGGTCAAAGTCAAAGCGCTCATGGGACCCCTCCGATAGTAAGAAAAGAACGGAGATTCATTTTTACCGCCTTGGCGGTTGCAACGCCCGGATTTTTTGCCATTGGCGCAGTGCGCTGGCACCGGGCCAGAGCGGGGCGAGACTCCGGCCGGAGCGCAGTCACGCAGGCCGGTTTTTCTGCCACCCCACCGGCGGTTGCCACCCTGGCGTCCAGCCGATGAAATCCTGTAGCGGCATGGGCCGGGCGATGCAGTAGCCCTGGGCCTGCATGCAGCCCAGCTGCAGCAGCATCTGGCCTTGTTCGATGGTTTCCACGCCTTCGGCAATCACGCGGTAGCCGAAGGAGCGGGCCAGGCCGATGACCCCCTGCACGATGGCCAGGTCGCCGGGGTCGCCCATCATGCCGTGCACAAAACTCTGGTCGATCTTGAGCGTGTCCATGGGCAGGCGGCGCAGGTAGGTCAGCGACGAGTAGCCGTGCCAAAGTCGTCCAGCGACACCGCCACCCCCAGCGCACGCAGCGCCGTCAGGGTTTGCGCCACGGCGGTCAGGTCGTAGAGGGCGGCGCTTTCGGTGATTTCGATTTCCACCAGGTGGCCGGGCACGCCTGGGTGGCGGGCGATACACCGGGCCATCCAGTCGGCAAAGTCTGGGTTTTGCAGGTGCTGGGCGGCGATGTTGATGCTCAGCGGCAGGTGCAGTCCGTGTGCCTGCAGTTGCGCCAGCACGGTGAGGGCGGCTTCGACCACCCATTCTCCAAAGTCGATTTCCAGCTCGGTGCCCTCCAGCAGCGGCAAGAACTCGCCCGGCGGCACCAGGCCGCGTTCGGGGTGCTGCCAGCGCGCCAGCGCTTCGGCACCCACCACGGCACCACTCCTCATGTCCACCTTGGGCTGCAGGTACAGCGTGAACTGCGCGGCGGCCAGGGCCTCGCGCAGGTGGCGGCCCTGTTCTCGCAGCAGTTGCAGGGCGCGTTCCTGCGCAGCGTCGAACTGATGGAACCGGTTGCGCCCGGCCTGCTTGGCGGCGTACATGGCCTGGTCGGCGTGGCGCAGCAGGGCGTCGGCGTCGGCGTCATCCTGCGGGAACACGGTGTAGCCGATGCTGGCAGTGACCACCACACGCTCAGTGTCGAGTGTGTAGGGCGCTGAGATGTTGTCCATCACCCGGTGCAGCATGCGCTCGCAGTCGCCCACGGATTCAAGGTCGGGCATGAGGATCACGAACTCGTCGCCGCCCAGGCGCGCCACCGTGTCCAGGGGGCGCAGCGCGCGTGTGAGGCGGCCACCCACCACCACCAGCAGGCGGTCGCCCGCGCCGTGGCCCAGGCGGTCGTTGACGGGCTTGAAGCCGTCCAGGTCCAGGTAGGCCACGCCCAGCTGCCGACCGCTCTGGCGCGCCTGGTCCATGCACTCCTGCAGCTTGCGGGCCAGCAGCACGCGGTTGGGCAGGCCGGTGAGGGCGTCAAACAAGGCCAGCCGCTGCAGCAGCACCTCTTGCTCGCGCTGGGGCGTGACGTCAATGGCCACACCCAGCATGCGTGCGGGGCGGCCCGCCGCATCAAAGCCCACGATCTTGCCCAGGTTGCGCAGCCAGCGGGCGGGGTCGCCCGGCTGGTTCACGCGCCAGGTGGCGTCGAACGGGGTGCCGGGGTGGGTGGTGTGGCGGGCCAGTTCGCCGGTGATGCGGTCGATGTCGTCAGGGGCAATGCCGGCGGTCCATTGCGTGGAGGCCAGCGGGGTGTGGGGCGTGTCCAGGCCGCGCATGGCGTGCCAGCGGCTGTCGCCGGTGACGGTGCCTGTCTGCAAATTCCAGTCCCACAGGCCCAGCGATGCCGCTGAGATGGTGAGCGATAGCAGTTCCTCGCGTTCCCGCACCTGCTCTTCGTTGCGTTTGCGGTCGGTGATGTCGTGCACCGAGAACAGCCAGCACGGCTCGCCATCGAATTCGGTGGCGCGCATGGACTGCAGCACGGTGCGGGGTGGGCCGCCACGCACATTCAGGTTGACCTCGTAGCTGCTCAGGTGGCCCGAGCGCTCCACTTCGGCCAGCAGTTTTTCGCGGTCGTGCGCGGTGAAGATCCCCAGCTCGACCGCAGTACGGCCGATGGCCTCCTCGCGCGGGATGCCCAGCATGTCCACCCAGGCGGGGTTGATGTCCACATAGCGTCCGTCACGGCGGTGCGACAGGCCCATGGGGTAGGGCATGAGCTGAAAGATGCGCGAGAAACGCTCTTCGGACTGGCGCAGGCGCTGCTCGGCGCGCTTGGCCTCGTCGATGTCCTGCATCACGCCGCGTACGCGGGTCACGCGCCCGTTCTCGATCACCGGCTCGCCCATGGCGCGCACCCACACCAGCCGACCGTCGGTGTGCAGCACCTCGATCTCCATGCTCCACTCGCGGCGCTCCAGAATGCTCAAGCGGAAGTTGGCGCGCAGCGTTTCGCGGTAGGCGGGCGCCACATGGCGGTCGATGTAGTCGTGGGGCAGCGGCGAACCGGGGGGCAGGCCGTGGATGTCAAAACACACGTCCGACCAGTAGACCAGGCCCTTGCCGCGCTCGTCCTCCCAGGCACCCAGTCGGGCCAGGCGGCCAGCCTGCTGCAGCAGGCCATTGAGGGCCCGCAGCTCGTCACTGGCGCGGTGGGCTTCGGTCATGTCATGGAAAACGAACACAAAACAGTTTTCGCCATCCACAAGCACGGAGCGTGCCGACATCAGCCCCGGGATGCGTCCGCCCTCGCGCTGCGCAACCAGCGGCAGGCGGTCCACCTTGCCGTCGCGGCGGAAGGTCTCCACCAGCCGCTTGCGTTCCTGTTCAGAGGCCCAGATGTTCAGCTCGGTCGATGTGCGGCCGATCACCTCCTCGCGCGGGCGCCCCAGCACCTCGCAGAACGCGGGGTTCACGTCGATGTAGCGGCCGTCCGAGATGCGCGAGATGCCTGCGGGGTCGGGCAGCGTCTGGTAGAAGGTCGTGTACTTGGCCTCGGACGAGCGCAGCGCAGCTTCGGCCGCGCGGTGGGCGGTGATGTCCACGTCCATGCCGATGAGGCTGGTCGGCCGGTTCTGGGCATCGCGCGTGGCCACCGTGCCGCGCGACATGAGCCAGTGCCAGCGGCCCTCGGTGTCCATCACCCTGAATTCGGCTTCGTAGCTGTCTTCCAGCCCGTCCATGGCCCGCGCCAGCCTGGCCGCATTGCGCTCGGCATCCTGCGGGTGGCGCCGGGCATACCAGCGCTGCCACAGGTCTGGCGCCTCCAGGTCGGCGGCGGTGATGCCGAAGGTTTCGTAGAAGCTGCCGTGGCAGCGGAACTGGCGCTGCACCACATCCCACTCCCAGTGCCCGCCACCCATGGAGTCGAGCACCAGGCGCAGCCTGCGCTCTTGTTGTGCAAGGGCTTGCTGGATGTCGCTGCGTGAAAGCTCGGAGCGTGCTCCGTTGGCCAGCAGCAACCGGCCCACGCCCAGCATCAGCACCCCGGCGCCGTGGTGCCATGGCAGGCTTCGCGCCATGTCGGATGCGCCGTCGGAGGCCCACAGGCTGCCAGACACCGCCAGGGGCAGGGTCAGCGTCAGGCCGATCAGTTCAGCCCATTTGGGCACCTGCAGGCGTGCCCCCACATGGCGCCACAAAAACCCCGTGGCCACCGACACGCCCAGCACGGCAACGGCTGGAACCGCATCGGACATATCAGTGCGCACCGCTGCCACCAGGGCGATGAGCGCCGCAATTATGGCCGCCGGAAACCTGAAAAAGAGCGCCAGAAACGCCGCCACCGTGGGGTAGGCCACCACCCGCAGCTCGGGGGCGTTCCAGCGCAGCGCCTCAAAAGAAATCCAGGAAACGAGGCCGCCTGCCAACCCCAGCAACAGCAAGGTGCGGCGCGACGGGTGCAAGGACTCGCGCGGAGGCAGCCAGGCCAGCACCAGCAGCAGCGACATCAGCGCCGTGGCGGCCAAAAGGGTGTTGTTACCCATGGAAAACCCCTGGGCAAGCCACTTGCAGCGGGGTAGCCGCAGGCCAGGAGTAGCAGGGGGAGCGGCCGGGGATGTATGTGGCAGTACAGCGCCCGGTGCCGTTGACGGACTTGGTCAGATGGCAAAAGCCCGAAGAAAACCCCATGGGCCAAGTTTAGGGCCGTTCTGAGGCGGGCAGGGCGGGCCTGAGTGTCCTGATAAGTCCGGTTGACAACAATGTGCCGCACACGATGACCACGGCGCAGCCCACCATCCAGGGCGTGATGCGTTCGCCCAGGAAGACCGTGCCGTACAAAACCGCAAACACGGGGGTGATGAAGGTCACGGCCAGCGCCCGGCTGGGGCCGGCACTGGCGATGAGGCGAAAGTACAGGATGTAGGCAATGCCCGTGCACAGCACCGCAATGGCAATGATGGCGCCCCAGGCGCGCAGGCCCGGCATCTGCGCAGGCCAGAACCACAGCGTGGGCAGGGCCAGTCCCAGCGCCGCGCCCAGCTGGCTGCCGGTGGCGGTGGCCAGCGGTGGAATGCCCGTGAGGTAGCGCCGCGCAAAGCTGGCCGACAGCCCGTAGAAGCTCGAAGCCAACAGGCAGGCGGCAATGGCCCATTCGGCGCTGTCACTCTTGAACCCGGTGCCCGCAGGGGCGCGCCAGGCCAGCAGCGCCACCCCCACAAAACCCAGCGCCAGGCCCGCCCAGCGCAGGCGGTTGATGCGGTCACCCAGCCACATCCAGGCCACCAGCGCGCCAAACAGCGGCACGGTGGCGTTGAGGATGGAGGTCAGGCCCGTGGCAATGTGCAGCACAGCCCAGGAAAACAGCGCAAATGGAATGGCCGAATTGATGACCCCCGCAAACAGGATGGGCCGCCAGTGCTGGCGCAGCGCAGGCCAGTGCCCCTGGCGCAGCATGATGGGCCACAGGAACACCGTGGCCAGCGCCACGCGCAGCCCGGCCGTGGGCAGAGGGCCGAAGTCGGAAGCGCCCAGCCGCATGAACAGAAAGGACGCGCCCCACAGCGCCGCCAGCAAGATGAATTCGCCGATCCAGGTGGAAACGGGCTGGTTGCCGGGGCTGTTCATGCATGTCCTTTGCGGGAAGAGTTGGGTGCGTTGGAAGTGTTGGGGGAGGTGGAGGGCAGCGCATTTTCCAGCGTCAGCAAGACCGCTTTGCGATCAAGGCCACCGGCATAGTCCGTCAGGCTGCCGTCCGATCCCAGCACGCGGTGGCAGGGCACCACCACGCTGATCGGGTTGCGCCCCACGGCGGCGCCCACTGCGCGCACGGCCAGGGGGCGGCCCAGCTGGCGGCTCAAGGCGCCGTAGCTGGTGGTGGCGCCCCGCCCGATGAGCAGCAAGGCACGCCACACAGCCTGCTGAAACGGCGTGCCACCCGAAAGGTCCAGCGGCAGGTCAAACCCCGCACGTTGCCCGGCGAGGTACTGCTGGAGCTGGTGGGCGGCTTCCTCCAGCACGGGGTGGTTCGCCGTGTCAGCCCAGGCCGTGGAGCCATGAAGCCGCTGGCTGGGCTCGTGGCGCTGGCCTTCAAACCAGACGCCGACCAAGCCGGCGGGCGACGCCGCCAGGCGCACGGGCCCCAGCGCGGTGGAGGTGCGCATTTGCACGGTGTGGGGGTGAAATTGCATGACTGAATGAACGATTTTTAGATGGAATTGGCCTCCAGCGCTTGTTGGATAAGCGCAAGAAGCTCCTATTTTGATAGTGATGAAACAGGTGGCACTGCACCCGCCGGCGTGCCCGCTGCCCAGGCGCGCAGCACCGCGTAGCTGCGCCAGGGCCGCCAGGCCTGCGAGGCCTCGCCTGCGGCGCGGGCCGGGTTCTTGTGCCCCTGCACGCCCAGGGCCTTGTGCAGCGCCACATCCCCGGCCGGAAACGCATCGGGCCAGCGCAACACGCGCATGGCGATGTACTGGGCCGTCCAGTCGCCAATACCGGGCAGGGCACACAGCGCGGCCGTGGTGCTGGCCACGTCGGCGCCCGCGTGCAAGGCCAGCGTGCCGCCATCCACGGCGCGGGCCAGCGCCACGATGGCAGCCTGGCGCTGGCGCACGATGCCCAGCTGGCCCAGGGTGTCGCCGTCGGCCGCTGCCAGCGTGGCAGCGGTGGGGAACAGGCGGTTCAGCCCGGGCCAGGGCGTTTCGATGGGCTCACCCAGCCGCTCCACCAGCCGCTGTCCCAGGGTGCGCGCAGCGGCCACGGTGATCTGCTGGCCCAGCACGGCGCGCACGGCCAGCTCAAAGCCGTCGAATGCTCCGGGCACGCGCAGGCCATCGCCCTGGGGGAAGTGCGGGTGCAGCACAGCGTTGATGGCGGCCGGGTCGGCATCTAGGTCCAGCATGGCGCGCACGCGGCGGATCACGAGGGGCAGCACCGGGTACAGGCTGTCGCTGGTCTGCAGCAGCACCTGGTGGCGGGCCTCATCAAAGCGTGCGCTGAACCAGCCCGTGGTTTCGCCGGGCAGGCCGGTGCAGGAAGCGGGCAGACGCACCGTGCGCCGCAGCGTGGCCTCCTCCGCCAGCACCCATTCCACACCGTGGAACTGCCGCCGTTCAAAGAAGGCCAGCAGTGCGGGCACATCAAACGGCGGGCGCCAGGCCAGGCGCAAGGTGCTGGTGGGTTGCGTCCCTGCGGTGGTGCCGCTGCGCCGCAGCTGCGTGGGGTTCAGGCCGTAGTGCCCCGAGAACGCCGCATTGAAGCGCCGCACACTCGCAAAGCCGCTGGCCAGCGCCACCTGGGTAACGGGCATGGGGGTGTCGGTGAGCAGCTGTTTGGCGGTCAGCAGCCTGCGCGTCTGCAGGTATTGCAGCGGCGATACGCCCAGGGCCGCCTCAAAAATGCGGCGCAGGTGCCGGTCGCTCACGCCCAGGCGCTCGGCCAGCCGGGCCACTGTGGCGCTGCCTTCGCCCGGTGCGGATGGGGCGGGCCACAGGTCGGGCGCATCCAGCAGGCGCACGGCCTGCTGCACCAGGATGCCGCTGGCGTCCTGCACCGACCACACCAGCGCCTGCGGCGCCAGCTCGGGCCGGCAGCGCAGGCAGGGGCGAAAGCCCGCGTTCTCGGCCTGTGCGGCCAGCACAAAAAAGCGGCAGTTCTCGCGCCGGGGCGTGCGCACGGCGCACACGGGGCGGCAATAGATGCCGGTGGAGGTCACCGCCGTGAAGAAATGCCCGTCAAACCGTGCATCCCGCGCCAGCACCGCCAGGTAGCGGCCTTCGTCCAAGGCGGTGTCAGGGGCCTGGGCAACGGATGGGGTGGCGGTGGAGGGCGGATTCATGGGCTGGATCATAGGAGCCGGGGGTGCTTTCACTGGCCGTTTTCGGACATGTGCCTCAGCCCACCGCCCGGGTTTGCCCCCAGTACCCCCGGAGGGCGCGCCTACAATGCAGCGGACTTCCAAAAACAGCCCAACTCCCTACGCGAAAGGCCCCTGCGTGCAGCCCACACCCGCCATTTTCAAAGCCTACGATATCCGCGGCATTGTGCCGTCCACGCTCAACGAAGAAGTTGCTCTCGGCCTGGGCCGGGCCTTTGGCACGGCAGCCCGCGCCGAGGGGCAGACCACCGTGGCGGTGGGGCGCGACGGGCGCCTGTCGGGCCCGGCCATCTCGGGTGCGCTGATCCAGGGGCTGGTGGAGGCGGGCATTGAGGTGATCGATGTGGGCCTGGTGACCACGCCGCTGCTGTACTTTGCAGCTAGCACGCTGTGTGCCAGCGGCATCCAGGTCACCGGCAGCCACAACCCCAGGGACTACAACGGCTTCAAGATGGTGCTGAACGGCCGCGCCATCTATGGCGAAGAAATCCAGGCCCTGCGCCGCGCCATGGAGCAGGAAACCTGGCAGCTGCTGCCCGGCGGCTCGGTGCGCCATGTGGATGTGTTGCCCGCGTACCGCGAACGCATCGTGGGCGATGTGAAACTGGCCCGCCCGATCAAGATCGTGGTGGACTGCGGCAACGGCATCGCGGGCGCCTCGGCGCCGGACATCTTCCGCGCCCTGGGCTGCGAAGTGATCGAGCTGTTCTCCGAGGTGGATGGCAACTTCCCCAACCACCACCCCGACCCGAGCAAGCCCGAGAACCTGCGTGACTTGATCGAGGCCCTGAAGGCCAGCGACGCCGAGCTGGGCCTGGCGTTTGACGGCGACGGCGACCGCTTAGGGATCGTGACCAAGGACGGCACCAACATCTTCCCCGACCGCCAGATGATGCTGTTTGCGCAAGACGTGCTCTCGCGCGTGCCCGGCGGCGAGATCATCTTCGACGTGAAGTGCACCCAGCGCCTGGCGCCTGCCATTGCGGCCGCTGGCGGCGTGCCGGTGATGTACAAGACCGGCCACTCGCTCATCAAGGCCCGCATGAAGGAGACGAACTCCCCGCTGGGCGGCGAGATGAGCGGCCACATCTTCTTCAAGGAGCGTTGGTATGGTTTTGACGACGGCACCTACGCCGGCTGCCGCCTGCTGGAAATCCTGAGCAAGTCCAACGACCCGAGCGCCGTGCTCAACGCGCTGCCCACCAGCTTCTCCACGCCTGAGCTGAACGTGGCCTGCGCCGAGGGCGAACCCCACCGCCTCACGGCCGAGCTGCAGGCCCTGGCTGCAGAGACCTTTGCCGCGCCCTCGCAGATCAGCACCATCGATGGCCTGCGCGTGGACTGGCCCGACGGTTTTGGCCTGATCCGTGCCAGCAACACCACGCCGGTGCTGGTGCTGCGCTTTGAGGGCCACACCACCGAGGCCCTGGCCCGCATCGAAGCGGCCATGCTGGCCCTGTTGCACCGGGTCAAGCCCGATGCGCACGTGGGCGCCGCCAGCCACTGACGCCGTATCGTCGAACCCGCCGCGCCCCTCTTTCCGTTTTTGTTGTTGAACCGTCCCGCATGAAACCGTCACTGTCCACCCCCTTGCGTGTTGCCGCTGCCCAGTCGCCCTCGGTGCCGGGTGATGTGGCGCGCAACGTGCAAACGCACCTGGCCTTTGTGCGGGCGGCGGTGCACGAACGTGTTCTGGTGCTGGTGTTTCCCGAGCTGTCGCTCACGGGGTATGAACCGAAGCTGCTGGCGGCCAACGTGCTGTCGGCCGACCATCCCGCTCTGGCTCCCTTGCGGCAGTCTGCCCAGCAACATGGCATCACTCTGGTGGTGGGCGCCCCGGCTGCGCCGGTGATGGCGGGCGCCTTGCCCGCCATTGGCGCCTGGGTGCTCGGGGCCGACGGCAGTGTGGCGCTGTACCGCAAGCGCCACCTGCACCCCAGCGAGGAGCAGTTCGCCAGTGCTGGCACCGACGACGCCCAGGTGCTGCTGCTGGCCAGTGAACCCACGGCGCTGGCCGTGTGTGCCGACATCACCCACCCCGAACACGCCCTGGCCGCCAGCAATGCGGGCGCCGCGCTCTACGCGGCGGGCGTGCTGATTTCCGAGAAAGCCTATGAAGCCGAATCGACCCTGCTGCAAGGCTATGCCCGCGACCACGACATGGCGGTGCTGGTGGCCAACTACAGCGGGCATTCCGGTGGCTACGTGAGCGCTGGCCGCAGTGCCTTCTGGGCACCCGGTGGCCACTGCGTGGCAGCCGCGCCCGATGACAGCCCCAGCCTGGTGTGGGCGGCACGGGGCGACAGCGGCTGGACTGGCGGGGTGGTGGAGCTGGTCGGCTGATCCGCTGATCGATCCCCCGCATGAACGCTGCCCGCGCCCTGTATTCGCTGGTGACCTGGTGCGCGCAGCCCTTGCTGCGCCGCAAGCTGCGCCGCCGCGCTGTGGCCGAACCTGGCTATGCCCATGCGGTGGGCGAGCGTTTTGGTCGCTATCCGGTGCCCATGGACAGCATGGTGTCGCACCACAGCGTCGATCCGATAGGCCAGTTTGTCTGGGTCCACGCGGTATCGCTGGGCGAAACCCGCGCCGCCGCCATCTTGCTGGCCCAGTTGCGTGAGCAGCTTCCGGGCATGCGCCTGCTGCTCACCCACGGCACGGCCACCGGGCGGGCCGAGGGCGAAAAGCTCCTGCTGCCCGGCGACGTGCAAGTGTGGCAGCCCTGGGATACACCGGGCGCCGTGGCGCGCTTTCTGCGCACCTTTCGCCCGGCCATCGGCATCCTCATGGAAACCGAGGTCTGGCCCAACCTGGTGGCGGGCTGCCAGCAGCGCGGGGTGCCGCTGGTGCTGGCCAACGCGCGTTTCAACGCCAAGTCGCTGCGCAAGGCCCAGCGCCTGGCAGCGCTGGCCCGGCCCGCCTATGGGGGGCTGACCGCTGCCTGGGCCCAGACCGAGGGCGACGCCACCCGCCTGCGGGCCATCGGCGCCCCGGTGCGCGGCGTGTTTGGCAACCTCAAATTTGACGTGGTGCCTGATGCCCGCCAGATCGCCCAGGGTCGTGCCTGGCGCGCCCAAACCGGGCGCCCCGTGGTGCTTCTGGCCAGCAGCCGGGAGGGCGAGGAGGCCATGTGGCTCGAAAACCTCAAGCCAAAACAGCCTCTAGCGCATGCCAGTCAAGCGCAAACAGCTATAAATAATGTAGCAAGCGGCGTGCAATGGCTCATCGTGCCGCGCCACCCCCAGCGGTTTGACGAGGTGCAACAGCTGCTCCAGCGCGCTGGGCTCACCGTATCGCGCCGCAGCCACTGGGCGGCAGAACCCGAGGCGGCCGACGTGTGGCTGGGGGATTCTCTGGGCGAAATGGCGCTGTACTACGGCCTGGCCGATGTGGCCTTGCTGGGTGGCAGTTTTGCCCCCCTGGGCGGCCAGAACCTGATCGAGGCCGCCGCCTGCGGCTGCCCCGTGGTGCTGGGGCCGCACACCTTCAACTTTGCCGAGGCGGCCGAGCTGGCCTGCGCGGCAGGTGCCGCGCAGCGCGTGCCCGACATGGCCGCAGGCATGGCGCTAGCGGCCCAATTGGCGACGGATGCTCCTGAGCAGGCTGCGGCCAGCGAACGTGCCAGCCGTTTTGCCACGGCGCACCGGGGGGCGGCACGGGCTACGGCGCAGGCGGTGCAGGCCGTGCTGCAAGCCGCTGGGTAGCCCTACGCGGCCCGTCCACCAACCCCGTCAGGGCTTGATGAGCAACGCGTTGATCGCCTCAATGTCCTGCTGCGTCAGCGTGCCCGCCGCCTGGCGCAATTTCAGCGTGCCGAGCAGAACGTTGTAGCGGGCCTGGGCTAAGTCGCGCTTGGTCTGGAAGAGCTGGCTTTGGGCATTGAGCACGTCGATGTTGATGCGCACGCCCACCTGGTAACCGAGCTTGTTGGCATCGAGCGCACTCTGGCTGGAGGCTTCGGCGGCCTCCAGGGCCTGCACCTGGCCCTGGCCCGACTGCACGCCAAAGAAGGCGGCGCGCGTGGCCTGGGCCACATTGCGGCGCGTGGTCTCCAGGTCGGCGCTGGCCTTTTCTTCCAGCGCCAGGGTTTCCTTCACGCGGTTTTGCACCGCAAATCCGGCAAACAGCGGCAGATTGAAGGCCACGCCCACGCTGGCGCTGTTGGTGCGGTTGTTCACGCCGGGCGACGTGATCGTGCCGTTCGGGTTGCGCGTGACGTTGTAGCCCACCTGCAGGTCCAGGGTGGGCAGGTGGCCGGTTTCGGCCTTCTTGGTTTCAAGGCGGGCAATGTCCAGCGCGATGGCGGCCTGGCGCACGCCGGGCTGCTGGTCGCGTGCGGTGTCCACCCAGGTGGTCACGTTGTCCGGCTGCACCGTGGGCAATTGCACGGGCAGCGCCAGCGGCTGGGGCTTGGTGCCGGTGATGCCCACCAGCTGGTCCAGTGCCAGGCGTTTCACGCGCAGGTCGTTTTCGGCTGCGATTTCCTGGGCCACCACCAGGTCGTAGCGGGCCTGGGCCTCGCGCGAATCGGTGACGGTGGTGGTGCCCACCTCGAAGTTGCGCTTGGCGGAGGCCAGTTGCTCCGACACGGCGGCTTTTTGCGCCTGCACGAAGGTCAGGGTGTCCTGCGCGGCCAGCACGTCAAAGTAGGCCTGACTCACGCGCACCAGCAGGTCTTGCGTGGCGGCGTCCAGCTGCGCCTGGGCCACGTCAATGCCGCGCTGACCTTGCTCCAGCGTGATGCGGTTGGCGGGGCGGTACAGCGGTTGCGAGGCCTGCACGCCCACCGTCTGCGTGGTGCCGGTGTTCTCCACAGGCGGGCGGCTCAGTTCCACATTGGCGCGGCTGAGTCCGGCGGTGAGCGCGGCGCTGGGCAGCAGGCCGGCGCGGGCCTGGTCGGCGCGGCGGGATGCTGCATCGAGCTGGGCTCGGGCCGACTGCCAGGTCGTGTCATAGGTGCGTGCCGATTCCACCAGCTCCAGCAGGCTCTGGGCGTGCGCCGGGGCGCTCAGCGCCACGCCCAAGGCCAGGGACAGAAGTGACAGGGAGAGGGGCCGAAACGGTGTCATGGGGGTCCTTCGGAAGAGTCTGCGGTTCGATGGGAGAGCGGGTGCCAGGGGGCGTGATCAGTAGCGGGGCACGGTGGGGTCGTTTTCGTGCGACCAGGCATCAATGCCACCGGTGATATTGGCCAACTGTTCAAACCCGTTGTGTTGCAGGAACGATGCCACCCGCAGGCTGCGTGCGCCGTGGTGGCACAGGCACGCAATGGGGCGGGCGGGGTCCAACTCGGCCAGTCGCCCGGGCAATTCGCCCATGGGGATGGCCACCAGTTCAAACCCGTCGGCGCGCACGCTGGCGGTCTGCAGCTCCCAGGGTTCGCGCACGTCCAGCACCAGGGGCTGGCTGCCTTCGGGTGCGGCGGCAAACCAGGCAGACAGCTGGGCGGGGCGGACGTGATCGATCATGCAGAACTCCGAAGAAAGCCGAACAACAGGGTCAGAACGTAAAGCCGGAAGGTTCCGGGAAGTTCACTAGGCGCGGGGCGATGGTGTCCCAAGGCGAGGTGGTCTCGAAACGGTCGCCGGTGCGGCGGGTCAGGGTGAAACGCATCACGGGCTCGCCGCCCACGATGGCGCCCAGGCGGCCGCCGTCACGCAGCAGCGCAAGCAGGGAGGTGGGCACTTCGGCCACCGAGCCGCTGAGTACGATCACGTCGAACGGGCCGTCGGGAATGGCGTCGCGGGCGCCGTCGTTCAGGCGCACATCGGCGTTTTGAACACCCGCGTCGCGCAGGTTCTCACGGGCCATTTCGGCGAGTTCGGGGTTGATTTCGAGCGACACCACACGCTCGGCGCGGGCGGCCAGCAGGGCGGCCATGTAGCCCGAACCTGCGCCGATCTCCAGCACGCGGTCTGTTGGCTGGATTTGCATGTCTTGCAGGATGCGTGCCTCGACACGCGGCTGCAGCATGCTGTGGCCCAGGCGCACGGCTTCTTCGGCGTCATTGCCCAGCAGGGGCACTTCGATGTCCATGAAGGCCAGGCTGCGGTAGGCCGGGGGAACAAAGTCTTCACGGCGGACCACCGCCAGCAGGTCGAGCACGTCAGCGTCGAGCACATTCCAGGGGCGGATCTGCTGCTCGATCATGTTGTAGCGGGCCTGGGCAATAGGGTCGCTGATGTTGGCGGACGTGTTCAGGGGCAGGTTCATGGGATTTCTCCGTGGGGCAGATGCAAGGCCGATCGGGACGATCAGGACAAACCTTCGATTTTAGGCGCTGCCGGGGCGCGCCCCATCTTGCGAAGGGCCCACTGGGCCAAGTCGTCCATGTAGCAATACACCACCGGCACCACCACCAGGGTCAAGAGGGAAGAGGTAATGACCCCGCCGATCACGGCCTGGCCCATGGGCGCGCGCTGCTCCGAGCCTTCGGACAACGCGAACGCCAGTGGCACCATGCCGAAGATCATGGCCAGAGTGGTCATCAGGATGGGGCGCAGCCGCACCCGGGCAGCCAGCAGCAAGGCGTCGGAACGGGGCAGGCCGGGCACGGTCTGGCCCTCGTCGTTCACGTGCTCCTCGCGGGCACGGATGGCAAAGTCCACCAGCAAGATGGCGTTCTTGGTGACCAGCCCCATCAGCATCACCACGCCAATGATGGAGAACATCGACAGCGTGGAGCGAAACATCAACAGCGCCAGCACCACGCCAATCAGCGTGAGCGGCAGCGAGGTCATGAGCGCCAGCGGCTGCAAGAAGCTCTTGAACTGGCTCGCCAGGATCATGTAGATGAAGATGATGGCCATGGCCAGGGCCGAAATGGCATAGCCAAAGGACTCGGCCATGTTCTTGGTGGAGCCGCTGAACTGGTAGCGATAGCCGGGCGGGAAGGTGACGCTCTCCAGCGCCTTCTTGATGTCGTTCGACACTTCACCGGCCGAGCGCTTTGCCACGTTGGCGTTCACCGCCACTTCGCGGGTCAGGTCGCGGCGGTTGATCTGGTTGGCGCCGGTGGATTCGGTCACGCTCGCTACCTGGTTCAGGCGCACGATGCGCGTAGTGCCGTCGGTGGCCGCCAGCGCAAAGGGCAGGCGCTCCAGGTCGGCGGGCTGGGTGCGGGCTTCGGGGGCCAGGCGCACGTTCACATCGTAGGTCTGGTCATCCGGGGCGCGCCAGTTGCCCACCGTGGTGCCTGCCACCAGGGTGCGCAGCGATGCTGCCATGGGCGCCACCGACAGGCCCAGGTCAGACGCCACGTCGCGCTTGACCTCCAGGGCAATCACCGGCTTGTTGGGCTTGGCGCTGGTGTCCAGGTCCACCAGCCCGGGAATGTCGCGGATTTTTTCGGTAACCACCTTGGTCAGCCGCTCCAGCTCCTGCAGGTCGGGGCCTTGCAGCGAGAACTCCACCTGCTTGTTGCCGCCCACGGCGTCCAGCAGGCCCACGTGGGTGATGGTGATGCCGGGCACGGTCTTGAGGCGTTCCCGCAGCACGTCGGACATCTGGTCCACGCTGCGGCTGCGGTCCTTGCGGTCCACCAGGCGCACGTAGATGTTGGCGTAGATCTTGCCCTGGGCGCTGCCGGTGTTGATGGTGGCCAGTGTGTAGCGCACCTCCGGCATCTCGCGCAGGATGCCCTCCACCTGTTGGGCCTTGGCCTCGGTGGCCTCCAGCGACGAACCCACGGGGGTGTAGAAATTGAGCGAGGTTTCGGAGAAGTCGGCCTTGGGTACGAACTCGGTGCCCAGCAGCGGCACCATGAAGATGCTCAGCACAAAGATGGCCAGCGCAATGGCCATGGTGGTCAGCTTGTGCACCAGCGACCACCGCAGGATGCGCTGGTAACCCTCGGCCAATGCATCGGTGGCACGGTCGAACCAGCCCGTGACGCGGCCAATGGTCTTGTCGTAGAAGGTGACGGGCACGGTCTTCTGGCCGTGGGCGTGGATGCTCGGGTCGTGCCAGATGCTCGATAGCATGGGGTCGAGCGTGAAGCTCACAAACATCGAGATCATCACCGCCGCCACGATGGTGATGCCGAACTCGTGGAAAAACTTGCCGATGATGCCGCCCATGAAGCCAATGGGCATGAAAACCGCCACGATGGACAGCGTGGTGGCCAGCACCGCCAGGCCAATCTCCTGCGTGCCGTCCATCGCGGCTGCGTAGGCGCCTTTGCCCATCTGCACGTGGCGCACAATGTTCTCGCGCACCACGATGGCATCGTCGATCAGCAGCCCCACGCACAGGCTCAGCGCCATCAGCGTGATCATGTTGATGGTGAAGCCAAACATGTTCATGAACAGGAACGTGCCGATCAGCGCAATCGGCAGCGTCAACCCGGTGATCACGGTGGAGCGCCAGGAGTTCAGGAACAGGAACACGATCAGCACCGTGAGGATGGCCCCCTCGATCAATGTCTGGCGCACGTTGTTCACCGCCACGCGGATCGGGCGCGCGCTGTCGCCAATGGTCTCCAGCCGCACGCCGGGGGGCAGCTGGTTCTTCAGCTCCACCACAGCGGCGTTCAGGCCGTCCACCACCTCGATGGTGTTTTCGCCCTGCGACTTCTGCACCGACAGCAGCAGCGTGCGCTGGCCGTTGTACAGGGCCAGACTCTCCACCTCCTGCGCGCCGTCGTTGACGCGGGCGACCTGGTCCAGCCGGACGGGCGCTCCGTTCTTGCGGGCGACGATGATCTTGCCGAAGTCCTCGGGCCGCTCCATGCGGGCGTCGATCTGCACCACGCGCTCCTGCGCGAGGGACCGGATGGAGCCCACGGGCAGGTCCTGGTTCTCGTTGCGCACGGCCTGCGCCACCTGGTCGGGGGTCACGCCAAACGCTTCGAGCGCCTGCGGGTTCAGGTAGATGTTGATCTCGCGCTTGGTGGCGCCCACCAGGTTCACCGCGCCCACGCCGCGCACGTTTTCCAGGCGTTTCTTCAGAATCTGCTCGGCCCAGGTGGTCAGCTCGACAGCGCTGCGACCGGATTTTTCGTCCGGCAGCACCGCGAGCGACCACACGGCGCGGCTGGCCGGGTCAAAGCGCAGCACGCGGGGTTCCTTGACCTCGGTGCGCAGCAGGGGGCGCACGGTGGCCACCTTCTCGCGCACGTCCTCGGCGGCCTTGCGGCCGTCGATGTGGAGCTGAAACTCGATGATGACAACGGCCGTGCCTTCGTAGCTGCGCGAGGTCAGGGCGTTTATGCCTGCAATCGAGTTGACGCCTTCCTCGATCTTCTTGGTGACTTCGCTCTCGACGATTTCAGGCGACGCACCGGGGTAGTCCACGGTGACCACGACCACCGGGAAGTCGATGTTCGGAAACTGGTCAACCTTCAGGCGCTGGTAGGAGAACAGGCCCAGCACGACGATGGCAAGCATCACCATCGTGGCGAACACGGGGTTTTTGAGGCTGACTTTGGTGAACCACATGGCGGGGCGGGGTAGTCAGGGTGATCAGGGAGCAGCGCGGGAGGCCGCTGCCAATGCAGGTGCAGCAGCGGCTGTCGCAGCTGATGCAGCCACCGCCACGGTCGTGCCCTCGCGCAGCAGGCCGATCCGGCCCGCAATCACCACCGTGCCTTCGGGCACACCTTCGACCGCCACCAGGGTCTGGCCGCCCACCACGGCGCGGGTGCCGGTCTTGACGGGTGCATAGACTACGCGGCCATCTTTCAAGGTTTGGAGGTAGGGGGCGGGCTTGTCGGTGCGCACGGCGTCCAGCGGCACGGCCAGCACGTCGGCCCGCCCGGTATCGAGCGTTCCCTGCACAAACAAGCCTTGCCGCAGCGGCGTGGCGCCGGGGGCTTGCTCAACCCGCAGGTAGACGGGCACCGTGCGGCTGCCTGCCTGGGCGCTGGGGTTGATGCGCACCACGGTGGCAGGCACCGGGGCGGGCATGCCCTCAATGGTGAGCTGCGCCTTCTGGCCCACCTGCACCGCCACGGAATCCGCCGGGTTGAGCAGCGCTTCCAGCTCGAGCCGCGACAGGTCCACCACCTCGATGATGCGGGCGTCCACCGCCACGCGCTCGCCCGGCTGGGCCAGGCGCTGCGCCACCAGCCCGCTGATGGGGCTCTTGAGCACCGTGTCTTCCAGTGCCTTGCGGGCCACGTCGGCCGCTGCCACGGTGGCCTGGTAGCTGGATTGGGCCGCCTCCAGGCTGGCCTGCGAGGTGACCAGCGCCGTGGCCGAGATAAAGCCCTGGTCCACCAGCGCGCGGTTGTTGGTGTACTGGCGCTGGTTGATATCCACCTGGGCTTTGGCGGCATCGGCCTGCTGCTGCGCCTGGCGCAGGCGGGCGCGGGCTTCGGTGGGGTCGATGCGGGCCACTTCCTGCCCGGCCTTCACGCTGTCGCCTTCGCGCACCGTCAGCCCCTGCAACTCACCGCCCACGCGCGCCTTGACCATGGCCGAGTCCACCGCCCGCAAGGCGCCCGATACGGGCACGCCAAGCGCCAGGTTCTGCCGCCGCACCGGCAACACCTCTTGGGCTGCTAGTTGCAGCGGCGCCTGGGCGCGCTGGGCCGTGGTTTCGGCCAATGCCTTTTGCTGCGCCTGTCGCGCCGCCATGGCCCGCCACACGCCGCCGCCGAGCAAGACAACAACGACGGCTGCCACCATCCAGGGAATCCAGCGTTTCATGGTCAGGAGCCGCGTGAGGGCGGCGCAAAAGAAGTGGGAGAGGGGGAGGGCACGGGAGAAGAAGGGTCGGGCCGCACCAGCAGCCCGTTCAGCACATTGTCGATCTGGGCATCGATGTACAACTCAGGCCGCAGGCCCAGCGAGTCTGGAATGCAGGCCCCCACCGAGTGCTTCCACATCATGAGGAAGATCATGGGCGCCAGAACCACATGCACGATGTAGTCCAAGGGCACGGGGCGGAACTCGCCGCGCTCAATACCGCGTTCGACGATGCGGCGGATCAGCGCCTGCCCTGGCAGAATCACCTCCTGCTGGTAGAACTCGGTGATCTCCGGGAAATTCTGGGCCTCGCTGAACATCAGCTTGGTGATGCCCGAGGCCTTGGTGGCGCCGATGCGCTCCCACCACACCTGGTAGCAGTACCGCAGCAGATCGCTGGTGGTGCCCACAAAGGAATCCAGCTCATCCCGCCACTCTTCAAAACGGCCCGCGATGTTCTGGCGCACCACCGCCTTGAAAAGCTCTTCCTTGCTGGGAAAATACAAAAACAGCGTGCCCTTGGAGACGCCTGCGCGCGCCGCCACTTCATCCACCCGTGTCGCGGCAAACCCTTTTTCGACAAACAGGTCCAGCGCGGCCTCCAGCAGCTCACCCGGGCGGGCTTCCTTGCGGCGCTCGCGTTTGGTGCCGACGGAGGCGGTGAGGGGAAGGGAGGTGGGAGGCAAGGAAGGGCTTCGTTAATGACTGACCGGTTAGTAATGTAGCAAGCACGGGATAGGGCGTCAATTCATAATGGTCAAGTTTGAACCCAAGGACGACCATGACTTTGCAAACCATCACCCTGGGCGGCGGCTGCTTCTGGTGCACCGAAGCCGTGTTCGACCGCGTGCGCGGCGTCACCGACGTGGAAAGCGGCTACACCAACGGCCACACGCTGAACCCCAGCTACGAACAGATCTGCCGGGGCGACACCGGCCACGCCGAGGTGGTGCGCCTGACGTTTGACGCCGACGAGATCAGCCTGGAGGAGATCCTGGAAATCTTCTTCCACACCCACGACCCGACCACCCTCAACCGCCAGGGCAACGACGTGGGCACCCAGTACCGCAGCGGCATCTATTACGAAGACCCTGCGCACGGTGACATTGCCAACGACATGATTCGCCAGATGTCGCAAGACAAGCTGTTTGGTGCGCCGATCACCACCGAGGTGAAGCCGCTGGACAACTACAGCACGGCCGAGGCGTATCACCAGGACTACTTTGCGAACAACCCGAACGCGGGGTACTGCGCGTTTGTGGTGGGGCCGAAGGTGGAGAAGTTCAGGAAGACGTTTGCGCGGTATCTTAAAAATTGACCGTCAGCGCTGCTGCCTCCGGGCGAATGCGAGGCCAAAGAGTGCAAGGAGCGCAGACAAGGCTGCGGTACTCCATTGAGCGAGCGTGGGAATCGCCACTGCAGACGGCGCAGGGTCCCCTTGGACCTGGATGTTTTGAACAGGCGCGGCACTGGCGCTGAAGTTGCCATCGCCTGCATAGCTCGCTTGCAAAGGCAAGGAACCACCGTAGACCGGCGTCACGTCACAGCTGGCCGTGGAGCCAGTGACCAGTGCCGTGCAACTTTGCCCCCCCAGACTCAACATGACAGTGCCGCTGGGGTTTCCCGCTCCGGGACTGATGACGCCAACATTTGCGGTCAGTGTTACCGGCTGGCCTGCGGTCGGGGCCGTGGGCGGGGCGGTCGTGATGGCCGTGGCTGCCCGAGCCACTGTGAGCTGGCCTGGCTGGTAGCTGATGGTGTAGTTGGCGGGAGCGAACGTACCACCCACAGCATTGGAAATGAGAATCGGGTAAGGACCGCCTACCACGGACGCCCCCGCCGTGGCCCCTGAGCTGCTGATCGCAGCACTGCCCACGGTGTCTCCGAGTTGCAGTCCGGTTGCGCTGAACTCCGTGCCATTGAGGGCCAGCGTCTGCCCATAAACCTTGCTTAGATCGTTGGCCCTCAGGACCAGAGGCACGGGCATGGTCTGCAGAGCAATATTGACGGCAGGGTAGTCGCAGCCATTGAGCGTGGCCTCCAGACCTACCACGTCGCCCTGGCTCGGTGCATAGGTGAAGCTGGAGCTGGCACCCTGCTGCTGAGCTGTGCCGTTCACGATAAAGCGGTAGCTGGAGAAGCCAGCTGCAGCGGTCAAGGTCTGGGAAACTCCATAGGGCGCCGCCACGGGAGCACTGCCAAGCCAATCGACAGCGGCGCGCACATTGGCGCCGATCTGGAACTCGCCCGAGTTGGTCTCGCTCTGCAACGAGCCACCAGCGGCGTTCGCGAGAAAGTACCGGTTGGCGGGCACCGCCGTTCCAGTCGGAGATTCTGTTGCCACCGGGCTGTACCCTTGGGCGGACGCCATCTGCAGAACACCCGCATAGAAATCCACTCCCGGCTCGACGCGGACGGGGGTGAGGAGTGCCAGCTCCACACGCTGCCCCAGGTCTTGTATCGTTGTGACCCGTGGCGCGGACGTTCCAATGATCTGGCCGTTTCCGTCCAGGACTCTGCCTTCCAGGGTTCGGCCCACATTGCCACCGTCGTTGTGCAGGGTGAAAAACACCTTGTCTACAAGGATGGGAGCGCCAGGCGCGGTGTATCGAACGGCAAGGATGCCCGTCCCAATGTCGAAACCGACGCTGCCAGAGGGCGTTTGAAGCCCCGCATAGGCGATGGCGTCACAACTGATGTTTTGGGCAAGGCTCTTCTGGTTGTTAGGCAAATAGTCGTCGGCAGGGGCTGTCGCTGTCACTGTTTGCAGCCCTGTATTCGGAGCGTTGAGCGTGAGGCTTGTGGTGGTGGTTGCCCCTGCAAGGATCGGTCCAGCATCCACACCGGCACTGGACACATTTGCTCCCGTGAGTTGCACCGTGACCGGCGATGCTGACTGATCGTTGGCACCACCGTTCTTCATCGAAATGAAAACTGAAGGGTTGCCCCACAGTTTGTTGGGATACGCCATGCCTGAAAGCCACTCCACGTTCAGGTCGTTCGGATGGGGGTTGGCATACCGAAGCTGCAGCTGAGGCCTGAAAGAGCTGGAAAAGCTGAGATCAGGCGGCATGGCGCTGGCGGATGAGATGTTGAAGATGCTGCTCGGGATGCTTGTGTTTGAGGCGTACATTGCGGGCTGAGTGGCAAATGATGTCCCCGTGTATTCGTAAGCCACGTAAAGGCCTGCTCCCGAGTAGGTAAAGCCCGCAGTCGGTAGTTCCACCGTCGCGGGGGAGTTGCCCGAAGGAATCACAAATGTCCCGTTGTAGGCCTCTGTCATGCCTGCGACGATGCTGGCCCAGTCGGTGGGCTTCAAATTGGCAGAGTCAGTTGTGTTTTGCAGGTAGAGCCTGAAACTGCCCTGTGCTGGGGTGCCTGGATCGGCATTCGTGCCGTTGCTCAGTAAAAATCCCAGACTTTGCAAAGTCACGTTGGCATGCACTTCTTGCAGCTCCTGCGCTGGCACGATAAACACCGCGCGCAGGTATGTGTATGCAGCAGTGCCATTGGGCGCTCGTTGTGGCGAGGGGGAGTTCGGAGTCATCGGGGTGAGGTAAGTCACGACCGGCTGTGCCCAGGCGCCTTGCACCACCAAGAACGCCAGGAACAAGACCAGCATGCAGCTGCGCAGAGAACCTTCGAACCAACGAGAAATAGTCAACCGTTGCACAAGACACCTTTAATGGGAGTGGCTTTTTGACGCGCGAGTAAAGCATGAGCGCGACTATTTTGTCTGCCTTGCTGCGGAAGGACATACCTCCGTGTTGCACTCTCGCCTCGGCATGACTGCATAATGCAACCTAATTGCGTTACAAGCCTTGCCCGCCCATCGCAGCACAATGCCCAACACCGCTTCTTCATCCCCACACCGCCTTTGGTCGCTCCCCCCAGGCATGCGCGCCACCCGCGCCACGCGGGCACTGGCGGCTCTGTATGAAGCACGTCCTGACGCGGCACTCACCGAACCCGAAGTAGAAGCCGCCCTCGCCACCGCTGGCGCCCCCGTCAACAAAGTCACCGTCTACCGGCTGCTCGACCGCTTTGCCGCTGCTGGCCTGCTGCACAAGCAGGTGGACGCTGCCCGCGTGACCCGGTATGCACTGGCACCCCAAGGCGAAGAGGGCACAGCCCCCAGATTCGAATGCGACGACTGCCACCGCCAGTTCCGCCTCTCGCAGGGATCGGCCAAGGTGCAGACCGCCCTCAAGCAGGTGCTGCAGGCGCTGGCCACGGCCGGGCATGAGAGCCTGGCGGTGGACATTGCCGTGCACGGCCGATGTGCTGAATGCGCCCACCCGGCCGGGGGCGCTGCCGCATGATCCGCACCCGAGGCCTTTCCTACACCTATGCCACGGGCGGCGCCGCGCCGCTGCGCTTCCCCGATGTGGACCTGCGCCAGGGCGGCACCTTGTTGCTGCGCGGGCGCTCGGGCTCGGGCAAGTCCACCTGGCTGGCGCTGATGGCCGGGCTGCGCGGAGCCAGCGGGGGCGACCTGTTTGTGGCGGGCACGCAGCTGGGCACGCAGCGCGGGGCCGAGATTGATGCCTGGCGCGCGCGCAGCATTGGCTTTTTGCCGCAAAAGCTCTACCTCAGCAGCGCGCTCACGGTGGCCGACAACCTGGCGCTGGTCTACTTTGCGGCCGGGCTGCCACGCGACGATGCCGCCATCACGCGTGCGCTGGCGCAGGTGGGGGTGGTCGAGCTGGCCGACCGCAAGCCGCACCAGCTTTCGGGCGGGCAGGCGCAGCGCGTGGCGCTGGCGCGGGCCGTGCTGCTGGCGCCGCAGGTGCTGCTGGCCGACGAGCCCACGGCCAGCCTGGACGACGAGGCCGCCGCAGACGCGCTGGCGCTGCTGCAGCACAGCGCCGCCGCCTGCGATGCCAGCCTGGTGATTGCCACGCACGACCAGCGTGTGGTCCAAGCCCTGGCCGGTGTGCAAACGCTGGATTTGAATGAAATCGGCGCCCAGCGCTTGATGGATAAGCGCGAGCAGCTATGAATTCAGGAGTCTTCAAACTGGCGCGTCTGTCATGGCGCTACCTGTGGTCCCGCCCGCTGGCCGCGGTGCTGAACCTGCTGGTGCTGACGCTCGGCCTGGCCGCCATCACCCTGGTGCTGCTGGTGGCCACGCAGCTCGACAAGGCGTTTGAGCGTGATCTGAGCGGCATCGACCTGGTAGTGGGCGCCAAGGGCAGCCCGCTGCAGCTCATCCTGGCGGGCGTGTTCCACATCGACGTACCCACGGGCAACATCCCCCTGCAAGAAGTGCAGGCGCTGCAGAAGAACCCGCTGGTGGCGCAGGTCATACCGCTGAGCCTGGGCGACAGCTACCAGGGCTTTCGCATCGTGGGCACCACGCCCGACTATCTGCTGCACTATGAAGTCCAGTTTGCCAAGGGCGCGCTGTGGCAGCAGCCCATGGACGCGGTGCTGGGCGCCACGGTCGCCCGCAGCATCGTCAAAGCCGACCATGGTGGTGCACCGTTGGTGGGCGCCACATTCGTGGGCAGCCATGGGCTGGGGGGAGGAGGGCATGCACACGGCGACCACCCCTACCGCGTGAGCGGCGTGCTGGCGCCCTGCGGCTGCGTGCTCGACCGGCTGATCCTGACCAGCACCGAATCCGTCTGGATGGTGCACGAGACGGCCACGGCCACTGATGCCGAGGACCTGGAAATCTTGAAAGAAGAGCGCGAAGTGACCGTGGCCCTGGTGCGCTACCGCACGCCCATGGCCGCCATCACACTGCCGCGCCAGATCAACAGCGACACCGCCATGCAGGCAGCGGCGCCCGCCATCGAGGTCACCCGCCTGATGCGCCTGCTGGGCGTGGGGGCCGACGTGCTACGCGCCTTTGGCGGCGTGCTGCTGGCGGTGGCCGCGCTCAGCGTTTTCATCGCGCTGTGGAACGCCGTGCGCGAGCGCCGCGCCGACCTGGCCATGCTGCGCATGCTGGGCGCGCCCCCGGGCCGCGTGGCGGGGCTGGTGCTGTGGGAGGCCCTGTGGCTGGCCGCGATGGCGTCTGTTCTGGGCCTGCTGCTGGGGCACGGCCTGGCCCATGGCCTGGGCTGGGCATTGCAGGCGCAGGGGCTGCTGCCTGTCACCGGCCTCATCTGGCTGCCCGCCGAAGCGGGTGTGCCGCTGATGGCCGCCGGTGTGGCGGCGCTGGCGGCGCTGCTGCCCGCCATGCAGGCGTACCGCACGGACGTGGCCGACCTGTTAAGCCAGCCCTGATGCAGCCATCGAGTTCTGACCTCTAAAAACCGTCCACCAACCAATCTGAAAGGCCTTCCATGAAAAAGCTCCTCACCGCACTCGTCCTGGCCCCCATGCTGCTCATCGGCGCCCTGGCGCACGCCCAAGCCCACAACGACAAAGAGACCAAAGAAGACATCGCCCGCCACCGCGCCATGGCCGCCGCCCACGAGGCCGCCGCCAAGTGCCTCGAATCCGGCAAGGGCGAGGACGTCTGCCAGAAGGAACTCCAGACTGCCTGCAAGGGTCTGGCGATTGGCAAATACTGCGGCATGAAGCACGCGCACTGAGGCGATGGGCCTCCAGGCCCGCTACCATTTCTGAAAACGCTACAGATCAGGTTTCCCGCCATGGCAATCCACCCCACTCACCGTCATCCCACTGCACAACCCGATGCCGGAGCCAGCCGCACCCGCACTGCCCGGCGCGCCTGTGCGATGGTGGTGCTTGCCTGGACTGGGGCCGTACTCGCACAGTCGCCGACCGCTGCGCCCACGGGCAAACCAGCGCCGGGGGAGTTTGAACGCGCGACCGGAAAAACGCCCGGTGCCGCGCCCACCACCGCACCCGCGCTCTCGTCCCCTTTGCCTGCGGGCGCGGGCACCGCCATGCCATCGGGCGTTGCGTCGGGCAGCGGGGCGGGCTACCACAGCCCCAACAGCCCCATTGCGCCGCTGCCCCAGCGCAATGACGTGGTGCCGTGGTCCGTGCTGACCGACCTGACCAAAAAGACCACCAAGGACGGCATCCTGCCCGTGTTCAACGACGCGCAAAAGGGCATGGACAAGACCACGCAGCGCATCCAGGGCTTCATGGTGCCGCTGGATGCCAAGCCCACGCAGACCCACTTTCTGCTCACCTCCGTGCCAATGACCTGCTCGTTCTGCACGCCGGGCGGGCCAGAGAGCATGGTCGAGGTCAAGGCCAAGACGCCCGTGCGCTATTCGCTGGAGCCGGTGGTGGTGGAGGGCAAGTTCACCGTGCTCCCCAACGACCAATATGGCCTGTACTACCGCGTGGTGGACGCGGTGCCCGTGAAGTAATTCCTCCGCCTTTTTCCCCGATCCCGCTGCCTTCCTTGTCCCTCTTGTGACCCCGTTGTTTCCAACCCCACTGGTCGCGCTGTGGCGCCGCCTGCGCCAGCAACTGCCCGCGCAGGCCGCCCTGGCGTGGCTGCTGCTGGCCCTGGTGGTGGTGCCCACGCTGGGGCGCCTGCACCAGGTGGAGCATGCGGGGGCGCTGCAGCAGATGCGTGCCGGCCACGCGGTGCAAGCTGCGCAACAAGCCGACGCACACCACAGGCTCGCAGCCGCTTCGCTGGCAGCGGATGAGGACGCGGCCCCGTCCACCGAGGCAGACCACACCCACGGGCTGCTATCACTGCTCCTGGTCCCCCACGCGGCCGTGGACTGCCTTTTGCTCGACCAGCTTGCGTTGGGCGATGCACTGCACAGCGCCCCCTCGGCGCTGCCCACCCTGGTGCCCGCGCAGGCATCGCCGGTACAACATGCCGGGCGCTCTACGGCCCCGCACGTTGCGCTGTTCCAGGCGCGTGGCCCGCCCACGGCCTGACCGCAGCAAATCGCATACGCGCCCACCGCATCGCGGGCAGGGCCGCCAACACCTTGCCCGGCCTTGCAGGGCTGCGCTATCGCGCTTTGCCCATTTACTCCTTATTTCATAGCTGCTCGCGCTTGATAGACAGCGCTGGCGGCCATTTTTAGTCAAATTTTCATGCCCAGGGCGTGGAAGCCATGTATCTGCGTGCCGGCCCCGCCATCACCGGTCATGCCCCACGCCCCTGCGCATGCGTACCCGCAAACGCTCAAGCACCCGTTGCCACACCGCACCATGACCCACACCACATCCCAACCTCGCCGCCCCGTTGCTGTTCTTCGCGCCCGTCCCACCCTCCACCCCGTGGCCCTGGCCGCCATGCTGGCGCTGACGGGCACCGGCGTGGCGCACGCGCAGACCGCGCCGGTGGCAGCACCTGCCGATAACAGCGCTGCGGCCCCCGCCAGCCTGCCGCCCGTCACCGTCTCGGCCAGCGGCCTGCAACTGGGCGCCAATGAGATGACCACGCCGGTCACCGTGCTGGAAGGCGATGAACTCGTGCGCCGCCGTGAGGCCACCCTGGGCGAAACGCTGAACAGCGAGCCCGGCATCACCAGCAGCCACTTCGGCGCTGGCGCCAGCCGCCCCATCATCCGGGGCATGGACGGCCCGCGCGTCAAGGTGCTGAGCGACGGCGCTGAGCTGCACGACGCCTCCACCATCAGCCCCGACCACGCCGTGGTATCCGAGCCACTGCTGGCCACACAGATCGAAGTGCTGCGCGGCCCCTCGGCCCTGGTCTACGGCAACGGCGCCGTGGGCGGCGTGGTCAATGTGCTCGACGGCAAGATCCCCACGGCTGTCCCGCAAAAGGGCTACGAGGGCAGCGCCGAGCTGCGCGCCAACTCCGGTGCGCGTGAAAAAGCAGGTGCCTTCTCGCTGACCGGCGGCGCTGGCAACTTGGCCGTGCATGTGGAAGGCGTGGCGCGCGATGCGGGCGACTACCGCGTGGGCAAGGGCTGGGCGCCCGAGGGCGAACCCACCCGCAAGGTGCTGGGCAGCTTCAACCGCACCGACACCGGCAGCGTCGGCCTGTCGTGGGTGGGCGAGCGCGGCTACCTGGGCGCCGCCTACACCCGCCAGACCGCCAAATACGGCCTGCCGGGCCACAACCACAGCTTTGAAGGCTGCCACACGCACGGCGACCACCTGCACTGCGGCGCCCACGAAGAGGAGGAAGACGGCCACGACCACGGCGCCGAAGAACATGGCGACGTGCCTGTGGTGGACCTGCGCAGCGAACGCTTCGACATCCGCGGCGAGCTGCGCAACCCCTTCGCCGGCTTCTCGGCCTTGCGCCTTCGCGCGGGCGTGACGGATTACGTGCACGACGAAGTCGAAGACGGCGCCATCAGCACCACTTTCAAGAACAAGGCCTACGAAACCCGCATCGAGCTGCAGCACGAGCCCATTTCAGGCTTCAAGGGCCTGATCGGCCTGCAGACCTCGCAGCGCAAGTTCAGCGCCGACGGCGAAGAGGCCTACGTGGAGCCCACCATCACCCGCAAGCTGGGCTTCTTCGCGCTGGAGGAATACCGCCTGGGCGACTGGCGCTTCGAAGCCGCCCTGCGCCACGACCGCCAGACGGCCGAAGCGCAAACCAGCGGCATCGAGCGCAGCCACAACGGCACCTCCGCATCGCTGGGCGCGGTGTGGAAGTTCACGCCCGGCTACCAGGTCGGCACCTCGTTCACCCGCGCCAGCCGCGCCCCTTCGGCCGAAGAGCTGTATGCCAAGGGCCTGCACATGGCCACCAGCACGTATGAGCGCGGCAACGCCGACCTGAAGTCCGAGATCTCGCAGAACATCGACGTGAGCCTGAAGAAGACCAGCGGCGACACCACCTTTGGCGTCAGCATCTTCCGCAACCGCATCAACAACTACATCTACGGCCGCACGCTCGATGAAGTGGATGGCCTGCAACTGCTGCAATACAGCCAGGCCGAAGCCACCTTCACCGGCATCGAAGGCCAGGTGCGCCAGCGTCTGAACCGCAACCTGGGCATCACGCTGTTCGGCGACACCGTTCGCGCCACGCTCGACGCAGGCGGCGGCCGCCTGCCGCGCATCCCCGCCACCCGCGCGGGCATCCGCCTGGACGCCAACTGGCAAGCTTGGGAAGGCCAGGTCGAATGGGTCCAGGTAGCCCGCCAGAACCGCGTGGCCGAGTTTGAAAGCGCCACTCCCGGCTACGGCATGCTGAACCTGGGCGTCAGCTACAACGGCCAGTTCAGCACCGGCACACCGTGGCAGGTGTACCTGAAGGCGAACAACCTGACGGACCGCCTGGCGTATGCGCACACCTCGTTCATCAAGAATGCGGCGCCGTTGATGGGGCGGAGTCTGACGGTGGGGGTGAAAGTGGCGTTCTGACGGGTGATGCCGTCATGATGTGAGCGAGCCAGCGGCGGGGGAGGGCGTTGCTGGCTTGCGCTGTTTGGCTGTCCCAAACCACCGAAACCAAGGGGGCTTAAATGCCCGGGACCCGTGCCATACTTGATCTCACGTGGTTGATTTCGCTCCCTTTTTTTGCAACAGCCCTGCATGCCCCCCACTCCCACGCCATCCGCAAAACTGCTGCAACTGTTACCCGAGGCGGTGGTGCAAACCGATGCGCTGTGGGAGATCACCTATCTGAACCCGGCGTGGCACAAGCTCACCGGCCATTCCGTGGCGGTGGCGCTCGGCAGGTCATTGCTGGAATTCGTGCATCCCGACGACATCGGCACCATGCGCTCGGGCATGCCGGTGTTCCGCTTGCGCTTTGCCGACGCGGACTATCGCTGGGTGCGTCTGCAGCTCCACCCGGAGACGGATGCGGCGGACCGGGTGATCAGCCGCCAGGGTGTCCTGATCGAGATCACCGAGGTCACCGAACAGGTGCTGGTGGAAATTCGCCAGCGCTTTCTGCGCTTGCTGGAAACCATTGACGGCGTGGTTTGGGAAGCTGAAATCGGCGTGGGCAATACCTTCCTGAGCCCGCAGGTCGAGCGCTTGTTCGGCTACTCCGTCGAGGAGTGGCGGGCTGACCCGGGCTTCTGGCGGGCGCATGTACACCCCGACGATCTGGAGGAGGCCCTGCGCATCGACGATGCCGCATACAACGCCACGCACAGCCATGCCTACGAGATGAGCTATCGGCTGATTGCCAAGTCCGGCAAGGTCGTGTGGGTGCGTGATCTGTGCCGTGCAGTGGTCGAGCCGGGGCGGCCGAACCGCATGATCGGCCTGATGATCGACGTGACCCAGCAGAAGAACACTGAACTCGATTTATTGCGCTCCGAAAACCGCTATTCGCTGGCGACGCGCGGATCCAATGACGGTATCTGGTACTGGGACTTGCGAACGGACGCGCTGCATGTGTCCGGGCGTTTTCTCCAGATCGTCGGACTGGGTAGCGCCGATCTTGTGCATGACGGAGGCTGGCGCTTTTTGGAGCAGCTCATCGATACCGAGGATCGCGAGCGCGTGCAGGAGGCCTACCGCAGGCACCTATCGGGAAACAGCCCGAACTTTTCGGTGGACTTCCGCGCGTTCCACGGAGCAGGGCGGCTGGTGTGGGTCAATTGGCGCGGGCTCGCCGAGTTCGAAGAGGGTGTTCCCGTGCGCATGGCGGGGTCGTTGAGCGATCTGGCCGAGCGTGGCAGTTCCTACGATGCGCTGACCAACTTGCCCGGCCGGCCGTTGTTCCGCGATCGCCTCGCGCAACTCATCGCGCTGCACCAGAACGAGGTGGTGAACGGTGGTGGCGTGCCCACACGCGACGGAGCCACGATGTTCGCCGTGCTGCTGCTGGATCTCAACGGGTTCAAGGCCGTCAATGACTGCTACGGGCACCATGTGGGTGACCAGCTATTGCAACAGGTGGCGCGGCGGCTCGAATCCTGCGTGCGGGCGGTGGATCTGGTCGCCCGCATGGGTGGCGACGAGTTCAATGTGCTGCTGGAGTCCATTGATCCCACTGAAGCCAGCCAACGCGCGGAGCAGATTGCTGCAGCCCTGGAAGTACCTTACGTGATTGGCGGGCACACCGTAATCAGTGGTGCGAGTATCGGATTGGTCAGCAGTGCATCCAGGCTGGCGACGGTCGACGACTACCTGCGCGCTGCAGACACCGCCATGTACCAGGCCAAAAGTCAGTCATTGGGCGTGTGCGTGTTTCAGTAAGGCGTGCCAGGGGCAATTGCCTGCGAGGCTGTCGCATGGCTTGCCTTCCTCGTCCCCTTCTGGTTTTCGGTGGTTTCGCTGGGGTGCTTCCAGTGCGCTTTTGCCTGGGACCAGCGGGTGATTGCTGCCTGATGCCTGATGTCTCCATTGGATGCTGGCAATCGAACATGTTTTCGGACTTGTGCGCTTAGCCATCAAGCGCAAGCAGCTACTGTATTGATAGCAACTGAAACCCTGCGCATCCTATGGATGCGAGGCGAAAAAAAACCGGCTCCTCAGAGCCGGTTTTTCACAGAGGGTTGCCTGGATCAGTAACGACCGCCGCCGAAGCCACCCGTGCCGTAGCCAACGTCCGAGCGTGTGCTCGCACTGTAGCCGCCGGCCTTGTAGCCACCGGCGCCGCCACCTTCTTCACGGGGGCGGGCCAGGTTCACGACGATCGAGCGGCCGTCAACGGACATGCCGTGCAGGGCGCTGATGGCGGCCTGGGCGACTTCGGCGGAGGCCATTTCCACAAAGCCGAAGCCCTTGGAGCGGCCGGTTTCGCGGTCCATCATGACCTTGGCGGAGGAGACCCGGCCGAATTCGGAAAAGTTGCTTTCCAGGGTGGAATCGGTCACGGAGTAGGGCAGGTTGCCCACGTAGATTTTGCTGCTCATGGTTGAGCCTTTCTGAAATGTGGTGCGCAACGAAGGGCGTACCGTTGGGATGCAGCTGTGCGGATCGAGTGTCCGCAGCAACTGGGATGGGTGGATGGGATCTGCAGGTCGCAGATCAGGTCATCAGCACGTTGGGGGGTGCGGCATGCACGTTTGCAGCCAGCCCTGGGTGACTGCAAAGAGCCGGGCGGCTTCGCGCGAGGCAAAGGCTTTGTCAAAACGGAACACGCGGCAGTAGCTGCCGTTGCCCTGAGAACGATGGACCGAGAAGGAGGCGCGGAAGCGGCCGCAGTCGGTCGGGTGTGTCGTGGGCGAAACGACGTACTTGCCCATGGAAATGGCGGTCTGTGAAATCTGGATCAATCAGGATCGCAGGCGTGGAAATCGACCTGCGTGAGCATCAAGGGACGCAGTGGGCTGCAGCTCTACAGACCCAATGGGCAACCACAAAGGTCGCAAAAGGCGGCCTGCCTGGGGCGGATTGCCACCCTGAACAGGCGTTGCGGTGACTGCGCGCGTCAAGAGCCGTGACTGCAACGACACCGACTATACAGCAATTTGCATGTAGCTGTAGTTTAATATTATTTTTGGTTTTAAAAGGCGCTTTTACGGGATTGCGTCAGCGCCCCGCACGGCCCCATCCCTGCGGTTGCTCGGCCCTTGATCGGGCCCCAGCAAGGGCCGCAACTCTGCTCATGCTGCAGGATCAGGCCGAGCAAGGGGAGGCCTTTTGCCCGCCGAGTACAGGCTTGTTTCTCATGACGGCATGGCTTTTAGAGTACGCGTGCCGAGCGTTTCACCTCCAGAAAATGGCTTCTGGTGGAGCTGCATGGTATATTTGCATAAGTAACAATTTGTGATGAAAATCAACGAAATTAATTAATATTTGTGTTGCCGATGTTAATTGATGTGAATATTCTATAAATCAATGATTTTCTCGATTTCCTTGTTGTTGATCGTCTGGTCCTCACAGCGTTGGGCTTCACGCTTTGCCAATTCTTCTGCCGATAGTTTCTGGATTTTCATTGCCAGCTCAATGCTGCAGGTGGGTGCAATTGCAAGCCTGACTTCGTTGGTTCACGCATTGAACCCGGCTGCGTGGATGCTGGTCCAGGTGCTTTTTTGCATTGCCACTTTACGGTTGACACGCGAGATGGGATGGCCCACGCTTCGTGGTTTTCTGGGGATATGGAGTACGCAGCGCACAAGGCTTGCAGCGTTCGCGCGGGGATTATCGCAGTGGGGAGTGATAACGCTGATGGCGATTTGCGGAGTCCTCTGGATGTCGTTGGTAGGGCAGGCCGTAGTGCCTCTCCAGAACTTTGATGACAGGATGTACCACGCCTCGCGGGTTATCTACTGGATTCAAAATCAATCGGTATTCCCGTTTGACACGCACAATATCCGACAGACGATGATTCCGTTCGGGAGCGAGTTATTCTTCCTGTGGCCGGTGCTGCTCACCAAAGCTGAGGCTATGGGCCGCATTGTGTTTTGGCTGGCATTTCCATTGGCAGCCATCGGTCAATATTATTTATTGCGGGCACTCAAACTAAGCCAGACAGTGGCTCTGGTGGGCGTGTTGATTCTGGTCTCTACGCCTCTTGTTGCCTCCAGTGCAGTGGGGCTCAAGCCTGAAATCTGGTCCATCGTCACCCTGCTCGGTATTGCCTATTGGGTGGTTTCCATTTGCACGCAGCCTGATGCATCGAAGGCCCAATATTTCTTCCTGGGGATATTCACGGTATTGAGCATCAATGTCCGGTCGTTTCCAGTGTCGATGATTCCCAGCTTGCTGCTGATCGTGTGGTGGGCGCCGAGTCCGTTTTCATGCATTGCGCGGTTCAAGGCACTGGCTGCAGGATGGGTGTGTGCGGGTGTTTTGAGTTCGCTGCTTGTTCCCCTGGCATTCAACACTGCGCTCTACCACCACCCCTTGGGGCCACAGGAGGTGCGGCGCGTGGTGCAGGCCGACATCACTCCGCAAGTGATCTATACCCACGCGGTGCGTTTTGTATTTTTGCTCCTGGAACTGCCGGACGTTCCGGCTTCGAGTGAAACGCGGTCCCGTTTCAGCAGTGCCGCCAACCAATTCATTTATTCCGTGGGCGCCGGCGCACCCTTGGCGGGCGAAAACAAGGGCGCGTGGCCGGGGAGTTTCGTGTACTCGCTGCCAGAGCACTCCACACGGTTTTCGTTGTGGGGGTTGCTGTGGATTCCCATGTTGCTGATCGCCGTGTACCTTCTGGTTCGCAATCTGGTCGCGACCTGGCCGCACGTGAGGCTGACGGCGGTGTCGGCACAAACGCTGTTGGCAATTCCATTGCTGTGCGCAATCCTGTTTGGCGCGCGGTGGATGGCCCAGTCCGACGTTCCTGCGCGATTTCTCATTGGCCCGTATGCATTGCTGCTGCCCGTTGGCATTGCGCTGGTTACGCCGTACCTCTCCAGAAAGAAATTTGCCCAGGCGCTCATTGCGATGGTGGTCACGTATGCCGCATACCAGCCGATGAGGGCTCTGGCTTACGACGCTGTACAGGCCATCGCAGCTCCCGCCTCGGAAAAGCTGATCAATGAGCCATTTGAAGAAATTGTCGGGTCCATGCTGCCGGCTGGTTCCCGCGTGCTTTTTGTGGGGCACCAGGACGCCCGCGACTATTCGCTCTTCTCCCCGGAAACCCGTTATTCCAATGCAGTGATTCCCTGGGGCACGGGGCCTTTTGACCCAGAAAGAATGGGCCGGATGATCGCATCCGAAAAAGCCACCCACGTCTTGATCCAGGACGACAAGCAGGTGTTCTTCGAGTGGTTTCCAACCGTCGATACCCGCGAAATGGTGAAGTGGCTCAGCGCCCAGGCCGGACTGAAGTCCATCCCCCTCAACACACCCCACATGCGTCTGTTCGAAGTGAGCGGCACCACATTGGCCAACGAAAGGCCATTCCAGACGACGGCCGTCCCGCCGGGTTCACCCTTGATCAGGGTCGCCGACAGTCTCAAAACCAAGGTGGGTATCGATCCCGCCTTGCTGGAGACGCCATGGCCTGTTGAAAACCTGGGTGGCAGAGAGGGCGGTTTCCTGTGGATGGGGCAGGGGCATGCCGAGGGCATCGAGTTCGCACTCTGGTCGCGCGAGGACCACGACGTGGACCTCCGGTTCGAGGTATCCCCGGGGCACGGCCTGACTGCGCCCGACCGGAGGGTCATGGTGCTGCAGGACGGCGTCCCTGCGGCGGAAGGCGAGTACACCTTCCGCGGGAGGGCTTCGGTGGTGGCGCGCACCCGCCTCCATGCGGGGCGGAACGTCATCAGTTTCTTTGCGGTGGATACCGCCACCATCAAGCCACTGCCCAATGGCGATACCCGCAATCTGGTCATGGGCCTGCACGAGATACGCATCGAACCAGGGCCGGTTGCCGCACCTGCAGCCACCGCTGGCGTGATGCGGCCAGCTTTGCCCGACAAAGCGGACCCAGTCCCCAACGCCACCCGCCATGGCGAGCTTGCGCACAGCGCCCGCAAGGCTGTGGGTTTGATCAGCCGCAGGCAACAGGTCGATGGCTACTGGCTCACTGCGTACACCAGCGAAGAGCGTTTTGAGAAGCCGAAGCTGGAAATGAACACCTACGTCACTTCCATGATGGTGGACGTTCTCGGTTCAAAACCAGGCCCCGTGGGGCTGGGGGGAAGCCTGGACCGGGCCCGGACCCATCTGCGCAGCCAGATCGAGGCCAGTGGGCTCGTGCGCTACCACGGCCGGCCTGATGGCGCCGCCATGACCACACATGGGCTGTGCCCCATCACACCCGATGCCGACGACACCGCCCTGGTGTGGAGACTGGCCCCCGGTGCAGATGCACTGCGGCCAGCGGCCCTGACGGCGCTGCTGCAGTACCGTACCGCCGAAGGCCTGTACAACACCTGGCTGGGCCAGCGCAATGAGTACCGGTGCATCGACCCAGGCTCCGATCCGAACCCCACCGACGCGGCAATCCAGATGCATGTGCTGATGTGGCTGGCACAGGCCGACCCACCAGCGGCCCAGATGTTGTGCGGCGCGCTTCGCCAAGCCATCGACCAGGACCGCCTGTGGGTTTACTACCGCAGGGCACCGCTGGTACCCGTCCTGCGCCAGGCCGACATGAAAGCGGTGGGCTGCGATGTGCAGTTGCCGCCCGCGCGTTCGCAAACAGCCCTGCCAGGGCAGGAAATCTGGCTGCGCGCCAGCGACATGTTGCAGCGGCTCCAGGGCGGCAAGGGCAGGGCGCCCGAGCCAACCCAGATCATCCATCTGCTTCAAGATCTGTCAAAAAATGACTTCTTCGCCGTGAAGCTGAACCCGCCCTTGCTGTACCACAACGATCTCACCGCCTCGGTACGCAGGTTCTACTGGTCGGAAGATGTGGGCTATGCGCTCTGGCTGCGGCTGTACCTGGAAAGCGCACGACTGGGCCTTCTGGCCGACAACGGCAACGGTCTCGACAACAACACCGGCAGCTCTGCAGCCGATGGCAGCCGGACTGCCCCGAAAACACCATGATGGATCGTCCCCAGGGAGCCCGGCGGGTTCTGCGCCTGTTGTCGTGCATTCGATTCGACGAGGTTCTCGTGCTTCAGGGCGCGCCTTTGCTGGGCGCCGTCTTTGCCATGGGCCACTTCACATATCAGAGCGCGGCGATGCTGTTGCTGTTGGTGGCAGGAAACGCCTTTTTGGTGGCCCACATCTTCATGCTCAACGATTGGTCCGGAGTGCACCAGGACCTTCGGGACCCAACCAGGGCCGCAGGGGTTTTTATCAATCGCGGCATTCGGCGCAATGAGATCGGGGCCTTGTTGCTGATTCTGCTGGCGCTGAGCCTCATGACCCTCAGCCAGCTGAACGCGGCAACGCTGGCTATTGCGCTGTCGATCGCAGTGGCAGGCGCGCTCTACTCCATCCCGCATGTTTACCTGAAGGGCATACCGCTTGCGAACACACTGCTCCATGTTGCCAGCGGGTTGCTGCATTTTTTGCTGGGCTATTCAGTATTCAGAAGCCCCGACATGAATGGCCTGCAGATCGGGTTGTTCTTTGCCACCATATTCAGCGCGGGCCACCTGACGCAGGAGGTTCGCGATTGCGAGGCCGACCTAAGCAACGGGATTCAAACCAATGCGGTGAAGTTCGGCAAAAAGCGGAGCTTCATCGCTAGTTTTGTGCTTTTCACGCTGGCCGACGCCCTGTTGGTCCTGCTGGCGCTGAGAGGAACGGTGCCGCAAGTGCTGGCCATGGTTGTCGCGTTGATCTATCCGCTGCATTTTTACTGGATGCTCCAGGCGATGCGGGAAGGACTGACATTTGAGAGTGTGCGCAGTCTGCAGACGCGCTATCGTGCGCTTTATGCGGGCATGGGCGTTGTCATGATTGTTTCCGTACTATTGGCGCAAAAATGGATATATCTTCTTCCATGAAGCTGACGATTGTCATTCCTTGCTTCAATGAAAAGCAAACCATCCGGTCTATTGTGGACGCAGTGCGTTCAGCGCCTTATCCGCAGAAAGAAATTATTGTTGTCGATGATTTTTCAACAGATGGAACCAGAGAGATACTTGCGAATGAGTTGGCTGGCAAGATTGATAGGCTGGTATTTCATGAAACCAATCAGGGCAAGGGGGCGGCACTCAGGTCTGGCATCCAACATGCCACCGGAGATATCGTCATCATTCAGGATGCCGATCTTGAATACAACCCCGATGAATATCCCGCTTTAATAGAACCTATTTTATCCAACAGGGCCGATGTAGTGTTCAGTTCGCGTTTCATTGGTGGCAATTGCCACCGCGTCTTGTACTTCTGGCATCGCGTGGGCAATGGGTTCTTGACGTTGGCCTCCAATGTATTCACCAATTTAAATCTGACGGATATGGAGTCTTGCTACAAGGCATTTCGGCGGGAAATAATTCAATCCATTCGCATTGAAGAAAATCGTTTTGGATTTGAGCCGGAGATTGTAGCCAAGGTTTCAAAATTGAATTGCCGCATCTATGAGGTGGGTATTTCCTATTTTGGAAGAACTTACGAAGACGGCAAGAAAATCGGCTGGAAAGACGGGGTCAGAGCCATCTACTGCATAATAAAATATAATATTTTTCGATAATTTTATTTGCCAATATGGACATCAGCGCTTCGCACCCGACAGGATGAGCCTACTTGTCGCATCCCGGACGATTGCATAGACTCCAAACGCTATCCACTCTTCATGGCGCGAGCGGTTCTAAAGGAGTTGATAGAGTCCTTGCAATCCACCCAGGGAGTGAAGCCATGTTGATAGCCCTGCACAAGAACGCCCGCACCACGCCCGCCGTGCGTGCCGAGATCGCAGCCAGCGATGAACCAGCCAGCGTCTTGGCCCAGCGCTTTGGGATCACTGAGCAGACGGTCTACAAGTGGAAGAAGCGTTCCGTCTTTGCAGACCGCTCTCACACTGCCCACCACCTGCAGACCGTGCTCACGCCAGCACAAGAAACAGTGGTGGTTCACTTGCGGCGTACCTTGCTGTTGCCTTTGGATGACCTGCTGGCCGTGACACGGGAGTTCATCTGTCCCCATGTCTCGCGCTCCGGGCTGGATAGGTGCTTGCGCCGCCATGGAGCGGGCAACCTCAATGCTCTAAAGCCCCAGCAGCCTGCGCTGGCCTACAAGGCCTTCAAGAGCTACGAGCCAGGCTACGTGCACATGGATGTGAAGTACCTGCCCCAGATGCAGGATGAGAGCAGCCGGCGCTACCTGTTCGTGGCCATCGACAGGGCCACGCGATGGGTGTTCGTGCAGTTCAAGGCCAACAAGACAGCTGCCAGTGCACAGGCCTTCCTCAAGGCATTGCACAAGGCCTGTCCGATCAGGATCAACAAGCTGCTGACCGACAACGGCAAAGAGTTCACGGACCGTCTGTTTGCCAGAAAGGAACGCGAACCCAGCGGCAACCATGAGTTCGATCAACTGTGCCAGGAACTGGGCATAGAGCACCGATTGACCAAGCCCAGGACGCCCAGAACCAACGGCATGGTTGAGCGGTTTAACGGCCGCATTGCGGACGTTTTGAAGACCCACAGGTTCAACAGCCGCGAAGACATGGAGCAAACCCTGCTGCGCTATGTGGCCCTGTACAACCACCAGTTACCGCAGTCAGCGCTCAAGAGCAGTACGCCGATGCAGGCGATGAAAGAGTGGTACCAGACCCACCCGCACCTGTTTCACAAGCGACCATATGATCGTACGGGATGCGACACCTACTTTCCATAAACCCTTGTTGTCTCGCGGCAATACGTGTCCTCATCAGCAAGCACCTGGCCGAAAAGGGTGGTGATTCTCCCCATCAGTGGCACGTGCTGCAGACCGAGGTGGACGATGGAGGAGCTCGGGTGATGGCCTCCTAGCCCAAGGCCCGGAGCAAGTTGCCGTTTATATGGATCAGCCCTTCGTCCTGCATTCGCCGTAGGGTTCTGTAAAGGGCCTCATGCGTGAGGCCGAGTTCGGCGGCCCAGGCCTTTCGAGGCTGCTGCAAGGTTAGGCAGCCATCAACGCCTTCAGCGTGGATGTAGTGAGCAATGCGGTCCGCAGCCCTGTGCAGGCTCAGCCGCTCACACTGCGCACGAAGCTTGCGCAGTTCTTGCGACAGCTGCGACTGCCAAGCTGCGCGAAATTCTGACGAATCGTGCAACGCAGTGCGAAACGCATCCGCTGGAAATTCCAGCAGATCGCTGGGCTCGGAGGCTACGGCGGTGCAGTGGTAAAGCTGGCTGTCAAGGCTGGCTTCTGCAACAAAGCCCTGGCGTGATCGCTGAAGGATGACTTCGCCGCCGTTGCGGCTGAACCGAACGAGGCGCACTTCACCCGTGGCCACCAGGTAAATGCTGCACACAGGATTGCCAGTTTGAAAGACGGCGTGGTGTGCTGCGAATTGCCGCGCCTTTGCCAGTTCGCGCAGGCTTGGGGGCATCAGCCGCATCCATGGCAAATCGGCTCCCGAGCCGGACACACCCACACCTATCGCTTTTTTCATATGACCAAAATCATATCGTTCAGGGCGACCTTCTTCGTAGCATGCCCACGGTAATCACAACAACGTGGGCCATAACCATGACAGCAAGAGTTCAGCTACGCAATACAGGCGCCCGGTCAACACAGGGTAGGGGCCACTTGCCCGCACTGATCAAGACGGCGGGGTGCATTGCACTGGCATTGGCTGCCCATCTCGCCACCGCCGAGCCTGCGCCCTATGCCGGCCAGCAAAAACGCGCCATCAAATCGTTGTCTGACCAGGACGTGACAGATCTGTTGCAGGGGCAGGGCATGGGTTTGGCCAAGGCGGCCGAGCTGAACGGCTACCCCGGACCAGCCCACGTTCTGGAGCACGCAGACGCACTGGCGTTGACCGACCAGCAGAGAACGGCCACAACCGCCTTGCTGCACGCGCACAAGGAGGCCGCGCGAAAGCTCGGAGCGGCCCTGATCGCTTCGGAAGAGGCGCTGGATGAGGCGTTCAAAACGGGCACGATCCACCCCGCAAGGCTATCGGCACTGACCGGCGAAATCGGACAGCGCCAGGCGCGCTTGCGCGAAGAGCATTTGCGCACGCACCTTGCGCAAACCGCGCTGCTCCACAGTGACCAGATCCAGCGGTATTCCGCCCTGCGCGGCTACGCTGCGGGCTCAGAGCCTTCGCCTGCAACACGCCCGGTGCACAAAGGGCACCATTGAGTTGTTGCAACCCGCTCACCACTGGTTGGTGCGAGGCACCCAAGTGTCCTGAGTTGGAAATTCACTTCATAAAGACGCCCAGAATCGCCGCCATACCGCGTTGCAAACCCTCGCGATAGCTACGGCTATCGCTGTGGTTTGCGCCTTGCCTGGCGACGATTTCGACATCTTTATTTCATCAACGAACTTCCAACTCAGGACACGAGCTTTCATTCACGTGGTCCTCTCACGCTTTCGCCTTCCTTTCACGCCCCCTCCGTACAACCACAGTGGCCGGGGCCCTGCGCAGGCGGCATGATCGCGGTATGAAACTGCTGTTGGTCGAAGACGATTTTGATCTGGCCGGTGCCCTGAGCCGCAGCCTCGTGGCGCGCGGTTTTGAGGTGCTGTGCTGCGCCGACGGCAAAGAGGCCCTGGCGGCGGCGCGGCGCGCGGCCTTTGATGTGATCACGCTGGACCTGTCTTTGCCGGGTCTGGACGGGCTGGAGGTGCTGCGGCGCCTGCGCGATGGCGGCAGCACCACGCCCGTGCTGGCGCTCACGGCCCGTGCGGCCGTCACCGACCGCGTGGCAGGGCTGGAGGCGGGGGCAGATGACTACCTGGCCAAGCCGTTTGACCTGGACGAGTTGGTGGCGCGCCTGCGGGCCCTGACACGCCGGGTGGGGCGCGACGGGCAGTTGCGCTGTGGTGCGCTCCACCGCGACCCGGCCAGTGGCGCCTTCTACAACGAGGCACTGCCGCTGGAGCTGTCGCAGCGTGAGGCAGAACTGCTGCGCCTCTTGATGTCGCGCATCGACCGCGTGGTGAGCAAGGAAGAGCTGCGCACCCAGGTGTTTGCCAACACCGATGAGCAGGTGCAGGCCGATGCGGTGGAGGTGGTGGTGCACCGCCTGCGCAAGAAGCTGGTGGGCACCAATGCCGAGATCGTGACCCTGCGCGGCGTGGGCTACCTGCTGTGCGATGCCGACAGCATGGCCGCCCAAAAAGGCGACAAGGTCGACAAGGCCGAGAAGGGCGGGGCGCTCCGGTGAACACGCCTTGGTGGCAGCGCTGGCCCTGGCGCCCGCGCGGAGGATCGCTACAGCGGCTGATTCTGGTGGGCCTGCTCGTGCCCCTGTGGGCGCTGGTGGCCCTGGTTGCCACGGTGCAGGTGGTGCAGCAGGTACGGCACAACGCTGCCGCGCAGGATGCCGTGCTGCACAGGGCGCTGACAACCTGGCCGAACGTGTTGCAGCCGCAGGCCGGTGCATCCGCCATGGAGCAAGCCCCTGCGGTCTGGTTCCGCGAAAGCAGCCTGGACGGCGAGCGCCTGGCGGGCAGCGCCGACCTGCCGCGTGTACCGCCCTCTGAGCCCGTGCAAGGGCAGGGCAGCGTGCACTTTTACCTGGCGCAGGTGGGCGACCAACTGGTGCGCGTGGCCGCTACGCTGCACCAGCCGGCGGTGGCTGGGGGCGGGCAGGGCGCCGCCCCGCCGGTGGTGCGCCAGGTGGCGCGGCCGTTCAGCGAACGCCTGCCCAGCGTGGCCCGCCTGATGGATGAAGGCGCGGGTTTGCGCCCAGTGGTTCTGCTGGCTCTGGCCATGACGGCGGTGGCGATGGTGCTGGCGCGCGTCGCGTCGGGCTGGCTGCTGCACGCGGATGTGTCGCTCACTCCGCCAACCCAGCCAGGTGCATGCGGTACCGGCCAGGGCTACGAAGGCCCGTCAGAGCTGGCGCCTGCCGTGCAGCATTTTGGTGAGCTGCAGCAAAGCCAGAGCCGATGGATCGAGGAGCAGCGGCGTTTTCTGGCCGACGCTACGCACCAGCTGCGCACCCCCATGGCGGTGCTGCGCACGCAGCTGCAGTCGGCCATTGCGGGCGATGTGCTGGTGGCCGATGCGCTGCAGCAGATGCTGCACACGGTAGACCGCGCCTCAGGCCTGGCCAACCAGCTGCTGAGCCTGAGCAAGGTGGAGCAGCTCCAGCGCATGGGCGAGCTGCCCAGCGTGGATTTGAACGCCATGGCCCGCGAGGCCGTGATGGAGCTGGCGCCACTGATCGCCGCCAAGCGGCTGGACTTTGCGCTGGAAGGCCCCGAGGATCTTTTGGCCCCAGGCGATGCCGCGCTCCTGGGCGAACTCATGCGCAACCTGCTGGCCAACGCCATCCACCACACGCCCGTGCATGGGCGGCTGGGGGTGCTGCTGCGCAACAGCACCGGGCGGCGCGAGCTGCTGGTGTGGGACGAAGGCCCTGGCATTGACGATGCCGTGCGGCAGCGGTTGTTCCAGCCGTTTTCGGCGGGCAAGGGCGGCGTGGGCCTGGGCCTGTCGATCTGCCGGCAGATTGCACAGGCCATGGGGGCCGAAGTCACGCTGTTCAACCGCATGGACGCAGGGCAGGTCATCGGTGTCGATGCCGTTGTTGCCTGGGAAGGTTGAGATGTCCGTGAAGCAGCCATCTGCCGCGCATGGCATCGAGTTCCGGGATGTCAGCAAGCGGTACGGACCATTGCCCAGCGCGCCGCTGGTGGTGGACCACATCAGCTTTGTGGTGCCCCGTGGCACGCTCACCACCATCCTGGGGCCATCGGGCTGCGGCAAGACGACCACGCTGCGGATGATTGCCGGGCTCGAGTCACCCACGGCGGGCTGCATCTTCATCGATGGGCAGGACGTGACCACCCTCAGCCCGGCGCAGCGCAATGTGAGCCTGGTGTTCCAGAGCTATGCGCTGTTCCCGCACCTGAACGTGATCGACAACGTGTGCTACGGCCTGCACGGGCTGCACCTGCGCCCGCCGCAGGTGCGCGACAGGGCCCGCGCCATGCTCGACACCGTGGGCCTGCATGGCCTGGACCTGCGCAGGCCCCACGAACTTTCGGGGGGGCAGCAGCAGCGCGTGGCCCTGGCCCGGGCGCTGGCGCTGGAGCCCGCCGTGCTGCTGTTTGACGAGCCGCTGTCCAACCTGGACGCCCGCTTGCGGCGCGCCATGCGCGAAGAGATCCGCGCCCTGCAGCAGCGCCTGCGCTTGACGGTGGTCTACGTGACCCACGACCAGAGCGAAGCCCTGGCGGTCAGCGACCAGATTGTGGTGATGGACAAAGGCACCATCGCCCAGTGCGGCGCGCCCAGCACGCTGTATGAGCAGCCCGCGTCCGAGTTTGTGGCGGGCTTCATGGGCGAGGCAATGCTGTTCGAGGGGCACATCCATGCGCTCAATCCGGCGGACGGGGAAAGCCCGGCGGCTGGCAGCCATGCCCGGCTCGGCCCTTTGCGCGTGCCATCACCAGCATCCCTCGCCCCCGGCCCGGTCAAGATCGCCGTGCGGCCCGAAGCCTGGGTCATCGGCCCCGCCACCTCCAGCGGGCTGGCCGCCCGGCTGACCAAACGCACCTACCTGGGCAGCGTCATGGAATACACCTTTGCGAGTGCGCTGGGCGAGATCTTCGTGGTCTCGCCCCAGGTGGAGCTGACTCTGGATGTGGGCGCACCGGTGAGCCTGACGCTGGCAGACCACGGGGTGTCGGTGGTGGCGGGGTGAGATGCCCCATGGCACGGACAACCCACCGTGTACCTGGCACGCCCACCGCTGGGTATGAAAAATTCAAGCAAAAATGGGGCCTAGCGCTTGATGGATAAGCGCAAGCAGCTATAAAAATAATAGTATCCAGACGATGCCAGCGTGGTGCTCCGGGCCACAATACGGGCCTCCACCACCGCACGGCCACCGGTTTTTCACCTTGAACTCTCCCGTTTTCACCTCGCTGATCCCCGTCATCCTGTTCATCGCTATCGGCTTTTACGTGGGGCGGCGCGGCTGGATTCGGGCCGCAGCGGTGAAGGACCTGGCCAACCTCGTGTTCATGGTGCTCACGCCCGCGCTGCTGTTTCGCACCATGAGCACGGTGCACATCGAAGACCTCAACTTCGGCCCCGTGGGTATCTACTTTGTGGCGTTTGGCGTGGTGTATACGGCCACGCTGGCGGTGCTGGGCTTTACCAGCCTGGGCGCGGCGCGGGCGCTGGCCAACACCTTCAGCAACACGCTGATGATCGGCGTGCCGCTGGTGGGCCTGGTGTTTGGCGATGCGGGGCTGGTCACGCTGTTTACGCTGATCTCGGTGCACTCGCTCATCCTGCTGACCGCCGCCACCGTGGTGTTTGAACTGGCCGCCGCGCGCGAACATGCAGGCCGGGAAGGCGCCGCGCAGCAGCCCATGTGGCGCACCGTGCTGCAGGCCATACGAAACGGCATCGTGCACCCGGTGCCACTGCCCATCATCGCGGGCCTTCTGTTTGCGCAGACCGGGCTGGTGGTGCCGCAGGTGGTTGACAAACCCCTGCTGCTGCTGGGCCAGGCGCTGGGGCCGATTGCGCTGCTGCTGGTGGGGGTGACGCTGGCATTTACCAAGGTCGGCCACCACTTCAAGGCCGCCCTGCGCATTGCGCTGGTCAAGTGTGTGGTGCACCCCATCGTGCTGGCCACCCTGGGCTGGGCACTGGGCCTGTCGGGCATGCCGCTGGCGGTGATGATCGTGGCAGCATCGCTGCCGGTGGGGGCCAACGTGTTCCTGTTTGCGCAGCGTTATGCGGTGGCAGAAGACGAGGTGACTGCGAGCGTGGCGGTGTCTACGGCGCTGGCGTTGGTAACCATGCCGGTGGTGATTGTGGCGGTGACGCGGTGGGTGGTGTAGCGGCAATGCTCAAGGCCGGTGCGCGAACCGGCTCACCAGCAGCCCCACGACCAGGGCCGCAACCAATGCAATTGCGCTGCTGACAACCAAGGCGATGGGCCAGAAAGGGTCCAAATAGCCCAGATACATCCAATTGCCACACTGAAAGAGCAAGGGAGGTACCAGGCTTGTCAAGCCCAGTGCAACAGGCTTTGTGAGGTACACGAAGGCTGGCACCCCGACCAGCAAAACCAATAGCAAAAGCAAAAAGAAACTGGTCATCGTGATCTCCCAGGGTTCAGGGCGCCAGCCGCTCACGCACCCATTCGCCGCCATCCAGACGGTACCGCAACCGGTCATGCAACCGGCTCTTGCGCCCTTGCCAGAACTCCCACTGATCAGGCTTGAGGCGATACCCCCCCCAGTGCGGCGGGCGGGGCGGCTTCAGCATGAACTGCGCGCCGTATTTGGCGGCGTTGGCCACCAGCACGCCCCGGCCAGAAATCACCTGGCTTTGCGGGCTGGCCCAGGCGCCGATGCGCGAATCCAGCGGGCGGCTGTTGAAGTATTCGTCGCTCTCTGCATCGCTAACCTTTTCCACCACGCCCTCGATGCGCACCACACGTTCCAGCTCTACCCAATGGAACTGCAGGGCTGCGTAGGGGTTACCAGCAATCTGGCGGCCCTTGCGGCTGTCGTAGTTGGTGAACCAGACGATGCCGCGCTCGTCATAGCCCTTGATCAGCACGATGCGGGTGCTGGGGCGCAGGTCGCTGCCCACGGTGGCCAGGGTCATGGCGTTGGGCTCGGGTACTTCGGCACTGATGGCTTCTCGGAGCCACTGGTCAAACTGCTGGAGGGGGGCGGCGTGCGAGGCGTCTTCGTTGAGTTCGGCGCGCTCGTAGCTCTTGCGAAGGTCGGCGATGGAGGTGGTCATGCATGCGATTGTGCACGCCGAGTTTGCCGGGGAAACGGCCGCGTTTTGGGGTGATCCGTGCGCCCTGTTGTTGCCGAATGGATATTCGCTTATATTGCGCCACCGATGAAACCCAAAGACGACGAAAAACAGCGCGCCATTGCCCAGGCCACCTTCGAACTGGTGGCCCAGACGGGCCTGAGCGGCCTGACCCTGGCCGACATTGCCCGCGCGGCGGGCATTGCCACCAGCACGCTGTATGTGTACTACCCGTCCAAGGACGAACTCATCAGCCAGCTGTACCAGGATGCCAAAACGGTCACTGCTGCTCGCATCATGGAGGGCATCGTGCCCGGCATGCCCTACCGCGCCCGCGTGCGGCGCGCCTGGGGCAACCTGCTGCGCCACCGGCTGGACCAATATGCCGAGGTGGTGTTTCAGGAGCAGTACTACAACTCGCCCTGGTTCACCGAGGGCAACCGCGAATTCTCGACCCGTCTGATGGCCGGTTTTTTTGCGTTGATGGAAGAAGGCCAGCAGCAAGAGATCCTGAAGGCCGTGCCCATCCCGCTGCTCACGGCCAGCCTGGTGGGGTCGGTGCGCGAGACGGGCAACCTGATCCGCACCAAGGTGCTGCCCGACGAAGAAGCCGTACACCAGATGGCTTTTGGGCTGTGCTGGGACGCATTGAAGGCCTGAGTGGGAGACAGCGAAGCTTTTTTTGCCCGAGGTTGATCTTTTAATCGAATTTATATTCTCTTAAAAATGCCACGCACCACGCTCCAACCCTTTCATGGCCGATGGCGTCGCTGACGCCATCCCTGTCACCCAACCGCCCCCAACACAACAACACCTTCCCCACGGAGAACCCCACGATGCCTACCCTCAACATCAATGGCAAAGACACGGCTGTGGATGCCGATGAATCCACCCCCATCCTCTGGGCCCTGCGCGACACGCTGGGCATGACCGGCACCAAGTTTGGCTGCGGCCAGGCTTTGTGCGGGGCCTGCACGGTGCATCTGAACGGTGCGCCCATTCGTTCGTGCATCACGCCCATTTCGGCGGCGGCAGGCCAGAAGATCACCACCATCGAGGCGGTGACCACCAATGACAAGGTGGGCAAGGCCGTGCACGCCGCCTGGGTCAAGCACGACGTGGCCCAGTGTGGCTACTGCCAAAGCGGCCAGATCATGAGCGCCACCGCACTGCTGCAGGGCAAGAAAAAACCCACCGACGCCGACATTGACGCTGCCATGGCGGGCAATGTGTGCCGCTGCGGCACCTACGTGCGCATCCGCGCGGCCATCCATGACGCTGCCAAGACTCTGGCCTAAGAACACCGAGCAGGAGAACACTATGCATTTCGACGCTCAAACCGCCCGCGCCCACATGCCAAAAGGCCTGGTAGCGCTTATGAATCAGGCGCAAGGCGCTATCAATACAGAAGCAGATGCTGCCTCCCACGCAGGCGTGGCGCGCCGCACGTTCCTCAAGGTGTCTGCGGCATCCGGTTTTGCGCTGGGTGCGTTTCCGCTGGTGGCCAGCGCGCAGGGCGCCGGGGCAGCGCCCGCAGGCCTCAAGCCGTTCGAGCAGCCTTCAGCCTTCGTCCGCATCGACGCCGATGGCACGGTCACCGTCACCATCAACCGCCTGGACTTTGGCCAGGGCGTGCAGACCGGCCTGCCCATGATCCTGGCCGAAGAGCTGGATGCCGACTGGAGCAAGGTGCGCAGCGTGCACGGCGATGCCAACCAGGCCTATGCCGACCCGATGATGGGCATGCACCTCACGGGTGGCTCCAACTCCATCAAAAACTCCTACACCCAGTACCGCGAACTGGGCGCGCGCACCCGGGCCATGTTGGTCTCGGCCGCTGCCGCGCAGTGGGGCGTGGATGCCTCGGCACTGCGCACCAGCAACGGTTTCGTCGTCGGCCCCGGGGGCAAGAAGCTGGGCTACGGCGCACTGGCCGAAGCGGCCATGAAGCAGCCCGTGCCCGAAAAGGTCACCTTGAAAGACCCCAAGCAGTTCCGCCTCATCGGCAAGCCCACGGGTCGACTCGACGCCAAGGCCAAGTCGAGCGGCCAGCAGGACTACGGCATTGACGTGCGCCTGCCCGGCATGCTCACGGCCGTGGTGGAGCGCCCACCCGTGTTCGGCGCCAAGCTGAAGTCGCTGGACGACAGTGCCGCCAAGGCCATCAAGGGCGTGAAGGCCGTGCTGCGCGTGCCCACTGACCGGGGCGGCGAGGGCGTGGCCATCGTGGCCGATGGTTACTGGCCCGCCAAGCAGGGCCGCGATGCGCTGAAGGTGGAATGGGACACCAGCGCGGTCGGCAAGCCCGATACCACCCAGCTGCTGGCCCAGTACCGCGAGCTGGCCACCAAGCCTGGCAACGTGGCCATGCAGGCCGACATGGCGCCGCTGGCAAGCGCTGCGCACAAGATCAGCGCCGAGTTCGTCTTCCCCTACCTGGCGCACGCACCCATGGAGCCGCTCAACTGCACGGTGAAGCTGGATGGTGACAAGGCCGAACTCTGGATGGGCACCCAGATGCCCGGCCTGGACGCCATGGCCGCCGCCAAGACGCTGGGCCTGCAGCCGCAAAACGTGAAGGTGAACACCCAGATGGCCGGTGGTGGCTTTGGCCGCCGTGCCATACCCACCAGTGACTACGTGGTGGAAGCCTGCGGCGTGGCCAAGGCGGCACGCACGGCGGGAATCACCGCTCCGGTGCGCACGCTGTGGAGCCGCGAGGACGACATCAAGGGCGGCTACTACCGCCCCATGCACGTGCACCGCGCCGAGATCGGGTTCGACGCACAGGGCAAGATCCTGGCGTGGGACCACACCATCGTCGGCCAATCCATCACCAAGGGCTCGCCGTTCGAGGCCTTCATGGTCAAGAACGGCATCGATGCCACGGCCGTGGAGGGCATGAAGGAGCCGTACAACGTGCCCATGAAACTGTCGGTGCACCACCCCGACGTGAATGTTCCGGTGTTGTGGTGGCGGAGTGTGGGCTCCACCCACACGGCCTACGTGATGGAAACCCTCATCGACGAAGTAGCCCGCGCCACCAAACAAGACCCCGTGGCCTACCGCATGGCCCTGATGGGCGACAAGCACCCACGCCACAAGGCCGCGCTGCAACTGGCCGTTGCCCAGTCTGGCTACGGCAAGAAAAAGCTGGCCGCTGGCCGCGCCTGGGGCGTGGCGGTGCACGAGTCATTTGAATCGGTGGTGGCCTATGTGGTCGAGGCGTCCGTCAAAGACGGCACGCCCAAGCTGCATACCATCACGGCCGGCGTGCACTGCAACCTGGTGGTCAACCCCAGAAGCGTGGAAGCCCAGGTGCAGGGCGCGGCGCTGATGGGCCTGTCGATGTGCCTGCCCGGCGGCGCCATCACGCTCAAAGACGGCGTGGTGGAGCAAAGCAACTTTGGTGACTTCGCCGTGCCGCGCATCACCGACATGCCCCAGGTGACGGTGCACATCGTGCCCAGTGCTGATCCGCCCAAGGGCATGGGTGAGCCCGGCCTGCCGCCGCTGGCGCCGGCGTTTGCCAACGCCATCGCGCAGATCACCGACAAGACGCCGCGCGAACTGCCGTTCAAGCTGGCTTGATTGAGGGGCGCGGAAGCCGGGCGGCCTTCCGCGCCCGGCCTTGGGGTTGCTGTGGATCGAGCCAGTGCAATTCCTGGCCGCTGTGCCACAGGCTTGGATTCGTGAAGTCCAATTGGCGCTGTTTTACCTGGAACTGCCACTCACCGCATCCCAGTGGCGCTCACGCCCGCCGACCACGTCTTCATCCCGCCAGGCAAACCACCGCAGGTGGCTGCCTTGATGGATTCAGACTTCAGGCTGCTTCTTCATTCTTGCCTGCGTTTACGCATCTGTCTCGCTCCCAACATGGCAAGACTGCAAGTCACGACAAGCAATGCCCACTGGCTCAAAGTCGGTACCGACGTTGCCACGGGGTCCGCGATCGTGATGCTGAAGCTTTGGGTGGCCACGGCTTTTGCTCGCATGGTTGCAGCCAGTGTTGCGCTGGTATCTGTCACGCTGACCGTGAAGGTCGATGTCCCTGCCGTGGTGGGTTGGCCTGAGATCACACCCGTGATCGGGTCGATGCTCAATCCGTCGGGCAGGCTGCCGCCCACACTGAACGCGAACGGCGGCAGGCCACCAGAAATGCCTATTGGAACGCTGTAGAGCTGCCCCACAGTACCCTGCGCCAAATTGATCGTCCCCGGCGTGGCGCCGATGAAGACCAATTCTGCCCTCGGCGTGACCGGACTGCTCTGCGCGGAAGGCAGGCTGTCTCCTATGGCATTGGTCGCCACAACGGCGAAGGTGTAAGCCGTGCCATTCGTCAAACCAGGGATGGTGCATGTTGTAGCCGGTGGTGCCCCGCTCACCGAGCACGTGCCGCCGGGTGATCCGGTTACCACGTAAGTGGTAATGGGAGCGCCTCCGTCACTGCTCGGCGCTGACCAAGTCACGGTGGCTTGCCCGTTGCCCGATGTCGCCACGGCATTGGTCGGTTGACCTGGAGAGGTTGCTGTCACGCAGCTCACTTGCACCGATGAAACATCGCTACTCGCCAGCGTTCCAGATCCATTGGTGACCGTGCAATACTGCGCCGGGGCCGTCGGGTGCGTTGCCACGGTCACTGAGTAGTTCAGTCCATCCGCCATGGCGGGGAACTGGAATGCGCCATTGCCGGCTATCAACAAGTCGCTCGCGCCGTTGAGCTGCAGCTTTAAGCCGCTGCCGGTGAGCCCGGATACCGACCCGCCCACGGCGTATGTCGGAGGCAGGCACAGCGAGCTGATGTTGGAGTCGACCCAATTGGATGCGGTGCCGGTCAAAGCAAAATTGTTGAGCGCTCCGGGGGCACTGCCTGCCCCGTCCGTCAGCGTGGTTACGCCGATGTTGCTGCCATTGGCTGTACCCTCATCGAAGGAATAGGAGTTGGCGGCTCCCGGTGGATAAATGCATTGCGTCGCAGCACGCAGAATCTGCGTTTCGGACAGCGCAGATCCATAGATGGCCATGCGGTCCAGGCTCCCGGAGAAATGCTGCTGACCACCCGTGCGCGACCCCAGCGCCATCTCGCCGTCGGTGCCGGTGGAGCTCGCGCCCCCGCTTGCTCCTGCCGCCTGCACTCCGTTGATAAAAATGGAAATAGACTGGCTGGTCGATTTCCAGACTGCTGCCACATGAACCCAACTGCCCACAGCCCCGAGCGGGTTGAGGGTTGCGAGGGATTGCGTCGAACCGTTGGCGACGACATAAACGTAAAGCGGATCACCTGTATTGCGGGCAATCGAGACCAAGTTGGTGGTGCTTTGCTGAGCAAAGAGAATCCGCTGGAAGCTGGACGTGCTGCCTAGCCGGACCCAGGCGAGGATCGTGAAGTCGTTGCTGGCAGGGTTTTGAAGTGGCGCCGGTATGTTCATGCTCACATAGTCGTTGACACCGTCAAACGCCAATGCGTTGTCTGGCCCCGCTGGCAGGGCATGGACTTCGGTAGTCAGGCAGGCGAGAAAGACCAACAAGGTGGCCAAAAATCGCACAGTCGAGGGGAACATCATGGGTAACTTCTCCGGCTAAAGTCAGTCAGGTATCGGGGCTGTCCGAGTTTCCGTGTGTGAGGCCCACTGAATCTTCACCGATATTGTGAAAGTGAATGAGTATCTTACGTGCTCGATTTCGTGAACCGGTCCTCGTAGAGGATCGCAAATTGGTTCATCGCTGACTTCCAGTTGTTGGCTGCCCGCCCCCAGTCTTCGGCGATGTTGCGCAGTGCCAGCCAGATCAGCTTGGTGGCTGCATCGTAACTGGGGAAGTGCTCTCGGGTTTTGATGATCTTGCGCAGCCTCGCATTCACGCTCTCAATCGCGTTGGTCGTGTAGATCACGCGGCGCACCTCGGGCGGGAAGGCAAAGAACGGTATGACCTTGTCCCAGACCCTGCGCCAGGCGCCCACGACAGTGGGGAACTTCTGACAGGCTCATCCTGTCCTCAGATATCGCCACAACTTGCAGCGTCATGTGCGTCGTTCCCGAGAATGAAACGATAAGTCCACCCATCCCATCATCAGTAATCGCGACCTCTTTCCCACTAGAGCGAAGCGTCTCTACGCCACACGTTCGCATCTTGTGCTCCGCCAAATGAATATGCGTTTCGGTCCCTTCAACCGTTTTGTCAGCGAGCATTTTCTCAAAGGCAATGGAGGCGCCGAAAACGAGATTGAGAGTTAAGAATGCGACTACCAAGCGCAAACGATTTGACATAACAGACGCTGATACATAGCTTTTGAATCAAGCGGGACCAATGCGATGTCCGCTCCTGGTCTAAATGTCGCATCCCGGACGATCATATGGTCGCTTGAGAAACAGGTGCGGGTGGGTCTGGTACCACTCTTTCATCGCCTGCATCGGCGTACTGCTCTTGAGCGCTGACTGCGGTAGCTGGTGGTTGTACAACGCCACATAGCGCAACAAGGTCTGCTCCATGTCTTCGCGGCTGTTGAATCGGTGGGTCTTCAGAACGTCCGCAATGCGGCCGTTAAATCGCTCCACCATGCCGTTGGTTCTGGGTGTTCTGGGCTTGGTCAGTCGGTGCTCGATGCCTAACTCCTGGCACAGTTGATCGAATTCATGGTTGCCGCTGGGTTCGCGTTCCCGGCTGGCAAACAGACGGTCCGTGAACTCTTTGCCGTTGTCGGTCAACAGCTTGTTGATCCTGATCGGACAGGCCTTGTGCAACGCCTTGAGGAAGGCCTGTGCACTGGCGGCGGTCTTGTTGGACTTGAGCTGCACAAACACCCAACGCGTGGCCCTATCGATAGCCACGAACAGGTAGCGCCGGCTGCTCTCATCCTGCATCTGGGGCAGGTACTTCACGTCCATGTGCACGTAGCCTGGCTCGTAGCTCTTGAAGGTCTTGTAGGCCAGCGCAGGCTGCTGGGGCTTTAGAGCATTGAGGTTGCCCGCTCCATGGCGGCGCAAGCACCTGTCCAGCCCGGAGCGCGAGACATGGGGACAGATGAACTCCCGTGTCACGGCCAGCAGGTCATCCAAAGGCAGCAGCAAGGTACGCCGCAAGTGAACCACCACTGTTTCTTGTGCTGGCGTAAGCACGGTCTGCAGGTGGTGGGCAGTGTGAGAGCGGTCTGCAAAGACGGAACGCTTCTTCCACTTGTAGACCGTCTGCTCAGTGATCCCAAAGCGCTGGGCCAGGACGCTGGCTGGTTCATCGCTGGCTGCGATCTCGGCACGCACGGCGGGCGTGGTGCGGGCGTTCTTGTGCAGGGCTATCAACATGGCTTCACTCCCTGGGTGGATTGCAAGGACTCTATCAACTCCTTTAGAACCGCTCGCGCCATGAAGAGTGGATAGCGTTTGGAGTCTATGCAATCGTCCGGGATGCGACATCTAAAGCTGGCTTCCAATCTCTCTCCACACCTTCGCGATCCGAAAAAAACGCTTTCACTTCTGCGCTTGGAAATCAAGCCAATTGATGCAAGCCTATTACCGATTCTGTTTTTCGATTACAGAGATTACTTTGACGATCAGTGCCCGTTGTGCGCAGCCACCAATGGTTGGTGTTACGCCGTAGGCTTGGCGGCGCTCAATCCTTGAGGTTCACCCCCAGAATTTCCAGTTTTTTCGCAAACGAGTCTCTGCGTTTTGCGGCTTTTTCCGCTGTTTCGGTGGCGGCTTGTATTGCCTTGGGGCCTTTATTTGCAGCAGCTTTGATCAGCCCAAACTTGTGAGCGGCATCCGCCTCGGCTCGCTTGAACGTGGCAATCAGTTCAGCATGCGCAATGGGTGGATTCACAGTGGCTCCTATATCGATCAGCGTCGTGATTCTTAAATTTGGACGTTGGTGCGAAGCAAGGCTGTTTTCAATTCGCGCGTGGCCGGTTTTGATATATCCACCTTTTGCACCGCCAGGTCGAAAGAAGAGCCTGGCTTGATGCTGATTGGCAGTATCTTTTTGGCTGGCAGCTTGGCAGGGTACGTTCCTTGACCTGGACACATGCGAACGGAAAACCCGAATTCTTCGAGCACGCCTTTCGCATACAACTCCGCTAATTGTTGAAACGTCACGAAGGTTGAACGTTTCACGTCTTTGAATCCTGGCTGGCTGACGTCACGAACGAGTTCGAATTTGCCAAGTGAATCGCGCTGTGTATCGGTAAAAGGATGCAGCAAGAAAGTCTGACGAACGCCATCCTTTTTGGACACCAAAGTGTGCTCGACGGCTATATCGGTTAACAGCATATTGTTTTTCTAGCTTCGCGAACTGCAGTTTGCACGGCCGCATCAGCCGACGTACCACCCAAAGTCGCAGATTTTTTTTCAGTCCCCGTTACCGGGGAGCCAATGCCCCTTGGGATGTGAGGTGCGCGATGCGGGCAGAAATCACCCGGAGGGCGGGGACTTTAACTGAAGGGCAGGCAATGGCCGATCTCTATTGCACGGCAAACAGACCGCTTCGGGTCGAAAACTGCTGGCCAATGGAAATCGAGCCCAAGTCCGAAATCAGCATGAAGCCGTCTGTCGCGCAGCAGGTCGCTGAAGTAGCGCACATGGGTGGTCAGGTCTGGCTAGCGCCAGGCGTGCTGGGCGCCTTGCTCGGCCGCAAAGTGGAAGTCGCTGGTTACGCCATCGGGGTAGGTTTGCAGGGTGGCAAAGCGGTATTGGCTTTCGTAGCGCCGCATCAGCGGTTTGGAGAACGATTCGAGCGCGCGGTCATACGCCGCACGCCCTCCCGCTTGCGCCTTGACTACCCATCAACCCGGCCACTGCGCGGCTTTGACCATTTCGATAAACGCCGCCAACGTGGCTGTGGGCAGCTTGCGGCTGGGGTAGTACAGATAGAAACCCGGAATCGGCGGGCACCAGTCATCCAGCACGCTGACCAGCGCTCCGCTGGCCAGGGCCGCGCGGGCGTAGGGCTCGTACATGTAGGCAAAGCCCACGCCGGCCAACGCGGCCTGCAGCATGAGCGGCATCTCGCCCACCGTCAGGCGGCCTTCCACGTCCACCGCTACCTTCTCTCCGGCTTTTTCGAACTCCCACGCGTAGCGCGCGCCGCTGGGAAACCGGATGCGCACGCAGGGCAGGGTGAGCAGGTCGCGGGGCGTGTGCGGGGTGCCCACACGCTCTAGCAACGCGGGCGCACCCACCACCATCAGGCGCTGGGCGGAGCCCAGGGGCAGGGCCACCATGTCCTGTTGCAGGCTTTCGCCATAGCGCACACCGGCATCGAAGCCCCCTGCCACGATGTCCACAAAGCCATCGTCCAGCACCAGCTCCACCTCGGCCTTGGGGTGGCGGGTCAGAAACTCGGCCACCAAGGGGCCCAGCACCAGCTCGCCCGCGGGGCGAGGGGCGTTGATGCGCAGCAGGCCCTGTGGGGTGTCGCGAAAATCGTTGATGCCGTCGATGGCGGCAGCGATGTCCTGCAGCGCCGGGCCCACGCGGTCCAGCAGCTGGCGCCCAGCGGGGGTGAGGGACACGCTGCGGGTGGTGCGGCTGAACATGCGCACGCCCAGCCGTTCTTCGATGGAGCGCACGGCATGGCTCACGGCCGAGGCGGACAGGTCCAGCTCTTGCGCGGCCATGCGAAAGCTGAGGTGTCGTGCCACGGTGCTGAGGAGTTTGAGATCGGCCAGGTCCAGGTTCATTGGTGAATCATATTCACCAACCAATCCATTTTTTGGCTATTTATGCGTGATGAATGCGTCAATAAGCTAGCCGCTGATTTGCACAACCCAAGGAGAAACAACATGCAAAACAGCGAATGGAATCTGGCTGGCAAGGCCATCCTGGTCACCGGTGCCTCGTCTGGCATTGGCGCGGCCACGGCCGTGGCCCTGGGGCGCCAGCGCGCCCGTGTGGTGCTGGCCGCGCGCCGCGTGGCCGACTGCGAAGCCGTGGCCCAGCAGGTGCGGGCCGCAGGCGGGGAGGCCTGGGTCACGCCCGTGGACGTGACGGACGAGACCAGCGTGCAGCGTTGTGTCGAGGCCACCGTAAAGCGCTTTGGGCGGCTGGACGGCGCTTTCAACAATGCGGGGGCGCTGGGCACGGGCGCGCCGCTGCACACGCTGGCAGCGGCCGATGTTCAGGCGGTGTTGCAGGCCAACGTGATGGGCATCTTCCACGCCATGAAGCACCAGATTGCGGCCATGCTGAGCACCGGTGGCGGTGCCATCGTGAACAACTTGTCGATCTCGTCCGGCGTGGCGTTTGCGGGCATCTCGGCCTACACAGCCAGCAAACACGCGGCCCTGGGCCTGACGCGCAACGCTGCGCTGGAATATTTTCAGCAGGGCATCCGAGTGAACGCCGTGAGCCCGGGGCCCACCATCACGCCCATGGCGCTGGCGGGTTTTGGCGGCGAGGACAACATGCGCGCCGCCCTGCAGTCATCGCCCGCAGGGCGCCCCGCGCGGCCCGAGGACATGGCCGGGCCGGTGCTGTTGTTGCTGTCGGAAGCGGCCAGCTACGTGAGCGGGCACAACCTGGTGGTGGATGGCGGCTATACGCTGGCTTGAGTCAGCTTGGGCAGGGCAGGGCGAAGCCGTTGGCTTAGCATGGCGCGATATGCCTACCCAGCCTGCCACCATCAACACCGCCACTCCTTGCACCACCACCACCCCGCCCGGCCTGCCCGTGGTGCTGGTGCTGGCCTCCGGCCGGGGCGATCGGTTTGTGGCATCGGGCGGGCAGGTGCACAAGCTGCGCGCATTGTTGGCGGGGGTGCCGGTGCTGGAGCACACGCTGGCCGCCGTGCGCGCCAGCGGGCTGGCCTGGCACCTGGAGGATGTGGGCCATCCGGGCATGGGCGATTCGATTGCGGCGGCGGTGCGGGCCACGTCCCATGCGGCGGGCTGGCTGGTGTTGCCGGGAGATCTGCCTATGGTGCGGCCTGACACCCTGCAAATGCTGGCACAGGCCGTGGCGAAGAGGGCGGTGACGGTGCCGTTTTTTCACGGCGAGCGCGGCCACCCCGTGGGATTTGCTGCGCACTGCTTGCCGGATCTGCTGGCCCTGTCGGGCGAGCAAGGTGCCGCCAGCGTGGTGCGCAAGTTTGCTCAGCAAGGGCAGGTGCAAACCCTGGCGGTGGAGGACGAGGGCACGGTGACGGACATTGACACCGTGCAGGATCTGGTGCGCGCCGAACGCCTCCTTGCCAGCCGTCCACCGGCCTGATCTGCCAAAAACCAAACCCGCCGGCCATCTCTGGCGGGCGGGTTGCGGGGGAGGGGCGGTTCAGGCCCAAGAGCCCGTAGCAGCCTCTTAGTTTATGACTTGGCGGCAATGACCGCACAGGCCAGACGGGGACCGGCATTGCCAGTGGGCTGGGTCTTGTAGTCGTCCGGGTCGCGGTGCACGATCAGGCCCTTGCCGACGATGTCATTGGCCGTGCTGCCGACGCGGATCGTGCGCGACTCAAAGCTGAAACTGGCCACGCCATTGGCATCGGCCTTGAGGCTGGGCAGGTCGCCCGTGTGGTGGTCGCCCATGCCGTGGTGGCCGTGGGATTTGCCGCCGGGGTTGAAGTGGCCGCCGGTGCTCATGCCGTCGCCGCTGCTGCAGTCGCCTTTTTCATGCACATGAAAGCCGTGCTCGGCATTGGGCTTGAGACCGCTGATGGAGCCAGACACCTTCACCACGTCGCCCGACTGCACGAACGTGACCGTGCCAGCGGTGGTGTTGCCGCGCGTGGGTTCGAGTTTGGCGGTGGCGCTGGGCCCTGAGGTATAGGCTGCACAGCCCGCCAAGGCCAGCGCCGTAACGGATGACAGGACAAAAGCGAAACGGATCTTCATGACTCAAACTCCTTAGAACAATGAAACCACCCGGTATTTAACCTGGCACCGAGGCGCAGTCTCCCCGTCGGGCCCATGCGCGTCCAGCAAAGATGTGCACTATGCCTCTTTTTGGGCCAGCGCAATCAAACGGGCCAGGGCCCGGTCATGGATGCCGTGCCTGCGCAGCTCGTCATACGTGGCCTGGGCGTAGTCCCGCGTGGTGCCATAGCGCCCACAGGCCTGCTCAAAAATACGGCAGTACTCTTGGTCGGGCAGCTCGCCCGTGTGGTTGGGGCTTTTGCGCGACAGGGTGAAGGCCAGCGCGCGCACCGGGCCGTGCGGGGTGTGGCATGCGAGCCAGCGCGGGTCGTACACGGCGGTGATCATCTCTCGCTGCCACAGGTTGATCATGACCTGCCGCGCATGCGCCTTGTCCACACGGAACACCATGCCCCGGCAACTGCCGCCCGAGAGCATGCCAAACACCAGGCCCGGGCATTCGGGCGTGCCCCGGTTGATACGGCTCCACATCTTGAGCGCCCGGTGCCAGCCATGCACCTTGGCCGGGCGGCGCTCGGCATAGTCGAAGTCCGGGCGCCAGATGAGCGAGCCGTAGCCAAAGATCCACAGGTCTTCGTGACCACCCCATTCGTTCAGGGCGCGCTCCAGCATGGGGGCCGGATCTCGCGGCGGGGCGGGCAGGTTCGTCATGGGTTCACTCTACAATCGAAAGCTTTGCTTTAACGCTCTGGGGACTTGTGTTTGCAGGTTTTGCCACTGCCCCAGCATCCATTCTTTTTCTTAATCACTGCAGGAATCTCCAATGTCTAGTTCTGACGACGATAGCCAACAACGTTTTGCCCTGGGTTTCCTGTTCGCACTCATTGCGCTGGTGATCTCGGTGGTGGTCGGCACCGTGGTGGTCAAGCGCGTGGGCACTTCGGGTGCCGCCAAGCCTGCTGCGACGGCTTTGGCAGACAGCGCACCCGCCGCATCGGTCGTGTTGGAAGAAGCCAGCGTGCGTGTGGAAGACGGTGTGGTGAAGTTCTACTTTGCCACCGCCAAGGCAGAACTGGCCCCTGGCGCCGACGAAGTCCTGGCTGATGTGGTCAAGGGTGTGGCCGAGGGCAAGAAGGCTGTGATCTCGGGCTTTCACGACGCCACGGGTGACGCAGCCCTGAACGCCGAGCTGGCCAAGCAGCGCGCCTTTGCGGTGCGCGATGCGCTCAAGGCCCTGGGCGTGGCGGAAGACAAGATCGAGCTGAAGAAGCCTGAGGAAACCACCGCCACCGGCACCAACGCCGAAGCGCGCCGCGTGGAAGTGGCACTGGGCGCTTGAGGCCTGCGTAATGACCTGCAGCAGGTCGCTCCATAAAAAAACCCGGCAGTGCCGGGTTTTTTACTGAGTCAAATTTTCCTCTAGCGCTTATCCATCATGCGCTAGTAGCTATATATTTGATAGTGATGATTAACGCAAACCTGCGCCACCAGCCCCCTCGGTGCGCTGGATCAATTCAATCTTGTAGCCATCCGGGTCCGTCACAAAGGCGATGACTGTGGTGCCGCCTTTGACCGGGCCCGCTTCGCGCGTCACGTTGCCGCCCGAGGCCTTGATCTTCTCGCACGCCGCGTAAGCATCCGGAACACCCAGAGCGATGTGGCCATAGGCAGTGCCCATCTCGTAGCTTTCCACGCCCCAGTTGTAGGTCAGCTCTATCTCGGCCTGGCCGGGGTTGCCGCCTTCGAAACCGAGGAAGGCCAGCGAGTATTTGTACTCGGGGTTCTCGGACTGGCGCAGCAGCTGCATGCCCAGAACGTTGGTGTAGAAATCAATCGAGCGTTGAAGGTTGCCAACGCGCAGCATCGTGTGGAGGAATTTCATCCCTTCGATTGTGCAGGCATGTCAAAAACCAGGCAGGTGGTGGTGGCGTGGGCGTACAGCGTGCCGTCCGGCCCCACGAGGCGCGCTTCGGCCGTGGCCAACTGGCGCCCGCTGTGGATCACCCGGCCTTCGGCGCGCACACGCTGCACCTTGGGCGTGATGGCCTTGACCAGGTTGATGCCCAGCTCGGCCGTGGTGTAGCCCCGCCCGGGCTCCATGCGCGTATGGATGGAGCAGCCCAGGGCCGAGTCGAGCAGGGTGGCGAACCAGCCGCCGTGCACGGTGCCCATGGGATTGAGGTGCTCAGCGCGGGGCGTGCCCTGGAAGATGGCTGTGCCTTCGCCCACTTCCACGATCAAGAAGTCCAGCGTCTTGGCGATGGCGGCGTAGGGCAGTTCGCCGCGCAGCATGGCCTGCATCTGCTGCAGTCCGTTCAGGTGGGCGATCTGCTCGCGCCGGGCCACGCCAGGGCCGGGGCCTGCGTCCAGGGTGGCGAGGATGTCGCGCTCTTGTGCAAGCCAGTGTTCCAGTTGGTTGTGCTGTGTCATTGGGGGTGTCCGGGTTGTTGGCGGGGTTTACATGCATGAGTTGTATATGCAATTATTGCAGATACAATTAAATCCATGCAAGCCGAACCAACCACCCTGGCCCCCGTGCTGCCACGGGGCTGCACCAACTTCAAGCTGCGCCAGCTGATGCGCCGCATAGCCGCGCACTACGACGCCGAAATGGCGAAGTGCGGGCTCAAGACCACGCAGTATTCGCTGCTGTCGCATGTGCTCACGCTGGGGCCTATCCGCCCGAGCGACCTGGCGATGGCCATGAAGATGGATGCGTCCACGCTGACGCGCAACCTGCGCCCCCTGGTGGATGCAGGGTGGGTCACATTGGAGGCGGGCGCCGATGCTCGCAGCCGCCTGGCCCACATCACCGACGCAGGTCGCGAAAAACGTGCCGAGGCGCAGCGCCACTGGAAGGCTGCGCAACTCGCGCTGAATGAAACGCTGGGCGTGGAACGCGTGATGGCGCTGCATGCGCTGGTGGACGACTCGCTCGATTTGCTGGCAGCACTGCCAGTGCAGGAGGCTGGGCATGACGAATAACGACACCCCTCCGGTCGTCGCAGCCAAGTCCGCCGCGCCACTGGCCCTGTGGCTCGTGCTGCTGGCCGCCGCTGGCGCCTTTGCGCTCACCATGGGCACGCGCCAGACCATGGGCCTGTTCCTGTCGGCGCTCAACACCTCCACGGCATTGGGCATTGGCAGCATCAGTCTTGCCTTTGCGTTTGGCCAGCTGTGGTGGGGGCTGACGCAGCCGTTTGCAGGGGCTGTGGCCGACCGCATTGGCACGGGCCGTGTGATCCTGCTGGGCGTGGCGCTGGTGGCGCTGGGCACTTTCATCACGCCGTACATGACGACCACGGCCGGGCTGATTTTTGCGATTGGCGTGCTGGCGGCAGGCGGCGCGGGCATGGCCGGGCCGTCGGTGCTGATGGCGGCCACGGCGCGGCTGGTGCCCGCCAGCAAGCGCGGGCTGGCCAGTGGCATCGTGAACGCGGGTGGCTCGTTCGGGCAGTTCTTGATGGCGCCCATTGCAATCAGCCTGACCGCCGCCGTGGGCTGGGCCAGCGCCATGCAGTGGCTGGGTGTGCTGGTGCTGCTGGCGCTGCCTGCGGTGTGGGTGCTCAAGGGCAATTCCAACGCGCTGGCGGCGCAGGCTGCCGCTGCATCCGGCCAGAAGGCACTGACGGCGCGCGAGGCAATTGCCCAAGCGCTGGCCACGCCCAGCTACCGATATCTGGCAGCGGGGTTTTTGGTGTGCGGGTTCCACGTCGCGTTTTTGGCCACGCACTTGCCCGGCGTTATCGCAGCTTGCGGGTTGGCGCCCGAGGTGGGCGGCTGGGCGCTGGCCGTCATCGGGCTGTTCAACATTGTGGGCAGCCTGGCCATGGGCTGGGCAGTAGGCCGCTGGCGCATGAAGTCGCTGTTGTCGCTGCTGTACGCCACGCGCGGTCTGGCGGTGCTGATTTTCTTGTTCGCGCCCAAGACACCGGCTGTGGTGCTGATCTTCGCCGCCGTGATGGGGGTGACGTTCCTCTCCACCGTGCCGCCCACCGCCGGGCTGGTGGCCAAGATGTTCGGCACGGCCAACATGGCCATGCTGTTCGGCATCGTGATGCTGTCGCACCAGATTGGCGGCTTCTTCGGTGCCTATCTGGGCGGCAGCGTGTTCCAGGCCACGGGCAGCTACGACTGGGTCTGGTACATCGACATCGTGCTGGCCGTGGGCGCGGCACTGATCAATCTGCCCATCCGTGAGGCGCGATTGGCGCGCCCTGCGGCCTCCGCCGCCTGAGCCCACACGGCATCCATCCTCTTGACTGAAAGCCAATGACATGACGGACCCCCACGCCCGCAGCGCCTCCATGGCCGGCAAATCACCGATCTACCTGGACGACCTTGCCGTGGGCGACCAGTTCAAAAGTGGCGAACATGCCATGGATGAAGCGCAGATCACCAGCTTTGCCGCCCAGTTCGACCCGCAGCCGTTTCATCTGGATGACGCCGCAGCGCGTGACACGCTGTTTGGCGGCTTGGCCGCCAGCGGCTGGCACACGGCGGCCGTGACCATGCGCCTGCAGGTGACCAGTGGGCTACCCATTGCGGGCGGCATCATCGGGGCAGGGGGCGAGTTGAGCTGGCCCCGGCCCACGCGCGCCAACGATGTGCTGCATGTGGTGAGCGAGGTGCTGGAGATCCAGCCGTCCAAATCCAAGCCCGATCGCGGCATGGTCACCGTGCGCAGTGAGACCCGCAACCAGCATGGCGATGTGCTGCAGCTGTCTACCGTGCGCATCGTGGTGCCGCGCAGGCCTGCGGCCGATGGGGCAGGGGCTTGATGTGACCGATGCACTGAACCCCCGCACCCGCATGCTGCTGGAGGCGCCCATCGCCCCCACGCTGCTGCGCCTGGCCGCACCCAATGTGCTGGTGATGCTGGCGCAAGCGGGCGTCGGGCTCATCGAGACCTACTTTGTCGGCAAGCTGGGCACCGATGCGCTGGCGGGCATGGCGCTGGTGTTCCCGGTCGTCATGCTGATGCAGATGACTTCCGCCGGTGCCATGGGCGGCGGCATTGCGTCGGCCATTGCGCGTGCCTTGGGCGCTCGGCGACGGGATGATGCCGACGCCCTGGTGCTGCACTCCTTGGTCATTGCGGCGGTGTTCTCGCTGATCTTTACAGTCGGCGTGGTGGGAGGAGGGCGCTGGCTTTACACCCGCATGGGCGGCACCGGTGGCGCGCTGGATGCGGCGCTGGTCTATTCCAACTGGGTGTTTGCGGGCGCGTTTCTGGTGTGGCTGTTCAACACGCTTTCGGCCGTCATTCGGGGCACGGGCAACATGGCCGTGCCTGCCTATGTCACGGTGCTGGGCGCCTTCGTGCTGGTGCCGCTGTCACCGTTGTTGATCTTTGGCTGGGGCCCCGTGCCCGGCCTGGGCATTGCAGGCGGGGCCATTGCGCTGATGGCGTACTACCTGATCGGCAGCGTGGTGCTGGCCGCCTATCTGTGGTCGCCGCGCAGCCTGCTGCGGCCATCGTTGGCGCACATCCGGTTTCACTGGGTGCTGTTCAAGGACATCCTGCGGGTCGGGTTGGTGGGCACCGTGTCGACCGTGGCCACCAATGTGGCGATTGGGGTGACCACCGCGCTGGTCGGCGGTTTTGGCACGGCGGCCATTGCCGGGTATGGCACCGCATCGCGGCTTGAGTATCTGCTGGTGCCCCTGGTATTTGGCCTGGGCGCGCCGTTGGTGGCCATGGTCGGCACCTGCATCGGCGCGGGCCAGCGTGAGCGCGCCCTGCGCGCCACCTGGATCGGCGCGGCCATCGCTTTTGCAATGGCCGAGGCGATTGGTCTGTGGGCGGCGGCGTTTCCCCATGCGTGGCTGTCGCTTTTCAACAGCGACCCCGCGATGCTGGAGGCGGGCGCGCTGTATCTGCGTACCGTCGGGCCCGTATACGGCTTTTTCGGCTTGGGCTTGGTGCTGTACTTTGCCTCCCAAGGGGCTGGGCGCTTGCTCTGGCCCGTCATCGGCAACATCACGCGCTTGGCGGTGGCCGTGACTGGCGGCTGGCTGGCGCTGCGCTGGGGTGGTGGTTTGGCGGCGGTGTTTGCCGCACAAGCCGTGGCGCTGGTGCTGTACGGCGTGGTCAACGCCTGGGCGATTGCAGGTGGCGCCTGGTTCGGTCCGGTCGGCTGGCCACGCAGCATGGCGGGCCTGCTGCGGCGCATGCCACAGGCATAGAAATACAACAAAAAATGGCCGCTAGCGCTTACCCATCAAGCGCTAATAGCTATCAATTTTGTAGTATTTCTTTGAATCAGACCGGAACGGTGTAATTCAGCGTCATGCGCCCGCCATCCACGGTCACGATCTCGCCGGTCACATAACTTGCGGCGTCGCTGGCCAGCCAGGCCACCACATCGGCAATCTCCGACGGCTCGCCCAGCCGCTTCATGGGCGTGCGGCTCATGATCTTGTTCTTGGCCTCATCGCTGGTCAGCACCGCCTTGGCGGCCAGCTCGGTGGCGATGGTGCCCGGGGCCACGGCGTTAACACGGATGTTCTTGTCGGCCAGCGCCAGGGCCATCACCCGCGTGAGTTGGTTCACGCCGCCCTTGCTCACGTTGTAGCTGGAGATATTGGGAATGGTCAGCACACCGTTGACCGAGCTCATGTTGACGATAGAACCGCCACCCGATGAGACCATGGCCCGGGCCACGGCCTGGCCGACGAGGAACGAGCCCTTGAGGTTGACCCGCAGCACGGCATCAAAGTCGGCCTCGGTCACCTCCAGAAAATCCGCCGCGCGGAAGATGCCAGCGTTGTTCACCAGCACGTCGATGCGTCCGTGGGCGGCCAGCACCTGGGCGACCAGCGCATCCACCTGCGCCTTGTCACCCACATCACAGCGCACATACAGCGCGCCCAGTTCCGCAGCCAGGGCCTGGCCGCGCGCATCGTCCACATCTACGATCACCGGTTTGGCGCCTTCAACTGCAAAGCGGCGGACGCAGGCTTCACCAATGCCTTGCGCGCCACCGGTAACGATGCAGACGCGGCCTGTGTGGCCAAAGTGAATGGAAGACCGGAGGGATGGGGCGGGGCTTGTAGGATTCATGGGCGTGGATGGTAGCGGGTGGGGGAGGAGGGTGGAGCCGGAAACCTGCATTCGCTTCGAGTTACCGCCAGTTCGCGGGCCCAAGGGCGATCCATGCCTGTTTTTGCTTTCTGCGGGGTTTGCAAGGAAGCCCCGCAGACAGTCAGCGCACCGGCTGCCGGGCACCAACCCACTCAAGCGGCGGCTGCCACGCCCGGATCCAGCGGATCAGATCCGGCAGCGGCATCGGCCTGGCAATGCCATAGCCCTGCAGGCCATCGCACCCCAGATCGCGCAGTGCCTCGGCATGGGCCGGGGTTTCCACGCCTTCCGCCACCACGGTGCGGTTGAATGCGTGGGCCAGGCTCACGATGCCGCGCACCAGGGCGCGATCGCGCTCGTTGTCGAGCATCTCGCGCACGAAGGACTGGTCGATCTTCACGATCTGTGCGGGCAGGCGTTGCAGATAGGTGAGCGATGAGTAGCCCGTGCCGAAGTCGTCGATGGAGCAGTGCACGCCCAGATCGTCCAGCCCCTGGATGACATAGGCCACGGCCGAGAGATCGTTGAAGGTTTCGGTTTCCAGCAACTCGACCTCCAGAAAAGGCTGGGGCAGGGTCGGGTGCTGCTTGAGCAGTCGCGCGACTTCCTGCTGAAACTGGCTGTCGATCAGTGTGGGCACTGCGATGTTGATGCTCAAGGGCAGGGGGCAGCCCTGGGTGACGAGCGTGTGCCCGGCTTTGAATGCAGCGTCCAGCACCCAATAGTCCAGTTTGCCGGAAGCAGGGGTGCCCACAATGTCATCCATAAACGCACCCGGCGCCAGCAGCCCCCGCTCGGGATGGTGCCACCGGATCAAGGATTCGGCACCAATCACCTGCCCATCCGAGATTCTGACCTTGGGCTGAAAAAACAGCTCCATCTCGCCTTGCAGCAGGGCGTCTTCGACCAGCTTGGCCGTGTGCCTGCGCGCTTGCAGCCGCTGGCCCTGCTGGACGTCGAACACCGCGATCCGGTCCTTGCCTTGTTCCTTGGCCGCATACAGCGCCAGGTCTGCATGGCGCAGTAGGCCGTCAGCGTCCCCCAGATCATCGGGATAGAACGTGACCCCGGCGCTGCAGGTCAGGCGCAGTTGCACATTGTCCAGAACGGCCGTCCGCGCGAGCGACTGGCGCAGGCCCTCCAGCCGCTGCATGGCGGCTTCGGTGTGCGCGCAGTCTTTCAGTGCCACGGCGAATTCATCGCCGCCAATGCGGCCAATGAGGTTGTCTGGCCCCGTCTCGACCCTGAGGCGCTGTGCAAAAACTCGGAGGTACTGGTCTGCCAGGGGCTGGCCCCATTGCTCGTTGAGGTCCTTGAACTGGTCGATGTCCAGCAAACACAGGGCCAGGATGCCATTGGTTTCGATGCGTTTCTGGAGGGTCGCATTCAGCTCCTTGGCAAAAAGGCGGCGGCTGGACAGGCCGGTGAGGGCGTCGTAGTTGCCAAACTGCTGCAGGGCCTGCTCCAGGCGGCGCTGCTCGGTCACATCCTTGCCCACAGACACCCATTTGCGCACGACGCCGTCCGGGTCCTTGATGCCTTCGATGGTGACCTCCGAGACAAAGGCTTCGCCGTTTTTACGGCGCCTGACCAGTTCGCCATGCCATCGGCCGTCTCGCTCGATGGCCTGCGCGACGCGGCGCAGGAATGTGGATTCGCCCCCTTCGTCGAGGCGCAGGACGGCAGATGACTTGCCAATCAGTTCTTCACGCGAGTAGCCCAAAACGTTGCTGTAGGTCGGGTTGACATCCAGCACGGTGCCGTCCGGTTGCACGATGGCAATCGTGTCCTTGCTGTTGACGAACACGCTGGCGGCCTGCCGCGCTTCGGCCAGCATGGTCTTCAAGGTCTCGGCTGTCTGCTCCAGGGTCTCTTCGCGCTGGTTGAGTTTTTGCGTGTTGTCCAGAAGAAACCCCAGCAGCACCGTGCCGATGGGGTAGATCACCACCACAGCCATCCAGGAGCGCGCTGTGACCGCCCGCGCAATCTCAGGCGGCAAGGTCTGTATCGCCAGCATGCCGCCAGCCGCCAGGCTCAAGCCGAGTCCGACCAGCCAGACCCCAACGGACAAGGCTCCAAAACGCAGTGGAGAAAAGTAAGGCCTGTGGCGCTGCCAGAGCCACCCGATGCCCGTGGTCAAAACAATGCCGACCATGGCCGGGCCGCTGCCGATGCCGCCCAGGCTGAGCCGGTAGGCGCCGAGCACCACAGCGCACAGCACAGCACCCAAGGGCGACAGATAGGCGCCGGCCAGACCCGCCATCACCAACCTGGCGTCAACGATCACGCCTTCGGCCAGCCGCAAAGGCACGAGCATGGTCAGGATGCCGGTGACTCCGAACATCAGCCCTGTGATCCAGGGCAACCATCGTTGCCGCGCTTTCCGAATGCCCAGGTCGGGATGGCGCAAGCCACTCAGGACAATGCTGTACAGCGCGGCCAGAAAACACAGCAGGCCCGCGTTCATTCCCATGTCCCGAATCAAAGACGTGGTGTCGATGTTCATGGCGCCTTCTCGTGCGATTGGTGGGCCATCATAAGGAATGGCACGGTCCCATGTGACGCTATCTTCTATAGTAGATACGATGTATATTATGTTAAATCACAAACATTCTATCCACAGTCTTTTGGCAGGCTTCTCTGTTATGCAATCCAGCGTCCCGGCATCACGACGCTGCCCAGCACAAAAGGCGTAACGCTAGTTCTCGGGGCCCAAAACCTCTCCATTGGGGCCCCACGTCACCTGTGTCAATCCGGGTTCCATGGCTTCCAATCGACGGCGCTCCATCTCCGTCGCACTGAGCTGCCCCAATTCATGCCGCCCCACGTCGGCAAGTTCACTTTCATGGCGCAGTTGATCCGCTCTCTCCAGGGCTGAGCGGACGTGACCAAGCAGGTCTTTTTCGTCCCAGGGCTTCAACAGATAGCGAAAGACTTCTGCGTCATTGACGGCTCGCATCAGGTTCTCCGAATCGGACGACGCGCTTAAAACCATCCGGACTGCCTTGGGCTGAATGGTTCGCACCAGACCCAGAAACTCCACGCCAGTCATGAGCGGCATCCTAAAGTCCGAGATCACCACGTCAAAGGCGGTCTCTCTCAGTCTGGCCAAGGCAACTTCCGGATCTACGGTCTCTTCAATGCGCAGGTCAGAACCGAGTCCCGCCCGCAGACTGCGCTTGATTGCAGCCAAGACGTGGTGTTCATCATCGAGCAAGAGAATTCTCTGCATGGCTGGCTCCCTCTCCGTTACGGTTTTATGGGCAAGATCATTTCCACATCGTCCCGCCCTTCGCGCAATCGCAGCCGCTTGATCAATTCGGCGGTGAGCACGTGATCGGCGGCAAGCAATACAGCGCCTTCGCTGGACAGCAGATCGCGCGCCAGGATCATGCCGGGTTGAAGTTGTACCGTTCGTAGCATGCGCGGCGGAGCGTCTGCAACGGGCGCAGCCTTCAGGAGCATCTGCAGGAACACATCCACCACTTCGGGATGAAACTGGGTTCCCCTGCCCCTGGCAATCATTGATCGTGCGTCTGCAGCACTCAAAGGGGTGGAGCTGAGATGGCCGATCTGCAGATCGTCGTAGGTATCAGCCACAGCGAGGATGCAGGCCCCCATTGGAATCATCTCCCCGACCAGGCCATCTGGATATCCGAGCCCATCGTGCCGCTCGTGGTGGCTGCGGATGATGTTGGACACCGTCTGCATGTCATCCAGCGCCATCAGTGCCTGCTCTCCCAGAACGGCATGCCTTCGGTATTGTGCAGTTTCTTCATCGGAAAGCTTGGGAACGGGTTTGGCCAGCAAGGTGTCAGGCAACGCAATCTGCCCAATGTCATGCATGAGCCCTGCGATGAACGCGTCCTGTTGATCCGCTTCCGCCATGTTCATGGCCCGTGCGGTGCGACGGGCCAGATCCGCCACACGGCGCGAGTGGCCGGAGAGTTGCCCACCTCGCCACTCCATGAGGTTGGAAAACACCTTGATGGAGGTAAGGTAGTTTTTCTTGATCTTTTGACTGAGCTGAAGCAACTCGCTGGTGCGCGCCGCGACCTTTTCCTCCAGGGTTTCATTCAATTCCATCAAGGCCTGGTTTTTGGCCCTGAGCAGTTCTTCCAACCGGGTTTTTTCGTCTTCCAGGGCATGCCGCTCAAAAATCTGGTGAGCCGTGGCAAGCACCTCACCGTCATCCCACGGCTTGGTGATGTACCGATAGACTTCCCCGCTGTTGATGGCTGCAATGGTTGACCCAATGTCAGCGTAGCCTGTGAGCAGTACGCGTGTCGTTTTGGGCCACCGCACCCGTATCTGCTCCAGTAACTGGGCCCCGCTCATTCCGGGCATTCTCATGTCGGAGAAGACCAGATCCACTGGCTCTTGCTCCAGGTGCGCAATGGCTTGTGCACCACTCGTGGCCGTTGTCACCTGGTATCCGCTGCCACGAAACAGCCGCCTGAGCGAGGCCACAATGTTGGGCTCATCGTCCACGCACAGAATGCGCCAGACGCGCTGACCACTGCCCTGCAGGCTGGCGCCCTCCTCTTGCAAAGCCGCCCCTGACAAAGCGGTGACGTCGATAGGGGAATTCACACCTCAAGCCTCCTGCGGGTGCTGAATCGGCAGCGTGACACGAAAACGAGTCCCAATCCCCTGCTCGCTGAACACGTCAATGCTGCCAAAGTGCTTCTTGACGATGCCATAGGAAAGAGACAGTCCAAGCCCGGTCCCTTTGCCCACCGCTTTGGTGGTAAAGAAAGGGTCGAAAATTCTTCCCAGATTCTCTTTGGCAATGCCCTCGCCGGTATCCTGTATTTCCACCCACACCCGGCTGTCGTCAGCGCCGGTGCTGATGGTGATGACGCCCCTGTCAGCCTGGATGGCGTGCGCAGCGTTGACCAGGAGGTTCATGAAAACCTGATTGAGTTCAGACGGAAGGCACTCGATATCCGGGAGTTCACCGTACGCCTTGACGACCTCCGCCTTGTATTTGATTTCGTTGTTGACGATGTTCAGTGTGGAGTCAATGCCATGGTGCAAATCGGCCAGAACCCACTTTTGCGAGGTGTCCACCCGGGAGAAGTCCTTCAGGTTCTGGACAATATTGCGCACCCGCGTGATGCCGTCTTTCGACTCTGCCATCAACGAGGGGATGTCCTCCTTCAGAAAGTCCAGTTCTATCTTTTCGCGCAGAGCCCTCAGACGGGCTGCTGCCGGAGTGCCTGCCAATGCGGACTCGGCCTCTTCATAGGCAGCGAGCATCTGAAAAAGATCACCTAGATAGCGTTCAAGAGTCCCGAAATTAGAGAATATGAATCCAATCGGATTGTTGATTTCGTGGGCCACCCCGGCAGCCAGTTGCCCGATGGAGGCCATTTTTTCCGACTGCATGAGCTTGTCTTGTGCATCCGAAAGTTTGGCATTCAGTTGCATCAGCTCCTCATTGGAGCGCAGCAGTTCCTTGACCCGGTCTGCCGTGACATCGGCGGCAGACAGCGGCGAGCATGTCGCGTTTGCGGACTCAGCCAATAGCGGATCGTGAGAACTCATGTCAACCCTCCTTCAGGCCAGCAACGCGTGACAGACGACGTCATGTTGTTCAGCAACGGTGTCAAAAACTTCCCTGTAGTCCTTCTCACCCAGTGCGAGCCTGCCCCAGGCATCCAGTGACAGCAACGGCACCATGTCATCTTCCTGGTGCGAAAGATCGAGGCCATGGGCAATGTTGTCAGCAACATGGACGAGATCCATGAGCCCTTTGCCAGCAGGGGACCGAGGCCTGTGATGGCATGCGATGGCTGCGACGATCTCTGGGGCAAAGTGCCAATGCTCCGCGATAAGGCCGCCAACCTCTGCGTGGTCAACACCAAATTGGTGCTGTTCTGCAACGTGCATGAAACAGTCATGTTCTGTCCGATATGCAATGGCCTGGGCATATTCCTCCTCATAGGAGCTGACCAGAACCAAGCGCCCAATGTCATGCAACAGCCCCAACGTAAACGCGGCGTCTTCGTCCAATCGGGTGCGCTGCGCCAGGGCCCGGCAGGTAAGCGCCGTACCGATGGAATGGCACCAGAACGCATCGAAGTCGAAGCCTTGGCAGCGCGACTTGGCAAACCCGCTGACAAGGCCAGCGGCCGTTGCCACGCCGCGCAATGTGCGCAGCCCCAGGATTGCCGTAGCCTCAGTGATCGAAGTGACCTGACGCGGCAACCCGTAGAAGGAAGAATTCGCAAGTCGAAGGGTTTTCGCGGCAATGGCCTGGTCGTGCGATATCTTTATGGCCAGTTGCTCCGCCGAAACATCACTGTCGCCAAAGGACTGGATCAACTCCAGCACGACTGCTGGCAAGGCTGGCAATCCGTGCACGCTGTGCAAGATCGCATCCGCAGTGAGTTGCTTCATGGCCTCTCCTCAAGCCGGTGCCTCAAAATCATGTGCAGCAATGGGTTGAGCTGCCCTGCCCGCAGGGCAGGCCTGAACAAGTGCAACAAACGCTGTTCCGTCAGTACCCGTTGCTCAACCGGATCCACTTTTCCATTGCGCTGTGCTAGCTCCTCGGGGGCATTCACAAAAATCGTGTCGATACCTCGATGCTGCAAGTTGTTGAGAATTTCGCGCGTGACAGGCGTCCCCTCTGGCAACAAAAGTTGCGCATGTGCATCCAGTACGGGCTGCGCTAGAAGTAGTCCCTCAGGAACCCGTTCAGTGGTGGTAGCAAGAGCTTGCATGGGCGTGCATAGAGTTCAAGCCGCACTGCCTGGCACCAAGACCAGCAATCGACCTCGTGAGTGATTTTCTCCTCCGATGGAGCGGCATACAACGCGAAACGCCTCTCCCGCGAGTTGCACATCGTGGTAGCTCTGATCGGCGGCACGCCATACATGGCGCAGATCTGCCGGTAGCACGTCGTCCGCATCCTGTCCCAACAACGCGGTGGTCCTTCCAAACAGTGCTTCGGCATCTGCATTCACAAATGCCACCATGCCTTCCAGGTCCACCCCGATGACCGCCGCAGGAATATGATCCAAGACCTCCCGTGCGACGCTCAGGCTACTCTCTTCGCGGTGAATCTGCTCACGTTGATTCGTTAGCAACTGTTGCAAACGGTCGTTCACGGCAGTGAGTTCTTCGTTGGCTCGCAGAACTGCGCTCGCCAGCCGCCGATTCTCATCGGCCATTCCCTTTTGGGAGAACGCTTCCGCCACATGCCCGCGAAGCCGCTCGTCATCCCATGGTTTCGTGAGGAACTTGTAGATGGCCCCTTCATTGATCGCATCGGTGATGGACTGAAGCTCCGTATAGCCAGACAGCACCATTCGTACGGTGTCTGGATACAGTTCCTTGGCCCGGCGCAGGAACTCCACCCCCGTCATACCGGGCATCCGCTGGTCCGAGACGATCACATCCACCGAGTTTTCGGCCAGCCTTTGCAAACCTTGCGCCCCGCTGTTGGCCGTCACGATGTGATAGCCATCCCGACGCAGCAATCTGCGCAACGCAGAAACGATGCTGTCTTCGTCATCGACGAGCAACAAGGTACGTTGTTGGGCGCGGCGCAATAACAAGTGCTCAGGCAAGGCCTTGCTTTCACGCAACAGGGAACCCATGGCGTCGGCCGTTAGCAGCCCGCTGAAATAGTGCCCTTGCATCTGGTCACAGCCGTTGGCGATGAGCAACGCCAGTTGCCCCTCGGTCTCAACACCTTCTGCCAACACTCTCATCTGCAGGCTGTGCGCCATGTTGATGATCGCGCGCGTGATGGACACATCTTGAGAAGCAGCCGTGACGTCGTGGACAAACGAGCGGTCTACCTTCACCACGTCAATGGGCAGTGTGCGCAGGTAGCTCAGGCTGGAATAGCCGGTGCCAAAATCATCCAGCGAAATCTCGATGCCCAGCGTCTTGAGGTCGCCCAGAATCCGCGCGATGCGAGTGCTTTCCCCCATGAGCGCACCCTCGGTGATCTCCAGCCCCAGCAGCCTTGGATCAAGGCCGGTTTCGATGAGGATCTTTTCTATCTTCTGAGCCAGATCGGGTTGTTGAAGCTGGCGAGCCGACAGGTTAACGGCAACCCGGCACATGGGATGACCAGCGCGCTGCCATTCCAGCGCCTGGAGGCAGGCAGTGCGCAGAACCCATTCACCGATCGGCACGATCAGTCCGGTTTCTTCAGCGGCCCGGATATAGCTGGACCGGGAAATTAATGCGCCATCGGGGGATTTCCATTCAAGGAATGCCTCGGCACCAATGATGGCCCCGCTGACCAATTCGAGTTTGGGCTGAAAATGCAGTTCAAACTCGTTGCGCTCCAAAGCTCGACGCAGTCCCGACTCCATGACAAGCCTTGAGATCGCCTTGGAATGCATGCCCGAACTGAAAACGCAGATTTGGTTCTTGCCCAGCTCATGGGCGCGATACATCGCCGCTTGCGCTTGCTGGAGCAATTTTTCAGGATCGTCCCCGTGCACGGGGTAAAGGGATATTCCGATATCGCAGGTCACCTTGATCTCATTGTCGCCAATGGCAACTGGAAGGGACAGCGCATCTACCAATGAGGCGGCGGTGCCCCGCGCCATGGCTTCATCCACAGACTCTTCCCGTGCCAGCACCAGGGAAAACTCGCCGCTACCAAAGTGCGCCAGCAGGTCGTCCTGGGAAACCTGGGGCTGGAGCCGTCTGCCGACCTCCATGAGCAACTGGTCCCCAGCTGCGTGGCCCAGTGATTCACTGACAAGCTTGAGTCTGTCAATCTCAACGCTCAGGACCGCAATGTGCCGCCCTCCCCGCGCGGCCTCGCGCATTTTGGTATCAAGATATTCCGTCAGCGCGTTGCGGTTCGGAAGCCCGGTGATTTCGTCGGTATTCGCGAGCTTGTCCAGTTTCTGTTCAGCCGCCCGCTGTAGCGTGATGTCCTGCAAGAGTGTGACCGTCCTGATCACCTTTCCGCCTTCATCGGCCTCGGCAAGGACCCGGTGCAGCACCGTGCGCAAGCTGCCGTCGGTGTGAACAATACGGTGCTGGAACTCACAGACGTCGTCGGGGGAAACGCCCTCGCTGATGGCCTGAACATAGGGGCGCTCTACCGGAGGTATGCGCGCCAGCAGCCAGTCTGTGCCGGGGGGCGTCTCGGTGAGCGGGATTCCCAAGATGGCATGCATGCCTGACGACAGGGTGACCGTGCCGGACACCAAGTCCACCTCCGCAGAACCAATGCGTGCAAGCTCTTCAGCATTGCGAAACAGCTGAACACGCTGCTGCGCGTACCGCGTGGCCGCCTGGATTGCACTGACGTCATGCAACGTTACCAGGTCCGCTGCTTGTGCCGACAGAAAAATACGCACGCCCCAGACCTGGGCGCTGAACCGCTCGCCGTTCTTGCGCAGGCATTCGATCTCATAGGCTTTGCCTGGGACTCCCGCCACCCGGGCGTTCGTCTGCTCCCGCACCATGTCCCGGTGCTCGGGCACGCACAGCAGCATGGGATCCATGCCTGCGAGCATCTCTTCCTTGGAGTATCCGAAAAGTTCCAGGAGCTTGGGATTCACGAAAAGGAACCGCCCCTTCTGAATCACAAAGACGGCCGCCTGCACCTGATCTACCAGCTGCCGATAGTCTGGTTCAGAAAGCGCCATTTCCTGTTCAAACGGCCGGTCTTCAGTATCGAAACTACCCATGGTGATATGCCTTGCCAACACGGAAATGATGCGACCACGTCATGCGATGCAGGGCTCTGCGGCTCATTGACGACCTCTGTGGCCTCCCCAACCGACGGGGCTGCATTGCGCAGACAGGGGGCCAACGCTTGCAGAGCTTTCGTGAGCCCATGCACCTCCCTCCCGAATGATTGGCGCAGGCGACAAACCTGCTTTGGAATATCGGACCTGCTACCCACTGTACTTATCCCCTTTGAGCTTGTCACGGCCTTGCAGCGAGTGCACAGGCAGGGTATGTCCTGCTATGCCGTGTGAGCGCAGCCCTGGTATGGGTACCCATCTGCGTCGCTGGAGCATCACAAGACCCATGCTGCTAGAAAACGATTTACATTTTGGGCAACTGTCTGCAAGACTGTTGCAAAAGGGGGAGCGTTATGCATACGAGTCTTTCAGGGGCGCGCGTTGCCTTGTGGCTGGGCATCGCAGTGTTTGTAGTCGCTGCGGCGACGCTGCCCCAGGCCCGCGCTTTGGACAAACCCACCGGCACGGTCGTTCTGACCATCGACGGCGCGATCAGCCAGACCAACAACGGCTCGCAAGCCCAGTTCGACATGGCCATGCTGGAGAAGCTGCCCCAGCACAGCTTCTCCACCCAGACCCCCTGGTACCCCAGCGCCGTCACTTTCACTGGGCCACTGCTGCGCGATGTGCTGGCGGCCGTGGGCGCCAAGGGCAAGAACATCACGGCGGTGGCGCTCAACGACTACAAGACGGAAATCCCCATCGACGATGCCACGCGCCACGATGTGATCGTTGCCCGGCTCATGAACAACCGCCCCATGCGTGTGCGTGAAAAGGGGCCGCTTTTCATCGTCTATCCGTTTGACACCAAGGCCGAGCTGCGCAGCGAGCTGTATTACAACCGCGCCGCCTGGCAGCTCCATATCCTGCGGATTCGCTAGCCCCTGCCCCCTCCTCCCAACTTCCCAGGAAGCACACCATGATCCGGGGCAAGCACTTTCTGCGGCTGATCATCGCGGGCCTGGTGGTGGCGTATGTGGCCATTGCCGGGGTGCAGTACCACCAGTACCGCAGCGTCGAGGCGGTCATGCGCCGGGGCGATGTCAATGCCCTGTGGTCGTTCCTGCAGCTCAATGTGGAGTACGAAAAACTCGACCACGCCCTGCACCAGTTCGAGCTGGACCCGCCCAGCCTGCCCATGGACCGGCTGGAGCTGCGTTATGACCTGTTCCTGAGCCGCTTCAGCGCGCTGGAGAGCGGCACCGCCCGCACGCTGATGCAGGAGGAACCGATCTACGCCACAGCCCTGGAAGCACTGCAGAAGTTTGTCGCCGCAGGGGACAACCATTTCGGGCAGAGTGTGGACGCGGCATCGAGCCAGACAAATATGCGTCTGCTGCGGGCCGAACTGAACAAGCTGCGCGACATCGTTCAAGAGCTGTCGCTGCAGGCATCGCGCATCTCCGCCTTGCTGGGCGACCGGCGCAACGAAGAGGTCAAGCACCAGACCCTGCTGACCACCGGGCTGACCGCGTTCCAGGCCATCCTGACCTTTTTGCTGGCCATTGCCATGGCGCGCCAGTTCCTCCAGCGTGAAAAGGCCACCTCTCAGGCTCTGGAGGCCCAGGCCGAGCTGGTGGAAGCCCTCAAGCGCAACGAGGAAGCCCTGGAGGCCCGGGTAGCCCAGCGCACTACCGAACTGCAGCGAGCCAACGCCGCGCTGCAGGAACATGAGGATGAACTGGAGGTGGCCCGCGCCAAGGCAGAGGACGCATCGCGCATGAAATCGGACTTCCTGGCCAACATGAGCCACGAGATCCGCACGCCCATGAACGCCGTGATTGGCATGAGCCACCTGACTCTGGCCACCGAGCTGACCGCGCGCCAGCGCGACTACGTCGAAAAGATCCAGCGGTCGGGACAGCACCTGCTGGGCCTGATCAATGACATCCTGGATTTCAGCAAGATCGAGGCGGGCAAGCTCGAAGTCGAGGTGGTGGATTTCGACCTGCATGCCGTGCTCGACAACGTGGCCAACCTGCTGGGCGAGAAATGTGCCAGCAAAGGCCTGGAGCTGATGTTCGACGTGGACTCCCACCTGCCCGCCGACTTGCGTGGAGACCCCCTGCGGCTCGGGCAGATCCTGGTGAACTACGCCAACAATGCCGTCAAGTTCACGGACGAGGGCGAGATCATCGTGCGGGTACGCGAAGCAGCGCGGGATGCCCAGGGCGTGCTGCTGCGCTTTGACGTGCAGGACACCGGCATCGGCCTGACCGAAGAACAGCAGGCGCGCCTGTTTCGCTCGTTCGAGCAGGCCGACACCTCCACCACGCGCAAGTACGGCGGCACCGGCCTGGGCCTGGCGATTTCCAAGAAACTGGCCAGCCTGATGGGCGGCGAGGTGGGCGTGCACAGCGCGCCCGGCAAGGGCAGCACCTTCTGGTTCACGGCGCGACTGGGTTTGGGCGCGGCCGTGCAGAGGCCACTGCTGCCGGAACCCGACCTGCGTGGCCGCCGCGTGCTGGTGGTGGATGACAGCGAACAGGCCCGGCAGATCCTGGCCGAGCTGCTGTCCAGCATGAGTTTTTCGGTCACGCTGGCCAGTTCGGGGGCGCAGGCCGTGGACCTGGCACGCGCCGCGGACCTGGCAGGCAGGCCCTGCGAAATCGCCTTTCTGGACTGGAAGATGCCTGGTATGGACGGTTTTGAAACCGCCCGCCAGCTGGCCCAACTGCCCCACCCTCCGCGCCCGGTCATCGTCACCGCGCATGGGCGTGACGACGTTCTGGCCGAACTCACACGCACCGGCATCGGGCTGATGCTGACCAAGCCCGTCAACCCATCTCAGCTTTTTGATGCCGCCATGCGGGCATTGGGGGGCGCGCAGCGGGTGGACGACGGGCGGCGCCTGCCAGCCTCAGCGGCACGGGGCGCCAACCTGGCATCGATCCAGGGGGCGCGCGTGCTGCTGGTGGACGACAACGACCTGAACCAGCAGGTGGGCAGCGAACTGCTGGCCAGCGCCGGGCTGGTGGTGGATGTGGCTGACAACGGCCAGGCCGCACTCGACATGTTGGCCCGAGGCACCTATGACATCGTGCTCATGGACATGCAGATGCCGGTGATGGACGGCCTCACCGCCACGCGCCAATTGCGCCAGAACCCCGCCTGGGCGCGCCTGCCGGTGCTGGCGATGACCGCGAACGCGATGAGCGGCGACCGCGAGCAGTGCCTGGAAGCGGGCATGAACGGCCACATAGCCAAGCCCATTGACCCCGACGCGCTGTTCGCCGCCCTGCTGCAATGGATTGCACTGCCGCACACTGGGGGCGCCAGCGGTAAGACTGTTGCCCTGCAACCTGCGGTGCCTGGCGCTCCTTCCTTGGCGCCGGCGGCCCCCCCCGACCCGCTGACACACATCGAAGGCCTGGACACCGCCGCCGGGCTGCGGCGTGTGCTGGGCAAACGTGCGGCCTATGAGAGCCTGCTGCGCAAATTCGTGGCCGGACAAGGCAGCGCAGTGAAAGAGGCGCGCGCGCACCTCGCGGCTGGCCAACCTGAGGCTGCGCAGCGCGCCATGCACACACTCAAAGGTACCGCTGCCACCATAGGCGCGGTGGGCCTGGCCGAACTGGCAGGCGCGGCGGAGCAAGCCATTGCACACGACGCGGCCGCAGACGCCCTCGAAGCCCTGCTCCCGCCCGTAGACGCCGCCTGCCAGGCCCTGGTGGCTGCGCTGCAGAGCGCCCTGCCCCCTGAGGCAGACACGCCCGGCACGGCGAGCGCTGCCAGAACCCCGTTGGATCGCGCGCAGGCCCGCGCATTGGTGGAACGCCTTGGTGCCCTGCTGGAAGACAGTGATTCCGACGCCGTCGAGCTGTTCAAGGACTCCGGCCCCAGTCTGCAGGCCCTGCTGGGCCCCGCCTACGCCGACATGAAGCGGCTGCTCGACAACTACCTCTTTGCCGATGCGCTGGATGCGCTGCGCAAGGCGGGGAACGACATACAACACAAGGAGGACCCAGTTCATGAATCGCCCATTGGAGTTGAGCAGCAAATGCACTGTGCTGGTGGTGGATGACACGCCCGGCAATCTGTCGCTGATGAGCGACCTCCTGCGCCCCGACTACAAGGTCAAGCTGGCACCCACCGGCGAGCGCGCGCTGCAGATCGTGGCGGCCGAAAAGCCCGACCTGATCTTGCTCGACATCATGATGCCGGAGATGGATGGCTACGAGGTGCTGCGTCGCCTGCAGTTCAACCCCGAGACCGAGGACATTCCGGTGATTTTCCTCACTGCCATGAGCGCCACCGACGACGAAACGGTGGGGCTGGAGCTGGGCGCGGTGGACTACATCACCAAGCCCGTCAACCCCGCCATCACCATGGCGCGCGTGCGCAATCACCTGCAGCTCAAGCGAGCGAGGGATTTGCTGACCCACCACAACCACTTTCTGGAGCAGGAGGTGGCCAACCGCACGCGCGCCCTGGCGGAGCTGCAGGACGCCACCATCCGCGCCATGGCATCGCTGGCCGAAACGCGGGACAACGAGACCGGCAACCATATCCGCCGCACGCAGCACTATGTGGAAGCGCTGGCCCGCAAGCTGCAGGACCACCCGCGCTTTCGCGACGAACTCACGGAAGACGCCATCCAGGTGATCTTCAAGTCTGCCCCGCTGCACGACATTGGCAAGGTGGGCATCCCCGACCGCATCCTGCTCAAGCCGGGCAAGCTGACGCCTGAAGAGTTCGAGATCATGAAGACCCACACCACACTGGGCCGGGACGCCATCGTGGCGGCAGAAACCGAAACCACCCAGGACAACCCTTTCTTTCGCTACGCCAAGGAAATCGCCTATAGCCACCAGGAAAAGTGGGACGGCTCAGGCTATCCCGAAGGGCTCGTAGGCAACACGATCCCCCTGTCGGCACGGCTCATGGCGGTGGCCGATGTGTATGACGCGCTGATCTCCGAGCGCGTGTACAAGGCCGCCTTCTCCCATGAGACGGCGGTAGAAATCATCCGCGACGGCCGGGGTAGCCACTTCGACCCCGACATGGTGGACGCCTTCCTCTCGCTCTCCGAAGAGTTCCGGCGCATTGCGCAGCAGTTTGCCGACAGCGAACATGCGCTGCAGGCGCAACGCGACCGCATTGCCCAGGACCTCTCTACCGAGGGTGTGGTCATCGGCGAAGGCAGCGTCAGCAGCAGCGGCGGCTAACCGCCACGCTCTCAGCAGCAGGCGCCTGTGGCGCTTTCCTCTGCCCCACTTTCGGAGGAAGTTGTGGTGCGGTGTCCGTTGAGGCCCAGCTTGGCCAGCAGTTGCACGTCGGCCTCCACATCGGGGTTGCCGGTCACCAGCAGCTTGTCGCCATAAAAGATGGAGTTGGCGCCCGCCATGAAACACAGCGCCTGCACGGCTTCGCCCATCTGCTGGCGCCCCGCGGACAGGCGCACCCGGGCCTTGGGCATGGTGATGCGGGCCACGGCGATCATGCGCACAAAATCGAACGGGTCGATGGGCTCGCTGTCCGCCAGCGGCGTGCCGGGCACGCGCACCAGGCTGTTGATGGGCACCGACTCGGGGTACGGCTGCAGGTTGGCCAGCTGGGCGATCAGGCCAGCGCGGTGCACGGGCGCCTCGCCCATGCCCACGATACCGCCGCAGCACACGCTGATGCCCGCGCTGCGCACATGCGCCAACGTGTCCAGCCGGTCCTGGTAGGCGCGGGTGCTCACCACATCGGTGTAGTACTCAGGGGCGGTGTCCAGGTTGTGGTTGTAGTAGTCCAGCCCCGCATCCTTGAGGGCCTGCGCCTGGTGCGATTCGAGCATGCCCAGCGTGGCGCAGGTCTGAAGGCCCAGGCCCTTCACGGCGCCGATCAATGCGCTGACCTTTTCGATGTCGCGGTCCTTGGGCGCGCGCCAGGCGGCGCCCATGCAAAACCGCGTGGCCCCCGCATCCTTGGCAGCCTGGGCAGCGCGCACCACTTCGTCCACTTCCATCAGCTTGTCGGCTTTCACGCCCGTATCGAACTCGGCGGCTTGCGGGCAGTAGCCGCAGTTCTCAGGGCAGCCGCCGGTCTTGACGGACAGCAGCGTGGCCAGCTCGATGTCGCCTGCAGGCCAGTGCTGGCGGTGCACGGTTTGCGCTTCAAACAGCAGGTCCATCAAGGGCTTGTCGAGCAGCGCCTGGATGGCTTCCACGCTCCATGGGCCTTGTGGGGTGGCAGTGGCTGGGCGCCGGTGCACCTGGACGTTTTGTACGGTGGGTGCTGGCGGCACAGGCTGGGCGGCGGGCATGGCAAGGGTCGTGGAGGACATGGCGATCAATTCCCTTCAAGGCATTCGCCCCACCGTGGCACGGAGCCACCCGAGGCTTAAGAAGTTGTTTAGCGACACCGCGCGCACGGCACACCACGGATGATTTGGCATGGCGCGCTGCGAGGTGGGCGGATTCTGGACGAGAAAACGGCACAAAAGCACGCCACAGGGTCACAAAAGATGCCAAGAAAAACGAGGCATCAACGACCGTCAAGTTCTGAACTTTTTAGGAGCAGAAGGCCGCAGGTTGATTGAACTTGGCGGGCCTTTGGGCCAGCCAATTTCTTGGCGCCTTCAACAGCCCCGTTGTGGTGGTTATCTGCTCCCATCTGGCACTCTGTGCAGCCGAGCAGCGCCTGGAGATGGCCGACGTTGGAGCGCTTTGGATACCGGCTTTTCGCAACTATCAGCCCAGTGCTGCAATCACGTCGGCCGGGGCCTGCACCAGTTCGATCAAAACGCCCTCGCCCGCAATCGGAAACTCGTCATTGCTCTTGGGGTGTAAAAACGTGATGTCGTAGCCCGCCGCGCCCTTGCGGATACCGCCGGGCGCAAAACGCACGCCCTGGGCCGTGAGCCATTCAACCGCCTTGGGCAAGTCGTCGATCCACAGCCCAATATGGTTGAGCGGCGTGGTGTGCACGGCGGGTTTTTTGTCGATGTCGAGCGGCTGCATGATGTCCACCTCCACCTTGTAGGCACCCTGCCCCATGGCAAGGATGTCTTCGTCCACGTTTTCGCGCTCGCTCTGGAAGGTGCCGGTTTGAGTGAGGCCCAGCATGTCCACCCACAGGGTTTTCATGCGCTGCTTGTCGGTGCCGCCAATGGCGACCTGTTGGATGCCCAGGACTTTGAACGGGCGATGAAGGGATGTGGTCATTGAGTGTGCTCCTTGATTGATAGCTGCTTGCGCTTATGGATAAAGCGCTAGAGGCCAAATTGACCTAAAAATACCTTGCTCCCGGCTACCCTTCGTTCAGCACCCAGCTGCTGAGCGTGGCGAAGTACTCGCGCAGCCAGGCGTTGTAGCGCGTGGTGAGGGGCGTGGGTGCCGCTACCGGCACCATGTGGGTAAAGCCATGGCGCTGGGCAATGCGCAGAGCACGAGGCAGGTGGAAGTCGCTGGTCACCAGCGCGAGCGGGGCCGTGGCGGCAACACCGCGCGCCTCCAGCAAGGGGCGACTTAACGCCAGATTCAGCTCGGTGCTGGTGCTGTCCTTCTCCAGCACCAGGCGTTCCGGCGCGATACCGTGGCGTTCTTGCAGATAGCGCGCCATCACCTCCGCCTCGGTGTCCGTAGTGCCCCAGACCTGCCCACCACACACAGCGATCAGCGCCTGAGGCTGCAAGCGGGCCAACGCGGCCGCTGTGTCCAGCCGCGCCGCCAGTGCCGGGCGGGGCTGTCCGTTCTGGATGCCCGCTCCCAGCACCACAATGGCCTGCACAGGCGTTGCCTCTGCCGGAGAAACGCCGGCGCCCCGCAAGAAGAACACCCAGAAAACCACCACGCTGAGCATCCACGCCGCCAGCCCCCACCAGCCCACGCGCCACCACTGCTGGCGCCGCCGGTCATGGTGCCGCCAGCGCGTGAGGGGTGTCCACCACACCGCGATGGCCAGAAACAACGCCCCCAGCGCAACGGGCAACATGGTGCCCAGGTTGAAGTGCCCCAGAACTATCAGCACCGCGCCGTCCAGAAACAGCGCGCCGCCGACCAGCGCCAGCAGCGTGCGCACAGCCACCGCCGTCATCGCAGGCTGCGGGATGGGGCGTGCGGCACGGGCACCATCAGACGAATTCCAGAATGACCTGGTCCACCGCCAGCGACTCGCCCTTGCCCGCCGTGATCTTGCCCACCACGCCATCCTGCGCGGCAAAGAGGATGTTCTCCATCTTCATGGCCTCGATCACAGCCAGCTTCTCGCCCGCTTGCACCTTCTGGCCGGGCTGCACAGCCACATCGACCAGCAGGCCCGGCATGGGCGAGAGCAAAAACTTGGACAAATCTGGCGGCGCCTTGAAGGGCATGAGCTTGTGCAGACGCGCGCCCAGCGGCGACAGCACCAGCGCGTCGATCTGCGTACCGTTGTGCGCAATGCGCAGCGACAGCGGGTTCTTGCCCATACCGCGCTCCACCTGGGCTGTAAAGCCCTGGCCGTTGCAGGCGCCCTGCACGCGAATCTGGCCCAGCGTGGCGTTGCTACTGATCTGATAGCTGGTACCGCCCACCAATACTGCGCTGGAGCCCGATTTGTCTTCAAAGTCGGACACCGTCACCTCATGGTGCTGGTTCTGCCCTTCGGCGCCCAGCGTGACCACCACGAACTCCTCGCCCACCTTCACCTCGTGCCCGGCCAGCTGGCCACTGATGCCCGAGGCGCGGGCGCGGTAGCGGCGGTGCATGAACGCGGCCAGCGCCACCAGGAACAGCGGGTCAGCGTGCGGCACGTCTTCAGCGTGAAAGCCCTTGCCGTAGTTCTCGGCGATGAAGCCGGTGTTGAAGTCTCCCGTCACGAATTTGGGGTGCGCCAGCAGCGCGGCCTGGAACGGGATGTTGCTGCTGATGCCGCGAATCACAAAGCCGTTCAGCGCCGCGCGCATCTTGGCAATCGCATCGTTGCGGTCCGTGCCGTGCACGATGAGCTTGGCAATCATCGAGTCGTAGTACATGGGGATCTCGCCACCCTCGTACACGCCCGTGTCCACCCGCACGCCCAGCTTCTTGCTGGTGTCGGACTGGAACATGGTTTCCTCCGGCGGCTGAAAGCGCACCAAGCGGCCCGTGGACGGGAGGAAGTTGCGGAACGGGTCTTCGGCGTTGATGCGGCACTCGATGGCCCAGCCGTCGCGCTTCACGTCGGCTTGTGTCAACGGCAGCTTCTCGCCCGCCGCCACGCGGATCATCAGCTCCACCAGGTCCAGGCCGGTGATGCATTCCGTCACCGGGTGCTCCACCTGCAGGCGGGTGTTCATCTCCAAGAAGTAGAAGTCCTGGTCCTTGCCGACCACAAACTCCACCGTGCCGGCTGACTGGTACTTGACTGCCTTGGCCAACTGCACGGCCTGCTCGCCCATGGCCTTGCGGGTGGCATCTGAGATGAAGGGCGATGGTGCCTCTTCAATCACCTTCTGGTGGCGGCGCTGGATGGAGCACTCACGCTCGTTCAGGTAGATCACGTTGCCGTGCGAATCGCCCAGCACCTGGATCTCGATGTGGCGCGGCTCCTGCACAAACTTCTCGATGAAGATGCGGTCATCGCCAAAGCTGTTGCGGGCTTCGTTCTGGCAGCTGGCAAAGCCTTCAAACGCTTCCTTGTCGTTGAACGCCACGCGCAGGCCCTTGCCACCGCCGCCGGCAGACGCCTTGATCATCACGGGGTAGCCAATGCCTTTGGCAATTTCCACCGCCTGCTCGGGGCCCGCGATGGCGTCGTTGTAGCCAGGAATCGTGTTGACCTTGGCCTCGTTGGCCAGCTTCTTGGAAGCGATCTTGTCGCCCATGGCCGCAATCGAATGCGCCTTGGGGCCGATGAAGGCAATGCCCTCGTCCTCGCAGCGCTTGGCAAAAGCTTCGTTTTCGCTCAAGAAGCCGTAGCCCGGGTGCACGGCCTGGGCGCCTGTCTGCTTGCAGGCAGCAATGATCTTGTCGGCCAGCAGGTAGGACTCGCGGCTGGGCGCAGCGCCAATGTGCACGGCCTCATCGGCCAGCTTGACGTGGCGGGCTTCCTTGTCGGCGTCGGAATAGACGGCGACGGTGGCGATGCCCATTTTCTTGGCCGTTGCAATCACTCGGCAGGCGATTTCGCCACGGTTGGCGATCAGGATTTTGGTGAACATAACAAGTTCCTCAAAAGGAAATTTCAAAAACCAGTAACTAAGACGGAAGGACAGCACTGACGCAAAGCGTCAATGAAGCGCTGCTTCTCGCGCGGCGACACCAAAATGCTTCGATCCGCCCCATAGCGAATGCGCAAGCGGTCGAGCGACAGCGCAGGCGACGAAATCCAGCTGTTCGATGGCGAGACCTCGCGCATATCGCCCAGCGCAATGCGCCAGCGAAACGGACCACTGCGAATCAGCAGTTCATCGGCCGTGAGCGTGTAGTTGGTGTCCAGCACCAACCACAGCGGCAGCAGCAGCAGCGTAAGGGCTACTATGGCCGCCACCAGCGCAAGGATCGGCGGCGAGCCACCAGAGTTCAGCACGAACGGCCCCACAACCCCTGCAACTGCAGTTATTGCCGTCAATCCGGCGAGCGGGCCGATGGCAATAAGCCATGAATCCACTCTGGAATGGAAGAACGCGCGGGTCTGTGCCATTGCCTGCTACCGATGCCCTGCTTACAGCGGGATGTTTCCGTGCTTGCGCCACGGGTTTTCCAGCTTCTTGTCGCGCAGCATGACCAACGAACGGCAGATGCGCTTGCGCGTCTCGTGCGGCAGGATCACGTCGTCGATAAAGCCACGCGCACCGGCCACAAACGGGTTGGCAAACCGCTCTTTGTATTCCGCCTCACGCGCGGCCAGCTTCACCGGGTCGTTCTTGTCCTCGCGGAAGATGATTTCCACCGCGCCCTTGGCGCCCATCACCGCGATTTCGGCGTTGGGCCAGGCCAGATTCACGTCGCCGCGCAGGTGCTTGCTGCTCATCACGTCGTACGCGCCGCCGTAGGCCTTGCGGGTGATAACGGTGATCTTGGGCACCGTGCACTCGGCATATGCGTACAGCAGCTTGGCGCCGTGCTTGATGATGCCGCCGTACTCTTGGGCTGTGCCGGGCATGAAGCCGGGAACGTCCACAAAGGTGACCACGGGGATGTTGAAGGCGTCGCAGAAGCGCACAAAGCGCGCGGCCTTGATGGAACTCTTGATGTCCAGGCAGCCCGCCAGCACCAGCGGCTGGTTGGCCACGATGCCCACGGTCTGACCTTCCATGCGGGCAAAGCCAATCAGGATGTTCTTGGCGTACTCGGGTTGCAGCTCGAAGAAATCCCCATCGTCCACCGTCTTGAGGATCAGCTCCTTCATGTCGTACGGCTTGTTGGGGTTCTCGGGCACCAGGGTGTCCAGGCTCAGGTCCATACGGTCGGCCGGGTCGTTGCTCTTGCGAACGGGGGCCTTCTCGCGGTTGTTGAGTGGCAGGTAGTTGTACAGGCGGCGCAGCATCATCAGCGCCTCCACATCGTTCTCAAACGCCATGTCGGCCACACCGCTCTTGGTGGTGTGGGTCACGGCGCCGCCCAGTTCCTCGGCCGTCACTTCTTCGTGGGTCACGGTCTTCACCACTTCGGGGCCGGTGACGAACATGTACGAGCTGTCCTTCACCATGAAGATGAAGTCCGTCATGGCGGGCGAGTACACGGCGCCGCCAGCGCTGGGGCCCATGATCATGCTGATCTGCGGAATCACGCCGCTGGCCAGCACGTTCTTCTGGAACACGTCGGCATAGCCGCCGAGCGACGCCACGCCTTCCTGGATGCGCGCGCCGCCCGAGTCGTTGAGGCCGATGACCGGTGCGCCGACCTTCATGGCCTGGTCCATCACCTTGCAGATCTTCTCGGCATGCGTTTCGCTCAAAGCACCGCCAAACACGGTGAAGTCCTGGCTGAACACGAACACTAGGCGGCCATTGATCATGCCGTAGCCCGTCACCACACCGTCGCCGGGGATCTTGTTGTCCTCCATGCCAAAGTCGGTGCAGCGGTGCTCGACAAACATGTCCCATTCCTCGAACGTGCCATCGTCCAGCAGCAGCTCGATGCGCTCGCGCGCCGTGAGCTTGCCCTTGGCGTGCTGCGCATCAATGCGCTTTTGCCCGCCGCCCAGGCGTGCCAGCGCACGCTTTTTCTCCAGTTGATCCAGGATGTCTTGCATGGTCGTCCTTTTGGTGAAGGGGTTGGTGTTTACTATTTATTTGATAGCTTCTGGCGCTTGTCCAGATTGCGCCAGCAGCAGATTTCTTGCTGCAGTCGATGCCGCGATGCGCCCCGCGGCCACATCGGCCTGCATTTGCGGCAGCAGCTCTTTGACCTGTGGGTGCTGGCGAAACGCAAGCTTGAGGCCCGCGTCGATGCGCTCCCACATCCAGGCCAGCGCCTGCTTCTCGCGCCGCGTGGTTAAGCGGCCATTGGCGGTTTGCAGCTGGCGGAACTGCGTGACGGCGGCCCAGAAGCTGTCCACGCCCTGGCCCAGCAGCGCGCTGATCTGCACGACCTTGGGGTGCCAAAGCGTTTCGTCGTGGTGCGCGTTTTCCGGATTGCCGTGCTGGCTCAGCAGGCGCAGGCTCGACGTGATCTGCGCCTCGGCCCGTGTGGCGGCGTTCTTGTCGATGTCGGCCTTGTTGATGACGACCAGGTCGGCAATCTCCATCACACCCTTCTTGATAGCCTGCAGGTCGTCGCCCGCGTTGGGCAGCTGCATGAGCACAAACATGTCCGTCATGCCCGCCACAGCGATCTCGCTCTGGCCCACGCCCACGGTTTCGACGATCACCACGTCGTAGCCTGCGGCCTCGCAGACCAGCATGGCCTCGCGGGTCTTCTCTGCCACGCCGCCCAGCGTGCCGCTGGACGGGCTGGGGCGGATGTAGGCTTTTTCGTGCACCGACAGGTGTTCCATGCGCGTCTTGTCACCCAGGATGGAACCGCCCGAGACGGTGCTGGAGGGGTCGATGGTGAGCACGGCCACGCGGTGGCCCTGCGCAATCAGATACAGACCGAGCGCTTCGATGAAGGTGGACTTGCCCACGCCGGGCACGCCGCTGATGCCCAGGCGAAAGGCCTTTCCCGTGTGCGGGAGCAGCTGGGTCAGCAGCTCGTCGGCCTGGGCGCGATGGTCTGTCCGCGTTGATTCGAGCAGCGTGATGGCTTTGGACATGGCGCGGCGTTGCGTCGCAGAATTACCCGCGAGTAAGCCATGAGTCAATTGTTCCAAGTTCAGAACCATGGCCACAGTGACCCCATCTTTTCAATGGTTTTCTCCGAACCAAAAGAGAAAAGAAGCACGAAGCACAGGCCCAGGAAGAAGAAGAGCACGGCTCCCCCGGGCTTATCGTCAAGCCAACACAATGCTGCAAAGACAGCAGACGCGGCTGCACATACAAAAGCCCCCCAGAAGCGCCCCGCTTTGCTCATGGTGTTACGCCACAGCCTTGCGAATCTGCTCCAGCACATCCTTGGCGCTGGCCGGAATCGGCGTCCCCGGGCCGTACACGCCCTTCACGCCCGATTCGTACAAAAACTCATAGTCCTGCGCCGGAATCACCCCGCCCACAAACACAATGATGTCGTCCGCGCCCTGGTCCTTGAGCGACTGAATGATGGCTGGCACCAATGTCTTGTGGCCTGCAGCCAGCGTGCTCACGCCCACGGCGTGCACGTCGTTTTCGATGGCCTGGCGGGCACATTCCTCGGGGGTCTGGAACAGCGGGCCCATGTCCACGTCAAAGCCCAGGTCTGCAAAGGCGGTGGCCACCACCTTGGCGCCCCGGTCATGGCCATCCTGGCCCAGTTTGGCGATCATCACGCGCGGGCGGCGGCCTTGTTCTTCGGCAAAGGCGTTGATTTCGGTCTTGAGTTTGTCCCAGCCTTCGGCCGAGTCATAGGCAGCTGCGTACACACCGGTCACCTTTTGCGTATCGGCGCGGTGGCGCCCAAAAACCTTCTCCAGCGCATCGCTGATCTCGCCCACTGTGGCACGCAGACGCACAGCCTGGATGGACAAATCGAGCAGGTTGCCCTCGCCACTCTCTGCGGCGGCGGTCAGCGCATCCAGCGCTGCCTGCACCTTGGCGGCATCGCGCGTTGCACGGATCTTTTGCAGGCGAGCGATCTGGCCGTCGCGCACCTTCATGTTGTCGATCTGCAGGATGTCGACCGGGTCTTCCTTCGCCAGCTTGTACTTGTTGACGCCCACGATCACGTCCTTGCCGCTGTCGATGCGCGCCTGCTTCTCGGCGGCAGCAGCTTCGATCTTGAGCTTGGCCCAGCCGCTGTCCACGGCGGCCGTCATGCCGCCCATGGCTTCGACTTCTTCGATGATCTTCCAGGCGGCCTCTGCCATGTCCTGGGTCAGCTTTTCCATCATGTAGCTGCCGGCCCAGGGGTCGATCACGTTGGTGATGTGGGTCTCTTCCTGGATGATGAGCTGGGTGTTGCGCGCGATGCGGGCACTGAACTCGGTGGGCAGCGCAATGGCTTCGTCAAAGCTGTTGGTGTGCAGGCTTTGCGTGCCGCCAAACACGGCCGCCATGGCCTCGATGGTAGTGCGCACCACGTTGTTGTACGGGTCCTGCTCGGTCAGGCTCCAGCCGCTGGTCTGGCAGTGTGTGCGCAACATCAGGCTCTTGGGGTTCTTGGCGCCTGTGGCCTTCATGATGCGGCACCACAGCAGGCGCGCAGCGCGCATCTTGGCCACTTCGAGGTAGAAGTTCATGCCGATCGCCCAGAAGAACGACAGGCGCCCGGCGAACTCGTCCACGTCCATGCCCTTGGCGATAGCGGTCTTCACGTATTCCTTGCCGTCGGCCAGGGTGAAGGCCAGTTCCAGCGCCTGGTTGGCCCCGGCTTCCTGCATGTGGTAGCCGCTGATCGAGATCGAGTTGAACTTCGGCATGTTCTTGGCCGTGTACTCGATGATGTCGCCAATGATCTTCATCGACGGCTTGGGCGGGTATATGTAGGTGTTGCGCACCATGAACTCTTTCAGAATGTCGTTCTGAATGGTTCCGGAGAGCTTGTCCTGCGAGACGCCCTGCTCTTCCGCCGCCACCACATAGCCTGCCAGCACGGGCAGCACGGCGCCGTTCATGGTCATCGACACGCTGACCTTGTCCAGCGGGATCTGGTCGAACAGGATCTTCATGTCCTCGACCGAATCGATCGCCACACCCGCCTTGCCCACATCCCCGGTCACGCGGGGGTGGTCGCTGTCATAACCCCGGTGGGTGGCCAGGTCAAAAGCCACCGACACTCCCTGCCCGCCTGCGGCCAGCGCCTTGCGATAGAAGGCGTTGGATTCTTCGGCGGTCGAGAAGCCAGCGTACTGGCGGATCGTCCAGGGCCGTACCGCATACATGGTGGCCTGGGGGCCGCGCAGGTAGGGCTCAAAACCGGGCAAGGTGTTGGCGTACGGCAGGCTGGCCGTGTCTTCGGCGGTGTACAGCGGCTTGACGGTGATGCCGTCGGGTGTCACCCAGTTCAGGGCGTTCACATCGCCACCGGGGGCCGACTTGGCGGCGGCCTTGGCCCAGGCTTCGAGCGAAGAAGCAGCGAACTCAGGGGCGTTGTTGGGGGGGGTGTCACTCATGGCGAAGGCTTCTCCGAAGATGCGTTGGGGCAGGCGTTAGGCGGCGCCGGGGTAGTCCCGATGTGGCGGCGAGTTTACATCATTCATAATTATTGATTCAAAATATTCCACGCAGCTTACAATCCGCCCCATGTCAGCCCTCACCCTCACCCCGCGCGCGCTCTACGAAGAAGTGGCTGAGCAACTGCGCCAGCGCATCTTCCGCCGCGAGCTGGAGCCCGGCAGCTGGATTGACGAGCTCAAGATTGCCGAGGAATTCGGCATCAGCCGCACCCCCCTGCGTGAGGCTTTAAAGGTTCTGGCGGCCGAAGGCTTGGTCACGATGAAGGTGCGCCGTGGCGCCTACGTGACCGAGATGAGCGAAAAAGACCTGCGCGACGTGTACCACCTGCTCAGCCTGCTGGAGAGCGATGCGGCAGGCGTGGTAGCCACCACCGCCACACCGGCTCAGCTGCAAACATTGCAAGACCTGCATGCCGAGCTGGAGGCAGCCGCCCATGAGCGTGAGCGCTTCTTTGCAGTCAACGAGCGCTTTCACATGCTGCTGCTGGAGCTGGCCGACAACCGCTGGCGCAGCCAGATGGTGGCCGACCTGCGCAAGGTAATGAAGCTCAACCGCCACAACTCACTGCTCAAGCAGGGGCGGATCGAGGATTCGCTGAAAGAGCACCGCGCCATCCTCGGCGCGATGATGGCGCGCGATGCCAAGGCGACGGTGAAGGCGATGCAGGCGCATTTTGCGCAGGGGCTGGAAGCAGCGACCTGAAGAGTGGGCCAGACGATTGGGGGAGTGCGGTCCCTCCCTGGATCGGAGATTCGGCCGGTCAGGCGGCTACTTCCACACGGTTGCGCCCCGCCGCCTTGGCTGCGTAGAGGGCTTCATCTGCGCGACGCAACACGCTGTCAAAACTGGTGTCCCCCTGAACGAGAACAGCCACACCGATAGACACAGTCAGTGGTAGCACCAGTTCACCCGCCACAAAGGGCATCTGTGCCACCGCGTTACGCAGGCGTTCGCCAGCTGCATGGGCGTTTTGTGGGGTCAAGTGGTCAAACAACACGACAAACTCTTCACCGCCCTGGCGGGCCGGCAGTTCCGCCCCTCGGCACGCCGACTGCAGCCGCGCTGCCACATGTTTGAGAGCTACGTCTCCCATTTCATGGCCGTGCTCATCATTGATCCGCTTGAAGTGGTCTATATCAACGACGGCCAGTGCAAAACCGCCTGCAGGCGCACTGGTGCGGGCATGGTCAAAGCGCTGTTCGCCCATTTCCACCAGCGTGCGCCGGTTGGGCAGCCCTGTGAGGTAGTCCGTGGATGCCGCCCGCTCCCACTGGCGGCGGATACGCTCAGAGCACATCAGCAAAAACGCTGTGGTTCCTATCACCGGCAAGGTGGCTGCCACCATGGGAGTGGCCACGTTCATCCAGGCGCCTGCCCCCAGCACGCTGAAGGCCGGGTTCACACCCAGCGCAATGTAGTAACCGGCCCGGAACATGACGAACACGGCCACGGCGGTAAACAGGGCGGCCATCACGCGGCGGCTGCGTGCGCCGTCGCGGCGTTCTTGCGAGATCAGCAAAACAATGCTGGCCACCATCAACACCGACCAGACTGCCGACACGACCAGGATGCGGCCACCTACGTCGGCGGACACCAGGGTAAGCCAGAACAAGGCCAGGGTGCCAAGCACCGCAGGCACCACCACCCAAAGCTGGTCCTGCAAACCATAAAACTGCCGCAGCGCGCGCAAATAGCCGGTCAGCCCGAACATCACCAGCCCATTGGCCAGGACCAGCGTATAGCCAGGAGGGTTCAACCCTTGCGCCGCAAAAAGGATGGAGCCCCCTGCAAACAGCAGCGTGGCAATGCGCCAACTGGCCGCCGCAGGCCGCATGGGCTGTGGCAGGTCCTTGTGCATCAGGCCAAGCACGCCGCCGTTTGCCAGCATCATCAGAGTGGCAATAAAGAATATGGTGACGGGGTCCATATGAGTGTGCGATGCGATGTGTGGTGGCTGGCTGGTGCGGGCATATTGTGCCCATGGGGCATGCACCTGCGCCCTGCGCAGCGACCTTGTGCGGCCGCTGAAGGACCGCCTGCACTCTTGTCAGGCATTCCATCTTCAGGAATGCACTATTTCTAACAAAGCAGGCCGACAGATTGCCGATGTAAACACTGGGGCTGGCTATGATCCTCCGGGTTTCCCCCGACTAGGGCGAACCCTTTGGCGCCGTCCTGACCGCGCGCCCGATTTCAAGCCCTGTTGCGGCCCTCTTTGCGAGCTAGATGACCTCCACCACCACCCCCACCTCAATTTCTGACGTTCAGACGCTTCCTCAATTGCTGGCCTACCGCGTAGGCCAGACGCCGCAGGGTGAAGCCTACCGCGCATACGACCCCGCCCACCAGTCCTGGAAAAGCCTCAGTTGGGCACAGGCAGCACAACGCATTGCGACCTGGGCGCAGGCGCTGATATCCCTGCAACTGCCCGCAGCGGCGCGCATCGCCATCCTGCTGCCCAACGGCCTGAACGCCATGTGCGCGGACCAGGCAACCTTGGCCACCGGCTGCGTTCCCGTGCCGCTGCATGCCATCGACAACCCCGGCAGCATTGCCTACATCCTGGCCGACTGCGAGGCGTCGATGCTCTTTGTGAGCCACGTGGAGCAGTGGGAAAAAATTCAGGCCGTCGGCACGCCATTTCCGGCCCTGCGTGCAGTGGTCATCACAGATGACGGCGCCTCGCTCACCGCAATACCAGCGTCTGGGGACGGCCCTGCGGTCGGTTCGCTGGCGCAATGGCTGGCCGGTGCGGCGCATGCGGGCAGCGCACCCGTTCCAAAAGCCCCGGAGGCAGACGACCTGGCGGCCATCGTCTACACCTCTGGCACCACGGGCAAGCCCAAGGGCGTGATGCTCACGCACCACAACGTGATCAGCGACGTGAAGGCCGTGCTGGAGCGCATTGCGCCCACGGTGGAGGACGTGTTCCTGTCGTTCCTGCCGCTGTCGCACACGTTTGAACGCACGGGTGGGTACTACCTGCCGATTGCGGCGGGCAGCTGCGTGGCCTATGCGCGCTCGGTGCCCCAGCTGGCGGAAGACCTGAAAACCATACGACCCACTGTGCTGGTGTCGGTGCCGCGCATTTACGAGCGCATCCACGCCAAGCTGCTCGAAAAGTTGTCACCCACGCCCTGGAAGACGCAGCTGTATGAAGCCGCGCAGAACAAGGGCTGGGCGCGGTTTTGCGCCGCCCAAGGCTTGCCCGCGCCGACTCCCGACGCCAGCAGCCAGGCCGCAGGCTGGATGGCTGCCCTGCCCTGGCCGGTGCTGCAGGCCCTGGTGGCAAAGCCGCTACTGGCCCAATTTGGCGGCCGCGTGCGGGTGGCAGTGAGCGGCGGCGCGCCGCTGTCGCCGACCATCGCCAAGTGTTTTTTGGGCCTGGGCCTGCCGCTGGTGCAGGGCTATGGCATGACCGAAACTGCGCCCGTGGTGTCGGTGAATTCTCTGGAGGATAACGACCCCGCCTGCGTGGGCAAGGCCCTGCCCGGTGTGGACGTGCGCATCGGCGACAACCGCGAGCTGCAGGTGCGTGGCCCCATCGTGATGAAGGGCTACTGGAAGCGCCCTGAAGACACGGCAAAGATATTGAGCGCCGACGGTTGGCTGGGCACGGGCGACCAAGCCGAGATCGTGAACGGCCGCATCTACATCAAGGGCCGAATCAAGGAAATCATCGTCACCTCCACCGGCGAAAAGATCCCGCCGGGCGACCTGGAGCTGGCCTTGCTGGCCGACCCTTTGTTGGAGCAGGCCTTTGTAGTGGGCGAAAACCGCCCCTTCATCGCCTGCGTGGCCGTGCTCAAGCGTGATGAATGGCAGCGGCTGGCGGGCGATCTGGGTCTTTCGACCCAAGACGCCGACAGCCTGAACCACCCCAGCGTGCACCGCGCCGTGCTGGCCCGCATCGAAAAGAACACCGCCAGCTTTGCCCGGTATGCCGTGCCGCGTGCGGTGCACCTGACGCTCACGCCCTGGACGATTGAAAACACCTTCATGACGCCCACGCTCAAGCTCAAGCGCAACAACCTGATGGCGCACTTTGCCGAAGCGATTGAGGGGATGTACCAGAAGCCTAGCGGACGCTAACCCCTCGGAAGTTCACCGTCAGGACACCAGCATTCCTTGGTCGAGCAGACCTTGAACGATGTCGGCCTGGCGGCGGTGCCGGTTGCGCTTGAGTGGTTCGCGCGCGGGGGCTTTTTCTGCCATCCAACGCTTGAATTTCACGAAGGTTGCCGGAGCGATGGTGCGCATCATCGCCATGTGTCCGGTGGCCGATGCCACAACGTGCTCGAAGCGCGGCGCGGTGGTCAGTACCGAAGCGCGGACGGCCTGCACAGGCCACAGATCATCCTCGTCGGAAGAGAAGCGGAAGGGGTGCGGATCATCGCCCTCGGCCATCCTGCGCAGGAAGTCCACCTCAAAGCCTTTGGCGTTGATGGCAGTCTCGTTTTGACCTTCCTTGCGCTGGAAGGTGGAGTCTGCGCGTTGCAGCACCTGAAGCATCGACACGTCCGAACGCTCCATCTCGGTGATGAACCGCACCCTGCGGCGGGCATCCCACAGCAGATCCACATCCTGCGTAGCCGATGCGCCTTGCACGATGCGCACACCCGCTGCGCTTTCGTACGCATACAGCGAATGCGTCCCAACCACGGTGAAGTGCTCCGCCAGGCCCGCGTCTTCGAGCGCCTGCAGAATGTCGATCACCATCGCAGGGGTACGGCCGACTTTCAAGGCCTTGTTCAGCCGCTGAGCGCCAGTGAGCGCAGCGCGCAGAGTCTTGAGACGGTCCTCCACGGCTGTCTTGCGACTTGTGAACTCTTTGTAGACCCCCTCCGTTTGTTCATTGCGCGGTCCGATGCGCTCTTGGCTGTTGTCGCGCTGGGTCTTTACAAGGTATTCGTAGGGGCCTTGTGCCTTCCAGTACATGCCGCCCGCATATTGCGATGCCTGTTTGCGGGTGCGCTGGTACTCCTCGAAGATGGTGATCGAGTCGATGAACTGCCGCGCGGCACTGTCCGGAAGGGGAAGATAGTCCATTAGCCGTATAAATTTCAATTTTTTATTTTATACGGCTAAATCTGCTTTTAGGCGCTCCCCCGCATATGCCACCCCAAACCGGTTAGCCAGAAAATCCCCCAGCCCCAACGCTTCCTGACCTACAAAACCCCGCTGAGGCAACCGTCCCTGGGCCACCAGATCCAGCGCCGTGCAGATGCCCGCCGCCGTGGTGAGCTGGATAGCGCTAATTGTGTGCCCCCCCACCTGAGTGCCCACGATGCGGGCGGAGTACGAGTCCTGCACCAGCCGCCCGCCCTTCAGGCCGGATGCTGTGGCAAACACCACGATCACATCCTGGTCGGTGGTCGGAATGGCCGTCTCCAGAATGTCCTTGAGCAGATCGCGCCGGTCACGCAAGCGCAGGTCGTTGAGCAGCAGCTTCAGGATGGCGTTGTGGCCGGGGTAGCGGATGGACTGGTAGTCCACCTGGCGCGCCTTGCCTGCCAGCGTTTCCGTCAAAGTGCCCAGCCCGCCGGAGGTGTTGAACGCCTCGTATTCCACACCGTCGAGCGCAAAGGTTTCCAACCCTTCCAGCGCGGGCACTGTGGTGCGCACTCCGTCCACAATGGCCTCGCAGGGGTTGCAGTATTCGTTGATGAGCCCTTCGGTGCTCCAGGTCAGGTTGTAGCGCAGGGCGCCCTGGGGGTAGCGCGGAAGCGCGCCCACGCGCATGCGCAGCGTGTGGAGGGTGTCAAAACGGCGCGCCAAATCATTGCCCACGATGCCGATGAAACCCGGGGCCAGGCCACATTGGGGCATGAGCACGCTGCGGGCGTTGGCCGCCAGTGCCCGGATGGCCTGGGTGCTTGCCACGTCTTCGGTCAGGTCAAAGTAGTGCACTCCGGCTGCGGCACAAAGCGTCGCCACCGGCACGGCGCGGTGAAACGGCAGCGCGTTCAGCACGGCAAAACGGCCGTCGATGGAGGTCTGCAGGCTTGCGTCGTCTGTCGCCAACTGGGTAGATACGCCCAGGGCCGCTACCTCGGCCAGGCGCGCCGGATCGCGGTCCACCACCAGGATGTCGTAGTCGCCGGCCTGCTGCAGCAGCAGCGCCATGGCAAAGCCGATGTGGCCCGCGCCCAGGATGGTGATGGCGCGGTGGGTGGCGGTGTGGGAGGAGGTGGACGTGTTGGAAAGGGTGGTCATGGCGGCACTCCCGGTAGTGGTCACTGCGTGAAGCAGTGAGCGGTGTTGAAGATGCCTTGATGCTAGGCAAGGGTACTGTCAATGTGTAGCGCCAATAACGTCGAGAAACGCTCTTTGTTTTGCCATAACGGCGAATATGATGGGCGTTATGACTTTTTGGGTAGAAGCCCATGACACAACCCCTGGACGACACCGACCGCCAGCTGCTGAGCCTGCTGCAGGCCAATGCCCGCGAGGGCACGGCCACGCTGGCACGCAAGCTGGGGCTGGCCCGCACCACCGTGGTGGCGCGCATCGCGCGGCTGGAGCGTTCGGGGGTGGTCGCGGGTTACGGGGTGCGGCTGGGCACCCGGCTCGATGCCACCACCGTGCGGGCCTGGTGCAGCATCAGCGTGCTGCCCAAAACAGCGCCCGCCGTGCTGCGCGCGCTGGAGGCCATGGCCGAGGTCGAAGAAGTGTCGGCTGTGAGCGGGCCGTTTGACTACCTTGTGTACTTGCGCTGCGCGAGCCATGAGCAGCTCGACACCCTGCTCGACAAGGTGGGCCAACTGGACGGCGTGCACCAGACGCAGACCAGCATCGTGCTCAGCCGCAAGATTGATCGCCGCAGTGTGGGGGCGTGAGCACCATTAACGCCCACATTCACTTCATTTTTGATAGCTGCTTGCGCTTTATATATAAGCGATAGAGCCAAAATTTCACCAAAATTCAATGACCTGCATCAGGTCTCGAATTGCTTCGGGTTCTTCCCCTGGATCGGCGCATAAAACGCCTTGATGCGCGCCATGTCGCCGTCCAGGTCGCCCGTAGGCTCGAACACTGGCCCCAGTCCGCCCACCTTGCGGCCGTAGTCCACAAACGCGAGCACGATGGGCACGCCGGCCTGCTGGGCGATGAAATAAAAGCCCGTTTTCCAGTGCCGCGTTTTGCCGCGGGTGCCCTCGGGCGGCACGATGAGCTGCATGGGGCCATCGGCCTCCCGCATAGCCTGGGCCGACGTGGCGACCAGGTTGCTGGACTGCTCCCGGTTCACCGGAATGCCGCCCAGCCAGCGCATCACGCCACCAAACGGCGCCTTGAAAAGGCTTTGCTTGCCCATCCAGTACACCCGCAAGCGCAGCGAGAACGCCAGCATTAGCGTGTAAGGCAAGTCCCAGTTGCTGGTGTGGGGCGCGGCAATCAGCACGCTTTTGGCGGCGTGGGCGGGCAAGGCGCCTTCGATCTTCCAGCCGGTGATGCGTAGTGTGAAACGGGAAAAAGCGCGCAGGAGCGTGTTGACAACCGGAGTGTCAAAAATGGTGTGGTGCATGAGGGGGAGGCAGAAAACAAGGCAGCGGCTGTCGTGCCACCGTCAATCGCAAGCGCCGGGAGTATCGCCGATAGCGCCTATGCCCGGTTTTGAGGCAGGGCAACCTCGCCCCCGGAAAAGCTCTGGCGGCGGCATTGTCAACAATCTTCTCCCGGCCTCATTTTGGTCAAATATCTGGCATTTCGAAGGCGCTTGACCAGAATGACTGGCATGACTCTCCTTCCCCGGAGCCGACCCACCACGCCACGCCCTGGACCATGCTGCAAGCCACCCGCTACGACGACACCACCTACCGCGACCGCAAGCGGTATGCGTGGCTGTTGTCGCTGGTCGTGCCCTGCACCGTGGCCGTGGGCCCAGCGCTCATGCTCTGGACTGGCGAGGCGCTGGCGCTGTGGACGCCGGTGGCATTTTTCTACTTGGTAGCGCCGTTGCTGGACTGGCTGCTGGGCGTGGACCAGAGCAACCCACCCGAATCCGCCGTCCCGGCGCTGGAGCGAGACCGCTACTACCGCCGCATCACCTACCTGCTGGTGCCGGTGCTGTGGGCGGCATTCATCTTCAGCACCTGGTTTGTGGCCACGCAGCCCCTGCCCTGGCATGGTGTGCTGGCCATGGTGCTGACCACGGGCACGGTGGGCGGCTTCTGCATCAACCTGGGGCATGAGCTGGGCCATAAGAACTCCAAGCTCGAACGCTGGCTGGCCAAGCTGGTACTGGCACCCACGGCCTACGGGCACTTCTTCATCGAACACAACCGGGGCCACCACCGTGACGTGGCGACCCCGGCCGACCCGGCGTCGTCGCGCATGGGCGAGTCGATCTACCGCTTCGCGCTGCGCGAAATGCCCGGCGCCCTGCGCCGGGCCTGGGCGCTGGAAAAAGACCGGCTGGCGCGCCAGCAACAACCACTGTTTTCCTGGCACAACGAAATCCTGCAGCCCGCGCTGATTACCCTGCTGCTATGGACCGCCCTGGCCCTGTGGCTGGGCCCTTTCGTGCTGCCGTTTCTGGTGGTGGCCTCGTTCTGGGCCAACTTTCAGCTCACCTCGGCCAACTATGTCGAGCACTACGGCCTGCTGCGCACGCAAGACGCCAGCGGCCGCTACGAACCCTGCCAGCCACACCATTCGTGGAACAGCAACCACCTGTTCTCCAACTGGGCGCTGTTTCATCTGCAGCGGCACTCGGACCACCACGCTCACCCGCTGCGGCGCTACCAGTCGCTGCGGCATTTCGACCATGTGCCGCAGCTACCGATTGGCTACTTCGGCATGTTCACCCTGGCCTACGTACCGCCCCTGTGGCGCCGCGTGATGGACCCACGCCTGCTGGCCATGACGGGGCGCGATGCAACCCACATCAACATCGACCCGCGCCAACGCGCCCAGGTGGTGCGCCGCTATGGGCTGCGCGAAGGGGCGCAGCCGGCGGGCTAGCACGCCGAAGGGCGCAACCGCACAGCGCTTTGTTGCAAGCCATTCGCATGCTTTGTTTTTGATAGCTATCAGCGCTTGCTAGATAAGCGCTAGAGCCCATTTTCATTCAAAACCACACGCTGGTGCTGGCCGCGAGGTCGGTGGGATAATCCAGCCTTTCCGGTTGCAGCCCGGCGGGTGCCCGCCTCCCTAACAGCACCCCCCATGCAACCCTCTCCCTCCCCGCTTTCTAGTTTGCCCGTGGAACCCACCTTGAGCCCCTGGCGCATGTCCGTCGCCCCGATGATGGACTGGACCGACCGCCACTGTCGTTACTTTCACCGGCTGCTGACCCGCCAGACCCTGCTGTACACCGAGATGGTGAACGCGGGCGCCATCATCCATGGCGGTACCGAGCGGCACCTGCGCTACAACGCCGAAGAGCACCCCGTGGCCCTGCAGCTGGGCGGCAACGAGCCCGACAAGCTGGCCCAGGCCGCCAAGCTGGGTGAGGAATGGGGCTACGACGAAATCAACCTGAACTGCGGCTGCCCCAGCGACCGCGTGCAGCGTGGCGCGTTTGGCGCCAGCCTGATGAAGTCGCCCCAGCTGGTGGCCGACTGCGTGAAGGCCATGAAGGACGTGGTGAGCGTGCCCGTCACCGTCAAGCACCGCATCGGCATCGACAAGGTGGAGGACTACGGCTTCGTGCGCGACTTCATCGGCACCGTGGCGGACGCTGGGTGCACCGTGTTCATCGTTCATGCGCGCAACGCGTGGCTGCAAGGCCTCTCCCCCAAGGAAAACCGCGATGTCCCGCCCCTGCGCTACGAGGTGGTGCACCAGCTCAAGGCCGAGTTTCCGCAGTTCACCATCGCCATCAACGGCGGCATCACCACCGATGCGGTGGTGCAAGAGCAGCTCACGCACCTGGACGGCGTGATGATCGGTCGCGAGGCGTACCACAACCCCTGGTGGCTGGCCCGCTGGGACCAGCTTTACTACGGAGAACAAGGCGGCGTACCCTGCCCCCTGACCCGCGAAGAGGTGGAGCTGGCGATGGTCGAATACATGGAGCGCGAGGCTGCCCAGTACGGCACCCCTTGGCCCCACATCGCCCGCCACATGCTGGGCCTGCGCCACAGCCTGCCTGGCGCACGCATCTGGCGCCAGGTGTGGAGCAACCATTTGCTGAAGGACCGCCCTGCGCGCGAGGTGCATGCGTTGGCGGTGCAGGCGTATGCCAACGCGCCTGAATCTTCTGCAGACCCAGCAGCCCAGGCCCTGGCTGCCTGACGCCGCCCAGCAGGGTGATGGCTTGCGGGCAGAACCAAAGCGTATGCAAGTGCGCGTAAAAACCCAAGCCACCGCGCCCGTCGCCTTGCGCGCACCCGTGGCAGCGGATGCAGAGCGCTTTGTCGCTATGGCCCAGCGCAGCCAGGCCCTGCATACGCCCTGGACCTCGGCGCCATCGACCCCCGAGTCGTTTGCAGACTATCTGGCGCAGATGGAGACGCCTGCGAATCAGGGTTTTCTGGTGTGCCGGCCGCCCAGCGCGGGCGAAGGCGAACAGATCGCGGGTGTCTTCAATCTCTCACAGATCGTGATGGGCAACTTTCGCAGCGCTTACCTGGGCTACTACGTCTTCGCCGGTTACGAGCGCCAGGGTCTGATGCGTGCGGGCATGCAACAGCTGCTGCGCCAGGCTTTTGGACCACTGAAGCTGCACCGGCTGGAGGCCAACATCCAGCCCGGCAACGCAGCGTCCATTGCGCTGGTGCGGGCTTGTGGCTTCCGGCAAGAAGGCTTTGCGCCCCGCTACCTCAAGATCAATGGCCGCTGGCGGGACCATGAACGCTGGGCGTTCGTGGCCCATTGAGCCGCCTTCGGCTCCTGGTTAGGCGGTGCAGCACTTTCCCCAAGCGCGCAGCGCGTCATTGCGGTGAAGTCAGCCTACCCAGCCACGCCGCCAGCGGCTCCGGCCGACCGAACAGGTAGCCCTGAAGGCAGTCACACTGGCTCGCCACCAGAAAATCTGCTTGTGCACGGGTTTCCACACCCTCGGCCACCACGCGCAGGTTCAGGTGGCTGGCGACCGAGATGATGGACTGCACGATGGCGGTGTCGCTCGGGTCGTCGGGGGTGTCGTCCACAAAACTTTTGTCGATCTTGAGCTCGTACAGCGGCAGCCGCTTGAGGTAGGCCAGGCTCGAATAACCAGTGCCGAAGTCGTCGATGGAAAAGCGCACGCCCAGGCCCACGATTTCGGTCATGCGGGCGATGGTGTCGTCCAGATCCTCGATGAGCAGGCTCTCGGTCACTTCGAGGATCAGGTTGGCTGGATGGGCGCCGGTGTGGGCCAGCATGTGGCGCACACGCTCGACAAAGTCATCCTGGCGGAACTGCCGCTCGCTCACGTTGACCGACAGCGACAGCTCGCGCCCCGCAGCCTGCAGGCGGGCCAGGGTTTCGCAGGCCTGCTGGATCATCCAGTCGCCCATGCGCAGGATCAGGCCCGAGGCTTCGGCGATGGGGATGAAGCGGCCGGGCGGCACATTGCCGCGCGTGGGGTGGTCCCAGCGCATCAGCAACTCGCCGCCCACCACGGTGCCGGATGCGTCCACCTGGCTCTGCACGAATGCAGCCAACTGGCCCAGGGCGTGGGCTTTCTTCAGGTCCTGCTCCAGCGCCAGGCGTTCCTGCACATCGGCCTGCATGGCCGCCTCATAAAAGCGGATGCGGTTGCGGCCCAGGTCCTTGGCGCGGTACATGGCGGTGTCGGCCTCGCGCAGCAGATCTTCGACGCCTTCGCCGCGCTTGGGGAACAGTGTGATGCCGATGCTGCCGGTGGTGCTGTAGAGGTGGGTGTCGATGGTGTATGGCGCCTCCAGCGCAGTGCGGATCTCCTCGGCCACCAGCAGGGCCTGGCGCCCGGCGGCCTCCATGTCGGTCGCCACGTTGTGCGCCAGCACCACAAACTCGTCCCCACCCAGGCGGGCCACGGTGTCGCCGGGGCGCAACTGTTGCGTGAGGCGCTGCGCCACCTGCATGAGCAGCGTGTCGCCCAGCGTGTGCCCCCGCGCGTCGTTGATCTGCTTGAAGTTGTCGAGGTCGATGTACAGCACGGCGCCCACCTGCGCTGTTTGCTGGGCGCTGCGCAAGGCGTGCTCCATGCGGTCCAGGAGCATGCGCCGGTTGGGCAGGCCGGTGAGCGCGTCGAAATAAGCCAGCTGGTGCGTGCGCGCCTCGGCCTGCTTGCGCTCGGTGATGTCGCGCGAGAGCGCGATAAACCGGGGTTCATCGCCCGAAGTGGCGCTTTCCTTGCGGGCAATGGACAACTCAAACCAGTGCGTAGTACCCTGGAGTTCCAGGCGGTACTGGTGGCCCGCCGAATAGCCCGTGCGGTGCGCGGCCTCCAGCGCTGCATGGCAGCCAGCGGCGGCCTCGGGAGGGACCACGTCGCGCAGCAGGCGACCCAGAAACATCTCGGGCGGCACGGCCAGTGCTTCGGACCGCGCCGACCGGTAGTGGTAGATGCAGCCATCCAGCCCCACCTCAAACAACAGGTCGGGGATGGCGTTGAGCGTGCTCTCCAGGTCATCGCGCGTGGCGCGCAGCTCCGCCGTCATGTCGCGCGCCAGTGCCACGGCCCGCTCGCGCCCCGTGGCCAAGATCCAGGTGAACCAGGCCAGCAACAGGCTCAGCACCGTGCCCATCAGGGCCACAGGGTGGTGCCCCTCATCCTGAAAACGCGCTGCAAACGCAGGCAGGGGCGACATCTGCAACACCCAGCGGCGGCCACCCAGTTCCAGCACACGCCGTGCCTGCAGACCCGAGGGGGCATCCCCCTGCACAGCGGCCTGGTGCACAACGTTGCTAAATAGCAGGGTTTGAGCGCCTGCGCTGGTGTCGTCGGTGATCCGAAAGCCGATGTCGGCATCAAACTCGCGCGACATGCCGTGGATCACGTCTTCCAGGAGGAACGGCGCAGACACCCAGCCGGCAAGGCCTGCACGCCGACCATGCACCGCGCGCGTATCGACGCCCGCGCCATACAGCGGCATGTACATGACCAGCCCCGGGCTGCTGTTTTGCAGCAGCGTCAACTGGCCGGACAAGGCGAGCTCTCCGGTGTCACGGGCCCGGTCCAGTGCTTCCTTTGCTGGGGGAAGTGTCAGCACATCGAATCCCAGCGCCTTGAGGTTGTTGCCCTCCAAGGGCTCGATGTGGGTGATGGGCGCCAGCACCTCGCGCGCACCTTCGGGGCGCACGGTGTATTGGGCAAAACCGCGCTGACGCATGTCATCGAGGTGTGCCGCCAGCGCCGAAGCGGGTAGCTGCATGACGAGCGAAACCCCCTGCAGGCCAGGGCGCGTTTCACGCAGCTGGAGCGCCCCCACATAGGCTTGAAACTCGGCCCGGTCGATGCGCTCGGACCCTTCAAAATACCCCTTGACTCCGCGAAGCACCACCTCGTAGGTGGCCATCCGGTCCTTGAGGTTGTAGGCGATCTGGTCGGCCGCGACCTGAAAGTTCTGCTCCTGCTTGGCGCGGGCGCCGCTCTCGGCGCTCTGCCAGTACAAGAACGTCAGCCCCAGGGTCAGCAGCCCCACCAACGGCGGCAGCACCACGGGAACCCACCGGTGGCTGGTGGTCCCCTTCCCTCCTCCAGGGGAAGGCGCCAAGGGTGTGGACCCAGCGGCTGCATCGACGATCCCTGCCGGAGAATGTTGGGTCATGGCGTTCTGGGTGATATACCCGCCACGGTCGGCAAAAGCCACCGCCGTGGCGATCTGCACCATTATGGGCATCTGTCCGGCACAAGAAAGCAGAATTTGCCCACACACTTTGCACACAGGGCAACGCTGGGCGGGCATTGTTGGATATGCTTCCTGCGCACCATCCTCAACACCGCACCAGGGGCCTGAGCACGCCCCCCACCCACCACCCTCGCACACCAAAGAACCAGCATGCCATCGCTTGATTTCGACCTGGAGGAATCCCATTTCCGCGCGTTCTACGCAGAGCAATCCGCTGCGCTGGATACCGCCTGCACCGCCTTCACCGCCATGGTGGCCGCCGTGGTCACGCAGTCGGGTGGGGTAGAGATCGCCAAGGTGGAGGGCCGCGTCAAGGATGTGGATGAGTGCATCCGCAAGTTCGTGCGCAAATACCGCCCGGCGCTGGAGGAAAACAACACGCCCTACGAGATCCAGCACTACATCACCGACCTGGTCGGCGTGCGTGTGGTGTGCCTGTACGAGGACGAGCTGGAGAAAATTGCGGCCATCGTGCGCGGGCACTTTGCCGTGATCGATGTCACCGACAAGGTGACGGCGGTGGAAAGCACCGAGGCCTCATTTGGCTACAAGGGCCTGCATCTGGACCTCAAGCTCAGCCATGCCGAACGCACGCAGCCTGAGCATGCAGCCTATGCCCACCTGCCGTTCGAGCTGCAGGTGCGCACCATCATCCAGGACTCCTGGAGCGTGCTGGACCACCGGATCAAGTACAAGAAGTCGATTCCAGGCGAACTCAAGCGCCGCATCAATGTGCTGTCAGCCCTGTTCGAGCTGGCCGACCGCGAGTTCCGCCAGATCCGCGACGCCACGGCAGCCGAACTGCTGCAAGCCCCCGACGAAACCGCCGAGCCGCTGCCCGACCCTGCCACCGCCGACAACCCGCAGGCCCCCAGCAAGGCCCAAGCCCCCAGCAGCGAGCTCAACGCGTTCACCTTCCTCAAGATTGCAACGCACTTCTTCAAGGACTTCGAGTTCGAGCCTTCCAAGGTAGACGGTTTTGTGGACGACATCCAGGCGTGGTCCCGTGGCATGACGCGAGCCCGCTTCAATGCGCTGATGCGCGAGACCGTGGGCGTGGTCAAGCGCTACAAGCAGCACTTCGAAGAACAAAACCCACAGGCCAGCTTCAATCCGTATACCGTGATCCGGCATTGCCTGTACCTGAGTAACAAGACCGTGTTCCGCCCCGCCCTGCGCAACTCGGCCCGGGAGTCGTTCGAGGCGTGGCTGCAGGAGCAGGCAGAGCCAAAGCTGCAGTAATTTGAGAAAAATTGGGCCCTACCGCTCGTCCACATTGAATTTGCAGCTATCTATTTAATAGCAATTTGATTGACATCTGCTCATTGGACAAGCTCCAAGTGAGACGCCTTGATCTGTCGCATAGGTGACTTGGCATTGGTGGTTTTCCTCCATGCGCTTGTTACGAAGTGCTGTTATATTGCACTGCAACATAACGGAGTTTCGCCCATGCTGTATCACATCTACGAAACCCAGCGCTCCCTGATGGAGCCCTTTACCGATTTCGCGCAGGCTGCTGCCAAGCTGTTCAGCAACCCCATGTCCCCCTTCAGCGAAAGCCCGCTGGCGCAGCGCATGTCTGCGGGCTACGAACTGCTGTATCGCCTGGGCAAGGACTACGAAAAGCCCGCTTTCGAGATCCATTCGGTGGATGTGGACGGCGTTGGTGTGGCGGTGCATGAACGCATCGAGATGGACAAGCCGTTCTGCGAACTGCGCCGCTTCAAGCGCTTCTCGGACGACACCGCCACCTTGACCAAGCTCAAGACCCAGCCTGTGGTGCTGATCGTGGCGCCCTTGTCGGGGCACTACGCCACTTTGCTGCGCGACACCGTGCGCACCATGCTCAAGGACCACAAGGTCTACATCACCGACTGGAAGAATGCCCGGCTGGTCCCCTTGGCCGATGGTGAGTTCCACCTCGACGACTACGTGAATTACGTGCAGGAGTTCATCCGCCACCTGCAGGGCATCTATGGCAACTGCCATGTCATCAGCGTGTGCCAGCCCACCGTGCCCGTGCTGGCCGCCGTGTCCCTGATGGCCAGCCGTGGCGAAACCACGCCGCTGACGATGACCATGATGGGCGGCCCCATCGACGCCCGCAAATCCCCGACTTCGGTGAACAACCTGGCGACGAACCGTAGCTTTGAGTGGTTCGAGAACAACGTGATCTACCGCGTGCCCGAGAACTTCCCCGGCGCAGGGCGGCGCGTGTACCCTGGTTTTCTGCAGTACACCGGCTTCGTGGCCATGAACCCTGACCGCCACGCCAGCAGCCACTACGACTACTTCAAGGACCTGATCAAGGGCGACGACGCCAGTGTCGAGGCTCACCGCAAGTTCTACGACGAGTACAACGCCGTGCTCGACATGGACGCCGACTACTACCTGGAAACCATCCAGACCGTTTTCCAGGACTACAAACTGGTGCACGGCACTTGGGATGTGCGCTCCCCCGACGGCAAGATCGAGCGCGTGCGCCCGCAGGACATCACCACCACCGCACTGTTCACGGTGGAAGGCGAGCTTGACGACATCTCCGGCTCGGGCCAGACCGAAGCCGCGCACGATCTGTGCAGCGGCATCGTGCGCAAGGAACAGCGCCACCTGGAGGCCAAGGGCGCGGGCCACTATGGCATCTTCAGCGGTCGGCGCTGGCGCGAAGTGGTCTACCCCCAGGTGCGCGCTTTCATCCTGGAGCACGAAAAGCCCCAGGCGAAAATCGCAGTCCCCGTCACGGAAACGCCGGACGATAACCCGCCCCAGCGCACAGCAGCAGCAACAAAAGCCGTAGCGCCTGTTCCCAAGGCAGCTGCCAAGCCACTCGTCAAACCCGTCGCCACAGCGGCTGCAAAAACGCCCGTCAAAGCAGCCGCCAAAACGCCAACCAAGCCTACGGCCAAGGCGCCTGCGGCGGTGGCCACCCGCTGGGTGGCACCTGCACCCGCAGCCACCACTAGCAAGCCCACCGGCGCTGCCGCACCCGCTGATATGGGCGTTGCCACGCCAGCGAAGACTACGGTGACCGCCGCGGCATCTACTCGCACTCGCCGCAATGCGGCGCGCAAGGCTTGAGCATCCCCGGGCCAGCTGCTGCATCAACTGCCGCCGTCTCCACGCTTGCGGCGCGGATCGACGCGGCCTTGCCCCAGACGCAGTGCACACGCTGCGGATATCCCGACTGCGCCACATACGCCCTGGCCATTGCCGAAGAGGGTGTGCCCATCAACCAGTGCCCCCCGGGGGGCGCTGAGGGCATCGCCCGCCTCGCAGCCATCACGGGTCAAGCACCGCTGCCGCTGAGTGCGGAGCATGGTGTGGAAGCCCCACGCACCGTGGCGCACATCGACGAAGCCTGGTGTATCGGCTGCACGCTGTGCATCAAGGCCTGCCCCACCGATGCCATCGTGGGCTCCCACAAGAAAATGCACACCGTTATCGAGCCCTATTGCACCGGCTGCGAACTGTGCATCCCGGCGTGTCCTGTGGATTGCATCCAGCTCGAAAACGCCAGCGGGAATGCCACCGGCTGGGCCGCATGGTCTGGTCCTTTGGCGCAACAGGCGCGCCTGCGCTACCAGGCACACCGTGAACGCCTGCCCTTGGAAGCAGTACCGGACGCGGATGATGAAACCCCTCCGTCCTCCGTTGACAACGGCCCTGTCCCTGCATCCCTCGCAGACACCGCCACGGCGCAGGTTGCCCGCCAGGCCACCATTGCTGCGGCCCTGGAGCGAGCCCGCCAGCGGCGGTCACAAGCTCCGCGCTAGGTGGGGGCTCTGGGCGAGAGCCCTCCCCATCCGCCCAGGTCGACAAGGGCCGGGAAAACAAGGGCCGGGAAATCTTCAGGCCCAGCCCTCCCTGGCACTTTGAGGGAAGACAAACCCCGCAAAATCGAGCACATTGGAGCAAACTTCATGTTCAGACGGCGCATCGAACAGCCCCCCCCGCTGCAGGGCAGCCTTCAATGATTCAATAAGAGCGTCCCCACCCGCCCGCCTAGCACAGATCTTCTCGACAATGCACATCGCGCAATAATAGGCTGGGATTAATGACTATACCAACCAAATCAATACAGCCGCGATTTCAAATGGAATGTGCAATCCATGCAATCTAGCCTTCCCACCACATTGTGGCGGCACCGCAGTTTGGTCCTTGAACTCGTCAAGCGTGAATTTTCCAGCCAATATCGCGGCTCCTTTGGCGGAATATTTTGGTCGCTGGCGCAACCCCTCTTTTTACTGGCCGTCTACACCATCGCATTTGGAGTAATTCTCAAGTCTCGCTGGAACAATGCAGGCAGCGCGGCTGACTATGCATTCATGTTATTCGCCGGGTTGATTGTTTTCAATGCATTTTCAGAAGTCCTGAATAAATCACCTCTTCTGATAGCCAGGAACCCAAATTTCGTGAAGAAGGTGGTTTTCCCACTAGAGCTATTGCCCATCGTTACTGTAGGAGTGGCCTACCTTCAGGCATTGCTGGGTACAGCGATTTTACTGGTGGGATATATAGCTTTCATGGGGAAGCCTTCACCCACGGTGCTTCTTTTTCCCTTTATCCTGCTGTGCTTTTCCCCCATGCTGCTGGGGTTGGCATGGCTTCTCTCCGCTGTGGGCGTTACGGTGAAGGACATCGGCCAGCTGACAGGCATGCTCAGCCACTGCCTTCTCTTCCTAACCCCGATTTTCTACAGCATGGATTCTGCCCCTGAGTTGCTGAAGAATTTGCTGATGCTCAATCCTCTGACCTTTATCGTCGAGCAGTTTCGCCTCGTGCTTCTGACAGGGGAACTGCCCTCCTTCTTGGGGCTTGCGGTCTATACCGGCCTTGCCAGTGCTTTTTCGTGGGCCTCGTTGATACTGTTCAGACGGCTGCGCACAACGTTTGCGGACATGGTTTGAGCGATGTCGGACATTGTCATTTCCGTACAGAATGTCAGCAAGTGCTATCGGGTATTCGACAATCAGCGCTCACGCCTCCTGCATGCATTGTCTCCTAGGCACACTGAAGGAATGCGGGAAATATGGGCACTGAAAGACATCAACCTCGAGGTCAGGCGGGGTGAATCGCTGGGGGTCATCGGCCGCAACGGCAGTGGCAAAAGTACCTTGCTGGAAATAGTGACCCAGACCCTGACTCCGACGACCGGCAAGGTACAGGTGAATGGGCGAGTTGCCGCATTGCTGGAATTGGGCAGCGGGTTCAACCCGGAATACACAGGCCGGGAAAACGTCCTGCTAAATGGCTTGCTTATGGGATTGACGCGATCAGATGTAGAGCGCCAATTCGACGACATCGCCGCATTTGCCGATATTGGCGATGTGCTGGACCGGCAGGTCAAAACCTATTCGAGCGGCATGCTTGTTCGCCTGGCTTTTGCCGTACAGGTTGCATTGACACCAGATATATTGATTGTTGATGAAGCACTGAGCGTAGGAGATTATTTCTTCCAGCAGAAATGTTTTGGACGCCTTCGAAAAATGCGGGAAGACGGTTTGACCCTGCTTTTCGTATCACACGACATGGGGACGGTACGTGATCTTTGCAAAACAGCCCTCTATTTGGGCCATGGCATGGCTCAATTCATGGGCGACAGTGGATCCGCGATACGGCACTATTTCAATGAGGATGCGTCAATACTGCCAGCAGGCACCACGAAAATATCCACCTCACCCCCTGTTGCAGACACTGCGGATGCTCAAAATCCCATGATTTTCAACAATGCGCTCTGGACCAAACCTCAAAACCTTCGCAACAGGTTGATGGCAGTGAGCATCCAGGATCACAATGAGAACGAAATCGGGCATGCCCGGATGGGTTCTGATTTATATATAAAGGTACATTACCAAAGCCATCTGGATGATGTCGGCACGACAGTGGCATTGGCAATAAAAAATCGTTTTGACCAGGTCATTTTTGTCACCAATGCCCGGCGCCTGGGCGTGGAAGACTGCGAAACAGAAAAAGGGAGCAGTGCAGTTTTTGTGTTCAAGGTGACGCTGGCCATGGAAGCGGGACTTTATTCCTTGAAAATTGGTATTCACCAACCAACCGGCATCAACAAGGGCAGAGAAATCGACAGTACTGGCTGGTTTGGGCCATTCAGGGTTGACTGGGACTACGAAACAGAATCAGCACCATTTCTTGGGATGTTCGGACTCCCGGCAAGTGGAGAATTTATGGCAATACCCTCTGCGCAAAATTGACACTCAAAAATTTCCCACTAATGTATGAATTTTGCCATAGCATTTCGCTGTGCAGTTTCAGTGGAGATTGAATTGCAAGAATATAAAAATAATACAAAAAAATGGCTTGCAAAGTTCTTTGCAATCATCAGGAAACCATACCAACTGCTTGGTACTTTCAGAATAATTTTACATATCACTTTTTCAGCATTTCGCCCATTGCGTCCTATTTTCCGACATATTGCAGCCCCCTTCAAGCCGCGGCTAGGCAATCTTAATCAGTATGCGCCAAGGCCCATGATGCCGCCTGGAGTGATACCAAAGACGCAATCATCTGCAATTCCCCCAAAAATTTCACTGATTACACCTTCCTTCAAACAGGGCAATTTCATTGAAAAAACAATAAAAAGCGTTCTGGACCAAGAATATCCCAATCTGGAATATTTCATTCAGGATGGCGGCTCCCAGGACGAAACTATCTTCGTCCTGAAAAAATTCGAAGCAAAAATAACCGGATGGGTATCAGAAAAGGATACGGGGCAATCGCAAGCGATCAACCGGGGTTTCGCACGAACGACGGGTGAAATCATGGCGTGGCTCAATTCAGACGACCTGCTCTTGCCGGGTGCCTTGAGCACCGTCGCAGACTACTTTGCCCGCCATCCCGATGTTGACGTGGTCTATGGAGACCGCTTGCTCATCGATCAAAATGGAATGGACATTGGACGCTGGATCATGCCAGGGCATGACAACACCGTATTGTCTTGGGCAGACTATATTCCGCAGGAAACACTCTTCTGGCGGCGACGCATCTGGGACAAGGCCGGCGCCCAAGTCGACGAATCATTCAGGTTTGCCATGGACTGGGATTTGCTGATCCGTTTCCGGGACGCCGGTGCAAAATTTTCCCACATCCCCCGCTTTCTGGGTGCATTCCGGGTTCATGAACACCAAAAGACTTCTGCCAATATCAATGACATTGGCCAGCAGGAAATGAGCAGGATACGCGAGAAAATCCTTGGCAGAGTCCCTGACTATAAAGAGATACGGAATGCCGTGCTTCCCTATCTCTCAAGGCACATGCTTCGCGATTTGGCATTCCGGATACGGCAACCACTCAAGCGTGCACGTTGAGCTGGGTGGAGCGTGCTCTTCAAGCTGGCTGCAGCCACTACATCGACCAATACGCCGCCAAAAGCAAACTGGCTGGATTCGAGACAAAGGAATTGGAAATGAGAAGAGCAGAAAATGGGAAGGCAGCCCGGTGGTACCGGCTTGGCGACGAGGTGTGGGGGCCGCGCCCATGACCGCGACCAATAACGGCTCAGCAGTCCGGGCACCGAGGGTTTATGTGGCCGGCCACAGCGGCATGGTCGGTTCGGCCATCGTGCGAGTGCTTGAGCAACAAGGTGGTGTCCAGATCATTGCACGCACCCACGCCGAACTTGATCTGACCTGCCAAGCGGATGTGCGTTCGTTTTTCAAGGATGAAGCTCCAACCCACGTCTATCTGGCCGCAGCCATGGTGGGGGGTATACACGCCAACAATACCTATCCCGCAGAGTTCATTTACCAAAACCTGATGATCGAGGCGAATGTCGTGCATGAAGCCTGGCGAGCCGGTGTTCAGCGCCTGATGTTTCTGGGTTCCAGCTGCATCTACCCCAGGCTCGCGCCACAGCCCATGGGTGAAGACGCACTGCTGACCGGCACCTTGGAGCCCACCAACGAGCCCTATGCCGTTGCCAAAATTGCGGGCATCAAGCTGTGCGAGTCTTACAACCGGCAATATGGCACCGACTATCGCAGTGTGATGCCCACCAACCTGTATGGCCCGGGCGACAAATATCACCCAGAAAACAGCCATGTCATTCCGGCACTGATACGGCGTTTTCACGAGGCAAAGCTCACCCATGCGCCCAACGTCGTGATCTGGGGAACCGGTGCACCGCGCCGCGAATTTCTATATGTCGATGACATGGCGGCAGCCTGCGTCCATGTCATGAATCTCGAAAAATCGATTTACACCGCCTGCACGCAGCCTCGGTTATCACATATCAATCTGGGGACTGGCGAAGATCTGTCCATTCGGGAGCTCGCACACTTGATCAGCGACGTGGTGGGATATCCCGGCCATATCGATTTTGACGCCTCCAAGCCGGATGGCCCTCCACGAAAACTCCTGAATGTGAGTCGCCTGGAGGGATTGGGCTGGCGCGCCCAGATTGAACTCAAGCAGGGGTTGGCCATGGTCTACGGGAATTACATGTCAACACTGCAGCAGCGTGCCAATGGATAATCCGCTGTACATGCCGTTGGTGACCGTGGCAGTGCCTTCCTATAACCAGGGGCGCTATCTGAATGCTGCACTCGAGTCCATATTTGCACAGGACATCCCTGTCGAAGTCTATGTCGCGGACGGTGGTTCCACCGACGGCACGATAGAGGTAATCCGCCGCTGGGAAGAACGGCTTGCAGGCTGGCGCAGTTCCAAAGACATGGGCCAATCGTCGGCCATCAACGAGGCGATAGCAAGTGGACGTGCGCCTTTTGTCTGCTGGCTCAATAGCGACGATTGGTTGTTGCCAGGTGCGCTGAAAAGCCTGGTGGCAGCACTGCAGCACAATCCAGCCGCCCCCATGGCCTACGGACGGGTATGGAACTATGTGGAAAGCACAAAAAGAACCAATCCCGTCTTTGTCCGCCCTTTCAGCGAGTGGTGGATGGCGCAACTCTGCATCGTTTCTCAGCCCGGAACACTGATTCGCCGCACTGCCTGGGAAGCCGTTGGAGGCGTGGACGAAACATTACACATGACCATGGACTACGATCTTTGGTGGCGCCTTTACAAGGCTCTAGGACCTCTGGAATTTGTGGATACCTTTCTGGCAACCAACCGGGAGCACCCCGAAACGAAGACGAGTACCCGGCGCAAAGCGCATTATCAGGAGGCGATAGATGTGGTGCGCCGGCATTATGGCCGGGTGCCGCTAAAGTGGTGGCTCGCCCAACCATACTCGGTTTGGTATCGTTCCATGATGAGGCATTGACCACCTATTACTTCTGACACCCACAAATGGCACCGCACCGAATTCTGGTCGATTCAGGAAACTATTTCTCCAACAACGACAATCTGGGAGACCGGGCGATTTACCAGGTCATTTTTCGCCGGTTACGGCACCTCTGGCCAGATTGTCAAATACATTGGATAACTCGCAATGCAGCCCTGCTCAAAAAGATTGTCCCGAAGTCATTGCGCTTGAGCTCACCGAAGAACGCCTCCCCCTGCCGCTGATCGCCCTTGGTGCTGATTCCCGGAACCGGGAAACCCAATTATCAGCAGACTGTGCGCGCATCGTGTCGGCGCTGATGGATTGCGATATGGTGATGGCGACCGGCGGCGGATATTTCAGCGACGATTTCTCTGGTCAATCGGAAGTCATCTTGCAGACGCTGGAAGCGGGTATCAGGCTCGGCAAGCCGGCAGTCATTCTGAGCTGTGGATTTGAACCTGTCAGCGTTCGCAGCCTTTCGCAGAAGATGCTGGGGGTATTTCCTCTTTTGAGCCTGGTGGTCTGCAGAGAATCGCAGCAAAGCCCGATGGTGGCGAGATCCTTTGGGGTGCCAGAACAACGCCTGGTCGTGGCAGCAGACGAGGCGATTGAACTGGCGTTTGACTTGCGCCCCACAGTTCTGGGCGAAAGCCTGGGCATCAACGTCCGCCAAGCGGACTACGCCGGCGTCGATGCCAACACCCTGTCGCGCCTGCGGGAAGGGTTGGGAAATGCCATTTCACGGCTGGGTGCACCTCTTGTTGCCGGTGTGCCCATTTCGCTTGCGGGTCCTTCCGATCCGGACGCCATTGCCTCACTGCTCCATGGCATCCCGAGCATCAGCTACACCTCCTACCCGGTTGCAACGCCACAGGACGTCGTGCAGCAGATCGGTGCATGCCGTGTGGTCATCACCGGCAGCTACCACGCGGCAGTGTTCGCACTATCGCAAGGGGTGTCGGTGATCGCCTTGGTGGCATCGCCCCACTACCGGTCGAAAATGCAAGGGCTTCAAGCCCAGTTTGGCGCCGCCTGCCACATCGTTTTTCTGGACCGTGAGGAAACGGCCACGCACTTGGCGACCGCCATACAGGATGCGTGGCATGCAGCAGGGACTGAACGGCAGCGGTTGCTGCAAGTGGCACGGCAGCAGGTCAGCGTGGGCCGGGCTGCCTACGAGCGTCTGGCCGAGCTAGTGGAGGACGTTCCAGCCAACCCGCGTGACAGCGCAACCTCGGAATTGACAGGTATTTCTATACAGGCACCCATGAACAAAGACACCTCCGAGCTCCCCTTCTGTTTGTCTCCGGAGGAAATTGAGCAGTTCCGGACACAGGGCTACGCAGGGCCATTCACGGCATTCTCGCCCCATGAAATGGAAAAATTCCGCACAACGGTATGTGAGCGGGTGCTGCCCACGCCTACGCCCTATTGCCCATTCGGACTACGCGTGCGGCACCTCGACAGCCAAGCGGTCCATGCGATGTGCTCGGCCCCCGCCATCGTGGAACGCATGGCTTCTCTCTATGGGCCGGATCTCGTTCTGTGGAACTCCAATCTTTTCAACAAACCGCCTGCCCGGCCTGAACAGCAAGAGGAATACCCCTGGCACCAAGATCATTACAACTGGAACATGGAACCCATCCTGAACATTTCAGCTTGGCTGGCGATTACGCCGGCAACGCTGGAAAATGGATGCGTGGAAATCATTCCAGGCTCGCACCGGCAAATCATCCCTCCGGCCATCGATACCGATCCAGCCAAGAGCCTTCGGTTCGGGGGCATCGCTTCAGACCCCGCCTACGTGGACGAAACCAGCAAGGTATCCATGGTGCTGGAGCCCGGCCAGTTCTTTCTCTTCAATGAACGGCTGCTGCATCACTCCAACCCCAACCGCACCACGGAGCACAGGCTGGGACTGGCCGTCAGAGTGACGGTCCCCATCGCGAAGGTCAGCGAACCTTTCCCCTGTGTCATGTTGCGGGGTGAAGACCGCATGGGCTTCAACCGGTACATTGAAGCGCCCTTGGACGAGCCCGATTCGCACTGGCTCGCCTCCCTGCCGCCTGGGCACGACTACCTCTTTGATCGCCCCATCCCGGGACGGGGCTGGCATGTCCGGGAGACCGAAGGTCCACATCACTTTGCATGGACAGGCCTGGAGCCTGAGACATGGATCGACTTCCGCCTGGTAGGCGTTGGCGATCACCTGCTGAGGCTGGAAGTCATCCACCTGTTGACGATGGCAGCTGTCAGCGAGCTTCAACTGCAGGTGAATGGGCAAGCGATTGCGGTGCGCCAGGAACAAGTGGGCGACACGCTCGTCCTGGAGGCCCGTGTTCCCGACGCGGTCTTGCGAAGCCGTGCGGACCGGGTCAGAGTGGCGCTCCAGGGCTCCTCCCTCGTTCGGCCCTGCGATCTGAATCCGGAGAGCACGGACAAGCGCTCTCTGGGACTGGGTATTCGCCGGATTGCGCTCGTGCCCATGGATGCATCCGGAACTGAGGTCGAAGCTGAGACGACCGACGCAAAAGCACCTGCCCCACAACCACCGACTGCTTGGTACCGCCAGCTGCTGGGGTGAGCCCGCCGGTGGCGGAGGTCCGAGAACTCAGCGGGCAGCGAGTGCCTTGTAAACTCCACACCCCACATACAGATCGCCCGCGCGGCTGACGTAAGACATCTTCGTCTGAACCGCACCCGTGGCCGGGTTGGTGATGTCGTACTCCACCCAGCCCGGCTCACGGTCCGCCTGTAAAACGATGTCGTTCACCAGCCGGTCGCCCGCAATGCCAGGAATGTCCTGCACCCGCGTGCCCACCTTGGCAGTGTTGCCTCCAAAGGCCAGGTAGGTGCCTGCGGGGTCGAGGACAAACACATACATGTCGCGGTCGTGGTAGGGCTGATTCTTGTCAGTGATGCTGCGCAGGAACTGGTCGCGCGAGGTACTCTTGTGCAGCGCCATGGCCTTGCCCACCAGCGCCACAGCCTCCTCGGCCGTGCCCTGCTGCAGGCGGAATGCGGAGACCGCACGCGACAGGGTGGATGCGCGGCTTTCCAGGGCCTCTGCCTGTTGCACGGCATGGCCCACCATCTGAGCGTTGTGCTGGGTGATCTGATCCAGTTGCTGCACGGCGGCGCTCACCTCGCGCAGGCCGGTGCTTTGCTCAGCGCTCGATCCGGAGATTTCGCTCATGCTGGCTGCCACGCTGCGAATGCCCCCCGCCATGTCCGAGATCCCCTCCCCGGCCGACCGAATCAGGCCCGCACTGGTTTCGACCTGACTGACCGAGGCACCGATCAGTTCACGAATTTCGTGCGCGGCATCGCTGGACCGCTTGGCCAGCGTGCGCACCTCTGCTGCCACCACGGCAAACCCACGGCCCTGCTCTCCGGCGCGAGCAGCCTCAACGGCTGCGTTCAGGGCAAGGATATTGGTCTGAAATGCAATGCTGTCGATCACACCGATGATTTCGGTCATGCGCCGCGCACCTTGCTGGATGGCCTCGACCGACTGCACGGCACGTGCCATGGCCTGGGCGCCCACATCGGCTGCGTCACGCACCTGCGCCGCCCTGGCATCTGCACTATGAGCGGTCTGGGCGTTGTTCTGCACCGCTGAAGACAGTTGCTCCACACTGGCGGCCGTCTGCTCCAGGTTGGCCGCCTGCTGCTCGGTGCGGTCGGCCAGCGAGCGATTGCCCTCGGCAAGGCTCTGCCCAGCATGGGCGACCAGCGCCGCATTGCTACGGATGTCAGCCACCATGGAGGAGAGCGTGATCACCATGCGGTCGAGCGACTGCGCCATCTCGGCCACTTCATCTTGTCCGTAGTCGCGACGGGGCTGCGCCCGCAGATCCCCGGCCTGGGTCAGCTCTATGGTTTGCGCCAGACCCGCAAGGTCGGTGGCCAGGCTGAGGTAAAGCACGAGCAGAGCGTACGACACCACCACTACGGCCAAGGCAAGCGCCCACCAAGGCGCCCCAAACGCAGCAATGGCAAGTGCCGCCCCCACCAGAAGACTCAGCGAGAGCAGCTTGCCAGGCAAATGCCACCTGCGCATCCACCAGAGCCCCGGACGCAGCGGTAGGAATCCTGACATCTTGTCTCCTCTATTGTTCTGATCAAATGGCCTGAATACTAGGTACACGCACTTACGGCGGATTGACAGACCACGGGCCCATCGACGCATTGAGGTCAGCTCCGGTCACGATCCGCTAAACCATGGCCGATCCAGCGCCGACTGATCTGAGGTGATCGCCCATAATGGCGCCCCATGAATCCCCTGCTTTCCCATCTCCAGCCCTACCCCTTCGAGCGGCTGCGGCAGCTCTTTGCGGGGGTGGTGCCCCCGGCAGCCTACAGCCCCATCAGCCTGGGCATGGGTGAGCCACGCCATCCTACACCGCAGTTCATCAAAGATGCACTCAGTAACAACCTCAGTGGCCTGGCGAGTTACCCCGCCACCGCTGGCGAGTTGGGCTTGCGCGAGGCCTTCACCCGCTGGCTGAATTTGCGCTATGCCATCACGCTGGATCCGGCCACCCAGGTCCTTCCCGTCAATGGCTCTCGGGAAGCACTTTTTTCGTTTGCCCAAACCATCATCGATCCCTCACAGGGCCAGCCGCTGGTAGTCTGCCCCAATCCGTTCTACCAGATCTATGAAGGTGCAGCCCTGCTGGCGGGCGCGGCCCCTTACTACGCGGCCAGCGACCCGGCACGCAATTTCGCCGTGAATTGGGACGCGGTGCCGGACTCCGTGTGGCAGCGGACGCAGTTGCTCTTTGTTTGCTCCCCTGGCAACCCCACCGGCGCCGTCATGCCACTGACGGAGTGGAAGAAGTTGTTTGAACTGAGCGACCGGTATGGTTTTGTGATTGCCTCGGACGAGTGCTACAGCGAAATCTACTTCCGCGACGAGCCGCCGTTGGGCGGCCTGCAGGCTGCCGACAAGCTCGGCCGCAGCGACTACAAGAACCTGATCTCCTTCACCAGCCTCTCCAAGCGCAGCAACGTTCCCGGCATGCGCAGCGGTTTTGTGGCGGGTGACGCTGCCCTGATCAAGGCCTTCCTGCTGTATCGCACCTACCACGGCAGCGCCATGAGCCCCATCGTACAGGCCGCCAGCATTGCGGCCTGGGGTGACGAGCAGCATGTGGTGGAAAACCGCACGCGCTACCGCAAGAAGTTCGCCCAAGTCACGCCGCTGCTGGCGGGTGTCATGGAAGTAGCCCTTCCCGATGCAGGTTTCTACCTCTGGGCCAAGGTCCCCGAGCAGCTTGCCATGGACGACGCCGAGTTCGCGCGGGCTCTTCTGGCTCAATACAATGTTACGGTGCTCCCTGGCAGCTACCTGGCCCGCGATGCCCAGGGCAGCAACCCCGGTGCCCAGCGCGTGCGCATGGCCCTGGTGGCCGAAACCGAAGAGTGTGCGGAGGCTGCGTTGCGCATCGTGCAATTCATCCAGTCCCGCACTGCCTGATTTCTGATTCCTGATCCACAGACTGACAGACAACAACATGACCCAACAACTGCAAACCCTCATCGACAACGCCTGGGACAACCGCGCCAGCCTTTCGCCCTCCGCCGCCCCCAAGGAGATCCAGGACGCTGTCCAGCATGTGATCGCCGAGTTGAACAACGGCACGCTGCGCGTCGCCACGCGCGATGGTGTGGGCCAGTGGACCGTGCACCAGTGGATCAAGAAGGCCGTGCTGCTGTCGTTCCGCCTGAAGGACAACGAAGTGGTCAAGGCCGGTGACCTGGGCTTTTACGACAAGGTGCAGACCAAGTTCGCCCACTTGTCCGAAGAAGAAATGAAGGCCACCGGGGTGCGTGTGGTGCCACCCGCCGTTGCCCGCCGTGGCAGCTTCATCGCCAAGGGCGCGATCCTGATGCCTTCGTACGTGAACATCGGCGCCTATGTGGGCGAAGGCACCATGGTCGACACCTGGGCCACCGTAGGTTCGTGCGCACAGATCGGCGCCAACGTGCACCTGTCGGGCGGCGTGGGCATTGGTGGCGTTCTGGAGCCTCTGCAAGCTGGCCCCACCATCATCGAAGACAACTGCTTCATCGGTGCACGGTCCGAAGTGGTTGAAGGCGTGGTGGTGGAAGAAAACTCCGTGCTGGGCATGGGTGTTTACCTGGGCCAGAGCACTCCCATCTTCAACCGCGCCACGGGCGAGATCAGCTATGGCCGCGTTCCCTCGGGCTCGGTGGTAGTCAGCGGCAACCTGCCCAAGACAGCCGCCAACGGCGCGCCCTACAGCATGTACGCTGCCATCATCGTCAAGCAGGTGGACGCGCAGACCCGCTCCAAGACCAGCATCAACGACCTGCTGCGCGACTGATCGCATTCAAGCCCGGGGCAGGCCATCTCGCCTGCCCGCCGACAGACAACGACAACAAGAGGGAAACACCATGAGCACGATGGAGCGGATTCTTCGCCTGATGAGCGAAAAGAAAGCATCAGACGTCTACCTGTCGGCCAATGCCCCGGCGCTGATCAAGATCAACGGCGAATGCATCCCGATCAACAACCAGATCCTGCCGCCCGATGCGCCGCGCAACCTGCTCTCCGAAGTGGTCCCCCCAGACCGCATTGAAGAACTGGAGGAAACCGGCGAGCTGAACATGGGCGTGCCGCTCAGCGGTGTGGGCCGCTTCCGTATCAGTGCCATGCGCCAGCGCGGCAGCTACGCGGTGGTGATCCGTTTCATCTCGCAGCAGATTCCCGAATTCGACTCGCTGGGCCTACCACCCGTGATGCGCGAACTCATCATGGAAAAGCGGGGCCTGATCCTGATGGTCGGCGCCACGGGCTCGGGCAAGAGCACATCCCTGGCGTCGATGATCGACACCCGCAACGAAGCACTCACCGGCCACATCCTCACCATCGAAGACCCGGTCGAGTACCAGTTCAAGAACAAGAAGTCCATCGTCAATCAGCGCGAGATCGGCAGTGATACCCAATCGCTGCAGACCGCCCTCAAGAACGCGCTGCGCCAGGCGCCGGATGTAATCCTGATCGGCGAAATCCGCGACCGCGAAACCATGTCGGCCGCCATTGCCTACGCCCAGTCCGGCCACTTGTGCCTGGCCACGCTGCACGGCAACAACAGCTACCACGCGCTCAATCGCATCTTGTCGTTCTATCCCGTCGAAGTGCGTCCCACCATGCTGGGCGACCTGGCATCCGCCCTGAAGGCCATCATCTCCCAACGCCTGGTGCGCACCGTCGACGGCAGCCGTGCTCCGGCGGTGGAAGTCATGCTCAACACCAAGCTGGTGTCGGACCTGATCGAAAAAGGCGATTTCTCAGGCGTGAAAGAAGCGATGGAGAAGTCCATGGCCGAAGGTTCGCTGACCTTTGAGGAAGCCCTCGCCCGGTTGATCATGGACTCCAAGATCGACCGCAAGGAAGGCATGGCCTACGCTGACTCGCCCACCAACCTCATGTGGCGCTTGCAAAACGATTTCTCCCTGGCTGCCAATGCCGCCAAGGCGCAGAAGGAAGCGCGGGACGCACCCGACGACGCGCCTTCGTTCACCGAGATCGTGCTGGACGTCAAACCAGCGGCATGAAATGTCTCCCCCTGGGTCGCCTGCGGCGCCTTCCCCCCCTGGAGGACGACGCCCTCGCTGCGTGGCGGCCCTTGGCTTGTCGTCTCTCGCCTAGTCCGCGCTGATGCTTACGCATCGCTCTCCAATCACCGCTGACTGCACGGTCCCATCCCACCGAATCCCAATGTCCCGTACCCTGAACCTCGCCGAACAGCTCATTTCCCTGCCCTCCATCACCCCGGAGGATGCGGGCTGCCTGGACCTGCTGGCCGCGCGGCTGGCTCCGCTCGGGTTTGTGTGTGAGCGCCTGGACAGCGGCCCGGCGGACTTTCGTGTCAGCAACTTGTGGGCAAAAAGGCCTGTAGCGCTTGATGGAAAAGCGCAAGCAGCTATTAAAACCATAGTGTTTGCCGGCCACACCGATGTCGTACCCACAGGCCCGCTGGCCCAGTGGAGCAGCGACCCGTTTGTACCCACCCACAAGGACGGCAAGCTGTATGGCCGTGGTGCCAGCGATATGAAAACTTCCATCGCCGCCTTTGTCGTGGCGGTGGAAGAGTTCCTGGCCGCCACGCCAGCACCCCTGATCGAGCTGGCTTTTCTTCTGACCAGCGACGAGGAAGGCCCCTCGGTGGATGGCACCAAGGTCGTGGTCGAGCAACTCAAGGCGCGTGGTGAAAAGCTCGATTACTGCATCGTGGGAGAACCCACCTCCGTCGAAAAAACGGGCGACATGATCAAGAACGGGCGGCGCGGCACGCTCAGCGGCAAGCTCACGGTGCGCGGTATTCAGGGGCACATTGCCTACCCGCAACTGGCCCGCAACCCCATTCACCAGGCCCTGCCCGCACTCACGGAGCTGGCGGCCACGGTGTGGGACCAGGGCAACGCGTTTTTCCCGCCCACCAGCTGGCAGATCAGCAACATGCACGGCGGCACGGGTGCCACCAATGTGATCCCGGGAGAGGTCGTGATCGACTTCAACTTCCGCTTCTCGACTGAATCCACGGCCGAAGGCCTGCAGCAGCGTGTGCACGCCGTGCTGGACCGCCATGGCCTGGAATACGACCTGCGCTGGACGCTGGGCGGCCAGCCGTTTTTGACAACCCCCGGCGAACTGGTGGGCGCCGTGCAGCAGGCCATCACTGCAGAGACCGGGCTGACCACCGAACTCTCCACCACGGGCGGAACCAGCGACGGCCGTTTCATCGCCCAGGTGTGCCCCCAGGTGATTGAACTCGGCCCCCCCAACGCCAGCATCCACAAGATCGACGAGCACATCGTGGTGGCCGACATTGACCCCCTCAAGAACATCTACCGCCGCACGCTGGAAAACCTGCATGCGCAGGCCCTGGCCGCCAATGGAGTGCCAGCATGAACACTCCACAACAGCACCCCACCGTCGCGGGCGATACCGTGGGTGCCCTGGTCGAATCGGGTGCGCAGTGCCTTGCCGCAGCAGGCGTCTCCTTTGGCCACGGTACCACCAATGCCCACGACGAAGCCGCTTGGCTGGTGCTCTGGCGTCTGGGGCTGCCGCTGGACAGTGATCTGTCGGAAGCCCCCGATTCCATGAAGAATCAGCCCGTAGCGCCCGCCGATCAAGCGCTGGTAGCTACTCTTTTTGAAGAGCGCATCCGCACCCGCAAGCCCGCCGCCTATCTCACACAAGAGGCCTGGCTGCAGGGTGTACCGTTCTACGTGGACGAACGCGCCATCGTGCCGCGCAGCTTCATTGCCGAACTGCTGGTCGATGGGGGGGCTGACGAGTACCTGAGCGATCACACCCGCCAGGTGCTGGACCTGTGCACGGGTAACGGCAGCTTGGCCGTGCTGGCGGCCATGGCCTGGCCCGAGGTGCAAGTGACGGGCGCCGACATATCGCCCGACGCGCTGGCGGTAGCCCGCATCAACGTGGACAAACACGGCCTGCAAGACCGCATCCAGCTACAACTCTCCGATGGCCTGGCTGCCCTGCCCGGCCCCTGGGACCTGATCCTGTGCAATCCGCCCTACGTGAATGCGGCCAGCATGGCCGCCTTGCCCGCCGAGTACCGTGCCGAGCCCGAGCTGGCCCTGGCCGGAGGCAACGATGGCATGGACTTTGTGCGCCAGTTGTTTGCCGCTGCTCCCGCCTGCATGAGTGAGGATGCAGTGATCATTCTTGAGATTGGCAACGAACGCACTTACTTCGAGGCCGCTTTCCCCCAACTGCCTGTTTTCTGGCTCGATACCAGTGCGGGTGAAGACCAGGTTTTGCTGGTGACTCGGCAGGCCTTGGCCGCCCAAAGCCGGCTCACGGCACAATAGAGGGTTGCGCGCCACCGCCTTGTTGCATCCGTTGCATGGTTTGCAACAGCCTTGGCCCCCTGCTTTTTCACGCCACCCGCCCAGTGCGGGTGCGCTTTTTTCTGAGTTCCGGATGATCACCCTCAAGAACGTTACCCTGCGACGCGGCGCCAAAGTCGTGCTCGACAGCGTTTCCGCCACCATCAACCCCGGCGAAAGCGTAGGCCTTGTGGGCCGCAATGGCGCGGGCAAGTCGAGCCTGTTTGCCTTGCTCAGCGGCAAACTGCACGAAGACGGGGGAGATTTCTACATCCCCACCAGCTGGCGCATGGCGGAGGTCGCGCAGAACATGCCCGAAACCGACCAGTCGGCCACTGACTTTGTGTTGGAGGGTGACACGCGTCTGGCCGAGGTCCAGCAACAGTTGCTGGACGCAGAGGCCAGCGACGACGGCATGGCCATCGCCCATGCCTATTCGGACCTGCACGACGCCGGCGCCCATGATGCGGTGGCACGCGCGCAGGCACTCATTCTGGGCCTGGGCTTTCGGGTGAGCGAGCTCGACCACCCCGTCAACAGCTTTTCGGGCGGCTGGCGCATGCGCCTGCAACTGGCGCGCGCGCTGATGTGCCCCAGCGATTTGCTGCTGCTGGACGAGCCCACCAACCACTTGGACTTGGACGCCCTGGTGTGGCTCGAAGCCTGGCTCAAGCGTTACGCGGGCACCATGATCGTGATCAGCCATGACCGCGAGTTTCTGGATGCCATCACCAACGTCACCCTGCAAATCCAGCAAGGTGAGTTGAACCGTTACGGCGGCAACTACAGCAAGTTCGAAGAGCTGCGCGCCCAGCAGCTTGAATTGCAACAGGCCAGCTTCTCCAAACAGCAGGAGAAGATGGCCCACCTGCAGAAGTTCATCGACCGCTTCAAGGCCAAGGCCAGCAAGGCCAAGCAGGCGCAAAGCCGCGTCAAGCAGCTCGAACGCATGGAAAAGATTGGCCCCGTGCTGGCCGAGGCGGACTTCACCTTCGAGTTCAAGGAACCCGCCAATCTGCCAAACCCGATGCTGGCCATCAGCGATGCATCATTTGGCTATGTGGACGACGAGGGCACGCCCACCACCATCCTCACCGGCGTGAACCGCTCGGTGCTGGCGGGCCAGCGCATCGGCATCCTGGGTGCCAACGGCCAGGGCAAGTCCACGCTGGTCAAAACCATTGCCCGCACTATGAAGCCCCTGGGCGGCAGCGTGACCGAAGGCAAGGGCCTGAACATCGGCTACTTTGCCCAGCAGGAATTGGATGTGCTGCGCCCCAGCGAGAACCCGCTGGAGCACATGATCCGCCTGGCCAAGGAGCTGGGTCCCGACGCCAAGCAACCCAGCCGCGAGCAAGACCTGCGCAGCTATCTGGGCACGTTCAACTTCACGGGCGACATGGTCAAGCAGGCCGTGGGCACGATGAGCGGTGGAGAAAAGGCCCGCTTGGTGCTGGCTATGATCGTGTGGCAACGTCCCAACCTGCTGCTGCTGGACGAACCTACCAACCACCTCGACTTGGCGACCCGCGAGGCCCTGGCCATGGCGCTCAACGACTTCGATGGGACCGTCATGCTGGTCAGCCACGACCGTTCGCTGCTGCGCTCGGTCTGCGAAGACTTCTGGATGGTGGGCCGGGGCGTTGTGGGGCCCTTCGATGGCGATCTGGACGACTACCAGCGCTACCTGCTCGAAGAGTCCAAACGCCTTCGCGAAGAGGCACGCCTGGCCGAGCAGGCACAGGTCTCGGTGGCAAGCTCCACGGCCCCCAAGGCCAACGCACCTTCAGCGGCAGCAAATCCCGCTCCTGTCGCGGCCCCGGTGCCCACACCGACCTCCGCCACAACCCCTTCAAGGGACGGGCGAGAACAACGCAAACTGGATGCCCAGGCGCGCCAGCAACAAGCCGAAAAAGCACGGCCGCTCAAAAAAGAGCTGGAGCAGATCGACAAGCGCCTGGCGACGCTGGCTGGCGAACGGGCTGCGCTCGAGCACAAGCTCACGCAGGCCCTGCCCCCGGCCGAGATCGCAGAGTGTGGCCGCGCCCTGAAGGCAGGCCATGATGAGACCGCCCAACTGGAAGAACGCTGGCTGGAAATTTCTTCCGAATTGGAAGAAATTTCGGCAGCAGCATAGGCCAAAAATGTAAATTCATGTAATCACAAAGTGATCGTTATTCGACTTTTGCGCTTATCCAGCAATCATTTTTAGCTATCATTTTGATAGCGGTGTAGAGGTAAGCCTGCGGGCACTTACGGTTGCATTTTTTTGCGAGACGCTGTCAACGGACAGTAGATGGGCCGCGTTGTTGGTACATCACAGGAGTTTTCCAGCATGAATACCACCGCAATCTTGTCCGCTTGGCCCGAAGACGAACGCGATCGCAAGCGCGCTCCCGCCCGCTTCTGAAGGCTGGCAGCCAGCTTCCCGCTTCAAGCGCCCATGCAATGCCAGCCTCAAAATCGAAGCACAAAGCGTACCAAGGTACGGATTGTGTTTCTGCCGAATGGCCCATTTCATAGGCTCCTCGAAGCAAGACAACCGGCAGCCCCTTCCCTCTTGCTCCTCCAACAAAAAACCCCGCATTGCGGGGTTTTTTGTTTTTCCAAGCCTTCGGGCATCAACCCATGTGCAGGCCACCGTTGACCGAGAAATCAGCACCGGTCGCGTAGCCACCCTCATCCGAAGCCAGCCACGCGATGATGGAAGCGATTTCGCTAGGTTCACCGAGGCGCTTGACGGGAACCGTGGCCACGATCTTTTCGAGCACATCGGGGCGGATCGCCTTGACCATGTCGGTGCCGATGTAGCCGGGGCTCACCGTATTGACCGTCACGCCCTTGGTGGCCAGCTCCTGCGCCAGGGCCATCGAAAAGCCATGCATGCCCGCCTTGGCCGCCGAGTAGTTGGTCTGGCCCGCCTGGCCCTTCTCACCATTCACCGAACTGATGTTGATGATGCGGCCCCAGCCCTTTTCCACCATGTCGGCCACCACCTGCTTGGTGACGTTGAACATGCTGTTGAGGTTGGTTTCAATCACCGCGTCCCAGTCTTCGCGCGACATCTTGAGGAACATGCGGTCGCGGGTGATGCCGGCGTTGTTCACCAGCACGTCGATGGTGCCGTGCTCGGCCTTGGTCTTGCCAAAGGCTTCTACCGTGGAATCCCAGTCGCCCACATTGCCCACCGACGCATAGAAGGTGTAGCCCAGGGCTTTCTGCTCAGCCAGCCACTTGGCATGGTCACGGGTAGGGCCACAACCTGCGATGACCTTGAAACCCTCCTTGTGCAGGCGCTGGCAAATGGCAGTCCCGATGCCGCCCATGCCGCCGGTGACGTATGCAACTTTCTGGCTCATGTGATTTCTCCTTGTTGGTGATTTGCTCAACAGCCACTCTACCGAAGAAATCTACCGCCGCCGTGAAGGAAAACACTGAAGCCCTTTTCTTTTTGGCATATCGGCATGCGTCATGCGCCTTACGCGCTATGTGTCTCGGCAGAGTCACAGTTTTGGTGCAAGCCACAGCCCTCCTACGGCCCAACAGAAACATCTTGCAACCACCTGCGCGCGCTAAGGTGGGACCACGGCGGCGACACGTTCACACTGAAGCCAGACATAAAAAAGCCGCGTCGTAACGCGGCTTCGATTTTTGGCCTTGCACCTGAGAAACGGCTGAACCGCAGGTGCCGCCAAGCGCAGGGGCTTACTAGCGCTCCAAGGCCAGGGACACGCCCATGCCGCCACCAATACACAGCGCTGCCAAGCCCTTCTTGGCATCGCGACGCTGCATTTCGTGCAGCAGCGTTACCAGGATGCGGCAGCCGGAAGCGCCGATGGGGTGGCCGATAGCGATGGCACCGCCGTTCACGTTCACCTTGGCAGGGTCAATCCCCAATTCCTTGTTCACCGCGCAGGCTTGTGCGGCAAAGGCTTCGTTCAGCTCGAACAGGTCCACATCGGCAGCGTTCCAGCCTGCGCGCTGCAGGGCCTTGCGTGACGCTGGCACCGGGCCCATGCCCATGGTGGCGGGGTCCAGACCACTGGTGCCGAAGGCCGCAATGCGTGCCAGGGGCTTGAGACCCAGGGCGGCCGCCTTCTTGGCGCTCATCACCACCACGGCAGCAGCGCCATCGTTCAGGCCGGATGCATTACCCGCCGTCACGCTACCCGCCTTGTCAAACGCGGGGCGCAGGCCTGCCAGCGCTTCGGCATTGGTCTTGCGGTTCAGGTATTCATCCGCATTGAAAAGGATGGGGTCGCCCTTCTTTTGCGCCAGGCTCACACCCACGATTTCGTCCACGAACTTGCCGGCATCTTGCGCTGCGGCGGCCTTTTGCTGACTGCCCAGGGCCAGGGCGTCCTGCATGTCACGGGTGATGCCGTAGGCCTTGGCAACGTTCTCCGCCGTAATGCCCATGTGGTACTGGTTGTACACGTCCCACAGGCCGTCCACGATCATGGTGTCGATGAGCTTCCAGTCGCCCATGCGCTGGCCATCGCGCGAGCCGGGCAGTACGTGGGGCGCCATGCTCATGCTCTCTTGGCCGCCAGCCACGACGATCTCGCTGTCACCCCAGGCCACAGCCTGGGCGGCAAGCATCACGGCCTTGAGGCCGGAGCCGCACACCGCATTGATCGTGAGCGCAGGGGTTTCCTTGGCCACACCGGCCTTCATCGACGCCTGCCGGGCGGGGTTCTGGCCCACGCCAGCGGCCAGCACCTGGCCCATGATGACTTCACCAATCTGGTCGGACGACAGGCCCGCGCGCGCGATGGCTTCGCGGATCACGATGGCGCCCAGTTCGGTCGCAGGCGTCTTGGCCAGTGCGCCACCAAATTTGCCCACAGCGGTGCGGGTAGCCGAAACGATGACGATGTCTTCCATGGAATGTCCTTGTGGTTGGAGGTTGTTGCTGGGTAATTTTCGGGGTGCAGAAAGCAAGAGCGGGTCAGGACTTTTGCGTATCAGGCTTTCTGCTTAACGTAGCTGCCGGGGGCGGGCTCCAAGGCCTTGAACTTGGTGCCCTTGCCATAGCCCTTGGGCGCTGCAATCTGCTTGCCCGCGTGGCCCTTGAGCCAACCAGACCAGTCGGTCCACCAACTGCCGGGGTGCTCGGTCGCGCCTTGGAGCCATTGGTCGAGCGTGGCGGGCAGCTTGCCGTCGGCGCGAATCCAGTGGCTGCGCTTGCCTTTGGCAGGCGGGTTGATGACGCCCGCTATGTGCCCCGAGGCCCCCATCACAAACCGTTTCTTGCCGGGCAGCACCTGCGTGGAGGCATAGGCAGCATTGATGGGCACGATGTGGTCCTCGCGTGAGCCGTAGATGTACACGGGCAGGTCGAGGTTGCCCAAATCCATCTTCTCGCCACACACGGTGAGCTTGCCCGGTTGGACGAGGTTGTTTTCAAGGTAGAAATTGCGCAGGTACCACGCGTAAAACGGACCCGGCAGGTTGGTGCTGTCGCTGTTCCAGTACAGCAGGTCGAACGGGGGCGGCGTTTCGCCCTTGAGGTAGTTGCCCACCACGTAGTTCCACACGAGGTCATTGGGGCGCAGAAAGCTGAAGGTCGAGGCCAGGTCCTGCCCCTTCATGAGGCCGCCCTTACCCATCTGCATCTCGCGGAACTTCACGAAAGCCTCGTCGATGAAAACGTCGAGGATGCCGGTGTCCGTGAAGTCGATCAGCGTGGTGAGGAAAGTGGCGCTGGCCACGGGCTCATCGCCGCGCGCGGCCAGCACGGCCAGGGCATTGCTCAGGATGGTGCCGCCTACGCAAAAACCCAGCGCATTGATCTGGTCGGCGCCCGTGATGTTCTGCACCACGTCGATGGCGGCCATGGCGCCGTCTTCCACGTAATCGTCCCAGGTCTTGTGGGCGAGGCTGTCGTCAGGGTTGCGCCAGCTGACCACAAAGGTCCGGTGGCCTTGCTCCACGGCGTAGCGGATCAGCGAGTTCTCGGGCTGCAGGTCGAGGATGTAGAACTTGTTGATGCACGGCGGCACGAGCAGGAAGGGCCGCTCGTACACCTTGGCGGTCAGCGGCTTGTATTCGAGCAACTGGAACAGTTCGTTCTCGTACACCACCGCGCCTTCGGTAGTGGCTACGTTGCGCCCCACCTCGAACAGGCTTTCGTCGGTCATCGACACATGGCCCTGTGTGATGTCGTGCAGCAGGTTCTGCATGCCTTTGGCAATGCTCTCCCCCTTGGTATCGATGGCTTTTTTCTGTGCTTCGGCGTTGAAGGCCAGGAAGTTGCTGGGCGCCATGGCAGCCATCCACTGTTCCACGCCAAAGCGGATGCGGGCCTTGGTCTTTTCGTCGGACTCCACCGCGTCGGCCAGCCCCATGAGCGTGCGGGCATTGAGCAGGTAGGCTGCGGCTGAGAACGCAGCAACGGGGTTGCTGGCCCAGCCCTCGCCGGAGAAGCGGCGGTCCTTGACTTCGGGGGTTCCCTGCAGGCCCTGGGCCCAGAGTTCCTGCGCGTCTTTCAGGTACTGCTGCTGCAGGGACTGCAGCTTGGTGGGCGAAAATTTCAGGGGTGGTGCTGCAGGAACCTGGGTGCCCATGTCCAGCTTCTGGAACGACTGCAGCGCCTGCGACCAGCTTTGCCCGAAAATCTTCTGGAACTGCTCGGCGCTCTCGGCCCAGGGTGATTCAGAATTCATGCTCTTTCCTCAGTGATTGGTCGCTCGCAGCGGCAACGCATTTTTGTCATGACTATCGCAAAACAGGGCTCATGCACCGGGTTCGCCCCGACGCGAGAGACCCGCGTCACATCCCGATTTGCGCAAGTGCTACTGGTGTTTGTCTTCCGGGTTCATTGTTGCCGACCCCTTTGCCCGTGGCAACGGATTCAACGTTTGCACTGAACACAAAACAATGTACCTCATCGTCATCGCCTGGACCTACGTCACTCTCATGATGGCAGTGGCCGAAGCCACCAGCTCCAACGGCACCGTGCTGGGTGCCGTCATCACTTTTGCGCTGTATGGGCTGCTGCCCATGGGCATTCTGGTGTACATCCTTGGCACGCCTTCACGCAAGCGCGCGATCAAGGCCCGAGAGGCCGCAGAACAGGCTGCCTACGATGCCGAACAAGCCGCTGCGGCCGCTGCCAACCCGGCACAACTTGCACCGGCTGCATTGGCTGCATTGGCTGCATCAGCTGCGCCAGATGCAGGCAGCGAAGCGCCCGCTCGCGCCGAGGGGCCCGCTGTCGCGGCGGTGCGAAAAGAACCTTGAGGCGTTGGTCACGGTGCACCAGGGCGGTGTGCTGTTGTTGCCGTGAATGTGCGTGACGCCCAGCGCCTGCAACCGCAACCGCGCCAGCCCGGCCAAATCGCACAGGTATTTACCCCTCGCCACGCCGCCAGGCACAAAGCACGATTGCATGGCTGGGTTGCTGTCGCAGAACGCCGCGCGCACTTCGGCCCCCACCTCGAAGGCCTGGGGGCCAATGCAGGGCCCCAGCCAGGCCAGCATTTCCTGGGCGAGCATTGGGGTTGAATTGCTTGCTCCTATTTTTATAGCTGTTAGCGCTTTACCATTGGGCGCCAGGGCCTCAAAACGCTTAAAAACGGATTCCAATACCCCCTGCCCGCCCGTTCCTGCCAGCCCGCGCCAGCCGGCATGCGCCGCTGCCACCACCTGGCCTGAGCGGTGGGCCAACAGCACGGGCAGGCAGTCGGCCACCATGACGGTGCAGACCACACCGGGCGCCGTGGCCAGGCAGGCATCGACGTCGATGCCATCGGGGGTGTTGCCATCCAGGTGCACCACGCCATCGCCATGCACCTGGTTCAAAAACACCGGCCGAGTGCCGCCCGCAACGGCATTGACGGTGGCGTGCAGCCTCAGGCGGTTGGTCAGCACAGCTGCGGGGTTGTCGCCCACGTGGGTCCCCAGGTTCAGGCTGTCATAGGGCGGAAGGCTCACGCCCCCAGCGCGTGTGGTGCACAGGGCGTGCACGCCTGGCGGCGCAGGCCAGTCGGGCACCAGGCAGTCGGCCTCTGGCAGAGGTCCGTGGTGCGAGCTCAAGCTTCGTTGTCCGGGCAGGCGGACGGCTGGGCCTTCTGGAAGGCGGGCAACGCCATGCAGGCTTTGAATGCCCCCATCGTGAGTGGCAGGCCACCCAGGTCCACGTTGAAACGCTGGCCGTTGAAGATTTGCGGCACCAGACAGCAATCGGCCAGCGTGGGGGTGTCGCCCCAGCACAGCGCAGAGGCGGGCAGACCCTGGGCCGAACGCTCTTGCGCCAGCAGTGCCAGCTGGCGCTCAAAGGCCTCCAGCCCGCTGCGCACCCAGTGGCGGTACCAAGCGTTCTTGGCCTCCTCTTCCACCTTCAGCTCGCGCACCAGGTACTTGAGGACGCGCAGGTTGTTGATGGGATGGATTTCGCACGCCACCATCTGCGCCAGCGCACGCACGTGTGCCCGCTCCAGGGGCGTGGCAGGCAGCAGCGCGGGGGTGGGGTGGGTTTCCTCCAGGTATTCGATGATGGCCATCGACTGGGACAGCGCCGCTCCGTCATCGGTCACCAGCGTGGGTACCAGCGCATCGCCGATTCGGCTGGCGTACGCGGGGGCCTGGTGCTCACCCTTGACGAGGTGCACAGGGACGTAGTCGTAAGGCAATCCCTTGATCTGCAGCGCGATGCGCACGCGGAACGAGGCGGAGGAACGGAAGTAGTTGTAGAGCTGCATGCAGAAAATACGTTGTGAAAGGGGACGTTTCAAAGCGTGGCAGTGGGGGCCCCACACTACAGCGGGCGCTGAATGGGCAAGCCTCGGGGCCGCCCGGGTCCGTCAGGCGCCCGAGGCCCCTGCCGGGTCCTGGTGGTTGTAGACAACCTTGGACAGGATGGACATCAGATCGACGCGCTCCTGCGCGTTGAGTGGCGCCATCAGCCGCTCCTGCACACGCTGGGCGGCATCACGCATCTGTAGCGCGGCAACCTCGCCCTCAGGGGTGATCCACAGCAGTTTGCGGCGGCGGTCGCGGGTGTCGGGCTCGCGGCGGATCCAGCCGCGTTTTTCGAGCCGACCAATCACCGAGCCCGATGTGGCAGCGTCGAACGCCACGCGGGACGCCAGCGTGACCTGGTCTTCACCGGGCCGTGCCAGCAGCTCGTGCAGGATGGCGAACTGCACCGGCGTCACGTCAAACCCCGCAGTCTCTTCCATGAAAAGCGCCACGGTTCGCTGGTGGGCACGGCGCACCAGGTGGCCTGGCGTGTTGTGGAAATCGAAGCTCTTTGCCATGGGCGCGAGTGTAGCGCCCCCCAGCAGGCGGCCCGCGCCCATGGCACACTGCCACACCGAGGCCGCGCAGGGTCTACCCCGGGGTTTTTGCGACACAGTCCCTGCCCTGGCATCCGCGCCGTCCGGCAACCATTCATTTCCATTGAACCCAGAAATTCGAGAGGCAGACATGAGCTACGTGTTTTCTCCCGCCCCCGTGGCCAGCGTGCCCGTGGTGGGCAGCGGCGACCGCTTTCCCGTGCACCGCATTTATTGCGTGGGCCGCAATTACGAAGAGCATGCCAAGGAAATGGGCTTCACCGGCCGCGAGCCACCGTTCTTCTTCATGAAGCCCGCCGATGCCATCGTGGTGGTCAACGCGGGCGAAACGGGCCAGCTGCCCTACCCCAGCCTTACCGCCAACCTGCACCACGAGATCGAACTGGTCGTGGCCATCGGCAAAGGTGGCAAAAACATCAAGGCCGCCGACGCATTGGCACACATCTACGGCTATGCCGTGGGCCTGGACATGACGCGCCGCGACCTGCAAAACGACATGAAAAAACAGGGCCGCCCCTGGTGCATCGGCAAGGGCTTTGATGCCAGCGCGCCCATTGGCCCCATCACCCCGGCCGCGCAGGCTGGCGACGTTGCCAAGGCGACCATCTGGCTGCAGGTCAACGGAGCGGACAAGCAGCGCAGCAGTGTGGCGCAGCTGATCTGGAACATTGCCGAAACCATCGAACACCTTTCGGCCGCGTGGGAGCTGCAGCCCGGCGACCTGATCTACACCGGCACCCCCGAAGGCGTGGGCGCCGTGGTGCGCGGCGATGTACTGGAGGGTGGTGTCGAAGGCCTGGGCACGCTGCGGCTGAGCGTGGTGTAACGCCCCGGCCTGGGCGCCGCGCGGCCCCAGCCCGGACGCACAGCCTCCGCACTATGCTTTTCATAGCTGCTTGCGCTTATAGAAAAAGCGCTGGCAGCCTATTTGATTCGAAAAATCCACCGATGACCTTCCGCAGCCCCATCAAACACTGCCGCGCCTGTGGCACCGCCGTGGTCTACCGCCTGCCGGACGACGGCGACACCAAACAGCGCGCGGTGTGCCCCGTCTGCAACACGGTGCACTACGAGAACCCGCTCAACGTGGTGGGCACGGTGCCCGCACTGCCCGATGGCCGCATCCTGCTGTGCAAGCGCAACATCGAACCCCGCTGGGGCAAGTGGACCCTGCCCGCAGGCTTCATGGAGCTAGACGAAACCACGGCCCAGGGCGCCGCGCGAGAAACGGACGAAGAGGCTGGCGCCCAGATTGAAATGGGCCCGCTGTTCAGTCTGCTGAATGTGCGCCGAGTGGGCCAGGTACACCTGTTTTACCGCGCCACGCTGCTGAGCGACCAGTTCAACCCCGGCTACGAGACCATCGAGGCGCGTCTGTTTGCCGAAGACGAGGTGCCTTGGGATGAGCTGGCCTTCCGCACCGTGAAGGAAACGTTGGAATGCTACTTTGCCGACCGCAAGGCGGGCGCCATGGGTATGCACTTCATTGACATCGAATAGGCCGTGGGATGACTGCCACTACCACCCCCACGTCCCCTGCCCCGGCCAGCACACCTCCCGATGGCCTGCCAGCCTACCGCTTGCTCACAGGCCCTGATGACGCCAGCTTTTGCCGCCGTGTCAGCGACGCGCTGGCACTGGGCTACCGGTTGTACGGATCCCCCGCCGCCACGTTCAACGGCCAGACCGTGATCGTGGCGCAGGCCATTGTGTGGCCTGGCACGGTGGTCTGATTTCCGCCCGTCCGACACATCGCCGGTCGCGGGCCGTCAGCTGCCGAGCGCGCCGTGTCACGGCTTGGCGGGTATGACGATGACGGTACTGCCATCGCCCGAGGTTCCGGTATTACCGGTGTTGCCCTTGCTTCCAGTGTTGCCGGTGTTGCCCTTGGCACCCGTGGCACCTGTATCCCCCTGGTAGCCCGTGGCGCCTTGCATGCCGGTAGCACCCGTGCTGCCCTGCCCGCCTGTGGCCCCTGTGGACCCCATGCTGCCCGTAGCCCCTGTGTAACCCGTGGTTCCCTGGTTGCCCGTGGCTCCGGTGGCGCCGGTATAGCCGGTGTCACCGGTCTTGCCGGTATATCCCGTATTGCCCGTATTGCCCTGCGCTCCCGGGGGGCCCATGGGGCCTGTGCAGGCGCCCAGGGTGAGGGTAGCCAGCACAAGCAAGGTGGTGGTAATCGTTTTCATGGTGAGTCCTTTGGCGTTGCATGCAGTACAACAACGACTGCATGGGCCAATGTGCGGGCCCCACCGTGAAGGGTCTGTTCGGTTACGCGCATAAGCCAAGCGCCAGCCGCACCATGGAGTGACTGGCGACGCCGTCCTACAACGTCAAAGTTGGCAGCTTTGTGCAACGCTTCGGTGGCGTGGGGTTGCGCAGGCCCACCCCGCCGCTTCGCACCTACCCGCCCACCCGCTCCTCGGCCGGCACAGGCGGCCGGGACGAACCAGCAGGGTCCGTGGTGACCGGTGGCAGCCCATCACCGCTGGGCCGTGACGGAGTGCCGGGCCAGGGGGCCGGTGCAGAGGGAGATTGCGCATCCCCTCCGAACAGGCCCCGGATCCATTCCCGCATCGCGCCCAGTGATCCATCCGCCGGTGGCGGGGGGGTATCCACAAACTCGTCTACAAAGCGGTCATTCCCGTTGATCGCCCTGGTGCGAATGGCCTGCTGCATGAACTCGCCCACCATGGGCAACGCGCTGCGCGCCCCCTGCCCCCACGCATCGCTGCGCAGCGTGATGCGGCCGTCGTTGAAACCCGCCCAGGCACCGGCCACAACGCGCGCGTGCATCAGGATGAACCAGCCGTCGGTGTTGTCCTGCGTGGTGCCGGTCTTGCCCGCCACATCGGCCTGGATGCCATAGCGGGTGCGGATTGCGGTGGCCGTGCCCCGGTCGATGGCGCCGCGCATGGTGTTGCGCAAGGTCTGCGCGGCGCGTGGCTCGAAAACCGTTTCGGGGGCAGACGGCGCAAAAGTCTCCAGTACCTTGCCGTGGCGGTCCTCGATGCGGGTAATCAGCACGGGCTCCACATAGCGGCCCAGATTGGCGATGGAGCTGTAGGCCGTCACCATTTCCTTCAGGGTGACCGGGCTGGTGCCGAGCGCCAGAGATGGCACCTCTTCCAGCGGCGACTGGCGCACCCCCAGGGCCCGGGCCACCTCGGCCACGCGGGCCGGGCCCACCTGCTGCATGACCTGTGCGGTGATGGTGTTCTTGGAAAACGCCAGACCATCGGCCAGCGTCATGGGCTGGTCGCTGGGCGGGCCACCATCGGTAGGGCGCCAGACGCGGCCTCCGCCCAGGGGGATTTCTACGGGCCCGTCCATCAGCGTATCGCTGGGCGACGCGCCACTGGCAAACGCCGCGCCATACACAAAGGGCTTGAACGTGGAGCCAGGCTGGCGCCGCGCCGCCTGCACATGGTCGAACGGGTCTTGCGCAAAGTCGCGGCTGCCCACCCACGCCAGCACATGGCCGGTGACCGGGTCCTGCGCCAGAAAACCGGCCTGCACGCGCGTCTTCTCGGCGCGCAGTTTCTGCAGGAAAGCGGTGTCATCCAGCAGCGCCTGCAATGCCTCTTCCGGGGCCTGGCCCTTGTCCACGGCGTTGCGGTATTCGGGGCTTTCGCGCACCAGCGTCTGCACCAGCTCGCTCTTCGGGCCCCAGCCATTGCGCTGGGACCAGGCGGTATCGGCCACGCCCTGCAGCTGGCGCCCTTGGCGCGCCACGGCCTGGTTGGCAATGGCCTGCAGGCGCGAGTCGATGGTGGTGCGGATCACCAGGCCATCGGCATACAGGTTGTAGCCATGGCTGTCGGCCCACTCGATGAGCTGCTTGCGCAGCTGCATCGCAAAGTGGGGCGCCGGGCCCATGACCTCGGTCTGGCGCTCGAAATTGACGCGCAGCGGGCGTTTTTGCAGGGCCTCCAGCTGCTTTTCTTCGAGCTTGCCGCGCTTGACCATTTGCGACAGCACGGTGTTGCGCCGTGCCTGGGCACGCTCGGGGTTGAGCACGGGGTTGTAGTAGGCCGTGCCCTTGAGCATGCCGATCAGCGTGGCGCTTTCCAGCACGTTGAGCTTGTCGGCCGACTTGTCGAAATACGTGCGCGCGGCCATCTCGATACCGTAGGCGTTGTAGAGGAACGGCACGGTGTTGAGGTAAGTCTCCAGGATCTCGTCCTTGGTGTACGACGCCTCGATCTTGAGCGCGGTGATCGCCTCCTTGAGCTTGCGCGTGAGGGCCTGCGGGAACACGCGCGAGCGCCCGATCTCCTCCGGAAACAGGTTGCGTGCCAGCTGCTGCGTGATGGTGGAGCCACCCTGAGGGTCCCCGCGCAGCGTGTGCACCACCGACGATGCCGTGCGCCGCCAATCCAGACCAAAGTGGTCGTAAAAACGGTGGTCTTCGGTGGCGATGAGGGCGTTCACCACGTTGGGCGATATCTGGCTCAGCTCCACCCATTCGCGGTTGGCCCAGCGGTATTCGGCCAGCAGCTTGCCGTCCACCGACATGAGCTGCGCGGGCAGCTCGCTTTTGGCCTTGCGGATGTCACTGATGGAGGGGGTGAACGGGATCAGCACCAGCGTGTAGACCAGCACGGCGGCAGGCACGGCCAGGGCTCCCCACATCAGCGCGCGGCGCAGCGGGCGGGGTATCCAGGCGAACAGGCCGGCCAGCCAGCGGAACAGGGCCGCCGCGCGGGCCTGAAAGGAAAGCAGCAATGTGCGCATCAAAAACTCAGAGAAAGGGGAGATTGCTTCAGGCGCCTGTGCCCGACAGCAGGGCCAGCATGCCGGCTTCGTCCAGCACGGGCACGCCAAGCTCTTCGGCCTTGGCCAATTTGCTGCCGGCCTCGGCGCCCGCCACCACATAGCTGGTCTTCTTGCTGACCGAACCGGCCACCTTGGCGCCAGCGGCTTCCAGCATGTCCTTGGCCGCGTCGCGGCTCAGGGTGGGCAAGGTGCCGGTCAGCACCACGGTTTTACCCGCCAGGATCTGCGGGGCACGCTCGGCCACCGGGCCTTCGGGCCAGGTCACGCCGCAGGCGCGCAGTTGCTCGACCACCTCCCGGTTGTGCGGCTGCTGGAAGAAGGTGTGCAGGCTCTGTGCCACCACGGGGCCCACATCGTTCACCTCCAGCAACTGCTCCACGCTCGCATCCATGATGGCGTCCAGCGTGCCAAAGTGCCGAGCGAGGTCCTTGGCCGTGGCCTCGCCCACATGGCGCAGCCCCAGACCGAACAGGAAGCGCGGCAAGGTGGTCTGCTTGGATTTTTCGAGCGCAGCCAGCACGTTCTGGGCCGACTTCTCGGCCATGCGCTCCAGCGCGATGAGCGACGTGAGGCCCAGCCGGTACAGGTCGGGCAGCGTACGGATCACGTTGGCGTCCACCAGCTGGTCCACCAGCTTGTCGCCCAGGCCTTCGATGTCCATGGCGCGGCGCGCGGCGAAGTGCAGGATGGCCTCCTTGCGCTGTGCGGCGCAGAACAGGCCACCCGTGCAGCGGTGGTTGGCTTCGCCCTTTTCGCGGACCACATCGCTACCGCACACGGGGCAGGCTGCGGGCATGCGGAAGTTGGGCACATACCCCGTGCGCTTGCCCGGCATCACGCCCACCACCTCGGGAATCACATCGCCCGCGCGCCGCACGATGACCGTGTCGCCCACGCGCACGCCCTTCTTGCGGATCTCGAACAGGTTGTGCAGCGTAGCGTTGGTGACGGTTACCCCGCCCACAAACACGGGGGCGAGGCGCGCCACGGGCGTGATCTTGCCGGTGCGGCCCACCTGCACGTCGATGCCTTCGATCCTGGTGGCCATCTCCTGCGCCGGGTACTTGTGCGCCACGGCCCAGCGCGGCTCGCGGGTCTTGAAGCCCAGGTCGCGCTGCAACTGCAGGGAATTGACCTTGTAGACCACACCGTCGATGTCGTACGGCAGCGCATCGCGGCTGGCTCCCACCTGCTGGTGAAATGCTACCAATTCAGTAGCACCTACCGCAATCTGCACCTGCGCTGCAACGGGAAAACCCCATGACTTCAGCGTCTGCAGCATCTCGTAGTGCGTGCGGAACACCGGCCCGCCATCGCCGGGCGGCGTGATGGCGCCCAGGCCATAGGCAAAAAAGCTCAAGGGACGCTGGGCGGTGATGCCAGAGTCGAGCTGGCGCACAGCACCCGCTGCGGCGTTGCGTGGGTTCACAAAGGTCTTGCCGCCCTGCTCCCGCTGGCGCTCGTTGAGAGCATCAAAGTCTGCGCGGCGCATGTAGACCTCGCCACGTACTTCGAGCAGCGGCGGTACACCGCCAGGCAGCGTGAGGGGTATCTGCCGGATCGTGCGGATGTTGTGCGTCACGTCCTCGCCCACCTCACCATCACCGCGCGTAGCGGCTTGCACCAGACGGCCGTTTTCGTAGCGCAAGCTCATGGCCAGGCCGTCGAACTTGGGCTCGGCCACGTATTCGATGGCAGGGTCAGATTCCGACAGGCCCAGCTCGCGCCGCACGCGGGCATCAAACGCCTGCGCGCCGGTGGCCTCGGTGTCGGTTTCGGTGTGGATGCTGAGCATGGGCACCGCGTGGCGCACCGATGCCAAGCCCTCCATCACCGCACCAATCACGCGCTGCGTGGGCGAATCGGGGGTGATGAGGTCGGGGTGCGCGGCCTCCAGCGCCTGCAACTCGCGGAACACACGGTCGTATTCGGCATCGGGCACCGTGGGTGCGTCCAGCACGTAGTACTGGTGCGCCCAGTGGTTGAGCTGGTCGCGCAGTGCTTTGATTTTGATAGCTGGCTGCGCTTGATCTGCGGGCGCTGGAGCCGAAAAAAGATCAGATTGCTCAGTCATGGCGGACCGCCCTGGGGTTCTTCTGGACGAAGCCCAATTCCTGGTTGCCAACAAAGCCGGCAGATTCATAGAGTCGGTGCGCTTGCTCGCGCTGAGCACCCGAGAGAAGAAATACCTTGCAGCAATTCATTGTCCAAGCTGCATCCAGAGCGAACTCCAGAGCAGCAAGTGCCAGCCCCCGGCGACGAAAGCGCTCGCCCGTAATCACGTGCTCAATGACACCGATGGGCATTCCTGCACTCGCGAAATTGGGGATCGAAGCCAGCATGCAGGTGGCACCGACTTCGCCTTCGCAAAGCGCAACGACGAGGCGCGCCTGCGGAGACTGCAACACGACACGAAAATGCGCCAAGGACGCATCACTGTCCACCTCAGGGTCCTGAGGCCGCAGTTCTCTGTACAGAGCTTTGACGGCGCCGTGGTCAGCTTCAGTTGCCAGACGGACCTGCATTGCACTCATGCGCTGCACTAGCTGAACAGTCGTCGCGCCAGCACCGACCCCGCCGACAGATCCCGTCCATCGAGCTGGTCATACAGCAGCTCCAGGTCCGCAGCAATCGGATCCATGGCCATCGCGGGCAGCGGCTGGCCGTTCTGGTCGCAGAGCACCCCATCCATCGCGTCGCACAGCGCGGCCCCTACGTCGCGCAGGCGCGCAAAGGGTTGTTCGGTACGGTGAACTTGCGCCACGTCCAGGCTCAGAGTGATGTCACGGATGGCGGACTGGTCGGGGTCTTCGGCCAGCGCAGCCTGGGTGTCGTAGCCCAGCGTGAGCAGGGGCGGCAAGCCCTGCGCGCTGGCAGGCAGCACCAGGCGGCCAGGCATGGCACCGGGCACAAAGCCCAGGCGGGCGGCGTTCTGCTGCACGTAGCCGGGGCTCCAGGCGGCCTGGCGGGCGCGCAGCATGAACATGAGCTGGGCGTCGTGGTCGCTGGCGAACTGGTCCAGCTCGCGGGCGCGGGCCACTTCCTGCAGCATGTCGGGGAAGTCGGGGGCGGCATTGATAGCGTCGGCAAACGCCTGGGCCTTGACGACGAACTCGGAGAACTCGATCTCGTTGAGCGCGCCCATGCGGTTGGCCAGCTGCACACCGGCTTGGAAGCTCTGGTAGCGCTGGCCCGGTGCAGGGGTTTCCCACTGCTGGTTCGCTTCGTTGAGGCCTTCGATGGCGAACGGCTTGCTGCCTGCGCGGCGGGTCGGCGGCAGCGCGGCCAGAGCAGCATCGCCCGACACCACATGCTCGGGCTGCAGCGATGCAATGACATCGATGAGCGGATCGAGCCCGGGGCGGCGCTCCAGCGAAAACGGTGGCACGGGCAGCTGCAGGGCCTCATCAGCATCCACCGCGTGCTCCGAGGGATCGGGGCCCCGGTCGAGGCCGTGAAACTCACCCGGCGGTACGGCCACGGCAGCCCCCGCATCGAAGCCAGGCTCCTGGCGCTGGGTCGGCTCACCGGCGGGATCCACGGGCTCTTGCGGCAGCGCGCGCTTGGGCGCATTGCGGCGCGAGGTCCAGGTGTTGTAGGCCACGATGAGGGCCAGCACCAGACCGCCGATGATGGCCAGACTCAGTTGCAATGTGCTCATGGGTTCAGAGAATTTGAGTTTTTCAGGCGTCGGCCATCGAAAGCGCGGACTCCATGTCCACCGCCACGATGCGCGACACGCCCTGCTCCTGCATGGTCACGCCGATCAGTTGCTCGGCCATTTCCATCGCGATCTTGTTGTGGCTGATGAACAAAAACTGCGTGCCCTTGCTCATGCTGGACACGAGCTTGGCATAGCGTTCGGTGTTGGCGTCGTCCAGCGGCGCGTCCACCTCGTCCAGCAAACAGAACGGCGCGGGGTTGAGCTGGAAGATGGCAAACACCAGCGCGATGGCCGTGAGGGCCTTTTCGCCCCCCGACAGCAGGTGAATGGTCTGGTTCTTCTTGCCGGGTGGCTGGGCCATCACCTGCACGCCGGAATCAAGGATTTCGTCGCCCGTGATGATGAGCTTGGCCTGGCCGCCGCCAAACAGCTCGGGGAACATGCGCCCGAAGTGGCCGTTGACCGTATCGAAAGTGCCTGAGAGCAGCTGGCGTGTTTCGCCATCGATCTTGCGGATCGCGTCTTCCAGCGTGTTCATGGCCTCGGTCAGGTCGGCGGTTTGCGCATCGAGGAAGATCTTGCGTTCGCTGGCCAGCTTCAATTCGTCCAGCGCTGCCAGGTTCACGGCGCCCAGGGCGGCGATCTCGCGGTGCAGGCGGTCGATTTCGCTTTGCAGGCCACCCACGCGCACATTGCCTTCGGTGATCGACTGGGCCACGGCTTCGAGGTCGGCCTGGGCGTCGGTCAGCAAGGTGGTGTACTGCTCCAAGCCCAGGCGCGCGGCCTGCTCCTTGAGCTGGAATTCGGTGATGCGCGCACGCAGCGGGTCGAGCGCACGTTCGAGCTGCATGCGGCGTTCATCGCTGGCGCGCAGCTTGGTCGTCAGATCGTCGTATTCGCTGCGCTGGGCGGCGAGCGCCTTCTCGCGCTCCATCTTCACTTCCAGCGCGGCCTGCAGGCCGCCTTGCGCAGCCGCATCCGACAGGCGGGCAAGCTCATCGCGTGCGCGCTGCTCTTCGTCAGCCAGGGCCTTGGCCTGCTGGGTGGCGGTTTCGATGGAGCGGTTGAGTTCGCCCCGGCGCGCCTCCAGGCTGCGCTGCGAAAACGTGGCCTCCTGCGCCTGGCGCTCCAGCGTGCGCTGCTGCTCGCGGCAGGCGGTGAGTTTGCGCTCGGCTTCGATGACCTTGTCGCCCAGCTGGGCCTCGCGCTCCTGGCTGTCGGCCAGCTGCATGTCCAGTTCTTCAAAGCGTGCCTCGGCGGCCACGCGGCGCTCCTGCAGGTCGGCCAGCTGGGCTTCCACCTCGGCCAGATCGCCGTCGATTTGCTGGCTGCGTGCGCGGGTCTGCTCGGCCAGCTGTGTGAGGCGCAGGGTTTCGACTTGCAGCTCGTGGGCACGACTTTGTGTTTCGGTGGCTTCGCGGCGTGCGGCCACGAGGCGCTGGGAAGCATCGGCATACGCAGCCTCTGCGCGGACCAGGGCCGTGCGCGATTCTTCCGCGATCAGGGCCTGCGCGCGCAGCTCTTTTTCGAGGTGCTCTATTTCCTGCGCGCGGGCCAGCATGCCGGACTGCTCGGAGTCCTGCGCATAAAAGCTCACGCTGTGCGCGCTGACAGCATGGCCCGTGGGCACAAACACCACTTCGCCTGGCTGCAGCTGGCTGCGGCGGGCCAGAGCGTCGTCCAGGGTGGGCGCGGTGTAGCAGCCTTGCAGCCAGTCCACCAACACGGCCCGCAGGCCCGCATCGTTCAGGCGCAGCAGGTCCGACAGGCGGGCGTGAGGCGACGATGTTTCGGGGTGGCCCGCAGCGGGGGCACTGTAGAAAGCCAGGCGCGCGGGCGGCGCATCGTTGCCGCCGGAACCCAGGAAGCCGCGCACCATGTCCAGGCGCCCTACTTCCAAGGCAGCCAGGCGTTCGCGCAATGCAGCTTCCAGCGCGTTTTCCCAGCCGGGCTCGATGTGGATGCGGCTCCACAGGCCTTGCAGGCCGTCGAGCCCATGTTTGGCAAGCCAGGGACGCAGCTTGCCGTCGGTCTTGACCTTTTCCTGCAGAGCCTTCAGGGCCTCCATGCGGGCCGACAGGTCGGCCTGACGGGCGCTTTCGGTGTTGACGGCCTGCTGGCGCGCGCGGCGGTCGTCGTCGAGCTGGGGTACGGACTCCTGCAGCTCGTGCAGGCGGGCTGCGGTGGTTTCAGCGATCTCTTGCGCTTCTTCGAGCTGCTCGCGCAGGTTGGTCAGACGGGCTTCGTCGGGCGCGGCCAGCGCGTTGCGGTCGGTGCGCAGGCGCTCAAAGCGGGCGTCGAGCTGGCGGCTTTGCTCGTCAAAGCTGCGCTGCTCGGCAGCGAGCACGCCAATCTGCTGTTGGACCTGCACCACGGCAGTCCGTTGCTCGGCCGTGCGGCTTTGCGCCTGGCGCAGGGCCTCTTCCAGGTCGGGCAGCTGCATGGCCTGCTCTTCGACCTGGGCGGCCAGCATCTCGGCGCGTTCTTCGGCGTCCACACCGGCACCGGCCAGGTTTTCGAGCTCAATATCGGCCTCTTCCTTGCGGGCCTGCCACTGGGCGATCTGCTCGGCCAGCGTGACCAGGCGCTGCTCCACGCGCTGGCGGCCTTCTATCACGTAGCGGATCTCGGCTTCGAGCTTGCCGACCTCGGCCGTGGCTTCATAAAGCTTGCCCTGGGCCTGGTTCACCTGGTCGCCAGCGGCGTAGTGGGCCTGGCGGATGGTTTCGAGATCAGACTCCACCGCGCGCAGATCGGCCATGCGCGATTCCAGGTCGTTCACGGCCTGCAGGCCGTCCAGGCGCACCTTGTTCTGCTGTTCCTCAGCCTCGGCCCGCTTCAAAAACCACAGCTGGTGCTGCTTGAGCGTGGCGTCGGCCTGCAGGGTGTTGTACTTGGCGGCCACCTCGGCCTGCTTTTCGAGCTTTTCGAGGTTGGCGTTCAGCTCGCGCAGGATGTCTTCAACCCGCGTGAGGTTCTCGCGCGTGTCCGACAGGCGGTTTTCGGTCTCCCGGCGGCGCTCCTTGTATTTGGAGACGCCCGCAGCCTCTTCGAGGAACAGGCGCAGTTCCTCAGGGCGGCTTTCGATGATGCGGCTGATGGTGCCCTGGCCGATGATGGCGTAGGCACGGGGCCCCAGGCCCGTACCGAGGAACACGTCCTGCACGTCGCGGCGGCGCACGGGCTGGTTGTTGAGGTAGTAGCTGCTGGTGCCGTCACGCGTGAGCACGCGGCGCACGGCCACCTCGCCGTACTGGCCCCACTGCCCGCCCGCGCGGTGGTCGGAGTTGTCGAAGACCAGCTCCACACTGGCGCGGCTGGCCTGCTTGCGGGTGGTGGTGCCGCTGAAGATCACGTCCTGCATGGACTCGCCACGCAGCTCGCTGGCCTTGCTCTCGCCCAGCACCCAGCGCACCGCATCCATGATGTTGGACTTGCCGCAGCCGTTCGGGCCCACCACGCCGACCAGTTGCCCGGGCAGCATGAAGTTGGTGGGTTCAGCGAACGACTTGAAACCGGAAAGCTTGATCGAGGTGAGACGCACGGGTCAGGGGGCGGGCAAAAGGAGGAAGAAGGCTGGGGTGCAAAAAGTGGCGCCAGACGGACGTTCCGGGCCGGAACACGCAGGCCGCAGCAAGGGCGGAATGATACCGCGCCGCCCGATGACCACGGGCCCTTGGCAGCATGCCCAGACCCTAGAGCCAGGGTGCGACAGAAACATTTGGAAAAAACAGGCCCTACCGCTTATCCAGCAACGATTTCACGCTATGAATATTGATATTCTGCAGCAGTGCCAGCAAGGCCCGGGGCCGGATGGGGCAGCGTTCCTGGGTTACGCGCCGTGTGCGTCGTGTGCGTCCTGCGGGTCCTGCGCATCCACCCCATTGGTTTTGCGCACCAGTGCCTCAAACTCGGCCACGGGCACGGGCGGGCTGAAGAGGTAGCCCTGCCAGGCGTGGCAGTGGTGGCGCTCCAGAAACTCGCGCTGGGCCTCGGTTTCCACCCCTTCGGCGATCACGCGCAGGCCCAGGCTGGTGCCCAGGGCTACCACGGTGCGGGCGATGGCGGCGTCGTTGGGGTCGGTGAGCACGTCGCGCACAAAACTTTGGTCGATCTTGAGCTGGTCCAGCGGCAGGCGCTTGAGGTAGGCCAGCGACGAGTACCCGGTACCAAAGTCGTCCAGCGAGAAGCCCACGCCATATCCCTTGAGCTGGCCCATCTTCTCGATCGTGTCTTCCACGTCCTGCAGCAGCAGGCCTTCGGTCAGTTCCAGCTTGAGCTGCGGCCCCTGCGCGCCTGAGCTGGCCAGTGCTGCCAGCACCTGGGCCACAAAACCGGCCTGGTGGAACTGGCGCGGGCTCACGTTCACGGCCAGCCCCAAACCCGCCAGGTCGGCGTGCCGCGCCCAGCGGGCCAGTTGCGCGCAGGCCGCCTGGAGCACCCATTCACCCAGCGGAAGGATGAGGCCGGTCTCTTCCGCCAGCGGAATGAAATGCGCAGGCGAGACAAACCCGTCGCGGGGATGGCGCCAGCGCAGCAGCGCCTCGGCCCCCGTGATACGGCCCCGGTCGATCTGCGGCTGGTAGTACAGCTCGAACTGGCCCTGCGCCAGGCCGATGCGCATGTCCAGCTCCAGCGCGGCGCGCGCGCTGACAGCAGCCTGCATCTGTGGGTCGTAAAAGCGCAGGGTGTCGCGGCCCGCATTTTTGGCCTGGTAGAGCGCCAGGTCGGCCCGTTTGAGCAGCTCGTCCACCGTCTCGCGCATGCCGCTGAAAATGGTGACCCCCATGCTTAGCGAGCTGTGGTGCGCCGCGCCGTTGAGCACGTAGGGCTCGCGCAGGGCGGTCAGGATGCGCTGACCCACCTCTTCGCTGCGGGCCGCAGCCTCCTCAGGGTTGTCGCCCAGGTCTTCCAGCACCACCACAAACTCGTCGCCCCCCTGGCGGGCCACGGTGTCGTCCTCGTGCACGCAATTGCGCAGCCGGTGGGCCACCTGCAGCAGCAGGTTGTCGCCGCTGTCGTGGCCCCGGGTTTCGTTCAGTGTCTTGAAATTGTCCAGATCCAGCAGCAGCAAGGCGCCGCTGCGCTGGTGGCGGGCACTGGTGGCCAACGCCTGCTGCAACCGGTCCATGAGCAGGCGGCGGTTGGGCAAGCGGGTGAGCGGGTCGTAGTAGGCCAGGTTGTTGATCTCTTCCTCGGCCGCCTTGCGCTGACTCAGGTCCTGCATGGTGACAAGGTGCCCGCCCTCCACCACCACCCCCGACACCTCGACGGGCCGCCGTGTGCCGTCGGCACAGCGAATGGTGTATTCGCGGGCGGGTATCACCCCGTCGCCCGCCACGGCCTGCTTTGCGGCCTGGCGCCAGGCATCGTGGACAGCGGTGCGTTCAGATTCGTCGGGGTAAGCGCGCTGCCACCAGGTTTCCACGTCCGGTACGTCTTGCGCCGCGTAGCCGCAGATCTGCACATAGCGGTCGTTGCGAAAACTGATGCGGCCGTCGGTCTGGACCAGGCACAGGCCCATGGGCAGGCGTTCCAGGATGCCGCGCAGCCGGTGCTCGTTGCTGCGCAGGGTGTCTTCCATGCGCTTGCGCGCGGTGATGTCCTGCACCACCGCGATGTGGTGGTCAGGCCGGGCCCCGGGCACCCACATGGGCGACACCGTGAGGTCCACCCACACGACGTGCCCGCTCTTGTGGAGGTAGCGCTTTTCGAGCCGGTACTCGGGCACTTCGCCTTTCTTGAGGCGTTCCAGGTGCTGCGTGTCGGCCTCCAGGTCGTCAGGATGGATGAGTGCCTGGACATGGAGCGCAGCCATCTCGTCAGGGCTGTAGCCCACGATGTCGCAATAGCGCTGGTTGGCGCGCAGAAATCGGCCGGTGGTGGTGTCCAGCAGCGCCACGCCCACGCTGGCCTGGTTGAACAAAGCATGAAACCGTTCTTCGCTTTCGCGCCGGGCATCTTCGGACACCTGGGCCCGTGCGAGGGCTAGCGTGCGCTGGCGCACCAGCAGGCCCACGGTAGACGCCAGCAGCAAGGAGACCAGCGCACCGCCCAGCCCCACCAGCACGGGCAGCCGCGCCTCGGAGGGCGACAGGAACGAGCGCGCCGGGTAGAAGGTCAGTCGCCAGCGCCGGTCATGCACCTGCAGGTCGCGCACAAACGGCTGCGCCCCCGGCAATGCCGCCGAAGACTGCGCCAGCAAGGGCCGCACCGTGGAGTCGGCAGAGCCTGCCCGCACCGAACCATGGTCGGCCATGGACACGACGATCCCGTTGAGCAGGCCCTGGCTGCCCAGCGCCTGCACCAGGTCATACACCCGGATGGTGGATGCCACGGCCCCCAGAAAACGGGGCTCCGGCGTGCCCGCCGTGTAGTCGAAAACCGGCACGCGGATCACAAACCCCTGGCGGTGTGTTTCTTCCTGCAGCAAATCAAACGGGGCAGAGACCACGGTATGGCCGCTGTCCCGGCTGTACTGCATGGCGGCCAGGTTGGTAGGCTGGCTGCTGATGTCAAAGCCCAGCACACCTTCGTTGCCTGCCATGGGCCACAGGTATTCGGCCACAAAGTATTCCGCCCGTTCACCTGGCGGCCGGATGGTGAAGTTGGGGTAGCCCTGGGAGGTCAGCGAAGTGTCGGCACGCACGCGGGCTTCGTAGGCGGCCCGCTCGGCGCCAGGCACCCAGCGGGTGAACGACAGGTTGCGCACACCGGGGTAGCGCTGGCCCACCTCCAGGTCGCTGGCCGCGCGCTCAAACTCCAGGCGCGTGAGGTGGGGATTCGCCGTGAACAGGCCGCGCAGGCCGTTGACGACCTCGGTATGCCCTTCGATACGTTGGCTCAGCGCATCAGCAAACCCGCGCGCCTCCTGCATGAACCGCGCGCGCCCGACCTGGGCCACAGAGTCGGCCTGCTGCCAGGCCAGCCAAAGGCTTACCGTCACGCCGAGCACAGCCACGCCCAACCCGGCCATCCAATGCCGGTATCGACCGTTTTGCGTCAGTGGGGCCATGGCGTGGGGCGGGTGGGCGTTGGCATTCGGTATCAGAACAGTGCCTGGACAAGGGTACCTGCGTTATGGGTATGAGCCATGGCAGCCGCACCAAGGAGTCGGGCAAAGCGCAGGATAGCGGCAATCTGCCATCCGTTGGAGCAAGCGGCGGCACAACAACTGGTTACCAATCAGTTATTTGGTAGAAAGTGCCGTCAGCGCAACACCATCATGCGTCGATAGCTATGAATTGATGAGCGGTTTTAATAACCCAGCTCAAGAGAGTGTCTGCCCCGGGCGGCCCGCCACCGGGTACGGCGCAAAGCGGCTTCGATTCTCGTTCACATCCAGCGCACGTCCAATGGGGGGAAACGCCCGCTGCGGGCAGGCGTCGCGCTCACACACCTTGCAGCCCATGCCGATGGGCACGGCGGCCTCGGGGTTGACCAGATCCAGCCCACGGGAATACACCAGTTGCGGCGCATGGCGGATGTCACAACCCAGGGCTACGGAGAACTCCTTGCCGGGCACACCCCACCCGCCCCCGCTGCGCGACACGGTGCGCGCCACCCACAGGTAGGCGCGGCCGTCGGGCATGCGTGCCACCTGCGGCACGATGCGGCCTGGCTGTGCGAAGGCTTCGTACACATTCCACAGCGGGCAGGTGCCGCCGATCTTGCTGAAGTGAAAGTGTGTGGCCGACTGCCGCTTGCTGATGTTGCCCGCGCGGTCCACCCGGATAAAGAAGAACGGCACACCGCGCGCACTGGGCCGCTGCAGCGTGGACAGGCGGTGGCACACCGTCTCGAAACCCACGCCAAACTGCTGGCCCAACCGGTCGATGTCGTAGTGCGCCGCTTCGGCCGCCCGCAAAAAGGCCGTGTAGGGCAACACCAGCGCTCCCGCAAAGTAGTTGGCCAGACCGATGCGCGCCAGCGCCCGGGCCTGGTCGCTGGACAACCCGGCGCTGTCGGCCAAGCGCTGCAGCTCGGCGCCCTGCTCCAGAAACGCAAGCTGCGTCGCCATCTGAAACGCGCGCTGCCCGCGCTCCAACCCCGCCGCCAGCTGCAGCAGCCCGGCCTCGGCCTGGAACACGCGCTGCGCCTGGCCAGGCAGATCGGCCACATCCACCACGCGCACCCCGTGGGCCACGAGCAGGCGTTGGGCCAGCGCCTCATCGGCGCGGCCGGGCAGCAGGCCCCAGTCGGCGGCACATCGCTCGGCCGCGTCGTCCAGCTCGGCAATGTGGTTCTGGCGCGCAAAGAAGAAGTCACGCACTTCTTCATAAGCCATGGGCGGATGGTGGGCCACGGTGCCCTCGCCGCCCCGGTCATTGCCCAGGGCGGCCAGGCGCTCCAGCGCCTGACGGTGCCGCTGGTGCAACGCCAGCAGCGTGCGCGCCACAGCGGGCATGCCTGCGGCCAGCTCGCGGATCTCTGCCAGCGATACGGAATCCACCACGCCCTCCCCGCCCACACCGGCAGGCAGATCAGCCAGCACTTCGCGCAGACCGGTGATGAGGCGTGCCTCGTCGTCGTCCGAAAAACGCTGCACATCCACACCGAACACGGCGTTGATCTTGAGCAGGACGGGCACCGTGAGCGGGCGCTGGTTTTGCTCCAGCTGGTTGAGGTAGCTGGCCGAAAGGTCCAGCGCCCGGGCCAGCGCAATCTGGGTCATGCCGCGCTCTTCGCGCAGGCGGCGCAAGCGCACGCCCATGAAGGTTTTTTTCATTCGATCTTTCGCAGTGGCACCAGAGAATCATTCGCAAAATTTGCAATCTGATGCATTTGCATTCGCAATCATTCGCCAATTCAGCCCTTACAGAGGGGTGCCATTGTGCGTAAATTGCGAAGCATGACAACCCCCACCGGCACCGTCGAACTGACGGAAATCGTCTTCCCCGCCGAAGCCAACCACTACGGCACGCTGTTTGGCGGCAACGCCCTGCAGCTCATGGCCAAGGCGGCGTTTCTGGCAGCGCGCGGCGCCGCGCAGCGCGATGTGGTGATGGCGGGCGTGACCGATGTGCGTTTTCTGGCCCCCGTGCCCGTGGGCCATGTGCTCACGCTGCGCGCCTGGGTCAGCCGCATCGGCCGCAGCTCGCTCACCGTGTGCGTGACCGGTCTGGCCGCCACGCTGGGCTCGCCACCGGAAGAGGTGCTGAAGGGGATTTTTGAAATGGTGGCGGTGGATGGCAAAGGCCGCCCCGCCGCCATCACCAACGCATATGTAAACAAGGAGACCGCATGACTACCACCATTGAAATCCAGGGCTTCAAGCCCAAGAAGTCGGTCGCGCTCTCGGGAGTGACCGCCGGCAACACCGCCCTGTGCACCGTGGGCCGCACGGGCAACGACCTGCACTACCGGGGCTACGACATCCTCGACATTGCCGAGGTCTGCGAGTTTGAAGAAATCGCCCACCTGCTGGTACACGGCAAGCTGCCCACACGCGCTGAGCTCCGGGCCTACAAGTCCAAGCTCAAGGCCCTGCGCGGCCTTCCGATGAGTGTGAAGCAGGCGCTGGAGCAACTGCCCGCCGCCAGCCACCCCATGGACGTGATGCGCACGGGCGTCTCGGCCCTGGGATGTGCGCTGCCTGAAAAGGACGACCACAACCTGCCGGGCGCGCGCGACATTGCCGACCGGTTGATGGCATCACTGGGCTCCATGCTGCTCTATTGGCACCACTGGGCCAGCTCGGGCCGCCGCATCGAGGTGGAGACCGACGACGACTCCATCGGCGCGCACTTCTTGCACCTGCTGCACGGCTCCAAGCCCAGCGCAGCCTGGGAGCGTGCGATGCACACCTCGCTCAACCTGTATGCCGAGCATGAGTTCAACGCCAGCACCTTCACCGCCCGCGTGGTGGCCGGCACGGGCAGCGACATGTATTCGGCCATCACCGGCGCCATTGGTGCGCTGCGCGGCCCCAAGCATGGCGGCGCCAACGAGGTGGCCTTCGAGATCCAGAAGCGTTACGACAGCCCCGACGAGGCCGAGGCCGACATCCGCCGCCGCGTGGAGGCCAAAGAGGTCGTGATCGGCTTCGGCCACCCGGTCTACACGGTGAGCGACCCACGCAACGTTGTCATCAAAGGCGTTGCGCACAACTTGTCGCAAGAGGCGGGCAGCACCAAGATGTATGACATTGCCGAGCGGCTGGAATCGGTGATGTGGGAGGTGAAAAACATGTTCCCCAACCTCGACTGGTTCAGCGCCGTGAGCTACCACATGATGGGGGTGCCCACCGCCATGTTCACGCCGCTGTTCGTCATTGCGCGCACCAGCGGCTGGGCCGCGCACATCATCGAGCAGCGCATCGACAACAAGATCATCCGCCCCAGCGCGAACTACACCGGGCCGGACGATCTGGTGTTTGTGCCCATCGAAAACCGCGCTTAACGCCCACGCAGCTTGCCCTGTTTCTTCCTCCCTCTCCCCTCGCGGGAGAGGGCCGGGGAGAGGGGGTGAACACGCATGAACTCACCTCGCAACCGCCCCCTCTCCCCCAACCCCTCTCCCGCGAGGGGAGAGGGGAGTGAGCAGCCAGCGCGCCAAAATATTCCGCCCGCCCATCCCATGATGAACACCCAATACCGCCGCCCCTTGCCCGGCACCACACTGGACTACTTTGACGCCCGCGAGGCCGTCAATGCCCTGCAACCTGCCGCCTGGGCCACCCTGCCCTACACCGCCCGCGTGTTTGCCGAGAACATCGTGCGCCGCGCCGACCCGGCCACCGTCAACGACTGCCTGCGCCAGCTCATCGAGCGCAAGCGCGACCGCGACTTCCCCTGGTACCCCGCGCGCGTGGTGTGCCACGACATCCTCGGCCAGACGGCGCTGGTGGACCTGGCCGGCCTGCGCGATGCGATTGCCAAAGAAGGCGGCGACCCGGCCCAGGTGAACCCTGTCGTGCCGGTGCAGCTCATCGTGGACCATTCGCTGGCCGTGGAATGTGGCGGGTTCGACCCCGATGCGTTTGCCAAGAACCGCGCCATCGAAGACCGCCGCAACGAAGACCGCTTTCACTTCATCGAGTGGACGAAAAAGGCCTTTGCCAATGTGGATGTGATCCCGGCGGGGAACGGGATCATGCACCAGATCAATCTGGAGAAGATGTCGCCGGTCGTGCAAGTACAAGGCGGCGTGGCCTACCCCGACACCTGCGTGGGCACGGACAGTCACACGCCGCATGTGGACGCGCTGGGCGTGATTGCCATCGGCGTGGGCGGCCTGGAGGCCGAGAACGTGATGCTGGGCCGCGCCTCGATGATGCGGCTGCCCGAGATCGTGGGCGTTAAGCTGACCGGCCATCGCCAGGACGGCATCACCGCCACCGACGTGGTGCTGGCGCTCACCGAGTTTTTGCGCAAGGCCAAGGTGGTGGGGGCGTACCTCGAATTCTTTGGCGAAGGCGCGTCCAAGCTCACGATTGGCGACCGCGCCACCATCTCGAACATGGCGCCCGAATACGGCGCCACGGCGGCCTTGTTCAGCATCGACGAACAGACGCTGGAGTATCTGACGCTGACGGGCCGCGAGGCGGAACAAGTGAAGCTGGTCGCGACCTATGCCAAGGCAGCGGGATTGTGGTCCGACACCCTCAAAGATGCGGTGTACGCGCGCAACCTGGTGTTCGATCTATCGAGCGTGGTGCGCAACCTGGCCGGCCCCTCCAACCCGCATGCGCGCGTTGCCACGTCCGACTTGGCCGCCCAAGGCATCGCGGGCCCCTGGGCCATGCCCGCACCGCAGGACGGCACGATGCCCGATGGCGCCGTGGTCATTGCCGCCATCACCAGCTGCACCAACACCAGCAACCCGCGCAACGTGATCGCCGCAGCGCTGCTGGCGCGCAACGCCAACCGGCTGGGCCTCACGCGCAAGCCCTGGGTCAAGACCTCGCTGGCGCCCGGCTCCAAGGCGGTGGAGCTGTATTTGAAGGAAGCGGGCTTGCTGGCCGACCTGGAAAAGCTCGGCTTTGGCATCGTGGCCTTTGCCTGCACCACCTGCAACGGCATGTCGGGTGCGCTCGACCCTGCCATCCAGCAGGAGATCATCGACCGCGACCTGTACGCCACCGCCGTGCTCTCGGGCAACCGCAATTTCGACGGACGCATCCACCCCTATGCCAAGCAGGCGTTTTTGGCCTCGCCCCCGCTGGTGGTGGCCTATGCGATGGCGGGCACGGTGCGTTTTGACATTGAAAAAGACGTGCTGGCGGTGGTGCACGGGAGGGAAGTTCGCCTCAAAGACCTGTGGCCCAGTGACGCAGAAATCGACGCCGTAGTGAAGACTGCCGTGAAGCCCGCGCAGTACCACGCCGTGTACGAGCCCATGTTCGCCATCCGACACGACGATGGCCAGCGCGTGTCGCCGCAGTACGGCTGGCGCCCGCAGTCCACCTACATCCGCCGCCCGCCCTACTGGGACACCGAGGGCATCGGCGCGCTGGCCGCCCACCCGCGGACTTTGACGGGCATGCGTCCGCTGGCCATCCTGCCCGACAACATCACCACCGACCACCTGTCGCCATCGAACGCCATCCTGCCGGACAGTGCAGCAGGTGAATACCTGGTGCGCATGGGCGTGCCCGAGGAGGACTTCAACTCCTACGCCACGCACCGGGGTGACCACCTCACGGCCATGCGCGCCACGTTTGCCAACCCGCAGCTCGTCAACGAGATGGCCGTAGTGAATGGCAAAGTGAAAAAAGGATCACTCGCCCGCGTGGAGCCCGAAGGCCAGGTCATGCGCATGTGGGAGGCCATGGAAACGTACCTGAACCGCCGCCAGCCGCTCATCATCATTGCCGGTGCCGACTACGGCCAGGGCTCCAGCCGCGACTGGGCCGCCAAGGGCGTGCGCCTGGCGGGCGTGGAGGTGGTGGTGGCCGAGGGGTTTGAGCGTATTCACCGCACCAACCTGATCGGGATGGGGGTGTTGCCGCTGGAGTTTGAGGTGGGGGTCAATCGCATCACGCTGGGGCTGGATGGGAGGGAGGTGTATGACGTGGAGGGTGATCTGATGCCCGGTGCGACGGTGATGCTTGTTGTTCAACACAAGCTGGGTGAGGTGGTGAGAGTGCCCATGCGCTGTCGGCTAGACACTGCAGAGGAGGTTTCGGTGTACGCGGCGGGTGGTGTGCTGCAGCGTTTTGCGCAGGATTTTTTGGCGGCGCGGGCTGGGGTCGCCCCCTCTCCCCAACCCCTCTCCCGCGAGGGGAGAGGGGCTTGCGCGCGTTGATACGAAACATGTTCGCGCAAATCACACCACCACTGCGTCGCGCCGAGAGCATTGCACACGCAGACAATGCTCGCTTTTGTCTTGCTCCCCTCGCCCCTTGTGGGAGAGGGGCCGGGGGAGAGGGGGCCCCGCCCATGGACCAGCGCCAGTTCACCAAAACCCTGCGCCAGAACATGACCGACGCCGAGCAGCTGCTCTGGCGGCACCTGCGCGCCCACCGCATGGACGGTCAAAAATTTCGACGGCAGCAACCCATCGGCCCCTACGTCGTGGACTTTGTGCACTTTGGCCTGCGCCTGATCGTGGAAGCGGACGGCGGGCAACACGTGGATTCAGACCACGACGCGATCCGCGATGCCTGGCTGCGCAGCGAGGGCTTCACCCTGCTGCGGTTTTTGAACAACGACATCCTGCACAACACGGATGCGGTGCTGGAAAGCATCTGGAATGCTGTGCGTGCGGGCACCCCCTCTCCCCCGGCCCCTCTCCCACAAGGGGCGAGGGGAGGAACACCATGAACAACCATCCTTCTCAAATCAAAATCCCTGCCACTTACATGCGTGGCGGCACTAGCAAAGGTGTCTTCTTCAAGTTAGAAGACCTGCCCGCCCCCGCCCAACAGCCCGGCCCCGCCCGCGACGCCTTGCTGCTGCGCGTGCTGGGCAGCCCGGACCCGTACGGCAAGCAGATCGACGGCATGGGCAATGCCTCGTCGAGCACCAGCAAGGCCGTGATCCTGAACCGCAGCACGCGCCCCGGCCACGACGTGGACTACCTGTTCGGCCAGGTGTCCATCGACCAGGCTTTTGTGGACTGGAGCGGCAACTGCGGCAACCTCTCGGCGGCGGTGGGGCCTTGCGCCATCCACGTGGGGCTGATCGATGCGGCGCGTATGCCACAGAAGGGCACCTTTCCGGTTCGCATCTGGCAGGCCAACATCGGCAAGACCATTGTGGCGCATGTGCCCATCAGCAACGGTCAGGTGCAGGAGACGGGCGACTTCGAGCTGGACGGCGTGACCTTTGCAGCCGCCGAGGTGGCGCTGGAGTTCATGGACCCGGCGGAGGATGCCGATGAAGGCGGAGCCATGTTCCCGACGGGCAACGTGGTGGACACCTTGGAGGTGCCCGGGGTCGGCAGCTTCGCCGCCACGCTGATCAACGCGGGCATCCCCACCATCTTTCTCAATGCGCAAGAGCTGGGTTACACCGGAACCGAGCTGCAGCGGGCCATCAACGGCGATGCGGCCGCGCTGGCGCGCTTCGAGACGATCCGTGCATACGGCGCCCTGCGCATGGGCCTGATCCAGCACGTCAGCGAGGCCGCCACGCGCCAGCACACACCCAAGATCGCGTTCGTCGCGCCACCGGCCAGCTACACGGCCTCCAGCGGCAAAGCCATTGACGCCAAAGACATCGACCTGCTGGTGCGCGCTCTCTCCATGGGCCAGCTGCACCACGCCATGATGGGCACGGCAGCGGTGGCCATTGGCACGGCGGCAGCAATCCCCGGCACGCTGGTCAACCTGGCAGCGGGTGGTGGTGTGCGCAGCAGCGTGCGGTTTGGCCACCCCTCGGGCACCTTGCGCGTGGGGGCCGAGGCCCGGCAGAACGACGCCGGCGATTGGCAAGTCACCAAAGCCCTCATGAGCCGCAGCGCCCGCATCCTCATGGAAGGCTGGGTGCGGGTTCCCGTCAGCATTTTTTGAGATAAATTGACCTCTAGCGCTTATCCATAAAGCGCTAACAGCTATCAAAAATATAGCTTTTTGACACCCTATCCATGAATACGAAACAACAACTCAAAGCCCTGGCCCACGCCCGCCGTGGCGTCATCGTGCCTGGCGCCTTCAACGCCCTCTCCGCCCGTGTGGTGGCCGACCTGGGGTTTGAAGCCATTTACATCACCGGCGCAGGCGTCACCAACATGTGGTTCGGTTTGCCCGACCAGGCCTTCATGGGGCTGACCGACATTGCCGACCACACGGCCCGCATCCGCGATGCGGTGGAGCACCTGCCGCTTATCGTCGATGCCGACACCGGCTTTGGCAACGCCCTGAACACCTACCACGCGGTGCGAACGCTGGAGCGCGCAGGCGCCGACTGCATCCAGCTGGAAGACCAGGTCAGCCCCAAGCGCTGCGGGCATTTCAGCGGCAAGGAAGTGATCAGCACCGACGAGATGCTGGGCAAGATCAAGGCCGCCGTGGATGCGCGGCGTGACCCGGACACTCTCATCCTGGCCCGCACCGACGCCTGCGCCACCCAGGGCTTTGAAGCCGCCGTGGAGCGCGCCCAGCGTTTTCAGGAGGCCGGTGCCGACATCCTTTTTGTGGAGGCCGTCACCTCGCTGGACGAGATCCGCGCCCTGCCCCAGCGACTGACAGCGCCGCAGCTCATGAACATGGTGATCGGTGGCAAGACGCCCATCACCAGCGCTGAAGAACTGGCCGCCCTGGGCTACGGCCTGGTGCTGTACGCCAACGCCGCGCTGCAGGGCGCGGTGGCGGGCATGCAGAAGGCGCTGACCGTGCTGCGCGACACCCAACGCATTGATGAAGACCCCGCCCTGGTGGCGCCGTTTGCCGAGCGCCAGCGGCTGGTGCAAAAAATGGCCTGGGATGCGCTGGAAGAAAAATACACATAAAAAATGCCCACAGCGCTTTAACCACAAGCGATAGAAGCTATAAATTGGATAGCAATCAGCAGTCGCTTAATGGATATCCCTTGGGTTGCGGGCTGCATCCATGCCGCACAAAAAGGGGGCGCACGGCACAATGGGTCTTCTTGGCACCTTGTGCGCGCTACCCTTCATGCAAAGCATCCCTTCCCAGAACGTGGTGGACCTGCTGCTCGACGCGGTCTGCGTCGTCCATGCGGACAGCACCATTGAGTTTGTGAGCCCTGCGTTCGAACGCATCTTTGGCTACGCGCCCGAGGAAGTCATTGGCAAACGCATGCTCGACATGGTGCACCCCGAGGATCGGGCCATCACCCAAAGCCAGGCGCAGAGCGTGATGAATGGTCATCTTCAACTGCAGTTTGAAAATCGCTATGTGCGCAAAGATGGCTCTATCGCCCATATCCGCTGGACGGCACGCTGGTTGCCTGACAAGCAGCGGCGGCTGGCGGTGGCGCATGACATCACCGAGCGCAAGTTCACCGAGTCGATGCAGGCGGTGATCTATGCCATCTCCGAAGCCGCTCACACCACACACAACCTGCAGGCGCTGTTCCAGCACATCCACCAGATCATCGGGCGCCTGCTGCCCGCCACCAACTTCGCGGTCGCGCTCTACGACGCCTGCAGTGATTCGTTGAGTTTTCCGTACCACGTCAACGAACCGGGTGCCGCCCCCACGCCCCCGGCGCCAGTGCAGGATGCGCTGTGTGCCGAGGTGATCCACAGCGGCAGCCCCCTGCTGTTGACGCCCAATGCCCTCGACAACGCCGACCCCCGTGCCGCACAACTGCGCCGGCAGCTACCTCAGGAACACACACCGCTCTGCTGGCTGGGCGTGCCGCTGCAAACCCAGAAAGGCGCCATCGGTGCGCTGGTGCTGCAAAGCACCACCGAGCAGGGCCGCTACACCGAAAAGGACAAGGAGCTGCTGCAGTTTGTCTCCACCCAGGTCGCAGCCGCCATCGAGCGCAAGCAGATGCACGAACGCCTGGAGCACATGGCGCAGTATGACCAGCTCACGCACCTGCCCAACCGCCAGCTGTTTCTGGACCGTCTCAAGACCGCACTGGCCCGCGCGCGGCGCGACCAAAGCCTGCTGTCGCTCCTGTTCCTCGACCTGGACGACTTCAAGCAGGTCAACGACACCCTGGGCCATGCCATGGGCGACCTGCTGCTGCAGCGGGTGGCCCAGCGGCTGCTGGAGTGCGTGCGCGGCTCGGACACCGTCGCGCGCCTGGGGGGCGACGAATTTGTGGTGCTGCTTGAAGGCGGCCATGCCCGCGAACACGCCGCCGCAGCGGCCGACAAGATCCTGGCAGCCTTCGGCCAGCCGTTTGACCTGGAAGGTATCCGCCTGAGCATCCAGCCGAGCATCGGCGTGGCCATCTACCCCGAGCACGGGGGCGAAGAACACCGGCTGCTGGGCCATGCCGATGAGGCGATGTACCTGTCCAAGAAAAGCGGCGGCAACCAGGTGCGGGTGGCTTCACCCCGGGATGGGCTGGTGCCCTGACGCAGGCTACCGTACCGCCAGCCTGCTGAGCAGACCCGCCGCGCCCTCTCTCTTTTACTTCCACCCCAGCCCTTTATTCCAAACGTTCCACGCCATGCTCTACAACGCGCTCCAGCTCGCCCATGTCCTGTCCATCATCGTGTGGATCGGTGGCATGGTGTTTGCCCATTTCTTTTTGCGCCCCGCAGCGCAGTCGCTGGAGCCCCCGCAGCGTGTGCGGCTCATGCACGATGTGCTGCAGCGCTTTTTCGCCGCCGTGGGGGTGGCCGTGCTGGTGGTGCTGGGCAGCGGGCTGTGGATGATCGGCCGCGTGGCCAAACAAACGGTGCAGGCCGGTGGCAGCTTTGCCATGCCACTGGACTGGACGATCATGGCCACGCTGGGCCTGGCGATGATGGTCATCTTCGGGCACATCCGGTTTGCGCTGTTCCGACGCCTGCAGCGGGCGGTGGCTGCATCGGACTGGCCCGCCGGCGGCAAGGCCCTGGGCAGCATCCGCAGCTGGGTGGGTGTGAATCTGGCCTTGGGCGTGGTGATCGTGGTGGTCACGCTGCTCGTCTAACGGTGGGCGCCCACCAGCGACCTGTTGGCAACCACACGCCCTGCGCTGTACCCCATTGATGAAACGCATTGCCTGGATCTCTTGTGCGGCCCTGGCCGTGTGCCTGCTCACCGCAGGCGCGGCCAGCTGGTGGGCGCAGCACCGCGTTGACAGTGCCCTGGCACAGACGGCACAGCTGCAGCGCCAAGTGACCGAACTCAACAATGCGCTGCTGGGCTATACCCGCTACACCAGCTATCTCACCGCAGGCAAACAGACGCTGGCCGAGCAGATGAAGCTGCTCGCCGCCACCGTGGTGCGCGAGGAAGGGGCCACGCAGATCATCGAAAAATCGGTGCTGGGCATTGCATCCACCGGGGTAGTGGCCATCACCTACACCGCCGAATACGCCTTCGGCTTTGACCTGCGCCCCGAAAGCTACGAGCTGCACGCCACCAACGGCGGCATCGAGGTGCACATCCACCGCCCCGCGCTGGTGGCCGCACCAGCCGTTACCAACCTGCAGCACCGCATCCTCTCGGGCGGGCTGCTGACCGACAACAAGGGCGCTGTCATCAAGCTGAGCCAGGAGGCCGCCAAACGCGCTCGCCAGCAGGGCGAGGCCATGGCGTCCGATCCGGCCGTGCTGGCGCTGTGCGAAAAAAGCCTGACCGAGTTTCTGTACGGCTTTCTGACCAAACAGCCCGGCGTGAAGCAGGTGCCGCGCATCCGCGTGGTCTACAAACCGTCGGCGTAGGGGCCTGCTCCTACCCCAATTCCCCACCCATGGGGCTGACCCTCATGGTCCTGAGTGCATTGCGGCCGGGCGCCACAGAGCGGTACCACCGCACGTACCATGGTGGACAAGGAGTTCTGACTTTGTTCCGTTTTTTCGAAAGCCGCCTTCCCCCCTATCCCCCCGCCGAACCTCACCTGCCCCCCAAAGACTTTATGGCCTTTGTGTGGGATGGCACCCGTGGCCTGCGTGGCTATGTGGCAGCCATGGCAGGCCTGTCTGCGGCCATCGCCATCTATGAAGCGCTGCTGTTTGCGGTGCTTGGCCATGTGGTGGACTGGATCTCCAGCACGGCCCCGGGTGCGCTGTGGGCCGAGCGCAAAGGAGAGTTGATTGGCATCACCGCCCTGCTCCTGGCCTCGGTGCTGCTGGTGGCCGTGCAGACCAGCATCAAGCACCAGGTGCTGGCCATCAACTTCCCACTGCGCTTGCGCTGGAACTTTCACCGCCTGATGCTGGGCCAGAGCATGGCGTTCTACGCGGACGAGTTCGCGGGCCGCATCACCACCAAGATCATGCAGACGGCCCTCGCCGTGCGCGACATGATCTTCACGACCACCGACGTGGTGATCGGCATGGGCATCTACCTTGTCACCATCCTCGTGTTGCTGGCCGGGTTCGACGCGCGGCTGCTGGCGCCTTTTGCCGCTTGGATGGTGGCCTATGGCCTGGCCTGCTGGTACTTTGTGCCGCGCCTGGGCAAAGTGGGCAAGGCGCAGGCCGATGCGCGCTCGGTGATGACCGGGCGCATCACCGACGCGTACACCAACATCGCCACCGTCAAGCTGTTCTCGCACACGCGGCGCGAGTCTGAATTTGCGCGTGCCGCCATGGACGCGTTCAAGCTCACGGGCTATGCCCAGATGCGCCTGGTGAGCCGGTTCGAGATCGTGAACCACATCCTGGTGGTGGCCATGATCCTCAGCGCCTGCGGCACCGCGCTGTGGCTGTGGTCGGCGGGCGAAGTCGGTGCCGGTGCCGTGGCCGCCGTCACCGCCATGACCCTGCGCGTGTCCGGCCACGCCCACTGGGTGATGTGGGAGATGACCACCCTGTTCGAGAGCGTGGGCACCATCCAGGATGGCATCAACACGCTGACCAAACCCCGCACCGTGGTGGACGCGCCCGACGCTAAACCACTCGTTGTGACCCAGGGCGAAGTGCATTTTGAGGACATGACCTTTGCCTACGGCAGCGGCCCCGGCGCCCGCCCGGTCATCGACCGGCTCAACCTGACCATCCGCCCCGGCGAGAAGATCGGCCTGATTGGCCGCTCGGGCGCGGGCAAGTCCACGCTGGTCAACCTGCTGCTGCGGTTTCATGATGTGCAGTCGGGCCGCATCCTGATCGACGGGCAGGACATTGCCCATGTCACGCAGGACAGCCTGCGCCGCAACATCGGCATGGTCACGCAAGACACCTCGCTGCTGCACCGGTCCATGCGCGACAACATCCTGTACGGCCGCCCCGATGCGAGCGAGGCCGACCTGCACCAGGCGGCCGAACGCGCCGAGGCAGCGGACTTCATCGCCACGCTTACCGACCTGCAGGGCCGCACCGGCTACGAGGCGCACGTGGGCGAGCGCGGCGTCAAACTCTCGGGCGGCCAGCGCCAGCGCGTGGCCATTGCACGCGTGATGCTCAAGGACGCGCCCATCCTGCTGCTGGACGAAGCCACCAGCGCGCTCGATTCCGAGGTCGAAGCCGCCATCCAGCAAAGCCTGGACAGCCTCATGCAGGGCAAGACGGTGATTGCCATTGCCCACCGCCTGTCCACCATCGCCGCCATGGACCGCCTCATCGTGATGGACGCGGGCCGCATTGTGGAAGAAGGCACCCACGCGCAATTGCTGGGCCAGGGCGGCGTATATGCCCGGCTGTGGGGGCACCAGAGCGGCGGGTTCCTGGGCGAATCGGAAGAAGACTGAGTCGGCGAGCAAGGATACGAGCCACATGGGCGACACGCTGTCGCGCACGCGGCTGTGCGGCGGGTGTGTTGTCCCTACGGTGGCGGGTTTCAACCACTGGATGGAATCGCACCAATGATCAAAGTCACCGCCGTTTACCGCTGGCGTGAAGGCGCCACCTTCAACCACGACTACTACCACTCCGAGCACATGCGCATCGCCCGCGCAGCATTGCAGCCGCTGGGCCTGGTGCGGCTGGAGAGCGACCGTGTTCTCTACCCTGGCGAGCCGCGCCCGGGCCAGGTGGTGGCGCTCACCAACGCGTTCTTCAGCGACCTGAAGCAGGCCCAAACGGCCGCCAAGGCGACGATGGCCGAGCTGTCGGCAGACATTCCTAACTACACCAACATCCAGCCCGAGTCGTACTTTGCGCAGATGCTGGCGCACGAGGTAACGACCGGTCAAGAACGCGCTTAGCCGCGCTCGCGCACCGCCTTGAACAGCAGGCCCAGGCATACGGCCATGCCCACCATCGGCACTGCGGCCAATACGGCCACCACAGCGCGCGCCAGGGGCGACCAGTCAAAGTCGCGCGCCGTGCGCCAGGCACCAAAGGCTGCGACCAGTCCCAGGCCAAACATGCCCATGCGGAAGCTCGCACCGGGCTTGAAGAAGGCGATGAGCAGCACAACGTTGGCCACGCCCACCACCAGGGCCAGGTGGCCCAGGTGCAGCGAAAAGCCCGAGCGGCTGCCAGCGCCCTGGCGGCCTGCGTGTTCTACCTCGTCGTCCTCGTCTTCCTCGCGTGTACTGCGCGCACGGCTGGGCGCCGGCCCCGGCACGGGTGGCGCGGGCCGGGGGGCCTGCGGCGCCGCACCACCGGCGCGGCCCCAGTCCGATGCCGACAACCCGGCAGCGGCAACCGAGGCTGCAACCGCTGCCACCGCAGTGGGCGCAGCGCCCCTGGCGCCGCCACGGTGGCCCCCAGCCCGCGCTGCTGCAGCACCGCCCGCAGGCGCCCTGGTTCGCGCAAGGCAGCCACCAGGGCGCGCACGGGGCTTTGTTCGTTAGGTGCAATGCGCAGGTCCGCCACCTGCATGGTGGTGCCGCGTGTGTTGGCAAGCATGAACAGCGCCTTGGCCACCTGCACATCCTTGGGGCCGCCCTTGCCACTCTCCACGAACGTGCCCAGGTTGTAGGTGGCGTCAGCATGGCCTTCTTCGGCGGCCTGGGCGTACCAGGCGCGCGCCTGGGCCAAATTGACAGGCCCGCCATAGCGGCCATGCTCGTCGCTGGTGCCCAGGTGGAAGGCGGCGTGCGGGTCGCCCTCGCGCGCGTACCAGCCAGGCAGGTCGCGCAGGGGGTTGCCCGTCCACACCACCGGCGCTGCCGCAGCCGACGCGTGCGAGGCTGGCGCCAGGGGCGCGAGGCTCAGGCCGCCGGGCGATTCCGCCTCTTCCTGCGCCTGCAGCTTCTTCTGCGCCCGCAGCCGTTGCTCCTGCGCGGCTGCATTCCACTTCGCGGCCTCCTGCATGTCCACCGGCCCGCCCCAGCCCCGCTCGAACATCAGGGCCAGCAGGCGCTTGGCGGGCTCGTGGTCCCATTCGGCGGCACGCTGGCACCAATAGCGGGCGTTTTCGAAGTTGGGCTGCTCCCAGCCGATCACGACATCCAGCGCGTGCAGGAAAGCCGCGACCTCATGCCCCTGTGCTGCGGCGGGCTCCAGGGCGTCGGTGGCTTCGATGCGCTTGCGCGAGTACAGCGCCAGTTGCTGGCTGCGGGCCACGGCGTCGTCCACCGCCTTGCGGTCGTTGTCGATGATCTGCAGCAGTTGTTCGCCCGGCGCTGACTTCAGGCGTGCCATCAGCACCTGGATGCGTGCCTTGGCCTCGTCGGGAAAACGCTGGAAGAACGCCTGGGCATCCTTGCGGGTCTCTGCGTCGTGGGCGCCCATCAACTGCAGCGCGGCCGCCAGGTCGAAGTGCCTGCGCTGGCCCATGGTGCCAAAGCGCAGCGCACGGCCCAGGGCGTAGAGGGCGTGGGGGTTGCCGCGCGCAGCCCAGTGGCGGTATTCGGCCCAAGCGGTGGCGTCGTCGCCCGCCTTGCGGGCGCGCGCCGCACGCTGCACGGGCAGATCGGGCTCTTCGGGCGCATCGCCGTTGCCCAGGTAGTGCACGCCGCTTTGCGGGTCGTACAGGTTCAGGCCCAGGCGCACTGCCTGCTCCCAGCCATCGTCAAACGGAGCGCCCCAATCCGAAGCGCGGGTGTTGATGCCCACGCCCCAGGTCGGGTCGGTCATTTCAGGGCCACCAAGGTAGATGTCCCAGAACCCGGGAGAGCGCTGCTCGACGGCCTGGGCCCAGGCCGCGAACTTGGGGTTCATCGGCACCTGGGGGCCCGCCTCCGCACGCTCGTACTGCGCGTCCGCCTCGGCCTTGGTGGTGGGCCAGGGCCAATCGGCGGGCTTTTCCCAGATCTGGATGGTGTAGCTCACAGGTCCCTCCTCGGATGCCGCTGGGTGCGCGGCGTGTTGTGGTGTTGTCTTTCGTCAAGTGCGAGCGAATTCTAGGAGCGGCCCCCCGCCATGCCCCAGAGGCGCACCCCACCAATTTGTCCAGTGACGCACCAGCACCACACCCGGATGTTGGCGCGCAGTTTTGGGTAAAAATGGGCCTCTGCGCTCGTCCACCAAGACCAAATAGCTCCTACTTTTATAGCAATCCTATGTCCCAGCCGCCACGCCCTGCCCTCGCTCTCGCCATGTCTGTGCCCACCGGCGATCAGCTCAAGGCCGCCCGCACTGCCGCGGGGCTGAGCCAGGCCCAGGCGGCCGAACTCATGGGCTACCCGCTGCAGACCGGCAGCCGGGGCGGCGTGCAGTCGCGCACCTGGCAAGCGCTGGAGAGCATGAGTGACGAGCGCAACATGCAGGGTCCGGTGTTTGCGATGTTCCTGCTGCTGACCGGCCAGCACCCCGACTTTCTGCTGACCGCGCGCTCTGCGGACGGCAGCGGCAGCGCCACCGGCTGACCAACTCGCATGCGCTGACACCATAAAAAAGCGGAACAGCCCGCAGGCGGTTCCGCAAAGTCTTCACAGGGAGATCAGAGTTAGGCAGGCGTTCAATCTACCTTGATGTTCGCCGCCTTGATCACCTGGGCCCATTTTTCCACTTCGGCCTTCTGGAACGCGGCGATCTGCGTGGTGTTGAGGTCGGCGGGCTCCATGCCAAAGCCCTTCAGGCGGGTTTGCATGTCGGGCTGGGCCAGGATCTTGCGGATCTCGTCATGCAGGCGCGTGACCACCGGCGTGGGCGTGCCAGCCGGCACAAAGATGGCCTGCCAGGACTGCACCTGGAAGTCCTTGAGATCTGCCACGCCGGACTCGGCCACGGTGGGCACATCGGGCATGGAGGCCAGGCGCTGGGGCGAGGTGACGGCAATGGCGCGCAGCTTGCCGCTCTGGATGTGCGGCGCGGCCACCACCGTGGTGTCAAACATCATGTCCACCTGGCCGCTGATCACATCCTGGATGGCCGGGCCACTGCCTTTGTAGGGGATGTGGGTGAACTTCACGCCCGACTTGTAGGCCAGCAACTCCACGGCCAAATGCTGCGAGCTGCCTGTGCCGGCCGAGGCCGACGACAGGCCGCCTTGCTTGCCTTTCGCCCCCGCCAGCACGTCCTTGAGGGTTTTGTAAGGGCTGTTGGCCGCCACCACCAGCACGACCGGGTTGGTGCCGATCAGCGTGACGGGGCTGAAGGACTTGATGGGGTCGTAGCCCAGCTTGGGGTAGAGGCTCACGTTGATGGCGTGCGAGCTGACGGTACCGCCCAGCAGGGTGTAGCCATCGGGCGCAGAGCGCGCAGCAGCTTCAGAGCCGATGCTGCCCGCCGCGCCGCCCTTGTTCTCCACCACCACCGTGGTGCCCAGGGCTGTGCCCAGTTGCTGGCCGATCAGCCGCGCCAGCGTGTCGGTGGTGCCACCTGCAGCAAACGGCACCATGTAGGTGATGGGCTTGCCGGTGGGCCAGGTGCCCTGGGCTGTGGCGGGCAGGCTGACAAGGGCGCTGAAGGCTGCGGCCGCCAGGGCGGCGGTATGGATGAGGGTTCTGCGTTGCATGGTGGTGTCTCCTGGGTGTTTTGTGGATGGTGAACGGAACGGCGATAGAAAAACGGAGCGCAAAAAAGCCGGTGCGGCTGGCGCGTGCAATGGAATGGAATGGATGCTCAGGGCAGATCGACGATCTCGACCCAATTGGGGTTCTTGCCCACCGGCACCCTCGTGGGCGTGCCGGGGATGCCGGTGGCCGGGTCGATGGGGTGCAGCGCCAGGTGGTGCGACTCCTGCCCTGCCGCGATCAGAAATCGGCCTGACGAATCCACCGCAAAACCGCGCGGGGTTTTTTCGGTAGGCACCTGGCCCAGCGGCTGCAGCTGGCCGGTGGCAGCGTCGACGCGAAAGCTGCTCAGCGTGCTGGAGGTGCGCTCGGACGCATACAGCGTGCGGCCGTCGGGCGACAGGTGAATGTCGGCAGCCCAGGGCTTGCCGTTAAAGCCTGCTGGCAGTGCCGTGGTGCGCTGCACCGGGCGCAGCGTTCCGCGCTCCTTGTCGTAGGCCATCACATGCACGGCGGCATCCAGCTCATTCAGCACGTACATGGTGCGCTGGGCGGTGTCCCACACAAAGTGGCGCGGGCCGGATTTTTCGGGAGCAACCTGCGTGAGCGCGGGCTCATGGGCGGTGAGCTTGCCGCTCTCGGCATCAAAACGCCAGGCCGAGAGGTTGTCGCCCCCCAGGCTGGTGGCAAACACATGGCGGTTGGCCGCATCGGCGTGGATGGCGTGCGCGTGGGGCGCCGTGGGGATGAGTTGCTGCACCGCACCCACCGAGCCGTCCTTGCCAATGCTGTTGACCGTGATCTTGTGGCCGGGGTAGGACGCGGCAAACAGCCAGCGGCCCGTGACATCGGTGTCGATGTTGGCCATGCTGTCGGCCAGCGGAGCCTCGCCCAGCTTGCGCAGCTTGCCGCTGACGGGGTCGATCGCCAGGCTCACCACCCTGAAAGGTTGCGAGCGCAACGCCACGTACAGCACCTTCTTGTCCGGGCTCACGGCCATCGGCATGGCAGTGCCGCCCAGCGGCACGGTGTCTACCGGCTTGAGCGTGGCAGTGCTACGGTCCAGCTCCAACACCGAGACATCCTGGCTGTCCGCGTTGGCGACATACACCCAGGTTGCCGCCCAGGCGCCGGGGGTGGACAGGGCGGCAACGGCTGCCAGTGCCAGTTGTGCCACCCGGGTGCGTGTGCGTGGTGTAGAGGTCATTGCCGTCTCCCGAAGGGGTCTGGGCGGTAGCAGGGCCTGCACCGCCGGTTGTGTGGGTGGATGCTCATCTGCCGGGCTGTGTGCTGAGGCACCCAGCTGTCGGCGGAGCGGTTGGGTTTTGTCATACGTTATATGTTGTCGTACAACAAGATCTGCATTGTCACCATAAGCCTGTCTGACACACGCAGGGATTACCCGAATTTCGACGAACAATCTGCAAGGATTGCCCACCTGCCTGACAGAGGAGAAATGCGGTCAAAAAGAGCTAGTGAAAACCCTTAATCCACCCTAAGATCACCAAAAACTCTCACGGCATGTATTGCCATTTTGCAATCTTAGTTGTACGATGACTAACAACATCACTCAGGAGACATTCCATGACCCTGCGCCGTAGAGCCGCCCTTCTCGCCTGCATCGCCACCCTGGCAGCGGCCTCCGCCACCGCACAAAGCGCTGACTGGCCCGCAAAGACCCTGCGCATCGTGGTGCCCTACCCGCCCGGCGGCAGCTCGGACATCATTGCCCGTTCCATCAGCCAGGCCATGTCCGAGGCGCTCAAGCAGTCGGTCATCGTGGAGAACAAGCCCGGCGCCAACGGCAACCTGGGCGCCGACTTCGTGGCCAAGGCCGAGCCCGACGGCTACACCATGCTGCTGTGCGACGTGGGTGCGCTGGCTATCAGCCCTTCGGTCTATACCAAGCTGTCGTTCGACCCCTCCAAGGACCTGCGTGGCGTGACCATGCTGGCCTACTCGCCCCACCTGCTGGTGGTGCACCCCTCGGTGCCGGTCAGCAACTTCAAGGAGCTGGTGGCGTACTCGAAGAAGAACGACCTCAACTTTGCCGTCACCGCCACCGGCAGCGCGCCCCACGTGGCCGGTGTGGCGCTGGAGCGTGCCAGCGGTGCGCGCTGGCAGTACATCCCGTACAAGGGCGGCGTCACCGCCATTCAGGACACCGTGGCCGGGCAAACCCAAATCCTGATGAACGGCATGCTGGCCACCCTGCCCCATGTGCAAAGCGGCAAGCTCAAGGTGCTGGGGGTTTCCAAAGCCACCCGCATGCCGCTGATTGGCGATGTGCCCACCATTGCCGAGCAGGGCGTGCCCGGTTTCGAATCCGGCACCTGGCAAGGCATTCTGGTGCCGCGCGGCACGCCAGATGCGGTGGTGCAAAAGCTCAACAACGCCTTTATCACCGCCATCCGCTCCCCCGAAATCCGCTCGCGCCTGGCCGGCCAGGGCGCCGAGGTGGTCACCATGACCCCCGCCGAACAAGACCAGTTCTTCGCCAAGGAGCGGGCCCGCTGGGCCACCGTGGTGAAGGCCGCCAACATCAAGCTCGACTAAGAAGGTGTCAGCGAACCCCTCATGCCCGCTCATCCCGTCAAAACACGCCCGCTCGTCGTTGCAAATGCTCGCCATAGCCCGCGCTATGGCTGCGCTTTGCGCCTAGACCGGCCGCGTTTTGGCAGCCTGCTCGGACATGCGGTATTCACTCACACCTTCTCACTCGCCTTCCCATTTCCTACTACCGCCCCGCACTGACATGACCCCCCAAGAACTCAAAACCATCATGGGCTCCGGCCTGCTGTCGTTCCCGATCACGGACTTTGACGAGCAGGGCGAATTCCGCCCCAAGACCTATATCGAGCGCCTGGAATGGCTGGCCCCCTACGGCGCCAGCGCGCTGTTTGCCGCCGGTGGCACGGGCGAGTATTTCTCGCTGTCGGGCCCCGAGTACGGCCAGGTCATCAAGACCGCAGTGGATACCTGCCGTGGCAAGGTGCCCATCATTGCCGGTGCCGGTGGCCCCACCCGCACGGCGATTGCCCATGCGCAAGAGGCCGAGCGCCTGGGCGCCCACGGCATCCTGCTCTTGCCGCACTACCTGACCGAAGCGGGACAGGAAGGCCTGATCGCCCATGTGGAGCAGGTCTGCAAGAGCGTGAAGTTCGGCGTGATCGTCTACAACCGCGACCGCACCAAACTCACGGCCGAGTCGCTGGCCATCCTGGCCGACCGCTGCCCGAACCTGGTGGGCTTCAAGGACGGCGTGGGCAACATCGAGGTGATGTCCTCCATCTACATGAAGATGGGCGATCGCTTTTCGTACCTGGGCGGCCTGCCCACGGCCGAGGTGTATGCGGCGGCGTACAAGGCGCTGGGCACGCCGGTGTATTCGTCGGCGGTGTTCAACTTCATCCCCCGCACGGCGATGGAGTTCTACAAGGCCGTGGCCAGCGACGACACGGCCACCCAGCACCGCTTGCTCAAATCCTTCTTCATGCCCTACCTGGCCATCCGCAACCGCGTGGAAGGCTATGGCGTCTCCATCATCAAGGCAGGTGCCCGCATCGTGGGCCACGACGGCGGGCCGGTGCGCGCGCCGCTGACGGACTTGAAGCCCAGCGAGATGGAAGAGCTCAAGGCGCTGATCGACAAGCTCGGCCCGCAGTAAGCACGGCCTGATAGGTGCCTCCAAGGGCCTGGTTTTCCAGGCCCTTTTTTCAGCGATTCCACACACCACGCGCCTGGCCGTGCACGGGCGCGTGGTGCCAACGCGGCACGCCAAAACACAACACCATAAGGAGACAGACAACATGCTCAAGACCCTCATCATCGCCGCAGCCAGCGCCCTGGCCCTTGTCACGCTGAGCGGCTGCGCCAGCCATCCGACCACCGCCGCAGCGCCCCCTGCACCGGCCGCTTCCGAGCAGGCTGTGGCCGCCGCTGCCGAACGCCTGCGCCTGGCCATGATCGATCCCACGCCCGCTGCGCTGGCTGCCCTCGTGGCCGACGACCTGAGCTATGGCCACTCGGGCGGCCGCGTGGACACCAAGGACAGCTTCATCGGCGATCTGGTGGCGGGCAAGTCGGACTTCGTGACCATCACCATCACCGACCAGACCATCAAGGTGGTGGGCAACTCTGCCATCGTGCGCCACACCCTCACGGCCGACACCAACGACTCGGGCAAGCCCGGCAAGGTGCAGATCAAGATCCTGGGCGTGTGGCAACAGCAAGGCGGCCAGTGGAAGCTGCTGGCCCGCCAGGCCGTGCGTGTAAACACTTGATGCCACCTGAGCCGCTTCGCGCCATCCCCCTCAAGGGGACGCCGCCTCTGCGGCGGGGCGGCCCTTGCACGGCGGCGCTGGCGGAGCCGCGCCCGTCTCCGTCGCACGGCGACAAGCGACACTGCGGCTCAAGTCCACCTTCTCAACATTCCAGGTTGCCCTCCATCCAATGACCACCAACGCCCAGCCCCGCATCCTGCAAATCGGCCGCCTGCCCTTGCCCGCCCTCGAAACCGAACTGGCCGCGCGCTACAGCGTGGCCTGCCTGGCGGACCAGGCCGACCCGCAGGGTTTTCTGGCGGCGCATGGGGCGGAGTTTTCGGGCGTGGTCACCACGGCGTCCATCGGGCTCACAGGCGAGGTGATCGCCGCCCTGCCCCATCTGCAGGTCATCAGCAGCTTTGGCGTGGGCTTTGACGCGCTCGACATCGGCGCCGCCACTGCCCGGGGCGTGCAGGTGGGCTACACGCCCGGCGTGCTCAACGACTGTGTGGCCGACATGGCGTTTGCGCTGACGCTGGACGTGTCGCGCGGCATTGCCGCCAGCGACCGGTTTGTGCGCCAGGGCCAATGGCCCAAGGCGCGGTTTGCGCTGGGCACGCGGGTGTCGGGCAAACGCCTGGGCATCGTGGGCATGGGCCGCATCGGCCAGGCCGTGGCCGAGCGCGCGGCGGGCTTCCGCATGGAGGTGGGCTACCACAACCGCCGCCCGGCCGAGGGCTGCGCGCACTCGTACTTCGAGTCGCTGACCGCACTGGCGCAATGGGCCGACTACCTGGTGCTGACGGTGGCGGGCGGCGCGGGCACGCGCCACCTGGTCAACCGCGATGTGCTCGACGCCCTGGGCCCGCAGGGCTACCTCATCAACGTGGCGCGTGGCAGCGTGGTGGATGAGGCGGCGCTCATCGACGCCCTGGCCGAGCGCCGCATCGCCGGTGCGGGCCTGGACGTGTTCGACAACGAACCCCAGGTGCCCGCCGCCCTGATGGCGCTGGACAACGTGGTGCTCACCCCCCACACCGCCAGTGCCACGCACGAAACCCGCCGTGCGATGGCGGACCTGGTGCTGGAGAACCTGCACGCGTTCTATACCTCGGGTGCCGTGCGGGTGCCGGTGCCAGGCACGGTGGCTGGCTGATCGTTGGTTTTTCAAGTTTTTTAGGCCGTTTGCGCGCGTCCATCACGCCTGATTAGCTACTGAATAGATAGCATCAAGCTCCACACCCGGGCGCCCCTGCCTCACACCCGCCCCGCAAACACCTCCGGGCCCAGGCGGGGTTTGCGCGCTTTGCGCTCGAACAGCCACATGCCATACAGCGGCAGCGTCTCGGCCAGTTGCAGCGGGGCGACCTGCTCTGCCGCAGCCCCCAGCAGTGAGGGATGTGGCACCACCGCCAGCAGGTCAGAGCCCAACACCAGATTCAGCAGGCTGGCAAAGTCCGGGCAGCGCACGGCCATGTGGGGTGCAGGCATGCGCCGCACGCGGTGTGCCTCGGTCAATACATCCACCGGGCCGCTCACGCTGGGGCCCACACAGGCCCAGGCCGCGCCCTGCAGCGCTGCCAGCGACCGGGCGCGCGCCAGCGGGTGGTGGCGGCGCGCATAGATCTGCGGCTGCAGCTCGTACAAGCGCCACTGCACCACATCCGGATGGGCAAACTGGCGCGGCCGGGGCGCAATCACGGCGTCGAAACTCCCATGCAGCAGGCCCGTCAGCAGGCTCCCCTCGTCGGTGGTGGTCATCTCCAGTGAACGCTGGGGCTGCGGCAGGCACCAGGCCTCGTACAGCAGCGGCCCACAGACCAGCGCGGCGGAGGCCGTGAGCCCCACGCGCAACCGATGGCGGTCCACAGCGGCCCGGCGGGTCTGCGGCAAGGCGTCGATGCGCTGGGCCAGCGGCGCGCCTTCGGCCACCACACGCCGGGCCAGGTCGGTGGGCACATAACGGCGCCCGTCCCGCACCAGCAGGGGCGTGTCGAACTGCGCCTGCAGCGCCTTCATGCCCTGGCTGATGGCGGGCTGCGACACCCCACAGGCCTGCGCCGCGCGCGCAAACGAGCCCTGGTCGATGACGGATTGGAGGTAGTGCAGGTAGCGCAGATACATAAGCAGCTTTTATGCATGAGGCGCCATTGTCTCTTGCCGCAGCCGCCGGGCGCGGCGAAGCTCAGGGCATCTTTCTCCACCACGCTCCTGCCCATGACCACGCCACTCGACACCGTCCGCACCTACCTCGCCCACCTGCACGCCAGCCACACCGACGGGTTGATTGCCTGCTTTGAAGACGATGGCGTGGTGCATTCGCCCTTCCTGGGCACCATGCGCGCGAGCGACTTTTTCAAGAAGCTCGCCCAGGCCTCCAGCGGCAGCGTGATCACCGTGCTGGATCTGTTTGTCTCCGCCCAGCCAGACAACGGCGGCGCCGTGCGGGTCGCCGCCTATTTCCGCTACGACTGGACTTTGAACGATGGCCGGGAGGTAACCTTCACCTGCGTGGATGTGTTCACGTTCGACGCGGGCAGCACGCGGATCCGCGACATGAACATCGTCTACGACACCCATCCGCTGCGCGAGGAAGTGGGCGACAAGTACGCGCCTGATCCAGTCACAACAGTTCCACGCCCTTGAGCGTCACAAAACTCGTCTCGCGCGTGACCTGCACAAAATCCTGCAGGTACGGCTTGGCCGACAGGCTGGGCAGGCAGGCGGCGTGCAGCTCGCCGCGCAGGCCTTTGTCGCCAATCGGTCTGGCAGTCACGTATCCCCGGTCCAGATAGCTCTGCACCGCCCACAGCGGCAGCGCCGCCACGCCGCGCCCGCTGGCGACCAGCTGCAGCATGGCCACCGTCAGCTCGGTGGTACGGCGCGGGGGGCGCACACCGGCGGGCTCCAGCACCTGGCGGATCAGGTCCAGCATCTCGTCGGGCACGGGGTAGGTGATGATGGTCTGGTCGGCAAAGTCCTGCGCCACCAGGTGCGGCTTGGCCACCAGCGGGTGCGTGTTGGCCAGCAGTGCGCGGATCTCGAAGCCAAACAGCGCGTGGTAGTCCACCCCCGCCTCGTCGGCATCCACCTCGGACACGATGGCCACATCGGCCCGGCCCTGGTGCAGCAGGCCCACCGGGTCGGCATGAAAGCCGCTCACGATGTCCAGCTCCACCTCGGGCCAGCGGGTGCGAAACGCGTCCATAGCGGGCATCAGCCAGTCAAAGCAGGTGTGGCATTCCACCGCAATGCGCATCTGCCCACCCTGCCCCAGCACCAGGCGGGCGATGTCGCGCTCGGCTCCTTCCACCTGCGGCAGCATCGCATCGGCCAGCGCCAGCAGACGCTCGCCCACGGCGGTGAACTGCGGCGGCACCGATTTGCGCTCAAACAGCGGCTGGCCGTAGCGGTCTTCCAGCAGCTTGATCTGGTGCGACAGCGCCGACTGCGTGAGGTTGAGCAACTGCGCGGCCCGCACCAGGCTGCCGCTGTCGCGCAGGGCCACCAGCGTGCGCAGGTGGCGCACTTCCAGAATCGACTGGTTCATTATTAATTTTCAAGTTGAACGGCCAAAACTTTCGTTTGAATAATAAACGAGGCCGCGCGACCATCGGTGCCTTCATTGCATTGCTCCATTCAGAAGAAGGAAATCACCATGTCGCTCGCCGCAGTTGTCGTAACAGCCGCCACCCGCCGCCCCGTGCTCACGCACACCCTGGGCTTTCCGCGCATGGGGGCGCAGCGCGCGCTGAAGTTCGCACTCGAATCCTTCTGGCGCGGCGATAGCACCGAGGCCGATCTGCAGGTCACCGCTGCCCAGCTGCGCCAGTTGCACTGGCAGGCGCAGGCCGACGCAGGCCTCGGCTTTGTGACCGTGGGCGACTTTGCGCTGTACGACCATGTGGCCAACCACATCCAACTGCTGGGCTGCGAGCCTGCGCGTTTTGGCTTTGACGCCCACACGCCCGAGCTGGCGCGCTACTTTGCTATGGCCCGGGGCGTGTCGGCCCAAGCTGAAAACCACCAAGGCTGCAGCGCCGGTTGCACAGCCAAGCACACCACCGCAGGCCAGCCCGCGCTGGAGATGACCAAGTGGTTTGACACCAATTACCACTACCTCGTGCCCGAGTTCAGCGCCCACACCCAGTTCCACCTGGCCAGCGAGCGTCTGTTTGACGAAGTGGCCGAGGCCCAGGCGCTGGGCCACCGCGTCAAGGCCGTGCTGCTGGGGCCGCTGAGCTTTTTGTGGCTGGGCAAATCCAAGGCGGCAGGGTTTGACCGCTTCAGCCTGCTGGAATCCCTGCTGCCGGTGTACGAAGCCGTGCTGGCGCGCCTGAAGGCGCAGGGCGTGGAATGGGTGCAGATCGACGAACCCATCCTGGGCCTGGACCTGCCCGACGCCTGGCGCCATGCCTTTGAGCCCAGCTACTGGCAACTGGCGCGCAGCGCGCCCAAGCTGCTGCTGGCCACCTACTTCTCGCCGCTGGCCGAGAACCTGCGCCTGGCCTGCCAGCTGCCCGTGGCCGGGCTGCATGTGGACGCCGTGCGCGCGCCGGAAGAACTGGTGGGCGTGGCCGACTGGTTGCCTTCGCACAAGGTGCTGTCGGTGGGCGTTGTGGATGGCCGCAACATCTGGCGCACCGATCTGGATGCGGCGCTGCAAAAGCTGCGGCCCGTGGCCGACAAGCACCAGGGCGAGCTGTGGCTGACGCCGTCGTGCTCGCTGCTGCATGTGCCGTTCAGCCTGCAGGCCGAAACGCAGCTGGATGCCGAGGTGAAGTCGTGGCTGGCGTTTGCCGTCGAAAAGCTCGATGAACTGCGCGTGCTTGCCACCGCCTTGTCGCAAGGCGAAGCGGCGGTGGACGACGAACTGCACGCCGCCCGCACCGCCCTGGCCGCCCGCCGCGCCAGCCCGCGTGTACACCGCACCACAGTGGCGGCCCGCATTGCCGCAGCCGCGCCAGGGGCCGATCAGCGCGCCAGCGCCTTCCCTGCCCGGCAAAAAGCCCAGCGCGCACGGCTGAAGCTGCCGCTGTTGCCCACCACCACGATCGGCTCGTTCCCACAGACGGCCGAGATCCGCGCCGCACGCGCCGCCTTTAAGCGCGGAGCACTCGATGCAGCCCACTACCAGCAAAAGATGCAAGCGGAAATTGCCCTGGCCGTGCACAAGCAAGAAGCGCTAGGCATTGACGTGCTGGTGCACGGCGAAGCCGAGCGCAACGACATGGTCGAATACTTTGGCGAGCAGCTCGATGGCTTTGCCTTCACCGCCAATGGCTGGGTGCAAAGCTACGGCTCGCGCTGCGTGAAGCCGCCCATCATCTACGGCGATGTGGCCCGCCCCACGCCCATGACGGTGGCCTGGACGCAATATGCCCAGAGCCTCACCGCCAAACCCATGAAAGGCATGCTCACCGGGCCCATCACCATCCTGCAATGGAGCTTTGTGCGCGACGACCAGCCGCGCGCCACCACGGCCGACCAGATCGCTTGGGCGATCCGCGACGAGGTGTGCGACCTGGAAGCCGCCGGCATCGCAATCATCCAGATCGACGAGCCCGCCATCCGCGAAGGCCTGCCGCTGCGCCGCGCGGGGTGGAAGAGCTATCTGGACCGCGCCACCCGCGCCTTCCGCATCAGCGCCAGCGGCGTGCGCAACGACACGCAGATCCACACCCACATGTGCTACAGCGAGTTCAACGACATCCTGCCCGCCATCGCGGCCATGGATGCGGATGTGATCACCATTGAGACAAGCCGGTCGGACATGGAGCTGCTGCAGGGCTTTGGGGACTTCAAATACCCCAACGAGATCGGCCCCGGCGTGTACGACATCCACTCCCCCCGCGTGCCCGGCGTGCAGGAGATGGCTGCGCTGCTGGAAAAAGCCGCCGAGGTGGTGCCCGTGGAGCACCTGTGGGTGAACCCCGACTGCGGCCTCAAGACCCGGGGCTGGCCCGAGACCGAAGCCGCCCTGCGCCATATGGTGCAGGCGGCCCAGGAAGTGCGCGAGCGACTGTTGGAAGAAGCCGCGCTGGCCTGACCGATCCCGGGTTCAGCCCGCAGCGCGCTTCATCTCGGCCAACTTCACCAGCACCTGCAGCGCGTGGTTCAGCGGTGTCGGTACCCCAAGGGCCGCGCCGCGCTTCACGACATAACCGTTCAGGTGGTCGATCTCGGTGGGTTTGCCCCGCGCCAGGTCCTGCGCGGTGGACGAAACCTGGCCCGGCATGGTGCTGGCAATGCCGCGCACGGCCGCCTGCACATCGCCCGGGATCGTCACCCCGTCGGCAGCCGCCACCGCCAAGCATTCGGCCACGATATCGGCAATCACCTGCGTCACGCCGGGCAACTGCACCAGCGGGCCATAGGGCTGCTGCGACAAGGCCGACAGCGCGTTGTAGGCACTGTTGAGCACCAGCTTGGCCCAGAGCGCGCCGCGTACGTTGTCTGACACCTGGGTGGGAATGCCCGCCGCCGTGAGCTGGCGGGCCACCTCGTCGCTGCGTGGCGAAGGTGCGATCACCAACTCGCCCCGGCCATGGTGTACCACGTGCCCGGGGCCGCCCATGGCAGTAGCAACATAGACCACGGCAGCGGCCACGGCGGTGCTGGCGTCCAGCACGGCGCGCACGCGCTCGTCGTTGTCCACGCCGTTCTGCAAAGTCAGCACCAGCGCACCGGGGGCCAGATGGGGGCGAATCTGCTGTGCAGCGTCTTCCGAATCGGACGACTTCACGCAGAACAGCACCACGTCTGCGCCATGCACCGCGCTGGCCTCGGTGCTGGCCGCCAGGGGCACTTGCACGTCCATTTCCGCCGTCTGCAGCCGCAGGCCGTTGTCCCTTATCGCCAGCACATGGGCCGGCCGCCCGATAAGTGTGACGGCATGGCCCGCCCGGGCCAGCAAGGCGCCAAAGTAGCAGCCTACGGCGCCCGCGCCCATCACAGCAAAACGCAGCGGTGGGATGGCGGAAGGGGCGGATGCGAGCAAGGGAGATTCGGTCATAGGGCAGTCTGCAGGCTGAATCAGCGGGTGAATGAAGGTTTGAGCGCGCATGGTATCGCCCTATACCCTTACACGGAGAGAGTGAGGCCGGCAGAGCACTTTGCTTTCACACCCCGATTGGCGCAAAATGCGCCAATCAGGAGATCGCCATGTCCGCCACTGCCTTTTCTTCCGTCAAGCTCCCCGCCCACCTGGTGGAGCAGGCCCGCCAGGCCGCGCAGCCCATGCGCCGCTCGGTGGCCAGCCAGATCGAATACTGGGCCACGCTGGGCCAGATCGTGGAACACACGGGCCTGAGCGTGCAGGAAGCCCGCAGCGCCATCGAGCAGTACGAAGCTGCAGCGGCGCGCACCGCCACCCTGGCGGCCCCCACGTCGGTGGATGCCCTCACCGCCCGCCTGCTGGCAGCCCAAACGCGCGGCACGCTGGCGCAGCGGGTGCGTGAAGTGGTGCTGGAGAACCAGGCCAAAGCCGCAACCCCTGTCGCCTGACACTGAATGGTGCCCCCCGCCCAGCAGCCCTTCTCACCGCCTCGCCACAACACGCCGCCCCGCTGGTTCCACCTGCTGGCAGGCCCGAACGGCGCGGGCAAATCCACGCTGTACCGCGCCCTGGTGCGCGAAGGCATCCTGGGTCCGCCGCTGGAGTTTGTGAACGCCGATCTCTACGAACAGGCGCACCTGCAGCACATTGCCGACCCCGAAGCCCGGTCCGAAGCCGCCCGCCAATGGGCCGATGACCGCCGTGCCACCCTGCTGCGCGAAGGCGCCGACTTCGCCAGCGAAACCGTGTTTTCGCACCCCTCCAAACTGGCGCTGATCGAAGAAGCCCAGCGCTGTGGCTACACCGTGGCCCTGTACATCGTGGCGCTGGACGACCCAGCCCGGCTGCTGACCCGCGTGGCGCAGCGCGTGCGCGAAGGTGGGCACCCGGTGCCGCCCGAACGCATCCTGGCCCGCTACCCCCGCACCATGGACAACCTAGCCCAAGCCGTGCGGCAGGCGGATGTGTCCTATCTGTATGACGCTGCCGAGGCCACCGGCACCAGCACCGGGCCGCAGCTGGTGGCCGTGTGCTCCCCCGCTCAGGTCACGCCCTTGGCCCAACCGCTGCCCGCCTGGGCGCAGCGCCTGACCAGTCAATAGCCGATACGTCCACGCGCTGCACGGGCCTGTGCGGGCAGCCCACTCTCATCTACTGTGCCGTCGGCTCAATGCCAAATTGGGGCTCTGCGCACATCTGTAGTCATCTATAGCTATCCCTTTGATAGCAATCATGACTCCGTAAAAACCCTGAGTACATCGCGGGTGTTATCTATTTGCCAAGACAATCATTGTCTAGTCAATTAAATTCACCCTCCATGACTTCCAACACCTCCTCGCCGTCGCAGCCCGGCTCGGGCTTCTACAGCCCCAACCAGCTTCAGCCCGAAAACAGCGTGGGCTACCTGATGCGCAAGGTGATGACGTCCATCCGCACCCAGGCCGATGCGCAGCTGTCCACCCACGACCTGACCTACGCCCAGTGGTTGCCGCTGTTCAAGATCTCGCGCTGCCCCACCACCACCGTGGCCAGCCTGGCGCGGGACCTGGAGACCGACCCGGCCTCCATGACCCGCGCGCTCGACCGCCTGGAGGCCAAAGGCCTGGTGGCGCGCGAGCGCTCCACCACCGACCGCCGCGTGGTGCAACTGGCACTCACCCCCGAGGGCGACAAGGTGGCCGACCAGGTGCCGCCGGTGCTGGCCGAAGTGCTCAACGGCCACCTGAGCGACTTCACCCATGACGAATGGCAACTGCTGCTGCGCCTGCTGCGCCGCATGCTGGCCAATGGCGAAGCGCTGCGCCAGCAGCGCGGCGCAGACGCCGACTGAACGCGCAGCCCACACCGTTTTCCTCCACACAACACCCCAAAACCATTCTGGAGAACCCCGTGAACACCCCATCCCCCCTGCCCTCCACCCGCTCGGCTCTGGCGGCCCATTTCGCGGTATCGGCCCTGGCGCTGGCCGCCGCCCTCCTGCTGGTGGGCTGCGCCAGCCCCGGCCCGGCCCACACGCCGCTGGCGCAGACCACCCCGTCGGCCGTGGGCCTGAACGCCGCGGCCACCGAGATCGCTGCCCCCAGCCAGTGGTGGAAAACACTGGGCGACGAGCAGCTCAACACCCTGATCGACCAAGCCCTGCAAGGCAACCCCAGCCTGGCCGTCAGCCGCGCGCGGCTGGAGCAGGCCGTGGCCCTGAGCCAGGTGCGCGAGGCGGCCAACGGCCCGCAGGCCACGCTGGGCGTGGACGCCACCCGCCAGCGCTACACCGCCAACGGACTGGTGCCCGCCCCGGTGGCAGGCAACACCTACAACAGCGGCACCGTGCAGGCCACGCTGAGCTGGTCGCCCGACTTCTTCGGCCAGCATGCCGCCGAGCTGCAGGCCGCCCTGGGTCAGGCGCGTGCCGCCCAGGCTGACGCCGCAGCCGCCGCCAACACCCTGGCCGCCCAGGTGGGCCGCAGCTATGTGGCGCTGGCCCGGCTGGTGGCCCAGCGCGATGTGGCCGTGCGGGCGCTGGCGCAGCGCGAAGAGCAACGCAAGCTCACCCAAGAGCGCACCGCCGCAGGCCTGGACAGCCAGGTCGAGCTGACCCAGGCCCAGGCCGCTGTGCCCGATGCCCGCACCCAGATCGAGGCACTGGATGAACAAATCACCCTGGCCCGCCGCCAGCTGGCCGTGCTGACCGGCCAGGCGCCCGACGCGCTGCCCACGGTCACGCCGCAACTCGCCGCACTGCAACCCACTGCCGTGCCCGAGGTGCTGGGCGCCGACCTGCTGGGCCGCCGCCCCGACGTGGTGGCCGCGCGCTGGCGCGTGGAGGCCGCGACCCAGGGGGTGAACAGCGCGCGCAGCGAGTTCTATCCCAACATCAACATTGGCGCCTTCATTGGCCTGAACTCGTTAGGGCTGGACCGCTTGTTCAACGGCAGCTCGCGCCAGATGGGTGTGACCCCCGCGCTGCGCCTGCCGATCTTTGACGGCGGCCGCCTGCGCGCCCAGCTGGGCGGCCGCGCTGCCGAGCTGGACGCCGCCATCGCCCAGTACAACGGCGCCGTGCTCGATGCGGTGAAGGAAGCCGGCGACGCCGTAGCCTCCATCCAGTCGCTCACCCGCCAGCAGGCCTTGCAGGACGAGGCCGTGGCCAGTGCCGAAAAAGCCTACCGCTTTGCGCAGGAGCGCTACCGCGCGGGCCTGGGCAACTACCTGGTGGTGCTCTCCACCGAAAGCCAGGTGCTGGCCCAGCGCCGCCTGGCCGTGGACCTGCGTGCTCGCCAGCTCGACACACGCCTGGTGCTGATGAAGGCCCTGGGTGGCGGCTGGAGCGACGACACGGCCGTGCTGCACACCGCCGCCGCGCACTGACCGGCCCACCGCACCGCACCGCACCGCACCCATTCAAAAACACATAACAACACATTCCTGAAAGACCACTGCCATGACCGCCCACAGCGAACCCCTCACCGCCAACGAAGCCAACACCGCCCGCCGCCGCGGCCTCACCCTCATCGCCGCCGCCGTCGCGCTGGTGGCCATCGGCTGGGGCGGCTGGCACTGGGCCAATGGCCGCCATGTGGAGACCACCGATAACGCCTACGTGGCGGGCAACGTGGTGCAGATCACGCCGCAGATCGGCGGCACCGTGGTGTCCATCGGCGCGGACGACACCGACTATGTGAAGGCCGGGCAACTGCTGGTCAAGCTGGACCCTGCCGACGCCCGCGTGGCGCTGGAGCAGGCCGAGGCCCAGCTGGCCCAGACCGTGCGCGAAGTGCGCACGCTGTATGCCAACAACGCCACCTTGAAGGCCCAGGTCAGCCTGCGCAGTGCCGACCTGGCCCGCGCCCAGGCCGACGCCGCCCGCATGCAGGACGACGTGAACCGCCGCGCCCCGCTGATGGCCAGCGGCGCCGTGGGCAAGGAAGAGTTCCAGCACGCCACTGCGCAGCTGGCCGCTGCCAAGAGCACCGTGGCCGCCGCCCAGTCGGCCGTGCTGGCCGCGCAAGAGCAGCTGGCCGCCAGCCAGACGCAGACCGAAGGCACCTCCATCGAGCAGCACCCCAACGTGGCGCGTGCCTCGGCCCGCGTGCGCGAAGCCTACCTGGCTGTGCAGCGCGCACAACTGGTCGCCCCGCTGGATGGCCATGTGGCCAAGCGTGGCGTGCAGGTGGGCCAGCGTGTGCAGGCGGGTGCCCCGCTGATGACGCTGGTGCCACTGAACGACCTGTGGGTGGACGCGAACTTCAAGGAAAGCCAGCTCAAGACCCTGCGCATCGGCCAGCCGGCCGAGCTGGAGGCCGACGTGTATGGCACCAAGGTCGTCTACCACGGCACCGTGACGGGTCTGGGCGCGGGCACCGGCGCCGCCTTTGCGCTGCTGCCTGCGCAGAATGCCACCGGCAACTGGATCAAGGTGGTGCAGCGGGTGCCCGTGCGCATTGCGCTCGACCCCAAGGAAGTGGCCGAGCACCCGCTGCGCGTGGGCCTGTCGATGGAAGTCAAGGTGGACACCGCCGACCAGAGCGGCAAGACGCTGGCCGACACCCAGCGCACCACGCCCGTGGCCGCCACCGCGGTGTTCGACGAGCAGTTCAAGGCCGCCGACGACGAGGTGGCCCACATCATTGCCGCCAACCTGGGTCGCAGCGGCAAGGCTGCTGTGGCCGTGGCATCGCCCAAGGTGGGCAAGGCGCCCGCGCAAAGCCAGCAGCAACACGCCTCGGCACCGGTGGCCTCGGCAGTGCAGTCGCCTGTGGTGCAGTAAACGGGGTGGATAGCGCATGACCGCCGCCAACACCACTGCAGCCGCAGCCGACCAGGCGCCCGCGAAGGCGGCGCCCGCAGCAGTGCAACCACCGGCCCCCGCCGCCTATCCACCGCTGCAGGGCACCGCCCTGTTGCTGGGCACCCTGTCGCTGTCGCTGGCCACGTTCATGAACGTGCTGGATTCGTCCATCGCCAACGTCTCCATCCCCGCCATTGCAGGTGACCTGGGTGTGAGCCCCGGCCAGGGCACCTGGGTCATCACCAGCTTTGGTGTGGCCAATGCGATCTCGGTGCCGCTCACCGGCTGGCTCACGCAGCGCTTTGGCGCGGTGCGCCTGTTCACCATGAGCGTAATGCTGTTTGTGCTGACCTCCTGGCTGTGCGGCTTTGCCTCGTCGCTGGAAATGCTGGTGTTCTTCCGCGTGCTGCAGGGCCTGGTGGCCGGGCCGATGATCCCGCTCAGCCAGACGCTGCTGCTCGCCAGCTACCCCAAGGCCCTGGCGGGCACGGCCCTGGCGCTGTGGGGCGTGACCACGCTGGTCGCGCCCGTGGTGGGCCCGCTGCTCGGCGGGTGGATCACCGACAACATCTCCTGGCCGTGGATCTTCTACATCAACGTGCCCGTGGGCCTGCTGGCCGGGCTGCTCACCTGGGGCATTTACCGCCAGCGCGAGACCCCCATCCGCAAGCTGCCCATCGACACCGTGGGCCTCAGCCTGCTGGTGCTGTGGGTGGGCGCGCTGCAGCTCATGCTCGACAAGGGCAAGGAGCTGGACTGGTTTGCCTCGGGCGAGATCATCACCATGGCCGTGGTCGCCGTGGTGGCGTTTGCGGTGTTCCTGGTGTGGGAGCTGACCGAAAAGCACCCGGTGGTGGACTTGAAGCTGTTCAAGGGACGCAACTTCACCTTTGGTGCGCTGGCGCTGTCGGTGGCCTATGCGCTCTTCTTTGGCAACGTGGTGCTGCTGCCCCTGTGGCTGCAGCAGTGGATGGGCTACACCGCCACCTCGGCCGGCATGGCGCTGGCGCCGGTGGGCATTTTTGCCATTTTGCTCACACCGCTGGTGGGCAAGAAGGTGGGCCAGTGGGACCCGCGCCGCATGGCCACGGGTGCGTTCATTGTGTTCAGCACGGTGCTGTGGATGCGTTCGCAGTTCACGGTGCAGACGGACTTCATCCACATCCTGATCCCCACCCTGCTGCAAGGCGCGGCCATGGCGTTCTTCTTCATCCCGCTGACCACGCTGACCTTGGCGGGTATCGCGCCAGAGCGTATCCCTGCAGCTGCGGGCCTGTCCAACTTTGTGCGCATCACCGCCGGGGCCATGGGCACGTCGATCGCCACCACGCTGTGGGAGAGCCGCGCCGCCATGCACCACGCGCACTTGACCGAAGGGCTGGTGCAGGGCCAGGGCGTGTTTGCACAGACGCTGGACAACCTCACCGCGTCCGGCCTCACGCAGATGCAGGCGCTGGCGCAGATCAACCGGCTGATCGACCAGCAGGCGTTCACACGCGCGGCCAACGACATCTTTTTGGGTTCGGCAGGTTTGTTCCTGCTGTTGATCGGTCTGATCTGGCTGACCCGCCGCCCCGCCAGAACGGGGGGCGCAGGTGCTGCAGATGCAGCTGGAGCGCACTAATTTGATAAAAATTGGCTGCTAGCGCTTATCCATAAAGCGCTAGCAGCTATATTTTCAATAGCACTTTATTGTTTCCCATCAGCACGACCTCAGCCCTCCATCCCACACGGCGTGTCGGAAAACCCTGACCACCGTGCGGGCGTGGCACCTGCGGGAAGCGCGCTGGATGCACCCAACAATGCATTCACCGCAACCCACAACAAGGAACCGCCATGTCACTTTCGCTGATTCTCCTGATCGTCCTGATCCTCATCCTGGTCGGCGCACTGCCCACCTGGGGCCACAGCCGCTCATGGGGCTACGGACCCAGCGGCGGGATTGGCCTGGTGGTGCTGATCCTGGTGATCTTGCTGCTCATGGGCAGGATATAAACCTCACCCACCCCTTGCGGTTGCGCTCGGCCCCCAAAAAGGGGCTGCGGCAACCGCAAAAAGCACAACGGCTCTTCTTGGGCCGTTGTGCTTTTTTGTGAACGAAATCGCGTATCGCGCCCAGACGAAGCCGCCGCTCACGCCACCCCGGCCCGCTGGGCGACCGTCGCGGCAAACGCGGTCGAAAACGCTGCAAACTCCTTGTCCGTCACGCTGCCATCGGCATTGCCGCTGCGGTCCATCAGCTGCATCACGGCCTGCGAGAAGTCGCTGCCCGCCTGGGCGCCTTTGGTCTTGGCCAGGCCTTTCAAGAATTCATCCTGCGTGATGGAGCCGTCCTTGTTCGCATCAAACCCGGCGGTCAGCTGCGCCTTTTGCGCATCGTCCGCGCCAAACCGGGTGAGCAGCTCCTGAAAATCCTGCGTAGACACCGGGCGGCCCGACAACGCGGCAGAAGCAGCGTTTGCGGCAGACCCCGCGCTGCCGCGCGCCACCGCACCCAGGGCGTTCTCCAACTTGCCCTGCGACACCAGGATGCCCTTGCCTGCAAAGCCCGCCAGGGCCTCCGCCTGCGGGCTCAGGGTGAGCACGGCAGACGGCTCGGGTTCCACATCAGCCCCGCTGCGCCGCGACGCAGACGACTTGCCAGGGCCACCAGCGGTGGCGTTGAAAATCAAGGAGGCGACCGAAGCCAGGCCAGAGATAAGGGGGGACATCGCTGTGAACTCCTGTGTGGCGAAAGCCCCGGTGCCTGTGTCAAAAAGGGACAGACCACCGCTTCGCCCAGTGAACTGAGGGTACGCGCCCCCCATTGCTGCAATGCCCGGATGAAACTGGGTAAACCGCGTTACTTCAGCACGTAGCTGGCCAGCACCGACTGCACCTCATAGATGCTGAGCTTCTTGTTGAACTGCTTTTGAAACGGCGCCGCAGAGCCGGATATCCAGATTTTGAGCTCTGCATCCAGATCGAACGTGCCACCGGTCTCGATGCTGAAGTGCGTGATGCTCTTGTACGGGAGGGAGTGGTATTCGACCTTGCTGCCCGTCATGCCCTGCTTGTCCACCAGCACCAACCGCTTGTTGGTAAACACAAAATAGTCGCGGATCAGCAGGTAGGCATGCTCCACCACCTCCCCCGGGGCCAGGATGCGGCTGAATTCGTCCTGAATCTTGGCTGCATCAATCTTGGATGCGTTGCCCATCACGCCATCAAGCAATCCCATGTTCTGTGCTCCGGTGAAGTCGTTGGATCACGTGTTGTACCGCAACGGTTATGGATAGCCGGGCCCAAAGGCCACAAACTCCCCCACCAATTGGCCCGCAGGATGGCCCTGGTAGTGCAGAGAGGAAGCCTGCGCGATCCGCCCTAGCCCCTTGCGCTGCAGCATGCGCGTGAACGGATGCCAAACCGCCGCCACCGGAGCCTGGGCCACGGCGGTGAAGGTGCCGTCGATGGGTGCCAGATAGTCCATGGTGTTGCGCTGAATCACCAGGCGGCTGCTCAGCCCCTCGGCCGACAGCCGCAGGTGCAACATCGACCACGCAGCCAGGATGGCCACGGCCGATGCGCTACCGCCAAACACCGTCTCGCGGTGGTTGATGTTGGGCGCCAGCGGTGCGCTCAGCACCACCTGCTGGGGCGATGCCTCGACCACGGCAACTTCCATGGCCTGGGACAAGGGGATGTGCTGGTGCAGATAGGACTGAAGTTCGAGAGGGTTCACGGCGTGGCGTCAGAGGGTCAGAGGGTGACGAGATGGAGACGAAACAGGACGCTCACGGAAACTGCCCGGCCCCCGCCACCACAACTCCATCAGAGGGCTCTGGCAGCGTGTCGATCAACGTGGCACCGCCCAGAGCGGTGATGCGAACCTGCAGCGGGCCGGTGGCGATGGCACTGGGGTGCACAAAGTAGTTGTAGTCGGTCCGCGCCACGGCGATCCAGTCTGCGCTGCCACTGGGCTTGATCTCCAGCCCGGTGACAGGCAGGCGGTGGTTGCGCACCTGGATGGCCACCCACCAGCGGCTGCTGCCCTCTTTGTAGCGGTAGCTCACCGGGCCGGTCACATCCCCCGGCACCACATGCCAGCGGATGGGAACACGGCCTGCGACGGGGTCGGCAATGCGGGCGAATGCGGACTCGCTCAGGTCCAGGTCGCCAGACTTGCACTCGGGGCACTGGTCGGTGATGCGCACGGTGACGGCCCCCTTGGGCCCTGTCACCGCCACAAACTGGCCACAGACGGCGCTGCCCGCATAGTCAGGGCCGTTCATCGCCGCCACCATGAGGTTGTCGGGGCTCGCGTCGAAAGTGCAGTTGCCCTCGCCCGTGGCGCCGTAGAACGTGCCTTCGCCGGTATAGGTGGGCGACAGCGCACCGGGCACGGACGGTGCAGGGGATGCCCCCGGTGCGGGCGCCGGGGCCGGTGCCGGAGATGGCGCATCGGCACCTGCGGTGGGTCCGTCGGCCGAGCCACCGCCACCGCAGGCGGCCAAGGACGCCAGCAGCATCAAGGCAGACAGCTGCGCCAGTCGGCGTGTTGGACGGGCAGAGGAAAGTGGGTGGTTCATCGTCGTCAATTTGCGAGGGGTGGTTTTACCGGCCCGAAGCCGACCATATGCGGCTGGCGGCGGACAGGCGGACTGTACAAGGCCGGAGTGCGCAGCGAACCGATACAGCCCGCGCACCGAATGGCGAGGCGATCCTATCCATTTCAGGGAAGGAGTCCGCGCCTATCGCTGATCCGCTTGAAAACAATCGCAACAAGACGTAGGTGGGGTGTGCTGTCAATCAACGCGCTCGCGCTCCATGCACTGAACACGCCAAGGGCACTATCGCGCGGATGCATGCGCCGCCGCCCTCCCCTCGGAACACCTGCAATTCGCCGCCTGCAAGCGCGGCCCTGCGCGCCATCCCCACCATCCCGGAGCCCCCGACCACGGCGCCCTGCGGGCCGGGCGGTGGCTCCATCCCTCTGCCGTTATCGCAGATTTCGATGCACCAGGCCGCGAGGTCGGGCCGGGTGATTGATCGCACCACGATCTCGGTAGCCTGCGCATGTTGCAGTGCATTGCTCAAGGCTTCCTGGACAATGGCGAGCAGGTGCGTGGCGCTCTCAGCGTGTGGAAACTCGGCATCAGGGCCCATTTCAACGTCCCACGTCATGCGGATGCCGCGTTGTGCCAGCACGGGGCATACCCGGTACCTGAGCCGTGCCAGGCGGTCAGCCAGCGGTGCGTCTTCGCTGCCCATGGAGTCTGCCAACAACCGCAGGTCGAGCAGGCATCTCTCCAGCGCCGCTCGGATTTGGGGCTCGTGCAGCGTCGAAGACTCAAGCATGGCCAGCGCGAAGACCAGTTGGGAACCGACGTTGTCATGCAAATCCTGGGCGATACGCCGCCGCTGCGCCAAGACCTCGGCGCTGGGTCGCAGGCCGACACGGGGGCGCCACTGCATGGCCCGGGGCAGCTGAACCAGCAGCATGGCACCCAAGGCCAACGCCGCCCCCAAGGCCGCCAGTTCCCACCAAGGCTGCGCCGGTGCACGGACGGATCCAACCCAGTGAAACGCCACCGCCATCAATACACATTGCACCAGCCAGATGCCGATACAGACCACGGCAAACCACGGCGGACGGGTACGAAACATGGGCGAAAGCGGACTGCGAGGGGTGGCACTTGCGCTGCGGCGCCCTCACAAGACGTGGGCTAGAAAAGCCCCCGCAGCGACGCAAAACGTACCGCCTGGGCACGGGTGCGCACCTGCAGCTTGCGGTAGATGTTGCGCAAGTGGGTGTTGACCGTCATGCTGCTGATGAGCAGGCGCGAACCCACCTCGACACTGGTGTAGCCGCTGGCCACCATGCGAAGGATTTCTTTTTCACGCGCGGACAGACGATCTGCCTCATCGGGCTGTCGTCGCTTGTTTTCGGCAGAGTTGGTGCGGTCAAACCGTTGCAGCAACCGCCGCGCCAGGTTGGGAGTGATGGAAGCACCACCATTGGCCACCTGCAGCACCGCCTGCGAGTAGTTGCCGAACCATGAGTTCTTGCCCACATAACCCGTGGCGCCGAGTTCGAAAGCCCGCAGGACCTGCTCATCGTTTTCCATGACCGAGATCACGACCGACTGAGCCGACGGGCGCACGGGCTTCACGTAGTGCAGAAGATCAAAGGCGTCACCGTCGCCCAGGTTCAGGTCCACCAGGAGCACATCGAACTCATGGTTCTTGATGGCCTTGCGCCCCTCGCGAACGCTGCCCGCCTGCGCCACCAGCAGGGTGCGGGCATCGGCCATGAGCTCCTGTGCAATCACCAGGCGGATGTGCGGATCGTCATCCACCAACAAGACCCGCACCGGGTTGGCCTCCTGCCCCGTGAGAAAGGCGGGCCAGACCGATGGCGGATTGGAATACGTTTCAAACTGGCCCGACGGTAGCGATGAAAGGCCGCGCGCACTCTGCGGCGAGAGCAACGCTGACGACATCAACGTTTGCGGTGGTGTATCGACCTGCCAACTGCTGCTCATGGGTGAACTCCTGCGGACGTGGTGGTGGGCCCCGACGAACTGGGTCTGTCGGTTGACGCATTTGCATGCAACTCTTGCGTTTGCATGCATGTTCTCCAACACCCTCATGCCCTTCTGTACGGCAGCGTACACAATGCGCCAAATAAGTTACATGGTCCAAATATATTTGGCAATGTTGCCCAAGTAGCAATTGGTTACTACCTGATTTTCTTCGGGCTCCCTCATGTTGCGCGGACTGCCAAGCCTTACTGGTAAAGGCTTTGCGCGGGCCCAAGGGTTGAACAGCTCCGCTGTATGAGGTAGCCCGCTCGGTGTATTCGCACAAATCCCATCGGATCAGACACTGAACCCGACAGCGCCTAACGGCCGCCGGTTCTCAGAAAACCAGGCCCGAAAGCGCCGTCCAACCCCCTCTGCATCGCAGGTTCGCTGCGGTTGCAGCCAGTGTAGAAGTCATCCTTGAAGGATCTGTCATGAAAACCCTTGCTTTCATTACGCTCAGCGTCATCGCCTCCGCCGCCATGGCCACCGGTCCGGTCCCTTCCACTCCGGACATCACCATCACCGGCAATTCCACGCAGTCAGTGTCACTGACATCGGTGTCCGTCAACAACAACTCGACGGGCTCCAAGAGCGAAGCCTTTCAGAACCTCGCCTCCAACACCGGCAACGTCACCATCAGTGGCAACTCGACCCAGACGGTGACGGGCTCTGGCGGGAACGTGACCAACACCGCCAGCGGCAGCGAAGCCTACGCCAGCCAGAACCTGTCCTCCAACGTGGGCGAAGTCACCATCATTGGCAACTCCAGCCAATTCACCTCGATGATCAACTCGTCGGTCAACAACCTCTCCAGCGGCAGCAACAGCAAGGCGGTGCAAAACATTGCCTCCAACAACGCCTGCTTCACCTGCCAGCCCACCAAGCCCACCGGCTGGCCCTACTGAGATCGCCGCCAACTCGGCTGGTGAATAGACCTGCGAGGGTCTGATTCCGGCAGCACATCTGTGCCCGGATGAGTTCGTGCCAGGGGCACACCGGCAAGGCTGCAAAGAGCAGCGCGGGTGGGCCCCTCATTCTCACCATAGGAGGTGTTCCATGAACACACGTTTTCTGGCGCCATGTGCAACCCTGCTGATGGCCTGTGCCCTGATGCCGGGCCTCGCGCGGTCGCAGGCCCCCGGGGAGGACCCGGTCGTCCTGACCAAAAAGCTCTCAGTACAGATGCAGCCCACAGGGCCCGTGGCCGCCTCGACAGGGCTGGACGGCAGCAACACCATGCCATCGTGGCTGCGCGCCCGCATCGCCCGCTACGAAGCCAAGGCCTTCTCGGACGACACCACCGGCGTGCTGACCAACAACGACGTGGTCACCACCGCCAACGCACAGGGCATGCAAAAGACCTGCGTCCAAGAGGTGGGCAGCAACACCGTGTCGGCCAACACCACGGGCTCGGCCAAATACGGCCCCAACCAGGCGCCGCAGGTGGTGGTGCTGCGTGGCGATCTCGTCAATATATGCAAGTAACAGGCCTGGCGCCAAGCGCCCGGCCGCCAGGAGAGAGAACATGCCGCCCACCCCGTTGAGCCCCGCTATGCCCGCATGCTCTCGCCCCCCACGCCCCCGCACCCCACGCCCCCTGGAGCGCGCGATCCATGGGGTGCTTTGGCTTGCCATCGGGCTCGGACTGGCCGGCTGTTCCACACCCAGGGACCCGCGCAAGGACCAGGAATTTCAGAGCCTCGCTTCCATCACCGACCGCCCCGTGGTGCGCCCTACCCGTTCCATCTCCAGCTTTTCCGACTCGCTGATGTGCATGGACCACATGCTGCGCGACGCACAGCTGCCCACCACACTGATCACCAGCAAGCAGATCCCCGACTACTCCACCCGCGTCACCGTGGCCACCAAGGACATGGTGATCACGGCACTGTCCCAGATGTCGCGCCTGAGCAATGCCTTCCGCTTTGTGGATTACGAGGTAGACATCGCGCGCCAGGACACGGTGCAGAACCTCACCACCATCTTGCTCAACAACAACCAGATGCAGCTGCAGCGGCCCGCGCTGTACCTGTCGGGCGCCATCTCGTTCGTGGACCAGAACGTGATCAACAACCGGTTTGACACCGGGCTCTCCGGCCCCCGCATCGACATGGGCTACAGCCAAAGCCGCAACGCCACCATCATCGGGCTGGAGATGCACCTGGGCGACTTTCGCACTCGTACGCTGATCCCCGGGCTCGACTCGGCCAACGAAGTCATCATCGGCAACGGCGGCCAAGGCGTTGATCTCGCCGGGCGCATCGGCACCTATGGCGTGCAGTTCAATGTGGGACGGGACTACACCCAGGGATCGGGCGGCGCCGTGCGCACACTGGTGGATCTGGCCACCATTGAACTCATTGGCAAATGGGCCCGGGTGCCCTACTGGCAATGCCTCACGCTGGAGCAAAACCACCCCGACTTTCAGCGGCAGCTGCGCGACTGGTTTGACGAAGGCTCGCCCGCCGTGCGCACCCAGCTCATTGCGCGCTCGCTGGTCAGTCGGGGCTACCTCGCCCCCGTCGCGCAACCCCTGCCGGACAACGACCCAGCGCTGCGCAGGGCACTGGCGCGCTTTCAGGCCGACAACGGCATGGTGGTGACGGGCGTGGTGGACTTTGCGACCTACGAACGGGCGCTGCGCCACTTTGTCGGCCTATCCGCAGACGGGACCCTGGCCCGCATTGGCTGGGCCAGCACGCACTCAGAACCCGTGCAGCACATCGCAGTCGGGCCCGCCACGCCCGATGCCGCAGTCAACGTGGTGAGCAACAATCCGGGTGCAGCAAAGTACGGAGACCCGCCGCCTGCCCGCAGCATCGATCTGCAGATTGAGAACGTATTGCTGGAGCGCACCGCGTTCGAGGTGGGTGAACAGGTCTTCTTGTCGGCCACGGTGTCGCGCGCCTCCTACCTGCAGTGTTATCTGGCCGACGCAACGGGCACGGTCATCCGCCTGCTGCCCAACCAGGCCAACACCACCGGCTGGGTGTCCGCCAACCAGGCCATCCGCATCCCCGACTGGATGAGCCCCAACCCCGGCTTCATCATGGACGCGGCCAGCCCCGGCACCGAGGGCGTGGCCTGCTTTGCCACCGACGAGGACAGCACGCCCCGTTTGCCCGAAGCGCTGCGCGGCCCGCCGCTCAAGCCCATCCCTAATTACCGGGCGCTGGAGCGCTTGAACGAAGCCTTCGCCACCGCTTGGGGCAGCGAGGGCTACACCGGCAACGCGGTGTACTGGCAGGTCGTTCCGCGCCGGGCCCTGCCCGCTGCAGCCACTGCGCCTGCACAACCCGCCCCGCGCAAGTGAAAGACCAACGGCACAGCACTGTGCGCACACACGCCATGACCACACCCCCCGCGACCACCACGGCGCGCTCGCAGTCCACTATCAATGGGCTGCGCACGCCACACGGCACTTGGCGCGCACTCCACGGCGCTGTGGCGCAGGCCTCGGGCGCAGCGGGCCTGGTCTTGGCGGTGGTGACCGCTGCGCCCGTGCTGGCCTCGGTGCGTGCGCTTCCCACGCCCGCTGAGACCACCTTCATCGATCGCGCCACCCTGAACGCGACGTCCCCCCAGGTGCCCGGGTCTGACGACCCAATGCAGGAGAAGATGTTGCAAAAACTTCGCAGCGCCGCGCAACGCGACGGGGCGCTTATGCGCAAGCCGCGCTCCCCCCCTGTCTCCACAGCACGATCATCCGGCGACCTATCGCCTGCCGATGCGGCGTGGCTGTTGGGACTGCTGGCGCTGCACGGCCTGGCCATGCCCGCAGACCCGGCGCAGGCCCAGCACTGGTTTGAACGTGCGCAACTGCTCGGCCACCCCCTGGCTCCTGCGGGCCTCGCATGGTGCCAGCTCAGCGGCTGTGTGGCAGCGCCCAATCCTTCAACCGCCATGCACTGGATTGCGCTGGTGGGCCGTACCGATCCAGGGCTTGCCAAATACCTCGAATGGCATGCGGCCAAGGCATTGGCCCCGTTGGCCGAGCCCCGTTCGCCCTCACCAGACCGGTACCCCGGTTCGGTGGCGCCAGCGGCGGCCAACCCACCGCTGCAAAAACTGTTGACGCAAGCCGTGCGTGCAGGCAGTGCGCAGGCCAGCAACGAACTGGGGCTGGAGTTCATCGCCAGCGGCGATATCGAACAGGCGATGGTTCAATTTCAATCAGCGTCTGCAAAGTCTGAGGCCGCTGCCGCCAACGCCAGCCTTCTGGCCCGCCGCTTCCACAGCGATCCCGACGCCCGCATCCGATCAGCCCGCTACAGCGCTGCGGACTGGTACGTGGAGGCCCAGCGGTACCACCGAGGCGACGGTGTACCCGCCAACTACACCGAGGCTGTGCGCCTGTACCAGGTGGCAGCCAGCAGCGGCGACCCGCAGGCCCGCAAGATGCTAGAGCTGATTTTCTCCAGGCCTTTGCAAGGCGGCACCATCGACGTCACATGGATGCAGCAGCTTGCAGGTCTCCACATGGGCATCAACGGCTCGTCCGCCAGCGCACGCCACTCGGCGCCACCCAATGGCTGGCAGCGGGAGCCAAGTCCCTTGTATGACCTAGTGCCACTGCAGTGGCGAACGACTGGGCACTATCCACGCCGCTGAACCGGCCCTGGCTCCCCCAAGTTCCCGCTGGTGCAGGCACGGGCACCCAGGTGAATCCTCTATCCGGGCGAAGTAGCCGGTATGGAGGGCACAGGCTCCTCCCGGTGTACAAGGTGTGCCACGCCCCTTGAACCACACGCCAGGAGTTCACGCAAATAGCTGCGCAGGATGGTCGGGCGGATGTCCATGTGCGCCAGGTCGTCGCTGGCAAACCAAGCAAACACCAGCCCGCGCCCGCCTTCCACTCCTTCATACGGTCCCTCCCCTTTTGCCAAGGGGCCATCCAGCAGCGGGCTGGCATGCAGGCAAAGACCAATTTCATGGTGCAGCTGGTCTGCATGAAGGAAGAAGTTCTCCACCACGCAAGACAGCGCCCCCGGTTCCACCGCCTGCCCCAGCTCTTCCTGTAACTCACGCACCAGCGCCTGCGCTGCAGTCTCTCCCGGCTCAATACCACCCCCCGGCAATGCCCAGAAGGGATCGCCTTGCGCGCAGTGCAGCAGCACCCGGCCCTGCTGGGTGATAAGCGCTGCCACACGCTGACGCACGCGTGGGACAGGTGCAGACGGATTTGAGAGCTTGGTTGTCACATGCCAAAAGGATTGCAGGCAAAAGTGCTGCAGGCGCAAAGAATTCGCGCGCCACAAGCTATCAATACTATAGCAACTTAGACACTCTAGGCAGAAGGCATCAACAGCCCCTGCTGCATAGCCACGGTTTCGCGCAAAAAAGCCCAGGTGGCCTGCATGCGCGCAACGTGTTTGTTCTCTGCAGGCATCGACATCCAGAACGTTCGCTGAAACCGCGCCAGCCCAGGCAGCACCGGGATCAGCGACGGGTCCTGCGCCGCTACGAACGCAGGCAGCACCGCAAGCCCAGCGCCGGCACGCGCCGCCTCGTACTGCGCCAGGATGCTGGTGCTGCGCAGCACAAAATGCGCGGGGCGGTGCAGCTCGTCCAGGATCTGCAGTTCCTTGCTGAACAGCAAGTCATCCACATAGCTGATGAAGGTGTGGCCGCGCAAATCATCGGCCGTATGGATGGGCGCATGACCTGCCAAGTAGTTGCGCGCACCGTACAGCTGCAGCACATAGTCAGTGAGCTTGACCACCAGCACCGCCCCGCGCGCCGGGCGCTCCAGCGAGATCACGATGTCCGCCTCGCGCCGCGACAGGTGCACCAGCCGGGGCAGCGCCAGCAGGTCCACCACCAGACCCGGGTGGCCCAGCGCAAAGCGGGCCAGTTGGGGCGCCAGGATCAAATTGCCAAAACCTTCGGTGGTGCCAATGCGCACCAGGCCGTGCAGGCCCTGGCGCACACCCGGGGCCGCGCTCTCGACCGCAAGAAAGGCCGTCTCCATCGCCTCCACCTTGGGCATCAGCTGCCGCCCGGCCTCGGTCAACCGGTGGCCGCCTGCTTCACGGGCAAACAGGGCCGAGCCGACCTGCTTTTCCAGCGCCTGCAACCGGCGCGACACGGTGGTGTGCTCCACCCCCAGGCGGCGTGCGGCGCCTGCCAGCGTGCCAGCGCGCGCCAACTCCAGAAAATAGCGGAAATGGTCCCAATCCATGGCCCGATTGTGGCGCTCCGCGCAGAGATGGCGGAAAAACACCCGGCCCAGCGCCGCCGAAATCAGCCCGGTCCGGCCCACCAAGACCCACTGGATAGGTACGTCATATCGCCACGTATCGTTTGATACATGTCATTTAACAATTTACACAGTATGCTTTCTATTGCACACTCCGCCCGCGCTGAAACCTGCACACAGAACAGGGCAGCGCACCGCAACCAGAGCCAAACGGGTCTACACACCCCGCCATGGCGGCCAGCAACAGTTCAGCGCAAGGGAGAAAAGATGAACGCATTCGCGCAGCCTCCGGGGCTGTCTGCCGGCATGCCCATGCCGTGCAACGGGTCCAACCGGCTCCCGCGCCTGTCCAGGGCGTTCACCTTCGCGGCCACGGGCCATTTGTCACCCCTCCCATCTTTTCGCACCACGGGGCCTGTCCTGCCCTGCTTTGCCCACCCGCATCCTTAGCCCTCAACCTCTATGAAACGCACCACTTTCCCCTATAAGTCGCTTTGGGCTGGTCCAGCCTGCCTGGCACTGGCCACTGTGTCCGTTCACGCTGCGGATATAAGTTTCACGCCCCCGGCAGGTGGAGGATTCGTGGTCAAGGGGCCGGCCAATACCGAGCGCCTGCGCGTACAAGACTCCGGCGAAGTGCGGGTTCCCAGTCTCTCGGGAACGGCCAATACCAATGCCAATGTGCTGTGTTTTGATGGCCCGACCGGGCGTCTGGGCCAATGTGCCCCCGGGGTCACCACCGGAGCGACAGGCGCCACCGGTGCAACAGGAGCAACTGGCCCGGCGGGCCTGACAGGGGCTACGGGCGCCACCGGCCCGGCGGGAGCGACAGGAGCCACGGGCAGCGCAGGTCCAACGGGTGCCACGGGATCGGCCGGCGCTACAGGCGCTACCGGACCAGCGGGAACACCCGGTGCCCAAGGAACAGCAGGCCTTACCGGCGCCACGGGTGCCACCGGCTCGGTGGGCCCGGCAGGTGCCACAGGGGCCACTGGCCCCCAAGGCCCTGCAGGCAGCAACGCGATCACTGTCAACATTCGTCAGGCCAACGCAACAGGCTCCGCAGACAGCTGCGCAGTGACCTCCTGCTGCAATGCGGGCGAGAAAGTCATTGGCGGCGGGTACGAAGGGGCCAGTGGCGTAGGGGGGATCGACGCAGACGGTGTCTATGTGGCGGCCAATCGTCCCGTCGAAGGCGGAGCTTGTGCGGTCGGGGTGCAGGGCTGGTCAGTCCGCCTGCTGAACTCCTACCGCGCTCCCGCTTTGACGACCGCCTGCAATGCTTACGCCATCTGTACGCAATGACGTCTGCGGAATCATCGCTTGCTGAACTGCCACCACGGGGCCTGTGGGTGCAGGGCGCGCAGACAGCACGGCTGCCCTGGCGGTTTGACACCGCCGCCGCCCTGGCAGAGGTGAATGCGCTGCCGGCCTCCCTCTGGCGCACCCATTTCAATGAGGGCCGCCATGACGGGGGATGGCAGGCGCTGGCGCTGCGTTCTGCGCCCGAGGCACCTATCGATGTCGTTCCTGTGGATGTGGCTGCATCGTGCTATGCCGACACACCGGCCCTGGACCAATGCCCCACGCTGCGCGCCATGCTGGACACCATGGCATTGCCATGGAAGTCCGTGCGGCTGATGCAATTGCTGCCGGGCTGCGAGATCAAGGAGCACACCGACGCCGACCTGTGTGTGGGGCGCGGTGAGGCCCGCCTGCATGTGCCGCTACAAACCGGCGAACGGGTGTTCTTCCATGTCGATGGAGAGCGCATTCCGCTGCGCGCGGGTGAATGTTGGTATGTGGATGTGTCGCGCCCGCACCGGGTGCGCAACCGTGGCACCCTGAGCCGAGTCCACCTGGTGGCCGACACCTCGGTGGACATGCGCTTGGTCGATGCCCTGCGCGCGAGCGACTGCGGCGACCCCCTGCCCGACGCGGATGACCCGTGGCGCCAGTTCATCCAGTTCCGCGACCTGGTAGGGACCAACGCTGACTACGCAGAGCGACTCAGCACCATCACCAACATGGCCGACTTCGTGCGCGAGTCGGTGCACATGGGGCAGGCCGCGGGCTTTCAATTTGACGCATCGGACGTGGAGTCGGCCATGAAGGCCGGGCGCCGCGCATGGACTGAGCAATGGGTACTGTGAACTTCAGCGGCTGGCGACCCATTCGCTTTTACATCGCCCAGGGCCAGGTGATGGTGGACTGGGCTCGCCTGCTGGACGCGCCGCTGCGCGAACCGTTTTTCCAGCATGGCATCCAGAATCAACTGAGGCACCCGTTCCACCTGGCGTTTCGGCGCCAGACGCCGCTTCACGACCTGCTGGCCTGGCATGAGCAATCCCCAGGTCTCGATCCTTCGCTCGTCATATTCCATGTGTCGCGCTGCGGGTCCACCCTCATCACACAAACGCTGGCAGAAAGCCCCCACCACCTGCAACTGTCTGAGCCCGGCCCCGTGGACTTCCTGGTAAGACAGGCGCTGGCCAGTGGGCTGATCGACGAAGCCCAGGTGGTCCGTGCGTTGCGCGCGTGGACCAGCGCCTGGGCGCAGCGCTGCGACAGCGCCAGCCCTCCGCTGCAAACCATGAGCCTCAAGCAGGACGCCTGGAACACCGACAAGGCACCGCTGTTTGCAAAAGCCTGGCCCGATGCGCCTTGGGTCTTCCTCACCCGCGAGCCGCTCGCGGTGCTGGTGTCCCAGATGCGCGAGCGTGCGTTTTTTATGGTCCAAGGCGCGCTGGGCCATAACTTTGGTGGGGTCAACCCTGCCGAAATGCACGCCATGTCTGCCGAGCAGTATTGCGCCCAGATGCTTGGCAGTATTTACGCAGCCATGGCGCAGCAGTTCGACCCCACACGCGCGCTGTTGCTCGACTACGCCCAGCTGCCCGATGCCATCGAAACACAGGTGCTCCCCCACATGCGCTGGCAGGTCTCGCACGAAGATCGCGACAGAATGCGCGAGCGCGCCACACGGCATGGCAAGCAACCCCACGAAGTCTTTGAACCAGATACACAAACCAAACACAGCATGGCAAGCGACCTTCTCCAATCCTTGACTGCGCAGTGGATCACACCTCACTACCAGAGGCTCCATGCGCAGCGGCGCAGCCACCCTGCGGCAGTTACCACCCAGTCTGAGGAAGCACTGCAATGATTGCGGCACTGCATCGACGCCATTTTCTGGCCACCGGCGGGGCTGCAGCGGCCACCGGCGTTCAGGCTTCCACCCCCCTCCTGAACTCCCTGGGCACAGCAAACCCACGCTGGCGCATCTTGGCCATCGCCCCCAGCTCCGAAAAACTGCCGGAGCTGACCCGTGACTACCAGCAAGGTGTGGAATTAGGGCTGGCCCAGGCCGGAGCCTCGTCCCATGTCGCCCTGACCTGGCTGACTGCAGGCTTGCTGCCATCAGCGCCTGCCAAGGCAGTGGGTGCGGCGCTTCAAGCCAGGCCGTTTGACGCGGTGATGGGATGGATGCCCCCCGCGCTTGCAAACAAGGTGTCGCCCTTGACAGAGTCGGCAGGAGTGCCACTGTGGATCAGCGACACGGGCGCAGACATGGTTTCGCAGTCTGATACCCACCCGCTGACGGTTCGCCACAGCCTGGAACTGTGTGCCATGGCCACAGCCCTCGCCGACCGGGTGTACGCGCAATGCGGCCCGCGCGCCTTTCTCAGCATGGGGCGGCACGAGTCGGGTTTTGACTTCCTGCAGTCTTTTCAGCAGCGCTGGCAGGCGCTGGGTGGGCAGATTGTGGGCCGCCACATAGCCGACATGCCGGGCAACGCCTCCGAATTTGGGGGCCTGAAGCAGTCCATCATGTCGCACCAGCCCGACGCAGTGGTTGCACTGTATTCGGGCTCCCAGTCGCAGCGCTTTGCCCAATGGTGGCAAAAGCACTCGGCGGCACTGCACACAAGTCTGGCAGGCTTGCCCTGGCTGACTGAACACCACCCAGGCATTCAGGCGCACACCGTTGCCACCTGGCCTTCGAACGAATTCGCCGACACTGCATGGAAGACCCGCTTCGCGCAAGCGGGCCTGGGCTGGACGGCGGCTGCACTGCTGGGGGCCGAGGCTGGCGCCACCCTCGGTGCAGCGCTGGCCGCTGCACCCCAGGGGGCCCGTGCTCGCGAACTGTGGGCCAGTCTGCCCAATAGCCTCCTTGCGGGCCCCCGTGGGGAGCGCCGTTGGGCTAATGCAGCTAGCGACAGTGAAGGCCCTCTGTGGGAAAACCCCGTTTTGGGAGCCAGCGCCCGAGTCCTGCGCCCCACCCACACACCAGGAACAGCCGTTTCACAACGCGGCTGGACTACTGGCTATCTTTTGACTTAAAGAGGAAACCCATGTCCCAACCCTTTATCGGTGAAATACGAATGTTCGGAGGCACCTTTGCCCCCAACGGCTGGGCGTTTTGCAACGGCCAACTTATCTCTATTGCACAAAACTCTGCATTGTTTGCCCTGCTGGGCACCACGTATGGAGGAAACGGGCAAACGACCTTCGGCCTGCCCGATCTGCGAGGGCGAGTTCCCATGGGCCATGGTCAGGGTCCGGGACTTTCATTTCGCAACCCTGGTGAGGTTACAGGCACCGAAAATGTCACGTTGCTATCCACCAATTTGCCGGCACACACGCACTCCGTCTCTCTCTCATCCCCCGCAACCACCAGCCTGGGCACGCTCATGGAACCGGGTCCAGGTGCGATACCAGCAGCGTCCAACCAGCGTAATGCGCAGTACGCGCCCAGCGCCAGCGCCAATACTCAACTGCCGGTGACCACTGGCAACACCACAAGCGCCGGAAACAACATACCCGTTTCCGTGATGCAACCCTCTCTCGCTGTGAGCTTCATCATCGCTTTGCAAGGCATTTTTCCCTCTAGAAATTGAGCACACCGTGCTGCGCCAGCGAACGCTGGCAAACACCCAAAAATGGGGCATGCCGCACAGGGCCTGCCCCATTTTTTTGGGGGCCCTACAGCCCATCGGCAAAGCACGACCCCCTGAGATCTTTCCCTCACCCATGAGCCCATGAAAACGACCGGGGCACAGTCAAGGGCAAAGGCCGCGCGCCAAGACCGTGCGTAAAAGCACATCCAAATTGCAATTTGACGCATTGCAATTACATATTTGCACGCATACCATGCACAGGTTGGCCCCATTGCAGGCCCTTCACCACCCCGGAGACAAACCCATGAACGCACCCACCAACGTGGCCGCACTGGCCCCCACCGTCAAGCTGCTGATCGGCGGCCAGTTCGTCGAATCCAAGACCACCGAGTGGCGCGACGTGGTCAACCCCGCCACGCAAGAGGTGCTGGCCCGCGTGCCGTTTGCCACCGCTGAAGAAATCGACGCCGCCGTGGCCTCGGCCAAGGAAGCGTTCAAGACCTGGAAGAAGACTCCCATCGGCACCCGCGCGCGCATCTTCCTCAAGTACCAGCAGCTCATCCGCGAAAACATGGCCGAGCTGGCCGCCATCCTGACGGCCGAGCAAGGCAAGACCCTGCCCGATGCCGAAGGTGACGTGTTCCGTGGCCTCGAAGTGGTCGAACACGCTGCCAGCATCGGCAACCTGCAGCTGGGCGAGCTGGCCAACAACGTGGCCGGTGGCGTGGACACCTACACCCTGCTGCAGCCGCTGGGCGTGTGCGCAGGCATCACCCCCTTCAACTTCCCGGCCATGATCCCGCTGTGGATGTTCCCCATGGCGATTGCCACGGGCAACACCTTTGTGCTGAAGCCCTCCGAGCAAGACCCCATGGTGACCATGCGCCTGGTGGAGCTGGCGCTCGAAGCCGGCATCCCACCCGGCGTGCTCAACGTGATCCACGGCGGCGAAATGGCCGTGAACGCCATCTGCGACCACAAGGACATCAAGGCCGTGTCGTTCGTGGGCTCCACCAAGGTGGGCACCCATGTGTACAACCGCGCCACCCTGGCCGGCAAGCGCGCGCAATGCATGATGGGCGCCAAGAACCACGCCATCATCCTGCCCGACGCGAACAAGGAACAAACGCTCAACGCGATTGCCGGTGCCTCGTTTGGCGCTGCGGGCCAGCGCTGCATGGCCCTGCCGGTGGTGGTGCTGGTGGGCGAGGCACAAAAGTGGATTCCCGAGCTGGTGGCCAAGGCCAAGACGCTCAAGGTCAACGGCGGCACCGAAAAGGGCACCGATGTGGGCCCACTGGTGTCCTGCGCCGCCCTCGCCCGCGTGGAAGGCCTGATCGAACGCGGCATTGCCGACGGCGCCACGCTGGAGCTCGATGGCCGCAAGCCCGTGGTGCCCGGCTATGAAAAGGGCAACTTTGTGGGCCCGACGATCTTCTCGAACGTGAAGCCCGGCATGGCCATCTACGACCAGGAAATCTTTGGCCCCGTGCTGGCCCTGGTGCCCGCCGCCGACATCGACGAAGCCATCGAATTCATCAACGCCAACCCCAACGGCAACGGCACCGCCATCTTCACCCAGTCGGGTGCGGCAGCGCGCAAGTTCCAGGAAGAGATCGACGTGGGCCAGGTCGGCATCAACGTGCCAATCCCTGTGCCAGTGCCGCTGTTCTCGTTCACCGGCTCGCGCGCTTCCAAGCTGGGTGACCTGGGCCCCTACGGCAAGCAGGTCGTGATGTTCTACACACAGACCAAGACGGTGACGGCCCGCTGGTTTGATGACAGCACGGTGAGCCAGGGCGTCAACACCACAATTAGCCTGAAGTAACCCCCCGAGCGGCTGCGCCGCTTCCCCCTTTTTTCTCTGCATCGCTGCGCGATGCGGAAAGGGGGACGCCACCCGTGCCTGAACCGTGAGATGGCGGCCCTTGCACGGTGGCGCTGGCATTGGGCCGCGCCGGTTTCGACTGCATTGGTCGGTGGTAAAAGCAGGACATGCAAATTTTCAAACTGAAGAATTGGGTGTCAACGGTGGCTGTAATCGCGGGCACCGTGGGTGCGTTGTTGCTGAGCCCCAGCGTTCACGCCCAGGCAGGCGCAGCATGCCGCGACGCCGGTAGCCTGGAAGAGACCAACGCGTGCGCAGTCAAGGCCTACCAGGTCGCGGACACGCAGATCGCCATCCTCTACGGTGATGTGATGCGCGCCCTGTCGGCCCATGAACGCCCCCAGCTGCGCCAGGAGCACACCAACTGGCAGCGCGACCGCATCACGCGCTGCAAGCAGGCCACACGCGCCAGCGAGTCAGAACCCGAGTGGCCGCGCCTGTACCACGACTGCCTCACCGCAGAGACCGAGAACCGCCGCAGAGGCCTGATGCGCTGGCTGACGCTGGACCATCCGTCTGCCAAGCCTTAAAAACTCCACCCCAGAACAACAAGAACCAACGAGACAAGCAGCATGGACTTTGAACTCTCCGAAGAACAACGCGCCTTTGCCCAGACGGCCCGCGACTTTGCACAAGCTGAGTTCGCCCCCCACGCCGCGCACTGGGATGAGGAAGGCATCTTCCCGAAGGAAGCCATCGCCAAGGCGGGCGAACTGGGCTTTTGTGGCCTGTATGCGCCCGAAGCCGCCGGTGGCCTCGCCCTGCCCCGCTTGGATGCCACCCTGGTCTTTGAAGAAATGGCCGCTGTGGACCCGTCCACCACCGCCTTCATCACCATCCACAACATGGCCACCTGGATGCTGGGCACCTGGGCTACGCCTGCGGTGCGCGACCACTGGGGCCCGCTGCTCACCACGGGTGAAAAGCTCGCCAGCTACTGCCTGACCGAGCCCGGCGCGGGCTCCGACGCCGCCTCGCTCAAGACCCGCGCCGAGCTGGTGGGCAACGAATACGTCATCAACGGCGCCAAGGCCTTCATCAGCGGCGCAGGCAGCACCGACGTGCTGGTGCTCATGGCCCGCACGGGCGATGCGCAATCTGGCGCCAGCGGCATCAGCGCCTTTGCCGTGCCCGCCGATACGCCCGGCATCAGCTACGGCAAGAAGGAACAGAAGATGGGCTGGAACAGCCAGCCCACGCGCACCATCAGCTTCGACAATGTGCGCATCCCTGCCGACCACCTGCTGGGCCGCGAGGGCGAAGGCTTCAAGATCGCCATGAAGGGCCTGGACGGCGGGCGCATCAACATCGCCACCTGCTCGGTGGGCGCGGCGCAAGGCGCGCTCAACGCCGCCCAGCAGTACATGCAAGACCGCAAGCAGTTCGGCAAACCCATCGCCAGCTTCCAGGCCCTTCAGTTCAAGCTGGCCGACATGGCCACCGAGCTGGTGGCCGCGCGCCAGATGGTGCGCCTGGCCGCCAGCAAGCTGGACGCCGGTGCGCGCGACGCATCCACCTACTGCGCGATGGCCAAACGTTTTGCCACCGACGCAGGCTTCACCGTCATCAACGACGCCCTGCAGTTGCACGGTGGCTACGGCTACATCCGCGAGTACCCGCTGGAGCGCCTGCTGCGCGACGCCCGTGTGCACCAGATCCTGGAAGGCACCAACGAAATCATGCGGGTCATCATTGCGCGGCGGATGCTGGATGGGGATGCGACCGAGGTGATTCGCTGAGCGTTTACTCCTGTTTTCATAGCTACTAGCGCTTATCCAACGGGCGGTAACGGCCAATTTCCCTCATGAAATACCTATCTCAGACAGGAACACCAGCCCACGCACCCGCAGCAGCGCCGGGGGTTACCCCCTCTCCCCTCGCGGGAGAGGGTTGGGGAGAGGGGGCCGCACCCACGCAGCGCCAGTTTCACCCCCTCTCCCCGGCCCTCTCCCACAAGGGGAGAGGGAGCGACAGCCCTCTGAGACAGGTATCTAGTCAGCGCCATTTGAACCAGCAACCATGCCCGCCCGCCCCTCTCCGACGAAACCCTGCACCTGATCGACGCCGTGCGCGGCGCGCTCGCGCACCGCAGCGACGTGGACGAGCGGACCATGTTTGGCTGCTACTGCTTCTTTGTGGACGGCAAGCTGTGCATTGGCATTAAAGGTGAAGAGCTGCTGGTGCGCCTGCCACCCGACCGCCACGGCGAACTGCAGGAGATGCAGAACACCCGCGAGCTATCACCCGGCGGCGGCATGAAAGGCTACTTTTGGGTGGAGCCCAACGGCTACACCACGCGCGCGCAGTGGGCCTACTGGGTTGAAGAAGCCCTGGCCTACAACCCGCTGGCCAAGGCTTCGCCACGCAAGAAGAAGACAACAAAAAACACCCCAGCTGCGGCCAAGAAAGCGCCTTCCAGCACCAGCACCCAGCCGAAGAAAAAAGCCGCCGCCAAGAAGCACAGCATTTTCGAAGCCGACGACTGATCTGCCCGCCCCCCTCCCCGGAGCCCACCACCATGCCCCTTCGCATCGTCCGCCTTGGCACCCCACGCGCCGCCGGGGAAGGCACACGCATTGGCACCGTGCGCCGCCCACCGCGTGGCGTGCCCAAGGCCGAATTCGCCAGCCGCGACTACTACGACGTGTGGTACCCGCTGCTTGCGCCCACGCAGGAGCTGATGACCCAGGGCCAGCAGGCGAAACCCGGCAAGGAAGGCGAAAAAGAGTGGGAATCGTTCGTCAAGCAGTTCCGCAAAGAACTGGCCCAGCCGGAAGCCAGCCGCACGCTGGACCTGCTGGCTGCGCTGTCGCACCACAGCGCGATGTCGCTCGGCTGCTACTGCGAGGACGAAGCCCGCTGCCACCGCTCGGTTCTGCGCGCCGAGCTGGCCAGCCGTGGGGCCGACATCAGCCCCTAGATTTCAAGCCTTTTTGGCCTTTAGCGCTTTATGGATAAGCGCTAGCAGCTATCAAATTCATACCAAACCTACACCCCATCCCTTTCACCATCACAACGACATCCAGGAGCAACACACCATGAAAATCGCATTCATCGGCCTCGGCAACATGGGCGGCCCCATGGCACACAACCTGCACAAGGCAGGCCACGAAGTGCGCGCGTTCGACCTCTCCCAGCCCGCCCGCGACAAGCTGGCGGCAGACGGCGTGCCCATCGCCGCTGACGCCAAGGCCGCCGTGGCGGGTGCCGAAGTCGTCATCAGCATGCTGCCCGCCAGCCAGCATGTGGAAGGCCTGTTCCTCGGCGCGGGCGAGCTGCTGGCCCAGTTGCCGGCAGGCACGCTGATCATCGACTGCTCCACCATCGCAGCCGCCACCTCCCGCAAGGTGGCCGAGGCCGCCAAGGCCAAGGGCGTGGCCTTTATCGACGCACCCGTCTCCGGCGGCACCGGCGGCGCCATTGCAGGCACCCTCACCTTCATGGTGGGCGGCGACACGGCCGACCTGGAACGCGCCCGCCCCGTGCTCGAAAAAATGGGCGCCAACATCTTCCACGCAGGCAGCGTGGGCGCAGGCCAGACGGCCAAGATCTGCAACAACATGCTGCTGGGCATCCTGATGGCCGGCACCAGCGAAGCCATTGCCCTGGGCGTAGCCAACGGCCTGGACCCCAAGGTGCTCAGCGAAATCATGCGCCGCAGCTCGGGCGGCAACTGGGCGCTGGAGAAGTACAACCCCTTCCCCGGCGTGATGGAAACCGCGCCCGCCAGCAAAGGCTATGCGGGCGGCTTTGGCACGGACCTGATGCTCAAGGACCTGGGGCTGGCGCAGGAGAATGCGATGGCGGTGAAGGCCGCGACGCCGCTGGGGGGCATGGCGCGCAATTTATATGCGGCGCATAGCCTGGCAGGGCATGGGGGGCTGGATTTTTCCAGCATTATTAAGATGGTTCAAAAGGGGTAATCGCTCTTCTGTCAAAGAAAAACGCCAGCGTCTGCTGGCGTTTTTTCTTGGACTGACCGGAGTGGAAAAAACTCCTTAAAACCCGGCGAGTTTCACTTCCGATCGCGCTTCAGTTCCAGAGTGCTAGCGTTGCAACGTTAAAAATCACCGGGACGCAGGCAAGCGTAGCTTTCCCGAGGTCCGGTGGCTTGGAGTGTTAGATTGCACTTCAGGCCGCAGGGGTGATGAAGCTGACTTGGGATAGGAGCCCGAGATACCGAGCTAACGGAGGACACTGGGTGCTGGCTTGGACATCCTTTAGCTGGGAACTGAATTGCCTTCGCATCCAACAGCTGAGGAGATCACCGGTTATTGTTGGCTTTAGCTCGAACTGTAAATAAGCCACATCGGGCCGAGATAGTTCGGCAGCTCTTGTTTCCAGCAAATTCATTAGTGAAAGCTCAGCTTGGTGGCGACCTTCTTGCAAGGCGAACTCAAGATCGATTTTTCCAAGCTCCGGCGGAAGTTGGCTGACCACAACCTTGAGAGCGCCGGAGTTGAGGGCTTCTTTTGGTCGTTTCGTCATTATGAAAAACTCGGTCATTAGCTCATACGGCGCAGACTCAAAGGCAGTTACGACTGCGTAGCTTTCACCCCACACTCCGGCCGGAAGCCCACGTATGGAATAAACGGAATACTTTGATGAATCAGTTGTCATGTGACCTTCCTTGCTTGATCTAACGTTTGACATAAGGGCGCGCTTTAGCGCGTTCCGCTTGATGGATGGGTTAGGAATTTATTCATCTTCTTCGTAGTCACAATCGCATGACAATGCTTGCTCTCCGCACGCAGCGCATTGTTCTATATCGCAAAATGGGACATGGAGTTGCCCTTTAATTACAGCGCAATCTCCACATGGGTGGTTATCAGCTCCCCAGTCTTGCGCTTCTTGGCCGTAAGGCACTCTGGGATATTCGATGCCGCCGATAATATCTGTTTTTTTAGATTGAGCAGCAATAATTTTCTCAGGCCAACCTTCAATCACTTGTGTTCCGTTGTACTCGACGAATTTCGGTTCCAATTGATTTCCTCCTCAAGTGTTTTGAAATGCCTAAAGTGATTTATCCCGCAAACCTTGCGAAATAAACTGGACCGTGCGGGATATTCTGGACATTGATTCGTCCTGGATGTGGCTCCGGGCCTATGTTTACAGCCATACAGCTGTTCAAAAATCCAGGTATAAAAATCCCGTCAAACCCGGCAGTTTTAACCGGTCAGACTATAGCTCGCGAAAGTGCGGATCCAGCGCGTCGGCGCTTCCTCGCGCCAGCACACGCAGTTGAGTATGATTCGCATCCTCTCATGCTGCGCCGCACCATCCCCGCCCTGCCTCTCCACATCGTGCTTCTGCTGGTGGCGTTGTTCAACGCCCTGGCGGGCGCGCCCTTGCACGAGGCGCGGCACGTTCAGGAGGTGGTGCGCAGCGCCACGGCCTCGGCAACCGCAGGCGATACGGATGCATTGGCAACCAGCTTCGCAGCCAGCGACGATCACAGCGAAGAGACACACCCCCCCTGCGCCTGGTGCCTGACCCACGCGCTGGAGGCGGGGCTGGCGCATACACCGGCCCGCCAGCCGCAATTCGCCGCAGAACCCACAGCCATAGCGCCGCACAGCGCAGACCCCTTCACGGCCCAGCAGGTGCGCTGGCCGTTTGCTGCACGCGATCCTCCGCCAGCGCAGCGGGCCTGACACGCGTCGGGCCCCAGCCAGCCAGCGCTCTATAGCGCATCCCCTTTTCGTTTTCGCCCTTGCATTCACCCCCGTGGGGTGGGTGTGGGCACGCGGCCATGTGCGCCTGCCAACTCCCAGGCGGGTGTGAGCCGCGTTGCTCCTGGCTTTTGCATTCATTGCTTTTGGACTGGTTTGCCATGCGTTCTTCCTCTGCTTCTGTTTCTTCTTCACGCCCCGCCTCTCTGCCGCGCCCCACCTTGACGGCCATGGCGGCGGCGGCCCTGCTGGCTTCCCTCCACCCCGCCTGGGCCGCAGACGGGGATGTGATCACGCCGCCCACCCTGTCTACCGTGGACGTGGTGGGCCGCAGTGCCTCGGGCACCTATTACGCCGACGAGGCCGAGGGCGCCAAGACCAGCCTGCCGCTGCGCGAGCTGCCGCAATCCGTGCGCGTGATGTCGCGCCAGACGCTGGACGACCTGGGCGCCACGCGGCTCGATGATGTGCTGGACTATGTGGGCGGTGTCTCGCGCCAGAACAACTTTGGCGGGCTGTGGGACAACATCGCCATCCGGGGCCTGCCGGGCAACGAGAACACGGGCATGGCGACGCTGCTCAACGGGTTTTCATCCAACCGGGGCTTTAATGCGCCGCGCGATCTGGCGGGGGTGGAGCGGGTGGAGTTCCTCAAAGGCCCAGCCGCTGCGCTGTACGGCAGCAGCGAGCCCGGCGGCACGCTCAACATCGTGAGCAAGAAGCCGCTGTGGAAGGCCGCCCATTCGGTGGAGGCCTACGCGGGCAGCTACGGCCTGGGCCGGGCGGCGCTGGACACCACCGGCCCCATCAACGACCGGCTGGCCTACCGCCTGAATGTGGCGGTGGAAGACAAAGGCAGCTTTCGCGACCATGTGCGCGCGCAGCGGCAGGTAGTGGCACCGGCGTTCACGTGGAAGCTCTCGCCCGACACGGTGCTGGAGTACACGGCCGAATTTCTGCGCCACGCCACGCCGCTGGACCGGGGCGTGGTGGCGGTCAACAACCGCCTGGGCGTGGTGCCTGCCAGCCGCTTTCTGGGCGAGCCTGCCGATGGCGATGTGACGGTGACCAACCAGACGCACCAGCTGGTGCTGTCGCACGAGTGGAACCCCGACTGGCGCAGCCGCGTGGGGCTGTCGTACCGCGAGACGGGGATGGAAGGCTTCTCGACCGAGGCCACGGCGCCGCAGGCCAATGGCCGCACGCTCACGCGCCAGCGGCGCTTTCGCGACTACCAGTCGGACGACGTGGCCGTGCAGGCCGAGCTACAGGGCAACCTGCGCACAGGCGGGCTGGAGCATGAGCTGCTGGTGGGCGTGGAGAGCTACCGGTTCAGCATGGATTCGGTGATGCTGCGGGTGAACCCCAGCGCTACCGCGCCGTATGCCATCGACATCTTCAACCCCGTGTACGGCCAGACGCAGCCCACGCCGGGGAGCAACACGGATACGCTGGAGAAGCAACGCAACACGGCGCTGTATGTGCAAGACACCCTCAAGCTGGGCGAGCAGTGGCGCGTGATGGCCGGGCTGCGGGCCGACAACTATGACCAGAGCCTGCAAAACCGCATCACCCACCGCACCACGGCGCAAAGCCCTTCGGCCGTGTCGCCGCGCCTGGGGGTGAGCTGGCTGCCGCTGCAGGGTGTGACGGTGTATGCCAACGCGGGCACGTCGTTCCGCCCCAACGCGGGCAGCGACGCTGCTGGCAACGCCTTTGACCCCGAAAAGGCCCGCGCCTTGGAGTTAGGCGCCAAGTGGGAAAGCGCCGACCAGCGCCTGGGCGCCACGGCCGCGTTGTTTGACATCAAAAAACGCAACGCGCTGACCAGCGACCCACTGAACGCAGGCTTTTCTGCCGCAGCGGGCGAGGTGCGCAGCCGGGGGCTGGAGCTGGACCTGTCTGGCCGCGTGAGCGCGCATTGGCGGGTGAACGCCAGCCTGGTCTTCAACGACGTTGAAGTGAGCCGCGACAACACGCTGGAAGTGGGCGGGCGCTTGCTGAACGTGCCCAAGGTCAACGGCAGCGTGCTGGCGGTGTACGAAAACGCACTGACCAACGGCCAGCGCTACGGCGTGGGCGGCGGCGTGACCCACATGGGCAAGCGCCTGGGCCAGGCCCGCACGCAGGCCGAGGTCAATGCAGGCACAGCCGCGTTCGAGCTGCCCAGCTACACCACGGCCAAGCTGATGGCGTATTGGCGGCTGAGCCCCGCCATCAACCTGTCGCTGGACGTGGACAACGTGTTTGACAAGGTGCACTACACCAGCTCGTACAGCCGCGTGTGGGTGGCGCCGGGGGCTGCGCGCACGGTCACCGTCGGGCTGCAAGCCAAGTTCTGAGTGGTGCCGATGAACTGCATGACAACACTCTCCTCCGCCCTCAAACCCCTGACGCGGCGCCGCGCCTTGCAGGCCCCCGTGGCCGCGCTGGCGGCAGGCGCCCTGCCCTCGGGCTGGGCACAAGGCACACAACCCTCCCCCGCACCGCTGCAAATCGTCGGCCCGTGGGAGATCAGCGGCCTGGCGCCCGCCAGCAGCGGCTATGTGTTCACGCGCCTGCAGGTCACCGAAACCCTGCTGGACGCTGCAGACGACGGCCAGCCACGGCCCGCGCTGGCGCGGCGCTGGCGCCGGTCGGCAGATGGGCTGGTGTGGCAGTTTGAGTTGCGGCCTGGGGCGCGTTTTCACGATGGCACGCCGGTGACGGCTGCCGCCGTGGTGCGCAGCCTCCAAGCCGCCCAGGTGGCGCCCGCGCTGCTGAGCCAGGCGCCCGTGGAGTCCATCACGGCGGCCGACGAGGGCACGGTGATGATCCGCCTGCAACGCCCCCACACCGCCCTGCCCGCGCTGCTGGCGCATTCCAGCACCATGGTGCTGGCCCCGGCCAGCTATGGGGCAGACGGCAAGGTGCGCAGCATCATCGGCAGCGGCCCCTACCGCATTGCAGTGCTGGTGCCGCCGCAGCAGGTCGAAACGGTGGTGTTTGACGCCTACGACGGCCCGCGTCCCGCCATTGCCGCCGTGCGCTACCTGGCTGCCAGCCGCGCCGAAACCCGCGCGCTGATGGCAGAAAGCGGCCAGGCCGACCTGGCCTTCGGGCTGGACCCGGCCAGCCTGCGGCGGCTGCGGCGCCATGCGCAGAACCCGGCGCTGGCGCGCCGCACCGCGGTGCGCATTGCGTCCGTCACGTTGCCGCGCACTGTCATCGTCAAGCTCAACGCGGGCCTGCCTGCGCTGCGCGACGTGCGCGTGCGCCAGGCGCTGAGCCTGGCGATTGACCGCGCGGGCATTGCCCTGGCGTTGATGGGCGACGAGGCGCTGGCGGCCACGCAGTTGCTGCCGCCCACGCTGGGCGCCTGGCACAACCTTGAGCTGCCCCCGCTGCCACACGACCCCGAAGCCGCCGCGCGCCTGCTGCGTGCCGCTGGCTGGCAGCGCCACAGCGACGGCCTGCGCGATGCGCAGGGCCAGCCGCTGCGCCTGGTGATCCGTACCTTTGTAGACCGACCCGAGCTGCCGCTGATTGCCACCGCCTTGCAAGAGCAATGGCGGCTGGCGGGCATCGCAGTAAAGGTGAGCATCGGCAACTCGGGCGACGTGCCCCGGGGCCACCGCGACGGCAGCCTGGAGCTGGCCCTGGCGGCACGCAACTACGCCAATGTGCCCGACCCCACAGGCACGCTGGCGGGCGACTTTGCGGCGCAGGGCGGCGACTGGGGCGCCATGGGCTGGCACAGCGACACCGTGGTGCAAGCCCTGCAAGAGCTGGCACGCACCCAGCCCACGCCCGAGCGCTCGCGCGCGCTGCGGCAATCCATCACGCACACCCTGCAAGCGGAGCTGCCCGTGATCCCCGTGGCGTGGTACCGCCAGCATGTGGCCGTGGCCCCCCGGCTGGCGGGCGTCACGCTGGACCCGCTGGAGCGTTCTTACCGCCTGACCGGCATGGAGTGGAACAACCCATGAACCCCTTGATTTCAAAACCCTGGGCCGCCCTGATCGGCCGCAGGCTGGTGCAGGTGCTCGCCGTGTCCCTGCTGATCGGCACGCTGTGTTTTTTGATGGTGCGCGCCCTGCCGGGCGACCTGGCCATGCGCGTGGCGGCGGGCCGCTATGGCTACGACCTGGTGAGCAACGCCGCCGCCGATGCCGTGCGCGCAGAGCTGGGGCTGGACCGCCCCGGCTGGCTGGCGCTGCTGCACTGGTGGCGCGACATGGTCACCTTCAACCTGGGGCAGTCGCTGGTGTCGCAGCGCTCGGTGTGGCACGAGGTCACGCACCACCTGGGCGCCACGCTGCGCCTGTCTGCCGCCGCGCTGGCCATTGCCTTTGCCGTGGGCGTGCCGCTGGGCGTGTGGGCCGGGCTGCGGCCCCAGGGCTGGGTGGACAAGGCCAGCTGGCTGATGGCCGTGGTGCTGCGCGCGCTGCCGCCGTTTTTGCTGTCGGTGCTGCTCATCCTGCTGGTGGCGGTGCAGTGGGGCTTTTTGCCTGCGGGCGGTGACGAGAGCCAAGCCAGCTTGGTGCTGCCCGCGCTCACACTGGGGCTGGGCCTGGCCGCCGGGCTGGCGCGCGTGACCCGCGCTGCGATGCGCGAGGTGGTGGTATCGCCCTTTTTCGAGTTTGCGCGCACCAAAGGCCTGAGCGACTGGCAGGCGCTGGTGCGCCATGGCCTGCGCAATGCCGCCGTACCGGTGACGGCCTACCTGGGCGTGCAGGCGCTGTTTTTGGTGGAGGGCGCGCTGGTGGTCGAGACGCTGTTTGCCTGGCCCGGCATCGGCCACGCGCTGGTGCACGCCGTATTCGGGCGCGACATCCCTGTGGTGCAGGGCACGGCCCTGTGCATGGGCGTGATGTTTGTAGTGTTCAACCTGCTGGTGGATGCGGCGTGCCTGGCGCTGGACCCCCGGCATGCCCAGAAAGTAGCTGCATGAACGCCGTGACTTCCACACTTCCATCGCCCATGGGCGACGTGGTGGCCCAGCCCCGCTGGCCGCTGCGCACCACACTGGGCCTGGCCCTGCTGGGCCTGCTGGCGCTGTTTGCCCTGCTCGGCCCCTGGCTGGTGGGCGCCAGCCCGGTGGTGCAAGACCTGCGTAACACCCTGGCGCCCCCCAGCGCCCAGCACTGGCTGGGCACCGATGTGCTGGGCCGCTCGGCGCTGGCGCGGCTGGCGCATGCGGCGCAGCTCTCGTTGGGCATGGCGTTGCTCGCCGCGCTGAGCGCCGCCGTGCCCGGCACGCTGCTGGGCATTGCCGCCGCGTGGCGCGGTGGGCGCACCGAGCGGGCGTTGCTCATGCTGTCGGACTCGGTGCTCGCCATCCCCGGCCTGCTGCTGGTGCTGCTGGTGGCCGCCCTGGCGCCCGGCGCGCTGTGGGCGCTGTATGCGGGCCTGTCGGCTGCACTGTGGGTCGAATACTTCCGCGTGAGCCGCGCGGTGGCCAGGCCCGTGCTGGCAGGTGATGCGGTGCAGGCATCGCGCCTGCTGGGTTTTGGGCGCGGCTATGTGCTGCGCCGCCACCTGCTGCCCGCGCTGGCGCCCACGCTGGGCACGCTGCTGGCCTTCACCACATCGCAAGCCGTGCTGGCGCTGGCCGCACTGGGTTTTGTGGGCGTGGGCATGCAGCCGCCCACGCCCGAGCTGGGCCTGATGATGACCGAGGCCATGCCCTACTACGAAGAAGCTCCATGGCTCATTGCCGCCCCCACCGCCCTGCTGGTGTGGCTGGTGGCCGCGATGATGCTGCTCAACCCCGACCGGGAGACCGCATGACCACGCCTTTGAAATCCGACGCTCTGCTGGCCGTGGAAGGCCTGGGCATCCAGGTCGGCGGCAAGCGGCTGCTGCGCGACATCAGCTTCACCCTGCGTGCGGGCGAAGCGCTGACCCTGGTGGGTGAAAGCGGCGCGGGCAAGTCGCTGCTGGCCCAGGCCGTCATGGGCAACCTGCCGCCTGCGCTGCAGGCCACGGGCCAGATCACGCTGGATGGCACCACCACCCGCGCGCAAGACGCCGCCGCCCGCCGCGCCCTGTGGGGCCGCAAGCTGGCGCTGCTGCCGCAAGAGCCCTCGCTGGCGCTCAACCCCCTGGCCCGCGTGGCGCCGCAACTGGCCGAGGTGTACCGCCTGCTGCACCAGCAGCCCGCCAGCGCCGCCAGCGCACAGGCCGAACAGGTGCTGGGCGCTGCGGGCCTGGGCGGCGCTGGCAGCCACTACCCCTGGCAACTGTCGGGCGGCATGGCCCAGCGCGCGGTGGCCGCCATCACCCTGGCCGGGGGCGCCCCGGTGCTGATGGTGGACGAGCCCACCAAGGGGCTCGACGCTCATTGGCGCGGCCGCATGGTGGAGCTGTTCCGGGGTGTGCTGCAGGCGGGCGGCTGCCTGCTCACCATCACCCACGACATGGAGGTGGCCCAGGCGCTGGGCGGCCAAGTGATCGTGCTGCGCCACGGGCAGGTGGTGGAGCAAGGCGACATCCAGACCGTGGCCGCCGCGCCGCAGCACGCCTTTACCCGCCAGCTGCTGCAGGCCGACCCGGCCCGCTGGCTGCCGTTTGCCGCGCCCACGCTGGGCGAGCCGGTCGTACAGGCGCGGGGCATCTCCAAAGCCTATGGCACACAAAAGCTGTTTGCGCCGCTGGACCTGGACTTGCGCAGCGGCGAACGTATCGCCGTGCAGGGCCCGAGCGGCACCGGCAAAAGCACGCTGGGCAATGTGCTGCTGGGCCTGGTGGCGCCCGACACCGGCCGCGTGGAGCGCAGCGCCCGGCTGCGCCCGCATGCATTCCAAAAGTTGTACCAGGACCCGGTCAGTTCGTTCGCCCCGCACATCAGCCTGGCCCAGTCGCTGCGCGATGCCGCCCGGCTGCACCGCTGTGACTGGAAGGCCGTGCAGCAGCGCCTGGCGCAGCTGCGTGTGCCCGAGGACCTGCTGGCCCGCAGGCCCGACCAGGTGTCGGGCGGCGAGCTGCAGCGCATTGCGCTGGCACGGGTGCTGGTGGCGCAACCAGCGCTGCTGTTTGCGGACGAGCCCACCTCGCGCCTGGACCCGATCACGCAGCAGGAAGCCATCCAGGTGCTGATGGGCGCCGTGCAGGAGACGGGCGCTGCGCTGATGCTGGTGACCCACGACCCGCACCTGGCCGCCGCCGTGGGCACCCGCACGCTGGACTTTGCAAGCAGCGAGCAGCCCACCGCCGCTATGCTCACAGCATGACAGCGACACCCTCCCGCACCCTCTGGATCATCAAGACCGGCGACACCCTGCCCGCCCAACGGGCCCGGCATGGCGACTTTGAAGACTGGATTGCGGGCGGCCTGAACCAGGCCCCCGCCAGCACGCAGCTGGCGCTGCAGACACTGGACGCCCGCACCGCCACCGCATGGCCACAGCCCGGCCAGATAGCGGGCGTGGTGGTGACCGGCTCCCCCGCCATGGTGACCGACCGCGAACCCTGGAGCGAGCGCACCGCCGCATGGCTGGCCAGCGTGGTGGCGGCCCGGGTGCCCGTGCTGGGCATCTGCTACGGCCATCAGCTGCTGGCCCACGCGCTGGGCGGCGAGGTGGCGCGCCACCCCGCCGGGCTGGAGATAGGCACCGTGGCCGTGCAGCGCCTGGCCGGTGCCGAGGGCGACGCCCTGCTGGGCCACCTGCCAGCCCGCTTTGGCGCCCAGGTGGTGCACGAGCAAACGGTGCGACGCCTGCCCCCTGGTGCCGTTGCGCTGGCCGCCAACGCCCATGAGCCGCACCACGCGTTCCGCGTCGGCCCCTGTGCCTGGGGCGTGCAGTTTCACCCCGAGTTCAGCGATTCGGTGATGCGCGACTACGTGGCGTGTTTTGCGCCTGCGCTGCAGCGTGCAGGCATGGATGTGGCAGCGCTGGAGCAAGGTGTGCAGGCCACGCCAGAATCGGCCAGCCTGCTGGCGCGTTTTGCGCAGCTGGCGGCAGCGGCCACCGCTTGAAATCTGAATGAAAATTGGCTCTAGCGCTTATCTATCAAGCGCTAAAAGCTATCAACACAATAGCAAATCCTCTGCTGCGATTGCTCTGCATTGGGCGTAGCGCCTCGCCAGTGCATCACCCGGCGCAGCCCCGGCGCACCGCCGATTTCTCGGATTCAGTGGACTAGGAAGCTAGGAAGCGGGCTTCAAACACCTCGGCGGCCACCGGCCTGCTGAGCAGGTAGCCCTGGATTTCGTCACAGCCCAGCAGCGCGAGCCGGCCGCATTGTTCGTCCGTTTCTACGCCTTCGGCAACCACCTTGAGCCCCAGCGAGTGCCCCATGTTGATGATGGCGGAGACCAGCGCCTGCCCTTGCGGTCCGGTGTCCATCCCCATGATGAAAGAGCGGTCGATCTTGAGGGTGTCAGCGGGGAGCGTGGCCAGGTAGCTCAGTGATGAGAACCCGGTGCCGAAGTCATCAATGGCAATCGTGATGCCCATCTCGCGCAGGGCGTGCAGGCTGCTACGGCTGTGCTCCACATCCTCCATGACCATGCTCTCGGTGATCTCCAGCTCCAGCCCGGCCCCTGCGGCCGGGTCAAAGGCCAGCGCCTCGCGCACCTCGGCCACAAAGCTGCGGTGGCGCAGCTGCAGAAACGACACGTTGACCGCCACCCGCAGCGGCGCATGGCCGGCCTGCCGCCAGCGCTGGTTGTCTGCCAGTGCCTGCCCAAGCGCCCAGCGCCCCACGTCGTAGATAAGGCCGGTTTCCTCCAAGATGGGGATGAAAAGCCCCGGTGGCACCAAGCCACGCTCAGGGTCGTTCCAGCGGATGAGGGCCTCTGCGCCTGCCAGGGCGCCAGTGGACAGGCACCGCTTGGGCTGGTAGTGCAGAACAAACTGCCCGCGCTCCAGGGCATCACGCAGGCGGCCTTCCATGCCCAGTGCCTCGGCCACGCGCGTATTCATCTCCGACATGTAGAACAGCAGGCTGTCTGCCGATGCCTTGGCCTTGTTGACGGCGGCCTCCGCATTGCGCAGCAGCGTTTCGGCATCAGCGCCATCCATGGGGTACAAGGCCACGCCAGCCTTGGCGGCCATGCGCAGCTCGGTGCCGCCCAGCGCAAAGGGTGCATCAAAACAGGCGCGCAGGAGGTGGTCCACCGCCATGGCCACCGCGCCCGCATCGCGTGCGTCGGTCACAGCGATGCCGAAGCTGTTGATGCCAATGCGTGCCACGTCGTACACATCGCGGCTGGCGTGCTGCAGCCGCTGCGCGACCTGCTTGAGGAGTTCGTCACCCATCTGTCGCCCCAGCGTGTCATTGACAAAGCGAAAGCGGCTGATGTCCATCAGCGCAATACCCATCAGAGGCCGTGTGCCCTCACGCGGGCGCAGGTGCTGGCCGGTGCGCTCCAGAAAAAGGGTGCGGTTCGGCAGCCCGGTGATTTCGTCGTAATAGGCGAGGTAGCTCAGCCGGTCTTCCTTGTCGAGGTGGTCCAGGGCAAAACCGATGTCGCCGGACAGCTCTGTCAGCAGCTTCATCTCGGCCTCGTCGAAGAAGCCCACCTCGTCTGCCAGCAGAGCCAGTGTGGCGGCGACCTCCTGGCCCACCAGGATGGGCAGTACCGCAATGCTGGCCACACCCCGCTGGCGCAGTTGATCGCGCAGCATCACGCGCGGGTCGCCGCTGATGTCGTCGCACAGCACGGCCTTGCGAGTGCGCACCACTGCGGCGGCAAGGCTTTCACCCGGTGTGGGAACGTCAAACAAACCCAGTCGGTCGCGGATGTTGTGCACAAAATCGGCCTCTACGCCCGACAGCCCCACCGGCACCACCTGCTGCGCCGCGCGGTCCACGCGGCCTATCCAGGCGATGCGGAAATGGCCGTGCTCCACCGCAATGCGGCACGCCTCGCGGAACAGTTCCTCGCGGTCGCGCACCCGCACGATCAGGGTGTTGATGCCGCTGAGCATCGCGTACACGCGGTTCAGGCGCTTGATCTTGCGCTCGGCCTCACGGCGCTCGGTAATGTCTTCACCGAGCGCGGCCACACCCGTCACCTGTCCGCCCACAGTGCGCAGCACGGTGTTGTTCCAGTGCACCAGGCGCCGCTCGCCCGAGCGGGTGAGGATCTCGTTGTCGTAGTGCCAGGCCGAAGGCCGGTCCGCCAGCACATCGGCAAACACGCTGCGCACATTGCCCATCTCAGGGGGCACAAACATGTCAAACCAGTTGCGGCCCGCGATCTCTTCACGCTCCCAGCCTGTCAGGCGCAGCAGGTAGTCGTTGCAATAGGTGATGCGCCCTTCGCAGTCGAGCATCAGCGAGATCATCTCGACCTTGTCGAGCATGTCATTGAAACGGCGGTCGCTTTCGTGCAGCTCTTCCTCGGCGCGTTTCTCCCGGGTGACATCCTGGATGGTGTTGAACCAGCGGCCCTGCTCGCCCCGGCCAGCCTCATCCTCCAAAGGCTCCATCACCTGGCGCAAATGCAGCAGTTCGCCATCTGCGCGTAACAGGCGGTAGGTGAAATCCAGGCGGGCGCCCTGGTGTGCGGCCTGCAGCGCATGCTGGCGGAACATGTCGCGGTCTTGCGGGTGTACCAGTGTCAGCCACTCGCGCGCGGACTTGGGCATGGCATCGGCCTCCAGCCCCAGCATATCGGGCAGCGTGTCCAGCCAGCTCTCGAAAGCGCCATCGGGTCCGCTGATCACATGGGTGATTTTTGCCAGTGCCTGCGCTCTTCGCAGGCTGGCCTTGCTGGCGCGCAGCGCGTCCATGGCCCGCTGGCGCTCGAAAACTTCCACCTGCAGTTGCTCGGCATGCCTCTGGATCTCGATATAAAGGCTGCCGTTTTCGTAGATACGGCCCACCTGCGCGCCCAAAACGGCCAGAACTTTTTCATCGTCTGCCGTGAACGTATCTTCCCCCTGCTTGTTGGCCAGGCAGATCCAGCCATAGGAGAACGAGAGCGAAGTGATGGGCGCAATCAAGCCGGTGTGCAGTGGCGGGTAGCCTGCAGGCAGGCCGATTTCGCTGGGTGCACCGCTTTCATTGACCAGCCGCTCAGAGCGGCGCGCAGCGCGCAACTGCCCCAATAGGCCGTGCGACACCACGGGCAGGTCCAGCAGCCCGCCCAGCGCGGGCTCGATGCCACTGGTACACGTGATGGAGGCATCGCTTTGCTTGCGCACCACACACAGCACCGCATACTCAGCCCCCACCAGCTCGCGCGCGCCACGGCATACATTGGCCAGCAGCACCTGCGGGTCGCGCTCGGAGGCCAGTTGCAGGTTCAGGTCGGTCAGGGCCGCCAGGCGCCGGTTCATGGTTTCCAGCTCGGCGACGTTGCCCGTGAGCTTGTCCGTCATGAGCTGCAGGTGCCGGGTCTGAAAGCTGTGCTCCAGCGGATGGAAGGGCTGTGGTGGCACCTGCAACAAGGCCTGTTCAATGGCCGAGGTAATGTCCTGCGGCTCGCAGGGTTTCACCAGCACCTGCGTCACCCCACAGGCCAGGGCCAGGTTGCGGGCCTCTTGCTCGCGGTAGTGCGCGCTGTAGAAGATCACCTGGGTGGCGGCGAGCTGGTGGTCTGAGCGCAGCTGGCGCACAAACTCGTACCCGTCCATGGTCGGCATCAGGATGTCGGAGATCACCAGATCGGGGCGCTCGGCACGCACCAGGGCCAGGGCCTCGGCACCGTCTGCGGCCTCCAGGGCTTGGTGGCCACTGTGCCCGATGAGCGTGACCACCAGCGCGCGGTTGGCCGGCAGGTCATCGACAACAAGGATCTTGGCCATGCTACCCGGGGTCCAACGTCAGGCCGCGCCCGGCGGCGCGTGGAATGAAGAACCCAGAAACGCCTCGACCTGGCTCACGAAGGTTTCGGGCGTGATGGGCTTGGACAGGTGCTCGTCGAAACCCACCTCAAGGGCTTTTTCGCGGTCACCTGGCATCGAAAAAGCGGTCACGGCCACCAGCGGCACCACACGCCACCCGTGGTGCGAGCGCAGGCTTTGTGCCACCTCATAGCCATTCATCATCGGCATTTGCAGGTCGCACAGGATCAGGTCGGGCCCCTCGGCCAGCGCCAGCCCCAGGCCCAGGGCGCCGTTTTCGGCGGCCAACACACGGTGGCCTGCGGCTTCCAGCAGGTAGGTGACGAGTTGCCGACTGGCGTCATCGTCTTCGATGACCAGGATGGTGGCTTTCATGCGCTGGCCTCCTGAAACTCCACAATGAACGTGCTGCCCTGCCCTTCGGCGCTCTCCAGCCCCACACTGCCCCCCAGGGCTTCGGCAAGCTTGCGGCTCAGGTGCAGGCCCAGGCCGGTGCCTTCGTGGTGGCGCCGGTCTGCGCTTTCGACCCGGGAGAAGGCCTCGAAAAGCCGCGACTGCTCCTGCAGCGGAATGCCAGGCCCGGTGTCGCGCACCTGCACCTGCACAGTGCGCCCCTGGGCCGACAAGGTCTCCTCCAGCACCACATCCACACTCCCCCGCGGCGTGAACTTGATGGCATTGCCCACCAGATTGATCAGAATCTGGCTGAAGGCCCGGCGGTCGGTGTGCAACTGCACGGCCTGGGCGGGGGCATACACATTGAACACCAGGCCCTTGCGCACGGCCTCGGGCTCCAGCGTGGCGGCGACCTCCGCAACAATGCTGCGGCAGTCAAGCGGCTCCTTGTGGAGCGACACCTTGTTGGCGCTGAGCTTGGCCACATCGAGCAGGTCATTGATGAGCGAAAGCAGGTGCCGCGCTCCGGTCTGCACGATGCGCAACTGCTTGTCCTGCTCCGGGTTGAGCGGACCCGGCAGCTGCATGAGCAAGGTGCCCGTGAAACCGATGATGGCGTTGAGCGGGGTTCGCAGTTCGTGGGACATGCTGGCCAGGAAACGGTCTTTGACCAAGGCCGCATTTTCAAGCTCCAGGTTCTTGTCGCGCAAGGCCCGCTCGATCCGCTTGCGCTCCGTCACATCGCGGATCGCGCTGGAGACAAACAGGCCTTCTTCCGTCTCCAGCGGGCTCAGGCTGATCTCGACCGGGAACTCGGAACCATCCTTGCGCAAACCATACAGATCAAGGCCCGCCCCCATGGAGCGGGAGCGTGGTTCGGCAAAAAAACCGTGGCGGTGCTCAGGGTGTCGGCCGCTGAAGCGTTCGGGCACCAGCAGCTCGATCTTCTGACCCAGAAGTTCGCTGCGGCTCCAGCCAAACAGTTTCACGGCCTGCGAGTTGACGAGCACGATGCGGCCGTCACGGTCAACGATGACCATCGCGTCCGGCGCGGCTTCAAGCAGGTCCTTGAACTTCTGGTCGGCCCGCTTGCGGTCGGTGATGTCTCGGATCGCGCTCATCACCATCGCGCCTTCTTCGGTGTCGATCGGGCTCAGGCTGATCTCCACTGGAAACTCGCCGCCATCCTTGCGCAGGCCATGCAGCTCCAGCCCCGCCCCCATGGTGCGCGTGCGCGGCGCCCCAAAGAACCCGCTGCGGTGCCCCAGGTGCGCGCCCCGATAGCGGTGTGGCAACAGCACCTCCACGGCCTGCCCTAGCAATTCGGTCCTTTCATAGCCAAACACGCGCTCGGCCTGGGAGTTGACCAGGACGATGCGGCCTGTCACGTTGACCATCACGATCGCGTCGGGTGTGGATTCGAGCAGGTCACGGAACCGCGCCTCCAGCAGCTTGGCCTCGCGCTGGACCTTGAGCTGGGTGACATCCTTCTTGCTCGAAAGAAAGTACAGCAGTTGGCCAGCTTCGTCGCGCACGGCCTTGGTGGACACGTTGACATGCACCAGCGATCCATCCTTGCGGCGGCGCACCGACTCGTGCACGGTGCTGCTCAGGCCCCGCAGGGCCTCGGCCCGGATCTCGTCTTCTTCGTGAGCCCGGTTCTCGGGAACGATGAGATCAATGAGGCGCCTGCCCTGAGCCTCTGCCGATGCATAGCCAAAGATCGCTTCGGCAGCCGGGTTCCAGTTGAGCACAACCCCCTCAGGCGACAGCACCAGCAGCGCATCGGGGTTTTGCTCCCAATATGCGGCAGAAAAATCAGATGCCATGCAGAACTCCCTGTGGGGACCCATCCCTCTGCATCCCGTTGTTGTGTTTGTGAGCGACTGCGGATGCAAGCCCGTGCCATCGCCCGCGCGGGCCCATGGCTGGACCCATCTTAGGCGGGAAGCCCCCCGATTGCCAACCCTGAAATGCCACGGCCAGTTCCGGGCCGCCGACCATCGGGGCAGTTTGGCCCCGGGCGGAGCCCTGCAGCCGCCAGACGACAAAAAGCCCCTGCACCAACAAGGGAACAGGGGCTTGCGAAACGGCGCAAAAGCCGCGCTGGCTTACATGTGGTCGATCATGACCTGACCAAAACCCGAGCAGCTCACCTGGGTGGCTCCGTCCATCAGGCGGGCAAAGTCGTAAGTCACCTTCTTGGAGGCAATCGACTTCTCCAGCGAACTGATGATCAGGTTGGCGGCCTCGATCCAACCCATGTGGCGCAGCATCATCTCGGCCGACAAGATTTCGGAGCCGGGGTTCACATAGTCCTTGCCGGCATATTTGGGGGCCGTGCCGTGGGTGGCTTCAAAACAGGCCACCGAGTCGGACATGTTGGCGCCGGGCGCAATGCCGATCCCGCCCACCTGGGCGGCGAGCGCATCGGAGATGTAATCGCCATTGAGGTTGAGCGTGGCCACCACCGAATACTCGGCCGGGCGCAGCAGGATCTGCTGCAGGAAGGCATCGGCGATGCTGTCCTTGATGGTGATGTCCTTGCCTGTCTTCGGGTTCTTGAGCTTGCACCACGGACCACCGTCGATCAGCTCGGCACCGAACTCCTTTTGCGCCAGGGCGTACGCCCAGTCGCGGAAGCCACCTTCGGTGTACTTCATGATGTTGCCCTTGTGCACGATGGTCACGCTGGGCTTGTCGTTGTCGATGGCGTACTGGATGGCCTTGCGCACCAGGCGCTCGGTGCCCTCGATGGAGACGGGCTTGACGCCGATGCCCGAGGTGTTGGGAAAGCGGATTTTCTTCACGCCCATCTCGTCCTGCAGGAACTTGATGAGTTTCTTGGCCTTGTCCGACTCGGCCTCGAACTCGATGCCGGCATAGATGTCTTCCGAGTTCTCGCGGAAGATCACCATGTTGGTCTTTTCGGGCTCTTTCAGCGGCGAAGGCACGCCCTTGAAATACTGCACGGGGCGCAGGCAGACATACAGATCCAGCTCCTGGCGCAGTGCCACGTTCAGCGAACGGATGCCGCCACCCACGGGCGTGGTCAGCGGGCCCTTGATCGACACCACGTACTCGCGCAACACCTGCAGGGTTTCTTCGGGCAGCCACACGTCAGGGCCATAGACCTTGGTGGATTTCTCGCCCGCATACACCTCCATCCAGTGGATCTTCTTCTTGCCGCCATAGGCCTTGGCCACTGCAGCGTCCACCACCTTGATCATCACCGGCGTGATGTCGAGCCCCGTGCCATCGCCTTCAATGAAGGGAATGATGGGCTGGTCCGGCACATTCAGCGACATGTCGGCATTGACCGTGATTTTCTGGCCTTCGGCAGGCACCTTGATGTGCTGGTAGCTGGTCATGGAAGGGGTGTCTCCTGTGGAAGCTGAAGCAGATTCAGCAGATGGGGCAAAGCGCTCGGTAGCCAGTCAATTCTAATGACAATTTTTTGGGCAAAGCCTCTGCCAGCCCGCGCGCCGCTGCTATCGTTGTGGGCGAAGCCGTGCAGGTTTGCGCGGCTTCAGATCCTCTCTTTCAACCCCTTCACTGGAAACGGCATATATGAAAAAACTCCTCGCTGTCCTGGTGGCTGGTCTGTTGGGTGCAAGTGCTTTTGCACAGGCGCCTGCAGCCGCTCCGGCCCCGCCCCCGCAGCCCCAGCGCCCATGGCTGCACCCGCTGCACCTGTAGCTGCTGCCCCGGCACCCGTCGCCAAAACCAAGGCAAAGGCCAAGGCCACCAAAACGGCCAAAAAGAAAACCACCAAGAAGGTCGCCAAGAAAAAGACCACCCACAAGGCAGCCTGACGCTGGCATGCAGCACCCTTCGCGGGGTCATGCACATTGCTTCAAAATCGCCCGCTACTGCGGGCGTTTTCTTTTTCCGTTCTTTTCCCCTTCTTTTGCCCGCCGGTTCGGCGCCCCTTGTGCGGACGCTGCCCCCTTGTCCAGAAAGCCTTGCCCATGACCGCTTTTGCACTTGCCTTGCCTTTTTCCGCTGCCACACGGCGCACCGTGGCCGCCGCGCTGTTGACCGCCGCTGTGGGACTGCAGTTCACCACGGCACAGGCCCAGGACGGCCCCCAGCTGAATTTGCAGCGTGTGGAACTGACCGCAGGCATGCACCGCATTGACGCCCAGGTGGCCGCCACGCCCCAGGAGCGCCAGACCGGCCTGATGCATCGCAAGGAGATGCCCCAGCACGAGGGCATGCTGTTTGTGTTTGAACAACCCGCGCAGCAGTGCTTCTGGATGAAGAACACGCTGCTGCCGCTCACTGCGGCGTTTGTGGATGACGACGGCACCATCGTGAACCTGGCCGACATGAAGCCCCAGACGCTGGATTCGCACTGTTCGGCAAAACCGGTGCGCTACGTGCTGGAGATGAACCAGGGATGGTTTGCCAAGAAAAACATCAAGGCAGGCGCCAAGCTGGGTGGAGCCCTTTTCAGCCGCAAGTGACGCAGGACCACCCAGGGACTTGCGCAGATCCGGATGCCACAGCCCCATAGGCCTTGGCCCTGGGCCCTGCTGCTTGCCCGAGCGCTGTCTTGCCGACATCGCAACCCCATGATCCGGGAGCGCAAATTACTATCATTTATATAGCTGCTAGCGCTTATCCAGAAAGCGCTAGACGCCGAAAACACCTCAAATTCCCCAACAAAAAACGGCCCGAAGGCCGTTTTTTGTTGCCCGCAGACCTCAGTCCGTCAGGACAGGTCACTCGCGGGGCGCGGATCGCGCATCAGGCGAAGTTGGCTTCGGCAAACTTCCAGTTCACCAGCTTGTCGAGGAAGGTCTCGACGAACTTGGGGCGCATGTTGCGGTAGTCGATGTAGTACGCGTGTTCCCACACGTCCACCGTCAGCAGCGCCTTGTCGGCGGTGGTCAGCGGCGTGCCGGCGGCGCCGGTGTTCACGATGTCCACGCTGCCGTCGGCCTTCTTTACCAGCCAAGTCCAGCCCGAACCGAAGTTGCCCACGGCAGACTTCACAAACGCTTCCTTGAAGGCGGCGTAGCTGCCCCACTTGGCGTTGATGGCTGCAGCCAGCGCGCCGGTTGGCTCACCGCCACCCTGAGGAGCCATGCAGTTCCAGAAGAACGTGTGGTTCCAGATCTGCGCTGCATTGTTGTAGATACCGCCGCTGGCCTTCTTGACGATCTCTTCGAGCGTCATGGCTTCGAACTCGGTGCCCTTTTGCAGATTGTTGAGGTTCACCACATAGGCGTTGTGGTGTTTGCCGTGGTGGTACTCCAGGGTTTCCTGGCTGTAGTTCGGAGCCAGGGCATCGATGGCGTAGGGCAGCGGGGGAAGGGTATGTTCCATGGTGGTGTTTCCTTGTGGTTTGAAATTCCGGGATGCCATCTGCAACGCTTTTTTTCCCTGAGCAATGCAGTCGGACACAGCGCGAAGGGGGCATTGTAGGAACATCAGGTGACCTGTGCAGCGTGAGGCCACCCAGATCCGGCCTGCAGCACCACAAACCGCTGCTGTCCTACAGAAGCGCGCCTTCTAACGCATCGCAACATCACCCCGTTACAGCAGTCGCGGCTGGGCCACCGTCACGTCCACCACGCCATCGGCCAGTGTGGCGAGCAGGGCATCGCCGGGATGGGCACGCCGCACGCTGGTCACGGCCCGGCCCTCGGTATCGGTGAGCAGCGCGTAGCCGCGCTGCAGTACCAAGCGCGGGTCCAGCAGTTCCAGCCGCAGCGCGGCGCGGTCGAGCCGCTCGGCGTGCTGTGCCAGGCACCGTTGTTTTTTTTGAGGAAAATCGGCCTCCAGCGCTTGCTGGGATTGCGCAAGCCGCTGCAATTTTAATAGCACTCCATGGCGCATGCGCTGGGCCAGGCGTGCCAGTTGCATCTGCTCGCGCGCCACCAGGCCCGACGGGCGGCCTAGCCGCGCTGCCGCCTGGTCCAGCCGCTGGTGCCGGGTGTCGAGCTGGCGCTGCACGCCGTCGCTGATGCGCCCAGCCAGCAGCCCGAGCGCCCCCAGCCACACATCGCGCGGCTGGGCCACCAGCTCGGCGGCGGCGGTGGGCGTGGGGGCGCGCAGGTCGGCGCAGAAGTCGGCGATGGTGAAGTCGGTCTCGTGCCCCACCCCGCTGATGAGCGGCACCGGGCTTTGCACGATGGTCCGGGCCAGTTGTTCGTCGTTGAAGGCCCACAGATCTTCGATGGAACCGCCCCCGCGCACCAGCAGGATCACGTCAATGGGCGGATTTTTGGTCAAATCAGCCCCTGGCGCTTGTCCCGCTTGCGCAAGCAGATACAGTTTTGATAGCGCCGCAACCAGCGAAGCAGGTGCTGCGGCGCCCTGCACCTGCGCAGGCACCAGCACCACCGGAATGTGCGGCACGCGACGGCGCAGCGCCGTGACCACGTCGTGAAGGGCCGCAGCCCCGGTGGAAGTGACAAGGCCAATGCCACGCGGCTGCAAAGGCAGTGGGCGCTTGCGGGCGCTGTCGAACAAGCCTTCCGTTTCGAGCTGCGCCTTCAGGCGCAGGAACTGCTCGAACAACGCGCCCTGCCCGGCCCGCTGCATGCTTTCCACAATGAACTGCAGATCGCCCCGCGCCTCGTACACCGAAAGGCGCCCGCGCACTTCCACCAATTCGCCATCGCGCGGCGAAAAGTCAAGCAGGCTGGCGGCACGGCGGAACATGGCGCATCGCAACTGGCCGTTCGCGTCTTTGACCGAGAAGTAGCAATGTCCACTGGATGCGCGCGAGAAGCCCGTGATCTCGCCGCGCACCGCGACAGGATTGAAGCGCGCCTCCAGAGCATCAGCAATGGCGCGGCATAGAGCGCCAACTTCCCAGACGCGCGGCGCCGCTGCGGGGCTGGGGCGCTCAAACATGAGAAACGGCGGGCGTTTGCGCCGCGCGCACCGCGCAAGTACTCCACAGAATCTGGCCAGCGGCAGTTACCACAGCCACATAACTAAAAACCGCCCGCAAAACACCAGAGCACGTACAAGTTATTGATTTATATAGCTTTTTCATTGCGCAATTTTTCATCAATCTGTTGCAAGCACGGCGTGGCGCCACTTTGCGAGGCCTGGAACAGTGGTTGCCCACAAAGTTATCCACAGATTTTGTGGGTGAGCAGATGGGGCGACGGGGCGCACAGCAACGTAACGGTTTGTGACGAGATGGGCCCTGCAAGCTGGGCCATAATCGCCGATTGCTTTCATCTGCGCGGAGAGAGATTTGCTGTCCATCATACAAGCCGCAGGCTGGCCCATCTGGCCCCTGATTGCGTGTTCCGTCCTGGGAATGGCGCTGATTTTCGAACGGTTCGTGGCCCTCAAGACGGCCCGTGTCGCCCCCCCGAAATTGCTCGATGAAGCCATCACGGTCTCGTCCAAGGCCGTGCCCACCCCCGACGTGGTGAACCAGTTGGCGCAAAACTCCGCCCTGGGCGAAGTGCTGGCCAGCGGCCTGCGCACCCTCAACAGCAACCCCCAGTGCAGCGAGACCGACCTGCGTGCCGCCATGGAAGGCGCGGGGCGCGCCGTGGCGCACCGGCTGGAAAAATACCTGTCGGCACTGGCCACCATCGCCTCGGCCGCGCCCTTGCTGGGCCTGCTGGGCACGGTGATCGGCATGATCGAGATCTTTGGCTCGCAGGCCGGCAGCGGTGGCGTGGGCCAGGCCATGGGTGGCGGCAACCCGGCCCAGCTGGCGCATGGCATCTCGATCGCGCTCTACAACACGGCTTTTGGCCTCATCGTGGCCATCCCGGCGCTGATCTTCTGGCGCTACTTCCGCGCCCGGGTGGATGCCTATCTGCTCACCTTGGAGTTGGCTTCGGAACAATTTGTGCGCCACATCCTGCGTTTGCGGAAGAAATGACGCCCCCACGGTCCGCCCGCTGCGCGTGGCTCCCTGCCCCCCAAGGGGGCCGCGTTTTGCCTTGGGGCGGCCCGGCGGCAAAACCTCAGCCTGAAAGGCTTCGCCAATGAACTTCCGTCCCCGCGCCAAGGAAGAGCCGGAGATCAACCTGATCCCGTTCATCGACGTGCTGCTGGTGATCCTCATCTTTCTGATGCTGACCACCACCTACAGCAAGTTCACCGAGCTGCAGCTCACGCTGCCCGTGGCCGATGCCGAGCAGCAACGCGACCACCCCAAGGAAGTCATCGTGTCCGTGGCCGCCGACGGGCGCTACGCCGTCAACAAGACGGGCGTGGACGGCAAAAGCGTGGACGCGATCGCGCAGGCCTTGCGCAGTGCCGCCACAGCGGGCCAGGGCAGTGTGGTCATCATCAGCGCCGATGCGATGGCGCCGCACCAGTCCGTGGTTTCGGTGATGGAGGCAGCGCGCCGCGTGGGCCTCACGCAGATCACGTTTGCCACGCAGTCTTCGGCTGCGGCGCGCAGCCCCAGCCGCTGACACGCATGGCTGCCCCCGGGCTGCAGCCGCCCTCGCCCAGCGCCCCCGCATTGCGGGGCGCAGCCCTCCCCCCACCCGCCTCCGGGCTCCAGAAAATCTGGCAGACACGCGGCCCGCTCGCCTGGGTGCTGTGGCCGGTCTCGCGGGTCTACCGCACGCTGGTCGGTATGCGGCGCGGGCTTTACCGCATCGGCCTGCTGAAGGCGGAGCACCCTGGCCGCCCGGTCATCGTCGTGGGCAACGTGATTGCCGGAGGCGCAGGTAAAACCCCCGTGGTCATTGCCGTTGTCCAGCATCTGCAAGGTCTGGGCCTGCGCCCCGGCGTGGTCTCACGCGGCTACGGCCGCAGCACCACCGACTGCCGCGAGGTGACGCCCGACAGCCCCGCCCATGAGGTGGGCGATGAACCCGCCCTTATCGCGCGCAACTGCCGGGTGCCCGTGTTTGTGGCGCCTCGCCGCATCACCGCCGCCCGCGCCCTGCGGGCTGCCCACCCAAACACCGACGTGATCGTTTGCGACGATGGCCTGCAGCACCTGGCCCTGGCGCGCGATCTGGAGGTCTGCATCTTCAACGAACAGGGCGTGGGCAACGCTTTCCTGCTGCCAGCGGGGCCCCTGCGTGAGCCCTGGCCACGCGCGGTGGATTTTGTGCTGCACGCAGGGACTCTGCCGCCTGGAAGCGACCCCGCCCATGCCTATGGCCTGCAACGCCGACTGGCCCCCTATGCCTTGCGTGCGGACGGCACCCGGGTACCACTGTCGGACCTGCAAGGCCAGCCGCTGCATGCCGCGGCGGCCGTGGCACGCCCCGAAGTGTTCTTTGCCATGCTGCAGGCTGAGGCGCTGCAGCTGGCACACACGGAAGCCTTGCCAGATCACTATGATTTTGATAGCTGGACCCGCTCATCTGACAAGCGCTACCCGCTAATTTGCACCGAAAAAGACGCTGTCAAGCTCTGGCAACACCACCCGGACGCGTTGGCCGTGCCCCTGCAATTGCACATTGACCCGGCCTTTTTCGCAGCGCTGGATGTGCGCCTGCTGGCCTTGGGCGTCCACAGGCATTAACGATTCACCGCCCGGGCCGCCGCTATCATCCTTGCCTGCCCGAACGAACCTCCTGGAAAGCGCTGTCACCATGGATCCCAAACTGCTTGAACTGCTGGTCTGCCCCGTCACCAAAGGCCCGCTGACCTACGACCGCGATGCCCAGGAACTGGTCTCCCGCAGCGCTCGCCTGGCCTATCCGGTGCGGGACGGCATTCCGGTGCTGCTCGAAAACGAAGCCCGCACACTCACCGACGAGGAACTGGAGCAGTGAGCGCAGCAACGGATCCCGGCACGCCAGGCGCTCCAACCGCGAGCGGTCGCTTCACGGTGCTGATCCCAGCGCGCATGGCATCCAGCCGCTTGCCCGACAAACCCCTGGCCGATATCGCGGGCCTGCCCATGGTGGTACGGGTGGCCCAGCGTGCCGCCCAAAGTGCAGCAGCCCGCGTGGTGGTGGCAGCCGATGACCCCCGCATCCTGCAGGCCTGCACCGCCCATGGCGTGCAAGCGATACTGACCCGCGCCGACCACCCCAGCGGCAGCGACCGCCTGGCCGAAGCCTGTACCCAGCTGGGCCTGGACGGGGACGACGTGGTCGTCAACGTGCAAGGCGATGAACCTTTGATAGACCCCGGCCTCATCGACGCTGTGGCAGCCCTCCTGCCCACCCAGCCGGAGGCCAGCATGGGCACCGCAGCCCACGCCATTGCGTCACTGGCCGACTACACCAACCCCAACGTGGTGAAAGTGGTGCTGGACGCGCGTGGCCTAGCCCACTACTTCAGCCGCGCGCCCATCCCTTTTGCGCGGGACCATATGGGATTGGCCTGGTGGCAAGGTGCCGCCGAGGCGGCGGCACCCGGTGTGGCGGACCTGGCGGGATTCGCGCCACTGCGGCATGTGGGCGTCTACAGCTATCGCGCAGGCTTTCTGCGCCAATTTCCTGCCCTGGCACCCGCCCCCACCGAGGCGGTGGAAGCGCTGGAGCAACTGCGCGCCCTGTGGCACGGCCACCGCATTGCGGTTCACCTGGCCAACGCAGCCCCTGGCCCGGGCGTGGATACGCCCGCAGACCTGGAACGGGTTCGCAGCCTTTTCCGATGAGGAGCGGGCCGGTGGCGCGCGCCGCGCCGGTCCGCCGAATGCCCCGGCTATCCACCCTGCGACACCCCTGCCCAACCCGGTGCAGCATGTAAGTCAGCGCAAGGGAGTCGCATGCTATCCTCGACCGCAACGAGAGCACCGCATCCCGGGCGCACAGAACGGCTTCAGGCGCCCTTCGAACGTCCCCGCCAGCGGCGCCAACCGATTTCTAACCTTCGAGGACTTCCATGAGACTGATTTTGTTGGGCGCGCCTGGCGCCGGAAAGGGCACGCAAGCCACGTTCATCTGCCAGAAGTACGGCATCCCCCAGATCTCCACCGGCGACATGCTGCGCGCAGCCGTCAAGGCCGGCACCCCTCTGGGCCTGCAGGCCAAGGCGGTGATGGATTCGGGCGCCCTGGTCAGTGACGACATCATCATCGGTCTCGTCAAGGAGCGCATCACGCAAGCAGACTGCGCCAACGGCTTCCTGTTCGACGGCTTCCCCCGCACCATTCCCCAGGCCGATGCCATGAAGGCAGCGGGCGTCAAGCTCGACTACGTGCTCGAAATCGATGTGCCTTTTGACGCCATCATCGAACGCATGAGCGGCCGCCGCTCGCACCCCGCCAGCGGCCGCACCTACCATGTCAAGTTCAACCCG